>CAVUOD010000012.1:0-106020 GCA_963743015.1 uncultured Alphaproteobacteria bacterium
TACGATGCGTCCGCCGCGGCGAACCTTCAGGTAGGTGGCGTCGATCCACAGATACGGCCAGTCACCTTCGATCGGCCGTTCGAGGAAGGCCTTCACCTTGCCGTCGATCTCTTCGCACAGCCGCGAGACCTGGCTCTTCGAGATGCCGCTCATGCCCATGGCCTTGACCAGGTCATCGACCGAGCGCGTCGAGATGCCCTGCACGTAAGCTTCCTGGATGACGGCGGTGAGCGCCTTCTCGGACATGCGGCGCGGTTCGAGAAAGCCCGGGAAGTAGGAGCCCTTGCGCAGCTTCGGAATGCGCAGCTCGACAGTCCCGGCGCGCGTCTCCCAGTCGCGGTCGCGGTAGCCGTTGCGCTGGACCGTGCGCAGCGCAGTCTTCTCGCCATAGCCGGCGCCCGTCGCCGCTCCTACCTCCAGCTCCATAAGCCGCTCGGCGGCAAAGCCGATCATCTCGCGCAGGAGATCGGCATCCGGTGTCTTCTCCACCAGCCTGCGAACGCTCATCATGTCGTCGGTCATCGGTGATCCTTCCAGTCAAGGGTTGGCGTTGCAACCAGACCCTAACGGGAAAGCGCCGATGACCACCGCGCCGCCGAGCTACACCACCTGAAGGGACATGACCTTGCCATACGCTGCTTTACCGAAAACGAGATCGCGTTCGAAGACATTGATTTCAATGCCGGGTTGTTTCGCAACGTGCTCGGCGAGAGGATCGGCAGCTCTCAGATAACAGCCATCGTTGAACGTGATGTGCGTGGTGAGCTTGGCGCAACATATCCGCTGGGTTTCTGGGCCACGCTCGTTGAACCCTTTTTCGTGAAACTATGTCGAGGCCGTGAGCTTGAGCCACGCGAGGCTTTCGAGATCAAGGCGGCCATGGAGGATGCCCGCTTTTCGGTGCATGAGTTCAAAAAGCTGGTGTCCCGTTTGAAGAAACCCGTCATTCGCGGATGAGGGTCGCCCATGGTTGCGGCGGACCAGTGTTTGGCCATACGGAAGTTGTCACGCCCAATGGGGGAAGTGCTGATGCTGCCGCCCCTGCGCAGACCTCTCGTGCGAGCGACCCTTGGCACACACCGCGAACTGCGAACCCCCTCGGAACCACGTTTGCGCCGGCTTGCGAAGTGTGTGACGGGAGTGGTAGACAAATCACCGAAGGCGTGGTCGATTTCGCTGTGAAATCAACGGTTAAGGCTCTTCGCTCAGCCAATCTTTTCCTGGGCACCAGTGACTTTGCCTCCTGTTATTCGCGCCCTCCGCGCACCACTCGCAACGCCCAGCCGGGATTATCTGGCGGACGGCGCGGTGGCTCCAAATCCAAGAACCTGGGAAGCCCCGACAGCAAGCGGTACCAAGAACAGAATAGCCCCGTAAAGACTCTAGGAAGCTCGCTGACGGCGATCCGTTATTGGTGATGGAGAAAGTACTCTAAAATTTACGAACGGCCTGTACGAGTCTCCCTGGGCTTTGTTGGCATATTGATAATCAATAGCACTAGTTGGTCTACTAGATAGAACTAAAATAATGCAGAATATTCCTATCTACACGGTCAACTACTGTAGTATGCCCATCGCCACGCCTCGGTCTGTCTTGATAGAAAATCTATCTTCCGGGCCCGATACAATCCAAACCCTGGCTGGCCCTCGTAGTCATCGAGAAAGTCTCGGATGGAGGACACACCAAGCCGGTCCTTTTCGACGGCTTCCTCTAACAGCGCATGGTTCTTGAACAGCACGGTCTCAATGAACGACGGGTCTGCCTTGATGCCGATCTCTTCACCGATATTTTTCATGCACGCTTCGATCATCTTCTCTCGCAACGCCGCTTCATGCCTCGCGTCAATCAGGAAGCTGTCGTGCACAGGCAGCACGAGGATGTCGCGATCCACGAAATGCATCATCACGTCTTCGGCAATGTCTGAGTCGATGCGCTGAAGCTTCAGCCCGATGCCAGACCCGAAATAGTCGGCTATCGGAGCATGCCTGGCCCGGACCGCTTCCTGTAGCTGCTTCCACGTCCAGCCGGGTGGTAGCGCCGACGTTCTGGGCGCCTTTATGCGACCCGTTGCGTTGATCAGCTTGATTGTGGTGTCCTTGATCAGATCGCGATAGGTTCCGTCGATCCCATCAATCGCGTAGCCGTCGCCCTGCAGCGTCTGCCCCTTCTTCGCGTGAAGCATGGCGACCATCATGGCCGAGTAATCGAGTTCGACCGTTGGAGCCCAGTTGATCGTGATGAACGCCCGATAACGGCTCTTGATCGCTATCCACCAGCCTCCATAGAACCGTCCACCCTGCTCGAACGACCCGTTGTTGAAGACGCGATGGAGCTTGCCGTTGAACAGAAAGTTGATGTGCTGGTCGATGACGGCTTTCCGGTACTCGTCGTCGGGAAGAAGGAGATCGATCCACTGGGTCGCAATGAATGCATTGTACCGGTTAAGGCGATTACGCATTGCCTCCCTCTCGGCGTCCACTCCCACCTTTCGATCACTTTGCCTGTCTTTTCGCCCTCCTGCTTCTCGGCTCGGAGAACGATAACCGGACCATCGAAGACATCGTACAGGTCAGCAAGGGATGGGAGATTGGGATCAGTCCAAGTGTCTACAGTAAGACGGGCCAGGCCTTCGGGGTTCAGACCTTGCTTAACCACCTCCTCCAATCGGTCAGTTGCACGGATACGGCTGGACTGACTCTGTCCTGTCGCCCTGTTCAGATAGCCCTTGCGATAGTGGACCAGAGGCCGCTTGCCGGCAGTCAGGTAATCCTTCACACGCTTGATAGCGCGGGAGTGTATGCCGACAGGGTTGTTCAAGCCGTCTTTGTATTGTTCGTCTCTCAGCGACAGACCGACATACCGCTTCGGATCGATCTGGTACGCCCTGAGCAGATTGCCGAGGATTAGCCTTAAGGCCAGCCGAGTCTGCTCGACACTCTGGTCCGTCTTCTTCTCTCCGGTCTTCCCGTAGATATCCTCGACCAGCTCATCGACCGATTTGCCGAACATGTCGCTCAGCATGAACCTCATGTTCAGGTAAACGGCGTTGCCTCGGTCGTCATAACCAGCTTCGATCTCTTCAATCGTCCCTGAGGTTACCCGGTCGCCTGCCACACGGAATTGGCCGGCGGCTGCTGTTGGCGTGTCCGCCCTGGACGGCCCTTCCCCGTCCTTTGTCTCAAACCGCAACACCTCGTAGGTGGGGTCATCGCTCGGACTGAAATCGTCTTTGGTCAGACCAAACTCCTTGATGGGGGCTAGGAGATCGACACCTGCGTGAAGCCAGACTAGCGGGTCATTGGGGCCGGCGTTTTCGTAGCTCGCTTCAAAGCAGCCAACGAGATTTTGGACGACGTACGGCACAACGTCTCTTGATTGATCGACGCTGACCCAAACCTCCGGTGCGAGCAGTGCCTGATACGCGACGTCGCAAAGGATCGCCGTCATAGCATCGCTGACTTCGTCTCTTGCCTCGGTTCTGCCTAACCAGGACTGGGCATTTTCCAACGCCTGCCACTCTCGATCCTTGATCCTGGAAACCAGCTCGCGAGCGCGATCCGTCGCTGGGCTGCGGTCCCACTGCAACGGGCGAATTTTCTCTGCGCGATCACCGTCTGGTGCTGGTGCCGGCGTCTTGCTGGGGCTCTTGACACGTGCAGGTTTCGGGACGGGCGCTTTCTTGTCCCTCAGCCGAAAACGAACTGCCGTTTCATTCCAGCTTTCGATGTGTAGCAAACCGATGGCGTTCAAGGTGTCGATGACGTTCCCGACCTCTCCCCACTGGCTACCGTGCTGTTTGAGCCAAACAAGAGTGACATCGTCCCGCGCGGCAACGGCAACTGTCTCGTTCGACAAAGCATCAAAAGCCGCGAGGACGATGGCAGTGACGACAGAGCGATGACGTGCAAGGTCGTCTTCTGACACGTATTGCTCTATCGCCGCCTTCTCGCCGCGAAGTATGCTCAGAGACCGGCTGATCGCGTGGTCTACGATCGCTGCTTCTTCGTGCGTATGTGGAGTTCGATCCCATTCGACGGGGTGTAGTAGGTTGGTCGGCATGCCTAGTCTCCTTTGGACCATTGAGGTCAGCGGCTCGACGAAGTCCCTTTGCGGGACCAGTCGAAACCGACGAAACGTGGGAGTGTGAGTTGGGGTACGTTGATGCCCTCGGTCGCCACGATGACGCACCGACAGGGCAGGTACGGTTGTTCGACAGGCGAGAACGGGGCCGCACCAACAAACGATGTCAGAAGATTTGGGGGTAGCTCAGGAAGGAAGGTTTAGTGTTTGCCGGTTAGGGCAACACCACACAAATCGAGTCACTTTTGTCGCGCAGCTACTCGTGGTCCCCGCTCTCGTCGCGCTCCGCAACCGCGCGATACCACGGGACCTGACCCATTAGGTCTTTTGGATCACGGCTATCGGGGCCGCTATGACACTCCGAATTCTCCTCCGGCATTGCCAATTCGGAGAGCGTTATGGACGTGGGCTCGGCTCAGCCGAATGTCAACCCTTTATCTTTTGTAGGGTTAATCGGCCCGAGATCACGCTATCCGAGTTGCTGAAGCGCTTGACCGTTGACTGTCGGCTGCAAGCAAGTCGCCGGGCCAGGCCGCGTGATACGTCATCAACACATCGATTTGTCTAATGCGCTGAAATTGCTAATGTTTCTCAGTGTAGCTGGTTCTGTCCTCTGGGGATGCCGCTACCCCCGACGATAGGGTCACTCCTACCCTGTATGACTACGGCGGCTGCTACCTCACCCGCTGATCCGTACACTCCTTGCCGGCAATGCGGACAAGCTGAAACGTCTCGATTTTCTGTGCGAAATTCTGGAGACGTATTTCACAGCGGGAGAAGGCACCCGGCACCCCCCTGCCCCCGTCGCTGCCGGTCTGTCACAGCCAAGATGCCTTCAGCCGAAATGTCTGCAGTAAGACGATGGGTTAGCGCTTAACGCCTGTCACACTGTGGTCACAACGAGCCCCCGAAAGCGGTCCAAACGGGTATGATGTTGCGGTTAGCTCAGGAAAATCGTAAGCTGCGTAAGCAGCTGATTTCGAACGATTTTCCGTCCCTTCGCCGAGCTTGCCGAGGCGATATCAGCGGGAGAGCACTACGTTGACATCGTAGGGGTCACTGGTTCGATCCCAGTACCGCCCACCATGCCCCTCAGATTGGCGGCGCGGGTCGCGCCGATCTTCCGCAAGCCGTGTGCCGACTTGTTGACGCCCGCCTTGCGGCAGGCGTCGCAGAAGTCGTTGCCGAACGACTCCTTCGTCATCGGCTTGCCCCTCTCTCCGACGACATAGGCGAGGTCGCCGGTCGGCCCGGCGTCGGGCGTTAGAATCGGATGCCTTCTATTGGTCAGGACTACGGTCAAATATGCATGTTGCAGCCGTAACGGCGGCCATCAATAGAACCACGTTCAGCACGCCATTTTGGCGATCAAATTTCCACGCAGCCAAGGTCATTCACGACCGTTGCCGCGGCCTCTCGTCGCGCTTGCCCATCGTAACAGCCCGTAGCCGAGCAGCGCGGACATCACGGACCCGGCCAGAACCCCCAGCCGGACGCCGGCCGCCTCCGCCTGCCCCTCAAAGGCCAGTGTTCCAATGAACAGGCTCATCGTGAACCCGACCCCGGCAAGGCATGCGACGCCATAGATCTGCACCCAGGTGGCGCCCTGCGGCAGCTTCGCCCAACCCGCTTTCACCGTCAGCCACACGGCCGCGAAGACGCCGAATTGCTTGCCGAGGAACAGCCCGAGCAGGATGCCGAGCGGCAGCGGCGCCATGAAGGAGCCGAGGCTCAGTCCGTTAAGCGACACGCCGGCATTGGCGAAGGCGAACAGCGGCATGATGGCGTAGGCGACCCACGGCTCCAGCCTGTGTTCGAGCCGCTCCAGAGTTGACTCGCCGTCGGCCGCGCCGTCGGGCCGGTTCATGGGGATGGCGAAGGCCAGCACAACCCCGGCAAGCGTGGCATGGACGCCCGACTTGAGGACGAATACCCACAGGGCGATGCCGACCAGAACATAGGGCGCAATGGCCCGCACCCTCATCCGGTTGAGGATGAGCAGGGCCACGGCCGCCACCCCGGCGCCGGCCAGCATCGTGCCGGAAAGATCGCTGGTGTAGAACACCGCGATGATCAGGATGGCGCCGAGGTCGTCGACGATCGCCAGCGCCAGCAGGAAGACCTTCAGCGCCGGCGGCACGCGGCTGCCAAGCAGCGACAGGACGCCGAGGGCAAAGGCGATGTCGGTGGCGGCCGGAATCGCCCAGCCGCCGGCGAGCCCCGGTTCCCCCCAGGTCACCGCCACGTAGATCAGCGACGGCACCAGCATGCCGCCGATGGCCGCCGCGCCCGGCAGGACCACTTGCTGCCGGCTGGACAGCTCGCCTGCCATCATCTCCCGCTTGATCTCGAGACCGACCAGCAGGAAGAACACCGCCATCAACCCATCGTTGATCCACAGGAGCAGCGGCTTGCCGAGCTCCAGTTTGCCGATCGCGATCGTCATCGGCGTGGTCAACAGGCCGTCGTAGAGCCAGGCGAGCGGCGAATTGTCGAGGACCAGCGCAAAGACGGCGGCGAACATCAGGATGATGCCGCTTGACGCCTCGTGACTGATGAACCGTTCTAGTGCTCGGACCATGGGGGTTTCCGGGTTTTCTAGGACGCGGTCGGACGGGCGGCTTGCGGAGCCGCCTGGCGGGTCCGCCAAATCGAATACAGGATGCCTGCGGCGAGTATGACAAAGGTGATCGTCAGCGACCACGCCGCCGGAAACTTTTCGAGGCCGAGCAGGGAAGACAAGCCACATCCAGATGGGATGACCGACAAACGGTTCGCTCAGCACGCGCTCTCCAGCGCAGGCGTTTTCGACAGGGGCAGCACGATCTGTTGTCGGTTAGGCGTTCGCCGGACCCCAAATCGAGCTCGCCCGATGCGGTCCGACATCACGGCGTCGAATAGACGCCGCCAGAGGGGCCCGGCCCGCGCCCCTTACTTGGGGTCGGAGGCAGCCGGCGCAAGGCGCCTGGGAGAGGATTTGCGCCCGGCATCCAGCACCGCCGAAGGAAGCAGTCGAAACGGGGCAACTCCGCCGGTTTCCGGGTCGATGGTGGGCCACGCCGGCTGATCATCAAGCGCGGCTCTTGCCGAATGGTCAAATCCATCCTCTGAGAAGCCTCGGCTTTGCCGGATTCCCAGCGGCTTTATTTTTGGAGAAACTCCAAAGATAAGCCTTTGGTTTCTATAAGTGTATCCGGAATTTTCACGTATAGATTGTAGCGTTCCCTTCCGTGCTGGCGTTGCAGGGGCGGCGTCGGGAGCGAGGAGGCGACAGATGAACGTGCATGCGGGGACGGGTTCGAGTTCAAAGTCCGATGCCTTCGAGGCCGGGCGAGAGGCGGCGCAGGCTGCGGCAAACCAGCTCGGCGGCGAGACGCCGGCCATGGTGTTCGTCTTCACCTCGCCCCGCTACGACCTGCCGAAGCTTCTGGAAGGCATCCGCAGCATCACCGGCAAGGCGCACCTGGTGGGCGCCACGGGCTCCGGCGAGATTTTGCGCGAGACCTATGTGGGATTCGGCGTGGGCGTCGCCGTCATGGTCCTGTCGGCGGGAAGCTATCGCTACGGTGTCGCCTCGGCCGCGAACATCTGGGAGCGCCTGACCGACGTCGGACAGCAGATCGCCCGCGAAGCGCGCGACCAGGCCGGGCCCGGTCGCCACGGTGCCGTCGTGCTCCTGGCGGACTGCCTGGCCGGCAACCTCCAGCAACTGTTCAACGGCGTCTACCGGGTGACCGGACCGCGCATCCCGATCGTCGGCGGTGCGGCAGGCGATGAGATGAAGTTCGTCGCGACCTTCGTCTTCCACGACGACAAGGTGGTCGAAAAGGGTGCCGTTGCCGCATGGATCTCGTCGGACGAGCCGTTTGAGGTGATCACGCGGCACGGCTGGGAACCGATCGGCGTACCGCTGCTGGTCACCCGCGCGGAAGGGGTCGATGTCATGGAACTCGACGGGCGGCCGGCTGCCGCCGTCTATGAGGAGCAGCTTGGTATCGCGCCCGGAGAACTGGATGCGGCCAATTTCTGGGGCACGTCGGTCAACCATCCGCTCGGTCTGATGCAGAGCGACGGCACCTTCATCATCCGCGCCGCCCGTGCCAAGTCGCCGAACGGCTGGCTGCGCATCCAGGGTTGCGTGCCGCAGGCCGGCAGTGCCGTGCAGGTGATGGCCAGCACGCGGGACAAGCTGCTTGCCGTCACCCGGGACGTCGGCGCCATTGCCCGGAAGCGCGAGGATACGGCGGTGCTTCTCGCCTTCAGCTGTGCTGCACGCGCCATGCTGCTGGGCGAACGGACCAAGGAGGAGTCGGCACTCCTGCAGGAGGCGGCCGGCGACGTGCCGAGCTTCGGCATCTATTGCTGCGGCGAATTCGCGCGGACATCGGGTGTCCTTGGCACGCACAACTGTACCCTGACGGCTCTCGCACTCTGAGGTTACCATGCACGCCAAGGTGCAGTGCTCCGCCTCGGCCAACCCAGCGGCGGCCGAGGAGGAGAGCCTCAACAGGCTTCGCCTGTCGAGGGATGCGGCAATGCATGCCGCAAATCTGGCGGTGCGCGACGCAACGCGCCTGACCAGGCTGCTGACGGCAATCAACGATTCGGGCCAACTCGACGCGCTGCTCGAGCGCATCCTGCTGACGCTCTCCGAGCTGTTCGCAGCGGAGGTGGTCATTCTGCTCGATCCGGCCGGGACCGGCTCCTACGTCCCGCTGTCCTCCATAGGCCTGCCCGAAGATCTGGTGACGTTGCCCTTCTCCACCGAGGCCGACGGCAATGTCGCGCGGACGATGCGTGACGCCAGTCCGCTGCTCGTCAAGGACGCGACCCAGGATGCGACGGTCGAGGAGCAACTGCGCAACCTCGAGGTCGGCAGCGTCCTCTATCTCCCGGTCTCGGCCAGCCATGCCGCGCGCGGCGTGCTCATCCTGGCGCGCTGCCGCGCCGAGCCCTTCACCTTCTCCGAGGTCGGTCTGCTGACGGCGATGGCCTACCGCATCGGTCAGGCTGTCGAGCAGGCGCAGCGCCGGGCACAGCTGGAGCGCATCGTCCGGTCCGAGCGCACCATCGGCATCGATCTCGAACAGAACAGCGTCGTGCAGCGGACCGTCGAGGAGTTCCCGGGACTGGTCGGCGCCGACAGCGCGACGCTCGTGCTTATCGATGACGCTGGCGTCATCCAGAGCCGAGCCGATCATGGCGTTCCGATTCCGGCAGACGACCAGCTTGCCGATCTCGTCGAACGGCTTCTCGCAACGACGGGGCTCACCCGGTTCGAGTCGCACGCGGAAATGATCGAGGCGCCCGATCAAGGGGCGGAGGCCGGCGCGACAGTGCCGCGCCGCGCCTTGCTGGCGCTGCCGATCGGGCGCGACCGGCTGGAAGGCCTGCTGTTTGCCTTCCGCGCCCTGCCCACCCCCTTCGATCCGGATCTGCATACCATTGCCATGCTCTACGCCGGCCAGAGCGCGGCGGCGCTCGAGAACGGGCGGCTCTACCGCGCCGTTCACAGTGAACTTGCCGACCGCCGCCGCGCCGAGCGCGCGCTCAAGGCGAGCGAGGAACGCCTTGGCGCGCTGATCCGCAGCGTGCGTGACCTGATCGTCGTGCTCGGCCCGATGGGCGAGGTCAGATTCGGCAACCCCGCCGCCACGCTGGTCTGGCGTGCGGACGACGACCCCGGCACTTGGGACGATTTCTGGAAGCGGGTCTGCACCAGGGACAGGGCCCGGCTGCGCGCCACGGTCGCCGAACTGCAGGCTTCGCCCGGGACGACGCGGACCTGCTCGGTCGGGCTGGTCTGGCCGGACGGCAGCCGGCACGAATACGACGTGGTGCTGACCAACCTGCTGCGCGATCCGGCGGTGGCAGGCATCGTCATCACGTTCCATGATGTGACTGACCGCAAGTCCTACGAGCTGCGTCTTGAGGACATGGCTTTCCGCGATCCGCTGACCGGGCTTGCCAACCGGGCCTTCTTTCAGGAGCAGCTACGGCTCACCCTGTCGTCGGATGCCCGGCGCGATGGATCGGTCGCGGTGATCTTCTTCGATCTCGACAACTTCAAGGTGGTCAACGACAGCCTTGGCCACGATGCCGGTGACCTGATTCTCAGGACGGTGGCCGAGCGGATGCGGCTCGTCCTGCGCGCCGGCGACATCGGCGCGCGCTTTGGCGGCGACGAGTTCACTGTTCTGCTCGAGACCGACGTCGCCGAAGCGGAAGCGCGCAACGTATGCTGCCGACTCCTCAACGCCATCCGCGTGCCGATCTCGGTCGGCGGGCGTGAGGTCGTGGTCGGTGGCAGTTTCGGCATCGCTCTGGGCGAGATTGGGCAGGCGAGTGCAGATGAACTGCTGCGCAAGGCCGATGTCGCCATGTACCACGCCAAGGCCGACGGCAAGAACACCTGCATGCTGTTCGACGAGACCCTCGAAGTGGCTGCCGTGCAGCGCCTGGAGGCCGAGACTGATCTGCGCCGCGCTCTGGCGCATGACGAGCTCGACGTGTTCTATCAGCCGATCATGTCGCTGGCGGATGGACGCCTGCTGGGGGCCGAGGCGCTGATGCGCTGGCATCATCCGCAGCGCGGGTTGGTCAGCCCGACCGAATTCATCTCAATCGCCGAGACCACCGGCCTGATCGTCGATGTCGGGCAGCGGGTGATCGAGCTGGCTTTCGCACGTCTGGAGCAATGGCGCCGGGTGCGGGGCCTGTCACTTCCGCTTCATCTCAACCTGTCGCCGCGGCAGCTGTCCAGGGAGGAACTTGCCGAAGAGCTCATCGACGCGACGCAGCGCTACGGCGTCGATCCGTCGACGGTTTCGCTCGAGATCACTGAGAATGTCCTCATCAGGAATCCGGAGATGGTGATCGTCATGACCAAGCGGCTCAAGGAGCACGGGTTCAGGATTGCCATCGACGACTTCGGGACGGGTTACTCGAGCCTCGCTTACGTCAAGCGGCTGCCCGTCGACGTTCTCAAGGTCGACCGCTCGTTCATCCGCAACATTGCCACGGACCCGAGGGACGAGGCCATCGTGCGCAATATCACCTCGCTTACCGAGGCGTTGGGCATCACGGTCATTGCCGAGGGCGTCGAGACGGAAGCGCAGCGGGCGATGCTGCAGACGCTCGGATGCAGCCGCGCACAGGGTTTCCTGTTCGCGCCGGCGGTACCCGGCGATTGCTTTGCCGGTTTCCTGCACCTGCTGGTGGGCGAGCCGATGGCGCAGGAGGGCGTGACCCGCCGGGCCTGATGCGGGCGAGGTGGAGCTGCGCGCGCCCCATCTTGCGGCTCATCATGAGCGGCCTCGGCCGTCGGACGGCCGAGCACCGGCAAACTTGGCCTGAAGTTCACCACCCTGCGCGCGCATCTGGCGGGTGTGGTGCTTCCCGCCGGGCCTGACGCCGGCGCCAAAGGGGACCGCCCTGGAGACCGCCACCGCCCCTCAAGCCTTTGCTTGACTTGGGGGCGGCGCCTCCATATTTTCCCGCCACAATCGACAGGGCGCGGATTTCCGCGCTCGTTTCGTTCACGAGCGGCCGTAGTCAATGAAAATCCGTAACTCCCTGAGATCGCTGCGCTCCCGCCACCGCGGCAACCGCCTGGTGCGGCGCAAGGGGCGCGTCTACGTCATCAACAAGACCAACCGCCGCTTCAAGGCGCGCCAGGGCTGAGCTTTCGCCGTCCTGACGGCCCGCCCGGCGGAATCGGCTTTGACGGGCCGTGCGGCCCGCCCTATCATTTTTCTCATGAGGATCGCTGTCGCGGTGCTGGCCGCCTCACTGGCGCTTGTCGCCGGTCCGCCCGTATGGGCGGCCGGGGAGGCACCGGCTGTCGCCGCTGCGCCGGCCAAGCCTGTCGTCCCGGTGCCCAGCCGCGCCGAGCGGCTCGACACGCTTTTCGCCAAGCTGAAATCGGCGAAGAACGATGCCACCGCCAAACGGGCGGAAGATGCCATCATCGCCATCTGGCTGCAGTCGGGCAGCGATACGGTCGATCTCCTGATGTCGTGGAGCGTGCAGGCGATCGCCGACAAGGACTATCCGCATGCGCTCGACATCCTCGATCGCGTCGTCACCCTCAAGCCTGACTATGCCGAGGGCTGGAACAAGCGGGCGACGGTCTATTTCCTCACCGACAAGTACAGCCAGTCGATCTCCGACATCGAGCACGTGCTGGTGCTCGAACCGCGCCACTTCGGGGCGCTGGTCGGGCTCGGTTCGATCTTTCGCACGCTCGGTGACGACCAGCGCGCGATTGCCGCCTTCAAGCAGGCGCTGGCGCTCGATCCGTATCTCACCAATGCCCGCAAGGTCCTCGACAAGCTCGAAAAGCAGACCGGGCAGGACATCTGAAGCCTTTCGCCGGGCCCCCAGGTCCTCAGGTCACGGCCGTGTGTTTTGACCGGATCGGCCGGCGCTGCGTAGGCTTTGGCCATGCGGTTGGCGCTTGCCCTTGCTGCGGCCTTGCTGATCGTCCCGGCTTGCGGGGCGGAAGCTGCCTCGGCTGCGCCGGATCAGGCGGCCGCGACCGCCCCGACGGGCGCGGCGAAGGCGGCTGAACTCGATCGTCTGTTTGCTGCCCTCAAGGCGGCGTCGAACGCTGACGAGGCACGCCCGATCGAGGACAGGATCCAGGCCCTGTGGCTCAATTCCGGCGACCCGGAGGTCAACCGGCTGATGGATTATGCCATCGCCGCCGTCAATGCCGGCGCCTATCAGCTCGCCATCGGCTATCTCAATTCGATCATCCTGAGGAAGCCGGACTACGCCGAGGGCTGGAACAAGCGGGCGACGGTCTACTGGCTGATGGGCGAAAGCGACCACACGCTCTACGCCAAGTCGCTGGCCGATATCGACCGCACGCTGGCGCTGGAGCCGCGCCACTGGGGAGCGCTGGCCGGACGCGGCTGGATCCTGGAAGACCTCGGCAAGGACAGGCAGGCGCTGGACGCCTTCCACCAGTCGCTGGCGATCGATCGCTTCCGCGAGGACGTGAGCGTCAGCCGCTTTCTGCTCGAGGACAAGCTCGGCAAGGGAATTCTAGGTCGCGATGCGGCCGCATAAGCCGTGCACTGCCGGCGCTTGACGGAACGGCCGGCCGGAGTCAGTCGATTTCGATCAGCGCCTTCACCAGGTCAGACTTGTCCGAGGCCCAGCGCGGGATGTCCCGCACGGCACCGGCCAGCGTCGTGCGATGGGTGACGATGCGATCGATAGGGACCTGCCCGCCGGCGATGGCCCTGATCACGCTGGCGAAGTCCTCGTTGGTCGCGTTGCGGCTGCCGTAGAGCGTCATCTCCTTGCGGTGGAAGTCCGGATCCGCAAAGGTGATCGAGTCCTTGATGACGCTGACGAGCACGTAACGTCCGCCGTGGGCGACAAAGGCGAAGCAGTCCTCCATGGACTGCCGACTGCCCGTCGCATCGAAAACGACGTCGAAGTTCTCGTGTGCCGCCTCCGCAGCGGACACGGACAGCCCGCTGAGGCCGGCGATCGCATGCGCCGCGTCCGCCCGCTCCGGATCACGATCGAAGACGGTCACATCGGCGCCGCTCAGACGCGCGAACAGGCCGACACCCAGGCCGATCGGACCGGCACCGGCGACCAGCACCCGGTCGCGATCGGTGACCGCGCCGCGTCGCACGGCGTGCGCGCCGATCGAAAGGAATTCCACCGTGGCGCACGCATCCACCGAGAGACCGGGAGCGCGGATCAGGTTTTCCGCCGGCAGCGACAGGAGGCCCGCCATGCCGCCATCGCGGTGGACACCAAGCACGGCGATCTCCACGCAGCAATTCGGCTTGCCGGCGCGGCACGCCACACAATGGCCGCATGAAACATAGGGATTGACGACGCAGACATCCCCCGGCGCAAGGCCCGAGGCAGGGGGCGCCTCGACGACTTCGACAGCCAGTTCGTGACCCATCACACGCGGATAGCTGAGATAGGGATGCTCGCCGGCATAGATATGAAAGTCCGTACCGCAGATTCCGACGCGCCGCGGTCGCACCAGTGCGTCGCCTGTCGCGCGGAGCGGGACGGGGCGCCGTACCAGTTCCAGGCTGCCGGGCTCAACGCATACCAACGCATCGATCAATTGCATCGTTGAAGCCTCAACATGGAAGTTGCCGGGTCCGCTCCGGGTGAATTGGGTGGGATCGGGGGCCGGAGACGATCCGGCCCCCGACAGGGGTGCTACTTGAACTGGTCCATGTTGTCCTTGGTGACGAGCGCGGCGCCGGAATCGATCAGTGTCGGCACGTCCTCACCGTTGATCGCCTTGACCAGGGCGTCGACGCCAAGCTCGGACATCTTGGCCGGGAACTGCGCCACGGAGGCGTCCTCGGTTCCCGCTGCGATGGCTTCCGGCTCGCCACAGCAGAAGTCGAAGCCGACCAGAATGATGTGGCGATCGAGTTTGGCGTTCTTGATCGCCTGGGCGGCGCCGGCGGCGGGCGGACCGCAGGCCGAGTAGATCGCCTTGAGCTCGGGATTAGCCGTCAGGATGTCCTGCGCGACGTTGATACCCTTCTCTTCGGTGCAATCCGTGGCGCCCTTGCCGACGATGGCGACGTCGACACCCTTCAGGCCCTCCAGCATTCCGTTGACGCGATCGTCGAGCGCCGGAACGCCCGGGACACCCTCGAGGATGCCGAGTTTGTCGCCATTCTTGAGCACCGTCTTGAGGTAGCCGCCGGCCAGCTTGCCGGCTTCGAGGTTGTTGGTGGTCGCCAGCGCCGTCTGGTTCTTCCAGCCGGGGATGCTGTTGTCCATCAGAACGACCTTCACGCCGGCCGCGACGGCCTTGTCGAGCGTCGTCGACACGCTTGGATCGACCGGCGTTATCGCGATGCCCTGCACACCTTGGGCGACCATCTTCTCGATGAGCGCGAGCTGGCCTTCGATGTCGGTCGCCGACTTCCCCTGGCCGTAGACGATTTCGACGTTGGGATGGTCCTTGGCCCAGGCCTTGGCGGCATCTTCCATCGTCTGGAAATAGGGGACCGGGAACTTGGTGATGTACCCGATCTTGATCTTGTCGGCAGCCAAAGCGGGTCCCGCCAAGGCAACGGCGAAGGCAAGTCCCCCCAGCATGAGTCTCAGTCTCATGGCTCCTTCTCCCTGTTTTGAAATCAGCCGTCGCAGGCCGATTCTGTGTATCGCCGCCCGATCGGCGGCGAATCCGTCAGACCTCCGCGCCGACGATCAAGGAGACCAGCTCCTGCCGGTTCGCACGGTCCGGTTTCAGTTCCCCGACTTTGCGCCCCTGGCGCAGCACGACGGCACGGTCGGCGAGTTCGACGACATGCTCCATGTTGTGGGTGATGAGGATCACCGCATTGCCCTCGGCGCGGAGCTGCCTGATCAGGTCAAGCACCTTGCGCAACTCGCGCAGGCCAAGTGCTGCCGTCGGTTCGTCGAGGATGACGAGCTTGCGGGCGAAGACGGTGGCGCGCGCCACCGCAATCGCCTGGCGCTGGCCGCCGGACATGAGCGCCACCGGCGCATCGAATTTCGGCAGCTTGACCTTGAGGCGGTCGATCACCGCAGCGGCTTCGCGGTCCATGGCGCGCTTGCGCAGGAAGCGCATGCCCCGCGGCAGCCATTGGGGAAATGCGATCTCGCGCCCGCAGTAGAAATTCTGCGCGGGCGTCAGATTGTCGAAGAGTGCGAGGTCCTGATAGACGGTCTCTATGCCGGCGCGGCGGGCGGCGGCCGGCGAATGCAAGGCGGCGCGCACGCCATCGAGCAGGATCTCGCCCTCATCCAGCACGTGGACGCCGGCAATGCACTTGACCAGGGTCGACTTTCCGGCGCCGTTGTCGCCGAGCAGCGCCAGCACTTCACCGCGATAGGCATCCAGGCTGACATCCTTCAGCGCATGCACGGCGCCGAAGTGCTTCTGCGCGTTGCGGACCGTGAGAACGGGAGCCTTGGGCGATTCGCTCATTGCGCCCTCGTCGCCTGGATGGCGCGCGCGTGCCCCTCCAGATAGTTGCGCAGCACGTCGGCTTCGACCGCCACGACAATGACCAGGCCGATGGCGATCATCTGGAAGAAGACGTCAACGTCGAGCAGATTGAGGGCGTTGCGGATGACCCCGATCATGACGGCGCCGATGAGCGCGTTGCCGATGTGGCCGCGACCGCCGAGGAAACTCGCCCCGCCGATGATGACCGCGGCAATGGTGTCGAGCTCGAGCAGGTTGCCGTATAGCGGCGAACTGGCCGCCGTGCGCCCGGCAAGTACGACCGCGCCGATCCCCGCGCACAGGCCGGAGATCACATAAGTCGACAGCAACACCCACTTGACCGGGATGCCCATCTCGACGGCCGCCTCCGGCTCGCCGCCGACGGCGTAGGTCCAGCGGCCCCAGACCATCGCCTTGGCCATGACGAAAATGGCGAGCGCAACCAGGATGACGACGAAGAAGGCGTTGGGGACACCGAAGCTCTCGCCGCTGCCGACCGCGACGATGGCTTCGGGCATCCCGCGCATGGTCGTGTGTCCGATCGACAGTTCGAGTGCGAGGCCGCGGCAGATGCTGAGCGTCGCCAGGGTGATGATGAAGGGATGGGGCAGGCGCCCGAAAACGTAGACGGCGCCGTTGACGAAGCCGACGAATGTGCCGGCGACGAGGATCGCCAGAACGACGAGGACCGCAGAGTCCGTCACCCTGAACAGGAGGCCGCCGATTACGGTGGCCAGGGCGAGGTTCGAGCCGACCGACAGATCGATGCCGCGGGTCAGGATGACCAGGTGCTGGCCGAGCGCGACGATGGCGATGACAGCCGTCTGAGCCAGGATATTGCGGATGTTGATGGGCGTCAGGAAGTAGGGGGTCAGCAGGCTGATCACCGCGATCAGACCGATGAGGATCAGCAGCGGGCCGATGCTGACCAGGCGCAGACCGAGTGCGATGAGGACCGTGCCGCCGGTGCGCTCACCCGTCGGCAGGGACGCATTGCCTTCCTTGCGCGTTGCCTCTGTCACGTTTTGCTGCCGGGCCTGTTGCTGGGCAAATTCGTCTGTTATTGAGAAAAGCCATAGCTACGGGCGCCGTCAAACTGTATTTTATCGACTAAACTACCGTAATCTTCGGGAGGCGACTGGCGTGAAATCCGACACCGTCTTCAAGTGCGCCTTCAATGATGCGCTCGATCTGGTCGCGAATTTCGAGGATGGACAGCAGCTTCCATCGGAGACGAGCCTCAGCGCACAGCTCGGCGTCAGCCGGGCGACGGTGCGCAAGGTTCTCGCTGTCCTCGCCAGCCACGGGATGGTGACGGGAAGCGGGCGCGACCGCTTCGTTCACCCGTCGAGCGGCTTGATTCGTCGTTTCCCCCAAGCCGAAACCGTCACCACCGCCGCCCAGGTCGAAAAGCGGTTCTTGGAATGGATGCTGAGGGGCGATGCCCGTCCGGGAACCGCCATCAACGAACTGGACCTCGCCCGGCAATTCGGGGTGGCCACCAGCAGCGTCCGCGAGTTCCTGAACCGCTTTCAGCGCTTCGGGCTGATCAAGAAGCGCCCCAACGCCGGTTGGGTCTTCAATGGCTTCACGACGGCATTCGGCCTTGAACTGTTCGAGATCCGCGAGATGTTCGAGCTGCGCTCGGCGGTGGCCTTCGCAACGCTGCCGGAGAACTCACCGCGCTGGGATCAGCTCGACGCGATTGGCGTCGAGCACCTGACGCTGCTGGCGAGCATCGAGGACAGGTATCACGACTTCTCGGATATCGACAGCCGATTTCACCGCCTCATCAATACGGCGGCCCCCAATCGGTTCATCGATGGCTTCTACGACATCATCACCTTGATCTTCCACTATCACTACCAGTGGAACAAACGCGACGAGCGACAGCGCAACGAGGTCGCGCTGCGCGAGCATCTCGTCTACATCGAGGCACTGCAGACGCGGAAGGCATCGCTGGTGCAGTTGGCATGCCGGGCGCATCTGGCCTCGGCGAGGGAGACGCTGATGCGCTCAATCACTGAGCCGTAGCCCGCCTCTCATCTTCAAGGTCGGTGCGCAGATCTTCCGTTTCGGGCAGGCTTGCGACATCGGCGGTGGAGCCCACCATATCGGCCAAGCGCCGCGAAAGCGGATGTGCCGGCTCAGACGTGCAGGGGGATCTACGGTCTATTCGTTGCCGAAGCCGCCGGCGGCGACATAGGCGATGCGCAGCATGTTGGTCGCGCCGGGGGTGCCGAAGGGAACGCCGGCGGTGATGATGACGCGGTCGCCGGGGCCGGCGAGGCCCTCGCGGTGGGCCATGATGCAGGCGTGGCTGACCATGTCGTCGAGATTGTCGGGCTCCTCGCCGAAGACGCAGTGCAGCCCCCAGACCAGCGACAGGCGGCGGGCGGTGGAGAGCACCGGGGAGAGAGCCAGGATCGGCGTGTTGGGCCGCTCGCGCGAGGCGCGCACGGCGGTGTTGCCGGAGGCGGTGTAGCAGCAGATGGCGGCGAGGTTCAGCGTCTCGGCGATCTGCCTCGTGGCCGCCGAAATGGCGTCGGAGCTGGTCGCCTCCGGCTCGGTGCGCTGGGCCCGCACGATGTTGACGTAGTTGGGATCGCGCTCGACCTCGGTGGCGACCTTGTCCATGGTGGCGACCGCCTCGACCGGGAAGGCGCCCGACGCCGAATTCGGCCGACAGCATCACCGCGTCGCAGCCCTCGAAGACGGCGGTTGCCACGTCCGACACCTCGGCGCGGGTCGGCACCGGCGCGGTGATCATCGATTCGAGCATCTGGGTGGCGACGACCACCGGCTTGCCGGCGCGGCGGCAGGCACGGGTGATCTGCTTCTGGATGCCGGGCACGCGCTCGAGCGGCATCTCGACACCAAGGTCGCCGCGGGCAACCATGAGGGCGTCGCTGTGCTCGACGATCGCCGCCAGGCGTTCGACCGCCTGCGGCTTCTCGATCTTGGCGAGGATGCCGGCGCGGCCGCGGGCGAGCTTGCGCACTTCGGCGAGATCTTCGGCGCGCTGGACGAAGGACAGCGCCACCCAGTCGACGCCGGTGTTGAGCGCCGCTTCCAGGTCGGAACGGTCCTTCGGCGTCAGTGCGCCGAAGGAGATGGTGGTATCGGGGATGCTGACGCCCTTGCGGTCGGAGAGGTGGTCGCCGACCTCGACCGTGGTCACCACGCGCGTCTTGGTCGCCTTGGTGACGCGCAGGCGCACGCGGCCGTCGTCGAGCAGCAGCCGATGGCCCACTTCCAGCGCGGAAAGCACTTCCGGATGGGGCAGCTCGACGCGCGTCGCGTCGCCCGGTTCGGGGTTGGCATCGAGCACGAAGGTCTGACCGACCGTCAGGTTGACGGTCTTGTCGGCGAACTGGCCGACGCGCAATTTCGGCCCCTGCAGATCGACGAGAATGCCGATCGGGTGGCCTTCCTCGGCCTCAACCTCGCGGATGGTGGCCACCAGCCGGCGCATGAGGTCGTGGTTGGAATGGCTCATATTGATGCGGAAGACATCCGCACCGGCCCTGAACAGGTTCGCGATCGCCGATTTTTCGGATGATGCTGGCCCCAGGGTGGCGAGTATCTTGGTCCGCCGCGTTCGACGCATGCTAGAGCCTTTCACGGTCAGATGGGATCAGTTCCGTTTCTCGACCGGCTTGGGCGTCCAGCGGCGAGCGCGGTGAAGGGAGATGTGGGACATCGGGCGAGCCGGGATCGGCGCCGGGCGCCCGCCGGCTTGATCCTGTCGCAAAATCGCTCCGTCGGTATGGTTCCATCTGACCGTGCAAGGCTCTAACCGCCAGCTCCCTGCTGGTCGGGCTCGGTCAGCTGGACCGTCCAGCTCTTCTGTTCGCCGGTGTCGACTTCGAAGAATCCGGTCTTCTCGTAGCCACGCGCCACGCAATCTTCAATGCCGTGGATCGTGAACATCTTGTCGCGTGTGCACATCTGCGCTTTGCCGCCCCAAACACCCCCGCGGTCGTAGTCGACCGCATACACGTAATAGAAGCGGGACACCAGTGCGCCGGCGACCAGAGTTTCGCAGGTGTCCGGCGCGACGTTCCACCAGCCCTCGGTCGACCAGCGCTTGTTCTCCTTGTAGCCGATGGCGATGCCGACGCGGCTCGCTGTGCGGTTGCACAGGCGCAGGCCGCCGGCGCCAGTGTCGGCACCGGCGCCGGAAACGCCGGCCGTCGCCGTGGTCTCGGTCAGGAGCCGTGCGCGGGCATCGCCGTCGCCGCTCTGATGCAGCAACAGAAAGAGAATCCCGGCAATGGCGAACAGGCCGACGATGCTGGCGGTGACCACCGCCGGCCGATGCCAGGATGTGTTGCGCGATCGTTTGGCCACGGTCAGGAAATCAAGGGGCTATGCATTTTTCGGTGCGGGCTCCGGCACTTATGACGCGCAGCCTTTCGCCCTGTCAACGCGTCATCCGCCATGTCCCATGCCTGTCCGCGGGGAAGCCGCTTTGCCGATTCAGGGTGGAAAAACGGCGGATTCTTGTCGTGCGAGAAGACGGCAGGATCGTGGCCGGCGGCATGACTGGACGGTTCCGGCCGGCCGATTATGATCGGCGCCACATGGATATCGCCTCCACCGCGCCAGTCCCGGCGCTCGCCGATGACTTTCCGCCATTTGCGCTTGTCGACGGGGACCCGGCGGCCGGCGTGCTGGTCGTTTGCGACCATGCCGACAACCGCGTGCCGTCCGAATACGGCGATCTCGGCCTGCCGGCGGACGCGTTCCGGCGCCACATCGCCTACGATCCGGGCGCTGCGGCGGTCGCCCGCGGCCTGGCGCGGCACCTCGGCGTGCCGGCGGTGCTATCGACCTTCTCGCGCCTGCTCATCGATCCCAATCGCGGCGAAGACGATCCCACACTGATCATGCGCCTGTCGGACGGTGCGGTGGTGCCCGGCAATGCGACGGTCGACGCCGACGAACGGGCGCGGCGGACGGCACGCTTCCATGCGCCCTACCACGCGGCGATCGATGCGGCGATCGAGCGGGCATTGGCCGCCGGAACACCGCCGGTCATCGTCTCGATCCACAGCTTCACGCCGGTCTGGCGGGGACGTATGCGGCCGTGGCAGGCGGGGGTGCTGTGGGACAGGGACCCACGCATCGCGCTGCCGCTGATCGCGGCGCTGCGCGCCGAGGGCGACCTCACGGTCGGCGACAACGAGCCCTATTCGGGGGCGCTTGCCAACGATTGCATGTATCGCCACGGCTCGCGGCGCGGCCTTGCCCACGGCCTTGTCGAGATCCGCCAGGATCTGATCGGCGACGCGGCGGGGGCAGAAGCCTGGGGCGAGCGGCTGGCGCGAATCGTCGCCGACCTCAACCGTCTGGCCGGCGTCCATGAGGTTCGCCATTATGGCTCGCGCGCCGGCGGCCTGCCGGCCGACGGGAGCGGCGAGGGGGAAGGAGCCATGGCATGACCAGCGAAGCGGATCAGAACCGCACCACCGAGCTGCAGGCGGCGGTGTTCCGGCGCCTCGTCCAGCACCTGCGCGAGCGCAGCGACGTGCAGAACATCGACCTGATGAACCTTGCCGGCTTCTGCCGGAACTGCCTGGCCAACTGGTATCGCGAGGCCGCCGCCGAGACCGGCGTGGAGATGAGCAAGGAGGCGGCGCGCGAGCTGATCTACGGCATGCCCTACGACCAATGGCAGGCGCGCCATCAGAAAGAGGCAAGCGCCGACGACCTCGCCGCCTTCGAGAAGAACCGGCCGCAGCACTGAGGCAAGGCCGCTTGGCCGGTGGCCGGGCGAGGGGGCCCTAGTAGATCCGCCGGATCCACGGTACGGCGGCGAACAGGCCGCTGTCGCGGACCGGCCCGCGGGCGCGGCCCTCGCGGTTGTCGATATCGATGACCACGACGATGTCGCAGTCGTCGTCGAAGCAGGCGGGCACAGTGATGCGCCGGCTGAAATCGTCGATCGGCTCGTCGGAATGGACGATGATCGTGGTTCCGGTCTCGCCCCACCAGTCGCCGACGGTGAGACGGCCGATGAAATCGTCGAGCCGTCGCCCAAAGTCCGCATTGCGGCCGAATTTGAAGGTCACGAGATAGGCTGGCATGGTTCCGCTGCGGGTGAGGCGTCTGACGGTTCGGCGACCATAGTCACGGCCGGCGCGCGACGCCAGCGGCGGGCTTGACCGGATGCCGCAACTCGGGAAAGCACTCGTGCCGCACAATGGGTAACAGGAGCAATAGCAGATGGCCGATCCGGCAGGCTTCGCCAAGGACCAGCTCAAGTCGATCATCGAGCGCATCGAGCGTCTCGAGGAGGAGAAACAGGCGCTGGCCGACGATATCAAGGAAGTCTATGCCGAGGCCAAGGCCAACGGCTTCGACACCAGGACGCTGCGCACGGTGGTGCGCCTCAGGAAGCAGGATTCAAACGAGCGCCAGGAGCAGGAAGCACTGCTCGAACTCTACATGCAGGCGCTGGGTATGCGGTTGCCGGGCGAGTGAGCGGCGGTCCCGGGCTGCGTGGGCCGGATGGAGCGCCAGCGTAATCCAGGGCGGCATCCGCCCCCCGCAATCCGCCTTGCCCGTTGCGGGCTGCGCGGTTGCTTCGAAGTGAAGCTCTAACGGGTCGAAGCGACGAAGGAGTCGTGCCTGAGGTCGACGATGGCGGGCTGCTCGACCAGCGCGCCGGAGAAATGGTCGGTCCTGAGATCGGTATAGGCGAAGCGCCCGAAGCCGGCGGCGAAGGCCACGTCGGGCTTGCTCATCAGATCGCTGTCGGAGGTGAAGTCGGGCATGGTGAGCACGGCGTATGACTTCTGCCGCGTCGACATCGTGCCGGTCCACATGCGCAGGCTGCGCGTGTCGAGCGCGGTCATGGTCAGCTGCGGCGTCATCATCGGACGGGCCGGCTGGTTCATGCGCGGCGCCGGAGCGGCTGCGGCGGCGGATGCCCTGAGCGGGCTGATGTGGGGCAGCGGCACGCCATAGGCGCGCGGGCCTTCCGGCAGCGTCGCCGGGGCATAAGCGAGCAGGGCCGGAACGTCATTGCTGGCGGCGGTGTCGCCGCCGTGACGCAGCACGGCGGTGGTGATCGCTTCGGCGCGCAACGGCCGCGACACGTCGATCGTCGCCACGACGGCGGTCGGCGCGATCGGCAGCGAAGCGCTGCGCCGGGTCTGGTCGCGCTCGGCCATGGCGGCGGCAAGCGCGGCGGGAACCGGCGGCTGCGTCCAGTCCTGCGGATTGGCGAAGGCATCCTGCGGCAGGGGTTGGCTGGCCAGCGTGGCAATGTCGAGCGGCGGCCTGGCTGGCGCGGTGATGTCGTCGGGGGCGAAGAGGGATGCGACGGCGACCGGTTGCGGCCGCTTGGGCGCCGGCCGTGGCAGCGGCACCGGTGCCGATGCCGTGGCATAGGAGGCAACGGCCGTGCCGACGGCTCGTGTGGCCGGAGCGGCGGCAGCGGGCGCGGCCGGTGCGGCGGCGACGGGCGTGGCTGCCGGCAGATCGGCGGCGATCTCCTCATCGCCGGCGGCTTCGTCGTCGATCGAGGTGTCGGCGACCAGGACCTGCCTGCTGTTCTTGACGTCCTCGATGACCGGCGACTTCGCAAAGCTGGCGACGCGGGTCTCGGGCGTCTCGCCGGCCATGCGGGCCTTGTAGGCGGCCAGCGCCTGCTGATAGCCGGGCAGCGGCTTGCCGTCGGATGGGATGTGCAGGGTATTGCCGTTGGGGAAGACGCGAACCAGCTGCTGGCGCGACATGCGCGGCCAGTGGCGGACGCGGCCGGTATCCATGTGGACGAAGGGCGAACCGGAGGTCGGGTAGAAGCCGACGCCGCCGAGCTGCATCCTCAGGCCGATCGCGCGCAGCTTGGGGAGCGGCACGTCGGGAATGTAGAAGTCCATCGCCTTGCCCAGCATGTGCTGGCTGTATTTGGCGACGCCATGCGAGCGGCGGCGGAGCATGCCATTGGTCGCCGGCGACCGATAGCCGCACACCACCTGGATGTAATCGTGCGACCCGGACTGATTGTAGACCTGCCAGAGCAGGTCAAACAGGTGCGGGTCCATCTTGATCACGCGGTCCCGGCGCCAGTCGCGCAGGAACTGGTTGAGCGCATTCAGGCCGTTGGCGTCGTAAACGCCGTTGCGCTTGTAGACGATGACGGCGCGCTCGTGGGTATGGAGATTGTAGAGCCGCAGTGCCCGCTCGCTGGCGAAGCTGTAGCCGTGGGCGGCAACCGTCAGAACCAGCGCCGCGGCCCCGGTCTTGAGCCACGTCCCCATCCGACCGGACATCGGTCGCGGTTCACGCGCGGTCTGCTGCTTGCCCCGCCAAAACAAAACTTTACCCGCCGTTCCCTACCCGAGAATACAGGCCACCAAGAGACGCATTCTGCGAGCGCATGGTTAACGCCCGGTTTAGGGAAGCGCCATGCCCAATGGCCAGGGAATCCCTCTAGATCCCCGGCTAACGGCCGATCGTGGCATTTGCGGGGCAAATGGGCAAGTGGTCCGGCCCGGAAATCGCTGAATTTCCGTGCGTCTCCCGCGGGTTGTGCCCTGCTAGGAAACCAGGCCGAAGGCCTTCTCCATCTCTGCGTCGTGATGGTAGATGTCGGCGCGCAGCTGAAGCTTGCCCGAATCATCAACCCAGGCGGTGAAATAGGTGATGTGAACCGGGATGGGCCGGGTCAGATTGACCTGCGTCTGCGGGCCACCGACCAGCTTCTTGAGGCCGGCTGCCGACACGTTCGGATCGTGCGCGAGCAGGCTGGCGGCGAAATCCCAGGGGTTCATCACCCGCATGCAGCCGTGGCTGAGCGCCCGGTAGTCCCTCTGGAACAGGCTCTTCGAGGGCGTGTCGTGGAGGTACACCGCAAACGGGTTGGGGAACATGAACTTGATCGAGCCAAGGGCGTTCTTCTCGCCCGGCGGCTGCTTGATCTGGATGCGACGCATGTCGACATTGTGCCAGTCGACCGTCCACGGATCGACGGCGCGGAAGCGTCCGCCGATATTGGCGAAGACCTGGTAGCCGTTGAGCGCCTTGCCGGGGTCCGCCTGAATCTTGGGCAACATCTCCTTGACCGCGATCGAGGCCGGTATGTTCCACACCGGATTGACGATGACGTGCTCGATCTGGTCGGAGAAGATCGGCGTCTGCTTGGTCGGCTGACCATCGACGATGCGCGTCGTGTAGACGACCTTGCCGTCCTTGTAGATGTCGAGATTGAAGTTGGGGACGTTGACCCGGACGTAGAAATTGCCGAGGTCCTCCGGCATCCAGCGCCAGCGTTCCATGTTGACCAGGATGGTGTCGACATGGCTGTCGGCGGCAGCGTTGAGACGGCCGAGGGTGGCCGGGCCGACGACGCCGTCGGGCTTCAGGCCGGCGGATTTCTGGAACGCCTTGACCGCCGCATCCACCAACTCGTCGAAGACTTCCGGATCGAACGGCTTGGGCGGCTCAGCGGTGGCGGCGACCACGGTCTTGTCGACGGCCGCCGTGGCCTCGGGCCGCACGGTGTCAGGCTGGTCGGCGGTGGCCGAGACCGGCGTCACCATGGCGCCATCGGCGGCGGCCGCATCGGCAGGCCGATCGGCAGCACCAACCGTGTCGCCGGTAGCAGCCGGGGCGGCGATCGGCATCTCGGTCGCCGGCGGCGCGGCCGGCTCGGCCGGCACGGCGGGCGGCGCCGGCGGGGCGACCTTCAGCCGCTCGCGCAGGATGACCACGCGCGCATCCTTCATGCCGAGCTTGAGGTTGCGGCCGGCGGGGACGACCGGCGGCAGGTGGTTCTCGGCCGCCCTGGCTTCGGCAAGCTTCTCGCGCAGCGCCTGAAATTCGGGGCGCTGCGGGTTGTAGGAGGCCAGCACCTTGGGCGCGTCTTCGGCCATGGAGATCTTGTTGAGCGCCGCCACCGGGTCGGCGACGTGCGGCTTGTAGTCGAAGTTCTGGCTGATGTCGGCGGGGTCGAGACGACCGGAATGGGCATCGTGGACATAGTCCATGACCGCCTGGCTGAGCATCACCTCGGCGTGCGCCAGAGCCTCCGGCGTGGCCGCCATGGCGACGCCGATCTGGACGTGCGGCAGGTGATAGACGGACGGGTCGAGGCCGTCGGTGTCGGCTGCCTTGATGCGGGCGACGAGCGCAAGCGCGCGCTCGGTCAGCTTGCCGTCGAGGATCCATGACGGCGCATAGGCCTGGCCGCGGTAGAAGGCCGTCAGCGCCCCGATATTCTTCTTCTCGACGAAATCGCCCTGGCCGCCGACGTTCTTCAGGATGGCAAGGATCAATTCGCTGGTCGGATCGACGGCGCGATCGCCCATCGAATAGTAGCTGGCGAGAACCAGCGGTCTTTCGCTCTTCGCCGCTGCAGCCGGGGCGCTGCCCGCTGCGAGCAGGGCGGCTACGCCGATCAGCGTCGGGAATGCTTTGCGAAAGAGCATGGGAACGGCCTCATGGTCATGCAACGACGGAATGAGCATCTGAAATGCTACAGGTTAGCGCCGTTTTTCAATGACGTCGGTCACACCTCAAGCGGATTTTACCGCCTACTCGGCCGCAATTCCGGCGACTGTGTCAGAAATGCCAAGGTCTTTCAGCTTCCGGTAGAGCGTCGAGCGGCCGATCCCGAGCTTGCGGGCGACCAGCGTCATGCGCCCGCCATAGCGCTCCAGAGCCAGCCAAATCATGGCTTCCTCGACTTCGGCCAGCGGGCGGACGTCGCCATTGCCGTCGACCGTGGCAACGCCATCGGCCGCGGCGGGGGCAAGCGTGCCGGGAAGCGCGATCTCGATCGGCTCGCTGGGCTCGGGCGGCGATTCGGGGAGCGGCGGGGCGCCGTCGAGCTGGGCGGTGATCTGCGGGAACTCGTCCGGCGTCAGCATCGGCCCGTCGGCGAGCACGACGGCGCGGAAGACGGCATTCTCGAGCTGGCGGACATTGCCCGGCCAGTTGTGGCGGGTCAGCAGCTGGATCGCCGGCGCGGTGACGCCGCGCAGGCCGGTCTTGCCCTCCTCCGCCGCGAAGCGCGCGGTGAAATGGCGGACCAGTTCGGGAATATCCTCGCGGCGTTCCCTGAGAGGCGGCACCCGGATCGGGAACACGTTCAGCCGGTAATACAGGTCCTCGCGGAAGACGCCGGCCTTGACCAGATCGATCAGGCTGCGATTGGTGGCCGAGATCAGGCGGAAGTCGACGCGCAGCGGCCGGCGGGCGCCGACCGGATCGATCTCGCCGTCCTGCAGGGCGCGCAAGAGCTTGACCTGCACCTCGGCCGGCAGCTCGCCGACCTCGTCGAGGAACAGCGTGCCGCCGTGGGCCTCGCGGAACTTGCCGACATGCTTGTCGGCGGCGCCGGTGAAGGCGCCCTTTTCGTGGCCGAACAGGATGCTCTCGACCAGATTGTCGGGGATGGCGCCGCAGTTGACGGTGATGAAGGGCTTCGCGCGGCGGTCGCCGGCGCCCTGGATGGCGCGGGCGATCAGCTCCTTGCCGACGCCGGATTCGCCCTCGACCAGAATCGGAATCTGCGAAGCCGCACCGCGCTGGCCGAGGCGGATGACGCGCTCCATGGCCGGGCTGCGGGTGATGATGTCGCGGAAGGTGAGGGTGCCGGTGGCAGTGCGCTTCATGCGTGCGATCTCGCCTTCCAGCGCGCCGAGCTTGAGCGCATTCTCGATGGAGACCTGCAGGCGTTCGGCGGAAGCGGGCTTGACCACGAAATCGACTGCGCCGGCGCGCATGGCATTGACCACCGTGTCGATGCCGCCATGGGCGGTCTGCACGATGACCGGAAGCTGGCGGTCCATCTCGCGCAACCTGGCAAGAACCCCCATGCCGTCGAGGTCGGGCATCATCAGGTCGAGGACGAGCAGCGACACCGCATCGCCGTCGGTGCCGGAGAGCAAGGCGACGGCGGCTTGGCCGCCTTCCAGCGCAATCGGCGTATGGCCCATGCGCTCCACCGCCGCGGAAAGCAGGCGGCGCTGGACGGGATCGTCGTCGACGATGAGGATGGTGGTCGACATGATGGGGCGGCGGGCTCCCTGGCGGACGTGGAACTGTCTCTTTGCGGCACAATAATGATCGCTGCCGCTGCGATTTCCCAATGGAATCAATGGTCGTGGTGAACGTCCCGGGCGTGATGATCGGGCCCCGCAGTTAATCTCTTCTTAACCCGCGGCGGTCGGTTTGCCGCATCCGGTGCGCCTTGGGGATAACGGGCAGACGCTCGATCTGCCAATTGCACATCGCGAGGCTGCCTGATTTCGGAGAATGCAACTCGGCGGTTGCATGCGGCCGTCATCCCGCCATATCTGGCGGCCACTGCTTGATCCCCACCTCTCGCTGCGGAAGCCCTTCATGACGCCCACCGAAATCGCCCGCTCTGCCACCCTTGCCGCCGAAGCGGCGGAGGACCTGGGGACGCTGCCGGAATGGAATCTCGAAGACCTCTATGCCGGCATGGACGATCCCGGCGCTGAAGCGCGATCTCAAGCTGGCGGAGACCGAAGTCGGCGGCCTTCGAGGAGAAGTTCAAGGGCAAGCTCGATGGGTTGGCGAAGACGGGGGGCGGCGCGTTGGCGCCGGCGGTCGTCGCCTTCGAGCACCTCGAGGAGCTGCTCGGCCGCATCGTTTCATTCGCCGGCCTGCTCCATGCCGGCGACACCAGCGATCCCGCCCGCGCCAAGTTCTACGGCGACGTGCAGGAGAAGATCACGACGGCAAGCGCCCATCTCCTGTTCTTCCCGCTGGAGCTGAACCGCATCGCCGACGACGTCCTGGAGACGGCAATGGGTGACCCGGCGCTCGGCCATTACCGGCCGTGGCTGGAGGAGGTGCGCAAGGAGAAGCCCTATCAGCTCGAGGACCGGGTGGAGCTGCTCTTCCACGAGAAGTCGGTGACCGGGCGCGGCGCCTGGAACCGGCTCTTCGACGAATCGATGGCGGCGCTGCGCTTCACCGTCGGGGGACAGGAGCTTTCGATCGAGCCGACGCTCAACCTGCTGCAGGACGAGGACGGGGCGAGGCGCAAGGCGGCGGCGGAGGCGCTGGCCGCGACCTTCAAGACCAACATCCGCCTGTTCACCCACATCACCAACACGCTGGCCAAGGACAAGGAGATTTCCGACCGCTGGCGCGGCTTCAAGGATGTCGCCGATGCGCGCCACCTGTCGAACAGCGTCGAGCCGGAGGTGGTGGCGGCACTGGTCGAGGCGGTGCGCAAGGCCTATCCGCGCCTGTCGCACCGCTACTACAAGCTCAAGGCGCGCTGGTTCGGCCGCGACGTGCTCGACCATTGGGACCGCAACGCGCCGCTGCCCGACCGGCCGACGCAGGTGATCCCGTTTGCCGAGGCGCGCGCCAAGGTGCTCGGCGCCTATGGCGCCTTTCACCCGGAGATGGCGGAGATCGCCGACCGTTTCTTCGAATATGGCTGGATCGATGCGCCGGTCAGGCCGGGCAAGGCGCCGGGCGCCTTCGCCCATCCCACCGTGCCCTCGGTGCACCCTTACGTGCTGGTCAACTATCAGGGTCGGGTGCGCGATGTGATGACGCTCGCCCACGAGCTCGGTCACGGCGTGCATCAGGTGCTCGCCGCCCCGCAGGGGGCGCTGATGGCGCCGACGCCGCTGACGCTGGCCGAGACGGCCAGCGTCTTCGGCGAGATGCTGACCTTCCGGGCGCTGCTCGCCGACACCACCGAGACGCGCGAGCGCAAGGCGATGATCGCGGCAAAGGTCGAGGACATGATCAATACGGTGGTGCGCCAGATCGCCTTCTACACGTTCGAGCGCAGCCTGCATGTGGAGCGGCGCGAGGGCGAACTCACCGCCGAGCGCATCGGCGAACTGTGGATGGCGGTGCAAAGCGAGAGCCTCGGTCCGGCGATTCGGTTGCACCCGGGCTACGAGACCTTCTGGAGCTACATCCCGCACTTCGTTCATTCGCCCTTCTACGTCTACGCCTATGCCTTCGGCGACTGCCTGGTGAACTCGCTCTACGCGGTCTACGAGCAGGCCGAACAGGGTTTTCAGGAGAAGTATTTCGCCATGCTCAAGGCAGGCGGCAGCAAGCACCACAAGGAGCTGCTCAAGCCCTTCGGCCTGGATGCCAGCGACCCCGCCTTCTGGGACCGGGGCCTGGGTGTCATCGACCGACTGATCGGCGAACTGGAAGCGATGGAATAGACATGGGCAGAGCGATGCTTCGTTTTGCCGCTGCGGCTGAGCGCGGTAATCTCTGGTGGGCTCGCGCCCCAGCGGAGCGGGGCATGATTGCACGCAGCATCGGATTCACCCTCTTCCTCTTCCTCACGGCCTTCGCCGGCGAGGCGTTGGCGTGGACCCCGTTCGGCACGGCCGAGCACACCACCCGCATCGAGGACGTGACGCTGACCACGCCTGACGGCGAAGCGCTCTATCTCGGCCACAAGACCTCGACCGTCTTTTTCATCCTCGGCGTCTACGTCCATGACGACGGCTATGTGCTCGGCGTCAGGTCGAAGCCCGGGCACATTGGCGACATGCCGCCGCCCAAAGTGCTGGCCGAACTCCAGCAGAAAGGCCTGCTGCCCGACCCGCTGCCGCCCTACCATCTGGGGCTTGGCGACTATCTCGCAGGCTTCTCGCTGTGGCTGGTCGTGGGGCCGCTCATCGGCATCTATCTCTATTTCCACTTCACCATCCGCTCGCGTCGGCGGCGACGGCGCGCCCCGCGCTACTAGCGCTCCGCCTGCGTTTTACAATCTGTATAACATTCCGTATAACAGCTGTTATACGGGATCATTGGGCACGGAGACGCGGCCATGAAGCTCGAACTCAAGAAGATCGGCAACTCGACCGGCCTGATCCTGCCCAAGGAGCTGCTGGCGCAGCTGAATTTCAAGCAGGGCGATTGGGTCAGCGTCAGCGAGACGGCCGACGGCGGTCTTCAGCTGCGCCGCTCGGATCCGGTGTTCGACAAGGGCATGGAGCTTGCCGAACGGGCGATGGACACCTATCGCAGCGCCCTTGAAGAGCTGGCGAAGTGACCGAGCCGGTCTGGCTTCCGGTCGAACTGGTTCTTGCCATCCACGAACGCCAATTGCGCCGCTTCGGCGGTCCGTCCGGCGTCCGCGATCTCGCTGCGCTCGAATCGGCGCTCGGTGGTCCGCGCAACCGCTGGGTCTATGAGCAGGGCGATCTTGCCGCGCTGGCGGCTGCCTACGCCTTCGGCGTCGCGCGCAACCATCCGTTTGTCGATGGCAACAAGCGCATGGCTCTGCTGGCGCTGACGGTCTTCCTCGGCCTCAACGGCATCGATTTCGTCGCCGACGAAGCCGAGGCCGCCGTTATCTTTCGTGACCTCGCCGCCGGTCTGGTAAACGAGGAGGGGCTTGCCCGCTGGATCAGGGACCGGTGGCCCGCCGGCTGACCGTGACGCGGCGGGTTGCGCTTGCCGCCTTCCCGCCGCGCGTCCGGCAGCCTACATAGGCGGCCATGGCAGTCCCTCCCGACGATCCCGAACAGAACCGTTTGTCCAGCCGCCTGACGCGCTATGCGCGGGTGAGCGCCGGCGTCGGCGGCGCGGCGGCGCGCATCGCCGGCGCCAAGCTCTTCGGCCGCGATCTCACCGATCCGCGCAATGCCGCCGACATCGTCGCCACGCTGGGCGCCCTCAAGGGGCCGCTGATGAAGGTGGCGCAGATGATGGCGACCATCCCCGACCTGCTGCCGCCGGACTATGCGGCGGAACTGCAGAAGCTGCAGGCCGAGGCGCCGCCCATGGGCCCGGCCTTCGTCAAGCGGCGCATGATGGTCGAGCTGGGGCCGGACTGGCAGGACCGCTTCGCCAGCTTCGATCGCAATCCGGCGGCCGCCGCCTCGCTCGGCCAGGTCCACAAGGCGACCACCCATGACGGCACGCTGGTCGCCTGCAAGCTGCAATATCCGGACATGAAGTCGGCGGTGGAAGCCGATCTCGGCCAGCTCGGCATGGTCTTCGGGCTGCAGCGGCGTCTGTCGCCCGAGATCGACACCACCGAGATCGCCAAGGAACTCGGCGAGCGGCTGCGCGAGGAACTCGACTATGCCCGCGAGGCCAGGCACGCGGCGCTCTTCCGCCTGATGCTGAAGGGCGAGGCGAGCGTCAGCGTGCCGGAGACCTGGCCGGAGCTGTCCACCGACCGGCTGCTCACCATGCGCTGGCTCGACGGCAAGAAGCTGCTCGCCTATGTCGGCCACGAGCTCTCCGACCGCAACGCAATAGCCAGGGCGCTGTTCGCCGCCTGGTGGAAGCCGTTCGCCACCTATGGCGTCATCCACGGCGACCCGCATCTCGGCAATTACACGGTGTTCGAAAAGTCAGGCCATGCCGCCGGCATCAACCTGCTCGATTTCGGCTGCGTGCGCATCTTTCCGCCGGTCTTCGTCGACGGCGTCATCAATCTCTACCAGGCGCTGCGCAAGGACGATCGCGACGGCATCGCCGCTGCCTATCGTGCCTGGGGCTTCCGCGACATGGATGAGGAGACCATCGACACGCTCACCCTGTGGGCGCGCTTCATCTACGGGCCGCTGATGGACGACCGGGTGCGCACCATTGCCGGCGACGTGGCGCCCGCCGCCTATGGAAGGCGCGAGGCATGGGAGGTGAAGCAGCGGCTGAAGAACAAGCCGGCGATCACCGTGCCGCGCGAATTCGTCTTCCTCGAGCGCGCGGCGATCGGCCTCGGCGCGGTCATGCTCCACCTCAAGGCCGAGCTGAACTTCCACCAGCTCTTCGAGGCGGCGATCACCGATTTCGACGTCGACGCGCTGGCCAGGCGCCAGGCCAAGGCGCTGAAGCAGGTGGGGCTGTAGCCGGTGACCCGCCCAGCGAACACCTGTTCGCCTGCGCACGCCTTGTGCAGCCGAGGGCGCGATTCACATGCGATTCTTGAAGATGTCCGCCGCGCTGGCGGCGTTCCGCTTGATCACATCGATGACCGCGCCGGCGGCAGGCCATTACCTGGCCCGTGGGCGTCGCGCCGCGATGGGCCGATTGCCCCGACCGCACTATTTGCTATAAAGCGCGCGGGTTCACACGCGGCAAAGGAGACCAGAAGCAATGGCTGAGCAGGGCACCGTCGAACTCGGCGTCGCGACCGGTACGGACTTTGCCGACCACCTTCACACCTATCAGAGCTTCCTCAAGCTCGTGAAATACGTCGCGTCGGGGACTCGTCATCCTCCTCATCCTGATGGCGTTTTTCTTCGCGTGACATCCTAGCTGGCCGGGCGCCGGCTCGTCCGCCAGGCGAGCGGCCCCAAGCACATCGCGGGGTTCCCGCCCCCTTCCGCATGAAGATCGCTGTGCCGGCGGAAGCCGATAAGGGCGAGACCCGGGTCGCGGCGACGCCCGAAACCGTCAAGAAATAGGTCAAGCTGGGTGCCACGGTCGTGGTGCAGGCGGGCGCAGGCGCTCGATCGCGCCTGGGCGGCCGGAATCCGGCCAAGGGACGCGCTCGCCGACAACGACGGCCACGGCTTCTTCGGCGCCCTCGGCGATGCGGTCGTTACCGGGCCGACTTTGACGAACGTCAACGATTTCCGGGCCGCGATCATCCATGAAGACCGCGCGCCTTCCGGGCGGCGAAGGTATTCCGGCGCTTAGTACCATTGCTGGGGCCACGGCTGTTCGGTTCTGTGCTAATCCCGGCCCTCGCGCAGGGAATGACTGCCGTTCTCAATGCGCCAATGCCGGCGTATCGATGTGCGGCGGGGAGAATTGGAGAATCAACAGAATGCCTCAGCTTATTGGTATTCCAAAGGAAATATATCCCGGTGAGAAGCGGGTCGCGATCTCGCCGGAGGTGGTGACGAAGCTGATCAAGCTCGGATTCGCCGTCGTCGTCGAGAAGGGGGCTGGCGACGGGGCGGATTTCTACGACGATGTGTTCGTCACGGCAGGGGCCACAATCGCGCCGACGGCCGCCGATCTGTGGTCGAAGTCGGACATAATCTTCAAGGTACGCGCCCCGACCGCGGATGAAGTGGCGCTGATGAAGGCGGGCCAGACCCTGATTTCCTTCATCTGGCCGGCCCAGAACCCGCAACTGATGGACGATTTGAAGGCGCGCAAGGTGACTGTGCTGGCGATGGACGCGGTTCCGCGCCTGCTCTCCCGCGCGCAGAAGATGGACGCGCTCACCTCCATGGCCGGCATCACCGGCTATCGCGCCGTCATCGAGGCGGCCAACGCCTTCGGCCGGTTCTTCAATGGCCAGATCACCGCCGCGGGCAAGGTCCCGCCGGCAAAGGTGTTCATCGCCGGAGCAGGCGTGGCCGGTCTTGCCGCCATCGGTACGGCGGCAGGTCTCGGCGCCATTGTCCGCGCCAACGACACGCGCGCGGAAGTGGCCGATCAGGTCAAGTCTCTGGGCGGCGAGTTCGTCAAGGTCGACTACGAGGAAGAAGGCTCGGGCGGCGGCGGCTACGCCAAGGTCATGAGCGAAGGCTTCCAGAAGGCCCAGCGCGAGATGTACGCCAAGCAGGCGGCGGACGTCGATGTCATCATCACCACTGCCCTGATCCCGGGCAAGCCGGCGCCCAAGCTCATCACCGCCGACATGGTCAAGTCGATGAAGCCGGGCAGCGTCATCGTCGACCTTGCTGCCGAGCAGGGCGGTAACTGCGAGCTGACCGAGCCGGGCAAGGCCGTCGTCAAGCACGGCGTCACCATCATCGGCTACACGGATCTGCACAGCCGCCTGGCCAAGCAGTCCTCGACGCTCTACGCCAACAACCTGCTGCGTCTGACCGAGGAACTGTGCAAGGCCAAGGACGGCCAGATCGTCGTCAACATGGAAGACGACGCGATCCGCGGCTTCACCGTGATCAAGGACGGCGACATCACGTGGCCGGCCCCGCCGCTGAAGCTTCCGGCCCCGCCGCCGGCAAAGCCTGCCGCGGCGGTCGCGGCGGCGGACAAGAAGGGCGGCCATGGCCATGGCGCCGGGGCGCCGGCGTCGCTCAGATCCACGCTCATCACCTTCGGGATCGGCGCCATCATCCTGCTGCTGGTCGGCGCCGGAGCCCCGCCGGTATTCCTCGGCCATTTCACCGTCTTCGTGCTGGCGATCTTCGTCGGCTACATGGTGGTGTGGAACGTTACGCCCGCGCTGCATACGCCGCTGATGAGCGTCACCAACGCGATTTCCTCGATCATCGCCATCGGCGCACTTCTGCAAATCTGGCCACCGGCCGCAGAGGGGCGTCCGGATCTGTGGATCCTGGTGATCGCCTTCGTTGGATTGACCCTTACCTCGATCAACATGTTCGGCGGTTTCGCAGTGACCCGCCGCATGCTGGCGATGTTCCAGAAATAAGGGGCGCGGAACTATGTCTGTCAGTCTTGTCACGGTCTCCTATATCGGGGCCACGATTTTTTCATCCTGAGCCTCGGCGGCCTGTCGAACCCGGAAACCGCCAAGCGCGGCAACTGGTACGGTATCGCCGGCATGGCAATTGCGGTGCTGGCCACCGTGTTCGGCTCGCGTCTGCTGGCGAACGGCGAAGAGCCGATCGTCAGCGGCTTCGTGGGCATCCTCATCATCGTCCTGGCAATGGGCATCGGCGGCAGCCTTGGGCTCTATGCGGCGCGCATCGTAAAGATGACGCAGATGCCGGAGCTGGTGGCGATCATGCACTCGCTGGTCGGCTTGGCCGCCTGCGCCATCGGCTACGCCAGCTACATCGACACCTCGACGGTGTTTGCGACCCATGCCGAGCACACGATCCATCTGATCGAGATCTATGTTGGCGTGCTCATCGGCGCTGTGACGTTCACCGGCTCGGTGATCGCCTTCGGCAAGCTCTCGGCTCGGATCAGCGGCAAGCCCGTGCTGTTGCCGGCGCGCCACTGGATCAATCTTGCCGGCCTCATCGTCGTCATCGTGTTCGGTTACTTCTTTGTGGGTGCCGAATCGACCGGCGCCGGCATGTTCCCGCTCTTCGTGATGACGGTGATCGCGCTCGCCTTCGGCGTGCACATGGTTATGGCCATCGGCGGCGCTGATATGCCGGTGGTGATCTCGATGCTGAACAGCTACTCCGGCTGGGCGGCGGCGGCGACCGGCTTCATGCTGTCGAACGATCTGCTGATCGTGGTTGGCGCTTTGGTGGGCTCCTCGGGTGCGATCCTGAGCTACATCATGTGCCGCGCCATGAACCGCAACTTCATCTCGGTGATCGCCGGCGGTTTCGGCGCGGCCGAGGGCGCGGCGGCGGCGTCTGCCGCGGTGCCGGGCGGTGAGGTCAGGCCAATCACAGCGGCCGAGACGGCGGACCTGCTCGCCGAGTCCAAGAGCGTCATCATCGTGCCCGGCTACGGAATGGCGGTTGCGCAGGCCCAGCACTCGGTGTTCGAGCTGACCCAGCTGCTGCGCGCAAGGGGCATCAACGTGCGCTTCGGCATCCATCCCGTCGCCGGGCGCATGCCGGGGCACATGAACGTGCTGCTGGCGGAAGCCAAGGTGCCCTACGACATCGTCCTCGAGATGGACGAGCTCAACGACGACTTCCCCGATACCGACGTGGCGATGGTTATCGGCGCCAACGACATCGTCAATCCGGCGGCGGAGGAAGACCCGACCAGCCCGATCGCCGGCATGCCGGTGCTCGAGGTCTGGAAGGCCAAGACGTCCATCGTCATGAAGCGGTCGATGGCTTCGGGCTACGCCGGCATCGACAACCCGTTGTTCTATAAAGAGAACAACCAGATGCTGTTCGGCGACGCCAAGAAGGTCCTCGACGAACTCGTCGCGGACTTGAAGGCGAAGTAGATAAGCAACGCGCCGGCCCCGCACGGGGCCGGCGACATTAATTGCCTTGCCTCGGGAATGCTTTCGGCCGGTCAGGATCTCGGCGCCGCGCAACTCGGCCGCCATGACAGGGCGGCGAATTTCCCCTAACCTCCGCTCCACGGCGCGGCGGCCGTCCGCCGCAGGCAGCGGATTCTTGGGTGCGGGGCATGGCCAAGATCGTCCTCTCCTACCGGCGCGATGATTCCGGAACGATCACCAACTGGCTCTACGAGAAGCTGGTCGACCGCTACGGCAAGGCATCGATCTTCCGCGACATCGACTTCGATCCAGCCGACCGAGAATTTCCGCAAGCGGATCGGTCGGGCGCTGAGGGACTGCGACTTCGTCGTGGCGATCATCGGGCCCGGCTGGCAGGGGCACGACGCGGAAGGCAGGAGCCGCATCAATGCGGACAACGACTGGGTGCGCGTCGAAGTCGAGACGGCGCTCCAGCTCGACATTCCGCTTCTGCCGGTGCTGGTCGAGGGGGCCGAGATGCCGCAGCCGGGCGACCTGCCGGCCAGCCTGCGCGAGATGACCGAGATCAACGCGCTGCCGATCTCCTCGGCCAGTGCGCGTTTCTACGACGACCTCGAACGGCTCTATACGGCGATCGAGAAGGTGACCGGCGCCGCGCCCGAGAGCAATCCGCCGCCTGTCGAGGAGACGCCGCCGGCTGCTGCCGAACAGGTGCTGCCGCCGAAGCCGGCCAAGCGCAGGGCCGAGGCGGCCGAGCCTGCGGCCGCGCCGGTCGCCGCCCAGCCTGCGGCGCCCCGTGCGCCACGGGCCAAAGCCGGTCCGGGCTTGCGTCTTGCGGCCGGAAACGGACGCACGGTCCTGCTGTTCTTCGTTCTCCCTGCGGTCGTCATGTCGGGCTTCTGGGCGCTTGCCTTCCTGACGGGGAGCGGCGGCGACGGACAGCAGATCGTCGTCTTCCTGGTCTCGGCGATTGCCATGGTCGTGCTCGGCGCGGCCATCCGGCAGCGTTCGAAGTTGAATATCGTCATGGCCGTATTGGCCGGGGTGGTCGTCGGCGCGGCCGCGACGGTGACCACGGTCATCGCTGCCGAGGTCAACATCGAAAGAGAGCTGTGGCTGGTGGTCCTGGTCTTCGTCGGCGGCGGGACGGTCGCCACGGTTGTGGGCTACGTTCTCGGCGGTGCGAATCTGGTGCGGCGACCGCCGGCGTGACCGGCGAACGGTCCCCCGCTTGCCGCAACCGGCTCAGCCGTTGCTGAAGCCGTTGCCGTAAGCCATGCCGCCGGCGTTGCTCTGGGCGGTGCGGCGCATGCCTTCGCGGGCCGGCCCGTAATTGGGGTTGAGGGTGCTGGCGCGGGCGAAGGCGGCGAAGGCCTTCTTGCGGTCGCCGAGCTGCTCGAGGGCGAGGCCCTCGTTGGTCCAGCCTTCGTAGGATTCGCGGTCGCGCTTGACGACCTCGTTGAAGTCGTCGAGGGCCGCCTGATAGTCCTTGGTCGCCAGATAGGAGAGGCCGCGCGCATTGTACGGCTCGACCGCGGCCGGAGCGATCGAGATGGCCTTGGAGAAGTCGGCGATGGCCGCCGCGTGCTGACCCTGGGCCTGCTCGACCAGACCGCGATTGTGATAGGCGCGCGGGTCGGTGGCATCGAGCTTGATGGCGGTGTTGAAGTCGGCCAGCGCCAGATCGGTCTGCTTGCGCTGCCGGTACATGTTGCCGCGGCCGACATAGGCCGGGGCATAGTCCGGAGCGATCGAGATCGCCTTGTTGTAGTCGGCGAAGGCGAGGTCGTCGCGGCCCTGCCGGCGCTCGACCAGCGCCCGGTTGGCATAGGCCTGATAGAAGGACGGGTTGAGCTTGATGGCCTTGTCGAAGTCGGCGATCGCCGAGCGCAGATCGCCGGCCTTGCCGTAGGCGGTGCCGCGCACATTGTAGGTGCCGGGATCGTTCGGATTCTGCCTCACCACGGCGGTCAGCGAAGCGATGTTCACTTCCGAGCCGGCGGAATTGGTGATTCGGCCGGTGCCGAAGGCGCTGCGGCTCGACTGACAGCCGGCCAGCGCCAGAGCGCCGATCAGCACGATCGACGCCACGGCCAAACCGCGGCGGGACGCGGTCGATCCTTGAGAGAATTGTCCGGTCGGGATCAACGCCTGCACTTCAGCCCCCGGCCCTACGCCCCTGCTTTTCAGCACCTGACCGGCCCGCCACCTGAGGCGCGGGCAAGGCCTGTTAGCATTCAGCAAACCGCCGAAAGGCGGCAAATCAAGGGCGCGCGCCGAAACGCGTCGGCTTCGGAGCCGCGATCAGCCCTTCACGCTGGGCGCGCTTGCGGGCGAGCTTGCGGGCGCGGCGAACGGCCTCGGCCTTCTCGCGCGCCCGACGCTCGGACGGCTTCTCGTAATAATTGCGAAGCTTCATCTCGCGGAAGAGCCCCTCGCGCTGCATCTTCTTCTTGAGGGCCTTCAGTGCCTGGTCGACATTGTTGTCGCGAACGAGTACCTGCAAGCGAAACGTCCCTTGATAATGTCGCTGATCGAGTGCCGGGGCAGTGAAAGCAACGGCCGTTGGCCGGCGCCACTGACCCCAGATTGGGCGCTCCTTTACCAGAGAGGGCGCCGGCAGTCAAAACCAACCATGAGTTCCGCGGCAGATCTGTTCAGGATTTCGCCGCCGGTGTGACCCGATTGACATGGCCCATCTTGCGGCCGGGCCGGGCTTCCGCCTTGCCGTAGAGGTGCAGCCGGGCGCCCGGTTCGGCCGCCAGTTCCCGCCAGCGGGCGGCCTCGTCGCCGATCAGGTTCGTCATCACCACGTCGCTGTGGCGCTCGGCATCGCCGAGCGGCCAGGCGCAGATCGCCCGGATATGCTGCTCGAATTGCGAGCAATAGGCGGCGTCGGCCGTCCAGTGGCCGGAATTATGGACCCGCGGGGCGATCTCGTTGACCATCAGGCGGGCCTCGTCGCCGTCGCCGAGGACGAACATCTCGACGGCGAGCACGCCGACATGGTTGAGCGCCATGGCGATCTTCTCGGCAATGGCGACGGCGCGGGCGGCGGTGAGCGGCGTGATGTCGGCGGGCACGGTGGAGGTGTCGAGGATGCCGGCCTTGTGGCGGTTCTCGGTCACGTCCCAGGCGCGCACCTCGCCGTCGCGGGCGCGGGCGAGCACGACCGAGATCTCGCGGCGGAAGAGAATGAAAGCCTCCAGGATCGCCGGTTCCTCGCCGATCGCCCGCCAGGCCGAGACGGGATCGTCGCCGGCGCGGATCACCGCCTGGCCCTTGCCGTCATAGCCGAGGCGGCTGGTCTTGAGCACCGCCGGGCGGCCGGTGCGGGCGAGCGCCGAGTAGATGTCGGTGAGCGCCGTTACCGGGGCGAAGGCCGGCACGGCGATGCCCAGTTCCCCCATCAGCTGCTTCTCCAGCAGGCGGTCCTGGGACACCGCCAGGCTGTGTGCGCCGGGCAGCACGGTCGTGCGGGCGGCGAGGAATTCCACCGTTGCTGCCGGGATGTTCTCGAATTCATAGGTGACGATGTCGACGGCTGCGGCGAAATCGGCGAGCGCCGCCTCGTCGTCATAGGGGGCGACGGTGCGGCTGGCGGCAACCGCAAAGGCGGGGCTCGCCGGATCGGGGCAGTAGATGTGGCAGGACAGGCCGAGCTCGGCGGCCGCCACTGCCAGCATGCGGCCGAGCTGCCCGCCACCGAGAATGCCGACGATCATGCCGGGGACGACCGGCCGCTCAGCCATCGGCGGCGGGACGTTCGGCGACCGCGGCGGTCTGCTCGGCGCGCCAGCGGTCGAGGCGGTCGGCCAGATCCAGGTCGGCGGTGGCGAGGATGGCGGCGGCGAGCAGGGCGGCATTGACGGCGCCGGCGCGGCCGATGGCGAGCGTGCCGACCGGCACGCCGGCCGGCATCTGGACGATGGAATAGAGGCTGTCGCGGCCGCCGAGCGCCTTGGTCTCGACGGGCACGCCGAGCACCGGCAGGGAGGTGAGCGAGGCGACCATGCCGGGAAGGTGGGCGGCGCCGCCGGCGGCGGCGATGATCACCCTGTAGCCGGCCGCCCTGGCGCCCTTGGCGAAGGCGACCATGCGCTCCGGGGTGCGGTGGGCCGAGACAATGCGGTCGTCATGGGCGACGCCCAGCGCATCGAGCGTGCGGGCGGCTTCGGAGATCACCGCCCAGTCGGATTGGCTGCCCATGATGATGGCAACCGGAGGGGAGGGGTCGGCCATGGAATCCTGTTCTGGCCCGGGGGGCGCACGTGCGTCTCGGGTGGCGAATGATCGGTGCGGGACCTGTTTAGCGCAAAAAGCGCGGCCGGTCAGGCGATGATGTCGGGCAGGCGCTTGTCCTCGAGCGCGGCGATGCGGTCCTTGAGCGCCAGCTTGCGCTTCTTCATGCGCTGGATGCGGATGGTGTCGACGATGCCCGAATCGATCATGGCCGCGATGGCAAGATCGAGGTCCCGGTGCTCCTGGCGAAGTTCGGCCAGCTCGCGCCGGATCTCGCGTTCTTCCTCTTCGGTCAGGCGGCCGTCCTGCGCGCTCATCTGGCTTCTGTTGGTTAAGTTTGCGTTAGCAGCCCGCCGGTTCAATGGCTGCCAAGGTTACCATAAATGGCCGCCGCCGCTCCATCGGCTTCGCCGGCAAAGCACGCCGGGGGGCTTGATGCGTGGCCGCATCGGCCCCAGATCAAAATAGACCGTGTGGGATGGGCGCCAAGGCGTGTTTTCGGTGGCGCACAGACAACGGTTGCAGTTCACAGTTTGACGATCCTGTGTCACACTCGCGTCGTCAGATTGATAGTCAACAGGAGGCTTTACTGATGGCTATGGAATCGCATCTTGCTGAGCTCGAGCGTCGGCATGAGATGCTGGAAAAGGAGCTCGAGGAAGCGCTCGCCCATCCGGGCACTGATTCGCTCGAATTGCGCGAGCTCAAGCGGAAAAAGCTGCATGTAAAGGACGAGATTGCCCGCCTGTCCGGCGAGCATCTGCACTAGCCGGGACCAATTTCCGGACAGCGGCCTTACGGACCGCAACAGCCGGCAGCGAGACGCTGTCACTTGTTGATTTAAGGGTTTTCAAACAGCGTCTCGCGGTCGGTCGTACCGCAGCGCAGGATTTGTTCGTAGATCCCTTGATATTTTTCGAGCGTGCGATCGATTCGCTCGGCGGCGGCTCTCGCCGCATCCCCCTGGCCGGCGGCGCATTGCGCCATGGCCCGCCCCGCATTGCAGCGCGGCAGTGAGGCAAGGCCGGCAGCGCCGCGGCGCCGACGGGCGCCTCATCAGGCGACGGCCGTCAGGCCCTCCCACACCAGATAGACACCGACGAGGAAGATGAGGATGTAGGCCACCCGGTAGAACATGGCGGCATCCAGCACCTTGACCAGCCAGATGCCGAGGAAGGTCGCCGGAATCGAAATCGGCAGCAGGATCGCCGAGATCTCCAGGTTGGTGGTGTCGAACTGGCCGAGCAGGAAATAGGGAACCGTCTTCACCGAGTTGACGACGAAGAAGAGGATCACCGAGGTGCCCATGAAGATGCGTGGCGGCAGGCGCAGCGGCACCGCGTACATCTGGAACGGCGGGCCGCCGGCATGGCTGACGAAGCTGGTGAAGCCGGTGACCATGCCCCAGAAGCCGCCGGCAGGGATGTTGTGGCCGTGCGGCTTCTGGCTGAGGCGGTGGCGGAACCAGTAATTGAGCGCGAACAGCACCGAGACAGCGCCGACGATCAGCCGGATCTCCTGCTCGGTGACCCAGGCGGCGGTCCACCAGCCGATGCCGATGCCGACCATGGCGCCGGGGAGCATGATCGCGAGGGTCTTGAGGTCGTACAGCCCGCGGTAGGAGATGACCGCCACGATGTCGTTGATCAGCAGGATGGGCAGGACGATCGCAGCGGCCTGCACGGGAGATATGATCAGCGCCAGGATCGGCACGACGAGCAGGCCGATCGCACCGAACCCGCCCTTGGCCAATCCAAGAACGATCATCGCCGGAATCGCAGCGGCATAGAACCAGGGGTCGGCAATCATTGAGAGAAGCGGGGGTTGGAAGAGCCGGCCGGACGGTGCGGCCGCCGGACTCTATGCTTCAATGTGCCGCCGTACAACCGTGGACACTCGCCACCGCTTTGGCTAACGCTTGGCGGCGGTCACGCCAAGCAGCGGAGGCAGAACCCGATGCTCCTCGAGAACAAGGTCGCCATCGTCACCGGCGGCGCACGTGGCATCGGCTACGCGATCGCCCGCCGTTTTCTGGAAGACGGCGCACGGGTCGTCATCGCCGATATCGACGAGGACGCCGGCTCGAAGGCGGTTCAGGAACTCGGCGCCTACGGCGCCGTGCGCTTCGTCGAATGCGATGTCGGCGAGCGGCTCGACGTCCATAATCTGGTCGCCGCGACGATCGACGCCTTCGGCAGCGTCGATGCGCTCATCAACAATGCCGGCATGCTGGTCAGCGGCGAATTCCTCGACCTCGACGAAGCCGATTTCGACAAGGTCATCCGCACCAATCTCAAGGGTGCGTTTCTGTGCGGCCAGGCGGTCGCCCGTACCATGGTCGAGCATGTCGCCGAGGGCGGGGCGCCGGGCGCCATCGTCAACATGAGCTCGGTCAACGCGGTCTTCGCCATCGCCAACCAGGTGCCCTATTCGGTCTCCAAGGGCGGCATCAACCAGCTCACCAAGGTGATGGCGCTGGCGCTCGCCCCGCACGGCATCCGCGTCAATGCCATCGGGCCGGGCTCGATCGCGACCGACATGCTGGCGGCGACGATGGAAGACCCGGATGCGCGCAAGCGCGTCCTGTCGCGCACGCCGCTCGGCCGTCTCGGCGAGCCGGCGGAGATCGCGGCCGTCGCCGCCTTCCTGGTGTCGGACGATGCCAGCTACATCACCGGCCAGACGATCTATGCCGATGGCGGGCGGCTGCCGTTGAACTACACGGTTCCGGTCACGGGATAGATCCTGTGCGTATCGTTGCGCTCGATCGGCTCGAATTCCGGTTTCAACCGCTGCCGTGGCCCTTCGCCGAGGCACGCCGGACGGAGATCCTCGCGCACTTTCGCGAGGCGCAGGCAGCGCAGCCGGCGCTGTGGAACGGGCGCGTCCTGCTCCTCCACGAACACGCGATCAGCGGGCGGGTGATGACCGGCGCCTATCTCGAGACCGATTTCGCCAGCTTCCTCGCCTGGCGCGACTGGGGGTTCGCCGACCGGTTCGTCCACGACGCGTTTCCGCAGGCGGCGCTGCTCTCGGCCGACGGCGCCTTTCTGCTCGGCGTCATGGGCGAGCACACCGCCAATGCCGGCCATATCTATTTCCCCTCGGGCATACCGGACATGAGCGACATCGACGGCGAGCGGGTCGATCTCGAAGCCAATGTCAGGCGCGAACTGCGCGAGGAAACCGGACTGGATGCCGGAGAGTTCACGACCGTCCCCGGCTGGACGGCGGTCTTCGACGGGCCGCGCATCGCGCTCTTCCGCGTCATGCGTTCGCCGCTGCCGGCGGCCGTCCTGCGCCAGCGCATCCTCGCCAACTTCGCCAAGGTCGCCGATCCCGAACTCGTCGATATCCACGTCGTCCGCTCCCCGGCGGACTACCATCCGCGCATGACCGGCTACGTGACGGCCTATCTCGACGACTTCTGGCGCCGCGAGGCTCCTGACACAGGGCTGTCAGTGGGCCTTCGCTAGTCTCTGCCGGTGCCGCGATCCTGCGCGGCGAACACGGGAGACAGTCATGAGCATGATCGCGGAACACGATAATGTCGTGGTGTGGTTCGAGATCCCGGCGGCCGATTTCGACCGGGCAGCAAAGTTCTACGAGACGATCTTCGACACCAGGCTCAACCGGGAAACCTTCGGTGGACCGAAGATGGGCGTGTTCAGCTACGACCGGCCGAAAGTCTCCGGCTGCGTCATGGAAGCGCCCGAGCGCGCCGGCAAGGACCACGGCACGGTGATCTACCTGAACTGCACCGGCCATCTCGACGCCGTCGTTTCCCGGGTGGAAGAGGCAGGCGGCAAGCTGCTGACCGCGCGCATCGACCTGCCGCCGGGCATGGGTTCCTTCTTCCATATCCGCGACAGCGAGGGTAATCGCGTGGGGCTCCACGCCGCATCGTGAGGAACGGCTCAATGCGTCGCGCCGACCGCCTGTTCGAGATCATCCAGCAGCTGCGCGGCGACCGCCTGGTCACCGCCCAGACGCTTGCCGAGAAGCTGGAGGTGTCGGTGCGCACGGTCTATCGCGACATCCGCGACCTGCAGGCCTCGGGGGTGCCGATCGACGGCGCGGCGGGCGTCGGCTATCTGCTCAGGCCCGGCTATCAGCTGCCGCCGATGATGTTCCTGCCGGCCGAGATCGAGGCGCTGATCGTCGGCGCCCGCATGGTCAAGGCGTGGGCCGGCAAGAGCATCGCCGACGCGGCGGCGGAAGCGCTCATCAAGATCGGTGCGGTGGTGCCGGAGGAGCGCATGCGCGCGGCACAGCGCGTGCCGGTGTTCGCGCCCGGCACACGCCTGCAGGAGACCGAACGCGACCATCTCGATGCCTTCGGCCAGGCGATCGACGGGCGGTGCAAGGTGCGTTTCGGCTATCACGACGCCGAAGGGCTTGCCAGCCGGCGCACGGTCAGGCCGCTGGCCCTGCAATTCTGGGGACAGGTGTGGACGCTCGCCGCCTGGTGCGAGCTGCGCGACGACTTCCGCACCTTCCGCGTCGACCGCGTCGAGCGGCTGGAGGTGAGCGAGGAACGCTTTCAGCGCGAGGCCGGCCGCACGCTGGAGGATTATCTGGCGCGCATCACGCGGACGCCGTGACTATTCCTCGTCGTCGGCGGAGTCTTCCGGACCGGTCATCGACTTGAGCTTGGCGAAGACCGCATTGGCCTCGCGGTCGGCGTCGCGCTCGGCATCGCGCTCGGCGTCGGCCGGCGCCGTCCCGCCCGCTGCGGTGTCGGCCAGCGGGGCGGTCGCGGTGGTCTCGCTCGCCGGCAGCAGGGTGGCGCCCTCGGGCTGGCCTTCCTGCGGCGGCGCGTTCTTGGCCGCCTTTTCGACTTCGAAATCGAGGTCGATCTGCGAGCACAGGCCGAGCGTCACCGGATCCATCGGCTGCAGGTTGTTGGCGTTCCAGTGGGTGCGGTTGCGGATCGATTCGATCGTCGGCTTGGTGGTGCCGACCAGGCGCATGATCGCCGCATCCTTCAGTTCGGGATGATTGCGCAACAGCCAGAGGACGGCGTTCGGCCGGTCCTGACGGCGCGATACCGGCGTGTAGCGCGGTCCCTTGCGCTTGGCGACCGGGCGCGCGGACTTTCTGCGGCGCCAGGCCGAGCTTGACCGAGGGATCGGCTTCGGCGCGCTGGATCGCCTCGCGGCTGAGCTGGCCGGTGAGGATCGGGTCGAGCCCCTTGATCGACTGGGCCGCCTCGCCGTCGGCGATCGCCTGCACCTCGAGCGGGTGCAGCTTGCAGAAATCGGCGATCTGCTCGAAGGACAGCGCGGTGTTCTCGACCAGCCAGACGGCGGTCGCCTTGGGCATCAGGGGGACGGCTGTGGTCATGTGGTTCTCCCGGTCGTTCCGCCGGAACTTCTGTCCGGCGAACCGTTTCCTCGAACTAGATTGAGGGAAGTGGCGTCTATATAGGGCCTTGGCGAACGGGACGCAAACGGTTGTGCGGGGCCTTCTGCCGCAATGCACGCCGCCTGTTTCTTCCGTCATCCTCCGGCTTGACCGGAGGATCGATGCGGCAGCGTACAACCTCGCCGTCGTGCGGAGGATAGCGGTCCTCCGACATCGCTTCGCTCGCGGAGGATGACGGGAGAACACGATGCCTGCTCACACGGCTGCCGTCGGCGCTGCCTGCGCTTAGGCGCCCATGGTCAGCACGATCTTGCCGATATGCTCGGAGGCTTCCATGCGCGCCTGGGCGCGTGCCGCCTCGACAAGCGGGAAGGTCGAATCGATCAGGGGCGCGACTTTGCGGGCGGCGAACAGCGGCCACACCTTCTCGTGGAGCGCCTCTGCGACCGCCGCCTTGAAGGCGACCGGCCGGCCGCGCAGCGTCGAGCCGGTATGGGTCAGCCGCTTGTAGAGCAGGAGAGCGAGCGGCACCTCGGCCTTGCTGGCCTGCTGAATGCCGATCTGCACGATGCGCCCGTCTTCCGCCGCGGCGGCATAGTTGCGGGCGACGTAGTCGCCGCCGATCAGGTCGATGATGACGTCGGCGCCGTGGCCCGCGGTGATCTCGCCGGTGCGAGCGACGAAATCCTCCGTGCGGTAGTTGATGGCAGCGTCGGCGCCGAGCTTGAGGCAGGCGGCGCATTTCTCGGCGCTGCCGGCGGTGGCGATGACGCGTGCGCCGAAGGCCTTGGCGAGCTGGATCGCCACCGTGCCGATCCCCGAGGTGCCGCCGTGGACGAGCAGGGTCTCGCCGGCGGCGAGCCGCCCGCGATCGAACAGGTTGGGCCAGACCGTGAAGAAGGTTTCCGGGATCGCCGCCGCCTCGACCATCGAGAAACCGGACGGCACGGGCAGGGCGTTGGTCTCGTGGACGCAAGCGTATTCGCCGTAGCCGCCGCCGGGGATGAGCGCGGTCACAGGATCGCCGAGCCTGTAGCGCGAGGCGCCGGGGCCGAGGGCGGCAACGGTGCCGGCGATCTCGAGGCCGGGGATGTCGGCCGGCGCGCCGGGGGGCGGCGGGTGACGGCCGAGGCGCTGCAGCACGTCTGGCCGGTTGACGCCGGCCGCCGCGACCTGGACGAGGATCTGTCTGTCCTGCGGCACCGGCAGCGGCCGGGTGACCACCGCCAGCTTGTCGAGGCCGCCGGGCGCGGTGATGGCGACGGCGGTCATGGTATCGGGCAGGGTCGGCATGGCGTCTTGCTCGCTCATATTGCTGCCCGCGCGTCCTAGCCGGGCGGGCGTGCGCTGACAATCGTTGCCGGCTGAACTAGGCTCGGCGGCCGAGGAGAGAAGACGCCATGGCCATCACCGACGACGAAGACGCCCCCAAGAAGAAGCTGAAACACGAGCTCGGCGAGGACCTTTCGACCCTGTCGCTCGACGAACTGGACGAGCGTATCGCGCTGCTTGAAGCGGAGATCGCCCGCATCGCGGCGGCGATTGCGGCCAAGAAGGCGAGTGCCGACGTGGCGGCTTCCTTCTTCAAGCGGTGAAGGCAGCCCGATCCCTCCCATTTTGGCACGTGCCGGCGGCCGTCCGCGCCGATTTGCGGACAAAGTGTGTGCCGTTGTTAACCATTTCTTAGGCTTTACGGAGTTTAACTGATCTCCGTCCAGTCATCTGGATTGAGTGGCTCCTGTCCACTCTTGACGCCTCCCTGTCAAAGAAAACTCTTAAGAGCCGCCTCGTGCGGCTCTTTTTTCATGTGCCGTTTGAAGTCTTGCCGGCCGCCGCCGGGAGTGGGATGACTGGCCTCCGGAACGGGACTTGCTGATACAGCCTCACGGGGTTTCGGATCGGGACGGAGACGTGGGAGGCGACCGGGGCGGGGCAGATGATGAAAGACAGCAAATCGGTCGGGCAGGGGCCGCGCGAACCGGTTGCCTTCGGGCGCCGGCTTGCCGGCTCGGAGGCCTTCAAGGCGATGTTCCGCGAGGGCATGGGCCTGGTCGAGGAGACGGCGAGCTACCTCGATCGCGAGGGACGGCGGGAATCGAAGCGCCTGTCGCGGGCGGGCTCGCTCTCCTATGCGGCCGAATCCATGCGGCTGACCACGCGGCTGATGCAGCTCGCCTCATGGCTCCTGCTGCAACGGGCGGTGAACGAAGGCGACATCAGCGCCGAGCAGGCCCGCCACGAGCGCGCCAAGGTCAAGCTCGGCGGCGTGTCGTCTTCGACCGACGGCCCCGGCTGGGACGATCTGCCGGAACGCCTGAAGGAGCTGATCGACCGGTCGCTGCGCCTTCAGGAAAGGGTGGTCCGGCTCGATGCGGCGTTGCGCCAGGACGGCGAGGCGCCGGTGGCGACAACCCGGTGGCGCGCGATATCGGCCGCATCGCCGAGGCCTTCGGCGGCCGCAAATAGCTCGGCCAACAAAGCAAAGCCCCGGCCGAAGCCGGGGCTCGAACGTCCTCCCGAAAACCGGTCGGCTCAGCTACTCGCCCATCAGGCCCTTGTAGCGCGACTTGAAGCGCGACACGCGGCCGCCGCGGTCGACGATGTGCTGGCCGCCGCCGGTCCACGCCGGATGGGTCTTGGGGTCGATGTCGAGATGCAGCGTCGCGCCGGGCTCACCAAAGGTCGAACGGGTGGCGTATTCGGTCCCGTCGGTCATGATGACCTTGATCTCGTGATAGTCGGGATGGATGTCTTTCTTCATGGCCTAGAGCCCGGATTTCGTGGCGTCGGCGGAGGCCGACGATCTCGTTGGCGGGGGTATAGCCGAGCCGCCGGGAAGGGGAGACCGGCGGAGCAAGGCTGCATGGACGCGGCCGCTGGGCGGCGACGCCGGGCTGGAAGGCGGGCAGCCAATGGCTCGAGCCATCAGTCGACGCACGGAACTTGAGCGACAGCCCGCGTTCTCAGCGTGCGGTCAGCTTCAGCTCGATACGGCGGTTCTGGGCATAGGCATCGGGGGTGTCGCCCTCGACAAGCGGCTGGTACTCGCCATAGCCGGCGGCCACCAGACGGTCCGGCGGGATGCCCTGCGAGATGAAAAATTCGACCACCGAAATGGCGCGGGCGGCCGACAGCTCCCAGTTCGACTTGAAGCGCCCGCCGCCGCTGATCGGCTGCTTGTCGGTGTGGCCGTTGATCTGCAGCACCCAGGGGATGTCCTCGGGGATCTCCTTGATGAGGTCGGAGATGGCGCTGGCCACCTTGTTGAGCTCGGCCTTGCCCTGGTCGTTGATATCGGCCGAGCCGGTGGCGAAGAGCACCTCGGACTGGAAGACGAAACGGTCGCCGACGACGCGGATGTCCGGGCGGTCGCCGAGGATCTGGCGCAGGCGGCCGAAGAAGTCGGAGCGGTAGCGCGACAGCTCCTGGACGCGCTGGGCGAGCGCCACGTTGAGCCGGCGGCCGAGATCGGCGATCTGCACCTGGCTCTCCTTGTCCTTCTGCTCGGAGGCGTCGAGCGCGGTCTCCAGCGCGGCGATCTGGTTGCGCAGCGCCGCGATCTGCTGGTTGAGCAGCTCGACCTGCGACAAGGCGCGCTGGCTGACCTGCTTCTGGTTCTCGAGGTCGGTGTTGAGCGCGGCGATCTTGGCGTCGGCGGCAGTGGAGACGCCGGCCTGGTTGTCGAGCAGGCCGCGCAGGCGGTCGCGCTCGCTTTCGGCGGAGGACAGGCTGGCCTGCAGCGCGGCGAGCGTGTCGGTGGCGTCGCTGCTCTTGGCCTTCTCCAAAGCGAGCATCTCGGTGAGCTGGGCGATCTGCGAATTGAGGCGCTGGAGAACGGTGTCCTTGCCGGTGATCTCGCGGCTGAGCAGGAACTGGACGAGCGCGAAGATCGACAGCAGGAAGATGAAGACCAGAAGCAGGTTGGTCAGGACGTCGACGAAGCTCGGCCAGTATTCGGCGCGAGCGACCATGCGGCGGGCGCGGGCCAAGGCTTATTCTCCCGGTGCAGGTGTCTGCAGCGCGCGGGCGATGGTCTCGAGCAGGGATTGGACCTCCTGCTGCTGCTTGGACTGGGTCTCGACCCAGCTCCGCACCACCTGCTGTTCGCTGCGCATGTGCTGCACAAGCCCCTGGATGCCCTCCGCAAGGTTTGCCATGGCGGTCGTGGCGCGCGTCGTGCCGGCCTCTGCCCGATGATCGCCGACGTGATCCTCGTGGATGGTGCGGGTCAGGCGCTCGATGGCCACCCGCAGGTCTTCCGCCGTGGTGGCGCCGCCGCGGTCGAGCATGTCGGGGTCGAGATCGGTGACCGTCGACAGCCAGTCCTCGAGGTCGTTGTAGAACATGCTCTGCGCCTGGCCGGCCTGCAGGTCGAGGAAGCCGAGCACCAGCGAGCCGGCGAGGCCGAACAGCGAGGACGAGAAGGCGGTGCCCATGCCGTTCAGCGGCGCGGTGAGGCCGGCCTTGAGGTCCTCGAAGATGACGCCGGTATTGGCCGAGGAGACGTCGAGGCCGCGGATGGTGTCGGCGACCGCACTCACCGTCTGCAACAGGCCCCAGAAGGTGCCGAGCAGGCCGAGGAAGATCAGCAGGCTGGTGAGGTAGCGGCCCATGTCGCGATCCTCGTCGAGCCGCATCTGGATCGAGTTCGAGGATCGAGCGCATCGTCTGGGTGGAGATCGCCATGCGCCCGATGCGGTCGCCGAGCAGTGTCGCCATCGGCGCCAGCAGCACCGGCGGGCGGTCAACCTCGATGCCGGGTTCGGCGACGCGGAAGGTGTTGACCCAGCGGATTTCCGGGAACAGGCGGATGATCTGGCGGAACGCCAGCCCGATGCCGATGACCAGCACCGCGATGATGACGCCGTTGAGGCCGGGATTGGCGGTAAAGGCCGCGAAAACCTGGCGATAGAGGGCCAGCGCGATGAAGGCGGCGATGATCAGAAAGATGGTCATGCGCCACAGGTAGACCTGCGGGCTGGCTAGCTTGTACGGGTCGTATTCGCGCGTCCGGGCTCGTCGGAAGAAACGCAAGGTCAGTGCCTCTCTCGCCTGGCACGAGTCTTAGCGTGATTTGTGACCCTAGAGAAACGGCAAAATCGCGGCAGGCCGCGAAAAACCGGCAATCGGTCAGGCGGCGGTGCGGGCGGCGGCAATGTTTTCCAGTATGGCGCCGTGGATCGTCTCGTTGCCGGCGACCACCGATTTGGTGGCGAACATGTCGCCGTTGCCGGCCGTGTCGGTGACGATCCCGCCGGCCTCGCGCACCAGCACGATGCCGGCCGCCGTGTCCCAGGCGCTGACGCCGTTCTCCCAGTAGCCGTCGTAGCGGCCGGAGGCCACCCAGGCGAGGTCGGTCGCCGCCGAGCCCGAGCGGCGCAGGCCGGCGATCTTCGGCATCATCGCGTTGATCTGCGGGGATGGCGGTGTCGCGAACGCTCCGGCCGATTCCCGGCAGGCCGGTGGCGATGACGCAATCGGCGAGGTTGCGGCGCGCCGCCACGCGCATGCCGGCGGTCGTTGAGAAAGGCGCCGCTGCCCTTCTCGGCGACATAGAGCTCGTTGAGGATCGGATTGAAGACCACGCCGGCGACGAGCTGGCCATCGCGCTCCAGCGCCAGCGAGACGGCGAAGAGCGGAATGCCGTGCAGGAAGTTGGTGGTGCCGTCGAGCGGGTCGATGATCCAGCGGTGGGCCGTCGTCGGTGCCGGCGATGGTGCCGCTCTCCTCGGTCAGGAAGCCATAGCCGGGGCGGGCCTTGCGCAATTCGGCGATCAGCACCTCGTCGGCGCGGCGGTCGGCGGCGGAGACGAAATCGCCAGGCCCCTTGAGCGAGACCTGCAGGTTCTCGACCTCGCCGAAATCGCGGGTAAGGCCGCGGCCGGCCTTGAGCACGGCCTGGACCATGACGTTGAGAAGGGCGGTGCGGGCCATGGGCTAGGGGATTCCGGTTCGGGTGGGCGGAGCGTTCGCACCACAGTTCGCCGCGCGCTGCAAGCGGAAACCGCGGATGCGATGCGGGTCTTGCGGGGACTGGAGACGAGGGTCGCCCCTGCCGGGCGTCGGTGCGACTGTCTAGGCGGCCTGCTTCAATCGAACCGGAATGAACGCTTCCATCTGGGCCCAACCCTGCGCCTCGACGATGTCGGGCGGGGTGATGATGTGCCCCATGGCGTAGTGGTTGGGGCGGATATCGAGTTCGAGAAAGCCGGACTCCGCAATGTGGTCGAGGGCCTGCCGGTAATAGCGGCCGTTCTCCTCCTCGTCGCCATCGCGATAAACATAGGTCAGGTAGTAGCCACCGTCGAAATCCACGACGTCATTGCCGCCGGCATCCATGTCGTCGCTCAGCGCCCACCACCACACCGTGCCGTTCCTCTCCTGGTCGAAGAAGAGGAAGTCGCGCGGCATGAAGCTGTCGCGCGGCGTCGGCGTGATTGCTGAAAAGTAGCGGTCGAACCGGCCGAGAATGCCGGTCTCGGAAAGATCGAATTTCTCATCGACACCGGAGGTGGCTGCCGTGAATGGCGGCAGGGAGATAATTCGGAAGTCCATTTTGCGCCTCATCAGTCCAGCGCAATTGCCACGGTCGCCGATGGCGACCTTCGATGCGCGGGGCCGATGTATGCCCGGCGTGCGACGCGCTCCATATCTCACAGCGTCGCACACGGCCGGTTCGGCTTTGTGCGGGTCCGGTCAGTTGGCCGGCCAGCGCTGGGCGGCGGCAACGGCCTGCTGGCGCTGCTCGGGCGTCAGGGTGGCGACGAACTGGTCGAGGAAGGAGTCGGTCTTGCCGGCGCGGGTGGCGAGGAAGTGGTACTTGGCGGCCTCGACCGGATCGGCCGGCACGCCGGCTCCGGTGGCCAGGATCCGCGCCAGCCGGTTCTGGGCGATGGCGTTGCCGAGATCGGCGGCGCGGCGGAACCAGGTGACGGCGGCCGCCTCGTCCTTGGCGACGCCGACGCCGTTGAACAGGCGGATGGCGTATTCGACCTCGGCCGGAACGTTGTTCTGACGGGCGGCGTCGGCGAACAGCTCGGTGGCGCGTGCCTTGTCCTCGGTCACGCCGCTGCCGTCGTCGTAGAGCTGGGCGAGCACGTATTCGGCGTCGGCGCTGCCGCCGGTGGTGGCGCTTTCGAGCAGGCCGGCGGCGCGTGCCAGGTCGCGCGGCCGGGCCTTGCCCTCGATATAGAGCAGGGCGAGGTTGTACATGGCGCCGACTTGGCCTTGGGCGGCGGCCTGCTCGAAATAGTCGGCAGCCTTGCTGCGATCGGCCGGCACGCCGCGGCCTTCCAGGTACATGTTGCCGAGAGCGAACTCGGCCTCGCGGTCGCCGCCGGCAGCGGCGCGGCCGTACCAGCGGGCGGCCTCGGCGAAGTCGCGCGCCACCCCGTAGCCGCCCTCGTAGATCACGCCGAGCAGCGTTTCGGCGGCGGTGTCGCCGGCTTCGGCGCGCGGCAAAGCGAGATTGCGGGCGGAGATGTAGAGACCGCGCTGGAAGGCGCCATAGGCGTAGTCCGGCTGGTCGTTGCCGGCCGCAGCCGGTGGCCGGGGCGGCGCTCGCCGATGCCGTCGGCGCGGCCGGCGGTGCCGGGACGGCGGCGGTGGGGGCCGGGAGGGTGTCGGTGGGGCCGGGAGGGTGTCGGTGGGGGCCGCGAGGGTGTCGTGGGGGCCGGAGGGGTCGGGGGCCGCGAGGGTGTCGGCCGGCTGGTCGGCGGTCGCTGCCGGCGCCGGCATGCCGGCCACGGGCGGTCGCGGTCTGGGCAGGGGAACCGTGTGATCCGGCGCCGCGCGGGCACCGGGCCCGGTCGCGGCGGGCTTGGCGGCCGGGGCGAGATCGACGGCAGCCGGCGCTGCCGGTTGCGATTGCGGCGGCGCGAGCTGGACCGGCTGATCGGCGGCCGATGGTGGTGGCGGGGCTGTCGTGTCCGGCGGCGGGGTGAGCACCATGGGGCCGTCTTGGGCTAATGCAGGCGCCCATGCCGGGACCAGCGCGGGGAGGGCGGCAAGGCAGGCAGCCGCTGCCGCGAGCAGGAGGCGCCTCATGCCGCCGCCTCGCCGGCCTGCGCCAGATGCTGACAGGCTTCCGCGACCGCCGTGCGCGGTCCCCGCGGGTCGTCCCAGACGGCACGGCACAGGGCCACGAACTCAATTCCTTCGCGCGCCGCTTCGCCCACCGAGAGCGAGCGCGCGGCCGCCCATGACGATCGCCGGGATCACGGTGACCGCCGACCACCAGGCGGCAAGGTCGAGTGCCTTGGGGAAGATGTCGTCGCCGGTATCGCCGTCGAGGCGGCCGAAGAACAGGAAATCGGGGTCGGCTTCGCCGGCCGCCATCGCCTGGTGACGCGAGGTGATGCCGGCGGCGCCGACCATGCGCTTGGGATGGAGGGCTGCGACGGCTTCGGCAAGATCGGCGGCGCTGCCCTCGACGAGCACGCCGTCGGCCTGCGTGCGCCCGACGATGCGCGTGTCGGACTGGATGATCGCGGCGGTGCCGGCGCTCTGGGCGAGCGGCACCAGGGCCTCAGCGGCCCGCTGCAGGTAGGTCGGATCGGCGGGGTGGTCAGCGATGATCAGGGACGCGACGTCGCCGCCCGCCAGGGCATCGGCGACACGGGGAGCGAATGTCCCGGGGTCGACCCCGGCAGGGGTCACCAGACACAGGCGGCAACGGCTTGCGATGTCGTTCCCCATGGCACAGGCACCACGTCGCCCCCGGGTCGCCCTCCGCCGTTCTCAGCGGACCCGGCCCCCAGCTTGAACGGGGCCGGGCATCCAATGCAACCGCATTTGGGTAAAAATATGCCTGCGATGCGGCCTCTATGCCCTTTGCTGCCGGTCGGCGCCGGCTTCCTGCGGTTCGCGCCTAGTCGGAATAGATCGCGATCATCGCGTCGAGCAGTTCCAGCGCCTTCTTGTGCGGACGCTGGAAGCAGTTGCGGCCGATGATGGAGCCGTATCCGCCGCCTTCGCGGATGCCGCGCGCGTCGTCGAACACCTCGGCGTCGGTCTTCTGCGGGCCGCCGGAGAAGATGACGATGCGCCGGCCGCCGAGCGCCGACTGCATGATGTGACGCACGCGGTCGGCGACCGTGTCGTAGGCAATCTTGTTCTTGTCGTAGAGCTTCTTCATCTCGGGATCGAAGAACTCCGCCGACGGCAGCTTGAGCTTGAGGATGTGGGCGCCGATCTGCGCCGTGATCTGGGCCGAATAGGCGGCAACGTCGAGCGCGCTTTCGCCGATCTTGTTGAGATCGCCGCCGCGCGGATAGGCCCACACCACCGAGGCGAGGCCGGCGTCCTTGGCTTCACGGATCAGCTCGCGGGCTTCCTCGATCATGTCGAAGGACTTCTCGGAGCCGGGATAGAGGGTGAGGCCGATGGCGGAGCAGCCGAGGCGGACGGCATCGGCGACGCTCGCCGTCACCGCCTGGTCCTTGAACTGGCCGCTCGGGATACAGCCCGTTGGCGCTGTTGACCTTGAGGATCAGCGGGATGCGGCCGGCATAGGTCGACGCGCCGGTTTCGAGCAGCCCCAGCGGGGCGGCGAGCGCATTCAGGCCGGCGTCGATCGCCAGTTCGTAGAAATAGAGCGGGTCGAAGGCCGGCTTGTTCATGGCGAAGCTCTTCGCCGGGCCGTGCTCGACACCCTGGTCGATGGGCAGAATGACGATCTTGCCGGTGCCGCCGAGGCGGCCGGCGAGAAGGATCCTGGCAAGCTGGGCTTTGACGGCCGGGCTGTCCGATTCGTAGAACTTGAGGATCTCCTGAACGCGATCGGAGCGCATGGCGACTGACGGGGATTTGTTGGGTTTGGCCATTGGTCTATCCATTGTTCTTGGGGGAATCTGCAGGGGATATAGCGAAATCTGGAGAAAAGTTCATCGCGTGCGGGCTTGATGCCGGCGGCGGTCTGCGCCACCTCGCTGTGGAGGCAACCGGCCGGCTGTGCGACAGCCGACCGTCCATCCACGAACCAGGAGGACGGGACATGGCCAAAGCGCTATCCACGGTGAACCATCCAAAGCCTCATGCGCCGGCGAGCAGCGCGCGCCGCAGCACACCGCGCGCCTCGGCGACCAGACATGCGTCGGGCCCGCGTCCGGGCGGCGTGCATCCGCGCCTCATCGGGTTGGCAGCGAGCATGGTGATCGTGTTCCTGCTGGCGACGACATTGTTCATGTCCAGCAACCTGGGTGCCGACCTCGATATTCTCGGTGTCGCCGGCTTCGCGGTCATCTTCTTCACCCTGACGCTCGGCCTGTCGAGCCGCGCCGCCCGCGATCCGCGCTGGGCCGGCAAGGCGAAGCGCCGCGACGACGGCACGCTCGTCGACGAGACGGTGGCCATTGCGACCGGCACGATTTCCGGGCGAGCCGCGATGGTCCAGGTTCTGGTCCTGCCGGTGACGCTTGCCGCCGGCATGGTGGTCATCGCCCTCATCTTCGCGATGGGGCTCTAGAGGCCACGCCTCAGCCCTTGCGCAATACCTCGACACCGGGAAGCGCCTTGCCCTCCATCCATTCGAGGAAGGCGCCGCCGGCAGTCGAGACGAAGGAGAAGTCGCCGCCGACGCCGGCCTTGTTGAGCGCCGACACCGTGTCGCCGCCGCCGGCAACCGAAAGCAGGCCGGCGGTCCTGGTGCGCTCCGCCGCATGGCGGGCGGCGGCAACCGTCGCCTTGTCGAAGGGCGGCACCTCGAAGGCGCCGAGCGGCCCGTTCCAGACCAGCGTGGCCGCCTTGTCGATCCACTGGTTGACGGCGGCGACCGACTGCGGCCCGACGTCGAGGATCATCTCGCCGGCGGGCACCTGGTCGACCGCGACGGTCCTGGTGGCGACGCCCTCCTTCAGCTCGGCCGCGACGACCACGTCGAGCGGCAACACGATGCTGCACTTGGCCTTGGCCGCCGCGTCAATGATCTTCCTGGCGGTGTCGGCGAGGTCCGGCTCGGCCAGCGACTTGCCGATGGCGACGCCCTTGGCGAGCAGGAAGGTGTTGGCCATGCCGCCGCCGATGACCAGCGCGTCGACCTTCTCGACCAGATGGGTGAGCACGTCGATCTTGGTCGAGACCTTGGCGCCGCCGACGATGGCGACCACCGGCCGCTTCGGGCTGCCGAGCGCCGCCTCCAGCGCGCTGATCTCGGCCTGCATCGCCCGGCCCGCATAGCTGGGCAGGGCCTTCGCCAGGCCTTCGGTCGAGCAGTGGGCGCGGTGGGCGAGCGAGAAGGCGTCGGCGACGAAGATGTCGCCGAGCTTGGCCATCTCGGCGGTGAGCGCCGGATCGTTCTTCTCTTCGCCCTTGTGGAAGCGGGTGTTCTCGAGCACCAGCACGTCGCCGTCCGCCATGGCGGCGACTGCCTTCTCCGCTTCCGGTCCGACACAATCGCTGGCGAAGGCGACCGGCTTGCCGAGCACTTCGGCAACTGCCGGCACGACCTGCTGCAGCGAGAATTTCGGGTCCGGCCCCTCCTTGGGGCGGCCGAAATGAGCGAGCAGGATTGCCCTGCCGCCTTTTTCGGTGACCTCGCGGATGGTCGGGGCGCTCGCCCGGATGCGCGTGTCGTCGGCGACCTTGCCGTCCGCCATGGGAACGTTGAGGTCGATGCGGATGAGGACGCGCTTGCCCTTGAGATCAACGCCATCGAGGGTGCGAAAAGCTGACGTCATCTGCCTGTCCTGTCCTTCTAATGGCCACCACCGTGCCCCCCGTGGCCGCCAATATCATGATGTCCGGGATCGTAGAGCTGGCCGCGGTCCCTGGCGTTCCTGTCCCGCTTGACCTTGTCGCCCTGGCGGAACGCGAAGACGATGAATGCCAGGAGCAGGGCGAACCCGGCGAGGGCGAGAGCGGTGCCGAGGCTCATGGGGTCGCGGCACCGCCCTTCGCTTCACTCCGCTAGAGGAGCTTCGACATGGCGATAGCGGTATCGGCCATGCGGTTCGAGAAGCCCCACTCGTTGTCGTACCAGGACAGCACGCGCACGAGATTGCCGCCGATCACCTTGGTCTGCGGCGCGGCAAAGCTCGAGGAATGGGCGTCGTGGTTGAAGTCCATCGAGACCAGCGGCTGGTCGATATAGGCCAGAATGCCCTTGAGCGGGCCGTCGGCGGCCGCCTTCATCGCGGCGTTGACCTCCTCGACCGTCACGTCGCGGGCGGTGATGACCTTGAGGTCGACGACCGAGACGTTCGGGGTCGGCACGCGGATGGCCGAGCCGTCGAGCTTGCCGGCGAGTTCCGGCAGGACAAGGCCGACGGCCTTGGCGGCGCCGGTCGAGGTCGGGATCTGGGAGAGCGCGGCGGCACGGGCGCGGTAGAGGTCCTTGTGCAGCGTGTCGAGCGTCGGCTGGTCACCGGTGTAGGAGTGAATGGTGGTCATGTAGCCCTTCTCGATCGTGAAGCTGTCGGAAAGGACCTTGGCCACCGGGGCCAGGCAGTTGGTGGTGCACGAGGCGTTGGAGACGACGAGGTCGTCCTTGGTCAGCACCTGGTGGTTGACGCCGAAGACGATGGTCTTGTCGGCGCCGGCGGACGGAGCGGAGACCAGGACGCGCTTGGCGCCGGCATCGAGGTGAACCTTGGCCTTCTCCTTGGCGGTGAAGATGCCGGTGCACTCCATGACGATGTCGATGCCGAGGGCCTTCCAGGGGAGCTTGGTGGGGTCCCGCTCGGCCAGGCACTTGAAGCTTTCGGAGCCCACCGAGATGACGTCGCCGTTGACCTTGACCTCGTGGGGGAAGCGTCCGTGCACCGAATCGTAGCGCAGCAGATGAGCATTGGTCTCGACCGGGCCGAGATCGTTGATCGCAACGATATCGATGTCCTTGCGGCCGGATTCGTAGATGGCGCGCAGCACCAGTCTACCGATGCGGCCGAATCCGTTGATTGCGACCTTCACGGTCATGATTATTCTCCTTCAATGCATGCGGCCTCGCACCCGGGAGGGGGGTGCCGCGGTGACAAAACACGAGGCTCAGGCGATTGCCTTGACCCTTGTCAAAGCCGCTTCGGCGGCGGCCTCGGCGGTAATCCCGAACTTCTTGTAAAGCTCTTCATAGGGCGCGCTGGCACCGAAGCCATGCATGCCGATGAAGATCCCGTCGGGGCCGATGAAGCGGTCCCAGCCGGTGCGCACCTGCGCCTCGATGGCGACCTTGACCGGTGCATCGCCGATGATCTCGGCCTTGTAGTCGTCACTCTCGGCTTCGAACAATTCGAAGCAGGGCACCGAGACGACGCGCGCCGGATGGCCGGCCTCGTCGATCAGGGCCTTGGCGGCGAGCGCGATCTCGACCTCCGAGCCCGAGGCGAACAGCGTCACCTCGGCGTCGCCCTCGGCCGCGGCGATCTCGTAGGCGCCGCGCGCACAGGCGTTGTTGTCGAGGAATTCGGTGCGCAACAGGGGCAGGTTCTGCCGGGTGAGCGCCAGCAGGCTGGGTGCATTGCGGCTTTCCAGGGCCAGTTGCCAGCATTCCAGCGTCTCGACGGCGTCGGCCGGGCGGAAGACCATGAGGTTGGGGATGGCGCGCAGCGCAGCGACATGCTCGACCGGCTGGTGGGTCGGCCCGTCTTCGCCCAGACCGATCGAATCATGGGTCATGACGTAGATCACGCGCTTGCCCATCAGGGCGGCAAGGCGGATCGCCGGACGGCAATAGTCGCTGAAGGTCAGGAACGTCCCGCCATAGGGGATCAGGCCGCCGTGCAACGCCATGCCGTTCATGGCCGCGGCCATCCCGTGCTCGCGCACCCCCCAGTGCACGTAGCGGCCGGCGAAGTCACCGGTCTTGATCTCCTTCAGCCCCTTGGTGAGCGTGTTATTGGAGGGCGTCAGATCGGCCGAACCGCCGACGGTTTCCGGTACGACCGCGTTGATGACCTCGAGCGCCATCATGGAGGCCTTGCGGGTGGCGACCTTGGGGGCCTCGGTGGTGAGCTGCTTCTTGTAGGCCTTCAATGCCTCGGTGAGGCCGGGCGGCAGGTCACCGCGCACGCGGCGCTCGAACTCGCCGCGCTGGTTGCTGTCGGCGGCGGCCAGGCGCTTCTCCCATTCCTTGCGGGCGGGAGCGGAGCGCAGGCCGGCGATGCGCCAGGCGTCGCGGATGTCGGCCGGGATCTCGAAGGGGGGCGAATCCCAGTGCAGCTGCTTGCGGGCGCCGGCGATCTCCTCGGCACCGGGCGCATCGCTGTGCGCCTTCTGGGTGCCGGCGCGGGTCGGGAAACCGAAGCCGATGATCGTCTTGCAGGCGATCATGGTCGGCCGGTCGCTCTTCTGCGCCGCCTCGATGGCAGCGGCGACTTCGTCGGGCTTGTGCCCGTCGACGCGGATGGTGTTCCAGCCGGCGGCGGCGAAGCGCGCCACCTGGTCGCCAGTCTCGGCCAGCGACAGCGGCCCGTCGATCGAGATGCCGTTGTCGTCGAAGAAGACGATGAGCTTGTTGAGCTTGAGATGGCCGGCGATCGAGATCGCCTCGTGGCTGATGCCTTCCATCAGGTCACCGTCGGAGGCCATGACGTAGGTGCGGTGATCGACCAGATCGCCGCCGAACTGCGCCGCCATGATGCGCTCGGCGAGCGCAAAGCCGACGGCGTTGCCAATGCCCTGGCCGAGCGGCCCGGTGGTGGTCTCGACGCCGACGGTGTGGAAGTTCTCCGGATGGCCGGGCGTCTTCGAACCGAGCTGGCGGAAGCGCTTGATCTCGTCGATGGTCATGTCCTCGACGCCGAGGAGATAGAGGATCGAATAGAGCAGCATCGAACCGTGGCCGGCCGACAGGATGAAGCGGTCGCGGTCGGGCCAGTGCGGGTCGGTGGGATCGAATTTCAGGTAGCGCGTGAACAGCACAGTGGCGACGTCGGCCATGCCCATGGGCATGCCGGGGTGGCCGGACTTGGCTTTTTCAACAGCGTCCATGGTCAGCGCGCGGATTGCGTTGGCCATACGGTCATGCTTGGCGAGGTCGGACATGAGTTTTTGATCCGGTACCGTTGCGTGATAGCGACGATTTTCGGAGCAGCTGCCTGCGCAGACACCAATCGGAAATCGGCCCGCTCGGATCGTGGCGCCCCCGAGCACCGGGGACCGGTCCGGACAAGGCGGCGAGAGACATATCAGGTGTGCCCGGTTAGTCAATTGGGGGAGCGGCATGACAACCATGACGGTTGCATGAGGTGCCATTGACGGGGCGGAGCGGCACTGCCTAATCTTCCCGCAATAGCTGCTTCCAGCGACCGTCGGTCCCAGGGGCCAAGAGCCGGCGGTTTCGCGGGTGCCACCACCGGGGGGTGGTGCAGGCAGGCGTGCGGGCCCTTTTGGCGAGGCGGTGCAATGACGGGCTCTTCCACCATCAACGAAGCCCTGCAACGGCTGTCAAACGCCTATAACCGGCTCGAGGAAGTGATCGACCGGCGGCTGGAAACCGCCGACCAGATGACATCGATGGAAGGCGAACTGCACCGGCTGGGCACCGACCGTTCGCGGCTGGCACAGTCGCTGGATGCGGCAGAAGCGCGTTCGGCGCGCCTGGAAGAGGCCAATCGCGAGGTTTCGCGCCGCCTGGTGGCGGCGATGGAATTGATCCGCGAGGTCCTGACGCGGCACGGCTGACAAGCGGGAGAAGACGATGGCTCAGGTCAACGTCACCATCAGTGGCAAGACCTATCGCATGGCCTGCGAGGACGGGCAGGAGGACCACCTGACCGGCATGGCCGACCAGCTCAACCAGTCGATCGAGCTTCTGCGCGAGCGCTTCGGCGAGATCGGCGACCAGCGGCTGACGGTGATGGCGGCGATCACGCTGGCCGACCAGAACGCCGAGGCCGAACGGCGGCTGCAGCAATTGCGGGCCGAGGTCGCCGGTCTGGAGGAGGCGCGGGCGGCGGTGGTCGAGCGCCAGGCGGGAACCGAGGCGGGAATCGCCGAGGCGATCAACCAGATGGCGGCGCGGGTCGAGGCGCTGGCGGCACGCATCGCCGGCGCCAACGGCGCCGACGAACCGGCCTGATACGTGGCCAATCACGACGGTTATGGCGCCGGGGCCGGCGCCGGCCTATATGTTGAGCCGGCGAGGCTGTGGGGTGCGGCAGGAGTACACTATCCCCGGGGCCTTACGATCCTAATGGGAGCTGTCCCTGGGCGAGCCCGTGGGCTCGTTCAAACGGCGCCCACCTACACCAGTAGGTCTCCGGGATCGAAATCTCCACCGACCGCTGCGGCCTCGCTCCTCACTCTGTCCCACCAGCGGCAATGAATTTCCCTCCCGCCGACAATCCAGTAAAGGCAGCGATGAGGGCCACGGCTTTGGCCCGGCGCGAGCGGCTCGGCGGGCTGAAACGGGCGGAGGCGTCGAAGGTGATCGCCGAGCGCGTCATGGCGATCGTCGCTGCCGAGAAGCCGGGTATCGTGGCGGCCTATCTGCCGATCCGCAGCGAATGCGACGCCCGGCCGATCATCGAAAAGGCGCGGCGGCTCGGAATCGCCATCGTGCTGCCGGCCGTCACCGACCCGGTGACCGTCGTCTTCCGCCGCTTCGAACCCGGTGCGCCGCTCGCCGCCGGCGGCTTCGGCACGCTGGCGCCGCCGCCCGATCAGCCGATTCTCGATCCGGAGCTTGTCATCGTGCCCGTGGTCGCGTTCGATCGCGCGGGCATCGCGACTCGGCCACGGACGCGGCTTCTACGACCGGGCGGTGACGGCGCTGAGGGCTCGCGGCGTCGGCCCGAAACTCGTCGGCATCGCTTTTGCGACGCAGGAGGTCGGGCCGATCCCGAGCGAGGCCCATGACGTGCGGCTCGACTGGATCGTGACCGAGAAAGAGACGCTCGCGTTAGCGTAACAAGACATGAGGCGGTGAGTTTGCGGCTTTTGTTTCTGGGAGATCTGCTGGGGCGCAGCGGCCGCAATGCGGTGATCGAACGCCTGCCGGCGCTGATCGTGGAATATTCGCTCGATTTCGTGGTGGTCAACGGCGAGAACGCCGCCGGCGGCTTCGGCATCACCGAGGACATATTGCGCCAGGTGCTGGGCGCCGGTGCCGACGTGGTGACGACCGGCAACCATGTCTTCGACCAGCGCGAGGCGATGGTCTTCGCCGAACGCCAGGAGCGCTTCCTCAGGCCGGCCAACTACCCGGCCGGCACGCCCGGCCGCGGCAGCGGCCTCTACATGGCGCGCAGCGGCGCCCGCGTGCTGGTGATCAACGCCATGGGCCGGGTGTTCATGGATGCCCTCGACGATCCCTTCGCGGTCATCGACCGCGAGATCGCCGCCTGCCCGCTGGGCGAACAGGCGGACGCCATCGTCATCGACTTCCATGCCGAGGCGTCGAGCGAGAAGCAGGCCCTCGGCCATCATCTCGACGGCCGCGTGTCGCTGGTGGTCGGCACGCATACCCATGTGCCGACGTCCGACTACCGGGTGCTGCCTGGCGGTACCGCCTTCCAGACCGATGTCGGCATGTGCGGCGACTACCAGTCGGTCATCGGCATGAACTATGCCGAGCCGGTGCGCCGCTTCCTGCACAAGGTGCCGGGCGAGCGCTTCTCGCCGGCCGACGGTCCGCCGACCATCGCCGGCTTGGCGGTCGAGATCGACGAGGCCACCGGTCTGGCGCTCAAGGTGGCGCCGCTGAGAATCGGCGGGGCGCTCAGCGAGACCGTGCCGGGCTTCTGGAGTGGGGCGCCGTAGACCTTTTCTTCCGGCGGCTGCGGCCTTATAACGCGCCACAAATTCCGAACCGGGTCGTGGCGGCTTGACCGCGTGCCAAGCGCGGCCGCTATGCTTGCATTTTGGGGACACACCATGGCCGGCCATTCGCAGTTCAAGAACATCATGCACCGCAAGGGCGCGGCCGATGCGCGGCGCTCGAAGCTGTTCTCCAAGCTGGCACGCGAAATCACGGTCTCCGCCAAGCTCGGCGCACCCGATCCCAGCATGAATTCGCGCCTGCGCCTGGCCATCCAGAACGCGCGCGCCGAGAACATGCCCAAGGACAATATCGAGCGCGCCATCAAGAAGGCGAGCGGCGGCGAGGGCGATAACTACGAGGAAGTCCGCTATGAGGGCTATGGGCCGGGCGGCGTGGCGGTCATCGTCGAGGCGCTGACCGACAATCGCAACCGCACCGCCAGCGCCGTGCGCGCCATGCTCACCAAGAACGGCGGTGCGCTCGGCGAGACCGGATCGGTCGCCTTCATGTTCAATCGCGTCGGCGAGATCCACTACAAGCCGGAGGCCGGCACCGCCGACGGCGTCCTGGAGGCGGCCATCGAAGCCGGTGCCGACGACGTCAAGAGCGACGACGACGGCCATGTCATCACCTGCGCCTTCGAAGATCTCGGCGAGGTGGCGCGCCAGCTCGAGGCGGCGCTCGGCGAGGCGGAGACGGTGAAGGCGGTGTGGCTGCCGCAGACCCAGACGGCGCTCGACGAGGACAAGGCGGCGACGATGCTGAAGCTGCTCGACCTGCTCGAAGAGGACGACGACGTGCAGAACGTCTATTCCAACTTCGAGGTCTCCGACGAGATGCTGGAGAAGCTGACGGCGGCCTGATGTCCGCCACTCATGGGGGGAGCGTAGCGCGGATTTACGCGGCCGCATTCGCGGTGGTCGGCTGGACGGCGGTGGTCGGCCAGTATTTCACCGGCCACGCCGGGAGCATCTCCAGCACCATCAATTTCTTCAGCTACTTCACCATACTCGGCAATGTGCTGGTCGCCGCGACGCTGACGGCCGCTGCGCTGGCGCCGCGCTCGCCGCCGGGACGATTCCTGCTCAAGCCCGCGGTCCTGCTGGCGGCCGGCGTGTACATCACGGTCACCGGCGTGACCTACTATCTCCTGCTCGCCAAGCTCTATCACCTCACCGGCTGGGTGCTGTTCTACGATCGGCTGCTTCACTACGTGATGCCGCCGGCATTCGTGCTGTTCTGGCTGCTGTTCGTGCCGAGGGGCGGCATCGGCATCGCTTCGGCCGCATGGGTGCTCGTCCCGCCGCTGGTCTATGCCGTCTACACCTTCGTGCACGGACCGCTGACCGGCTTCTATCCCTATCCCTTCGTCGATCTTGCGAAGATCGGGGTCGCTGCCGCGGCGCGCAACGTCGTCGGCTTCGTCGTCTTTTTCTATGCGGTTGCGATCGCCTTTGTGGCGATCGACCGGCTGCTCGCACGATTCGGACGATCGCTTCGCCGCTAGCGCAACACACTGTCGAAGAGCGGCAGGCTGGTGATCGCCGAGAGCGCCACCGCGGTGTAGGCGAGCGGGCGATAGCCGGCGCCGGCCGTGCGGCCGAAGATGTGCGAGCCGGCGTAGAGCGCCAGCCCGTAGGCCGGTGCCACGGCGACGACCAGTTGCAGGACTTCACCGGTGAAGAAGCCGTTCACCCAATAGGCGGTGAACGAGGCCACCGTGATCAGCGCGAAGAACACGAACATGTTGGCGCGCACGATATTGGCCGGCAGCGGTCCGCTGACCCACAGCGCGATCACCGGCGGCCCGCCGATCTGGGCGAAGCCGGAGAGGAAACCGGCGGCGGCGCCGATGCCGGCGGAGACCGGCACCGTCGGTTCGGAACGATAGCGCCAGCCGGACGCGATGAGGCCGACGAGCAGCAGAATGGCCACCGAGATCGCCCAGCGCAGTGCCGTCACGTTGCCGACGGCAAGCGCCCAGGCGCCGAGCGGCGAGACGATCATGGCGGCAATCGCGGTGGGCAGGACCGTCGGCCAGCGGCAGCGGCTGAGCCCGCCGAGGAAGAACGGGAAGGTCAGCACGAAATCGACCAGCAGCAGGGTGGGCGCCGCCACGGTCGGTCCGTAGGCGGCGCTGGCGACGGGCACGAAGATCAGTGCCGCACCGAAGCCGGCGAAGCCGCGCACCAGCGCGGCGAGCACTGCTGCGCTCACCGTCATCAGAAATGCGGGCGTGGTGAAGAAGGCGGGATCAAGGGACACGGCGAGTCGGAGTGATATCACATCCGCCAGCGCCGCCGCCTCATCCCTGCGGCTTCATCATGCCCAACAGGTTGATCGTTCGCCCGCCGGGCATCACCATGTCGCCGGGCTTCATGCCGGCGGTGCAGGCGCCGATCCAGGTCGCCTCCTGCGTCATTTCGGTGTGCTTCGGCAAGGCCGGGTTGCCGCCCTCGCTGTCGCTGACGATGTCGAGGGAGTAGTGCGACTGGAAGTCGCCGCTGATCACGCCATGCGTTTTCGTCTTGCGGCCGCCGATGTCGCAGGTGGCGTCGAACACCATATTGCCGTTGCTGTCGCGCGACTGCTGCATCGCGCAGGTGGGGCTCATGGCCATGCCCTTGGCCATCAGCGCCTTGTCGGTCGCGGCATCCAGACAGAGCCGGGTGGTCATCTGGGGGGCGGCGCCGGCGGTCTTCGGCGTCAGCTTCATCTGCCACAGGCCGGGCTTGCGCGCCGGCAGATCGATCTGCGCCGCATGCGCCGCGATCGAGACAGCGGTGAAGGCGACCGCCGAAGCGGCAAGAACTGTCCAGGACTTCTTCATATTGCGACCTCCAGCGAGTGATGCCCGCCCAGGCCCGCACTCTGGCTGGCAAGCGGCGGCTGCGCTGTGGCCGCCGTCACAGGGTGCTCAGGCGAGGTGGCCGAGGGGCAGCGCGCCGCTGGTCTTGATGGTGCGGATGGCAAAGTTGGAGCGCACGTCCTCGATCGTTTCCAGCGTCAGGATCTTGTCGGTCATCAGCCGCTCATAGGCTTCGAGATCGGGGACGACGACCTCGGCGAGAAAGTCGGACACGCCCGACACCATGTGGCACGAGACCACTTCGGGGATCGCCATGAGGGCGTCCTGCAGCATGGCGGCGTTGTCGCGGCTGTGCTTGCCGACCTTCAGTTCGACGAAGACGGTGAGGCCGAGGCCGACCGCCTTGCGGTTGAGGACGGCGCGGTAGCCGTCGATCATGCCGGCGTCCTCGAGCTGCTTCACCCGTCTGAGACAGGGCGACGGCGACAGGCCGACGCGCTCGGCGAGATCGACATTGGAGAGGCGCCCGTCCGCCTGCAGGGTGGCGAGAATCCGCTGGTCGATCCGGTCCGGTGCCGTCTTGCCATTTTTCATCGGAAATTACGCCCATGATTGGCTGAAGATTGCTAATTATCGTCGCCGATGCGCAATCTTCGCAAGGAAATATCGCGCATGGCAGCATAAGCCATGGGTCTGTTCTGACGCAGGAGGCAGGCCCATGACGACAGAGACCCGCAATCGGACCGACGCGCCGCGCCGGCAGATGGCCACCGGCGTGATCGCCGCCGTCGCCGTCGTGCTGATCTGGTCGCTGTGGATCGTCACGACGCGCCAGGCGGCGACCGTGCATCTGCCTGCCGCCTGGCTCGGCATCCTGCGTTTCGCGGTGCCGGCGGTGGCGCTCGCCCCCTTCTGGTGGCGGCTCGGCCTCAAGCCGCGCGGCGTGCCCGTCCGTCTCATCGCCATGATGGTCGCCGGCGCCGGGGCGCCCTTCTTCGTTCTGGTGGCGACCGGCATGCATTTCGCCAGCGCCGCCGAAAGCGGCGTCCTGCTCGGCGGCACCATGCCGCTCTTCGCCGCCCTGTTCTCTGCGCTGATCGATCGCGAGCGCTTCGCGGCAAGCCGGCTTGCCGGCTTTGCGCTGGTGGTTGTCGCCATGGCTGCCATCGGCGGCGTGGCGGTGGTGCAGGGACACGGCCCCGGCCGCTGGCTGCTCGTCCTCGGGGCATCGCTGTGGGCGATCTATACCCACGCCTATCATCGCAGCGGCCTGGCGGCGCTGCCCGCCGCCGGCATCATCGCCGCGTGGTCGACGATCCTGCTGGTACCCTTCGCGGCGATGTCGGGCACTGCGGCGCTGCTTGCCGCCGGGCCGGGCGTGCTTGCCGGCGAAATTCTGTCGCAGGGCGTGCTTTCCGGCATCGTCGCACTGGCCTGCTACGGCACCGCGGTGCGCATCCTCGGTTCATCGCGCGCGGCGCTGCTCGCCGCCCTGCCGCCCGCGGTTGCCGCCCTGCTGGCGATTCCGATGCTGGGCGAGGTGCCCTCGTCCCTGGCACTGGCCGGCGTGGTGCTGGTCGCCGTCGGCGTTGCGCTGGCCACCGGCGTGGTCAAGCTCGGCGGCCGCCGCGCGGTGGCAAGCGGCGGCCTGAGCGCGCTACGCCTCTTCTCACGATGAACGAAGCGATTCGCATTGTCGGCATCGATCCGGGGCTGAGGGCCACCGGCTGGGGCGTGGTGACGATCACCGGCACCCGGCTGTCCTTCGTCGCCGCCGGCACCATCAAGGCGCCGGTCGCCGGCGAACTGGCCAGCCGGCTTCTCGCCATCCACGCCGGGCTCGCCGAGATGCTCGGCCAGTGGCAGCCGGACGAGGCGGCGGTGGAGCAGACCTTCGTCAACCGCGATGCCGTGGCAACGCTGAAACTCGGCCAGGCGCGCGGCATCGCCCTGTTGGCGCCGGCGCAGTTCGGCATTGCCGTTGCCGAATACGCGCCCAACGCCGTCAAGAAGGCGATCGTCGGCGCCGGTCATGCCGAGAAGGGCCAGATCCGAGCCATGGTGCGCGTGCTGCTGCCGCGCGCCAGCTTCGACAGCGAGCATGCCGCCGACGCGCTGGCCATCGCCATTTGCCACGCCCACCACCGTCAATCGGCGCAGGCGCTGGCGGCGCTCGCCTGAGCGTGTGGGGCGCCGCGATACTGTCAGCCCTTGGCAAGCTTCGATTCGTGATAGTTAGAGGCCCATGATCGGCAAGCTTCGCGGCGTCATCGATTCCTACGGCGAGGACTGGGTCATCGTCGATGTCGGCGGCGTCGGCTACCAGGTCCATTGTTCGGTGCGCACGCTGCAGGCGCTGCCTTCGGTGGGCGAGGTGGCGACGCTGTCGATCGAGACCTATGTGCGCGAGGATGTGATCCGCCTCTATGGCTTCGCCGGCGATCTCGAACGCGAGTGGTTCCGCCTGCTGATGACCGTGCAGGGGGTGGGCGCGCGGGTGGCGCTGGCGGTGCTTGGGGTGCTCAAGCCGGGCGATCTGGCGACGGCAATCGCGCTGCAGGACAAGGCGACGCTTTCGCGCGCGCCGGGTGTCGGCAAGCGGGTTGCCGAGCGCATCGTGGCGGAACTGCGCGACAAGGCGCCGGATTATTCCAGCGCCGATCCGACGGTGGTGCATCTGCAGGCCGACCTTGCCGAACATCGCGCGCCGCGGCCGGTGGCCGATGCCGTCTCGGCACTGGTCAATCTCGGCTACGCCCAGGTGCAGGCAAGCGCGGCGGTGGCCGCCGCGTCGCGCGCCGCCGGCGAGAACGCCACGGCCGAGCAGCTCATCCGCCTCGGCCTCAAGGAGCTGGCGCGGTGAGGGCGCTGCCGGAGATCTGGCGGAGATGCGCTTGCCGGGATGGGCAGGCTGCGTGGTGGGGCCTAACTGCGGTAAGGACAGGGACTGCCGGGCGGCGGAGGCAGGGATGACCACGGTGGAGGACAGCGAACGCATTTCAGGCAAGGCCAGGCGGCTGCCGGGCGCGATCGCGACGTTCCTGGTCTTTGTCGCCGCCGGGCCGCTGGTCGGCGGCAGCACGATCTTCCTCGTCGTGCTCGCCCTCGACGCGGTGCCGCCCGACTTCGCCCACGATCTCGGCGGCGCCTTCTTCTATTCCTGCCTGACGGTGTTCCTGCCGATCGCCGTGGTCGGCGCCCTGGTCGCCGCCCGTCAGGCGATGGCGCGTCCGATCGCCGCAACCCTTGCCGGCGGCCTCGGCGCCAGCACCGGCGTCGTCTGGGGCCTGTTTCTGGCCAGCGAAGGAACCACCGGCACGCTCTCCGTGCTGGCCTTCGTCGGCGCGACCGCGGCGACGCTGGCCTGCTGGTGGCTGACGCGCCTGATCGCGAGGCCGAAATGAGCGACAGCCGCATCGTCGCCGGCGCCGTGCACGAGGACGACGCGCCCGATGCGGCGTTGCGCCCGCAATATCTGGCGGAGTTCGTCGGCCAGGCGCAGGCCTGCGCCAACCTCAAGGTGTTCATCGAGGCGGCACGGGCGCGCAAGGAGGCGCTCGACCACGTCCTCTTCGTCGGCCCGCCGGGGCTGGGCAAGACGACGCTGGCGCAGATCGTGGCGCGCGAGCTTGGCGTCAATTTCCGCGCCACCTCCGGGCCGGTCATCGCCAGGGCCGGCGATCTGGCGGCGCTTCTCACCAATCTCGAAGAGCGCGACGTGCTCTTCATCGACGAGATCCACCGCCTGTCGCCGGCGGTCGAAGAGATCCTCTATCCGGCGCTGGAAGACTTTCAGCTCGACCTGATCATCGGCGAGGGGCCGGCGGCGCGTTCGGTGAAGATCGACCTGGCGCCGTTCACGCTGATCGGCGCGACAACCCGTCACGGCCTGCTGACCACGCCGCTGCGCGACCGCTTCGGCATTCCCGTGCGCCTCAATTTCTACGAGGTCAAAGACCTGGAGCACATCGTGCGGCGCGGGGCGCGCATTCTCGGCGCCAATCTCACCGCCGCCGGCTCGACCGAGATCGCCCGGCGCTCGCGCGGCACGCCGCGCATCGCCACCCGGCTCCTGCGCCGCGTGCGCGATTTCGCCGAGGTGGAGAAGGTCGATGCCATCGATGCCAAGGCCGCCGATCATGCGCTGCGTCGCCTGGAAGTCGACGCGCTGGGGCTCGATGCGCTCGACCGGCGCTATCTCGGCCTGATCGCCGAAAGCTTCGGCGGCGGGCCGGTCGGCATCGAGACGATCGCCGCGGCGCTGTCGGAGCCGCGCGACGCCATCGAGGAGATCGTCGAGCCCTTCCTCATCCAGCAGGGCCTGGTCCAGCGCACGCCGCGCGGGCGCATGCTCTCCGCCGGTGCCTTCCGCCATCTCGGCCTCGCCGTGCCGCAGCGCGACGGGCCGCAAATGCCGCTGTTCGACGCGGATGACGAGTGAGCCCGCCGATCGAGATCGTTGCGGCGGTCATCCGCGACGATCGCGGCCGCGCTCTGCTGGTGCGCAAGCGGGGCACATCGGTCTTCATGCAGCCGGGCGGTAAACGCGAGCCCGGCGAGGACGATCTGACGGCGCTGGCGCGCGAACTCGACGAAGAACTCGGTGTCGCGATCGTCGCCGGCTCGGCTCGAGAGCCTCGGCACCTTCCGGGCCCACGCGGCCAACGAAACGGCCGCGAGGTGGTGGCTGCGGTCTATGAGGTGGCGGTGACGGGCGCGCCCATTGCCCGGGCCGAGATCGCCGAATTTCTGTGGTTCGATCCACGAGATCCGCCGCCGGTCCCTGTCGCTCCGCTGACGCGGGAGCATATCCTGCACTTGCGGTGAACGGACGCCTCCGTTGATCGCGTGTCAGAGCAACGCGCCATCCGCCTGAAACGGGCGCGGGGGTTCTGCCGCGCAGATATTGCGCCAAATCAACGCACCTCACCTGCGGAGACCTACCGTGCCGCGCGGGAATTGGCGCGAGGACGGCCATGCTTCTTTCTTGGGGCCGCACCGGTCTTCAAGGTCGTCCAGCGGGTGCCGGTGCGTATTCGCTTGGCGAAGGTGGACCCGTCGCGCCAGTGATCCCGGACTTCAGCGACGTCGTGACGGTCGACACCAGCGTGGTGTTGCCCCGTGCGGCCGCGACATGACCTCCGATCGCTGAGTTGAAGCCGTGAGCGCCACCGCCTCCTACGATCCCCCCGTCATGGAAGTGAAGCATCGCGCCCTCATGACCATGGCGGTGATGGCTTCTCAGATCATGGTGATGCTCGACATGACCATCGCCAACGTCGCCCTGCCGCACATGCAGGCGAGCCTCGGCGCCGATCAGTCGACCATCACCTGGGTGCTGACCTCCTATATCGTCGCCCAGGCGATCATGACGCCGATCACCGGCTGGCTGTCGGACAATATCGGCCGCAAGAATCTGTTTGCGATCTGCGTCGCGGGCTTCGTCGCGTCGTCGGCGCTGTGCGGCACCGCTCTTGGCCTGAGCGAGATGGTGCTGTTCCGCATCCTGCAAGGCAGCTTCGGCGCGGCACTCGCCCCGCTGTCGCAGTCGATCATCCTCGACATCAATCCACGCGAGCGCCACGGCCAGGCCATGGCGTTGTGGGGGATGGGCATCATGGTCGCGCCGATCGCCGGCCCGGTCATCGGCGCCTATATCACCGAGAACTTCAACTGGCGCTGGGTGTTCTACATCAACGTGCCGGTCGGCATGGCCGCGCTCACCGGCGTCCTCTTGTTCATGCCCGACACGGTGCGCCGCATCCGCGCTTTCGACTTCCTCGGCTTCGGCCTGCTCGCGGTCGGCGTCGGCGCGCTGCAGATCATGCTCGACCGCGGCGCGCAGCTCGACTGGTTCAACTCGCCCGAGATCCTGATCGAGACCGGAATCGCCATCTCCGCCACCTGGATGTTCATCGTCCATACGGTGACCGACCGCGAGCCGTTCCTGAACCGGCGCCTGTTCACCGATCGCAATCTGACCTCGTCGCTGGTCCTGATTTTCGCGGTCGGCATCGTGCTGCTCGCCACCATGGCCCTGCTGCCCCTGATGCTGCAGAATCTGATGGGCTATCCGGTCATCATCGTCGGTCTGGTTCTGGCCCCGCGCGGATTCGGCACGATGGCGGCGATGGTGATCGTCGGCCGGCTGGTCGGCAAGGTCGACCCGCGTCTGCTGGTCGGCTTCGGACTGTCGATGACCGCCTTTTCGCTCTACCAGATGACCGGCTTCGACCTCGGCATGAATTCCTGGCCGCTGATCGTGTCGGGCATCACCCAGGGCTTCGGTCTCGGCTTCGTCTTCGTGCCGCTGACGACCATCGCCTTCCGCACGCTCGATCCGCACCTGCGCACCGAGGCGTCGAGTCTGTTCAACCTCATCCGCAGTATCGGGTCCTCGATCGGCATCTCGATCATGGCGGCGCTGCTGGCCACCAACATCCAGGTCAACCACGCAGACCTCGCTGCCCAGATCAGCCTGTTCAATCCGAACCTGTCGGTGCTCGGACTGTCGCCCGCGCTGCTTGCGACGCCGGCGGGAGCCCAGACGTTGGCCCAGTTGAACGGCCTGATCACGCAGCAGGCCGCGATGATCGCCTATCTCGACGACTTCCGGGCCATGTTCGTGATCACCCTCGCCGCGCTGCCGTTGTTGTTGCTGCTGCGCCAGAAGACGGTGGGGACACCGTCGGTCGGTCCCACCCGGCAGGCACAGGAGCAGGAGGTTGAATCGGCCGCGGTGATGGCCGAGTAAGTCCGGCGACCCGGAAAATCCGCCGCATGTCCCTGTCGCTCCGCTGACGCAGGACCATATCCTGCCGCGCAAGTGAGCTGATAAACGCCGGTTGACCGGAAGGGGCGACTCGGACCCGGCGCGGACTGGAATAGGAGTTGAAGTCGTCGCAATGAGCAAGCCGATCGAGGACTACGGATTCATTGGCAACATGCTGTCCTGCGCGCTGGTCGCCCGCGACGGCTCGATCGACTGGCTGTGCCTGCCGCGCTTCGATTCCGATGCCTGTTTCGCGGCGCTGCTCGGCGACGAGAAAAACGGCTATTGGCGCATCGCGCCGGCCGGCGAATACACCGTCAGCCGCCAGTATCGCGACGGCACCACCATCCTCGAGACGACCTTCGAGACCGCTGACGGGGCGGTCACCCTGATCGACTTCATGCCGCTCGGCGGCGACGAGGAACATGTCAACCTGATGCGCCTGGTGCGGGGGAATCGCGGCCGCGTGGCGATGCGCATGGAGTTCGTCCTGCGCTTCGGCTACGGCACCACGATCCCCTGGGTGCGGCGGCGCGATTTCGGCCTCTCCGCGGTCGCCGGTCCCGACGGCATCGAGCTGCACACCGACGTTCCGCTCGAAAACGAGAACATGCGCACCACGGCCGCGTTCGTCGTCGGTGCCGGTGCGACGGTGCCATTCACGCTCTGCTATCACCCCTCGCACCGCACACGCGAGCGCTCGATCGACCCGCCGGTGCGGCTCGAGGAGACGGAAGCCTGGTGGCGCGAGTGGTCGGGCCGCTGCGATTTCAGCGGCGGGGCCGACCACAAGTGGTACGGGGCCGTGGTGCGTTCGCTGGTGACGCTGAAGGGCCTGACCTACGAACCCAGCGGCGGCATCGTGGCGGCGGCGACGACCTCGCTGCCCGAGCAGCTCGGGGGCGAGCGCAACTGGGACTACCGCTATTGCTGGATCCGCGATGCGACCGTCACGCTCTATGCGCTGCTCCACTCCGGCTATCGCGAGGAGGCGCGGGCGTGGCGCCGCTGGATGCTGCGCGCCAGCGCCGGCCATCCGCAGCAGTTGCAGATCATGTACGGGCTTGCCGGCGAGCGCCGGCTGACCGAGCAGACGCTCGACTGGCTCGCCGGCTACGAAGGCTCGCGGCCGGTCAGGATCGGCAACGCCGCCTATGCGCAGCTTCAGCTCGACGTCTATGGCGAGATCCTCGACGCGCTGCATGTCGGCCGCACGTTCCAGCTCGATGCATCGCACGACGGCTGGGAGTTCCAGAAGGTCCTGCTCGAGGACCTCGAGGGCAAATGGATGAACCCCGACGAAGGCATCTGGGAGGTGCGCGGTGGCGCGCGCCACTTCACCCATTCCCGGATGATGGCGTGGGTGGCCTATGACCGCGCGATCCGGGCGGTGGAGGAATACGGCCTGTCCGGTCCGGCCAACGAATGGGCGCGCACGCGCGATGCCATTCGCGACGACATCCTGAAGAACGGCTGGAACGACAAGCGCAAGAGCTTCGTGCAGAGCTACGGCAGCGATGCGCTGGATGCCTCGCTGCTCCTGATGCCGCTGGTCGGCTTCTTGGCCGCGGACGATCCGCGCGTGGTCTCGACCGTCGATGCGATCGGCAGGGAGCTCACCCATGACGGCCTTGTTCTGCGCTACCGTACCGAGGACGCCGGCGACGGGCTCAAGGGCGAGGAGGGGACGTTTCTGGTCTGCAGCTTCTGGATGGTCGATGCGCTGGCGATGACCGGTCGCCGCGACAAGGCCGAGGATCTGTTCGAGCGGCTCCTGTCCATGCGCAACGATCTCGGCCTGCTTGCCGAGGAGTACGACCCGGCCGCCAGGCGCCAGCTCGGCAACTTTCCGCAAGCCTTCTCCCATGTCGGCATCGTCAACAGCGCCAACAACCTCGTCTCGCGCAGCGGGCCGGCCAAGCAGCGCGCCGCGACTGTCGGGAGGCTCTCCCTCATCCTAGAGCTCGCGCACGAAACGCTTGCCCGTCTCGTCATAGCCGAGGTGCCGGTAGAAGGCATGGGCGCCCGTCCGCCTGAGATGGCTGGTGAGCATCATCACGCGCGCGCCGCGTGTCCGTGCCCAGGCTTCGCCGGCAGCGACCAGCCGCCGGCCGATGCCGCGCCCGCGCGCCGCCTCGCTGACCGCCACGGCGGTGAGGCGCCCGGTCGGCTCGTCGTGTTCGTAGGACGGCGTCACATAGGCGCCGGTCATGCCGACGACGCGACCATCGGCCACGGCAACGAAGGTTGCGTGGTCTGGGGAGCCGGCAATCCTCTCCATGCGGCGGCGCATCTGGTCGGTCTTGGTGGGGTAGCCGAGTGCCGTAATCAGCGCCGCGACTGCCAGGAGGTCGCCTTCGGCGTAGGGTCTGATAGAGATGTCTGCCATGACGATTCCAACGTGTGGGAGCCGATGAGCGCCGCCGAAAAATGGCCCGACCTCGCCGGTCGGCTGACGCCGGGCGGGCATGTCCTGCCGGTGCGCGTCTATTTCGAAGACACCGATTTCTCCGGCGTTGTCTACCACGGCGCCTATATCCGCTTCATGGAGCGCGGTCGCTCGGATTTCCTGCGCCGGCTCGGCGTCGGCCACGATGCCCTCGATCGCGGCGAAATGGGCGGCGAGCCGCTGGCCTTCGCCGTGCGCCGGATCACCGCCGATTTCCTCAAGCCGGCGCGAATCGACGACGTGCTGGAGGTGGAAACCCGGCCGGGTGAGCTGCGCGGCGCCCGCATCGTGTTGTCGCAGACGGTCAGGCGCGGCGACGAGGTTCTGGTCACGGCGGAAGTGACGGTGGTCATGATCAGCAGCGAGGGCCGGGCCCGGCGGCTGCCGGACGCGGTGCGCGCGGTGCTGCTCGGCCAGCCAACTTCTTAACGGTCGGTTAACCGTGGGAGCCTTAGGACTCCCTTGTGTTTCGGGCCCCCAAGGATTGACGCACGCCCTCGTTTTGACAAGATTGCGGGCGAGACACCCGCTCCGGAAATTGCAGCCGCGCCAGTGGTTTCGCGTGACTGGTGGCGGTTGGTCGAGGGCCGTGGTCGCGGAATGTCTCGCCGCAGACGCCGGGCGGGGATGACATCCGAAAGGTCAGGGTTTTATGCCGGACGCGGTCACGCAGGCAACGCTTGCTCTTCCTACCACGGGTGAAGTCTCGGTGATTGCCCTGTTCATGCAGGCGCACATCGTCGTGAAGATCATCATCATCGGTCTGCTGCTCGCCTCGATCTGGAGCTGGGCGATCATCGTCGACAAGACGATCCTCTATAGCCGGGTGCGCCGCCAGATGGACCGCTTCGAGAAGCTGTTCTGGTCGGGGCAGTCGCTGGAGGAGCTTTACCGCTCGCTCACCGGCCGCACGCCGACGGCGATGGCCTCGGTGTTCGTGGCGGCGATGCGCGAGTGGAAGCGCAGCTTCGAATCCGGCGCGCGCTCGCCCATCGGCCTGCAGACGCGCATCGACAAGGTGCTCGACGTGACCATCGGCCGCGAGACCGAGCGGCTCGAGCGACGGCTGCTGTTCCTGGCAACCGTCGGTTCGGCAGCGCCATTTATCGGCCTCTTTGGCACCGTATGGGGCATCATGACCTCGTTCCAGGCGATCGCCGCCTCGAAGAATACCGCGCTCGCGGTCGTGGCGCCCGGCATCGCCGAGGCGCTGCTGGCCACCGCGCTCGGCCTGCTTGCCGCGATTCCCGCGGTCATCGCCTACAACAAGCTGTCCAACGAGTCGGCCAAGATCGAACAGCGCCTGGAGGGCTTCGGCGACGAATTCTCCGCCATCCTGTCGCGCCAAGTCGACGAGAGGGCCTGAGCCGTGGCCGGACCGATCGGATCGCTGAGATCGCGCTCGGGTCGCCGGCGCCAGCGGGCGCGGCCGATGAGCGAAATCAACGTCACGCCGTTCGTCGACGTGATGCTGGTGCTCCTCATCGTGTTCATGGTGACAGCGCCGCTGCTCTCCGCCGGCGTGCCGGTCAACCTGCCGGAAGCCAACGCCAAGCCGCTCGCGGTTGACAAGGAGCCGGTGTCGGTCACCATCGATGCCGACGGACGGGTGTTCATCAAGGAGACCGAAGTTCCGCTCGATGAGCTGGTCAGCAAGCTGTCGACCGCGGTCGGCGGCAATCTCGACCAGCGCATCTATATCCGTGGCGACCGCTCGGTCAGCTACGGCACGATCATGCGGGTGATGGGCGACATCAACGGCGCCGGCTTTCGCAATATAGGGCTGGTGTCGCTGAAGGAACCGAATAGCTGACCCGGATATGCGCGATGGGCTGGCAGTTTCGCTCTTCGGCCACGCGGCACTGCTGGTGTGGGCACTGCTGTCGTTGCCGTCGCCGAAGGCGCTCGACGCCAGCACGATCGAGGCGATCCCGATAAACTTCGTCAAGATCGCCGACGTCACCAGCGTGCCCAAGGGCGTCGAGACGCCCAAGCCGGCCGAAAAGCCCAAGCCTCAACCGGCCCCCGAGGTGAAGCCGGAACCGACGCCGCCGGAGCCGACGCCGCCCAAGCCGCCGCCGCCCGAACCGAAACCGCCGGAACCGGCGCCGGTGGCGCCGCCGCCGCCGACCCCGCCGGAACCGACGCCCCCCGAGCCGACCCCGCCGGAGCCAGCGCCACCCGAACCGACGCCGCCTGAGCCGACGCCGCCGGAACCGGCTCCGGCCGAGACGCCGCCGCCGGAGAAGCCAGCGCCGGAACCGGCGCCGCAGCCAGAACCGTCGCCCAAGCCTGAGCCGCCACCGCCGGAAACGCCGCCGCCAGCGCCTGAGAAGCCGCCTGAGCAGCCGGTGACCATCCAGCCGAAGCCGGACAATGTGCCGCTGCCCAAGCCGCGACCGCGCATGGTGGCGCAGGCGCCGACGCAGACGCAGACGCCGAAGAAGCAGCCCGACAGCTTCAATGCCGACAAGATCGCGGCCCTGCTCGACAAGGACCAGACCGCGGCCGAACCGCAGAAGCAGGAGCCGACGCTGGGCGGCACGGCGCCGTCGATCGATGCGCAGATGACGGCGAGCGAGCTCGATGCCCTGCGCTCGCGGCTGGCCGAGTGCTGGTCGCCGCCGATCGGCTGGACCGACCCGAAGGAAGTGCGCGTTGTCTTGATGCTCTCGCTCAATCAGGATGGTTCGGTGAACGGCGAACCGCAGATTCTCGAGCGGCCGGCGGGCCGCTACGAGCAAGCGGCGCCGGAGAGTGCCTTGCGCGCCGTGCGCAGGTGTGCCCCTTACACTCTGCCACCGGAGAAGTATGAATCATGGAAAGAGGTCAAGATCACCTTCGACCCGGTAGAAATGGGTGGCGGCTGAAAGACGAGGCGAGGAAGCCATGAGGAGTGCCAGAATGCCAGCGACCGCCGCCATTCACCGTCCGATCCGCCGGGCGGTCGCCCTGGTTGCCGCGGCGCTCGTCGCCGCAGCCTTTGCCGGACCGGCCAGCGCAATGATCTCGGTCGACGTGACGCGCGGCAATGTCCAGCCGATGCCGATCGCGCTGCCGGACTTCGTCGGCGCCGGCCAGGACGCCAAGCTCGGCATCGACATCACCGGTGTCATCGCCTCCGACCTCAAGCGTTCCGGCCTGTTCCTGCCGCTCGATCCCTCGACCTTCGTGCAGACGGCCATCGGCCCGAACGAGACGCCGCGCTTCGCCGACTGGCGGGTGATCAACGCCCAGGCGCTGGTCACCGGCGGCATCGCGCGCCAGCCGGACGGCCGGCTGAGGGCCGAGTTCCGCCTGTGGGACGTCTTCGCCACCCAGCAGATCGCCGGCCAGCAGTTCTTCACGACGCCGGACAACTGGCGGCGCGTGGCCCATATCATCGCCGACGCCATCTACCAGCGGCTGACCGGCGAGAAGGGCTATTTCGACACGCGCGTGGTGTTCGTCGCCGAGAGCGGTCCCAAGGACAATCGCGTCAAGCGACTGGCGATCATGGATCAGGACGGCGCCAATGTGCGCTACCTGACCGACGGCAAGGACCTGGTGCTGACGCCGCGGTTCAATCCGACCGCGCAGGAAATCACCTACATGTCCTATCACGGCCTCGAGCAGCCGCACGTCTATCTGCTCAACATCGAGACCGGCCAGCGCGAGCTGGTCGGCGACTTCCCCGGCATGACCTTCGCGCCGCGCTTCTCGCCCGACGGCCAGAAGGTGGTGATGAGCCTGCAGCCGGGCAGCAATGCCAACATCTACACGATGGACCTGCGTAGCAAGCGCACGACGCGGCTCACCGACGATGCCGCCATCGATACCAGCCCGTCCTATTCGCCGGACGGGACGAAGATCGTGTTCACCTCCGACCGCGGCGGCTCGCCGCAGCTCTATGTGATGGGCTCCGACGGCTCCAACCCCAAGCGCATCACCTTCGGCGAGGGCACCTTCGAGACGCCGGTATGGTCGCCGCGCGGCGACCTCATCGCCTTCACCCGGCGCAACAAGGGGCTGTTCGCCATCGGCGTCATCCGGCCGGACGGTTCGGGGATGCGCATCCTCACCGAGGGCTTCCACAACGAGGGCCCGACCTGGGCTCCCAACGGGCGGGTGATCATGTTCTTCCGCGACACGCCCGGCGCCAATGGCGGGCCGCAGCTGTGGACCATCGATCTCACCGGCTACAACGAATACCGCATTCCGCTCGAGGGCTTCGCCTCCGACCCGGCATGGTCGCCGCTGATCAATTGAGGCGCAACCCGGAAAAGCGCGAGAAGCCGGGTTCCCCTTGCCCGCGGCTTAGGCTAGCCTGCCGCTCGGGTAGGGGTGGCGCCACCGGCTGATTTGCCGGGCGAAACAGGCTGCGTCAACGCTGCGGACGACCCCGGCTGAACCAAATCTTAACCACCTTCCTGCACCGGCGCTTAACCACGCATTGCTACACCGGCGTCTTGGTGGACGAGGAGTTACCGAAATGCTGAGAATACCGAGCATTGCCCGTATGGCCGCGCCGATCTTGGTGCTCGGCCTGGCGTTGCTGGTGACTGCTTGCGCAAGGAATCCGGGTGGCGATCTGGGGGGCCTCGGTGGCGTCGGCGGGGTGACTTCGGCAGCCCCCGGCAGCCCGCAGGACTTCGTCGTCAATGTCGGCGACCGGGTGTTCTTCGCCACCGATTCGAGCGAACTCAGCTCCGCGGCGCACGCCACGCTCGACAAGCAGGCGATGTGGCTCAACCAGAATCGGCGCTACACCTTCGTCATCGAGGGCCATGCCGACGAGCGCGGCACGCGCGAATACAACATCGCGCTCGGCGCCCGCCGTGCCGCCACGGTGCGCGACTACCTGATCGCGCGCGGTGTGGCCGCCAACCGCATGCGGACGATCTCCTATGGCAAGGAGCGGCCGGTGGCGACCTGCAACGACATCTCGTGCTGGTCGCAGAACCGGCGCGCGGTGACGGTGCTGAGCAACGCCGGCACGTAGCGGCGCACGCCTTCGCTGCTGTCGATCTTTCCGGCGGGCGGCTCCCAAAAGGGGCCGTCCGTCTGGCTTTCGAGCGCCCAATTTTGGCCGAACTGGCCTGTTCCATGATAGGAAAGACGGGATGGTCCGGCGCGCTCCCGCAAGCGCCGGATGAAAGGGACCTGGAAAGAATTGCCCATGCTGTGGACGCAACGCTGGCTGGCCGGGGCGGCGGTGATCGCCGTTGGCCTGATGATCGCACCGGTGGCGCAAGCCGGATGGTTCGGCTTCGGCAACCGCACGCCGCAGCCGGGCGCCACGCTCGTCCAGTCGGGCAATGACAGTGCGCGGCTGGACCAGCTCGAGCACACGATCCGCAACCTGACCGGCCAGGTCGAGACGCTGCAGCATCAGCTCGATCAGCTGACCAAGGAACTGCAGAAGATGCAGGCCGACAACGAGTATCGCTTCGGCCAGCTTGAAAACGGCAAGGGCGGCAAGCAGGACACCGCTGCGGCACAGCCGGAGCCGCAGAAGGCGCCCGCCGATACCGCGGTCGCCGCGGCGCCAGCGGCGCCGGCCGGCGACCAGCAGCAGCTCGGCGCGCCGCCGCATCCGCTCGGCACGCTGACCCTGCCCGAGCCGGCGGCGGCCGGCCAGCAGCCGCTCGACCTGTCGGCGCTTGCCCGCGGCGACAGCGGCGCGGCAAACGACGGCGCTCCGGCGGCCGCGGCGCCGCAGGATGTGGCGCCGCCGAGCGGCGATCCGGCAACCGACTACAAGACGGCCTACGAGCTTTTCGTCTCCGGCCAGTACGCGCTCGCCGACAAGGCGTTCCGCCAGTTCCTCGATGCCTATCCGGGCGACAGCCATGCGGCGGATGCGACCTACTGGCTCGGCCAGAGCCTGTACTCGCGCGGCATGTTCCGCGAGGCGGCGCTCGAATTCGTCAACAGCCACAAGCTCTATCCGAAGAGCGCGCGGGCCGCCGACACGATGCTGCTGCTCGGCAAGTCGCTGGCCGGCATCCCCGAGCGCGAGGCCGCCTGCCAGACCTACGCCGCGGCGCTCAAGCAGTATCCCAACATGTCGAATGCGCTGCGCCAGCGCGTCATCACCGAACAAGCCAATGCGGGATGCTGAGGCGGCGGACGCTCCCTTAAGCGACGCCGAACTCGACGATCTCTTCGTTTCCTTCGCCGACGCCCGGCTGATTGCGCTTGCCGTTTCCGGCGGCGCCGATTCACTCGCCCTGATGGCTGCAGCGGCGCGCTGGCGCAAACGGCGTGGCGGACGCCCCGACATCGTGGTGCTGACGGTCGATCATCGCCTGCGCCGCGGCTCCGGGCGCGAGGCGGCGGATGTGGCGGCGGCGGCCGCAGCGCGCGGGCTTGCCTGCCGCGTGCTGGTGCGCAAGGGCAGGGCACCGACCGCCAACATCGAAGCGGAAGCGCGCAGCGCGCGCTATGCGCTGCTCATCGATGCGGCGCTGGCGCTGGGCGCCAGCCACCTTGTGACCGCCCATCATCGCGACGATCTTGCCGAGGCTTTCGTCCTGCGCCTGCAACGCGGCGCCGGCGTGTTTGGCCTTGCCGCCATGCGGCCGGCGGTCGCGGCGGGCGGCATGGTCCTTGCCCGGCCGCTGCTTGCCGTGCCGCGTGCCCGTCTGGTCGCGACGTGCGCCGCGGCCGGCCTCACGCCGGCGGTCGATGCCATGAACAGCGACCCGCGCTTTGCCAGGGCGCGGGCACGCGCCTTGCTGCCGCTGCTTGCGGCCGAAGGGCTGGACCCGGCCAGCCTTGCCGCAGCCGCCGGCCGGCTTGCCGATGCGGCCGATGCGATCGACGCCGCCGCCAGCGCGCTGATCGCTGCTGCGGTCGCGATCGACGATTTCGCCGTCGCGCGGCTGGACGGCGAAGGCTTCCGGGCGGCGCCGTCGGCGGTGCGCGCCCGCGTCGCTGTGCGGCTGCTGATGGCGGTTGGCGGCGGTGACTATGCGCCGCGCTTCGAGCGGCTTGCCGGACTGACCGAGGCAATGGCGGCAGGGGCTTCCGGACGCTTCAAGCGGACGCTTGCCGGCTGCATCGTCGAGCAGCGCGACGGCGGATTCGCCTTCTATCGCGAGATCGGACGGGACGGACCCGAGGCGGTTGCCGTGAGGCCGGGTGCGACGATCGTCTGGGACCGGCGCTTTCAGGTGAGCGCCGGCGGCTCGGTGCCGGCGGGGCTGAGCGTGACGGCGCTGGGCGAAGAGGGGCGTCGCGCCGTCGGCGCCGGCCGCGGCTTGGCGCCGCGCGGCGCGCTCGCCGCCCTGCCTGCCCTGAAACGGCGCGGGCGCATCGTCGCGGTCCCGGCGCTTGGGATTTTCGCCAATTCCATCAAGGGGTTGGACGTCGCCATCTGCCCAATCCTTGAGCAGCGGCTGGCGGCGCCGCCGCTTTTTCCGGATTTTCGCACGGGCTTGTGAAGCGCCGGCCGTTCATGTTGCCGCAATTCCAGCACGATACTAATGAAAGTCTTATTGGCTTCGTAACGCCCAGTACCTATCTTACTGGACAATCCGGACGCTTTGAGAGGGTGGCGGCGGCTCCTCCCCCCGTTGACCCAAAAGGACGCGAATGAACGCCAACTTCCGCAACTTCGCCCTGTGGGTCATCATCGGGCTTGTCCTGATCGCCCTGTTCAACCTGTTCCAGAACACCGGACAGCGGTCGGCGGGCGTCGACATCGCCTATTCGCAATTCATCAGCGAGGTCGATCAGGGCCACGTGCGCAGCGTCGTCATCGCGGGCCAGCAGATCGCCGGCATCTACACCGACGGTACCTCCTTCCAGACCTATGCGCCGCAAGACCCGGCGCTGGTCAAGAAGCTGGAAGACAAGGGCGTGACGATCACCGCCAAGGCGCCGAGCGAAGGCGGCCAGTCGCTGATCGGCATGCTGGTGTCGTGGTTCCCGATGTTCCTCATCCTGGCGGTGTGGATATTCTTCATGCGCCAGATGCAGGGAACCGGCGGCAAGGCGCTCGGCTTCGGCAAGTCGAAGGCCAAGCTTCTGACCGAGGCCCACGGCCGCGTCACCTTCGAGGACGTCGCCGGCGTCGACGAGGCCAAGGAAGACCTCGAGGAGATCGTCGAGTTCCTGCGCGACCCGCAGAAGTTCCAGCGGCTCGGCGGACGCATCCCGCGCGGCGTGCTGCTGGTCGGCCCGCCCGGCACCGGCAAGACGCTTCTTGCCCGCGCCATCGCCGGCGAGGCCAACGTGCCGTTCTTCACCATCTCCGGCTCCGACTTCGTCGAGATGTTCGTCGGCGTCGGCGCATCCCGCGTGCGCGACATGTTCGAGCAGGCGAAGAAGAACGCGCCGTGCATCATCTTCATCGACGAAATCGACGCGGTCGGTCGTCACCGTGGCGCGGGCTTGGGCGGCGGCAATGACGAGCGCGAGCAGACGCTCAACCAGCTCCTGGTCGAGATGGACGGCTTCGAGGCGAACGAGGGCATCATCCTGATCGCCGCCACCAACCGGCCCGACGTGCTCGATCCGGCGCTCTTGCGCCCCGGCCGCTTCGACCGCCAGATCGTGGTGCCCAATCCGGACGTCGTCGGCCGCGAGAAGATCCTCAAGGTGCATGTGCGCAAGGTGCCGCTGGCGCCCGACGTCGATCTCAAGGTGATCGCGCGCGGTACGCCCGGCTTCTCCGGCGCCGACCTGATGAACCTGGTCAACGAGGCGGCGCTGCTGGCCGCCCGCCGCGGCAAGCGGCTGGTCACCATGGCCGAGTTCGAGGACGCCAAGGACAAGGTGATGATGGGTGCGGAGCGCCGCACGCTGGTCATGACCGAGGACGAGAAGCGGCTGACCGCCTATCACGAGGCGGGCCACGCCATCGTCGCGCTGCATGTCCCGGCGACCGATCCGGTGCACAAGGCGACGATCATCCCGCGCGGCCGCGCGATGGGCATGGTCATGCAGCTGCCCGAGCGCGACAAGCTGTCGATGAGCGTCGAGCAGATGACTTCGCGCCTGGCCATCATGATGGGCGGCCGCGTCGCCGAGGAGATGATCTTCGGCAAGGAGAAGGTGACCTCGGGTGCGTCCTCCGACATCGAGCAGGCAACCCGTCTGGCGCGCATGATGGTGACCCGCTGGGGCCTGTCGGACGAGCTCGGCACGGTCTCCTACGGCGAGAACCAGGAAGAGGTCTTCCTCGGTCATTCGGTGTCGCGCCAGCAGAACGTCTCCGAGCAGACCGCGCAGAAGATCGACAGCGAGATCCGCCGCTATGTCGAGACCGGTCTGGCGGATGCGCGGCGCATCCTGTCGGACCATGCCGACGAGCTGGAGAAGCTGGCCCAGGGCCTGCTCGAATACGAGACGCTCAGCGGCGACGAGATTCGCGGTCTGCTCGCCGGCAAGCCGCCGGTGCGCGAGACGCCGGAAGAGTCGGCGTCGTCCAAGGGCTCGGCGGTGCCGGTCACCAAGAGCAAGCCCAAGGGTTCGCCCGGTGGCGAGCCGGAAGGCGGCATGGCGCCTCAGCCGCAGGGCTGATCCGGCGGACATCGACGGTTTCCACGGAACGGCCGCGCTCAGCGGCCGTTTTCGTTTGGGCTCGGTCGCCGGCGGCTTTGTTGATTCAGGATTCTTGACCGTTTGGCACTGCCCAAGTGTCCAATAAGCAACAGTCGCGGCTATTTACTTTTCGTTAAGGTAAATAATCGTGGTTAAGCAACGTGGTTTACGACGATTTAAGATTTATCGCTGACAATTCCTTTCCATAGGCGGCTGTTCGGTGCCGCTGGTGTTAGTCGAGGAAAGGAAATCAGTCATGGGTCGCACCCGTCTTGCTGCGCTTGTCGGCGCTGCGTTTCTGCTGCCGCTGTCGGCCGGCGCCTTGGCGGCCGATCTTCCCGAGATCCCGCCGCCCTATACGCCGCCGCCGGTGGAAGTTGGCCACAGCTGGTATCTGCGTGGCGACATCGGCATGACAAACCAGGATGTCGGCAGCCTGTACAATGTCCTCTACGACAGCTCCGCCACGCCGGTGACCAACATCTCCAAGAATTTCGAGTCGTCGCCGCTGGTCGCCCTGGGCATCGGCTACCGGCACAGCGATCACCTGCGCTTCGATCTGACCGGTGAGTTCCGTGGCAACGCCACCTTCCACGGTCTCGACACAACTACGTCACGGGGACTGACGAATACACGGCCGTCAAGACCGAATGGACGTTCCTGGCAAACGCCTATTGGGACATCGGCACGTGGCATGGCGTGACGCCGTTCGTCGGCGGCGGCATCGGCGCATCGCTGAACACCATCAAGGGCTTCACCGACGTCAACACGCCGACGGGTGGGGTGGCTTACGGCGCCGACCACTCGCAGTGGAACTTTGCCTGGCAGCTCACCGCCGGCCTCGCCTACCAGGCCACGCCCAACCTGACGGTCGAGGCGGCCTACCGCTATATCGACCTGGGCGCTGCCTCCTCCGGCGATCTGGTCACCTACCAGGGCGCGAACGGGACGTTTAACCCGATGGAATTCCGGCACCTCACCTCGCAGGATTTCAAGGTCGGCCTGCGCTACTCCTTCGACACGCCGAGGTCTTACGGCCCGGCCGTCGTCAAGTACTGATCCCTCCTCCGGGGCGCTGCATGAGAGGCACCGTCCGCCACATCGGCGGGCGGTGCCTTTTGCATTTCCGGTCGTGCCTTCGGCGCTCCACGCCTCCTGCTCGCCCCTCTGAGATTTTTCGCCCCGGTCACGCTTCGAGATTTCGTCGCACTCAAATCGCGATTGACAGCGTGACCGCTCCAGCGTATCTGCCGCGGCGGGACACCCCTCCCCAACGAGGGGCTTCTATCTGAGAGGGTAGACTGATGACGACACCTGCCGCGCCGGCCGTGCGCCCGGCCAATCCCAACTTCTCCTCTGGACCCTGCGCCAAGCGACCCGGCTGGTCGCTGGAAGCTCTCAGCGATGCCGCGCTCGGTCGTTCGCACCGCGCCAAGATCGGCAAGGCAAAGCTCAAGCAAGCGATCGACCTCACCCGCGAAATTCTGGAAGTGCCGGCGGATTACCGCATCGGCATCGTTCCGGCCTCCGATACCGGTGCCGTCGAGATGGCGCTGTGGTCGCTGCTCGGGGCACGCCCGGTCGATGTGCTGGCCTGGGAATCCTTCGGCCTCGGCTGGGTGACCGACGTGGTCAAGCAGCTCAAGCTCAAGGATGCACGCACCATCAAGGCCGATTACGGCAAGCTGCCCGATCTGACCCAAGTCGATTTCGATCACGACGTGGTCTTCACCTGGAACGGCACCACGTCGGGCGTGCGCGTGCCGAACGGCGACTGGATCGCCGCCGACCGCAAGGGCCTGACCATCTGCGATGCGACCTCGGCCGCCTTTGCCCAGAAGCTCGCCTTCGACAAGCTCGACGTCACCACCTTCTCCTGGCAGAAGGCGCTCGGCGGCGAGGCGGCGCACGGCGTCATCATCCTCAGCCCGCGCGCTGTCGAACGGCTGGAGACCTACACGCCGGCATGGCCGCTGCCCAAGATCTTCCGCATGACCAAGGGCGGCAAGCTGATCGAGGGCATCTTCGTCGGCGAGACGATCAACACGCCGTCGATGCTGTGCGTCGAGGATTATCTCGATACCCTCAATTGGGCGAAGGGGGTCGGCGGCCTGAAAGGTCTGACCGGCCGCGCCGATGCCAATTTCAAGGTGCTGGCCGACTGGGCGGCGAAGACGCCGTGGATCGATTTCTTCGCGGAAGATCCGGCGACGCGGTCGAACACCTCGGTGACGCTCAGGATCGTCGATCCCGACGTCACCAAACTCGATGCTGCCGCACAGGAGGCCTTCCTCAAGGCCATCTCGGCGCGCCTCGACAAGGAAAACGTCGCCCACGACATCAACTATCATCGCGACGCCCCGCCGCATTTCCGCATCTGGGCGGGCGCCACGATCGAGGCGTCGGATCTGGAGGTTCTGACCCAATGGCTCGACTGGGCCTTTGCGGTCGAGAAGGCGTCGCTGAAGGAAGCGGCCTGAACCCTCTCCCCTTGTGGGAGAGGGTGGCGAGGCCGCAGGCCGAGCCGGGTGAGGGGTAGGCCCCCACCGGCTCGATCGCGATTTTCCCCCCTCACCCGCGCTGCCGCGCGCCCCTCTCCCGCTTTGGCGAGAGGGGCTGCCCAGCCGGGCAAATGCAGAGACAAAGACAATGACCGCTCGTGTTCTGGTATCCGACAAGCTTTCCAAGACCGCCATCCAGGTCTTCAAGGTGCGCGGCGTCGACGTCGACTACCTGCCCGATCTCGGCAAGGACAAGGAGAAGTTCCTGGCGGCGATCGGCGACTATGACGGGCTCGCCATCCGCTCCGCCACCAAGGTCACCGAGAAGGTGCTCGCCGCCGCCAAGAAGCTGCGCGTCATCGGCCGGGCCGGCATCGGCGTCGACAATGTCGACGTGCCGGTCGCCACCCAGCGCGGCATCATCGTGATGAACACGCCCTTCGGCAATTCCATCACCACCGCCGAGCACGCCATCGCCATGATGTTCGCCGTGGCCCGCCAGATTCCCGCCGCCGACGTCTCCACCCAGGCCGGCAAGTGGGAGAAGAACCGCTTCATGGGCACCGAGATCACCGCCAAGACGCTCGGCATCATCGGCTGCGGCAATATCGGCTCGATCGTCGCGGAACGCGCCATGGGGCTGAAAATGCGCGTCGTCGCCTACGATCCGTATCTGTCGGAGGAGCGTGCCCTGCAGCTCGGCGTCGACAAGGTCGATCTCGACGAGCTTTTCGCGCGCGCCGACTTCATCACCCTGCACACGCCGCTCACCGAGAAGACGAAGAACATCATCGACGCAGCGGCGATCGCCAAGATGCGCGACGGCGTGCGCATCATCAATTGCGCCCGCGGCGGCCTCGTCGTCGAGGAGGACCTCGCCGAAGCGATCAAGAGCGGCAAGGTCGCCGGCGCCGGCATCGACGTCTTCGTCAAGGAGCCGGCGGATGCCAGCCCGCTCTTCGGCCTCGCCAATGTGGTGTGCACGCCGCATCTCGGCGCCTCCACATCGGAAGCCCAGGAGAACGTTGCGGTGCAGGTCGCCGAGCAGATGGCCGACTATCTGGTCAACGGCGCCGTCTCCAACGCCCTCAACATGCCGTCGATCACGGCGGAAGAGGCGCCGCGGCTGACCCCCTTCGTCAAGCTCGCGGAGAACCTCGGCTCCTTCGCCGGGCAGCTCACCGAGACCACCATCCTCGGCGCTACAATAGAATATGCCGGCGACGTCGCCGACATGAACACCAAGGCGCTGACCGCGGCGCTGCTCGCCGGCCTGCTCCGGCCGATGCTGAACGAGGTCAACATGGTCAACGCGCCGATCGTGGCGCGCGATCGCGGCATGGAGATCAACGAGGTGCGCCAGACCCAGCGCGGCATCTACGAGACCTACATCCGCCTCTCCGTCAGGACCGAGCGGCAGGAGAGGGCGGTCGCCGGCACCGTGTTTTCGGACGGCAAGCCGCGCTTCATCCAGATCAAGAACATCAACATGGACGCCGGCTTCGCGCCGCACATGCTCTACGTCACCAACAAGGACAAGCCGGGCTTCATCGGCCGGCTCGGCACGCTTCTCGGCAACGAGAAGGTCAACATCGCCAACTTCAACCTCGGCCGTGCGGCGCTCGGTGACGACGCCATCTCGCTGGTCGAGATCGACGGGGTGATGAGCGACGACGTGCTCGACAAGGTGCGCGCGCTCGACGGCGTCGTGCAGGCCAAGCGGCTGGCGTTCTAGGAAGCTTCCTCCCCCGGCGCGCTTTCGCGCGCCGCGGTGCCGTGACCCCGTGCCTGCCCCGAGAGCAGGCACGGGGTCTTCGTTTGTGCTTGGCTCCGTTGGCAACAACCCCAATGCACTCCAAAACCGTTATGGCCGGTATTGTTCCGACGGCTCAGGAACCCACCTCCCCCCTTGCGGGGGGAGGTCGGATTTCCCCGGTTTGCGTCAGCAAACCGGCCTTGGAAATCCGGGTGAGGGGGACACCGGTGTGGTATTGGCAAAACGGTGATGGAGCCGGCCGCGCCGGCGCGGGCAAGGCTGCGTTCCCCCGCGCTCCTTACCCGTCTTGGAAGATGGCCTCGATCGGCCGGCCGAACAGGCGCGCGATCTTGAAGGCGAGCGGAAGGCTGGGGTCGTACTTGCCGGTCTCGATGGAATTGACGCTCTGGCGCGAGACGTCGAGCCGCTCGGCCAGTTCTGCCTGGCTCCAGCCACGCTCGGTCCTCAGCGCCTTGAGGCAGTTCTTCACGGACAGGCGCGCCCCTAGCGCATCCGTAGCCGCCACACGATTGCGGCGATCAATGAGCCAAGGAGTTGGGCGAAGACGAGTCCGACCCATCCCATTGCGAAGTAGGTGCCGGGCGTGCCGGGATGGCCAATGAGATGGGTGAGGAAGGCGCCTCCATTCAGCAGCCAGAACAGCATGACCGGCGCCGTCACAAGGATGGCCCCGGTGGACCCGACGAGCCAGGAAATCTTGCGGGCCTCGCGGGCCATCTCGTCCATCCGGCGCCAGGAAACCAGCCAGCCGACCCCGGCCACCCATGCCAGGCTCGCGAATTTGGCGATCGCCAGCCATGGCGCCGCAGCCGGCGTGTGGCCACCGAATATGGCCGATACGGCGGCAGCCGCGCCGAACCAGATGACGATGCCTCCGATGACGGCGACGGCAATGGAACTGGCGAAGGCGATCTGTCGACGGGTAGGCATGGGCGTAACGATCCGCAAGGCTGAGTGACAAGCAAACTTGTCACCGTCGCACGCTGATGTCAAGTTTCCTTGTCATGGACGATGCGGCCGCTTCGGCACCGTTCATGCCCGGCCCCGACCGGGCATCCAGGCGAGAATCACCGCAAGCACCGTGCTTCATGGAAAGTCTCGCCTGGGTCCGCGCCTCCGTGGGGACGAACGGGGGAGGCCAGGCGGCTGGCGTTTTGGCAGCGTCGATATTTGGCGATGATGCTGCCCCAATCTCCACCTCCCCCCTTGTGGGGGAGGTCGGATTTCCCCGGTTTGCGTCAGCAAATCGGCGTTGGAAATCCGGGTGAGGGGGACACCGGCGCGGTGTTGGCAAAGCGGTGATGGAGCCGGCCGTGCCGGCGCGTGCAAGGCCGAGTTCACGCGGACGCGGCCCGCGCCATCGGCTTCGTGCCTCCCCTCGTCGCTGTCACCCTCACCCTTCGCGCCTAACTCGCTGCGCTCCTAAGGCGCGAAGCCCTCTCCCTTCCAGGGAGAGGAGGGTGATTGGGCAGGCCTCGTCGTGGAGTAGCGAATCGTTCTAGGCGGGTGTCTTCCGCCCGCCTCAGAAGTACACGAAATCGTTGTCGCGGCGCTTCAGCCGCGCTTTTGGAGCGACTGACAACGCACGAGAACATCGTGGTGGCTTCGCAGCATCCCAAAGCCGCTGCGATGATCGCCATGTTCAAACTTGCGGTGGACAGCACTCAACGCGGTTAGGCTCGCTTCCTTGCTCCCCTCTGCGCCACGAAGATGCCGGTGATGATCAGCAGATAGCCGATGCCGTGATAGAGCTGCGGGTGCTCGCCGAGGAAGACGATGGCGATGGCCGAGCCGAAGACCGGGATCAGGTGGAAGAACGGGCCGGCGCGGTTGGCGCCGATCAGCTCGACGCCGCGGTTGAAGCAGACATAGGCGGCGAGCGAGGGAAAGATCACCACATAGGCGAGCACGGCAAAGGCCGCCGGGGTCGGATGGATGCGGCGGCCGGCGAGGAATTCGAGCACGCTCACCGGGGCCAGCATGATGGCGCCGGCGACGAAGGTGAAGGCGAGGAACGACAGGAAGTGGATCGCCGGCCGCCGGCGCAGCAGCGCGGCATAGAGCGCGTAGCTCACCATGGCGACCAGGAACCAGACATCGCCCGGATTGAGCTTGAGGCGGGTCAGCGTCGTCAGGTCGCCGCGGGCGACGATGGTGAGAACGCCGGTAAGCGAAACCAGGATGCCGACGAACTGGGCCGGGGTCAGCCGGTCGCGGAACAGGATCAGCGACCACAGGCCGATCATCAGCGGCGCCGAGGATTGCATCAGCGAGCCGTTGAGGGCGGTGGTGAATTCCAGCCCGTGATAGGCGAGCGTGTTGTAGACGGTGATGCCGGTGAAGGAGAGCAGCAGCATGATGCCGAGATGGCGGCGGATCGTCGGCCAGTCGCGGCTGAGTTGCTTGCGTGCGATCGGCACGGCAACCAGGGCGGCGCCGATCCAGCGGATTTCGGCGAGCGCGGCCGGCGGAACCGTGCCGGCGATGAACCGCCCGAGCACGATGTTGATCGCCCAGAACAGCGATGTCAGCGACAGCAGCAGATAGGGCCGGTCGTACAGGGTGCGGTTGGCGAGCGACGGTGCTGTCACGGGAAAGCCTGGGACGAAAACGGGATTTCGGCCGCGACAGGTGCGCGCGGATGCGGCCGGGTCGCCTTCATAGACGAGGCGCGGGCGCGCAACAATGCTGCGGCATTTGCCGGAGGCGGCGCGGCGTTTTCGCCTCGCATGGGGCTGGCGCAGAGGCTATAGTCCGCGCAATCGAGCCGCCCCGGCATGTCAACCGGGGCGATTCTTTGCCGGCAAGGGCCGGAATCGGCGGTGGCCGGAACCGGCAGCCGGCGGAATTTTGGGGAAACCGGGAAGACTATGGCGAACGTGGTGGTCGTCGGCGCCCAGTGGGGCGACGAGGGCAAGGGCAAGATCGTGGACTGGCTTTCCGAGCGCGCCGATATCGTCGTGCGCTTCCAGGGGGGCCACAATGCCGGGCATACGCTGGTCATCGACGGCGTCAGCTACAAGCTCAGCCTGCTGCCCTCCGGGGTGGTCCGTCCGGGCAAGCAGTCGATCATCGGCAACGGCGTGGTGGTCGACCCGTGGGCTTTCATCGCCGAGGTCGAGAAGCTGAAGGGGCAGGGCGTCGCGGTGACGCCGGACAACCTGCTCATCGCCGACAACGCCGCGCTGATCCTGCCGCTGCATCGCGAACTCGACGTGACCCGCGAAACCGCCAATCTCACGCCAGGCGATCGGCACGACCAAGCGCGGCATCGGCCCGGCCTATGAGGACAAGGTCGGCCGCCGTGCCATCCGCGTGGTCGATCTCGCCGATCCGGCGAGCCTGCCGGGCAAGATCGACCGGCTGCTGGTCCATCACAACGCGCTGCGCCGCGGCACCGGTGCCGAGGAGGTCGACGGGGCGGCCCTGCTGACCGCCCTGCTGGAGGTGGCGCCGAAGATCCTGCCCTTCATGGGCTCGGCCTGGCGGCGGCTCGATGCGGCGCGCCGCGCCGGAAAGCGCATCCTGTTCGAAGGCGCCCAGGGCGTCCTCCTCGACGTCGACCACGGCACCTATCCCTTCGTCACCTCGTCCAACATCGTGGCGGCCCAGGCGGCCACCGGCTCGGGTCTCGGCACGCGGGCGGCGGACTATGTGCTCGGCATCACCAAGGCCTATACGACGCGCGTCGGCGAGGGACCGTTCCCGACCGAGGACAAGGGCGAGATGGGCGAGCGGCTGGGCAGGGTCGGCAAGGAATTCGGCACCGTGACCGGGCGCAAGCGGCGCTGCGGCTGGTTCGATGCGGCGCTGGTCCGCCAGGTTGTACGCATTTCGGGCATCAATGGCATCGCCCTGACCAAGCTCGACGTCCTGGACGGGCTGGAAACCATAAAGATATCAGTTGGTTATCGTATCGGCGGACGCTCACTTGACTATTTGCCGGTAGCCCAGCAGGAACAGGCGGCGGTTGAGCCGGTCTATGAGACGATGGAAGGTTGGCAGGAACTCGACGGCAGGCGCCCGGACATGGAATGATCTGCCGGCTCAGGCGGTCAAATATGTCAGGCATGTGGAAGAGCTGATCGGCGTACCTGTGGCCTTACTTTCGACAAGTCCTGAGCGTGACGATACCATTCTTGTGCATGATCCTTTTCAAGGCTAGGGCGATTCGGTAAGAGGTCGGCAGAGCGAAGAAATGGCCGAATATTACGCTGTACTCAGCCGGGCGGTTGCCAGCCTTGAGGACAATACGCCGGAGACGCGGCGCGCCGTCTATGACAAGGCGCGCAATGCGCTCATCGGTCAGTTGAAGGCAATCGTTCCGCCGCTGCCAACGTCCGAGATTTCCCGCCAGCGCCTGGAGCTGGAGGAGGCGATCCGCCGCGCCGAGCGCGAAGCCGCCAACAGCGCCGGAGCGGCGCCGCGGCCGGCGGCCAGAAGGCCGAGTGCGGCGCCAACCCCGCCGCCACCGCCGCCCCAGGTACCACCGCCTCAGGCGCCAGTGGTGGAAGCGGTGCCCGAGCCGGAGCCGGTTCAGACGAATTCGCCGCAGGAAGTCTTCCGGCGGGCGATCCGCGAAGCCGAAAGCCGCGCCGATGTCGCGCCGCCGCCGGTGGAACGGGCGCCGGTTCGCGAGGAAGCCTATGGCGACATGGGGGCGGAGTTCCACGTCGCCGATCGCCCGCGCCGGGCGCTGCCGCCGGAAGAGCCGGCACCCTACGTGCCGCCGGACTACCGGGCGGCGCGGCGGGCGGAGCCCGAGCCGAGACTGGCACCCGACTATGCGTGGGAGAGGGAGGCGCCGCAGCCGGAACCGGTTGCATCGCGTCATGCGCCGATACCCCAACTCGACGACGACGAGCGGCCGGCGCGCATCCGCGGCGGCCGGCGCCGGGGTGGCCGGGATCGCGACGTCGACACTGATTACGAGGAAGAGACGATTCGGCCGTCGCGGCTGCCGACTGTTCTCCTGCTGGTGCTGATCGTCGCCCTGATCGGCGGCCTGGCGGCGCTGGGATGGTGGCAGCGCGGCGAGCTTTCCAAGATTTTCGCCGAGGGCGGCTCGTCCGGCAACAGCCAGCAGGTGGCGACTGCGCCACCGCCACCGGCGGTTCCCTCGCCCCCGGCGGACGATGCGACGGGCAAGAACAGCGACCGGCTGCTCAGCGGCGGCAATGCGATTGCGACAACGCCGGGCGTGCGCGTCGTCGGCGAGACCGGCAATACCGGTGACGCCGCTGCCGCGGCCAGCGGCACCGACCTCGCCACGGCGGAACCGCCGCCGCGCAGCCGGCAGCGCAGCAAGGCGGCGATGCGGCGCTGGTGGCACAGAAGGCGGTTCTCTACGAAGAGCCGCTCGACAGCACCAAGGCCGCCGCCGGCGTCACCCAGATCAACGCGGCAGTGACCTGGGACTACGTCACCGATCCCACCAGCGGCCCGTCGGTGGTCGCCAATCTCGACGTGCCGGATCGCGGCCTCAAGGTGAAGCTGACGATCCACAAGAACACCGACAACACGCTGCCGGCGAGCCATCTGGTCGAGGTGATCGTCACGACCACCGCCGCCTTCCCCGGCAAGGGCATCTCCAGCATCCCGCGCCTGGTGCTGAAACCTTCGGAAGATGCCCGCGGCCAGCCGCTGATCGGCGCGACCGCCAAGGTCGCCGACGGCTACTTCTGGATCGCGCTGTCGGCGGTGCCGGCCGATGTCGAGAACAACATGCAGCTCCTCAAGGAGCGCGACTGGATCGACCTGCCGCTGGTCTACGATACCGGGCAGCGCGCCATCCTCACCTTCGAGAAGGGCACCCCGGGCGATCGCGTGCTGGCGCAGGCGATGGCGGCGTGGACCGGCTGACCGGGTAGCAGCCATTCCGAAAAAAGCTTGCTGCGGGGCGGCAAGCCTGCAATTCTTCCGCCTGTTCCGAGGGGTGCTCGTTGTCGAGCTGAGATGGCCTGAGAGGCCGAACCCTTCGAACCTGATCCGGGTCATGCCGGCGAAGGGACGGGAACTTTTCTCCGCCTGGATGCTTCGCCAACGCCCGGATCGTTCTGGAGCGGACGGTTCATGGCGATGTACGGCCGGTGCGGGGGAAGGGGGCGATGACGGCGCTGAGGGCGCTCGGCGTCGCTGTGGCCCTGCTGGTCATCTGGCAGGCGATCGTCATCCTGTTCCAGCCGCCGCCGTTCATCCTGCCCGATCCCGCGCGGGTGTTCGCGGCGCTCGCCGAGCGGCCGGACCTCTGGCAGGTGCATGCGGTGACGACGCTGACCGAGACCGTGATCGGGCTCGTCTGCGGCGCCGTGCTCGGTGCGGCATTGGCGCTGGCCATGAGCTTCCTGCCGATCACCAGGCCGGTGCTGCTGCCGGTGATGGTGGTCAGCCAGGCGATCCCCGTCTTCGCCATCGCGCCGCTCCTGGCCCTGTGGTTCGGCTTCGGTGTCGCCTCCAAGATCGTCATGGCGACCATCGCCATCTTCTTTCCCGTCGCCTCGGCCTTTGCCGACGGCCTGTCGCGGGCGGACCCCAACCTCATTGATCTGGCGCGTCTCTATCGCGCCCGCCGCTGGCAGGTGGTGCTGTTCATGCGCCTGCCGGGGGCCGTGCCGGCGCTGGTCACCGGCTTGCGGCTTGCGGCCGTCTACGCGCCGATCGGGGCGCTGATCGGCGAATGGGTGGGGGCCTCGTCCGGCCTCGGCTACGCCATGCTGCTCGCCAATGCGCGGGCACAGACCGACGTGATGTTCGCGGCGCTGATCCTGCTCGTCGCCATGTCGGTGATCCTGCGCGGGATCGTCGATCTCATGACCGCCAACCTCACGCCTTGGGCGGCGGAGAGCCAATAAAAAGGAATCCGAAAACCATGAAAATGATGAGTCGTTTGTTGGGCTTGGCGGCGTTGCTTGCCGTTCTGAATCCACTTCAGGTGCAGGCGGCCGACAAGCTCACCGTGCTGCTCGACTGGTTCGTCAATCCCGACCACGCCCCGCTGGTGATCGCCAAGCAGGGCGGCTACTTCGCCCGCTACGGCCTCGACGTGGATCTCATCGCGCCGTCCGACCCAAGCTCGCCGCCGCGGCTGGTCGCAGCCGGCAAGGCCGACGTCGCCATCACCTATCAGCGCGACCTGATGCTCAACGTGCAGGAAGGATTGCCGCTGGTGCGCTTCGGCACGCTGATCTCGACGCCGCTCAATTGCCTGATCGTGCTCAAGGACGGGCCGGTGAAGACGCTCGCCGACCTCAAGGGCAAGAAGATCGGCTACTCGGTCGGGGCGGCGCAGGACCCCTATCTCAACGCCATCCTCAAGTCGGTGAACCTGACCACCAAGGACGTGACGCTGGTCAACGTCAACTTCAACCTGGTCACCGCGCTGATGTCGGGTCAGGTCGATGCGGCGATCGACGGCTATCGCAACGTCGAACTCATCCAGCTCGCACTCGAAGGCAAGCCCGGCATCGCCTTCTACCCGGAAGAGCTCGGCGTGCCGCCCTATGACGAACTGATCTATGTGACCAGCCAGACGCTGCGCAACGACCCGCGGCTGCCGCGCTTCCTGCGCGCCATCGAGGACGCGACGGTCTTCATCACCAATCACCCCGACGAGGCGCTGGCGATGTTCCTGAAGTCGCACACCGACCTCGACGACGAACTCAACCGCAAGTCGTTCTTCGCCACGCTGCCGCGCTTCGCCAAGCGGCCCGGCGCGCTCGATCACGCCCGCTACAATCGCTATGCCGAGTTTCTGAAGGATGGCGGGCTGATCAAGGCGGTGCCGGCGCTGGACACCTATGCCGAGGAACCGAAATAGATGGATCGGCGGAGCGCGCGGCATCTGCCGCGCGCTCCGCAGTTGCGTTTTAACTTGACCTTGACGATCGATCGCCTATGTCTCGGCGGTCAACAGCAATCGGTGAGAACGATGCCCAGCGACGGCAGTAGTACTCGACAGCGCGTGCCGCTTGCGGCGGTCGCGAGGCGTCTGACCGATTAGTCAAGCGCACCGCGGCCGGCCGAAAGCGGCCGGTCATAAGGCGGTGTGCCATGAACAACGAAATCCGCGTTCTTGCGCAGCAGCTCCTGCATGGTGGCCTCGGGCCACTGCCGGAGCGCGACCGGCGCGTGATCGCCCGCGTCGCGCGACGCCTGCATACGCGCAACCTCAATCAGGAATTCGAGGAGCATCTGACCTTCGGCCAGAAGCTGGCCGATCGCGTCGGTGCCGTCGGCGGCTCGTGGAGCTTCATCGTCGGCTTCGCCGCCTTCCTCATCGGCTGGGCGGTGCTCAACGGCGTGCTGCTCGCCAATCATGCGCTCGATCCCTATCCCTTCATGTTCCTCAACCTGATGCTGTCGCTGCTTGCCGCCTTCCAGGCGCCGATCATCATGATGAGCCAGAACCGCCAGGCGGCGAAGGACCGCATGGCGGCGGCGCTCGACTACGAGGTCAACCTCAAGGCCGAGCTGTCGATCGCCGAGCTGCACACCAAGCTCGACCGCCTGCAGGCCTCGCTTGCGGCGGGGGAGGGGGACGTCCCGGTAGGTGACGGTGCGCCTGTGGCGGCGGCCGCAGCGCCGGAGCGCGAACTGGTCGACGCCTGAGCGGGCTCGACCGGGCAGGGCGATGCAACACGGTCAACCTCCCCTCTAAGGGGCAGGGCAATCGCATTTGGCAGGGCGCCAAACCCTCTCCCCCTGCGGGAGAGGGTGGACCGCGCAGCGGTCCGGGTGAGGGGTGTAGGCACGGCCTTGCCAGTATCCCTCACCCTGTCCCTCTCCCGCAAGGGGAGAGGGGACGAATACGGCAGCCGCCGAGAGCACATGCCCAAATGCGATTGCCCTGCCTCTAAGGGGAGGTTGAGCCGTGCCGCTTGCCCGCAAAATAAATCTGTCCCCGCCCCCTCAAACCCATGAGACGATGCGTGCATCCGCTCCCGAAAAGGGGTCCCGTGTCGACCGGAACTTCATGGGGGGAGCGGAGCGGTGCCCCCGCCCGGGAGAGGCTTCCGACCTTTCCCCCTCGGGGCGTTCCCGGCGGGATCGTCGGTCTTGCGACCGGCTGGCCTTAAGGGCCTGAGCCCCATCTACCTTCGGGGTAAAGAGCCTGCCGGGAGACGGGATAAAATCGCCGCGGCGGGCGCTCGGCGAGCGCCCCAGTTTTCGCGGAGTAACCGCACGGCATTCGCCGGGCGCCCGCCACCCCCCTCGTCGTGAGGGGAGAGTTCTTCGAAAGGTTCATGACCCGGTGCCTTTGGCGCGCGGGAAGGAGAGGATGTGTCTCTCTTGCCGTCCCTGCGCATGCCGGGACCCAGTAGTCGCCGACGTTTCGACGCAATCACCTGCGCCTGCGACTACTGGGTGCCCGCTCGGGGGCGGGCATGAACGGTGTCTGGGTGAGGCCGGACCTAGGCCCCGGCGGCCTCGATCTCGGCGCGGGGCGCCTCGAGTTCCTTGGCGCCCTTCTTCACCGCCTTCTGCACCTTCTCGAAGGCGCGCACCTCGATCTGGCGGACGCGCTCGCGGCTGACGCCGAACTCGCTCGACAGCTCTTCCAGCGTGATCGGGTCCTCGGCCAGACGCCGCGCCTCGAAGATGCGCCGCTCGCGGTCGTTGAGCACGTTCATGGCGTTGCGCAACAGCTGGCGGCGGTTGTCGAGTTCCTCGTCCTCGGCCAGCCGCTCTTCCTGGCTGGGTGCCTCGTCGACGAGCCAGTCCTGCCATTCGCCGCCGGTCTCGCCGTCGGCGCGCAGCGGCGCGTTGAGCGAGGCGTCGCCGCCGAGCCGGCGGTTCATCGACACCACGTCGTCCTCGGTGACGCCGAGCTTGGTGGCGATCTGCTGCACCTGATCGGGGTTGAGGTCGCCGTCGTCGAGGGCCTGGATCTGGCCCTTGACCTTGCGCAGGTTGAAGAACAGCCGCTTCTGGTTGGCCGTGGTGCCCATCTTCACCAGGCTCCACGAGCGCAGGATGTATTCCTGTATTGCCGCGCGGATCCACCACATGGCGTAGGTCGCCAGGCGGAATCCCTTCTCGGGCTCGAAACGGCGGACGGCCTGCATCAGGCCGACATTGCCCTCGGAGATCACCTCGCCAATGGGCAGGCCATAGCCGCGATAGCCCATGGCAATCTTGGCGACGAGCCTGAGATGGCTGGTCACCAGCTGGTGGGCGGCATCGCGGTCGCCATGCTCCTTGAAGCGCTTGGCGAGCATGTACTCCTCGTCCGGCGCCAGCATGGGGAACTTGCGAATTTCGGAAAGATAGTGCGAAAGGCCGGATTCGCCGGCAGCGATCGCAGGCAGTGCGACACGGGCCATGTTGTTATGCGCCCCTTTCGTTTTCCGGATCCCCGGCCGATTCCGGCGAATCCATCCAGACGTCCGTGAAGCGGCACGTCCGGTCATTAACATATAGGGAGGACTTTGGCGGAATCACGCCCGCCCCGGCAGCCATTGCGATCAAATATTGTTCACAAGGACTTAAACGCCGCCACCAGGGCCGCCATGTCGTCCGGCGGGTCGCTTTCGAAGCGCATTTCCTCCCCCGTCACCGGATGCGCGAAGCCGAGAAGCCAGGCGTGCAGCGCCTGGCGGGGGAAGGCGGCAACCAGGCTTTGCGCTGGTTCCGGCAGCAGCGCCACCTTGGTGGCGAAGCCCGAGCCATAGGCTCTGTCGCCGATCACGGGATGGCCGATCGCTGCCATGTGAACGCGGATCTGGTGGGTGCGGCCGGTTTCCAGAACGCATTCGACGAGCGTCGCCAGCGGCCGGTCCTCAGGCCCGAAACGCTCCGCCACCGCGTAGTGGGTGACAGCATGGCGGCCGCCGCTGCGCGTCACCGCGATCTTCTCGCGGTTGCGGGTGGAACGGGCGAGCGGCAGGTCGACGGCTCCCTGCGGCCGGTCGGGCGCGCCCCACAGCAACGCCAGATAGGCGCGCTCGAGCGGGCCGGTGCGGCCGTGATCGGCGAACTGGGCGGCCAGCCCCTGATGGGCGCGGTCGGTCTTGGCGACCACCATCAGGCCGGAGGTGTCCTTGTCGAGGCGGTGGACGATTCCCGGCCGCGCCACGCCGCCGATGCCCGACAGGCTCGCGCCGCAATGGGCGAGGAGGGCGTTGACCAGCGTGCCGCCGTGGTGGCCGGCGGCGGGATGGACAACCAGACCGGGCGGCTTGTCGATGACGATGAGGTCGTCATCCTCGTAGACGACCGACAACGGGATCGCTTCCGCCGCCGGTTCGGCGGGTTCCGGCGGGGGCAGGACGATCGACACCTGTTCGCCCGGTTTGACCGGCCTTTTCGGCTCCACTATCGTCCGCCCGCCGATCGCCACACGGCCCTCGACGACAAGCTTTTTGGCGCGGTTGCGGCCGAGGTTTTCGACCGCGCCGGCAAGCCAGGCGTCGAGACGCATCCCGCCGGCGTCGTCGGCGACGGTCCGTTCAACCTGCGCGGCAGGTCCTTTCGACACCATGGCCAATCCATCCTTCGACGACGACGAGAAACCGCTCGACCCGGCAATGCTGCGCGTCCAGGCGAAAATGCGCCGGCTGATGCTGATCGCCGGCCTGACCCTGGGTGTCGGCATTCTCGCGGTCTTTGGAGCGATCCTCTACAAGATCGTCCTGATCGGAGACAAGCCGCCGCTCACGCCCGCCTGGCGGCCGGGCGATGCCATCCCCACGCTCTCCCGTGCCGCGATGGGGCTGCCGGCCGGCGCGCGGCTGGTCTCCACCGCTTCCGACGGGCGCCGCCTGATCCTCACCTACGAGCAGCCCGACGGCGGCCAGTCGCTGGTCTTCATCGATCTGGCGACCCTGAAAGTCGGCGGCCGGCTGGATCTCGGAGTGAAGTGAGAGCGCCTTGCAAGGGCAGGGTGCGCCGGCTATATCGTGGCGTCAGCGCTTTCAAGCAGCGCGCCGCCGCGGCTCCCTTCGTCTAGCGGTCCAGGACGTCGCCCTCTCACGGCGAAAACAGGGGTTCGAGTCCCCTAGGGAGCGCCAATCTTTTCAAATACTTAGCTCGCGCAACTGTTCGCTTGTCCAACAATTGGCCAATACGCGCGTCTTGGACTGCTATGGGCTTGCTCGCTCCTGTGACGGGCACGGTTGGTGGGCGCGAGCGTCTCCTTATGCCCCACTGCTCCTCTTCGCCCTCGGCCCCACGCTACTGGCCCGTGCCCTTCGCGCGGCGCGACTGCCCCGATAGGGCTGCAGCAACATCGGCGGACGAGCACGAATGCCTGTTCCCGGGGCCGCATATTACCCGCTCAGCTAAGTCGGTTTGGCGGCACCACACTGTGGTCACGCTCGGCGTTGAGGCTCGCGGCCATGTTCACCAGCTCGGGAAGCGAGGACGCCTTCATCTTGCGCATCACCCGCCCGCGATGCGCCTTGACCGTGATCTCGCTGATGCCGAGCTCATAACCGACCTGCTTGTTCAAGAGGCCGGAGACCACGAGCGCGAACACCTCGCGCTCCCGTTGGCTTAGCGCGGCAAACCGGGCCTCCAGTCTCCGCGTCTCGGCTTGCCGCGCGAGAACGGCCCGGCTTCGGTCGAGCGCGTAGCCAATTGCCGCCATGACCGCGTTGTCGCCAATCGGCGTCTTCACGAGCTCGACCGAGCCTGCGTGCCCCACCGCGACGGTCATCACAAGATCGCCTTCACGCGAGGCGAGGATCATCGGCATGCTCGGTCCACCTGCACCGACCTCGTTCTGGCAATTGAAATGCGCAAGACCGAAGACGGTCACGTCGAGCACGACGCAGCTCGGACCGGTCGCCGGCGGGCTCGCAAGAAAACTCCCCGCCGACGCGAACGACCGCGCCAGCCAGCCCGAGGCTTCGATCGAAGCCACGAGCAATCGCCTCACCGAGGCGTCGCTGTGGACGACGAACACCGTTGATCCGTCCGGCGAAGAAGGTGAGTGGTCCTCCTCATCGAACCACCGCGGCGAGGCAATTTCATCGAGACCGGTTGCAAAATCCATCGTTTCCATCTCCCCAGGATCTCTTCGGGAATCGAATGAACGTGTGCTCTCGCCCTATAGGAAGGTTGCGGGTCGACGGCCCGGAGTCCTGAGGCAGTCTTGAATTGTTCTTAATGTGGGCCTCAGGCGTGTCGCCGAGGTTCGACGCGATCCCACTGGGAGGGAAGGTCCTCGAAAGCTCGCTTGGGCGCGCCGCGACGCCGCGCGACAAGTGATCGAACACAACCTTTGGTAAGTGCCGCGTTCGCTCGTAGCAGGGAGCGGTCTGAAAGACAAGATTTCTTCGCGAAAGTCGACACGAGCCGGCCGAAAGGTCCCCGTGATGGCCCACTCGGCAGCGAGGACTTCGGGCTCCAGCAGCGCCAGATGGCGCCCCATTTCTTGCTGTCTCGAATACGCCCGGCTAGTCTGAGAAGTCCTGAAATTTCCTGAAATCGGCCCTCCATGCAGCAGGCATCTTGTTCTCGAATGCGGAAAATGGGAGCTCGACCTTGCTGCGCGAGTTGCGCGCGCACGGCAAAATGGTGCCGATCGGCGGGCGCGCGTTCGAGATCCTGGAGACGCTGGCGGCGGCGGCGGGGCAACTCATCACCAAGGACGCGCTTTTTCGCCAGGTGTGGCCGGGCGCCGTGGTCGAGGACAACACGCTGCAGGTCCATATTTCCGCGATCCGCAAGGCGCTCGGGGAGGATCGCGGGCTGCTGAAGACGGCGTCGGGACGGGGCTATCGGCTCCAGGGAAACTGGAGCGTTCGAGAACGGGGCGCGGCGGCGAGGCGCCCGGCGCAAAAACCGGTCCAGGCGGACGAAGAGCGGTTCACGACCAATTTTCACTCGGCGGCGGAAGCTCTCATCGGACGGGAGACGGCAATCGAGCGGCTGCAGGACATGCTGACGGCCTACCGCGTGGTGACGCTGACCGGGCCGGGCGGGATCGGGAAGACCGTGCTGGCCTGCGAAGTGGCCCGAAGGCTGTTTCCGGCACTGAGGAGCGACGTGATCCTGGTCGAACTCGCCTCGCTCTCCGCCGCCGACCTCCTGCCCTCGGCGGTGGCCAACGTGCTCAACCTGCAGCTGGGCGGGGAGGAGACCTCGCCGGCGTCGATCGCCCGGGCGCTCGGCGACAAGAAGGATCCTGCTGGTCTTCGACAATTGCGAGCATGTGATCGACGTCGCGGCGGAGACGGTGGAGACCCTCGTGCAACTGTGCCCAAACACGGTCGTCCTGGCGACGAGCCGGGAGGTCCTGGGCGTCGAGGGCGAGGTCGTCTTCCGCGTGGCGGCGCTCGAGGCTCCGGCCGAGCAGCTCGACGGCTCGGACAGCATTCTCCAGCACAGCGCCGTCCAGCTCTTCCTCGCGCGGACGCAGTCGAGGCGGTCGGATTTTCTGCCGCAGAGCGAGATGCTTCCGGCGATCGCGGCGATCTGCCGGCGGCTCGACGGCGTGCCGCTCGCCATCGAGTTCGCCGCGGCGCGGGCGGCGACGCTCGGGGTCCAGGAGGTGGCGGAGCATCTGGACGATCGCTTCGGCCTGCTGACGAACAGCCGCCGCACGGCCCTGCCGCGCCACCGGACCCTGCGGGCGACGCTGGACTGGAGCTACGAGCTGCTGCCGGAGGAGGAGCGGGATCTGCTGCACCGCCTCGCGGTCTTCCCGGCCGGCTTCACGCTCAAGGCCGTCACCGCGGTCTCGGACGATTCCGAGGCGCATGTCGCGAGCGGGATTTCGAGCCTCGTCTCGAAGTCGCTGGTGACGCTCGACAGGTCGGAGACGACGCAGCGCTGGCGTCTGCTGGAGACGGTCAGGGCCTATTTGCTTGAGAAACTGGTCGGCAGCGCCGAGCACCGGGTGGTCATGCGCCGCCACGCGACGTTCTATCTGTCACTGTTCGCTCCGTTCGCGAACGAGGGTCAGCTGCAGGCCGCCGTCGACGAGCTCGACGGCTATCGCCGCGAGATCGACAATCTGCGCGCCGCGCTGAAATGGGCTTTCGCCACGATGGAGACACGGCGCTGGGGGTGGCGCTCGCCGCTACGGCGAGTGACTTCTGGATCGCCGTTTCGCTGGTCGCCGAGTCTTGCGAGTGGGCTGGCAAGGCTCTCGCGCGGATCGGCGATGCCGCCGCCACCCGCCACGAGATGATCCTGCAATGCAGTCTCGGCTTTGCCCTGATCTATACGCAGGGCAGCAGCGTTCACGCTCGTGCCGCCCTGACGCGGGCACTATCTCTCGCCCGAGAGCTTGGGGACCTGGACTATCGGCAGCGCGCAACCTCCGGCCTCTGGCTGTTCTGCGCCCGTGCTATGGCGCTCAATGAAGCGCTCACCTTCGCCCGCGAATATGAGGAAGTGGCTCGCGGGCGCGATATCCAGGCTCAGGCGACGGCCGCCTGGCTGATTGGTATCCCGCAGACCTATCTCGCTGCGCATGCCGAAGCGGCCAACCGGCTGCAATGGGCACTGGACCACTACCATTCGGGAAGGCGGGTGTCGGACATGATCCGCTTCGGCAGCGACCCGACCACGTCAGCTCAGAGCCACAATACGGTCAATCTGCTCGTGCAGGGCCGACTGGAGACTGCGGCGCGGGTAGCGACCAGCGCCGTGGAGGAGGCGCGCGGCACGAACCAACCAACGGCCCTGTGCGTCGCTCTGGCGTGGGCGGCCGGCTTCGTGTTCTTGAGCCTTGGCGAACTGGACCATGCGGATAGATACGGCGCCGAACTCGTAGATCACGCCTACAAGCACGGGCTGCATCCCTTTTACGCGGCCGGCTGCTGCGTGACAGGTGCGGTTGCCGGCAGGCGCGGCGAGACGGAGACCGCGATCGACGCGCTTCGGTCCGGCCTCGCAGAAATGCGGGACGCCAGATACCTGCTGTTCTATCCCTTCTTTCTGGTCGAGTTGGCCGTGATACTGGGGGTTGCCGGCCGCGTCGATGACGGCTTGGGCGAAATCGACAGGGCGCTGCAGTTCGCGGACGAAACCGACTGCCGGTGGCTGAGGCCGGAAATCCTG
>CAVUOD010000013.1:0-24944 GCA_963743015.1 uncultured Alphaproteobacteria bacterium
TTACCAGCGCGCCAGCTCGGTGATCTGAACGAGGTTGCCGCAGGTGTCCTTCAGCTGGGCGATGGTCGAGTTGGTCACGGCGGTCGGGCGGCATCGTGAACTCGGCGCCGCGCGCCTTGATGCGCTCGTAGTCGCGCTCGAGGTCGTCGGTGAAGAACATGACCGCCGGCTGGCCGTGCTGGAACAGCGCTTGCTGGTACGCCTTGGCCGCCGGGTCACCGTCGGCGCGAGCTGCAGCTCGGTTCCGTCCGGGTCTTCGGGTGACGCCACGGTGAGCCAGCGATACGGCCCGTTGGTGATGTCGGCCTTCTTCGCGAAGCCGAGCACGTCCGTGTAGAAGCGCAGCGCCTTGTCCTGGTCGTCCACGTAGACGCTCGTCAACTTGATCTTCATCGGCATGTCCTTCGTTTGCCACGTCGGCCGTGTGCGCCACCCCGCGTGCGGAACCCGGCTTCGAGCCGTGCCGGCAGACTTCAATCCATCCGAGCCAGGACCTGCTCCAGCGCCGCAAGGAAGCGCGGCCAGCCCACCTTGGCTCCTCGGAAGTACGGTTCCTGATCGGACCGGAATCCCGTCTGCTCCATGCGCAGGCGCGTGCCGCTGCCCGTCGGGGTGAGCGTCCACGTCACGACGCTCGCAAGGTCCTTGGTGTCCCACGAGTAGGACAGCGTCTTGTAGGGCTGGACCGTGAGGACCTGGCAGTCGACGGCACCCCAGTCGGCGCTGACACTGAAACGGTGCCCCTCATCGGGCCGAAAATCGTTCTTCATCAGCCACTCCTCGATCAGGTGCGGTTGGGTGAGCGCGCGCCAGATCTTTTCCGGCGGATAGGGAAACTCGCGTTCGACAATGACGGACCGCGTTTCGGCGTCGGTCATTGGTCCATCCTCTTGAGCACGTCTTCGAGGCGATCGAAGCGGCTTTGCCAGAACCCGGCCATCCGGCTCGTCCAGTCGATCAGCGGCGCCAGGGCGCCGAGCTGCGCGCTGTAATGCGTGTGGCGGCCTTGATGGCGATCGCGCACCAGCCCGGCCCGTTTCAGGACTCCGAGATGCTTCGAGACCGCCGGTTGCGAGATTCCGGCCTGAGCCGTCAAGGCCGCCGACCGTCTGGTCGCCGTCGCGGCACAGACGCTCGAAGATTGCCCGCCGCGTCGGATCGGCAAGCGTCCTGAACAGGTCGTCATGAGGCTCTGGCATCGCAATCAATAACCCATTGGCTATTGATCGACGTATAACCACCGAGATATGCGTGAGTCAAGCGGGCCGTTCCGATCGGTACGACAAGGCCCCGCCATGGAGCTGCGGCGGGCCGAGCGTGCAATTGTGAAATACCCTGCCGGTTATGCGATGCGACGGCGGATTTGCGCCCTCGGCCTACCCGGTCCCGGCGATGCGCGCCACGTAGCGCGCGATGGTATCGACCTCGAGGTTGATCTTGTCGCCGACCTTGCGTTCGCCCCAGATGGTCACCTTGAGCGTATGCGGGATGAACAGGCAATCGAAGCGGTCGCCGTCGACGCCGTTCACCGTCATCGAGGTGCCGTCGATCGCCACCGAACCCTTGAAGGCGATGAAGCGCGCCAGCGCGTGCGGCGCCTCGAAGACCATCTTGGTCGTCTCGCTGTAGTCCTCGCGCGAGATCACCGTCGCCACCCCGTCGACATGGCCCGATACCATGTGGCCGCCGAGTTCGTCGCCAAGCCTCAGCGAGCGTTCCAGGTTGATGCGGCTGCCCACGCCCCAGTCCTTCGCCGTGGTCACCGCGAGCGTCTCCGGCGCCGCCTCGACTTCGAACGTGCAGCCGCCGTTCGCCTTCAGCGCGGGTGACACCACCGTCAGGCAGATGCCGTTGCAGGCGATCGAGGCGCCGACGTCGATGCTGTCGCCGTCATAGGCCGAAGCGATTGCGATGCGGCGCACCTCGTCGCGCACGTCGATGCGCGTGATCCTGCCGACATCGCTGACAATTCCGGTAAACATGATGCTCAAGTCCTCACATAACGCCGCATGATGTCCACGCCCACGGACGCGGTCTCGACCAGCCGGTAGCGCGGACTGCGTTCCACCGCCGACAGCGCCGTGCCGCCAAGGGCGCGCACGCCGTTCGGACCGACCACGACGGGGGCGCGGAAGATCACCACCTCGTCGATCAGATCGCCGGCAACCAGCGAGGCTGCCACTTCCGCGCCGCCTTCCGCGAACAGGCGCGAGAAGCCCTCGCCGGCCAGCGCCGCCAGCGCCTGACGCATGTCGATGCCGCCCTGCGCCACATCGACCTGGATGATCTTCGCTCCGGCCTTTTCCAGTTCCGCCTTGCGCGCGTCGGGCGCCTGCGGCCCGACAATCACGATCAGCGGTACTTCCCTGGCGGTCTGGACGAGGTTCGATTCGAGCGACAGTCGTGCCGTGGCATCGAGGATGACGCGCGCCGGCGAGCGGCCCGCGAGGCCGGGCAGGCGCACCGTCAAACGCGGATTGTCGACCGTGACCGTGCCCATGCCGACCATGACGAGGTCGTAGTCGGTGCGCATCGCCTGCACGACGGCAAACGCCTCCTCGCCGGTGACGATCATGCGCCCGCCGCCGCGCGTGCCGATCATGCCATCGGCGGAGACGGCGAGCTTGAGGGTGATGTGCGGCCGCCCCTTGGTGATCCTCTGGATGTGGCCGGAATGGGCACGCGCCGCCTCTTCGGCAAGAACGCCGGTGGTGACGGCGATCCCCGCCGCCTCGAGCACCGCATGGCCCTTGCCTTGCGTGCGCGGATCGGGATCGACCATGGCGGTGACGACGCGCGCCACCTTGGCCGCGACCAGCGCCTCGCTGCAGGGCTTCACACGGCCTTTGTGGGCACAGGGTTCCAGCGTCACATAGACGGTGGCGCCGATCGCGGCGGAACCGGCCTCCTTCAGCGCCTCCTTCTCGGCATGCGGCCGGCCACCGGCCGCCGTCCAGCCGCGGCCGACCACCACCGGCTCGGCGCCGTCGGTCCTGACGATCACGCAGCCGACCGCCGGATTGGGATGGGTCTGGCCGAGATTGCGACGGCCCAGGCGCAGCGCCGCGGCCATCATGCGCCGGTCGAATTCCGGGTCTATGCGCGGTGCTTTGCGAGGGGCCGGCATGGCCTCACTTCTTCAGGATCGCCGGCTGCTCGCCGGAAAGTTCGCCGAGGACGTTCTTGAAGTCCTCGGCACCGTTGAAATTCTTGTAGACGGACGCGAAGCGCACATAGGCGACCTCGTCGAGATTGCGCAGGCCTTCCATCGCCAGCTGTCCGATCGCCTCCGACGGCACGTCGTTCTCGCCGCTCGATTCGAGCTGGCGGACGATGCCGTTGACCATGCGCTCGACGCGCTCGGGATCGACCGTGCGCTTGCGCAGCGCCACCTGCACGGAGCGCATCAGCTTGTCGCGGTCAAAGGGCACCCGGCGGCCGTTGCGCTTGATCACCGTCAGCTCGCGCAGCTGCACCCGCTCGAAGGTGGTGAAGCGCCCGCCGCAGTCCGGGCAGACGCGCCGGCGGCGGATCGCGGTGTTGTCTTCCGACGGCCGCGAATCCTTCACCTGGGTATCGGGATTGCCGCAATAAGGACAGCGCATCGCCCCTGCCTGCCTATGGCTCCTGCCCGCCGCGCCTCACTGGTAGATCGGGAAGCGGTCGGCGAGTGCCCTCACCTTCTGCTTGACCGAAGCCTCGACCAGCGGCGCCGCTCCGTCCTCGCTCTGTGCCACGGCGTCGAGCACCTCGGCGATCAGCGTACCGACCTGGCGGAATTCGGCAATGCCGAAGCCGCGCGTGGTCGAGGCGGGTGAGCCGAGGCGGATGCCGGAGGTGACGAAGGGCTTCTGCGGATCGTAGGGAATGCCGTTCTTGTTGCAGGTCAGGCCGGCGCGGCCGAGAGCCTTCTCCGAGACGTTGCCTTTCAGGCCCTTGGGCCTGAGATCGACCAGCATCAGGTGATTGTCGGTGCCGCCGGAGACGATCTCGAAGCCGGCGCCCTTCAGCGTTTCGGCGAGCGCGCGGGCATTGTCGACCACGTTCTTCGCATAGACCTTGAACTCGGGCCTCAACGCCTCGCCCAGCGCCACCGCCTTGGCGGCGATCACATGCATCAGCGGACCGCCCTGCATGCCGGGGAACACGGCCGAATTGAGCTTCTTGAAGATAGCCTCGTCGTTGGCCAGGATCAGGCCGCCGCGCGGGCCTCGCAGCGACTTGTGCGTGGTGGTGGTGACGACATGGGCATGGGGGACCGGCGAGGGATGCACGCCGCCCGCCACCAGCCCGGCGAAATGGGCCATGTCGACCATCAGATAGGCGCCGACGGAATCGGCGATCTCGCGGAAGCGCTTGAAGTCCCAATAGCGCGAATAGGCTGTGCCGCCGGCAATGATGAGCTGCGGCTTGGCCTCCTCGGCGCGACGCTGGATGTCGTCATAGTCAAGAAGCTGGTCGTCCTGGCGCACCGTATACGGCGCCACCTTGAACCACTTGCCCGACATGTTGACCGGCGAGCCGTGGGTCAGATGGCCGCCGGCGGCAAGGTCGAGGCCCATGAAGGTGTCGCCGGGCTGCAGCAGCGCCAGGAACACCGCCTGGTTCATCTGGCTGCCGGAGTTCGGCTGCACGTTGGCGAATTCGGCGCCGAACAGTGTCTTGGCGCGCTCGATCGCCAGCGTCTCGGCAATGTCGACGAACTCGCAGCCGCCGTAATAGCGCTTGCCCGGATAGCCCTCGGCATACTTGTTGGTCATCACCGAGCCCTGCGCTTCGAGCACCGCCCTGGAGACGATGTTCTCGGACGCGATCAGCTCGATCTCGTGCTGCTGGCGGCCGAGTTCCTTGGCGATCGCATCGGCGATTTCGGGATCGGACTCGGCGAGCGAGGCGGAGAAGAATCCGGGCGCACTGTTGGCGCCGAGGGCGGCGGTCACGGACATGGTCGCTTGATTCCTGTCAGCGAAAAAAGACGCCGGACGGCCCGCTTGACGACGGGCACGATGTCCGCACCGGGCTCTATCACAGTTGCGCCTTGCGCGCCAAGGAAGCGCCCACCGAACGCGGCGGAGGTCGGCTGCTACTGGGCAGCGGGCGCCGGGGCGGCGGCGGTATCGGCGGCGGGAACCACGGGAACGGCGTTCGGGTCCGGCGCCGGCGTCCCGCCGGGGGTGGCCGCGGCATTGGCGGTCAACTGCTCGAGCCCGTCCAGATTGTAGATGTCATTGCGGAAATTGACGATGCCGTCGGTCGTCGACCAGGCCGTGATGTAAGTCCAGTGGAGCGGAATCGGGTCAGCCACCTTGACGTTCACTTGCTCGGGGTTGCGCAGCTCCGAATCGACCACGTCCGGCGTCTGGCCGGGGGTGTTCTTGAGGATCCAGGTGATCAGCTCACGGATGTTCTGGATGCGCACGCAGCCCGACGAATCGAAGCGGAAGTCGTCGTTGAACAGGCCCTTGTGCGGCGTGTCGTGCATATAGACGCCGTCGGGACTGGCGAAGTTGATCTTGACGATGCCCAGCGAGTTGAAGTCGCCCGGATCCTGGCGGAAGCGGTAGTTGACCGCATCGTCGGTGGTCCAGTCGATCGCCGTTTCCGGAACCTCGTTGCCCTTGTGATCGTAGATGCGGATGTGCCACGTCGCCAGGTAGGTGGGATCCTTCTGCATCAGCGGAATCAGGTCCTTGCGGATGATGCTCGCCGGCACCGTCCAGTAAGGATGGAAGTTGATCTCGGTGATCTTGGAATTGACGATCGGCGACGGCCGCGTGACCTTGCCGACCACGGCGGTGTGGCGCTGCACGACAACGCCGTTCTCGACCACCTCGACCGAGGCCGCCGGGATGTTGACCATGACATAGCGCTCGGGCAGCGGCTTGGAGGTCAGCCCCTTCAGGCGCGTCAGGTTGGTGGCCAGCTGCTGCAGGCGCACCTGCGCCGAGACGTTGAGCGCCGCATAGCTCGAATCGCCGACCACGCCGTCCGGCTGGATGCCGTGGCGCGCCTGGAAGCGCCGCACCGCCGCATCGACGTAGGAATCGAAGGCGGTGGAGTTGTTGTCAGCTGCGGTGGGCAGATCGCCGGCAATCGCCAGGCGCTGGCGCAGCACGGCGACCGCCGGGTCGGTCATGCCGATCGACAGCGACTTGTCGGACGGCACCACCGGCCAGCCGCCCTGTGCGACGATCTTGGAATATTCGGCGATGGCCGCCTGCAGGGCGCCGATGATCTGCGGCGACATGGTCGGGATCGAGGTGCGCACGTCGGCCGCACTCACCGATGCGGTGTCGAAGCCGTCGGACCACTCGGAACTGCCGCTCTGCTGCAGCGCTTGGCCGATCGGGTCCTGGGCAAATGCCGGCACGGCAGTCAGCCCCGCCGCCAGCACGGCAGCGGCGAGGATGCCGGTCCGGGCAATCATCGTATTGCGGGCGGTCATCAGGTCACGACTCTCATGTAACTATTTCGAATCCCCAACACTTCCGCCCTCTTCCTTCGGCGTAACACGCTCACCCGCATGTGACAATTGCGGCCTCCGGGTGCTTGCCTCCGGTTCGCGAAGATTTGAACCCAAGACCGCAGTGTCGCCGTCGTCTCTCTTGGGGAAGTTATGTGGCGCTTTCGCGGCGCGCTTCCAGTGGGCCGCGCGCATCGGAATCGAAACGGCCCGGCAGAGCCGGGCCGTGTCGTCGCAGTATCGCTTGGGAGGCCGGCCTTGCGGCCGGTAGCGAATCTTACAGCCGGTAGAGGATCTGGTCGGTCCAGAAGCGCTCCAGCCGCTGCAGCGAGCGGTTGAGGGTGTGGAAATCGTCGGCGCCGATGCCGCCCACCTGATCGATCGAGCGGATGTGGCGGTCATAGAGCCCGTTGACGATGTCGGCGACCTGACGGCCCTTTTCGGTCAGGCTGACGCGCACCGAACGGCGGTCCATGCGCGAGCGCTGGTGATGGATGTAGCCCATCTCGACCAGCTTCTTGAGGTTATAGGACACGTTCGAGCCGAGATAGTAGCCGCGCGTCCTGAGTTCGCCGGCGGTCAGCTCGGAATCGCCGATATTGGACAGGAGCAGCGCCTGCACGCTGTTCACGTCCGAGCGCCCGGCGCGGTCGAATTCGTCCTTGATGACGTCGAGCAGACGCCGATGCAGGCGCTCGACCAGCGTCAGCGCCTCGAGATAAAGCGGCTTCAGCTCGGTCCCACGCAGGGGCTGAGCGACAGCCTCCACTGCCCTTTTTGCAATAGCCATAATCGCCTCTCCGTTCGGCAGGTGTTTTCCTGCTCTATGGGGACGACCATAACCAAAGCGACTAAAAATCGGCTTAAGCACCAGCCTTAATACAGGCTTACCGGGAAGGCTCGAATTGCACGGAATTCCGCCCTTGCGGCGCCCCGGCCGGTCAGTCGCGGCGGGCGAAGAAGGTGAGCACGACGAAGGCGCCGATGGTCAGCACATGCAGGAGGACGATCGGCAGGTCGCTGCCGTAGGTGCGGACAAAGACCGTGTGCAACGCAATGCCGAAGAGCGCCGCCAGCAGCCACACCACCTTGCCCCAGGCGACCCGCATCCACAGGCCCACCGCGGCGACCAGGTCGACCACCGACAGGACCATGGTGGCGATCTTCCAATGCGCGTCCATCGCCTCGAACGGTCCGGGGGTGCCGGAAATGATGCCGAGGATGATCGCCCATTCGCGCAGGCCGAGCAGCATCATCAGCACCGACAGGCCGATGAGGTAGTAGTCGAGCGCCACGTCGAGGCGGTCGCGCTCGACCTCGGGTGTCATCGACGGATCGTCATGTGCCATCTGCATTGGACAGGCCGTCTCCCTTGCCGCTGTTGGGCAGCCGTACCATCTTCGCCGGCGCCCGTGCCAGCGGCAATCGGCTGCCGGCACGGCAAAAGGTGGTATGTTTCAAGAGCGCCGATCCCGCAAGACCGCCCGCACAGTTGCTCCCCGGAAGGACCACGATGACCAGCCAGCCGCCGCCCTTTTCGCCCGATCCCGCCACGCGACCGGACATGGATTCGATCCTCGGCGGAAGGCGGATGCGCCGCAACCGCCGCACCGGCTGGTCGCGCCGGCTGGTGCGCGAGGCGACGCTGACCGTCGACGACCTGATCTGGCCGCTGTTCCTGACCGACAAGGCGAAGCCCGAGCCGGTGGCCGCCATGCCCGGCGTCGTGCGCCAGACCGTCGACAGCATCGTCGCCGAAGTCCGCCGCGCCCGCGATCTCGGCATTCCGGCAATCGCGCTCTTTCCCAACACCGACCCGAAACTGCGCGACGACGTCGGCTCCGAGGCGCTCAACCCGCAGAACCTCGTCTGCCGGGCGCTCCGCGCCATCAAGGCGGCGGTGCCCGAGGTCGGCCTCATCACCGACGTGGCGCTCGACCCCTATACCAGCCACGGCCATGACGGCGTCATGCAGGGCGAGGAGATCGTCAACGACGCGACGGTCGAGCGGCTGGTGGTGCAGGCGCTGGTCCAGGCCGAGGCCGGCGCCGACGTCATCGCGCCGTCCGACATGATGGACGGGCGCGTCGGCGCCATCCGCAAGGGCGCTCGATGCCTCCGGCTTCGGCCATGTGCAGATCATGGCCTATTCGGCGAAATACGCCTCCGCCTTCTACGGCCCCTTCCGCGACGCGGTCGGCACCAGCAAGACGCTGGTCGGCGACAAGCGCACCTATCAGATGGACCCCGGCAACGGCGACGAGGCGCTGCGCGAGGCCGAGCTCGACATCGCCGAGGGCGCCGACATGATCATGGTCAAGCCCGGCCTGCCCTATCTCGACATCGTCTGGCGGGTGAAGGAGGCCTTCGGCATGCCGACCTTCGCCTATCAGGTGTCGGGCGAATATTCGATGATCCGCGCCGCCGCCGACAATGGCTGGATCGACGGCGATCTCGCCATGGTGGAATCGCTGCTGGCCTTCAAGCGCGCCGGCGCCGACGGCATCCTCACCTACTTCGCCCCCTTCGTGGCGGAGAAGCTGAAGGAGTGAACGGGTAGCCCGCAAGGAGCGTAGCGGATTGCGGGGACACTCCTTCCCGGATTTCGCTGCCGCGCCATCCGGGCTACAAGCATCCATGCCCGACACCGCCCTCCCCACCCTCTCCGATATCCGCGCCGCGGCCGCTGAGATCGCCGGCGTCGTCATCCGCACGCCCTTCCTGCCCTCTCCCCGCCTGTCGCAGGCGACCGGCGCCGACATCTGGGTCAAATACGAGAACCTGCAGGCGACCGCCTCGTTCAAGGAGCGCGGCGCGCTGATCAAGATGCTGGCGCTGACGCCGGAGGAGCGCGCCCGCGGCGTCATCGCCATGTCGGCCGGCAACCATGCCCAGGCCGTCGCCTGGCACGCCCAGCGCTTGGGGCTCCACGCCACCATCGTCATGCCGGCGCCCACGCCCTTCGTGAAGATCGCCGCCACGCGCTCCTTCGGCGCCGAGGTGGTGCTCGCCGGCGAGACGCTGGCCGACTGCCAGGCGACCGTCGAGGCGCGCATCGCCGACAGCGGTGCGGTGCTGGTCCATCCCTATGACGACCCGCATGTGATTGCCGGCCAGGGCACCGTCGGGCTGGAAATCATCGCCGACCAGCCGGCCCTCGACGCGGTCATCGTTCCGGTCGGCGGCGGCGGCCTGATCTCGGGCATCGCCATCGCGGTCAAGGCACTGAAGCCCGCCGTCCAGGTCATCGGTGTGGAGAGCGAGGTCTATCCGTCCATGTGGGCGGCGCTCAGGGGCGAGGCGCCGAAGATCGGCAGCGAGACGCTGGCCGAAGGCATCGCGGTCAAGAACGTCGGCAGGTTGACGCTGGAAGCGGTCCGCCGTCACGTCGACGACATGGTGCTGGTCGGCGAGGGATCGATCGAACAGGCGGTCGCCGCCTATCTGATGCTGCAGAAGACCATGGCCGAGGGCGCCGGCGCCGCCGGCCTGGCGGCGGTGCTCTCCGATCCGCGACCGCTTCCGCGGCAAGCGCGTCGGCTTGATCCTGGCCGGCGGCAATATCGACCCGCGGCTCGCCGCCTCGATCATGGTGCGCGAACTGGCGCGCGAGCAGCAGGTGGTCGCCATCCGCGTCATCATCCGCGACCGGCCGGGCGTGCTGGCCGAGATCGCCCGCACCATCGGCGAGGCCGGCGGCAACATCCTCGACGTCTCCCACCGCCGCACCATGCTGTCGGTGCCGCCGAAGGGCGCCGGCGTCGACGTCACCATGGAAACCCACGGTCCCGACCATGCCGCCGAGATCATCGCGGCGCTGACCGACCGCGGCTTCGGCGTCCAGCGCCTGGATACGCCGTAACGACATTGGCGCCGAATTCGCTATAATGATGCTGCGAACCGAACTCCGGCATGGACCCAGCGATGAGCGACACTGGAAACGCGCGGTACGGCAGCCGCTTCGTCTACGATCCCGTGACGCAGCCGGAGCTGTTCGAGGGCATCCTTTCGAAGCGCATCGTCGCCTTCGTCGTCGACGCCGTGCTCATCGTCCTCTTGATGATCCCGGCGGCGCTGATGGTCTTCGTCCTCGGCATCGTCACCATCGGCATCGCCTGGCTGCTCTACCCGGCGCTGTTCGCCATCGTCGCGCTCGGCTATTGCGCCCTGACGCTGGGTGGCCGCGGCTCGGCGACGCCGGGCATGGCGCTGGTCGGCGTCCAGATGCGCACCTGGAACGGCCAGCGCCTGTTTCCGCTGCTGGCCGTCATGCACGCCCTCATCTTCTGGTTCTCGTGCGGCATCCTGACGCCGCTCGTCCTGCTCGTCGGGCTGTTCACGCCGCGCCGCCAGCTCCTCCACGACCTGCTGCTCGGCGTCGTGGCGCTGAATGCCGTTCCGCTGGCCCGCCTCAGCAATTAATTGCGCGCAGCGGCCATTCCACGCAAAATCCGGCGCTTGAGCGCCATCCGCGCTCGGGCATGATGCACGACACATGGCGGCGGCACCGACACTCCTGACCTGGCTGACTTACGCGGCGATCGTGGCGATGATCGTCGCCTATGCGCTCGAGCGCTGGGCGATCGAGATCGTCTCGCTGGTGGCGCTGGTCGGCTGGCTGGTGCTGTTCTGGGCGGTGCCGATGCTGGCCGGCACCAGGAGCCCGCTCGGCCCCGACGACCTGCTTGCCGGTCTTGCCAATCCGGCGCTGATCACCGTGCTGGCTCTGCTGGTCGTCGGCCAGGGCCTGTTCCACACCGACGCCCTGGAAAAACCGACCGCGCTGCTTGCCCGTCTCGGCGGCCGCACCGGCATGGCGGCGATCGTCCTGGTGCTGGTGGCGGCGATGGTGGCCAGCGCCTTCGTCAACGATACGCCAGTGGTGGTCATGTTCCTGCCGATCGTCACCACCATCGCTGCCGGGCGCGGCGTTGCGACCTCCAAGGTTCTGATGCCGCTGTCCTTCGCCGCGCTGCTCGGCGGCATGACGACCCTCATCGGCACTTCCACCAACCTGCTCGCCGCCGGGGTGGCGCAGAAGGCCGGCGGCCTCACGATCGGCTTCTTCGATTTCACCGTTCCCGCCGCCGCCATGGCGTTCGCCGGCTTCCTTTATGTCGCCCTCCTCCTGCCGAAGATCCTCAAGGCGCGCACCGGCATGGCGGCTGAGATCACCGGCGGCTCCGGCAAGCAGTTCATCGCCCAGATCGATATCGGCTATGGCCATCCGCTGGCCGGCAGCAAGGCGGTGGCCGGCATGTTCCCGGCGCTCAAGGACATGACCGTGCGCCTGATCCAGCGGCGCGAGCATCCCTTCCTGCCGCCCTTCGAGGGTCTGACGCTGACGCCCGGCGACACGCTGGTGGTCGCCGCCACCCGCGCGGCGCTGACCCGCGCCATCTCCGACCAGGCGGTCGGCGGCCAGCCCGCCGACGGCGACAAGGCGCCGCCCGTCTCGACCAAGGACCTGACGCTGGCCGAGGCCATGGTGGCGCCGGGTTCGCGCATCATCGGCCGCACCGTCGAGCAGGCGGCGATCCACCACGACACCGACACCGTCGTGCTCGGCGTCGAGCGCCGCAGCCGCATGCCGCGCATGCAGCTCGCCGACATCCGCATGGAGGCCGGCGACGTGCTGCTGGTCGGCGGCACGCGCGACGCCATCGAGGGCCTGCGCGCCAATCGCGATCTCATCCTGCTCGAATGGTCGGCAAGCGAGCTGCCCCAGCGCCGCTACGCCAGGCGGGCGCAGGTCATCTTCGCCCTGCTGGTGCTTTATGCCGCCAGCGGCATCGGACCGATCGTCATCGGGGCGCTGACCGCGGCGCTGGCCATGATCCTCGCCGGCTGCCTCAACATCCGCCAGGCGGTGCGCGCCTTCGACCGGCGCATCTACCTGATGATCGGCGCGGCGCTGGCCGCGGCGACGGCGCTGCAGGCGACCGGCGGCGCTGCGCTCGTCGCCCAGGGCACCATCTCGCTCACCGCCGGACAGCCGAACTGGGTCGTCCTGTCGGTGCTCTTCCTGGTGGTCAGCGTGCTCACCAATTTCCTGTCCAACAACGCCACCGCGGTGCTGTTCACGCCGGTTGCGCTCGACATCGCGGCACGAGTCGGCGCTCCGCCGCTGCCCTTCGTGGTGGCGGTGATGCTGGCGGCGAGCTGCGCCTTCGCCTCGCCGGTCGGCTACCAGACCAACATGCTGGTCATGGGCCCCGGCCACTACCGGTTCTCCGACTACTTCGTCGCCGGCCTGCCGCTGGTCGTCCTGATGTGGCTCGTCTTTTCGATCGTCGGCCCTTGGTATTATGGTGTCTAGAGCGATACCATATTAGCAGCCGCGCCGCGCATGACCCAGCATACCACCGAGACCCCGCAGTTCTACCTGACCGCGCCGGCGCCGTGCCCGTATCTGCCCGGCCGCGCCGAGCGCAAGGTGTTCACCCACCTGGTCGGCGAGCGCGCCGCGGCGCTCAACGACATCCTCACCCAGGGCGGCTTCCGGCGCAGCCAGAACATCGCCTACCGCCCGGCCTGCGAGGGCTGCCGCGCCTGCATCTCCATCCGCGTCGTGGTCGATGCCTTCGTCGAGAGCCGCAATCTCAAGCGGGTCAAGCGCCAGAACCGCGACATCGTCGGCGCCGAGACCACGGCCAGCCCCTCGGCCGACCAATATTCCCTCTTCCGCGCCTATCTCGACGCCCGCCACGCCGAAGGCGGCATGGCCGATATGAGCGTGCTCGACTACGCCATGATGGTCGGCGATTCGCACGTCGACACGCAGGTGGTCGAATACCGCTTCCGCGGGCCCGACACCGCCATCACTGGCCGCGGCGACGGGCCGCTGGTCGCCACCGCCTTGACCGACGTGCTCGCCGATGGCCTGTCGATGGTCTACTCGTTCTTCGACCCCGACTATGGCGACCGGGGGCTCGGCACCTTCATGATCCTCGACCACATCCAGCGGGCGCGGAAGATGGGCCTGCCCTACGTCTATCTCGGCTACTGGGTCGAGGGCTCGCGCAAGATGGACTACAAGCGCCGCTTCCGCCCGCAGGAGCACCTCATGGCGCGCGGCTGGGTCAGGGTGGATTGAGGCGTGTGCCGAAAGGCCGTGCCACACATACCTTCGTCATTCCGGCGGAAGCCGGAATCGCAGCCATGGCCGTCCGACAAATCCCGCGAGCCCCGGCTGCCCCGGGGTGACGAAAGCACAGGGGTGGAAGCGTCGTAGCCCGCAATCAGCCCCGGGTCGCAGCTTCGGTGCGCCCGAGGGTGAACTCCGCGGGCATTGCGGAGCGCTCCCGTCGAGCGGGCGCCGGATTGCGCTCCGCTCCATCCGGGCTACGGGGGCAACGCGCGCCTTCGAAACAGAAAGTTATCCCCCTCCCTGAACTGCCCTCATATTGATCTCATCCCCGCCCGCGAAGGGGCGCGCTCATGAGGCGTTCTGTGCGTGGGGCGGGGAGCGGCGCCCCCGCGCTCCGGATTCGCAGTCCGGCTCTCGGGGCCACCCCGGCGGGACCGTCGGCACTACGACCGGCCGCCCTCAGGGCCTGAACCCGCGCGAATGCTGGGCGCAGAGCCCGCCGCGGAGACGGACAGAAATCGCCGCGGCGGGCGCTCGGCGAGCGCCCCCAAGTTTCGCGGATAACCGCACGGCATTCGCCGGGCGCCCGCCACCCCCTCAGCTCAAGAGCGTGGAGGCGCGCGACGACGGCGATCGATCCCGGTGGCAGCGTTCTCGAAGTCGAGATACTCGGAGCGCTCGGCGCGCGGGCAAGCGCGCGACGCAGACCTCTCTGTCGTCCCGGCGCATGCAGGGACCCAGTAATCGCCGATGGCCGCGCTCAATCCCATGCGCCTGCGTTTACCGGATGCCCGCTCGGAGCCGGGCACGAACGGAGTTTGATGCAGTGCCCTACCTCACACTCCCGTCATATCCGGCGGAGGCCGGAATCCAGACGGCATGTCGGCGCGCCTTGCAGGCGCTGCCTGGCCCTTGGCCGGAGCCTGTCCTCGGGCGCGCCCTCGGCGGGGAGACGAAAGTCCAATCGGCGATGCGTTGCCCACGCCGCGTCCCCCATGTCCCGGGCGCGAGGCCCTGCCGGGGCCAACAAGGCTTGCCATCACACCGCCGCAGAGGCGGCTATACTGGCCGCCATGTTCAGTGCCTTGCGTGCCCTCTTCCATCGCCAGCCGCCCGCCTCGCCTGCCCGATCCGCCCAGCCGGCCCGTCAGCTTGCCGCCGAGCGCACATCGGAATTCTTCGCCTGGTTCCACCTCGAAGGTGACGGCACGCCGGTGCCCCGTGGCGACGATCTCTCCCACCGCTTCCGCCCCGCGGGCGATTCTTTTCGGTCCGTGGTTGCCCTCGACGTGGTGACCGATGCTGCCGACGGCATCCGCTCGGCCTGCCTCTATCTCGACCGCAGCTTCCTCAGCGGGCCGGAGGACGCCTTTGCCCGCGACATCGCCAAGAGCTTCCTCGGCTGGATTCTCGACAAGACGGCCCAGGAGGGCGCCCAGCCGCTCATCGCCCATATCGCCGATTTCGCCGCGGCCAATGCCCCGGTCATCGCGGCAGAGCCCGCCGCCGCCGCCGGCGGATCCGAGCGACGCCTATGCCGTCTTCACCGGCGACGGCGACGCGGCGAGCCTCGATCTCGGCTCCGCAAAGCTGACGCTCACCAATGCCGGCGGGCGGCTTTCAATCGAAGCGGTGCTGGTGGCGTGACCCGTGTCCCGGGCGCGGTGCGGTGCGCAGTACCGCATTGCAGACCCGGGACCTACGAGCCGCATGGACCTCGGATCTGTGCTGCACCGTTCACACGCTGCAGCGCGTCCGGGAACGGTTTCGCCCCTAGCCGACCGTGTTCTTGAGGATGTCGTAGTTGACGCAGACGCCCTTGGCATAGGCCGGCCGCGCCGAAAGCCGCTCGTACCAGGCATCGACGTTCGCCAGCGGCGGGCGCTCGATGTCCATGGTGTACCAGCGATAGAGCAGCGCCCCGGCGGCGATGTCGCCATAAGTCAGCCGCTCGCCGGCCAGCCACGGCGTCTTCTTGAGCTGCGCATCGAGGATGCGGAAGCACGGCTCGACGCCCTTCATGGCGGCGGCGACCGCCTTCTTCTCGCGCGCCTCGGGCTTGGTGCGCGCCACGGCGCTGAACACCGCCCCCCAGGCCGGCTGAAAGCGCATCGCCGTCCAGTCGGTCCATTGGTCGGCGGCGGCGCGCGCCTTGGGCGATTCCGGCCACAGGTTGCCGGCGCCGTAGGTCGCCGACAGGTAGCGCACGATGGCGTGGCTCTCCCACAGGATCAGTTCGCCGTCCTTCAGCGTCGGCACCAGGCCATTGGGGTTCATGGCCAGGTATTCTGGCGTGTCGACGCCGCCGAAGTTGAGGCCGAGCTCGACCTGCGCATAGGGCACGCGCAGCTCCTCGAGCACCCACACCGCCTTCTGCACGTTCACCGATGTCTTGCGGCCGTAAAGCGTGATGTCCGCCACCTGTCCCCTCCCCGCCAAAACCGGCGCACTCTATTCCCCGATGAGATGAAGCACCACGTCCCTTCGGTGCGGCCGCCGCCGGTGCTCGAACAGATAGATGCCCTGCCAGGTACCGAGCGCCATGCGACCGCCGGAGACCGGGATCGACAGGCTCGCCTGGGTCAGCGCCGCGCGGATATGCGCCGGCATGTCGTCCGGTCCTTCCATTGTGTGGACATAGTCGCCGGATTCCGGCGCCAGCCGTTCGAAGAAGGCCTCAAGGTCGGTGCGCACGTCCGGATCGGCGTTCTCCTGCGCGATCAGGGATGCCGAGGTGTGGCGGCAGAACAGGGTCAGCAGTCCGTCGGCGATCCCCTGGCTCGCCAGCCAGCGGGCGACCGGCGCGGTGATCTCGGTCAACCCCTTGCCGCGCGTCTCGACTGCCAGGTGATGCTGCGCCTGTCGCATGGCCGGTCACACGAATGCCTCAATGCGGCTCGGCCATTGGGCCGCAATCACGCCTGAACCGCTTGGAAATCCGCGCCTTTCGGCCATATTTATTGCATCGCAATATGTGTGACGGAACTGTGTTGCATTGCGTGAAGTGCAAAGCCGGTATGCGATATCTCGTCTGCACATGGCTTGGGCGGGCGCCTATCTTGGCAATCGAAGGACGGCAGTCAGTTCCGTGTCGCCGTCCACCGAGATTTGGAAATCGAGAGGCACAGACCATGGCCAACAACCGGATTGTCACCACCTACCGCGCCTGGCGCAAGTACCGCCAGACCTACAACGAGCTCATGCGGCTTTCCAACCGCGACCTGGCGGACCTCGGCATCTCCGCCGCGGACATCCCGGCGATCGCTCGCAAGGCCGCCACCATGTAATCAGTTTCGCTCCCGGGTATCCTCCTCCCTCACCCGGGGCGATACGGGAGCCGGTGCGGCGTCCTCCCACGCGGCCGGTCCCATAGAGAAACGCCCGCCGATTCCTCCCCGGCGGGCGTTTTTCATTTCTGGGCGCCGTTGAACCCGTCCCGGGGTCAGACTAGGGTCGCGCCCCATGATCTCCCCCGTTCACATCATCGGCGGCGGCCTCGCCGGTTCTGAGGCCGCCTGGCAGCTTGCCCGCCGCGGCGTGCCCGTCGTGCTGCACGAGATGCGACCCGATCGGCAGACCGAGGCCCACAAGACCGACCGGCTGGCCGAACTGGTCTGCTCCAATTCCTTCCGCTCCGACGACGCCCAGAACAACGCGGTCGGGCTGCTGCACGAGGAACTGCGCCGCGCCGGCTCGCTCATCATGCGCTCGGCCGATGTGAACCAGGTGCCGGCCGGCGGAGCACTGGCCGTCGACCGCGAGGGCTTTTCCGCCGCCGTCACGGCGGCGCTTGCCGCCGAGCCGCTGGTCACCGTCGCCCGCGGCGAGATCGCCGGCCTGCCGCCGGCTGAGTGGGACAATGTGATCGTGGCCACCGGGCCGCTGACCTCCGCCCCGCTGGCAGAGGCGATCCGTCAGCTTACCGGCGAGGATGCACTGGCCTTCTTCGACGCCATCGCGCCCATCGTCCATTTCGATTCGATCGACATGGACATCGCCTGGTTCCAGTCGCGTTACGACAAGGCGGGCCCCGGCGGCAGCGGTGCCGACTACATCAACTGCCCGATGGACAAGGCCGAATACGACGCCTTCGTCGATGCGCTGCTTTCCGGCGAGCCGCACAGGCACCACGACTGGGAAAAGGTCCCCTATTTCGACGGCTGCCTGCCTATCGAGGTGATGGCCGAGCGCGGCCGCGAGACGCTGCGCCACGGGCCGATGAAGCCGGTCGGGCTCACCAATCCGCGCGCCCCCACGGTCAAGCCCCACGCCATCGTCCAGCTCCGCCAGGACAATGCGCTCGGCAGTCTCTACAACATGGTCGGCTTCCAGACGCGGTTGCGCTACGCCATCCAGGCCGACATCTTCCGCCTGATCCCCGGCTTGGGCGGCGCGCAGTTCGCCCGTCTCGGCGGCCTCCACCGCAATACTTTCCTCAATTCGCCCAAGGTATTGGATAAATTTCTTCGTCTTAAGGCGGCACCTCGCCTGCGCTTTGCCGGCCAGATCACCGGCTGCGAGGGCTATGTCGAATCGACCGCAATCGGGCTTCTTGCCGGCCGCATGGCGGCTGCCGAGTGCCTCGGCGAGGCCATCGTGCTGCCGCCGCCGACCACCGCCTTCGGCGCTATCCTGGCCCATATCACCGGCGGCCACCTGTCGGCCGACGACGAGCCGGGGAAACGCTCCTTCCAGCCGATGAACGTCAATTTCGGCCTGTTCCCGGAGGTTGCGGTGACACCCGCGCCGGGCGCGAAGCTGAAGGGACCGGAGCGCGGCAAGGCGAAGCGTCAGGCGATCGCCGCCCGGGCGCTTGCCGACCTCGACCGCTGGCTCGCCGGCTCGCCCGCCGCCGCCGCGGCGGAATAGCTACCAGCGGTGCGCGGCGCCGATCTATTCGAAATGCTATGGTCCCTACAATTTTAAGCTTGCATAGCCAAAATTCAAAACCTTACGGTGGTCCCATCGGCGCCGGGCATTGGCAGAGAGATGGCAACTGATATCCCACGGCGGGAACGATTGCGCGCTTGGATGGGATTGCGCATCTTCCTCTGGACGTATGATCCATCGTATCGGCAAAAGACCTTTTGGGCAGCATCTGGCGCCGTTGTCGCCGTATTCGGCTGCATAGGCATTTCGTTTGGAAACCTCGTTGCAATCGGCGGCTCGATTGCAACATTGGCGGGAGTTGCAGTTTCGATCCTGTCAGTCGCCAGGGCTCATAGTCAGCTCAACGAAATCCTTCCTCGGGACAAAGGTTGGGAATTCCGGCCAGTCGCGACAAAGACTTTGTCCGACGAACAGGGGGAGTTCGCCATTCACGAACTAGGTCCGGCTGAACAAGAGGCCCACCTAGGATTTACCAGACATTTCGATCACGAAAAATGTGGTGAGTGCGCCTTCTCAAGCGAGCAGTTCGACAACTACATTTCAATGACTTCATCGCTTCCATTTAGGATCGGCCGCGATTTGCGCGGAACATTTCTGAGTGGGGATCCTCGAATACGGCGCGATCAACTGGCGTATCTCGTAGCTCGGGTATCGGACCAACGCGAACCACAAACGATCAAAAATGCACCTTCACCACGCAACTTGCGATCCCGCTCGGCACAATCACGATCGACAAGGTTGACTATTTCGACGGATTGCTAACACAGGAGGCGTTTAGGAGCCGCGTCCTTTCCGCACCGAAACAGTCCGAACAAGGCGGCGCCGTCGCCTTTGACCCTACAAAGGGATTTCCTTGGGCGGAGGAACACGGCCAACGAATACTCCTGCCCTACCCAACGCGACGAGTTTCCAATCACATCGGCATAACTATAGTCGCTATTACCAAGGACCATTTTCCGGTCTTTTTTGAACAAACCCGCCGCAACGCAATCGGGGCGGGCACAATTGTTGGAAGCGGCTCCGGTTCTGTTGACTATGCCGATTTGACCGCGGCGCATGGGAGGAATGACTTCATAAATATCGTTCGCTACGCGATGGCTCGAGAGCTTTGTGAGGAAGGCACCTTGTTTCGTGGACGCTCCGCGGACACAAATTACATCGGCCAACTCGCCAACAACATTTTGGTGGTGGGTTTCTTCAGGTGGGTCGATCGCTCAGGAAAGCCTGAATTCGTGGGCGTCACGCGATTGGAGGTCGACCGGACTGACGTCGTCGCAGACAAATTCGAAGTCTGTGATCTCGATCAAGATGCTAGATGCCTCGTTCATCGCCTTGAAGATTTCGAGGACGTTTTCAATAGTCTGCGATTACAACCCCTGCGTATTGGATTGAGTTGCTTGATGGCAGTCGGGAGGTTGGTCCAGATAGGTCAATATCGCGACCGTGCGGGCGAGAAAAAAGAACTGCATTCTCGGGTGACGGCAGCGCTACACCTATCCTAGCCACCGCTACCAGCGGTGCGCGGCGCGCCAGATGAGCCACTGCCGTCTCAGCGGCGTGAGGTCGACACGGCCGGAGAACGGGTCGTAGCCGGGGCGGTCCATGCGGTCGAGCGCCGGCCCGACAAGGGCGACCGGCAGGAAGGCGGGCTTGAGCGACGTCGGCAAGGCGGCGATCTCAGGCACGGCGGTTGCCAAGTGATCGCGGGCGATCCGGCGCAGGTCGGCCAGCGTCATCAGCAGTTCCGGCGTGGCCTGCCCGCGCACCAGCATCGCGCGGTCGAAGCCGTGGGCGGCGCCGATATCGGCGGGCAGATAACACTGGCCGCGCGCGGCGTGGATGGGCAGCGCCCGCATGAGCCCGGTCATGGCATAGGCGACGCCGGCATGGCCGGCGGCGGAGGCGACGCGCGGGTCATGGCCGCCGGCCAGCACGATGGCGGCAAGCTGGATCAGCGCCGACGCGGTCTCGCCGCTGTAGCCCTCGAGGTCGGTCAGGGTCGGCATCTGGTCGTCATAGAGGTCGAACACCCGCGCATCGATGAGCCCCTCGAAGCCGGCAAGCGGCAGCGCGAAGGTGCGGATGGTCTCGATCAGCGCGCTGGCGACGGGATGACCGCCGCCGCCGCCGGTGAGCGCGTCGCGCCACCACTGCAGCCGGATCTCGCCGAGTATGGGATCGCTGACGGTATCGCGGATGCGCGCCACCTCGGCGCTGAAGGCGTGCAGCGCGAACAGATGCTTGCGCATGGCGGCGGGCGCGAACAGGTCGGCGATGTAGCGATCGCGGTCCAGTTCGCGCACCGTGCGGGCGCAATGCTCGTGGACGTCCATGGGGACAGGTATGGCGCCGCGCGCGACGTCAGTCCACGGCAATCAGCGCCGCCGCAACCGCCCGTTCCTCCGCCAGCAGCACGTTGAAGGTGCGCACCGCCGCGCCGGTCGACATCGGCTCGGCGACGATCCCCGCTTCGCGGCAGCGGTCCTTCAGCGCGGCGGAGAGCGGCGCAATGTCGGCGCCGGTGCCGACCAGCAGGATGTTGATGGCATCGGCTTCGGCGAAGACCATTTCGAGGCTCGCCGCGTCAAGGGCGCCCGGTGCCGGCGCCTCCCAGCCATAGATGCCGCTCGGCAGACAAAGCAGCGAGCCGCGATGCGACATGGCGGCGAAACGGAAGCCGCCATTGCCGTAGGCCTCGATCGGCGCGCGACCGGGATAGTGGGCGGCGCGGATGACGACGCCCTTCGGCATCGGCTCAGGCCTTGCCGGCGGCCTCGGCGGCTTCGCCGCCCTCAGGCTCGGCCTTGTTCGGTGCCGCCCGGCCTGAGCTTGAAGAAGATCAGCACCGGCGCGGCGATGTAGATCGACGAATACGTGCCGACGACAACGCCGAACAGCATGGCGGCGACGAAGGAGCGGATGACCTCGCCGCCGAAGATGAACAAGGCCAGCAGCGCAAGAAACGTCGTGCTCGACGTGAGCGTCGTGCGGGCCAGCATCTCGTTGACCGAGCGGTCGAGCAGCTCGGGGATAGGCATCTTCTTGTATTTGCGCAGGTTCTCGCGAATGCGGTCGTAGACGACCACGGTGTCGTTGAGCGAATAGCCGATGATGGTGAGGATGGCGGCGACACTCGACAGGCTGAAATCCACCTGCGACACGACAAAGAATCCGAGCGTCATGAACACATCGTGGCTGGTGGCAATGATCGCGCCGAGGGCGAACTGCCATTCGAAGCGGAACCAGATATAGGCCAGGATGGCTACCATGGTGACCAGCAGGGCCAATGTGGCGTCAGTCGCCAGTTCGCTCGAAACGCTCGGTCCGACGCTTTCGATGCGGCGGAACTCGACCGTGTTGCCGAAGGCGTCGCGCACTTTGGTCACCGCCGCCTGCTGGGCGGCTTCGCCGCCCTTCTGCTGCTGGATCCGGATGAGAACCGATTTCCCAGCGGAAGGGTCGCTGACTTCGGTGACCTGAACGTCGCCGAGGTCGAGACCGCCGACCGTTGTGCGGATATGGGCGAGGCTGTAGTCCGCGGCTACCGGCTTGAGCTCGATCAGCGTCCCGCCGCGAAAATCGATGCCGTAATTCGGCCCGATGGTGAAGAACAGCACGACCGACAGAATCGACAGCAGCAAAGTGGCCGGGAAGTTGATCCGCCACAGCCTCATGAACGGAATCTTCGTATTGTCGGGGATGAACCGTAACTTGCGCATGCGATTGGCTCCCTGGAGGCCCCGACCTAAAGGTCGATCCTGTTCGGCCGGCGCCACGCCACCCACAGCGAAACGATCATCCGCGTGAAGGTGAAGGCGGTGAAGACCGTGGCCACGATGCCGATGGCGTTGGTGACGGCGAAACCTCGGATCGGGCCCGTGCCGAGCTGCATGAGCACGAGGGCTGAGATCATGGTGGTGATATTGGCGTCGAGAATGGTGCCCAGCGCCCGCTGGAAGCCGACGTCGATCGAGGCGATTGCCGTGCGCCCGTTGCGGAACTCCTCACGGATGCGCTCGTAGATCAGCACGTTCGAGTCGACCGCCATGCCGATCGTCAACACGATGCCGGCGATGCCGGGCAGCGTCAGTGTCGCGCCGAGAAGCGTCAGCACCGAGAAGATGATCGCCACGTTGATCATCACGGCAATGTTGGCGATGAGGCCGAAGAAGCCGTAGATCGCAAACATGAAGGAGACCACGAAGACGGTGCCGATCACCGCGGCGATCTTGCCGGCGCGGATCGAGTCAGCGCCCAGCCCGGGGCCTACCGTGCGTTCCTCGACGATGGTGAGCTTGGCTGGTAGCGAACCGGCGCGCAGCAGGATGGCCAGATCGTTGGCGCTCTGCACCGTGAAATTGCCGCTGATCTGGCCGGAACCGCCGAGGATCGGCGTCTGGATCACCGGCGCCGAGATCACCTTGTTGTCGAGGACGATGGCGAACGGGCGGCCGACATTCTTGGCGGTGACCTCGCCGAAGACGCGCGCACCAGAGGTCGTCAGGCGGAAATTGACCACCGGCTCGTTGGTGCGGCTGTCGAAACCGGCCTGCGCGTCGGCGAGATCCTCGCCGGTCATCAGGGCGGTATCCTGCACGACATAGACGAGGTCTGGGTTTTCGGAAGAGGGAAACTCGATCGTGTTGGGCGGCGCGGGCTGCGATGCCGCCTGTTCCTTGGTCATCGACGACTCGACAAGGTGGAAGGTGAGCTGTGCTGTCTGGCCGACCAGCGATTTCAAGCGCGCCGGGTCGCCGAGGCCGGGCGCCTCGACGAGGATGCGGTCGTTGCCCTGGCGCTGGATCGAGGGCTCGGTCGTACCGAGCTGGTTGATGCGCCGGTTGATGACCTCGATCGACTGCTGGACGATGCCACGAATGCGCTGCGTCAGGCCATTCTGGTCATAGGTGAAGCGCGCCAGCCCGTTGTCGGCGACGTTGAGGTCGAACTCGTAGACGCTGGAGCCGCCGATAATGCTGGTATTGAGCGGATTGCGCAGCGCATCCAGGCGCTTGCGCGCTTCGTCGATCTGGTTGAGGTCGCGCACGCGCAGCTGGACCGACTCGCCCTGGATGCCGAGGCCGGTGTAGCCGATACGCGGGCTTTCGAGCATCGCCTTGCGGATGTCGCCGACCAGCGCGCGCAGGCGCTTCTGGACGTAGTCGGTCTGGTCGACCTGGTAGAGCAGATAGGCGCCACCCTGCAAGTCGAGGCCAAGAACCACTTGCTGGTGCGGCAACCAGCTCGGCCATTTGGCCACCGTCGACGCGGAGAAGAAGTTCGGGATGTCGACGACGATCGCCACCAGGACGACCAGGAGGACAAGGCTCAATTTCCAGCGGGATACTTGCAGCATGCAATCAGTTCCGGGCGCGCATCAGGCCAACGCGGCGCCTTAGCCGCTTTCCTTCACCGGCTCGCCCTTGGCGCGCACCTCGGCGACCATGCTGCGCACGATCCGCACCCGCGTCTCTTCGGCGATCTCGATTTGGATTTCGTTCTCGTCCACCTTGGCAACCTTGCCGATCAGCCCGCCAGTGGTCACGATCGTGTCGCCGCGGCGGACATTGGCGATCATTTCGCGATGCTGGCGCTGCCTCTGCTGCTGCGGACGCAAGATAAGGAAATACATGATGACGAAAATCAGGACGATCGGCAGCAGACTGGTGAGCGACCCGCCCAGAAGGCCGCCGTCCGGCGCGGACGTCGCCGCAAAAGCCTGGGTCACGAAGGACATATGATTACTCCTGTCTTCCGCGGCGCGATTACCGGCGCGAAACGGCGCGGACTATACCGGGGTGGCCTCTCATTGCAAACGATATAGGCATGGCGCGACCGAATAGCACCGCTTGGCGCCGCGGGGGCCGCCGTGCTAACCCTGCCGCCCGCTTGCAGCACCCCGGCCGCCGGAGGATTCTCGTTGTCCGACAAGGACCTGAATGCCATCGCCGAACGCCTCGACCGGCTCCTCGGCCTGGTCGAGAGGGCGGTCCCGCCGGTGCCGGCCAGCCCGATTTCGCCGCTGCGGACGCTTTCGTCTGGGCTGCGGCAAGCCGCGGCCTGCAACCGGTCGCGGTTGTGAACCGGGTGGAGATCGACCTGCTCAAGGGCATCGACCACCTGCGCGACATCCTGCTGGAGAACACCCGGCGCTTCCAGCGTGGGCTGCCGGCCAACAACGCCCTGCTGTGGGGGGCGCGCGGCATGGGCAAGAGTTCGCTGGTCAAGGCGGTCCATGCCGGGCTCAATGCCAAGGAACCCGCCCGGCCGCTCAAGCTCATCGAGATCCACCGCGAGGACATCGAGACGCTGCCCGACCTCATGGCGCTGCTCAGCGCCGCGCCGCAGCGCTTTATCCTGTTCTGCGACGATCTCTCTTTCGACGGCGACGACACCTCCTACAAATCGCTGAAGGCGGCGCTGGAGGGCGGCATCGAGGGGCGGCCGGCGAACGTTGTCTTCTATGCCACCTCCAACCGCCGTCACCTGCTGCCACGCGAC
>CAVUOD010000014.1:0-642069 GCA_963743015.1 uncultured Alphaproteobacteria bacterium
TACCGCGGCATCGGGTGATTGCGGCAGTCGAATGGCCCAAGGCCACCGCCGCGAGGGCTCCGAATGCTCTCATTATAAGAAAACGGCCCATCGACTGAGCCTCCAGAAACTCATCGACGGTCGCCTGCGGCACGGAGCAGTACGGGTAGTACGTGGTTCTAAGCTCGACCACCATGAAGCTCTTGGCGGCATCGTAGCAGACACGGTTGATGAAGCTGCTGCGTGTGATGTCGTTGCAGGTGAACGAGGAGAGGTCGAGTGGGCATGGCCCGTACTTGACGCACACCTCCTCCGCCCGTGCGGGCGTCCACAGAACGAGCGTGGTGACGAAGGCTAGAGCAGAGTTCGCATGGCTGCCTCCTATCTGGCCTTGTCTTTACCCTATGCCCCTAGTTCCTTCGTGTCAGTGGGCGCGTGGACGCACGTCACGAATGCCTGCAAGTGTCCAGCTATGATGAGCCGAGCGTCAAAGCTGCTTCGCTCTCAGTATGGTCCTCGGGTTCTCCACGGGTGTAACGTTTGCCCCGGCTCATGCTCATCCGCGAACATGGAGCGGGCAATGACTGTCCTAGACGATGTGAGAGATTTGGTCAGCCGACTGTCGCCGCGAGCGATCTGTGATGACTGCATTGCGGACAGGCTCGGCCTTTCCCGTTCGGCAGCATGCGAACCACAAAACGCGGGAGCTGGCGAAGCTGCCGGGGTTTGATCGCAGGAAAGCGACGTGCAGCGTGTGGGCAAAGAAAAGTCGGTCATCCGCCTAGCGGCCCGACAGCCCGGAAACGCCAAGCAGGCGCGGCCGATGATGCTCTCGCCAGCCAAAAGCCCTCGAAAGCTCCTCGACGTGACCGCCGACTGGTTCTGGGAAGGGAATGTCGTCAAGGCCATCGCCCACTTTCTTGAGGGCCAAGGCTGGTCGATCACTAGTGTCGCCAATACTGAGACCAAGGCTCAGGGCGTGGATTTGCGTGCCGCAAAAAATGATCGGGTGCTTCTGGTCGAAGCCAAAGGCTTTCCTTCGTAAGCACTACCGCGACCCGCACCGAGCTGGCGAAGTCAAGCCCACGAACCCAACCAACCAAGCCAACAGTGGTTCTCGCACGCCTTGCTCAAGGCAATGCGGCTGCAAACCAAGTATCCCACCGCCGTTGTGGCAATAGCCTTCCCGGACTTCCCGCGATATCGGAGGCTGTTCGAGGAAACGCGTTCAGGGCTGGCGAAGCTCGGCGTGGCGTTCATCACCGTTAGCGCCACGGGCGAGTTTCGACTTGGGGCATGTAGCAATACCCTCGCACCCCGCCCTTGCCTGGCCGTGAGGTTTGCCCTCTTGTCCTCCACCTTGCCACCGTCCCCACGGGGGACGATGCCCAACGCCTCCCTGACGCAACGGCCTCTTGCATGAGCGCCCCCAGCGACAAGCCTCGTGATGGTCGGCTTGGTGAAGGGGGCTTGAAGACGAGAGCTTGCGGTGTGGTCGTGATGACATGGGCTCGGTCTGTCCATCGCCATCCCTCCCTCGCCCTCTGCAAGCCTGTGCTTAAAGCCGGTGACCCCGAGCAGGACTTCAAGTCAAAGCAGTAGGGCGGTGATGGCGCATCCTGCTCCCGTACCAAGCTTTGCTCTAAGCCATGCCTCAAGCTTGATCTCTGGGATGGGCACTGGGTGTGTCGCTGTGGGGCTTCTGCTGCATTGAGCAAGAGGCATGTGGCGGGGACCGTGTGCCTGTGAGCACAGCGGGTGAGCTTGAAGGTCGGTGGCTCTAAGGTGATGTGGTTCGTCCCATCCCTCCTCACTCACCACATGCCGTGAGGTGCTGAACCGCACCCATCATCCTTTTAGAAGGTGGATTTCAGTGGCCGTCGATTTATTCGACGTATCTGAGAGAACAGCCCAAATGCGCGTTCCGGCGGCGGGCAAACGACCGCATGGCACGATTATTTTCCGTATCTGCCAAGACGCCCAAATCCGAGTTCGGCCGGCGCACCCCAAGCGAGCCCTACAGGCGATTATTTTTGCATATCTGAGGAAGGGCAACCGCGTAGGGCTGCTAGCTCCGCCGTGCCGTCCCTGATCGCCGTGCCCTTGGAAGCTCTGTTCTGAAGCGCGGCCACACATGCGAGCCCCTGTTGCAGAGTCAGACGGCAACGGCTCGCTTCACCTCTAATCCACCAAACATAGAAAGGAAGAAATGACGACAATGCTCGATAGAGCGAAACTCGTACCCCCACCGTGTGAATGCTCGTCTGGACGACGAGGACTTTGCGACCCTCAGGGAAGTGGCCAGAACAGCCACGCCCTTCGGCTCCCCTTCGATCACACATGCCCTTCGCCACTTGTTGGCCCAATGGCGGCTGAGCAAGTCGGAGGTCCGGTGAGTTGGTCGGCCGATACCGCTTCTTTAGCGGCGACCACCACTCTCAACACAAACACGATCCCCACCACAATCGACACCGAAAGAGACGTTGGGAGTTGCCCTTTCCGCATTCGACCGCGTTGGACGACGGGAAAGGGGTAAGATCATGGAAAGAGCTCCTATCCGTCATCGTACCCCTTCCGACGACCCTCAGGACCTACGAGAGGGCACACTGGCGGACCTCCGTGCCTTCTTCGAGAACCAGACAAACCATTCCCCCTCACCGGCTATGTGGAGTGGGTTGGAAGATTTGGTGTCAACCTTGGCAGACATGGCCGATGGGAAGTGTGATCCGCGCTTCTATTCTGTCGAGCCTTGATCCGGGAGTTGGAAAGACCTCGGCGATTATCGCCTTCACGAACGCGTCTGCTGTCGTTGCCGGCTTACGACGATGTTGGTGTCCTCATCTGCTCTGCCAAGGTTGGATGAGATCAAAAACCTCGCCCGTTCGCTTGCGGTGAATGCGGATGAGGTCGGGGTCTTCACTTCCGACGATGATACCAACGTACTCGGATCACCTGATCGAGGCTTTGCCGGGTGCTGCTGACAACACAGCAGATGGTCGAAAGCCGCTGCCGTGGGCGGCATGTTCGCCGGCATCAAGGAGTTCCAGTTCCTCGATGAACCTCGACAAGTGCGCGTATCTGGGATGAGGCCATGCTACCGGGTGTGCCAGTGACGCTGTCCGCCGATGACCTCCACCAACTCATCCCTGCCTTTCGCCGTCCCCATCCGAAGATTGCCGAGTGCCTTGAGGACTTACTCGAAAGGACAAAGGGCAAAAAGGACGGCGGCAAGCTTCTGGTCCCAGACTTCACCAATGAGTTCGGCATCGATGTTGTCGCCGCTCAGGACGCCCTTAAGGCTTATCAGGGCTCTGTCGGAAGCCGCTACGCTCCCTCTCTTTCCTCTCTGGCAAGAGAAGCGACTGTGCGCCGTGACTACGGCAGTCTCAACACCGTGCTGGACTATGAAGAGGTGCTGCCCCACGACCTCGCTCCGGTCGTCATCGCGGATGCCTCAGGTCGTGTTCGGGACGACATATCAATACTGGGCTGAGGGTCGCGGCAATCTCGTCCGGCTGCGGGAAGCTCGCAAAGCACTATGGCCCCCTAAAGGTCCATGTCTGGGAGCGTGGCGGCGGCAAGAGTGCCTTCCTCACGGGATGGCCGTTCGTTGGCCACTGGGATCGCCAACACAATAAACTCAAAGCCGGACGAGGAATGGCTCGGTAGTCCACCACAAGGCAACAGGCAGCTTCGACTTCGCCGATGAAGTCCGCTACCGGATCAGCAACAATCCCGACCGCGTCCACTTCGTCCACTGGGGCAGGCATGATGCCACAAACGACTTTGCCCACGTTCCCAACGTTATCCTCGCCGGAACACTATTCTACCCAGTCGTCTCTACGAAGCATTGGGGCGAGCTAGCGCAGGGCTTCAGAATGGCGACGACCTGACGAAAGAGGCCTTATGACGAGATTTTCCTCGGTGAAATCGCAACGTGGTCCTTCAGGCCGTCTGCAGGGCTGCCGTGAGGTCGTGCAAGGCCGACGAATGTGCCCCGTGTGATGCTTACGTGATCGCCAGTCGGAAGAGCGGCATTCCGCGAAGAGCTTCGCACCATCTTTCCGGGATGCAGGATCGTTGACTGGCAGCCAGTCCGCAGAGAGCTGACAGGCAATCTCGCCGATGCTGCTCGCTTCATCATCGACCGCGTTCAGAAGGACGGCCAGGACGGCAGGTCCATTCGCCGAGGTGAGAAACGCGATTGGCATGACCGACACGAGCAACTTCCGCAAGATCAAGAAGCGACGAGCGCTTCGTTCGTGCCCTCGCAGAGGCACTCGATCTACGAGGTCCCACGGCAAGCGCCGGCGAGGCTTCATCCTCGATCGACCCTGAGGCGGGCGTCCGGGCCTTAGGTGAGGAAGACCCTCGCAGCGGCGACTTCTGAGGTCCGGCGGCCTCGCGGTCTGTCACACTCTCGTCACACTGCCGGTCGGAAAACGGGCGAAAACGGCCATGGGGTTGAGAAAAGGCACGTGAGGTCGTACCCTCATTAAGTTGCTGAGGAATAACGATCTTCTGGGAAAACTTTCGGCTTCACGAGCCGGACGGGCGATTAGCTCAGCGGGAGAGCACTCCCTTCACACGGGAGGGGTCACTGGTTCAATCCCAGTATCGCCCACCATTCAAAGCGCAGATTTGCCGCACGGCCTGTCGTTTCGCCCGGTTCGTCCCATGTTGCGGGGTGAGATCATGGCCCGTTGGGTGCTGCCGCCTGCTTGCGGCTATGATCGCCGATCGTAGTCCGGGCGCAACGGGCGAAAGCGGCCGATTTGGCCGAAACAGGGAGCAATTCAGCGATGTCCGCGATGCCGTTCTTCAGCGACCCGGTCTTCGACATGGCCCGCCGGCAGTTCGACAGCGTCGCCGACCATCTCGACATGCCCGACGGCGACCGCGACCGGGTCTTCTACCCGAAGCGCGCGCTCGCGGTCTCCTGCCCCGTGCATCGCGACGACGGTTCGACCGAGGTCTTCCAGGGCTTTCGCGTCCAGCACCACCTGACGCTAGGCCCGACCAAGGGCGGCACACGCTTCTCGAACTCGCTGACCATGGGCGAGGTGGCGGCGCTGGCGATCTGGATGAGCTGGAAATGCGCCCTGGTCGGCCTGCCCTATGGCGGCGCCAAGGGCGGCGTTGCCGTCGACCGCAGCGCGCTCTCGGCGCGCGAACTGGAGGCCGTCTCGCGGCGCTACATGCAGGAGATGATCCCCTTCGTCGGGCCGAAGACGGACATCATGGCGCCGGATCTCGGCACCGACGAACAGGTCATGGCGTGGTTCATGGACACCTACTCCATGTACCAGGGCCAGACGGTGACCGAGATCGTCACCGGCAAGCCGATCGGCATGGGCGGCATCGAGGGCCGGCGCGAGGCGACCGGCCTCGGCGTTGCGCATCTCATCGGGCGGACGCTGGAGCGGCTGGCGCTGCCGATTTCCGGCGCCACGGTGATCATCCAGGGCTTCGGCAATGTCGGCAGCAATGCGGCAGAGGCACTGGCCGAGCGCGGCGCCCGCGTGGTCGGGGTGAGCGACCATACGGCTGCCTACTACGCCCCCGCGGGTCTCGATGTCGGGGCGCTGCTCGACTACATGCGCCAGCACAGAGTGCTTGCCGGCTTCTCCAGCGAACTCGAAATCGACCCCGATGTGCTGCTCTCACAGCCGTGCGACATCCTCGTGCCGGCCGCGGTCGAGCGCGTGATCGACGACAAGAATGCGGCCAGGCTCCAGTGTCGAATCCTGGCGGAAGCGGCCAACGGGCCGACCACGCCTGAGGCCGAGCTGGTGTTGGCCGAGCGCGGCGACGTCTTCGTCATCCCCGACATCCTGTGCAATGCCGGCGGCGTCATCGTCAGCTATTTCGAGTGGGTGCAGGACCTGCAGCAGTTCTTCTGGGGGCGCGCCGAGGTCCTCGATCGCCTGTATCGGCTGCTCGACGATGCCTTCCGGCGCGTGCTGGAGCGGGCAGCCCGGGACGGCGTCTCGCATCGCACGGCCGCGATGGCGATCGGCGTCGCCAGGGTGTGGAATACCAAGCGCACGCCGGGGGCTGTTCCCGTGAGCGCAACCCGGCCAGACTGTACCCGGCGGAGCAGAGGCATGGCTCAAGCGCGATCCGCGCCGGCCGGCGGCATTTCGGGAGGACGGATTTCCAAATGACCAAGGTTGCAGTTGTCGGGGCCGGCCTCATCGGCCGGGCCTGGGCGTTGAGCTTCGCCCGCGCCGGATATGAGGTGGCGCTGACCGACGCCGCGAGCGGCCCGGTCGAGGCGGCCTTCACCTATATCGACGATGCGCTGGCAGAGCTCGCCGGCTTCGACCTGCTGAACGGTGCCTCGCCGGCAGCGGTCAGGGCGCGCATTCACGGCGTCGGCGACCTTGCCGAAGCGCTTGCGGGCGCCGCCCATGTGCAGGAGAACACGCCGGAAGACCTGGCGACGAAGCGGGCGGTCTTTGCCGAGCTGGACGCACAAGCGCCGGCCGATGCGGTGATCGCCAGCTCGACCTCGGCGCTCCTGCCTTCCGCCTTCACCGAGGGGCTCAAAGGGCGGGCGCGCTGCCTCGTCGCCCATCCCATCAACCCGCCCTATCTGGTGCCGGCGGTGGAGATCGTGCCGGCGCCGTGGACCGATCCGGCGATCGTCGCGCGCACGCGCGCGCTCATGGCGGATGCCGGCCATGCGCCGATGGTGCTCGCCCGCGAGATCGACGGCTTCGTCGTCAACCGGCTGCAGGGCGCGCTGCTGCAGGAGGCGTTCCGGCTGGTCGCCGACGGCTACGCCGCGGTCGAGGACGTCGACGTGGCGATCCGCGAGGGACTGGCGCTGCGCTGGAGCTTCATCGGGCCCTTCGAGACGGCCGACCTCAATGCGCCGGGCGGCATGCGCGACTACGTGACCCGCTATCACGGCATGTATGACCACATGTTCGAGTCGCAGACGCGACGGGTGGACTGGCAAGGCCCGGTGGCCGACACGATCGTGAAGCAGCGCCAGGCACGCCTCGACCGCAGGGACCTCGCCAAGCGGGCTGCCTGGCGCGACCGCCGGCTGATGGCTCTGGCGGCCCACAAGCGCGAGGCAGCGCGCGAGATCGGAGACTGAGCGTGGCGGTACGGCAGAAGGTCATCATCAGTTGCGCGATCACCGGCGCGATCCATACGCCGACCATGTCGCCATACCTGCCCTATACGCCGGAAGACATCGCCGCCCAGGCAATCGCCGCGGCCGAGGCCGGCGCCGCCATCCTGCACCTGCACGCGCGCAATCCGGAAACCGGCCAGCCCGACCAGACGCCGGAAGCCTTCGCCCGCTTCCTGCCGGCGATCGCGCAGGCGACGGATGCCGTCATCAACATCACCACCGGCGGCAGCCCCTATATGCGGGTGGAGGAGCGCGTGAAGCCGGCCGCGACCTTCAAGCCCGAGGTCGCCTCGCTCAACATGGGCTCGATCAATTTCGGCCTGTTCCCGCTCCTCGAAAAATACAAGGACTTCAAGTTCGCCTGGGAACGGACCCATCTCGAAAACACGCGCGACCTCGTATTCCGTAACAGTTTCAAGGACATCGAGTACATTTTCGCGACCTGCGCGGGCAACGGCACGCGCTTCGAGTTCGAGTGCTACGACATCGCCCATCTCTACAATCTCGCCCACTTCCTCGACCGCGGGCTGGTCGCGCCGCCGCTCTTCGTCCAGTCGGTGTTCGGCATCCTCGGCGGCATCGGCACGCATGCCGAGGACCTGATGCACATGAAGCGGACCGCCGATCGGCTGTTCGGCAGCGACTATCGCTGGTCGATCCTCGGCGCCGGGCGGAACCAGATGCGGCTGGCCGCCATCGGCGCGGCGCAAGGCGCGAATGTGCGTGTCGGGCTGGAGGATTCGCTGTGGATCGCGCCGGGCGTTCTGGCGAAATCCAATGCCGAGCAGGTGCGCAAGGTGCGCCAGATCCTCGAAGGCATGGCGCTGGAGATCGCAACGCCCGACGAGGCGCGCGCGATTCTGCGCTCAAGGGCGGCGACAAGGTCGCTTTCTAGCCCCGCTGCGTCCGTGGCCCGGATGAAGCGCAGCGTAATCCGGGACGCCAGGACCGCGCATGGCGCTTCGCTGCATGCGGGCACGCGGCTGCCGAAAGCAGAAAGGCCGCCGGGAGGATTCGGCGACCTCAGGATCGGGGCTTGTTGCGGGATGCGCCTGCGCCCCGCGCGTCCATAGATGCGGCCCCGGCCGGCAAGGCCGGGGCCGTTCGGTCAGGCCGGTTGTGCCGGCGCTTCTTCCTTTGGCGCTTCCGATTTCTTGTCGCCGCGCAGCACCACGTAGATCGCCGGGATCACCAGAACGGTGAGCAGCGTCGACGAGGCAAGGCCGAAGAGCAGCGAGATCGCCAGCCCCTGGAAGATCGGGTCGGCGAGGATCACTGCCGCACCGATCATCGCGGCCAGCGCGGTGAGCAGGATCGGCTTGAAGCGGGTGGCGCCGGCTTCGAGCAGAACGTCGAGCAGCGGCCGGCCGGGCGTGCGCGCCGAGCGGATGAAGTCGACCAGCAGGATCGAGTTGCGCACGATGATGCCGGCAAGCGCAATGAAGCCGATCATCGAGGTCGCCGTGAAGGGCGCGTGGAAGATCCAGTGGCCGAGCATGATGCCGATGAAGGTCAGCGGGATCGGCGTCAGGATGACCAGCGGCACCTTGAACGAGCCGAACTGGGCGACGACGAGGATGTAGATGCCGAAGATCGCGACCATGAAGGCGGCGCCCATGTCGCGGAAGGTCACCCAGGTCACCTCCCACTCGCCGTCCCACAAGAGCGTCGGCTTGGATTCGTCGTCGGGCTGGCCGTGCAGCGCGATGGTCGGCTTGGGCACGTTGCCCCAGTCGGCATTCTTGATGATCTTGTCGACGGCGAGCATGCCGTAGAGCGGCGCCTCGTAGGTGCCGGCAAGATCGGCGGTCACCATCTCGGCCGTGCGACCGTTGTGGCGGAAGATCGGATAGGAGGTCTTCTCGCGCACCGCATGGACCACGTCGCCGAGTTCGACCACGCCGGTGCTGCCGGGGATGCTGTTGGCGCCGACCGGCAAAGCGAGAGCGCGCTCGTTGACCACGTTGTTGGGCTTCGAGGATTCCAGCACGATCGGGATGGGCTGGCGCCCTCCCCCGCGGTGGGAATAGCCAACCGTCTCGCCGCCGTAGAAGGCGGTGATGGTGTTGTAGACGTCGCTCTCGTCGACCTTGTGATATTCGAGATTGTCCTGGTCGACCTTGAGGCGCACGCGCTCCGTCTGGACGCCATAGGAATCGTCGACGTCGACGATGAAGGGCACGCTCTGGAAGGCCTCGCGCACCTTGGCGGCGATGGCCCGGCGGGTCTCGGCGTCCGGCCCGTAGATCTCGGCGAGCAGGGTGGAGAGCACCGGCGGACCCGGTGGCGGCTCGACCACCTTGATGGAAGTGCCGGCCGGGGCGTCTATCCCCTTGAGACGCTCGCGGATCTCGAGGGCCACCGCATGGCTCTCGCGGCTGCGCTCGCCCTTCGGCGTCAGGTTGACCTGGGCATCGCCCTGATAGGGCTGCGAGCGCAGATAGTAGTGCCGCACCAGGCCGTTGAAGTCGAACGGCGAGGCCGTGCCGGCATAGGTCTGGAACGACTTGATCTCGGGGATCGACGCGACGCGGTCGACCGCCTCCTGCAACACCCGGTTGGTCTCCTCGACCGACGAGCCCTCAGGCAGATCGGCGACGATCTGCAGGTGGTTCTTGTTGTCGAAGGGCAAGAGCTTGACCGTGACATGCTCGGTGTAGAGCAGGCCGAGCGAGCCGATGGTGAGGATGCCGACGATGGCCAGGAACGTCCAGGCGCGCGCCTTGGTGGCGAGCACCGGGCGGGCGACCGCCATATAGGCACGGCCGAGCGCCCCCATGTGGCCGTGATGGGCCTCGTGCGGCGCCGTGCCGCTCCTTCTCAGCCGCATCATCAGCCACGGCGTCAGCATGACCGCGACGAAGAAGGAGAACAGCATCGCGGCCGAGGCATTGGCCGGGATCGGGCTCATATAGGGGCCCATCAGGCCCGAGACGAAGAGCATCGGCAGCAGGGCCGCGACCACGGTCAAGGTCGCCACGATGGTCGGGTTGCCGACCTCGGCAACCGCCTCGATCGCCGCCTGCCGGTGACTTCGCCCGTCATACATGCCCCAGTGGCGGGCGATGTTCTCAATGATGACGATGGCGTCGTCGACGAGAATGCCGATGGAGAAGATGAGCGCGAACAGGCTGACGCGGTTGAGCGTGTAGCCCATCATGCGCGAGGCAAACAGGGTGAGCAGGATGGTCGTCGGGATGACGATGGCGACGACGATCGCCTCGCGCCAGCCGATGGAGAAGGCGACCAGAAGAACGATCGACACCGTGGCCAGGCCAAGGTGGAAGAGCAGCTCGTTGGCCTTCTCGTTGGCCGTCTCGCCGTAGTCGCGGGTGATCGTCATGTCCACATCTTCGGGGAAGATGCGGCCGCGCAGCTCCTCGAGCTGCTTGATGACGTTCTCGGCGATGACCACGGCATTGGTGCCGGACCGCTTGGCGATAGCCAGGGTCACCGCCGGCGCCCTTTCGACCGTGCCGTCGGCCTTGCGCACCTCGGTGACGCGCGTTTCCTTCGGCTGGCTGGCGAGCGACACGTTGGCCACGTCGCGCAGATAGACCGGCCGGTTGTCGCGGGTGGTGAGCAGCAGGTTGCCGATTTCGGGCACCGTCTGCAGGGTCTGGCCGGCGACCAGAGCCACCTGCTTGCCGCTGTCGCGCACCACGCCGGCCTGGAAGGAGCGGTTGGCGCCCTGAACCTTGGCGGAGAGCTGCTGCAGCGTGACGCCGAACAGGGACAGCTTCTGCGGATCCGGCTCGACGCGAATCTGCTCGGGCTGGTCGCCGACGATGTAGGTCAGCCCGATATCCGGCAGCTTGGAAATCTCGACCTGGAGCTCGCGCGCCAGGCGCGTCAGGCCATTGGCCGTCCAGCGCGCCGCGGCTCCCGGCTTGGGCGTCAGCGTGACCGTGACGATGGCGACATCGTTGATGCCGCGACCGACGATCAGCGGCTCGGGAATGCCGACCGGGATGCGGTCCATGTTGGCGCGCACCTTCTCGTGCACGCGCAGGATCGCCGTGTCGGCGTCGGTGCCGACGATGAAGCGGGCGGTGACCATGGCGCCGTCGTCGGTGGTCTGCGAATAGACGTGCTCGACGCCGTCGATGCTCTTGACGATCGTTTCCAGCGGCTCGGTGACGAGCTTGACCGCATCTTCGGCCTTGAGGCCGTTGGTGCTGACGTGGATATCGACCATGGGCACCGAAATCTGCGGCTCTTCCTCGCGCGGCAGGGTGATCAGCGCGACGATGCCGAGAATCAGCGCCGCCAGCAGGAAGAGCGGCGTCAGTGGCGAACCGATGAAGGCGCTGGTCAGGCGCCCCGCAATGCCGAGCTTCATGGGACGAGCACCTTGTCGCCGGCATTGAGGCCGGTGAGGATTTCGATCATCTCGGCACCGTCGTGCTCGAAGGTTTCGCCCATGATGACGGCGACGTCGACCGGTGCTTCCGTGGCGCTTGCCAGGCGGACGTAGTCGATGCCGTGGCGGGTGGTCACGGCGGCGCGCGGCACGGCAAGCACCTGCCGGTGGGCGACCGGAACCCAGACGAGCGTGCGCTCACCGACGAAATAGGTGCCAAGGCCATCGACCTCGACATCGGCCTGGACGCGGCCGTCGGTGATCTCCGGATAGATCTTGACCAGCTTGCCCTTGCGGGCCGTGGTCGGATCGGGGGGGGCGTCGCTGGCGGTGTCTTCCGAAAGCACGCGCCGGCCGACCAGCACGGTACCGCCCGTGGCGATTTCGGTGGCGTGGCGTTCGGGCAGCGACAGGCGGAGGAAATAGCCGCCGCCGGCGACCGTGGCGATGGAATCGCCCGGCAGCACCACCGAGCCGAGGGTCACCGGCACGGTGATGACGCGGCCGTCCTCGGGGGCGACGGTATCGCCCTCGGCGGCCTGCTGGGAGAGCACGTCGCGCTTCGACTTGGCCGAGGCGAGCTGACTGGTGAGCACGTCGACCTGGGTCTGCGCCTGGTCGAGCTTGGCTTTGGTGGTCGAGCCGGTATCGAACAGATGCTTCGCGCGCTCCAGTTCGATACGGGCATTGTCGAGCTGCGAGGAGATCGCCTTGATGTCGGAGTCCGCGGCGTCGATCTGCAGGGCGATCTTCGGGTCGACGATGCGGGCGATGACCTCGCCCTTGGTGACCTGGGTCCCCTCGGTGACGCTGATCGACATGATGGTGCCGCCGATGCGCGTGCGCGCCGGCACGAGATGGCGGCTCCTGACCTCACCGAAGACCGCTTTCAACTCCTCGATGCTCAATTGCGAGACGGTGAATTCGGCTGCGGCGACAGCGTGTCCGGCGAACGTGGCAAAGCAGACGGCGGCCATCGCAATGATGGCAGGGCGGGCCCTCATGGGCAGACTCCAAGTGTCAACGGGCCGCCAGCCAGCCGGCAGCCGGTGGATCTGGTCAGGGCGAAGAAATCTAGTGGCTGCTGACGCTGCTCGACTTGAGGCCGATCAAGCGTAGAAAGCTCCTAGCCGGGCAGATGCCGGTGAAGGCAGACTGGAACAGGTTCAAACCGACAAAGGCGGTGAGCAGGAACCAGTAGGGCGACACGAAATATCCCAGCGCGAGGGACAGCAGAACCATGCAGCCAGCCATGGCGAAAACGGCGCGATCGACAGTCATTTCAAAACTCCTGCGAATGCTAGACGGCGCCGGTCCGCTCCCCCGAAAACGTCCGAAATGGCTGGGTCGCCCGGCAGTTGCTTGCATCTAACATTCGAAAAGCATAAATTCAAGATCATGAATGTGAAAGATATGATCCCGGCCAGCGACCTGGCCGCCGCCTTGATGCGCAGCCTGTCGCACCCGCAGCGGCTGCTGGTCCTGTGCGCGCTCGGCAATGGCGAGAAGTCGGTTGCCGAGCTGCGCAGTCTTCTCGGCGGTGTCGAACAGGTGCCCATGTCGCAACAGCTCATGCGGCTGCGAGCCGACGGGCTGGTGGAATCCCGGCGCGAGGGAACGGCTGTCTATTATCACATCGCCCGGCCGGAGGTGCTGCTGGTCATCGGGGCGCTGGAGACCGCCTACTGCTCGCCGATGAAGGCCAAGGAGCGCGAGCGCAAGGGCGAAACGCAGAGCTGAACACGTGGTCCGCACGGGACGGCGCGAAATCCGGGCGAGTCGCGCCGCGGATTGCGCTCCGCTCCGTCCGGGCCATGGGTGCGCTGCGACGGCCGGTCAGCGCAGGGCCAGGATCCGCCGCGGCGCCAGGACGAAGGGCGGCAGCCAGCCGGCCAGATTGCTGAAAGGCAGGACTTCCGGTTTCAGGCGGATGCCGAGGACATCGGCCATGAAGGCGCGGCGCGCCGCGATCCGCCGCCACGCCGCTGGAAAACGCTCGGCGAATTCGGCACGGCCGCGTTCGTCGAGGAGCGCGATGCCGTCCTCGATGTTCGACGTGAACCAGGGCGTGCCGGTGGCTGGAATGATGTCGAGCTGGAGCGCCTGACCGGAGCGGAGCGTTTCCGTGCTGCCCGGGTAGATGGGCGTGTTCATCCACTCGTCGAGATGGATCAGGTGGCCGGGATTGAGCCCGATGCCGAAGAACGGGTCGCCGAGATGACGCTTGACCAGAGCGTCGATCTCGCCGCCGGTGACGCCGATGCCGATGGCCTCGTACCACTCGGCGGCACAGGCGAAATACGGCGCTGCCAGCCGCGCGACATAGTCGCGGATGGCTTCCGGCAGATCGTCGGCGCTCTCGGCGACAAAGCCGGCACGGGAGGTCAGCGCGCCCCAGACGCCATAGGCGATGGTGAAGGGATCGCCGAGCGCGAGCGGCCGGTCGAGCGGGCTGCCAAGGCCGAGCGCGGCGCGCGGACCGGCCGACAGCATCAGGTGGCAGGAGAGCGGCACGCCGATCGGCCGGACGAGGGTTGCGGCCTCGGCCTCGCGCATGCCCGGCCTGAGCCCGAAGAGGACACGCTTGACCGCTTCCGAGACATGCACCGCGGCAAACTCGAAGGCGGCGAGCTGGTCGATCTCGTTGACGGCGCGCAAGCCAGTGCCGGCGTGCATGAACAGCGCCGTTGCATTGACCACCGCCCCACCCTCGCCCACCAGCCGGCGCAGCGTATCGACGATGAAAGCCGGGCTTTCGATCCACTGGTCGGGGTGCGCTGTCTCCTGCGGGCCGTAATATTTCCAGCCGGCAATGCCGACGCGCATGGTCCGGGCGATGCCGGCCTCGCTGAGAAGATCGGCGAGCGGCGGCGTGCGCGCGCGCTCCTGGCCGAGCAGGCCGAAGGGCGGATAGAGGCGGACATCGAGGCCGACCGGCGCGGCCCGCCCGGCACCCTGGTTCTCCGGCCCGGCCAGGAGCACCGGCTGCCTGCCCGGTACGAGGACGAGCAGCGCCTCCTCGAAACGCGGGTCGAAGCCCGTCGCCCAGGCGAGATTGGCGAAATGCTCGCGGTCGCCATAGACCAGCAGCGCCGACAATCCGGCCGCATCGACGGCAGCGATGAGCCGCGCCAGCCGCGCCGCATAGAGCACCGGCGGCAATTCGGGCCGCGGCTCAGGCGAAGTGAATTCGGGAAGCTCCGCCTCGATGAGGCGCACGTCTCCGGGCGAGCGAGTCATCTGGGCCGCTTGCCGTGCGATCAGTTGCCGGGCGGCGGTTCGGGCAGCCAGTATTCGGCCTGGTCCTTGCCGCGCTCGATGCGCACGAAATTGTTGGCGAAGACCCGGAAAGAGCCGCTCCACTGGCCATCCGGCCATTTCACGCGAATATCGGCGCGTTCGGCTGTGCCGAGACCGACATGAACGAAGCCGGCCTGGCCGGAGGCGTGGCCGCCGCCGACATGGACGGTGCGGTCCATCACATTGTTGCCGGCCTTGACGTTGATGCGGGCGCCGACGGCGTTGCGATTGGCCAGCGGCTGGACGAGTTCGATCTCAAGCCAGTTGCCGAGCGGCTCGTCGCCGCCCCAGGCCGTCTTGGTGCCGAGATTGCGGAACAGGCTCACCGGCGCCTCGCGGTTGACCACCACCAGATCGAGCATGCCGTCCATGTTGAGATCGACCGCCGCGCCGCCACGGCCCTTGCGCGGCAGCGCGATGCCGGCCTGCTTGCCGACCTCGGTGAAGGTCTTGTCCCACTGGCCGAGCAGCAGGTTGTCGGGATCGTCAGCGGCAAAATCGGGCATCGCATCGACATTGCCCTTGGCGATGAACAGGTCGAGCAGGCCGTCATTGTTGAAATCGGCGAACTGGCTGTGCCAGCCGGTCGAGGGCCGCACGTCGCCGCCGACATAGGGGCGCGCCGCGGTCGCACCCGCGGGATAGGCTATGTCCTTGTAGATGGGACGATCGGTGTCGGCCTCCTCGGAGAGCTGCTGCAGCTTGGTGTCGCCCATCGAGGTGAGCGCATAGACCGGATAGTTGTTGCCGTAGAGGTTGGCCTGGGCGATGCCCATGCCGTAGATCGACAGGTGCTGCCAGCCTTCGGACGCCGTGTAGAGGCGCGGTGGCTTGCCGGCATCGACGTGCCACATCTGCTCCTCGCCGCCGCGGTAATACTGGCGGTCATTGGTGACGCGCAACGAGGGCACGCCCGACTGGTTCCAGTCGGTGAACAGCATGGACAGCGAGCAATAGCTCGGCGACAGCGCGACAGGATCGCTGTAGTCCGGCTTGTCGCGCGAGGCCGACCGTTCGAGGTAATTGTCGGCGCAGGTACCCCAAGGCGCCCCCGGCGCCATGCGGTCGACGTAATTGCCGATGGCCAGCGTCGGGAAGGTCTGGTCCTTCTCCCAGGTGGCCGAAAAAGCCGTCGTCCAGTCCCTGCCCCCGTCGAAGGCAAACGCCTTGTTGGCGACCTCGAACTTGCAGTCGCCGTCGCCCTTGAGGATGAGGTTGCGGCCGAGGCGCAGGACGACGAGGTCCATCAGGCCGTCATTGTCGACATCGAGCGGATAGGCGCCGGTGACGTTCTTCAGGTCCTCGGGCGGAATGCCCATGTCGGCCTTGACGAACTTGAGCGCACCCCCGGTCGGGCTCTCGTTGACGTAGAGATCCGCCGGGCTGGTGCCGCCGGCGATGAAGAGGTCCGGTCGGCGGTCGCCATTGCAATCGAACGCCGCCACGCCGCCGCCGACGAAGAACTCCCAGCCGCCGGTGTATTTGTGGTCGATGCCGGCGGCCAGCGCCTCCTCGTGCATGTCGGGAATGTCGTTGGGCACCGGCTTGGTCATGTCGTCGGCGTAAGCCGTGGCGACCGAGCACAGGCCGGCGGCGAACAGCACTGCGGCGAACAGGCTCCGGGTCATTGCGGGATCACCAGGGTCTTCAGGAAGGCGATGAGGTCGGAACGGTCGGTATCGCTGGCGTCGATATATTTCTGGCGCGCGTCCCGCCCCTCCCCGCCATGGGCGCGGATGACGCCGTCGAGCGTGGTGATGTCGTTGCGGTGGCCATAGGGCGCGGTCGAGCCGACGCCCCACAGCTCGGCGGTGATGAAGACGTCGCGCTCGACGAAACGCTGGGCGAGCAGCTCGTTGCCGAGCCGGCTGACCTGGCCGTCGGAGATGTGGTGGCGCTTGAGATCGCCGAACAGCGGCACGAGGATCTGGCCCTTGTCGTTGCGCGGCAGTTTCTTCACCCAGTCGAGAAGCCCAAGATCGTAGGAGATCGGCTTGGCGACCTCGCCCGGGCGCAAGGTTCCGGCGGTGTCGTAAGGCGCCGGGTCCGTGAAGGTGAGGCTGTTCAGCGGCAGATTGGGCCTGTGGCACATGGCGCAGCCCATCGCCGTGAACACCTTCTCGCCCCTGGCAGCGGCAGCTTGCCAGGCCGGATCACCGGGCACCATGCGGGTCGGAGCCGGCAAGGTCGCCTGGAAGGCGACCAGCGCCGAGACGTCGCCCGGCGACAGTTCGTCGGGATGGCCGTCGCCGTCGAAATCGTCGGTTCCGGTCCACCGCTTGCCCCAGCGTTCGCTCGCTTCGAGGCCGAGGTGGATATTGCCGGCATTGACGGTGAACTGGCGCAGCGAGGCGAAGACGCCCTTCTGGCTGAACGGGCGCACGGTGAGGTCCGAATCGATTCCCTCCAGTGCGGAGAAATCGACCAGGCCGTCCGGCATCACGGTCAGCTTGCCGAAATCGACGCCCTTGGATGACAGGCTGATGGTCTCCGGCTGGCCGCTCTTGCGCGCGGCGGCGACCGCCTTGTTGCGCTCGGCCCTGAACTCGGCCGTCATCTCGCGGGCGAGCAGTTCGATGAGGCCGTCGCCGAACAGGCTGACCGAGCCGCGCTCATCGGAGAACTGCGGATCGAGCGTGTCGAAATCGGCGCTCTCGAAACCCTCGGAGATGAAGGCGTTGGCGGTGAAGTCTCCGGCGCCGCCGAGGATCGGCACGTTGTGGCAGCTTTGGCAGTTGTTGGAATCGAGCCCGGCGGTACGGCGGAACATGACGTCGACGGGATGCTTGCGCAGCGTCGGGATGATCGCCTGGGTGGCCATCGGACGGCCGAGGCCGTCGGCGGTGGTGAAGCGCGCCGTGAACAGGTTCTTGCCGTCCTGGACCAGCTGCTTGAGCTGGTCGGAGGTCAGCGAGCCCTCGAACTGGTCGAACGCAACATGGCTATGGATGGCCTTCTCGGCCCAAGGAACCATGTCACCGGCCGCGGCCGAGCCGCTGACCAGCAAAGCAGCGCAGATCGCAGCCGCCCCTAAACGAGCCTGGTGTCGCCTTCCGTGCCCGCGAGTCCCATTCGTCATGCCCTCGCCTCTGAATAGGCATTGGTGACCGTCACACCGGCCGGAATGCTTCCGCCGATGATCATGCCCAATACCGAGTCGACATCAACATGGGTCTTGTCGACAGTGCCGACCATGCGCGCCGTCTTCATGACGGTGATGCGGTCCGCCAGATCGAAAACGTCGTGAATTTCGTGGCTGATCAGGAAGATGCCGATGCCTTCCTTCTTCAGCTGCTTGACGAGGTCGCGCACCTGAGCGGTCTCGGCGGGGCCGAGGGCGGCGGTCGGCTCGTCCATGATGAGGATACGTGCATTGAAGTGGATGGCGCGGGCGATGGCGACCGACTGGCGCTGGCCGCCGGACAGCGTGACCACCGGATTCTTGAAGCGGACGAAGTATGGATTGAGGCGACCCATGACCTTGCGGGTCGCCGCCTCCATGGCCACGTCGTCGAGCGTTCCTATTCTGGTGCGCAGTTCACGGCCAAGGAACAGGTTGGACGCCGCATCGATGTTGTCGGCAAGCGCCAGCGTCTGATAGATCGTCTCGATGCCGTAGTTCTTGGCATCGCGCGGGTTGTTGATCGTGGCGAGCTTGCCATTGATGTAGATCTCGCCCGAATCGCATTTTTGCGCGCCGGAAAGCACCTTCATCAGCGTCGATTTGCCGGCACCATTGCCGCCGACAAGGCCCACCACCTCGCCTTCATGCAGGTTGATGTAGGCATGCTCGACAGCGTGAATGCCGCCAAACGCGACGGAGATGTCGCGCATTTCAACAAGCGGTACGCGGTCCTCGGACATCACAAATCATCCCTGTATTGCCGCTTACGTCGCCCGCCGTCGGTACGCGGTATCGATGCCGACGGCCATGACCAACACGACGCCGATGATGACGTTCTGCATCGGCGTGTCGATGCCCATCAGCTCCATGCCCGACTGTAGCGACTGCATCACCAGGGCGCCCAGCATGGCGCCCGAAATGGTCCCTATGCCACCGGCAAAGGAGGTGCCGCCGATGACCGTGGCCGCGATCGTGTAGAGCTCGTAGTTGGTGCCCAGGCCGGCCGTGGCAGCAGCGAGGCGCGCCGTGGCGACCAGCGCACCAACGGTCGTCAGGATGCCCATCACGATGAAGGTCTGCATGATGACCTTGCGGACGTTGATGCCGGCCAGGGCGGCCGCGTCCGGATTGCCGCCAATGGCGAAGACGTAACGGCCGAAGCGCGTGCGCTTGGAAACGAACGCCATCACCAGCGCGGCGAGCAAGGCGATCAGCACGGGCACCGAGAGGCCGAAGGAGATGAACAGGCCCCCGTCAGGCCAGGGAATGTTGTGCGCCTCGGCGTAGCGCCGGGCGAGAATCGGCGGCATCGGATAGGCGTTGATCACCGCGATCGCGCCAAGCGCCGTGGCGCAACCGACCACCGACAGGAAGACCTCCGCCCAGATCGGGCGCAGCGGGAAGTGGAACCGGCGCCGCTGACCGCGGCTCAAGATGATGCTGGTCACGATGCCGATACAGGCGATCACGCCAACCACCCAGCTCCAGTTGGCACCAATCGTGCCGGTCGCCCCGCCACCGAACCACTTGTAGATCGGGTCGATCGCAGGAACAGTGCGCCCCGTGGTGACAAGATAGGCCGCCCCGCGCCAGACCAGCAATCCGGCCAGCGTGACGATGAAGGCCGGCACCTGAAGATACGCGATGATGAAGCCTTGCAGGGCGCCGATCGCTGCACCGAAGATCAGGCCGACGATGATGACGATCAGCCAGGTCCCCGGAACGGTGAAGCCGGCCAGCCACGGCAGCACTTCCGACTGCGTGACCACCATGATCATGCCGAGGAAGCCGATCAGCGAGCCGACCGACAGATCGATGCCGCGCGACACGATGATCAGCACCATGCCGTTCGCCAATATCGAGATCACCGCGGTCTGGACCGAGAGGTTCCACAGGTTGCGCGGCGTCAGGAAGAGCCCGTGTGAAAGAAACTGAAACCCAATCCAGATCACGGCGAGCGCGATCAGCATTCCGACCAGGCGGACATCGACTTCGGTTGCCTGGAGGAGATTGTGAACGATCCCAGCCCGATGGGTCTGGACCGGTTTGGGAACAGTGCTAGTCCCGTCAACCATGGTGACTACCGCCCGTCAAATAACGCGGCACGCTCCCCAAATGGGACCCCGTCAACCTGCCGCGGATATGCCACGCCGCCGCTCTCGCAGCGGCGTGGCGCATATCAATGCTAGGAAGTCGCAGCTGATCTAGAGATCAGTCGCAGGCCTTGACGGTCCCGGCGGCGACACCCTGGCACGCAGCTTCCTTGGTAACCCAGCCAGCGTCAATCACCACGCTCAGATTGTCCTTGGTGATCGCAGTCGGGGTCAGCAGGATGGCGTTCATTTCAACGTGCTTGGCACCGCCGTTGAACTTCACCGCACCGTCGATCTTGTCGGGGGCGGTTCCGCCGGCGAGGGCAAGCGCGACCTCTGCGGCCTTCTTGCCGAGAGCGCGAGCGTCCTTCCAGATCGAGATGGTCTGGGTGCCGAGAGCAACGCGGTTGAGCGCAGCCTGATCGCCGTCCTGGCCGGACAACGCGACGTGGCCGGTGAGGCCCTGCGCCGCGAGCGCGGCGGAGACGCCGGTCGCCATGCCGTCGTTCTCGGAGAGAACGGCGTCAACCTTGTTGTTGTTCTGGGTGAGGAACTGCTCCATCTCGCGCTGAGCATTATCCGGCGCCCAGTTGTCGGTGTAGGTTTCGCCGACGATCTTGATGTCGCCGCTCTTCACCGCCGGTCCGATGACCTCTTCCATGCCAGCGCGCAGGAAGTCGGCATTCGGGTCAGCCGAGTTGCCCTTGATGATGACGTAGTTGCCCTTCGGCACGGCGGCATAGACCGCCTTGGCCATCAGGACGCCGACGCCCTTGTTATCGAAGGTGATGTAGAAAGCGTTCGGGTTCTCGAACAGACGGTCATAGGCGATGACCGGAATACCCTCGTCGTGCGCCTTGTTGACTGCCGGCTGGATGGCGTCCTGATCCTGAGCCAGGATGATGAGGGCGTTGGCGCCCTGCGAAATCAGGTTCTCGACGTCGGTCAGCTGCTTTTCGGCAGACGACTGTGCGTCGGTCGAAATGTACTTGGCGCCCGCAGCTTCGAGCGCCGCCTTGATCGCCGGCTCGTCCCATTTGCCCCAGCGCTCTTCGGCGTGGTTATTCCACGACACACCAACGACCATCTGGGCCATCGATGCGCTCGCCGATACGGCCAAGCCGATCGCCGCAATGGCAGTTACCAGTAGCTTCCGCATAAATCCCTCCCGTTAAGTAGAATGAATACCCAGGAAAACGGGCATACATCCCATGAAACAACAATCCGTCAAACCGATACTTTGTAAACACAGTTCACGACGGCCATGCGCGGCCGCTCGCCGAACGTGCAGCATCGGTGCGGTCGCACCATATCGAGTAAAGTGGTTGTTCCGCAAGCGATATCAGGAGCCGGCGGCGGGCGGCGGTCAGCATGTCGCAACTCCGCGCATCGGAGGCCAAACATGTACCATTTCGCTCCCATCCGGACGCGCCGGGAGGCGCCCTGCCGGGCACTGAAGCGGATAACGTCCTACGATCACACGGAACTTGCCGACCGCCGCGGCGATGTTTTGGCCGTTCCTCGCGGCGCCACGCCCCCCGCCACATCGCGCCGTTGCTTTGCCGGATCGCGCGTCAGTCATGACCGTTCGCGGTCGCCGTGGCGGCCTCATCGGTCCATGGTGGCAAAGAGGGTGTTTCCGCACCGAGGCGAAGGGGGCGAATTGGCGGCGCCGGCGGCTACTGGATGCCGAGATAAGGCAGCGCCAACACCACCGAGGAAGCGGCGCTGAGGACGAGGAAGGCGGCAATGCGAAGCGGCAGGGACATTGTTCTAACCTGAAACAACTGGCAGCTCTCATATGAACCGATTGCCGTCATTGTGCGGTGACGTCGGTCACAGGCGTGGCGACGGCGCCACCAACGGGCGCGTCGCGGGCTTCTTTCCGTGGAAGAGAGACTAGTGAATGGTCAGGTAGGGCAGCGCCAGAACGGCGGTCGAAGCGGCACTCAACACGAGAAACACGAGAACCCGAAGCGACAGCGTCATGACATCCCCTCTCAGCCCTACCTGAGATAGCCCGGCTGTATTAATGTTTTATTGCACCGAAGCAAGGGGGCGTCGGAATTCATCGTAAAATTCGCCGGTTGCGCTGCCGATCCGCCCGGCCGTGGCCGGCCGCTTTGTCGCCGACAGCGCGGCCGACAAAGCCCGTGCAAGCTGGCCCGGAATATGTATAGGCTGCCTTGATACAGGCCGGGGGTCCGCTCACCAGCAACGTTTTCACGGCGCCTGTCACCGGTTCCCGAACCGGGCGGCGCGCGTCGTGCCTTGTCATTTCTCGGAGCCTATCGATGACGATTCGTACCACCGTCTGGGGAGAGAACGTCCACGACCGCGAGAACGCGCTCGTGCGCGAGATCTATCCGAAGGGCATGCACGGCTGCATCGCCGATGCGCTCAATGGCGATTCGGAGATCACCGCAACGACCGCGACCCTCGACCAGCCCGAGCACGGGCTGACCGCCGAGCGGCTCGCCAAGACGGACGTGCTGACCTGGTGGGGCCACAAGGCACATGGCGACGTCTCCGACACGGTCGTCGAGCGGGTGGCGGAGCGGGTGTGGGAGGGCATGGGCCTGATCGTTCTGCACTCCGGCCATTTCTCGAAGATCTTCAAGCGGCTCATGGGCACGCCCTGCTCGCTCAAATGGCGCGAGGCCGGCGAGAAGGAACGCATCTGGGTGATCAACCGCAATCACCCGATCGCGCGGAGCCTGGGCGAGAGCTTCGTCGTCGAACAGACCGAGATGTATGGCGAGCCCTTCACCATTCCCGAGCCGATGGAGACGGTGTTCATCAGCTGGTATGACGGCGGCGAGGTGTTCCGCTCCGGCGTCACCTATCAGCGCGGTGCGGGCCGCGTCTTCTATTTCTCGCCGGGCCATGAGGTCTATCCGATCTACCACGACAAGAACGTGCAGACCGTGCTGCGCAACGCGGTGAAGTGGGCCTACAACCCGGCGCCCGCCTGGAAGGGCATCACCAGCGCGCCCAACGTGCCGGTGGACAAGGCGCCCGAACCAATCGAAGAAAAGGGCCCGCGCCTGCACGCGGCGGGCGAAGCCGGCTTCCGCTAGGGGCCCGATCATGAGCGACCTGGTCCGCTTGGCGATCGTCGGCACCGGCGGCATGGCGCGCACCCATGCCCGCTCCTTCCGTGTCCTTCCTGGCGTCGAACTGGTGGCGGCGGTCGAGCCGCAGGAGGATCGCCTCAACGTCTTCTGCGACGAATTCGGCATCCCCAACCGCTTCACCGACCTCGATGCGGCTATTGCCTGGGGCGCATTCGACGCGGTCGCCAACGTCACTCCGGACGCCGTCCACCATCCGACCTCGATGAAGCTGATCGCGGCGGGCAAGCACATATTGTGCGAGAAGCCGCTGGCGACGACCTATCCGCTGGCGCTGGAGATGACCGAGGCGGCCGAGAGGCGCGGGGTGATCAACATGGTCAACCTCACCTATCGCGGCTCGCCGGCGGTGGAGAAGGCGCGCGAGATCGTCGTCAACGGCGAGATCGGCGAGATCCGCCACTTCGAGGCGTCCTATCTGCAGAGCTGGCTGGTCGGAAACCACTGGGGCGAGTGGCAGAACGAGGACCGCTGGCTGTGGCGCCTGTCGTCGCGACACGGCAGCCACGGCGTCATCGGCGACATCGGCATCCACATCGTCGATTTCGCCACCTATGCCTGCGCCAACGACATCGTGTGGATGGAAAGCCGCGCCAAGACCTTCGCCAAGGCCGATGGCGGGCGCATCGGCGACTACGTGCTCGACGCCAACGATTCCTTCGCCATGTCGGTGGAACTGAAGAACGGGGCGCTGGGGGTGATCCACGCCACCCGCTGGGGAACCGGCTACGCCAATACGCTTCGCCTCGACCTGTTCGGCAGCCGCGGCGGCCTGCAGATGATCACCACCGGCGACAAGTCCTGGCTCGGGCGCTGCGTCGGCAATGACGTCCACACCATGACCTGGCGCGAGGTCGCCTGCCCGCCGGTGCGCTCGGTCTACCGGCGCTTCATCGAATCGGTGCAGACCGGCGCGCATTCCAATCCCGACTTCCGCCAGGCGGCCAAGATCCAGCGCATCCTCGATCTCTGCCTGGAGGCCGGCGACCGCAGCCACGGCGGGGTAAGGCTGGATTAGGCGGCAAGGAGACCGCCAGCACCCGGTAGCCGAAAAAACCGGTGTCGATTGTCGTGAGAGGTCTCGGTCGTTCGTCGTTCCGGTGCCGCATCCGATGAATTGGCGAGAGGAGCCGCCTGATGACCATAACCATCACCGCCTTTGAACGGTCGCCTGATGGCGGCAAGGGCCTGTCGCGCGATACGCGCGTGCGCTGGGCGCTTGAGGAAGTCGGCCAGCCCTACCAGGTCCGCCTCGTTTCGTTCCGTGCGATGAAGGAACCCGCTTACCTGGCGCTCCATCCATTCGGCAAGATTCCAACCTACGAAGAGGGCGATCTCGTTCTCTTCGAGACCGGCGCCATCGTCTTCCACATCGCCGAACACCATGCCGGCCTGCTGCCCGAGGATGCCAATGCCCGGGCGCGCGCGATCACATGGATCTTCGCCGCGCTGAACACGGTGGAACCACCTATCCTCGAACTCGCCAACGCCCGGCTTCTCGAGAGCGACCGGCCGTGGAGCAAACGGCGCCTGCCTGTGGTCCAGGATCGCGTGCGCGATCGGCTGAAGCCATTGTCGGCGCGCCTCGGCGATGCCGACTGGCTCGACGGTAGGTTCAGCGCGGGCGACCTGATGATGGTGTCGGTGCTGCTCAGGCTGAGATCATCGGGCATTCTCAACGAATATCCGAACCTCGCCGCCTATGTCGCCCGCGGCGAAGGCCGGCCCGCCTACAAGCGGGCATTTGCCGCTCAATCGACGCTCTACGCCAACAAGCCGCCGGCGGCCGATTGAGGTCGCAAACTAGCCGCCGACCAGCGCCAGGATGAAGCCGTCATAGGACTTGGCGCCGACGGTCTGGAGCGCCGTGGCGGTGAGCCGCGGCTCGGCGGCAATCGCTTCGGTGACCTTGCGGGCGCCGATGACGCTGGCGTCGCGGCTGTCCGGATCGGCAACCGCGCCGCCGCGCACGACATTGTCGATGACGATCGCACTCCCCGGGCGCGACAGTTTCAGCGCCCATTTCAGATAGGCGGCATTGTTGGACTTGTCGGCATCGATGAAGGTCAGGTCGAAGGGCCCGTCGTCGGCGAGCATGGGCAGAGCATCGAGCGCCGGCCCGAGACGGATGTCGACCAGCGCCGACAGCCCCGCCGCTGCGATATTGGCCCGCGCCACCCTGGCGTGGCGGGGGTCGAGTTCCAGCGTGATCAGGCGACCGTCCTGCGGCAGGGCGCGCGCCAGCCAGATGGTCGAGTAGCCGCCGAGCGTGCCGATCTCGAGAATCCGGCGGGCGTCCACCATGAGCGCCACCATCATCAGCAGCTTGCCCATATGGGCGGCGACGCTGATCGGCGGCAGGCTGGCCGAATCGGTCGCTTCCAGGGTCGCCTTGAGCGCCGCATCCTCGCCGATCAGATGGTCTTCGAAATAGCGTTCGACCGCCGCCCACTGGGGATTGTTCACGACCGTTCGATCCTTGCTGATCCGCACGAAAGCGCGGATTTCCCGTTGCCGGCGGGCGAGACAGGCGTTGCAACGCGACAACACTGCCACAGAATTCGGCCCGCCGGCGTGGTCACCGTCACAGCTGTTCTTGTCCCGATGTGGCAAATTGGGCAAACACGGTTAATCGGCGTTTGGTGGCGACCAAGCCGTTATTCTGCTTGAAACGACCGGAAGGAAGACAGGATGCGGAAGCAGATACTCGTAGCCGTTCTGGCGACGGCGGGCGTCCTCTTCGGCCTGCAGGCCGCGCAAGCCGAAATGCGGACATTCTACGACAACACGCTCCAGAAGTTCGTGAGCTACGATGTCCAGGCCATGATGGCGCGCGGCGCCCAGGCCAAGGGCGCCAGCTACAGCCCAATCCCGCGCCAGACGGTGTCCTATGACGGCCCCTACAGTGCCGGAACGATCGTTGTGAATACCACCGAGCGGCGCCTCTATCTGGTGCAGGACAACGGCAAGGCGCTGAAATACGGCATCGGCGTCGGGCGCGAAGGCTTCACCTGGTCGGGCACCGACCGCATCTCGCGCAAGGCGGAATGGCCCGGCTGGACGCCGCCGCCGGTGATGATCGCCCGGGAAAAGGCCAAGGGCCGCGTTCTGCCGGCCTACATGAAGGGCGGCCTCAACAACCCGCTGGGCGCCCGCGCACTCTATATCGGCGGGCGCATCTACCGCATCCATGGCTCCAACGAGCCGTGGACGATCGGCCAGGCGGTGTCATCGGGCTGCATCCGGCTGACCAATGACGACATCAAGGACCTCTACGACCGGGTGAAAGTCGGGACCAAGGTGGTCGTACTGAACTGACCCGTTGACCGGGGAGTGGAACGAGAGGCCGGCGGGTTTTTCGCCGGCCTTTTGTTTGCCCTGACGGGCGGCGTCGGCGCGCGTCTCCTGTTCAGCGGTCGCGGCTGAGGCCCTTGGCGGCGAGCTCGTTGAGATAATCGGACCAGCGCGCCTCGCGCTCGTCGCCGAGCTTGCGCAGATAGGTCCACGAAAAAAGCCCCAAATCGTGGCCGTCGTCGAAGACGATCTTCAGCGCGTAATTGCCGATGGGTTCGAGCGCCGCGATCGACACATTGCGCTTGCCACCGATGGTCTGGCGCTGATCCGGGGTGTGTCCCTGGACTTCGGCAGAGGGGCTGAGCACCCGCAGCATCTCCGCCGGCAGGTCATGGGCAACGCCGTCATCAAACTGCACCGACAAGGTGCGACGATCCTGGTGCAGTCGGACTTCCGTCGGCCAGGGAGTCTTTTCCGTCATCATCTACCTCTGCAAATCCGTGCAAGCCCTTGCGAAAGCGCAGATTTGGTCATCGCGCCGCTTCCGGGCATAATAGCGACGCATCACCCACTTCCGGAGGTTTTCGCGCGGCCCGCCAACCGCGTCTCTCACATTGCATTGGAGTGACTATGTCCGCTTTGACCGACTTCGATCTCGACGAAACCGGCAAGATTGATCTCTCGGCGATCTACGATCGCCCCGACCCGCGGGACTACTACCAGACGCTGGTCAATCTCGACTACCGCATTCCGGCCGAAGCCGCGCCGATATTTCGTTGCGTGATCGAGATCGAACGATCGGCCCGCAAGCGACGCCACCTCAAGCTCCTCGACGTCGGCTGCTCCTACGGTGTCAACGCCGCCATCCTGAAACACGGTCAGGCCCTGACCGATCTGTTCCGCGCCTATGGCGCCGCAGCGACCGCCGCCCTGTCGCGCCGCGAACTGCTTTCGCGAGACCGTGCGACCTTCGGGCAGAGCGCGGCACAGGCCGAACTCACCGTCATCGGTCTCGATCCGGCAGAGCGCGCCGTCGGCTACGCCCGCGAGGCCGGCATTCTCGACGACTATCTCACCCGCGACCTCGAAAACGAGGAACCGAGCGCGGCCGAGCATGACCTGCTGGCCGATGTCGACCTGGTCATCTCGACCGGCGCCATCGGCTATGTCGGTGCGCCGACATTCATCCACATCCTCGGGGCCGCCGAGCGGAGGCCGTGGTTCGCGCTCTTCGCGCTGCGCATGTTCTCCTTCGACGCGATCGCCGCGGCGCTGAAGGAGCGCGGCTATGACGTGTTCAAGCTCGCCGGCAGGACCTTCCACCAGCGCCATTTCGCCGACGGCAAGGAGCGCGCCGAGGTCTTCGCCAATCTCGATGCACTGGGCATCGATCCGGCACACCACGAGAGCGACGGCTGGTATCACGCCGAGTTCTTCTTTGCCCATCCGGCGGACGACAAGGTGCCGCCTCCCCTGCCCGGTCTGGTCGGCTTCTGACCGCCAAGCGCCTATTCCGACGGCGTTCCCTTGACCCTTTCCCCGCTTCATGGCGTCCATAGTGCGGCGGCAGAAGCGGGGGAAAAGGCATGGCGCGCGGCAACAGCTATGACGTGATCGTCGTCGGATGCGGCGGCATGGGCGCCGCCGCCTGCTGGCAGCTCGCCCGCCGCGGCAAGCGCGTGCTCGGGCTGGAACGCTTCGACATCCCCCATGCGCAGGGCTCGTCGCACGGTGTGACGCGCATCATCCGCCTCGCCTATTACGAGAGCCCGGCCTATGTGCCCCTGCTGCGCCGGGCCTACGAACTGTGGCGGGAAGCGTCGCAGGCGGCCGGCGAGCCGCTGCTGATCACCACCGGATCGCTGGACAGCGGCCCGGCGGACAGCGACGTCTTCCGCGGCTCGCTGGAATCCTGCCGCCAGCATGGGCTGGCGCATGAAGTGCTGACCGGGAGGCAAGTGAACGCCCGCCATCCCGGCTACCGCCTGCCCGATGATTTCATGGCGCTGTTCCAGCCGGATGGCGGCTTCGTGCTGGCGGAGCGCGCCATCGTCGCCCACGCAACACTCGCGATGGCCGCAGGCGCCGAGATCCATGGGCGCGAGGCGGTGCTCGAATGGGCTCCGATCGCCGGCGGCGGCGTGCGCGTCACCACGACACGGGGCAGCTACGAGGCCGGGCGGCTGGTTCTGTCGCCGGGCGCGTGGATCGGCGACATGGTGCCGGCGCTGAAGGAGATCGCCGTGCCCGAGCGCCAGGTGCTCGGCTGGTTCCAGCCCGCCCATCCGGAGCGCTTCATGCCGGACGTCTTTCCGGTGCTCAACCTCAAGCTCGCGGAAGACCGCTATTACCTGCTGCCGACCTACGGCATCCCGGGGCTGAAGATCGGCCTCTACCATCATCTCGAGGAGCGCGGTCATCCGGAACTCGCTGTCGCGCGAGATCGGGGACGCGGACGAGGCGGTGCTGCGCCGCTGCATCGGCCGCTGCTTTCCGGACGCCGACGGCCCGGTGATGAGCCTGCATTCCTGCATGTTCACCAACACGCCCGACGAGCACTTCATCATCGACACGCTTGCCGGGCAGCCCGAGGTGGTGGTCGTGTCGCCCTGCTCGGGCCACGGCTACAAGTTCGCCAGCGTCGTCGGCGAGATCGTCGCCGACCTCGCCACCACCGGCAAAAGCCGCTTCGACCTCTCCATGTTCCGCCTCGCCCGCTTCGGCATCTGAGGCCCTGCCCCCTCTCCCGCCGGCTGCATCATTCCTGTATGAATGCTGCCCGGCGGCCCGATTTCCGCTGCCCAAGATCAATACCAACCACGCCACCGACACCGGCAGCGCCGGGCGACAGTGTGCGCTCACTCGATCGGCGCGATGCCAGCAAGCCCAACCCCGTTCGGCGAGAACCTGCGCGGCATCGCCGCGATCTCGGCCTGCAATCTGCTGTTCCTGATCAACGACACGCAGATGAAGCTGGTCAGCACGGAACTGCCGCTCGGCGAGATCCTGCTGCTGCGCGGCTTCCTCGCCACGGCATGGCTTGTCATGATCGTCGGTTTCACCGGCACGCCGGTCCGCCTCAAGGTGATCGCCAACCGGGCGATGTTCTGGCGCACGGTCGGCGAACTCGCATCGGCCTATCTCTACCTGCTGGCGCTGTTCCACATCCCGATCGCCAATTCCAACACCATCCTTCAGGTGGTGCCGCTGATGGTGACGGCGAGCGCCGCCGTCTTCTTGCGCGACGAAGTCGGCTGGCGCCGGTGGACCGCGATCGCGGTGGGCTTTGCCGGCGTGCTCATCGTCATCCGCCCGGGCCTCGCCGGGTTCAACGAATTCAGCCTGCTGGCACTCGCCGCCGCGGCGTTCATCGCGCTGCGCGACATGACCACGCGGATCATGCCGGCGGGCGTGCCGACGCTGCTGATCGCGCTGGTCACGGCGGCCGTCGTCACGGCCAGCGGTCCGATCTACGGCCTGATCGCCGGCGAACACTGGAGCATGCCATCGGGACGCGCCCTCGCCCTGCTCTTCGGCGCCAGCATCTTCCTGATCGGCGGCTATCTGACGGCGGTCGATTTCATGCGCCACGGCGACATCGCCGTGGTGGCGCCGTTCCGCTACACGGTGATCGTCTGGGCGGTGATCGTCGGCTTCCTGGTGTGGCGCGAGGTGCCCGACACGCTGATGGTGGGTGGAACCGTCATCATCATCGCCACCGGCATCTACACCTTCCACCGCGAGCGCCGCATCGCGATGCGGAGCGCGGCCGCCCTGGCGAAGGAGCCGCCCGACCGTCCGCTGGCCTGAGCCGGCTCCGGCGCCAGCCGCCGGCGCCCTTATTCGATGACGATCTTCGGGGCCTCGCGGTGGCTCGCGGCGACGCCGGCCCACACCTTGGCGGCGATGTCGCGGAAGGCTGCCGCATGCGCCCCGTTCGGCTCGGAAACCACGATCGGCGTGCCGGCATCGGAGGTCTCGCGGATCGCCATGTCGAGCGGCACCTCGCCGAGGAACGGCGTACCGAGGCGCCCGGCCTCGGCCTGGGCGCCGCCATGGCCGAAGATGTCGTAGCGTTTGCCGGTGTCGGGGGCGATGAAATAGCTCATGTTCTCGATGATGCCGAGCACCGGCACATCGACGCGGCGGAACATGTTGAGGCCCTTGCGCGCGTCGATGAGGGCGAGGTCCTGCGGCGTCGAGACGATGACCGCGCCGGCAAGCGGCACCTGCTGGGCCATGGTCAACTGCGCATCGCCGGTGCCGGGCGGCATGTCGACCACCAGCACGTCGAGCTCACCCCACGCGACTTCGCGCAGCATCTGCTGCAGGGCCGAGACCACCATCGGCCCGCGCCAGATCATCGGTGTGTCTTCCTCGACCAGGAAGCCCATCGACATCACCTTGATGCCGTAGGCCTCCATCGGCTTCAGCGTGCGTCCACCCACGACCTCCGGCCGGCCGGAGAGATGCATGAGGCGCGGCAGCGACGGGCCGTAGATGTCGGCATCGAGAATGCCGACGCTGAGGCCGTTGGCCTTGAAGCCAAGCGCCAGATTGACGGCGCAGGTCGACTTGCCGACGCCGCCCTTGCCGCTGGCCACCGCGACGATGGCGCCGACGCCGGGAACGCCGGCCTTGGCCGCCGGCGCGGCATGGCCATGGCCGGGTGCGCCGGCCTGAGGACGCGGCGGCGGCGGAGGCGAACCGCCCGTCCGCGGGCCTGAGCCGCCGGCCTTGCGTTCGGCGGTGAGCACGACCATGGCATCGGAGACGCCCGGAAGCGCCTTGACCGCCGTCTCGGCCGCCGCGCGCATGGGCTCGTAAGCGGCGGCGCGCTCCACCGGAACCGTGATCGAGAACATCACCCGACCGTCGGCAACGACGATATCGGACACCATGCCGCGGCGCACGATGTCGCGGTCGTCGTCCGGGCCACGGATGCCGCTGAGGCGGGCGAGAACTGCTTGCTTGTCGATTTCAGGCATGGAGGCTCGGAACTCTGGGAGGATCGGGATTGGGCGGCAACATAGCCGCATCGCCCGGCGGGTCAACTTGGCCGATTTCTTGCACGATTCCGGCAGGCCCGAACCGACCGGTTGCCACCATGCCCGCCTTGGTGGAAAGATGGCCAGGACAGTTCTCGGGGGGGCGCGGCCGGGGTGGCCGCACCGGCCGAGGCTTGTTTGCAAGAGTAGAGGAAACCGTCATGCGCCGAACTGTCACTGCCTTGTTTGCGATCGCCGCCGTGGTTGCCGGGACCAGCCTGGCCAATGCCAAGGACTGGAAGGAGATCCGGGTAGGCACGGACGCGACTTATCCGCCCTTCGAATCCGTCGATGCCAGCGGCGCCTTCGTGGGCTTCGACATCGAGATCCTGAACGCAATCTGCGCCGACATCGGTGCCAAGTGCACCTATGTCAACCAGGACTTCGACGGCATCATCCCGGCGCTGCTCGCCGGCAAGTTCGATGTCATCGACTCGTCGCTGTCGATCACCGCAGAGCGCGCGAAGTCCATCGACTTCACCAACAAGTACTACAACACGCCGCCGGCCATCGTTGCGCGCAAGGATGCCGGCATCAAGGGCGTGAGCGTGGATGACCTCGCCGGCAAGATCATCGGCGTGCAGTCCTCGACCACCCACGCCAACTACGCCCAGCAGACCTATACCAAGTCGACCATCAAGCTCTATCCGAGCGCCGACCAGTTCAAGCTGGATCTCATCAACGGCCGCCTCGACGCGGTCAATGACGACGTCGTCGTGCTCGACGACTGGCTGAAGGGCTCGAAGGAAGCGCAGGATTGCTGCGTGCGCGTCGGCACCATCAAGATCGTTCCGTCGATCCACGGCGAAGGCGTCGGCTTCGGCGTGCGCAAGGAAGACAAGGACCTGACCGCACTGCTCAACAAGGGCATCGCCGACATCCGCGCCAACGGCACCTACAAGAAGATCAACGACAAGTATTTCGACTTCGACGCCTACGGCGAATAAGCGCTTCAAGGCGGCCGGGCGTTTCGTCCGGCCGCCTTCGTCTGCCGGTCCTGCGCGGGGCATCGTGGGAGCCGGCCATGCTAGACCGCGACGGAAGGAATCAAGCGGTTGGGGGACCTGTTCAGCCTGCTTCAATTCGGCTCCAACGGCTGGGGCGACGAACTTGCGGCAGGCGCCGGAGTTACCATCGCGTTGTCACTGGCAACGCTGCCGATCGGCATCATCGTCGGCTTCTTCATGTCGCTGGCCAAGCAATCGTCGGACCCGCTGGTGCGCCGCGGCGGCGAAATCTATTCGACGATCTTCCGCGGCCTGCCCGAGCTGCTCACCTTGTTCGTCGTCTATTACGGCGCCCAGTATGCGGTCTCCAGCATCACGCGTGCGCTTTTCGGCACGCCGATGGAGATCTCGGCCTTCCTCGCCGGCATGGTGGCGCTCGGCCTGGTGCTGTCGGCCTATGCCAGCGAAGCCTTCGCCTCGGCCTTCCGCGGCATCCCGCACGGCCAGTATGAGGGCGCCTACGCCATCGGCCTGACGCGCGTGCAGACGATGGGCTTCGTCATCGTGCCACAGCTCGTCCGCCTGGCTCTGCCGGCGCTGTCCAACCTCTATCTGTCGATGATGAAGGACACCGCCCTGGTGTCGGCCATCACGCTCAATGACCTTCTGCGCCAGACGACGGTGGCCGTCGGCACGACCAAGGAACCGTTCTTCTTCTATCTTGTGGCCTGCCTCATCTACCTCGCCCTGTCGATCCTCTCCTCCATCGGCATCTGGCGGATCGACGCCTGGGCGTCGCGCGGGGTCGAACGATGACGGCGGCCGCTTCAGTGGAAGAAGCACCGCCACAGCCACGCAGCCCGGTGACGTGGGCCGGCTACACCTTCATCGGATTCTGGATCGTCGTCGCCGTTGCGCTGGTCTTCGTGCTCTATCAAAGCATCACCGCCGACCGGCTCTCCCGCTTCGGGCCGGGCATCATCGAGGGGGTGTGGACGACCATCAAGCTGTGCGTCCTCGGCCTGTCGATCGGCGCGCTGGTTTCGATTCCGGTGGCCACTGCCCGCCTGTCGAAGAACCGGGCGCTCAATTGGCTGGCCTACGGCTATTCCTATTTCTTCCGCGGCACGCCGATCATCGCCCAGCTCTTCCTGGTCTATTACGGCGCCGGCCAGTTCGTCGGCTTCTTCCGCGCCGCCGGGCTGTGGTGGTTCTTCCGCGATGCCTTCAACTGCGCCGTCTTCACCTTCGCGCTCAATACCGCCGCCTATCAGGCCGAGATCCTCTACGGCGCCTTCCGCGCCGTGCCGGCGGGAAGCTGGGAAGCGAGCCGGGCGCTGGCGCTTCCCGGTTTCATCACCCTGTGGAAGGTCATCCTGCCGCAGGCGCTGATGACCGCGCTCAGGCCCTACGGCAACGAGATGATCTCCATCGTCAAGGCGAGCGCCGTGACCAGCCTGATCACCGTCCTCGATATCATGGGGCAGACCCGCTACGTCTTCTCGCAGACCTACGACATCTCGTTCTACCTGTGGGCGGCGGTATTCTATCTGATCATCGTGGAGTCGCTGCGGCGAACGCTGAGCGCGCTCGAGGTGCACATGACCAAGCACCTCGCTGTGGCGCCCAAGGAAGAAACCCCCGAGGAAGTCACCCAATCGGCCTGACGCGGCGCTTGCGGTCCCTTCCCGCCCCTGTTCAGATTCTGGAGGATATGCGAAATGGCAAACGTCGCCTTCATCGGCCTCGGCGTGATGGGCTATCCGATGGCCGGACATCTGGCCAGGCGCGGCGGCCATCAGGTGACCGTCTACAACCGCAACGTCGCCAAGGCGGCGAAGTGGGCGTCGGAAAATCCCGGCAAGACGGCGGCGACGCCGCGCGAGGCGGCGACCGGCGCGGACTTCGTCTTCTCCTGCGTCGGCAACGACGACGACCTGCGCTCGGTGACGCTCGGGCCGGACGGCGCCTTTGCCGGCATGAGGGCGGGCGCGATCTTCATCGACAACACCACGGCGTCGGCGATCGTGGCCTACGAGCTTTATGCGGTGGCCAGGGAGATGGACATCGGCTTCCTCGATGCGCCGGTCTCCGGCGGCCAGGCGGGTGCCGAGAACGGCCAGCTCACCGTCATGGTCGGCGGCGACCAGGACGTCTTCGACAAGGCCAGGCCGGTGATCGACTGCTACGCCAGGATGGTCGGCCTGATGGGGCCGGCCGGGGCCGGGCAGCTCACCAAGATGGTCAACCAGATCTGCATCGCCGGTCTGATCCAGGGGCTCTCCGAGGGCATTCATTTCGCCAAGAAGGCGGGCCTCGACGTCGAGCAGGTGATCGGCGTGATCTCCAAGGGCGCGGCGCAATCCTGGCAGATGGACCACCGTTCCAAGACGATGAATGCCGGCGCGTTCGATCACGGCTTCGCCGTCGACTGGATGCGCAAGGATCTCGCCATCGCCATCGAAGAGGCGCGGCGCAACGGCGCCAAGCTGCCGGTGACGGCGCTGGTCGACCAGTTCTACGCCGAGGTGCAGGCGATGGGCGGCAAACGCTGGGACACCTCCAGCCTGATCGCCCGGCTGGAGAAGGATTAGGCGCGGGCTCCTCGCGGGAACCTAGTCCGTCCTCACCGTCATCCTCCGCCGAGCGAAGCGAGAGCGGGGGATCGCTTTCCTGCAGCACGATATTTGCCGTGTCTGCCGCAGCCGATCCTCCGGTCCCGGCTTCGCCGTGCCGGAGGATGACCGAGGGAATGGGGTGCTCGCAGTCCGTGGCCCGGATGGAGCCCCCGGGTCGCACCTTCGATGCGCCCAAGGGTGAACTCCGCGTAATCCGGGACGGCAGTCTCGCAATGCGCTTCGCGCCTTGCCGGCTACGACGCCGAGGCCAGCAGCTCGCGCAGTTTCGCCAGGTGCTGGTGGTAGATCGCCTCGTTGGCGATGTCCTGGTTGAAGACGTTGTCGTCCTCGATCCTGAACTTGTCGGTGTTGCGGTGGTTGAACAGTGCCCGGCCCTCTCGGTCGCGCTGGACCATGACGGTGCCGCCACCCCATTTGTGCTGGTCGTTGGGCCGTCCCATGTGGAACGGGCCGTAGGGCATGAAGCCGAAGGGGACGCCATCGGGATCGGCAAGATGGTCGAAACCGGTGAGCTTGCCGCCCGCCTTGGCGGCAGCGAGGTTCTGCCAGGCAAGGCGGAAGGTGTCCTTGTCCCCCCAGACATAGCGATAATAGACGTCCGAACGGCGGTTGAAGTGCAGGACCAGGCCGAGCTCCGACCAGCAGCGCTCCTTGTCGATCAGAAGCTGGCCGGTCTCGAACTCCTCGGCATCGTTGGGCGGAACGTTGAAGACGCCCCACACATCGGCCGAGGGGTGCCACACCGAGCAGCGGTCGACGCCGAACACGTCCCGCCAGAACAGCGAACCCTTCGCCTGGTATTCCGGATCGTCGAAGAGGAAGGACGGGTCGCGCAGCGGGAAGCTGTCGCAATCGATCCACAGGACCTCGCGAAAGCGCGCCCGCCAGATCGAATAGGGCTTCATGCCGAAGCGGACGACGTCGTCGTCGAGCTGCCTGAGGGTGAGCGGCAGGCCGAGCCCTTCGACCAGCGCGCGGTGGCGGTCGGAAAGCTCGCCAGGACGGTGGAATCCTTCGATGGGAAGGGTCACATTGAGGCGCTTGAGTTCCGACAGGAGCACCCAGCAGGAGGCGAATTCGCGGTCGAAAACGGTGGTGACGATCCCCTTGCCGCTATGCTCCTTCGGCTGTCTGGCGAACATCTGCACCGCCATTTGCTGGGCTTCGTGAAGGCGCTGCAGGTCGCGATCCAAGGAAATCCCTTTCGATGGGGCGGGAGGCGGTGACATGGCGAGAGCCTCGGCAAGTAGGCCATCCGGGCGGCGGAGCGTCAATGCGGCGAGCGGCAGCCCACCCGACGACCCGGCCGCGGCAGCCAATGCCATCGTCGCCGCGTTGCAGGCCGCCGGCACGGCGGAGAACCGGGCCGGCATGGCGCGCTTCGGCATCACCGGCAACACGGCCGGCGTATCGCTGGCCGCGATGAAGCCGATCGCGCGCCGCTACGCGCGCAATCACGCATTGGCCGCGGCGTTGTGGCGGAGCGGCCTGCACGAGGCGCGCATCATGGCCTGCGACCTCGACGAGCCGGCCAAGGTGACAGCGGAGCAGATGGACGCCTGGGCAGCGGATTTCGACAACTGGGCGCTCTGTGACGGCGCCTGTCTGCATCTCTTCGTCAAGACGCCCTTCGTCGAAGACAAGATCCGGCAATGGGCCAAGGACGAGCGCGAATATGTGCGGCGCGCCGCCTTCTCGTTCATCGCCGTCTACGCCGTTCACGGAAAGACGATTCCGGACAGTGTCTTCGCGGGCTTTCTTGAACTGGTCGAGCGACATGCGACCGACCCGCGCAACTATGTGCGCAAGGCGGTCAGCTGGGCCCTCCGGCAGATCGGCAAGCACTCCCAGGCACTGCACCGCCCGGCGCTGGCGCTGGCACGCAAGCTGGCGGCTTCCGACGACCGGTCGGCGCGCTGGATCGGCAGGGACGCGGTGAAGGAGTTGACCGACCCCAAGCAGCTCGCGCGGCTCAAGGCGCGCGGCTGACCGTCAGGACGCCCTGGCCTTTTCCTTGTCCTTGTCGAGGGTGACGTAGCTCAGCGGAAGCTCGGTCGTGTACTTGATCTGCTCCATGGCGAAGGTGGTCGACACGTCGGCGATGTCGATGCGCGCGATCAGCCGCCTGTAGAGATTGTCGTACGCCTCGATGTCGGGGACGACGATGCGCAGCAGATAATCCACCTGCCCGGCCATGCGGTAGAATTCGACGATTTCGGGGAAGTCGCGGATCACTTCGGCGAAGCGGCGCAGCCACTCGTCATTGTGCTGGTTGGTGGTGATGGCGACGAAGGCCGTCACCTTGGTGTTCACCTTCTTCGGGTCGAGCAGCGCCACCCGGCCGGTGATCACCCCCTCCTCCTCGAGCTTCTGGATGCGGCGCCAGCAGGGCGTCGTCGACAGCCCCACGCGGCGGCCGATCTCGGCGACGGGAACCGTGGCATCCTCCTGCAGGATCTGCAGGATCTTGCGGTCGAGGCGGTCGATCATGCCTTCATTCCTCGCGAACGATCCGGTTTCGCCCGGAATATTTTTCCATCCAGGCGCAAAAGACCGGCGTCTATAGGAACAATATTCCTCGATGTCAATTCGTGGCGGACCCCAGCCGGTCGGCGACGGCCTTCCTCACCGCGGGCAGCAGGTCGCTCTCGAACCAAGGGTTCCTCCTGATCCAGGCGTTGTTGCGCCATGACGGATGGGGCAGCGGGATGGCTGTCGGCCGGGTCGCGGCGGCCATGATCTGGCGCCAGGCGGCGACGGTCTCGGTCAGTGTCTTGCGCTTGAGCGGACCGAGATGCCAGGCATGGGCGTAGGAGCCGACGGCGAGCAGCAGCTCGATACGCGGCAGCGCCGCGAACAGCTCCGCCCGCCAGGCCGGCGCGCATTCGCGCCGCGGCGGCAGGTCGGCACCGCGCGCGTCCTGCCCCGGGAAGCAGAAGCCCATGGGCACGATGGCGATGCGGCTGACGTCGTAGAAGGTGTCGGCGTCGAGCCCCAACCAGGCGCGCAGGCGGTCGCCGGACGGGTCGGTGAAGGGCACGCCCGAGGCATGGACGCGCGTGCCCGGTGCCTGGCCGACGATGCAGATCGTCGCGCTCGGCGAGACGCTGAGCACCGGGCGCGGCTCGTGCGGCAGCGGCGCGCCAAGCGGCCGCTCGCGGCAGATGCGGCAGGCGCGAATGGCGCCGACCACCCGGTCGAGATCGCCCGCCCGGTCAACACCCTGCCCCATCTCACGTTTGCCCATGATTAACCATGATGTTGAGCAGCAAATTAAACCTCTTCTGCGATCTTCACGCCTCGGCTCCTGCTGTGATCCTCTCAGGGAGTCATTATTCGGGGCCACGCGCATATCAACATGAACACCGCCTCGTCCGCTTCCGAAAGCGACAAGACGGCCCGAAGCCGCGAGCGGGCCGAACGGCGCCGCTCGGTCCTGCGCACCGTACGCGACCAGCGCGAGCGCCTGACCTCGACCTCCGGCACCAGGCCCGCCTTCGACTACGAGCTGGTGCTCACCTTCGCGCAGAACCGCATCAGCGCCGCCTATGCGGTGCCGCTGCTCATCGCCATCGTAGCCGCGGCGGCCCTGCTATGGACGCGCCCGCTGGTCGTCGCCGGCTGGGCGTTGCTGGTGCTTGCCATGCATCTGGTGATGCTGGCGCTGTGCCGTCGCTATATCGGAACGGCGCCAGCCGAGGTGCCGATCAAGACATGGCTCAGGCGGTTCGTGATCGCCGAATTCTTCACCGGCGTGGCGTGGGCCGCGGTGCTGGTCCTCGTCCCGGTCAATGGCGGCGACACCAGCGGCGTCGAGATATTCCAGTTCGCGACCATGCTGGTGGTCATCTCGGTGGTCACCTCGCTCGCCTCGACCGTGCCGACCGCGGCGGTTGCCGGAACGATCCCGGTCACGCTGACGCTTGTGGCGATGTTCCTCGGCCGCAAGGAGCTCCTGCTGATCGCGCTGTCGATCATGGCGCTCGGCGCCCAGGTGTTCTTCCTCATCCTGGCCTCACGGCTCTATTCGGCGACGCTGTCGATGCTCAGCTACCGCGCCGAGAAGGACCTGCTGATTGCCGAGCTGGAAACGGCCAATTCGATCTCGGACGAGGCGCGCCGCCGGGCGGAAGAGGCCAACCTTGCCAAGTCGCGCTTCCTGGCCACCATGAGCCACGAGCTGCGCACCCCGCTCAACGCCATCCTCGGCTTCTCGGAGATCATGAAGAACGAGGTGCTGGGCTCCATCGGACACGCCAACTACAAGGAATATGTCGGCGACATCCATACCAGCGGACAGCACCTGCTCAACCTGATCAACGAAATCCTCGACCTGTCGCGCATCGAGGCCGGCCGCTACGAACTGCATGAGGAGCCGGTCAAACTCGCCCATGTCGCCGAGGACTGCGTCAACCTGCTGCAGATCAAGGCAAAGTCCAAGAACATCACCATCACGCAGAGCTTCCAGCGCAGCCTGCCGCGTCTGTGGGTGGACGACCGTGCCGTGCGCCAGATCACGCTCAACCTCTTGTCGAACGCCATCAAGTTCACGCCGTCGGGCGGCGAGATCGCGGTCTCGGTGGCCGCGTCTGCGGATGGCGGGCAATATCTGTCGGTGCGCGACAACGGGCCGGGCATTCCGCCCGAAGAGATACCGATCGTGCTGTCGTCCTTCGGTCAGGGCTCGATCGCCCACAAGAATGCCGAGCGCGGCGCCGGGCTCGGCCTGCCCATCGTGCAGGCGCTGATGAGCACCCATGACGGCACGTTCGAGCTGAAATCGAAACTGCGCGAGGGCACCGAGGCGATCGCCACCTTCCCGCAATCGCGCGTGATGGAGGCCCTGCCGCCGGTCAGCGATCCCGGCCGGGAACCTCGCCGCGGCTGGCTGCGCACGGGCTAGGCTGAGCAGCCATATGTACGGCCCTGGTTTTGGGGTCCTCTCCCCCCTTGCGGGGTGCTTTGAAGTTCACGCAGAAGCTCTTTGCAATCAGCGGCTCAGCCGTCCTTGTTCGACACGCCGGCGGACTCGAAGGTCGCCATGCCGGCATGCAGCTCCGCGGCCGCCTTGACGATGCCGGCAGCGAGCGCGGCGCCGGTCCCCTCGCCGAGCCGCATGCCGAGGTCGAGGAGGGGCGCCTTGCCCATGCGCTCCAGGGCGCGGCGGTGGGCCGGCTCGGCGGAAACGTGGCCGAACAGGCAATGGTCGAGCGCGCGCTCGTCCATGGCGAAGAGCACGGCGGCGGCGGCGCTGGCGACATAGCCATCGACGATGACCGGCACGCGGTTGAGCCGGGCGGCGAGGATCGCTCCGCTCATGGCGGCGATTTCGCGCCCGCCCAGGCGGCGCAAGACCTCCAGAGGATCGTCGAGGTGACCGGCATGGCAGGCCAGCGCCGCGGCAACGGCGTCGCGCTTGCGCTTGAGCCCGTCATCGTCGACCCCGGTGCCCGGGCCGACCCAATCGCCGGGTTCGCCGCCGAACAGGCCGCAATAGATCGCGGCGGCAACGGTGGTGTTGGCGATGCCCATCTCGCCGATGGCAAGCAGATCGACCCCCTCGATCGCCTCCATGCCATAGGCGATGGTCCCGGCGCACATCCGCTCGTCGAGCGCCGCTTCCACCGTGATGTCGCCGGTCGGCAGGTCGAGGGCCAGATCGAAGACCTTCAGGCCGAGATTGTTGACCCGGCAGATCTGGTTGATGGCGGCACCGCCGCCCGAGAAGTTCTCCACCATCTGCTTGGTGACGGCAGCCGGATAGGCCGAGACGCCGCGGGCGGCGACGCCGTGATTGCCGGCGAAGACGGCGACCAGCGGCTGGGTGACCATCGGCGGCACCCTGCCCTGCCATGCGGCCAGCCATTCGGCGATGTCCTCCAGCCGGCCGAGCGAGCCCGGCGGCTTGGTCAGCGTCGCGTCGTGGGCGCGCGCCGCTGCCGCGGCTTGCGCGTCCGGTCCGGGCATGGCGGCAACAAGGGCGCGGATATCGTCGAAGGGAAGCCCGCTGGCGGAAGATGTCATTCGGGCCTCAAAATCGCAGAAAACGAGGAATCGTCCGGGCCGCCGTTGGCCTGGTCGCGGCAAGGTTCTATAACCACGGCGCTGCCGGTCGCAAGCGACGAGTCCCTGGGACCATGAGCGAGACGAACCCGTTTCCGGACCCCGATAGGTTTGTCGGCGACCTGAAGTCGTCGCTCGCCTTCCTGACCCGCGTGCCGGCCGGCTGGCTCGGCGTCGATCCCGATATCCGGCCGCATTTCCGGCGTGCCGCCGGCCTCTTCCCGGTCGTCGGCCTGCTTGTCGGGATCGCCGGCGGCATCGTCCTTGTCGTTGCCGGCGCCATCGGCGTGCCGCCGCTGGTCGCCGCAGCCCTCGCCGTGGCGACGACCATGGGGCTGACCGGCGCCCTGCACGAAGACGGGCTTGCCGACGTGGCCGACAGCCTGGGCGGGGCAACGGCCGAGCGCCGGCTGGAGATCATGCATGACAGCCGCATCGGCAGCTTTGGCGCCGCCGCGCTGGTACTGTCACTGGTCATCCGGATCGCCTGTCTGGCAGCCATCATCGGCGCCGGCGTGGTCCACGCGGCGATCGCTCTGGCGCTTGCCGAGGGCATTTCGCGGGCGGCGCTGGTGCGCCTGTGGCACGAACTGCCGCCGGCCGAGGACGGCGGGCTTGCCCACGACACCGGCCCGCCCGACAACAACGCCATGGTGCTGGCGCTGGCTACGGCGGCGGTTCTCGCCGTGGTCGCAATTCCCGTTGTCGGCCTCAGGCCGGCCGTGCTCGCCGCTGTTCTGGCCGCATTGGCCACCTATATCTTCACGCGACTGACCGCGCAGGCGGTCGGCGGCCGCACCGGCGATACCCTCGGCGCCTGCCAGCAGGTGGCGCTGGTGGCATGGCTGATCGGCGCCGCGACGCTGTGATCGCCGGATAATCCCGACGCTGCCCCATGATCTCACCTTGCACCAAGCTCTGCGCCATCGATCCCGGCACGCGCCTGTGTGCCGGTTGCGGACGGACGCTGCCGGAGATCGGTCAGTGGGCGTCCTATTCCGACCACGAGCGGCAGCGCATCATGGCCGAGTTGCCTGAGCGGCTGGCGGCAGCATCGGCATCGCGGCAGCAAGAGCCCCGGCGATGAATCGACCGCCGCGGCTGTTCTTCTGGCTCGTGCTTCTGCTCGTCGCGGCCGGCTTCGCCGCATTGGCGGTCATGCTGGCGCCGTCCTTCGGCTTCGACATGTCCTCCGGCGGCCCTGTCCGCCTGGTCTATTTCGTCGCCCTGCTGCTGTTCGTCAGCTCGGCACTGATCGGCCGCGTGCGTGGCCGCGAGGTGGTGCGCGCCGTCCTCGGCTGGGGGGCGATCCTCATCGTGCTGGTCGGCGCCTATGCCTATCGCAGTGAGCTTGCCGGCGTCGGCGGACGCCTGCTCGGCGTGCTCGTGCCGGGCATTCCGATCAGCGGGCAGCTCACCGGCGAGGGCGGCAACAGCGTGGTCATCATGCGCAACGGCGACGGTCATTTCGCCGTGCGTGCCGGCGTCGACGGCGTGGCGATGATGATGCTGGTCGATACCGGCGCCAGCCTGGTGACGCTGACGCCGGCGGACGCCGCGGCCATCGGCATCGACACGACGAAGCTCGACTTCGGCATGCCGATCGAGACCGCCAACGGGACGATCCGCGCCGCTCCGATCACCATTCACCGCATCAGCATCGGAACCATCGACCGCGACAACATCAAGGCGCTGGTCGCCCCGCCGGGCACGCTTCAGGAGAGCCTGCTCGGCATGAGCTTCCTCAATTCGCTGTCCGGCTATGCGATCTCGGGCGACCGGCTGGTGCTGAAGCCTTAGCCCGCATGAAGCGAAGCGAGATGCGGGGCAGTTCCGTCGCGGATTGCGCTGCGCTCCGTCCGGGCCACAGCCCTAGCCGAGGCTCTCCGCCAGGCTGGCATAGATGGCGGCCTGCGTCGCATGTGCGGGCGTGACCGCAGCCAGGGCCTCCTGAACGACATCGAGGCCCGCGTCCGGCTTGACCGAGCCGACGGTGAGGATGCGGCGCCAGGCGCGGGCGCCCGGAGCGCCGTGGAACAGGCCGAGCATGTGGCGTGTGATGTGCGACAGGCGCGTGCCGCGGGCAAGCTCCGCCGCGATATAGGGCAGCATCGCGGCGACGGCCTCATGCGGCTCGGGGCCGCCGCCGGCGCCATAGAAGCGTCGGTCGATATCGGCAAGGATGGCCGGCGTGTGATAGGCGGCACGGCCGAGCATGACGCCGTCGACATGGGCGAGATGGCCCGCCGCCTCATCGAGCGTGGCGATGCCGCCATTGATGCCGACAAACATGTCGGGAAGCCGGCGCTTGAGCCGATAGACGCGATCGTAGTCGAGCGGCGGGACGTCGCGGTTCTCTTTCGGCGACAGGCCCTCCAGCCACGCCTTGCGGGCGTGAACCCAGATCGCGTCGGTGCCGGCGGCGACCACCGCGTCCGCCAGCGCGTCCAGCGCAGCCTCAGGGTCCTGCTCATCGACGCCGAGGCGGCACTTGACCGTCACCGGAATGGAGACGGCCGCCTTCATGGCAGCCACGGCCTCGCCCACCAGCAACGGGGAGCGCATGAGGCAGGCGCCGAAGGTGCCGGACTGAACGCGGTCGGACGGACAGCCGACATTGAGATTGATCTCGTCATAGCCGAAGCCGGCGGCGATGCGCGCGGCTTCCGCCAGCTTGCCGGGCTCGGCGCCGCCGAGCTGGATGGCAAGCGGGTGCTCTTCCGGCGCGAAGCCGATCAGGCGTTGCCGGTCGCCGTGGATGACGGCGTCGGCGGTGACCATCTCGGTATAGAGCAGCGCGCGGCGGGTCAGCTGCCGATGGAACATGCGGCAGTGCCGGTCGGTCCAATCCATCATCGGAGCGACGGCAAACCTGTATGCCTGATAGTGCTCAAGCATCCCTGCCCCACCCACGCCAATGTTCGCGACAGGCAAGCCCGCATGCGGCGACAATGGACTTCTGCTGTTCTCTCCGCATGGCTGGATCAACCGCCAAACCTGTACTCGGGAAGGCCCCTCACGCCAAGGCCGTCGATGGCGAACAGGGAGCCGACCGGCGGGCTGCTCTCGACGATATCGGGCACCGGCGGCGGAGTCATCGACGTCATATAGGGGCGATCGAGGCAGCGTCGAGCCAGCAGAGCTTCTGCTGCCCCACGTCCCAGAGCGGTTCTTCGCCGAGCGCCGTCACGCTGTCGACGATCATCCTGATCAGCATGCTTCTTCCGCCTTTCTGCAATCATGGGGCCTGGCGCTATCCGGCGATGCGTGCCAGCGGCGACACTGATAGTCGTCCGACGATAGGCCGCAATCGCGGTCAAGTTCAGGCCATCGCCCGGCAGGGTCAGGCTCAGGCGAGGCGCAGCGGGCGAGCGGTCCGGGGCAGTGACGCTTCGGCGCCGAGCATCGCCGTCAGCTCGGCGGCCGGTGCCGGGCGGCCAAAGAAATAGCCCTGAAATGCGTCGCAGCCGGCAATTTTCAGGATCGTTGCCTCCTCCTCTGTCTCGACACCTTCCGCGGTGACGCTCAGTTCAAGTGCGTCGGCAAGCGCTACGGTGGCCTGGACCAGCTTCTGAGCGCGCGGATCCCGGTCGATGCCGGCGATCAACGAGCGATCGAGCTTGACCTTGTCGAAGGCGAAGCTGCGCAGATAGCCGATGCTCGAATAGCCGACGCCGAAGTCATCAAGCGCCACGGTAATGCCGAGTGCACGGATCGAGTTGATCGCCCGCCGCGCCTGTTCGGGGTGGGTGACGAGAAAGGTCTCGGTCACCTCGATCTCGAGCCGTTCGGCCGGGAAGCCGGTCTGCTTGAGCACGGCGGCGATGGCTTCGGCGAGGTTCGGATTCGAGAACTGGGCCGGCGAGGCATTCACCGAAACCTTGAGGCCGGGCCATGCCGTGGCGTCGCGGCACGCCCGCCGAAGGGTCCACATGCCGAGTTCGTCGATCAGGCCGGTCTCCTCGGCGATCGGGATGAATTCGGCCGGCGAGATCGGCGGGGCGTCGTCACCGCGCGGCCAGCGGATCAGAGCCTCGGCACTGACGATGCTGCCGTCGCGGGCGCTGCAGACCGGCTGATAAAACAGCCTCAGGCCGTCAGCGGCGAGGGCGCGCCGCAAGTCGCCGGCGATCTCGAGGCGCCTGCGGCGCTGTGCGTCGAGTGAGTTGTCGAACATGCAGACGCGATTGCGGCCTTCCTGCCGGGCCTGATACATGGCGACATCGCCGCGGCGCAGTGCTTCCTCCGCCGAGACGCCGGCTTCATCGATCAGGGCGATGCCGACACTGGCGCTGACCGGGATGACGCGGCCGCCGATGTCGAAGGGCTTGGCAAAAAAGCGGGTGAGCCGTTCGCTCAATTCGTTGGCCCTGTCGGCTGCGAGGGGCTTGTTGATGACGATGGCGAATTCGTCGCCGCCGACGCGAACCAGGTAGCACTTGCCGGCCAGCGTCCGGAAGCCCTGCGCCACCTTGCGCAGCAACTGGTCGCCGACTTCACGGCCATAGGTATCGTTGACCTCCTTGACCACGTCCAGCTCGATGCAGGCAATCGCCAGGCCGCCATGGCCACGGCGTCGGTCGATCGCGTCCTGGAGGTGTTCGAGCAACGCCGCCCGATTGGGCAGGCCGCTGAGCGCATCATGCGTGGCGGCGTGTTGCGCCTGAACCTCTCCCCTGCGCACACGGGCAAAGCCGCGCGCGGCGATGACGACCAGCACGAACATGGTAACGGCGAGTGCGCCGAGCATGCCGATGACCCACGGGTTCAGGCGGGTCAGCGCCTCGCTGCCGGGCATCCGCTCCTTCCAGGTGAGAGCGGCGATGGTCCGCCCATCCGCGTCGATGAGCGGAATGGCGGTCTGGCTGTCCGGGGCCGCAAATGCCGGCACCAGGGTCAGTCGGTTGATCAGGTAATCCTGAGACAGCCTCTGGATGGCGTTCTTGTCGAGCGTCCTGGCAAGGATGAGAATCCGCTTGTGCTGCGGTACGGGGATTTCCTTCGAGAACGGAACCACCGGTCCGATCGCCATGACCATCGGGCCCCAGGCGCCTTTGACCAACACGCTGCGCGCTTCAGCCGTGGAGGCGCCGGCCATCGCCCGCATGAGCCGCCTCAGCGATGGCCCGAATGCTTCCCGGGGCGTCCGGGTGGTCGCCGCGCCGAAGCGGTAGGCGAAGATCGTCTTGCCGTCCGGGTCGAGAAGGTAGGCGGTGTCGAAGAAGATCGGATCTTGCGTCGACGAGACGAACGAATCGTCGACGAACTGCTGATCGACCGTGCCGTAAAGCTTGCGCGCGGCATCGTCCCAGATGGCGTAGTCGCCGTGGGTGTCGGCCATATGGTGCAGGGTCGACTGCACCGCCGCTTCAACCGTCTTTTCGGTCAGCGACAGCGCCGTGTGATTGACCTCGCGGGCGATCTCGTTCAGCGCGAAGATCAGCGTCGTGACGGCGATGATGAGAATGACCGTCGCGGGCAGCACGATGCTGAGGGCGAACCGGATATCCGGGCGCCCTATGCGCGAAGTCGGAAAAGCGCGACGCAACAAGGACATCGCGCGCAGCATCGCGCCGTGGCGTTAAGGTTGCATGAAACCGGAAACTGCAGCCGAACGTGGTTAATCAGCCGTTCGCTGCAGGCCGCTGCCGGGCCCGGCTCAAGGGCTGGCGGCTACCTTGCGATCGACCAGCCGCCCGGCTCCGGCATGCATCCCCCTGTCTTCCTCGGCGGCCACGATCAGTGCATCGATGTCGTCGGCGGCGACCGGCCGGCTGATCATGAAGCCCTGGATGAACTCGCACTGGATCATGCGCAGCAGCTTGAGCTGTTCCTCGTTCTCGATTCCTTCGGCGATCACCGAGAGGCCGAGCGCATCGCCGAGCGAGACCAGCGACTGGATCAAGGCATTGGCGGTGGCATTCATGCCGATGTCGCGCACGAAGGAGCGGTCCACCTTGAGAACGTCAAAGGGGAACTGGCGCAGATAGCCGATCGAGGAGAAGCCGGTGCCGAAGTCGTCGAGGGCGAGCGTGAAGCCGTATTCCTTCAGCATGGCGAGCTTGCGCTTGGCGATGGTCGGATTGTTGACCAGGATGCCCTCGGTCAGCTCCAGCTCGATACGATCGGCGGAGAGCCCGTGGCTGCGCACGATGGCGCCGAGATCGCCGGCAAAGCTGGGGTCGCGCAGCTGCACCGGCGAGACGTTGATCGCCATGCGGTAGCCCGGCCAGCGGTTGAGATCACGGCATGCCTGATCGGCAACGAAGCGGCCGATGTCGTGGATCAGGCCGGTCTCCTCGGCGACGGGAATGAACAGCGCCGGTGAGACCGAGCCGAACTCCGGCGATTCCCAACGCGCCAGTGCCTCGAAGCCGACGATCGTGAGATCGGATGTGCGCACCACGGGCTGGTAATAGACCTTGAGCTCGCTGCCGTTCTCGATGGCCCGGCGCAGGCCGGATTCGAGCTGCTTCTTCTCCCGCGCGCCGGTCTCCATCGTCGGATGGTAGGCGACCGCCTCGCGTTCGGCGCCGTTCTTCGCCTGATACATGGCAAGGTCGGCGCGGCGCACCAGCTCGGCCGGCTCGATGCCGCGTCCGTCGGCAATGGCATAGCCGACGGATGCGGTGACGTGGAACTCGAAGCCGCAGATCGTGAAGGGCAGATCGAGCGAGCGCGCCGCCGCAGCCGCCGTGCCCGCGGTGGCGGCGACAATGTTGTCGGCGACCAGCGCGATGGCGAATTCGTCGCCACCGATCCGGGCGAGCGTCGCGGTCGGCGGCAGAACGCGGCCAATGCGCGTTGCCAGGGCGCGCACCAGGGCGTCGCCGCCGTGATGACCGATCGAATCGTTGACCGTCTTGAAGCCGTTGACATCGAGATAGATGACCGACAGCGCGCCGTTGCGACAGGCTTCGGCATGCGAGACCGACTGCAGCATCTCGGTGAAGCCGGTACGGTTCATCAGGCTGGTCATCGAATCCGTGCGCGCCGCGGTGACCGCCTCGCGCTCGCTCTCGGTCAGCGCGATCGCCATCTTGCGGGCGCTGAAGGCGGTGGTCAGCGCGACGACGCAGAACAGGGCGAGCGCGATGCCGATCGGCAGCAGGGCGCTGCGCAGAAGCGCATTGCCGGGGGTCGGCGGCGTCCACGCCACGACGCCGAGTTCCTTGCCGGTGACGCCGTGGATCGCCACCCGGTTCACGCCCGCCTTGTCGTTGCGGGCGAACTGCAGGTCGTCGATCAGGAACGACCGGCCGAGGTCATGCAGGCGCTGCTTGCCGAGATATTGGCCGAAGACGATGATCGGCAGGTCGGTGTTCTTCACCTCCCCCGCCTTGGACACCGGCGCCAGGTGCTGGATGGCGATCATCATCGGCACGGACGGCGTGTCGGCATAGATGCTGCTGACGCCGGCGAGGTTCTCGACCGGCAGGCCCGACGCGACCTTGCGGATGGCGGCGAGTGCGGCCGGCGTGATGATCTGGTCGACCTTGTCGGTCGTATTGTCGGTCATCCACTGATGGTCGACCTTGCCATCGGGCGAGATGATCACCAGGAGATCGGCGATGTCGGTGTCGGTGATGCCGGTGCCGACATTGGCGTCGATCCATTCCTCATCCTTGCGGATGTAGGCGTCGTAGGCCTCTTCCCACCAGCCGTAGTCGTTGGCGAGCTGGGCGAGGCGCTTGCCCATCGACTTGAGGCCGCCGTCGACCATGGTCTGCGTGCCACGGGCGGCCTGCTCGTTGTGCTTGGTGGCCATCCACGAAATGGTGCCCACGACCGTCAGAACGGTAATGGCGATTCCCGCCAGCAGGTTGAGGGTAATTCGGCCGGTCAGTGCCTTTGCCATGGCGCAGCGTCCCGCGATGCCTCTCGGTGGTGGGCACCGTGGCAAGCTGACATTGCGATAGGTTTAATGATAGATTTTACTATTGCTTAAGATACAAGCCGCGCAACCTTTTCCTCCGACGTAGGGTTGCATTTTGACTTTGACGCAATGGCAAGAGCCGCATCGCGTTACTTCATTCCATCCAGCATTTCTGCCCAATTTTTATTTGGAATAGCTCTCAGACAGAACGGTGCCGCCCCGGCAGCGGCCGGCGCGCTTCACCGGCAAGTTCAATGCAACTCTTCGTTGCTATGGTTAACGCTTAGTGAAATATGGAGAATTTCTTCCCGCTCGGACCTGGAAGGCGACCCCGACCACGCCCGTTTGGTTGACAATCGGTTAATCCGACCGCTTATTTCTCGGCGCGGCAGTTAAGTATTTGTTGAGTATGCGTACGAGGAGGCAGTCATGAGTCTCGCAGAGGCGCCCGCGGCGCCGTCCGCGCACAAGCGTGCCCCCGCGGCATTGCGGTCGGGCGCCGCGTCAGCCGGCCGGTGTCCGTTCCACGGGACCAGGCCCGACGTTTTCAACGACTGGCTCCACCACGGTCTGCAGTGCTCCGCCGGCCGGCGCGAGTTCAAGCTCGGACGCTATTCCGTCGCCCGCTTCCGCAACGGCGCCGAATATGCGGCGGCGTTCACCGCGTTCCGGCGCGAGGTCGCGGAGGAGAGCAAGACCGGCTTCCTGGCTCTCTTCGTCCACGACGAGGCCCGCTTGCGGACGGCTGCCGAGGAGCTCCAGGCGCTCGGCGAGGCGATGCGCGTCGCCGGCCAGACCGACGACGTGCAGGCGCTTATCGCGGGACGGACTCTCAACAACACCATAGACGTGCTGTGCCCGGTCACCGGCCAGATGACCGGCTACGAGTTCTTCTCGGTCGCCTTCTGCCGGCACGCCGGCGATCCCAGGGACCCGCTCTACGATCCCTCGCTGAGCGCCCCCTTCACCGCGGTCAACACCACCTCGGATGCCTTCGCCTTTGCCCGGCTGGTGCACGACCAGGCGATCAAGGCGTGGGGACGCGCGCCCTACGAGATGGTCGACGACCGCGACGCGGTCGAACTGCTCTTCAAGAAATGCGTCGTCGCCTGGCAGAACATGTCGGCGACCACGATCACCAATTACAGCCGCACCGCCCAGGACCCTTCGCGCGGCGTGCACCTTTCCGACGACCGCAGGCACTGGATCGCCGCCCACAACGATCCGGTCTTCGCCGAGCTGGAAAAATGCCCGCACGTCCACGAGATGCCGATCATCTATGCCCAGCGCCTGACCGAGAAATGGTCGGCTAACCTTTTTGACGGACAAACCTACGTGCCCGGACGGGACGGACAGTCAGGCGGGGTTCCAATGCTCGAAGGGGCGTTCGACATCGAAGCGTTCGGGGAAGGGTTCGGGGCATGAGCTACACAAACTTCGATTTTCTCGAGGTTCGCACGATCTCCGAGGATCACAAGGCGATCTATGCGACCCGGCCGATCCCCAAGGACAGCCTGATCGGCTTCTTCGACGGCAAGTCGGTGATGGTCGACCTGGCCGAGAAGGACAAGCTCGACGACTACTGGTGGCGCCAGTCGGTGCATCTCAGGCTGGAAGGCACCAAGCTGCTCTGCCTGCTGCCGATGTGGGAGCCGGAGGGCGTCGACTATCTCAACCACAGCTGCCGGCCGAATGCGCGCGTCGAGGACCAGCTCTATGTCTACGCGACCCGAGACATCCAGCCTGGCGAGGAGATCACGGCGGATTACCGCACCTTCAACCTCGTGCCGGAAGGCAAGACGTGCTGGTGCGCCGAACCGCAATGCATGATCTAGGCGAGCTTTCGAGGCGGGCCTTCTCATGAAGCTCTGGCGGGTTGCCGGCGTCCTGTCGCTGATCGGCGCCGAGGCGCTGCTCTACGGCTACAGCTATCCGTTCTTCTCGCTGGCGCTGGAGAAGCAGGGGCTGGCGACCTGGCTGATCGGCCTCAACGCTTCGCTGGCCGGCGCCGGCATTCTCGTGGTCGGCCCGATCCTGCCGCGACTCATCGGCCGCTTCGGCGTGCGGCTCATCGTGGCGGCGATGTTCGCCATCTCGCTGGCCTCCTTCGCGGCGATCCTGCTTGCCGGCAATCTCGTCGTCTGGTTCGCCGCCCGCTTCGTCATGGGCGCCTGCTTCGCCGCCCTGTGGACGACCACCGAGATCTGGCTCAACGGCGTCGTCGACGACCGTCATCGCGGGCGCATCATCGGCGCCTCGGGCACGCTCTATGCCACCTGCCAGTTCATCGGCCCGCTGGTGCTGGGCGGCGTCGGCGTCTCGGGTGCGCTGCCGCTCTATGTCGCCATGGTGCCGCTGGCGGCCGGCGTGCTGGTGGCGCTGTCGATCCGCCCGGCGGCAGGCGAAGCGGAAGACGAGGAAGACAGCGGCAACCCGCAGACGCTGAAGCTCGCCCTGTCGGCGGCCGGCGGTCTGGTCGCCGCCGGCTTCCTCGGCGGCATCGGCGAGACGGCGATGCAGAGCCTGTTGCCGCTCTACGGCCTCGCCCACGGCTTCAGCGACGGCGGAGCGGCGCGGCTGGTGGCGGTCTTCAGCCTCGGCGAGGCGGTGCTGGTCGCCGGCCTCGGCTGGATGGCCGACCGCTACGGGCGCAATATCACGCTGCTGCTCTGCTCGGTGGTGGCGGCACTGGCCAGCTTCGCCCTGCCCTTCGCCATGGGCCACACGCTGATGGCCGAGCCGGTGCTGTTCCTCGCCGGCGGCTCCATTTCCGGCATCTACACGCTCGGCGTGGTGCTCATCGGCCAGGACTTTCGCGGTCAGAAGCTCGCCATCGTCTCGACCGGCTTCGCCATGGCCTATTCGGCCGGCTCGATCGTCGGCTCGACGCCGGTCGGCTATCTGGTCGACCTGTTCGGCGCGGAAGCGCTGCCGATTGCCATCGCCGTCGGCTTCACCATCCTCACCGTCTATCTGCTGCAGCGCGGCCGTCAGGCGCCGGTCGCAGAAACCGCCGCCGAGGCGCCGGAGGCGTCCGTGCCGGTCATCGATCCGGCGCCGCCGGTCAATTTCGACATGTCATTCCTTCACCAGTTCGAACCGGTCCACGTCGAACAGACCGAAATTGGTGATCTTCATGTGGGGAATGACCGGGAGTGGCAGGAAAGCAACCTGGAGGAATGGTTCCGGCAGCGTGCAGCCGAGCTCGCGCGCCGCGCGGCGCAGCGGCATCAGGCCGGCGTGGACCGCCTCGAAGGGCTCGAGACTCATCAGGCCGGCTAGCGGCAGGGCCAGCTCCGCCAGCACCTTGCCGCCATCCGCCACCGCGAAGCCGCCGCCGATCTCGCGCAGCCGGTTGACCGCCACCGCCATGTCGTCGTCGTCCATGCCGACGACGCAGATATTGTGGCTGTCGTGGCCGACCGACGAGGCGATGGCGCCACGCTTCATGCCGAAACCGGTGACGAAGCCGCGGCCGATCGAGCCATCGACCCCGTGGCGCTCGATGACCGCCACCTTGGCAATGTCGCTGGCCGGGTCGGCGACGCGCTCGTTGCCTTTCGCGGGCACTTGTCTGCGTACGTGATCGGTGACGACGCGGCCGGGCGCGACGCCGATCATCGAGAGTTCGGCGGCGGCACCGGGAATGCGGAAATCGGCGGGCGTGATCTCGCGCACCCTGACGCTGTCGAGGCCGACCGGCGCCACCGTCTTGCGCGTGGCAAAGAGCGCATCGTCGACGATCCGGCCGGCGGAGATCACGGTCTTGACCGAGCACGCCTCCAGATCGCCGACGAGCACGATATCGGCGCGGCGGCCGGGCGCGATCATGCCGCGATCCTTCAACCCGAAGGCATTGGCCGCCGACCAGCTCGCCGCGCGATAGACGTGGTGCAGCGGCCGGCCGAGGCCGATCAGCGTGCGCACCATGTAGTCGAGGTGGCCCTCCTCGGCGATGTCGAGCGGGTTGCGGTCGTCGGTGCACAGGCAACACATGCTCGAGGAATGCTCGTCGAGGATCTCGGCGAGAGCATGCAGGTCCTTGGTCACCGAGCCCTCGCGGATGAGCACGGCGAGACCCTTCTTCAGCTTCTCGCGGCCGTCCTCGGCAATCGTCGTCTCGTGGTCGGTGCGGATGCGCGCGGCGAGATAGCCGTTGAGGTCGTAGCCGCGCACCAGCGGCGCATGGCCGTCGATATGGCCGTCCTGGAAGGCGACGAGCTTGTCGAGAACGTCGTCGCGGCTGGCAAGCACGCCGGGGAAGTTCATGAATTCGGCGAGGCCGATGACCTTGGGATGCGAGGCGAGCGGAACCAGGTCCCTGGCCAGCAACTCGGCGCCCGACGTCTCGAAGGTGGTCGCCGGCACGCAGGAGGAAAGCTGCACGCGCAGGTCCATGATCGTCGTTTCGGCGGAATCGAGGAAGAAGCGGATGCCTTCCAGCCCGAGCACATTGGCGATCTCGTGCGGATCGCAGATCGCCGTGGTGACGCCGTGCGGCAGGACGCAGCGATCGAACTCCTGCGGGGTAACAAGCGAGGATTCGACGTGGAGGTGGGTGTCGATGAAGCCGGGCACGGCGAAGAGGCCGGTGCCGTCGATCTCGCGCGTGCCCTCATAGGGCTCGTAGGTGCCGACGATGCGGTCGCCCGAGATGGCGATGTCGGTGACGGTGATGCCGCCATAGACGATATCGAGCAGCCCGACATTCTTGATCACCAGATCGGCGGGGGCAGCGCCCCTGCCCTGATCGATGGCGCGCGAGAGAAAGGCCTTGTCGGTCATCGGCTGGCTTTGTCCATGCGTTTCGGGTGTCCCACCATAGCGGCCGCCTCTCCGGAGTTCACCCCGGCTCGATCCGCCGCACCGGCTCGCCCCTGAGCCAGGCGGCGATGTCCTCGACCGCGTCGCGGAAATAGATCCGGTAGGTCGCGTCGGTGACGTAGCCGATATGCGGGGTCGCGATCAGGCGCTCGCAGCGCCGGAAAGGATGATCGTCGGGAAGCGGCTCGACGTCGAAGACGTCGACCCCTGCCCCCGCCAGCCGTCCATCATCGAGCGCGGCGACGAGAGCGCTTTCGTCGACGATCGGCCCGCGCGACGTGTTCACCAGGAAGGCCGTCGGCTTCATCAAAGCGAGCTCACCGGCGCCGATCAGGCCGCGCGTTCCGGGGTTGAGCGTCACGTGGACCGAGACGACGTCCGAACTCCTGAGCAACTCGTCGAGCGTTGCGACGCGTGTCGCACCGGCCTCGACGGCACGTTCCTCGGTGAGATTGGGGCTCCAGGCAACGACGTCCATCTCGAAGTCGATCCCGACGCGGGCAACGCGCGTGCCGAGCCGGCCGAGGCCGACCAGACCGAGGCGCTTGCCGACGAGGTCGACGGACATGCGCCGCTGCCATTCGGCACGCCCACGGAAATCCGCGACTTCCGCCGGGATGTTGCGCACCAGGGCCAGGATCAGCGCCCAGGTGTGTTGCGCCGTCGATCCGGCCACGCCATGGGTGCCGCAGACGGTGACGCCATGGTGCTCCGCCGCGCCGATGTCGATGGAGGCGTTGCGCATGCCAGTGGTGACCAGCAGGCGCAGCCGCGGCAGTCCGGCCAGCAGCGCGGCATCGAACACGGTGCGCTCGCGCATGGCGACGACGATGTCAAAGTCGGCAAGCGCCGCGGCCACCGCCTCGCGCTCGCCGATGTGGCGGTTGAAGACGGTGACTTCGACATCGGAGCCGAGGGATGCCCAGTCCGCCATCGCCAGGGCGACATTCTGATAGTCGTCGAGAACGGCGCAGCGGTGCATGTCAGTCGTCCTCCATGGCGATCAGCGAGGCGTTGCCGCCGGCCGCCGCGGTGTTGACCGAGACCACCTGCTCCAGTGCGAAGCGGGCGAGATAGTCGGGCCCGCCCGCCTTGGGGCCGGTGCCCGACAGGCCGGAGCCGCCGAAGGGCTGGGTGCCGACGACCGCGCCGATCATGTTGCGGTTGACATAGACATTGCCGACCGGCAGCGCGTCGACGATCTTCTCGACGGTCTCGTCGATGCGGCTGTGGATGCCGAGGGTCAGGCCATAGCCGGTGGCGGCGATGGCGGCGATCAGGGATTCCTGCTCGCGCGGCTTCCAGCGCACCACATGCAGGATCGGCCCGAAGACCTCGCGTTCCAGCCGCTTCGGCGAATCCAGTTCGATGATGTGCGGCGCGACGAAGGTCCCCGCCTTGGGCGCCGTTCCGGCGAAGCGGATCGTCGCGAAGGGCGCGGCCTTCATCGCCGCGATGTGGGCCTCGAGATTGGCCCTGGCCTCGCCATCGATCACCGGGCCGATGTCGGTGGCCGGGTCGCTCGGGTTGCCGAGGCTGAGTTCACTCGCCGCCCCGACGATCATCTCGAGCACGCGGTCGGCGACGTCGTCCTGCAGGCAGAGGAGGCGCAGCGCCGAGCAGCGCTGGCCGGCGGAGCGGAAGGCCGAGGTCACGACGTCGTCGGCGACCTGCTCGGGCAGCGCCGTGGCGTCGGCGATCATGGCGTTGATGCCGCCGGTCTCGGCGATGAACGGCACGATCGCGCCTTTCTTGGCGGCAAGCGTGCGGTTGATCGCCCAGGCGACCTCGGTCGAGCCGGTGAAGGCGACGCCGGCGACTTGCCTGTGGGCGGTGAGCGCCGCACCGACCTTGCCGTCGCCCGGCGCAAGCTGCGCCGCGGCCAAAGGCACGCCGGCCTTGTGCAGCAGTTCGAAGGCGCGGAAAGCGACGAGCGGCGTCTGCTCGGCCGGCTTGGCAATCACCGCATTGCCGGCAGCGAGCGCCGCCACCGTCTGGCCGAGGAAGATCGCCAGTGGAAAATTCCACGGCGAGATGCAGACGAAGACGCCGCGGCCGCGCCGGATCAGCCGGTCGCTTTCCCCGGTCGGTCCGGGCATCACCTCCGGCGCGAAGAGGCGCCGTGCCTGGGCTGCGTAGTAGCGGCAGAAGTCGGCCGCCTCGCGCACCTCGGCGACGCCGTCGTTCAGCGTCTTGCCGCCCTCGCGGGCCATCAGCGCCACGAGGCCGTCGCGTTCGCCTTCGACAAGGTCGGCCAGGCGGTCGAGCGCATCGGCACGCTCCGCCACCGGCACTCGCGACCACGTTGCGAAGCCGGCCCGGGCCGCGGCCATGACTTCATCGATCGATTCAACCGGCAGGTCCACCACATTGCCGACAATGGTCTTTCCGTCGACGGGGCTGAGGACGGGCCGGCCGGCGCCGTCTGCCTTGCCGGCGGCCGTCAACGGACGTGCTGCGACCGGTGCGTCGCCGGCCCTGGCCAAGCCGGAAAGCAAGGCGCCAAGCTCGGCTGCGCTGCCGAATTCCAGTCCGGTCGAGTTGCGCCGGGCTGGCGCGTAGAGATCGCGCGGCAGGGGCACGCGGCTATGGCGGACGCGGTTGCCGCCGTCGAGAAGCGCTTCCGGTCGCTTCAGAAGCGTCTCCACCGGCACGTCGGTATCGCCGACCACGGAGACGAAGGAGGAATTGGCGCCGTTTTCGAGCAATCGACGGACGAGATAGGCGAGCAGTTCGCGATGGCCGCCGACCGGCGCGTAGATGCGGGCTGCAATCGCCTTGTCGTCCCGGCGCAGCGCCGTGAACAACGTCTCGCCCATGCCGTGCAGGCGCTGGAACTCGTAGCCGGCGGTGCCGCCGGCCATCTCCACGATGGACGCGACGGTGAGCGCATTGTGGCTGGCGAATTGCGGATAGATGCGCGGGCGGAGCGCCAGCAGACGATGGGCGCAGGCGAGATAGGACTGGTCGGTCGCCGGCTTGCGGGTGAACAGCGGATAGTCGGCAAGCCCGCGTTCCTGCGCGCGCTTCACCTCGGTGTCCCAGTAGGCGCCCTTGACCAGGCGCACCATCAGCCGCCGGTCGAGCGCAACGGCACGCTCGCCGACCCAATCGACCACGTCCGCCGCGCGCTTCTGATAGGCCTGGATCGCCAGGCCGAAACCGTCCCAACGGACAAGCGACGGGTCGGCCAGCACCTTCGCCACCACCTCCAGCGACAGTTCGAGGCGGTCCGCCTCTTCGGCATCGACGGTCAGATTGAGGTCGTGCGCCTTGGCCGCGCGGGCAAGATCGAGCAGGCGCGGTGCCAGCTCCTTCATGACACGGTCGTGCTTCACCGCCTCGTAGCGCGGATGGAGCGCCGACAATTTCACCGAGATGCCCGGCCGGTCCGGCAATGCGCCCTTGTTGCCGGCCGCCTTGCCGATGGCGGCGATGGCGCCGGCATAGGCTTCGTAATAGCGCGCCGCGTCGGCAGCGGTGCGGGCGCCCTCGCCCAGCATGTCGTAGGAATAGCGATAGCCCTGCTTCTCCGCGGCCCGCGCCCGGCCGAGCGCCTCGCCAATGGTCTGGCCGAGGACGAAATGATGGCCGAGCACGCGCATCGCCTGGCGCGTGGCGGTCCTGCACCGCCGGCTTGCCGAGGCGGCTGACCAGACCGGCGACCAGCCGCTCCGGCGTGTCGCCGGGATAGACGATGCGGCTGGTGAGGCCGAGCGCCCAGATCGAGGCGGCGACGAACGGCTTGCCGCCGCGGCCGGCATGCTCGCTCCAGTCGCCGCTGCCGATCTTGTCCTCGATCAGCCGGTCCTGGGTCGCCGCGTCGGGCACGCGCAGCAATGCCTCTGCCAGCACCATCAGCGCCAGGCCTTCGCGGGTCGACAGCGCGAACTCGCGCAGAAAGTCCTCAAGCTCGCCGATGCCGCCCGCGGAACCGCGAATCGCCGTGATCAGGCCGGTCGCGCGCTGGTCGATGCGGCGTTCCGCCGCTTCGTCGAGGCGCGTCTCGGCGATGAAGGCGCGGATCAGCGCGGCATCGTCCGGTGCATAGGGTGCGGCAAAGGCGGGGATTGCCGCCACGGCGGCTGCGCTTGTCATCGATGGCTCCTTCCTGTCCCCGGCAGGATTGCAGGCTTTGTGCCAGCGCGACAAGGCTCGGCCTGCGGCAATTGCCCAAATCGCCGGGATCGCCTATTTCGGATTCCGGGGGTGCCTTACGGGCAAGGCAAAGGAGCGACGCCATCATGATCGGCAAGGCGGTGACATGGCTGGCGCTGGCGGCGGTCGTGGCGCTTGCCGGCTGCCTGGAAAGAGGGCCCTATCTCGACATTTCCGGCGGCGGCTTCGTCTTCAATTATCGCCTGTCGGAGGCCTATGCCGGCTTGATCGCGGCGCCGTTGCGCACGCTGCCCGAGCACTCGCGCATCGAGGCGACCTTCGAGAACCCGTCGGGCGGACCGCCGATCGTGCAGTCGAAGGACGTCACGGCGGAGCGCCGGGAATATACCTTCACCACCGATGCGCTCTCCGGCATCAAGGCGAACAAGGACTACACCGTCACCGTCCGGCTGATTGCCGCCGACGGCAAGGTGATCGAGACCATCGACAAGAAGCTCCATTCCGATCTCGACCAGTCGGTGCTGGCCGACAAGCCGCTGACCGTCGGCCCCGGCTACACCCCCAATCCGGACCTCGCGCCCCCCGCCCAATGAGCACAGCCATCGACCCGACGGTCTACCGGCTGAGGGCGAACGCCTTCGTCAAGCCGCGCACCTACCGGCTCACCGACGATGCGCTGACCTGGGAGGAAGACGGCGGCAAGCGCGACGGCGTCTTCTATGACGGCATCGCCGAGGTGCGGCTCGCCTTCGTGCCGACGCGGATCAGCACCAACCGCTATCGCGCCCGCATCATCTTCAAGGCCGGCGGCATGGCCGAGCTGTTCAATACCGACTATCGCGGCTTCGCCGATCTTGCCGAGCACAATGCCGAATACGTCGCCTTTCTCACCGAACTCCATCGGCGGCTGGCGGCCCACGGCAAGGATGTCGTCTTCCGCCAGGGCAACAGCGTCGGCCAGTTCGTGTTCAATGTGGCCCTGACGATCTTCATCTTCGTCATGATCGCATTGGCCTTTCTCCTGCTCTTCTCCTGGGGCGGCCCGCTGGTCGCCATCGTCAAGCTGGTCATCGTGCTGTTCTTCGTGCCGGTTCTGGTGCGCTACATTCGCCGCGCGCGGCCGGGAACCTACGATCCGCTGGCGCTGCCCGAAGCCGTGCTGCCGGAAGCCGCCGGAACCGGAAAGGAAGACCCCGATGGCCCAGATTCTTGAAGGCGGATGCTCGTGCGGCGCGGTGCGCTTCCGGCTCACCGCTCCGCCGATGTTCGTCCATTGCTGCCACTGCCTGGACTGCCAGAAGCAGACCGGCGGCGCCTTCGCCATCAACGCGCTCTATGAGACCGACCGCATCGCGATTCTGTCCGGCGCGCCGGAACCGGTCTCCATGCCGACCGACAGCGGCCGGCCGCACGACATCCATCGCTGCCCGCAGTGCAAGGTCGCCGTGTGGAGCGACTACGGCCGCCGCCCCTATCTGCGCTTCGTGCGCGTCGCCACGCTCGACGCGCCGCATGCGATCGCACCCGACGTCCATATCTACACACGCTCGAAAGTGCCCTGGGTGGCGCTGCCTGCCGATGTTCCGGCCTTCGCCGAGTTCTACGACATGAAGACGCTGTGGCCGGTCGAAGCGCAGGAACGGCGGCGTGCCGCCTCCGCCGCGGCGCGCGGCTGATTTTCTGCCGCCGCCCGTCGAAATCGGCGCCTGGCGCTCGTCGTCATCCTGGTAGCGCGCGGCGGTCGCCTGCCGCCACGATGGAGGACCATATCCCATGCAGTACATTCTCATGCTTCACATCGACGAGACGGCTTTCCCCAAGCTCAGCCCGGAGGAGCAGCAGCGCGGGCTGGCTGCCTATGCCGCCTACACCGAGGCGCTGACCAAGGCCGGCGTCGTGGTCGGCTGGAACCGGCTGCAGCCGCGCGATTCCGCCAAGACCGTGCGCTCCGTCAACGGCAAGGCGCAGGTGCTCGACGGGCCCTTTGCCGAGACCAAGGAGCAGATCGGCGGCTTCTACATCATCGAGGTGCCGGACATCGGTGCGGCGCTCGACTGGGCGGCGCGCTGCCCGGCGACCGGCCACGGCGTCGTCGAGGTGCGGCCGCTGTGGGTCGAGCCGGGCTGATGCGGACAAAAAGAAGCGCGCCGCCTCGGTGGCGGCGCGCCGTTCGCAGTGTCGGACCTGACGGCTAGAGCTTGACCCAGCCGCCGCCCTTGGCGCTCGACTTCAGCGCCGCCTCGATGAACTGCATGCCGGCAAGACCGTCCTCGACCGTCGGATAGATCACCTCGGGCGCCGGATCGGCGTCGACACGCGCGGCCCGAATGGCGCGGGCGATATCGGCATAGATGTTGGCGAAGCCTTCCAGATAGCCTTCCGGGTGGCCGGAGGGCGTGCGCGTCACACGCGCCGCCTCCGGGCCGGCGCCGGCGCCGGCTCGGGTAATCAGCCTGGTCGGCTGGCCGAAGGGGGTGAACCACAGATAGTTCGGGTCCTCCTGACGCCATTCCAGGCCGCCCTTGGAGCCGTAGACGCGCAGCGACAGATCGTTCTCGTTGCCCGGCGCCACCTGGCTCGCCCACAACATGCCCTTGGCGCCGCCCTTCCAGCGCAACAGGATGTTGTCGTCGTCGTCGAGCTTGCGGCCCTTGACGAAGGTGGAGAGGTCGGCGGACACCGAATCCAGCTCACAGCCCGGTGACGAAGCAGGCCAGATTGTGTGCGTGGGTGGCGATGTCGCCGAGCGCTCCCGCGCCGGCCCGCTTGGGATCGGTGCGCCAGTCGGCCTGCTTCTGGCCGGTGGCCTCCAGCCGTTCGGTCAGCCAGTCCTGAGCGTATTCCGCCTGGACATGGCGGATCTCGCCGATCTCGCCGGCGGCGACCATGGCGCGCGCCTGGCGGACCATCGGATAGCCGGTGTAGTTGTGGGTGAGCGCGAAGATCTTGCCGCTGCGCTTGACCGCCCGCTGGATGTCCTTCGCTTCCACAACCGACATGCAAAGCGGCTTGTCGCAGATGACGTGGATGCCGGCCTTGAGGAAGGCCTTGATCGGCGCTGCATGCATGAAGTTTGGGGTGACGATCGCCACCGCCTCGATGCCGTCCTTGCGCTTGGCTTCGGCCTTGGCCATCTCCTCGAAATCGCCATAGGCGCGGTCGCGGGCGATGCCGAGTTCGAGTGCCGAATCGATCGCGCGCCGGCGCTGCGAAGACAGCGCCCCGGCGACCAGTTCGTAGTTGTCGTCCATGCGCGCGGCAATGCGATGGACGGCGCCGATGAAGGCGCCCTGCCCGCCGCCGACCATGCCCAGCCGAATGCGGCCGCCGCTTTTGGTGTCACTGCGTCCTTCAACCATCTCTCGTGCCTCCCCTGCCCTAGATGCCGAGCATCTTGCGGTTGGCCTTCTGGTCGACGCCGCTGGCGGCGAAGTCGTCGAAGGCCTTCTCGGTCACGCGGATGATGTGGGCCGCGATGAAGGGCGCGCCCTCGGCCGCCCCCTGCTCGGGATGTTTGAGGCAGCACTCCCATTCGAGCACCGCCCAGCGGTCGTAGTCGTATTCGGCGAGCTTGGAGAAGATGCCGCTGAAATCGACCTGGCCGTCGCCGAGCGAGCGGAAGCGGCCGGCGCGCTTGACCCAGGGCTGGAAGCCGCCATAGGCGCCCTGCTTGCCGGTCGGATTAAACTCCGCATCCTTGACGTGATAGGCGTAGATGCGCTCGTGGTAGAAGTCGATGAACTCGAGATAGTCGAGCTGCTGCAGCACGAAGTGCGAGGGATCGTAGTTGATGCCGCAGCGGGGATGGCCCTCGACGCGGTCGAGCAGCATCTCGAAGGAAACGCCGTCGTGCAGGTCCTCGCCGGGGTGCAGCTCGAAGGCGACGTCGACGCCGAGACTGTCGGCATAGTCGAAGATCGGCCGCCAGCGCTTGGCAAGCTCGTCGAAGGCGGTCTCGACCAGCCCGGCCGGGCGCTGCGGCCACGGATACATGAAGGGCCAGACGAAGGCGCCGGAGAAGGTCGGCATCGACGGCAGGCCGAGATTGGCGCAGGCCTTGATCGTCGCCTTGACCTGGTCGACCGCCCATCTCTGCCGCTTCTTCGGGTCGCCGCGCACTTCCGGGGCGGCGAAGCCGTCGAAGGCGGAATCGTAGATCGGATTGACCGCCACCAACTGGCCCTGCAGGTGCGAGGCCAGCTCGGTGATCTCGACGCCGGCATCGGCGCAGATGCCCTTGATCTCGCTGCAATAGGTCTTGCTCGTCGCCGCCTTCTTGACGTCGATCAGACGGCCGTCCCAGCTCGGGATCTGGATGCCCTTGTAGCCGAGACCGGCGGCCCATTTGGCCATGCCCGCGAGGGTGTTGAACGGTGCCTCATCGCCGGCGAACTGCGCCAGGAAGATCGCCGGCCCCTTCATTGTTTTCATTGTTCCGTTTCCTCCGCCTGTGACGCGGCCGCGCCGGGCGCGGCCGCGCGCGGCTCCGCTAGAGATAGCTGTTGATCAGCGACTCGAGATATTCCTGCTTGCCGCTGACCGGCTGCGGCTCGAGGTCCTTCTTGTGGACGTAGTCCGCCAGATCGTCGAGCGAGCGCTTGCCGGCGAGGATGGCCCTGCCTTCCTTGCTCTTCCAGCCGGCGTAGCGATCGGCAAGGAAGGCGTCGAACTTGCCGTCCTTGATGATCTGCTCGGCGATCAGAAGGCCGCGGGCGCAGGCGTCGATCGAGCCGACATGGGCGATCAGCAGATCGTCCGGATCGAGCGACTGGCGGCGGATCTTGGCGTCGAAATTGTAGCCGCCCTTGCCGAGGCCGCCGGCCTTGAGGATGTAGTAGCTGGCCAGCGCCATCTCCGGCACGTTCATGGCGAACTGGTCGGTGTCCCAGCCGAGCTGGTAGTCGCCGCGATTGATGTCGATCGAGCCGAGAATGCCGAGCGCGCCGGCCAGCGCCAGCTCGTGCTCGAAGGTGTGCCCGGCGAGGATGGCGTGGTTCTGCTCGATGTTGATCTTGACCTCTTTCTCGAGGCCGAACTGCTGCAGCATCCCCCAGATCGAGGCGACGTCGAAGTCGTACTGGTGCTTGGTCGGCTCCTTCGGCTTGGGCTCGATGAGGATGGTGCCCTTGAAGCCGATCTTCTGCTTGTGCTCGACGACCATGGTGAGGAAGCGGCCGAGCTGGTCGAATTCCTGCTTGAGGTTGGTGTTGAGCAGCGTCTCGTAGCCCTCGCGGCCGCCCCACAGAACGTAGTTGGCGCCTCCCAGATCATGGGTCAGCTCGAGCACGTTCTTCACCTGCGCCGCGGCATAGGCGAAGAGATCGGGATCGGGATTGGTGGCCGCACCCGCCATGTAGCGGCGGTTGGAGAACAGGTTGGCGGTGCCCCACAGGACCCTGACCTTGGCCTTCTCCATCTTCCTGGCGAAGATCTCGCCGATGACGCGCACGTTGCGGTTGGATTCGGCCAGCGTCTTGCCTTCCGGCGCGATGTCGCGGTCGTGGAAGGCGAAGAAGGGCACGTTCAGCAGGCGGAACATCTCGAAGGCGATGTCGGCCTTGAGCTTGGCGGCCTCCATCTCGTCCGACATGTGCATCCATTGGCGATTGAAGGTCTCGCCACCGAACATGTCGCGGCCGTCCCAGGCGAAGGAATGCCAGTAGGCGACGGAGAAGCGCAGATGGTCCTCCATGCGCTTGCCCAGTACCTTCCTGTTGGGGTCGTACCACTGGTAGGCGAGACCGTCGGTCGCCTTGCCGCGGGCAAGCTTGATCGGTTTTTCCTGGGTGAAGAAACGGGAACTCATCGGGGCATGGCCTCCTTGGTAGCGGGATAGAGCTTCCGGTATGTCGCATATGCCGCAGCGTAGGCCGGAACCAGCTCAGGATCGGGTTCGATCGTCTCGCGAATGGCCGGCTGGGCGCAGACGGCGAAAGGATCGGCGTTCTCGGCCGCGATCAGGCCGAGGCGAGCCGCGCCGAGGCCGGCGCCGAAGTCGCCCTCCTCCGGCACGTCAACGGTGATGTTGAGCGCATTGGCGATGATGCGCAGCCACTTCTTCGAGCGCGAACCGCCGCCGACGGCGAGCGCCCGTTCGACACTGGCGCCGGCCTGGGTGAGCGCCCTCAGGCAGTCGGCGAAGGCGAAGGTGACGCCTTCCAGCACGGCGCGGGTGAGCGCCGTCTTGTCGGTGGCATAGCCGAGGCCGGCGAACGAGCCGCGGATGGCGGCATCGTTGTGGGGCGTCCGCTCGCCGCCGAGATAGGGCAGGAAGATCACGTCGCCAGGGCCGCTCATGTCGGCTTCCAGCGGCTTGGTCAGATCGGCCGCGGTGGTCGAGAACACGTCGGCCAGCCATTCGAGCGCGCCGGCAGCCGAGAGAATCACGCCCATCTGGTGCCAGGTATCGGGCACCGCGTGGCAGAAGGCGTGAACGGCGGTTTCCGGGTCGGGCGAGAAGCGGGCATTGGAAACGAACAGCACGCCCGAGGTGCCGAGCGAGACGAAGGCGGTGCCCGGCTTGACCACGCCGACACCGCAGGCCGAGGCCGCATTGTCGCCGCCGCCGCCGGCGACCACCACGGTCGCCGCCATGCCCCAGCGCGCGGCGAGTTCGGGGCGCAACTGCCCGGTCGCCGCCGAGCCTTCATAGAGCGTCGGCATCTGGGCACGCGACAGCTTGGTCGCCGCCAGCAGCTCGTCGCTCCAGTCGCGTTTTGCCACGTCGAGCCACGACGTTCCGGCCGAATCCGACATGTCGGAGGCGTAGTCGCCGGTCAGCTTCAGCCGCACATAGTCCTTGGGCAGCAGAACCTTGGCGACCTTGGCGAAAACCTCCGGCTCGTGGCGCGCCACCCAGACCAGCTTGGGCGCGGTGAAGCCGGGGAAGACGATGTTGCCGGTGATCGCCCGGAAACTTGGATTTGCATCCAGCTCGGCGGCCTCCTTCGCCGAACGCACGTCGTTCCACAGGATGCAGGGTCTGAGCGGCTTGTCTGACGAATCGATCAGCGTGGCGCCGTGCATGTGGCCGGAGAGGCCGATGCCGCGCACGCCGGAAAGCGCCGTCTTGTGCGAAGCCGCGAGCTTGTCGAGCACCGCTTCACAGGCCGTCCACCAGCTGTCCGGCTCCTGCTCCGACCAGCCGGAATGGGGTCGCGAGACTTCCAGTTCCGCCGTTTCGCTCGCCACGACGCGCTGGCGATCGTCAATGAGGATCGCCTTCACCGACGAGGTGCCAATGTCCAGTCCGAGATACATGATTGTGCGCCCTCCTGGCGACGCGCGAGGCACTGCCGCCTGGAGACGCTCGCCGTTTTTATCGTATTATTCGTTGATTATCCTGACTATTCGGCGATTGCAATTCGGCGCGGTGTCGCCGCGATCAAATTTGTGCGGATTCCGGATTATTCGTCCTCGGAATTGCCTTCCAGCGCGCCCGTGCTATCTATCGCCCTCAAGAACTTCCCACCCTTCGAAAGCCAGAGACCCCATGAAGACTGAGACGGCCCCCGTTCGCCTGGCGGACTATCGTCCTCCCGACTTCGCTATTCGTACGGTCGACCTCGATTTCCGCCTCGATCCGCACGCCACACGGGTGACCGCGCGGCTCGCCATGCACCCGGCGAATCCCGGCGCGCCGCTGGTACTCGTCGGCGACGAATTGACACTCACTTCGGTGGCGATCGATGGCGCGGCGCTTACGCCTGAGCGCTACACGGCGACGCCGGACGCCCTGACCATCGCCGACGTCCCGCAAGCGCCGTTCACCCTGGAAATCGTCACCGAGATCGACCCCACCGCCAATACCAAGCTGATGGGCCTCTACCGGACGAGCGGCACCTGGTGCACCCAGTGCGAGGCGGAGGGCTTCCGCCGCATCACCTACTTCCTCGACCGGCCGGACGTGCTCGCCGTCTACACGACGCGCATCGAGGCGCCCAGGGACGCCGCGCCGGTGCTGCTTTCCAACGGCAACCTCACGGACTCCGGTGATGTCGCCGGCAGCGACCGCCACTATGCCGTCTGGCACGACCCCTTCCCCAAGCCGTCCTACCTGTTCGCGCTGGTTGCCGGCGATCTCGGCAAGCTCTCCGACAGCTTCACCACCATGTCGGGGCGCGAGGTGGCGCTCGCCATCTATTGCGAGCACGGCAAGGAGGCGCGCTCAGCCTGGGCGATGGATTCGCTCAAGCGCTCCATGCGCTGGGACGAGACCGCCTTCGGCCGCGAATACGATCTCGACGTGTTCAACATCGTCGCCGTCTCCGACTTCAACATGGGGGCGATGGAGAACAAGGGCCTCAACGTCTTCAACGACAAATACGTGCTGGCCGATCCGGACACCGCCACCGATTCCGACTACGGCTATATCGAGGGCGTCATCGCCCATGAATACTTTCACAATTGGACAGGCGACAGAATCACTTGCCGCGACTGGTTCCAGCTCTGTCTCAAGGAAGGGCTGACCGTCTTCCGCGACCAGGAGTTCTCCTCCGACATGCGCTCGCGCCCGGTGAAGCGCATCGCCGACGTGCGCACGCTGCAGGCGCGCCAGTTCCCCGAGGATGCGGGACCGCTCGCCCATCCGGTCAGGCCGGAGACCTATCACGAGATCAACAACTTCTACACGCCGACCGTCTACGAGAAGGGCGCCGAGGTCGTGCGCATGCTCAAGACCGTGCTCGGCGACGATGGTTTTCGCGCCGGCATGGACCTCTATTTCGAGCGCCATGACGGCCAGGCGGTGACCATCGAGGACTTTCTCGCCGCTTTCGCCGATGCCGCCGGCGCCGACCTCGGCCAGTTCAAGCTGTGGTACAGCCAGGCCGGCACGCCGGAGGTGGTCGCCAAGGGCAGCTACGATCCGCGCCAGAAGACCTATGCGCTGACGCTTGAGCAGTCGTGCCCGCCCACCCCCGGCCAGCCCGGCAAGCTGCCGCAGCACATCCCGGTCCGCTTCGGCCTGGTCGGCGCCAATGGCGACGACCTTGGCTTTGACAAGGCAACCGGCGGGCGCGTCGACGGCGACGTGATCCAGTTGACCGAACCCAGCCAGACGATCCTCTTCCACGGCGTCTCCACGCGGCCGGTGCCCTCGCTGCTGCGCGGCTTCTCGGCGCCGGTCAGGCTCAACATCGACCTCTCCGAGGCCGACTTGCTCTTCCTGCTGCGAACCGACGCCGATCCGTTCAACCGCTGGCAGGCGGCGCAGACGCTGGCCATGCGCTCGCTGACGCTGGGTGCGGCCGATGCCGCGCGCGGCGAGGCCGTCGATTTCGACGTCGCACTCATCGACGCGCTCGCCGATGTCGCCGAAAACGATGCGCTCGAGGCGGCGTTCCGTGCCCAGGTGCTGCAGCTTCCCGTCGAGGCCGACATCGCCCGCGAGATCGGCCGCGATGTCGATCCCGATGCCATCGCCGCGGCCCGCAACCAGGTCAGGGCGCGCATCGCGACCCGCATCGGCGCCCGCCTCGCCGCGCTCGTCGACCGGCTCACCGCGTCGGCCCCGTTCTCGACCGATGCCGCTTCGGCCGGCCGCCGGTCGCTCGCCAATGCCGCCCTCGATCTCATGGTCGCCGACGGCAACGCCCAAGCGGTGGCGCGGGTGACGCAACGCTTCGCTGAGGCCGACAACATGACCGACCGCTCGGCGGCGCTGGGCATCCTGGCTGCCGCAGCGCTGCCCGAGCGCCTCGCCGCCCTCGAAGCGTTCCACGACCGCTACCGCAACGATCCGCTCGTCCTCGACAAATGGCTGATGTTCGAGGCGATCGTGCCGGCGACGGAAACCCTCGACCGGGTGCGGGCGCTGATGAACCACGCGTCCTTCTCGATGTCGAATCCGAACCGCATCCGCGCGCTGGTCGGCGCCTTTGCCGGCGCCAACCAGACGCAGTTCAACCGCCCCGACGGCGCCGGCTACGACTTTCTCGCCGATTTCGTCGTCGATCTCGACCGGCGCAATCCGCAGACGGCCGCGCGGCTACTGGTCAACTTCCGTTCGTGGCGGGCGCTCGAACCGCATCGCCAGGCGCTGGCCGAGAAGGCGCTCACCCGCGTGGCGGCAAACCAGACGCTCTCCTCCGATACGCGCGACATCGTCACCCGGACACTGGCGTAAGGCAGGACGTGTCCCGGGCGCTGCGCGGCACGGAGTGATGCGCTGCAGCGCGTCCGGGGAATGCAATCCCTAGCGCACGAAGGTGTTGCGCACCCGCGCCGAGTAGAGGAAATACGGGATCCAGATCAGGCAGGCGGCGAGCAGCATGGCGATGGCGATGCCGGCGTCGATATCGAACATCGGCGCGTCAAAAAGGATCGCCGCGGCCCAGTATGCCGCCACCACGAACAGCAACTGGCCGACGAGCAGCGTCCGATAGAGGCGCGGCGCGCTCTTCTTGTAAGTGAAGAACTGAACCGCCGTCATCGTCGCCAGGATTGCGAAGCCGATCCACGCCAGGATCTCGACCATGGTCATGGTGTGGAGCAGCGTGCCGGGCACGAGCAGCTCGAATTTCGGAAAATAATCCAGGATGTTCAGGGCAAACTGGACCGGCGCCACAACGATGCCGATGGCCGGCAGGATCAGCCATCCGCCGATTCCCGACGGCTCGCTGGTGCTCATCGCCGCTTGCGTCATTGTCCGGTATCTCTCAAGTCGCCCCGCTGACCATACTCCGCTCCGGGGCATTGGTCGAATGTCGCCATTTGCCGCCGATATCCGCCACCTGCGGCATTTCGTAAATAATTCGTTTACGGCACTGGACAACCAGAATCGTCTCGATTCAAATGAAACTGATTCGGGCGTGGCGTCTCCGGATTTTAGCGGCGAAAATCGAGGGGGCCTGCCATGGCGCGGGCAGAGGCGGCTCTGTCGCCTGCGGGGAAACGTTTCCCAAAATCAGCTGGCGGAGGACCGCGGCGCCCGGGGATCACGGGCCACGCGCGACTGCTGGCCGGCCCCGCCTATCGCAAGCTGCTCGCCGCCGAGCCGTTCCTGCGCCGGCTCATCCCCGTCCTCATTGCCATCTTCCTGCTGATCGTCGGCTTCGCCCGCTTCGTCGAGCTGTACGAGTTGCGCACCGACCGCGAGACCGATGCGCAGAAGTCGATCGGCATGATCGTGCGCATCCTGTCCGACGCCTATGCCAAGGCGGACGGCAGCCTCACCCGCACCGACACGCTCAACCTGCTGTCCGATGCGCTGCCCACCGACGCCACCCGCGACGGCCGGCTGATCTATGTCACCGACGCCAGCGGCACGATCATCGCCACCGCGCCGCGCGATCCGGCGCGCGAGGATCACCGGCTCGACGAGGTGGTCGGCGACGCCCAGCTGCTCACCACCTTCGGCGAGCGCGCCGGGGTTCTCGAAGTCGCCCTGCCCGACGGCGAAAAGGCCTATGCCGCGCTCCACAATCTCTCCGCCCCGCTCGGTGCCGTCGCCGTGGTCGAACCGCTGACCGGCATCTACAAGTCGTGGCGCTCCGACGTCTCGCTCAACGTCGCCATCTTCGTCGGCACCAGCGCCATACTGCTCGTCATCCTCTATGGCTATTTCTCGCAGACGGCGCGCGCCGCGGAAGCCGATCGCATCTACGGCGAGACGCAATCGCGCTTCGAGACGGCGCTCGCCCGCGGCCGTTGCGGCCTGTGGGACTGGGACCTCGCCAGCGCGCGCATCTTCTGGTCGCGTTCGATGTTCGAGATCGTCGGGCTGGACGCGCGCGACACGCTGCTCGGCTTCGGCGCGGTGGCGCGGCTGATCCATCCCGATGACGGCGACCTGTTGACCCTGGTCGAATCCCTGTTCGAGGCCGGCGAAACGACGGTCGACCGCATGTTCCGCATGCACCATGTCGACGGCCGCTGGATCTGGCTCAGGGTGCGCGCCGAACTGATCGATCGCGACAGCCCGCAGCCGCACCTCATCGGCATCGCCGTCGACGTCACCGAGCAGATGCGCCTGGTCGAGCGATCGAAGACCGCCGATATCCGCCTGCGCGACGCCATCGAGACGATCTCCGAGGCCTTCGTCCTGTGGGACGCGGAAAACCGCCTCGTCATGTGCAATTCCAAGTACCAGCAGCTGCACGGCATCCCCGACGTCGTGCTCGCGTCCGGCACTCCCTATGCCGATGTCATCGCCGCCGGGCGCAAGCCGCTGGTGCGCTCGCAGCTGGTCACCGACGACATCCCGGAGGCCGGCGCGCGTTCATTCGAGCTGCAGCTCGAGGACGGCCGCTGGCTGCAGATCAACGAACGGCGCACCAAGGACGGCGGCTTCGTCTCGGTGGGCACCGACATCACCCAGCTGAAGCGCCACGAGGGCAAGCTGATCGAGGGCGAGCGCCGGCTGATGGCGACCATCGCCGACCTCCGCCAGTCGCGCCAGAAGCTCGAGCAGCAGGCGCAGCAGATGGTCGAACTGGCCGAGAAGTATGCCGAGGAGAAGGACCGCGCCGAGGAGGCCAACCGCACCAAGTCGCAGTTCCTCGCCAATGTCAGCCACGAGCTGCGCACGCCGCTCAACGCCGTCATCGGCTTCTCGGAAATCATGCAGTCGGGCATGTTCGGCGAACTGGGCTCGCCGAAATATCTCGAATACTGCCAGGACATCCACCAGAGCGGCACCTATCTGCTCGGTGTCATCAACGACGTCCTCGACATGTCGCGGATCGAGGCCGGCCGCATGGCCCTGCATCCGGAGGACCTCGTCCTCGACGACCTGGTCGAGGAGTCGGTCAGGATCGTCAGCACCCAGGCCGCCGCCCAGAACATCGAGGTCACCGCCGACGCCGAGAAGGGGCTGGCCATGCGCGGCGACCGCCGCGCGCTCAAGCAGGTCATGCTCAACCTGCTGTCCAACGCGGTGAAATTCACGCCGCAGGGCGGCCGCATCCGCCTGCGCGCCCGCGCCACCGGAAAGGCCATCGTCTTCACGGTGGCCGATTCCGGCATCGGCATCCCGCGCGAAGCGTTGAAGAAGCTCGGCCGGCCGTTCGAGCAGGTCAGCAACCAGTTCACCAAGAGCCATCGCGGCTCCGGCCTGGGCCTGGCCATCACCTCGTCGCTAGCCGCCCTTCACGGCGGGCGCATGCGCATCCGCTCGCGCGTCGGCCGCGGCACCGTGGTCTCGGTGCGGCTGCCGATCGAGCCGCCGCCACCGCCGCCGGAGGTGCAACAGACGGCGGCCTGAGGCGGCCCTCGTCTGCGTCAGTTGCCGCCGCTGCCGTCTCCGCCGGTATCGCCGTTGCCGCCGGAATCGCCGTTGCCCTGATCGGTGCCGTCGTCGGTGGCGAGCAGCCCCTCGCAGGCGTCCTTGAGCTTCTGCAGCGACGCCGCCATGTCCTTCTCGGGCAGCTTGAGATCGACACCGATGCCCTTGATCTCGACGGTCTTGGCGGTGAGCAGAAGGTCGTAGTCGGCGCCGGCGATCAGATATTGCCAGGCGCTCGACATCTCGTCGTAACGGATGTCGGCAACCACGCCGCCGGTGTCGTCCTGCTGCTGGCCGTCGAGCAGGTAGGAGATCGAGGGCACCTCGCCCTTGGCGATCGATGCGCCGAGCGCCTTGGGATCGACGTCCGAAATCACCGTCGTCTGGTCGCCGGTGGCGGCGCAGCTCATGTAGAACGCATAGGACTCGTCGCCCTCCTTGGCGCCCGCATCGGCGACGCCGAGAAAGGCGGATTCATCGTCCTGGCTGAACTGCCAGACAAGATTGGCTGCATGGGCAGGGGTCAGCCCGCCGAGCACCAACGCCGCGACGGTTGCCTGGCAACCACGCAAGACACGCTTCATCGCGCACCTCCCGAAAGCCGCCGGACGAGCCCGGTCGGACGCGCGCACTATACTATGAAGAGGGAATTTCCAGCACTGTTCCGATGAGCCGCTCGAAAATCGCCCGCACCGCCGTCTTCGGTGGCGCGCACATGGGCGTCGAGCGTGGCGAAATCGGGAAGCTCGCCGGCCCGCGCCAGTCGCTCCAGGAGAGCGCGCGGCGCCGTTGCGGGATCGAACGGGCTGATCGAGGCAGAGGCGGATGATCTGGATCAGCGCCTGATAGAGCTTCAGCGCCGGCAGCAGGATATCGGCATCGGCCGTCGACAGCAAGCGCGGCCTCCGCCGCCGCGCTCAGCACTGCCTCGGTCTCGGTCGAGATCAGGGCGGGACAGCGGTGGGCGTTCACCAGCAGCAGCGCCTGGGCGATGAACTCGATGTCGACCAGGCCGCCCGGCGCCTGCTTGAGGTCCCAGGCGCCCTCGCCGCCCTTGGCGTCCTCGACCATCGCCCGCATCTCGCGGATGTCGGCGAGGATCTTCTGCGCGCTCGCGGCGCGCGGTGAGGATGGCGCGAATGTCGTCGCCGGCGCGCTTGGCCAGCTTCCTGTCGCCGGCAACGATGCGGGCGCGGGTCAGCGCCATGCGCTCCCATGTCCAGGCGTCCTTTGCCTGATAGGCGGCAAAGGCTTCGATATGGGTGGCGAGCGGTCCGGATTTGCCCGAAGGGCGCAGGCGGAAATCGACGGCGTAGAGCGTGCCTTCGGCGGTCGGCGCGGAAAGCGCCGCCACCAGCCGCTGGGTCAGCCGCGTGTAGTATTGCGATCCGTGCAGCGGGCGCGCGCCGCTCGACGACGGCGGCGGCCTCGTCGAAATCGTAGAGCAGGATCAGATCGAGGTCGGAGGTGGCGGTCATCTCGCGGCCGCCGAGCTTGCCCATGGCGACCAGCGCCACGGCGCCGCGCTTCATCCTGCCGTGCGCCCGCTCGAATTCGCTGCAGCGTCGCGTCGAGCACCGCGGCGACGAGCACATCGGCGAGGTCGCTATAGGCGTAGCCGGCCTGGCGCACGCTGATCGGTGCCGGCAAGCACGCGCACGCCGATGAGGAACTGCTGCTCCTGGCCGAAGATGCGGGCGCGGTCGAGCACGTCCTCGAAGTCGCGCGCCTCGGCCAGCGATTCGGCCAGCCGCTGGCGCAGCAGCGCGGCGTCCGGCAGCGAGCCGAAGAAGGCCGGGTCGAGCAGCGCGTCCATGACATGGGCGCGGCGCACGATGGTCTCGGCGAGCCGCGGGGCCGCCGCCAGCACCGTCACCAGCAGGTTGAGCAGGCCGCTGTTGGTCTGCAGCAGGGAGAAGAGCTGGACGCCGGCCGGCATGCGGCCGAGGAAGCGGTCGAAGGCGGCGAAGGCGGCGTCGGCGCCCTCGCCGCCGGCCAGCGCCTCGAGCAGGACCGGCACGAACTCGGTCAGCCGCTCGCGGGCGCTGGCCGAGCGCGTCGCCGGATAGCGGCCGAAGTGCCAGCCGCGCACGGTGCGGCTGACCTCCGCCGGATTGCGGTAGCCGAGCGCCGTGAGCGTGGCCAGCGTCTCCGGATCGTCGGCGTCGCCGGTGAACGACAGGCTGCCGACGGCCGAGGTCAGCGACGGCGCCGTCTCGAACAGCGCCGCATAGCGGTCGCGCACCGTGGTCAGCGTCCTCGGCCACCGCCTTCTCGAAGGCTTGCGCGTTGCGATAGCCGGCCATGCGGGCGATCACCGCCAGCCCCTCGGCATCGTCCGGCAGGGTGTGGGTCTGCGCGTCGTTGATCATCTGCAGGCAGTGTTCGATCGTCCGCAGCGCGCCATAGGCGGCGCTCAGTTCGTCGCGCGTGGCGTCGTCGATCCAGCCGAATGTCGGCCAGCGCCTTCAGCATGTCGAGCGTGCGCCGGCCGCGCAGTTCCGGCTGGCGTCCGCCGGCGATCAATTGCTGGGTCTGGACGAAGAACTCGATCTCGCGAATGCCGCCGCGGCCGAGCTTGATGTTGTGGCCGGCGACCGCGACCACGGCATGGCCGCGATGGTCGTGGATCTGGCGCTTGATCGAATGGATGTCGGCGATCGCCGCGAAATCCAGGTATTTGCGCCAGATATAGGGGGTGAGATCGGCGAGGAAGGCGTCGCCGGCGGCGCGTCGCCGGCAACGGGCGCGCCTTGATGAGCGCCGCGCGCTCCCAGTTCTGGCCGAGGCTCTCGTAATATTGCAGCGCCGCCTCGGTCGAGATGGCGATGTTGGTCGAGCCGGGGTCGGGGCGCAGGCGCAGATCGGTGCGGAAGACGTAGCCGTCGGCGGTGTGCTCCTGAAGCAGCGCCACCAGCCGCTGGGTCATGCGCACGAACAGCACGTCGGCTCGACGCCTTCGCTGACCGGCGCGACCTCCTCGTCGAACAGCACGATCAGGTCGATGTCGCTGGAATAGTTCAGCTCGCCGGCGCCGAACTTGCCCATGCCGAGAACGATCCAGCCGCTCCCCTCCTCCGGGTGCGTCCGGATCGGCGAGCGTGATCTTGCCGGCCGCGGCGGTCTCGCTGAGGACGAAGCGCACCGCCGCGCCGACCGCGGCTTCGGCGAAGGCGGTGAGCGCCGCCGTCACCTGCACCACGTCCCAGACGCCGCCGAGATCGGCGAGCGCGGTCAGCAGCGCCGCCTCCTGGCGGCCGCGGCGCAGCGTCGCCATCAGCGTCGGCGGCGTCGTCCGTCTTCCAGGCGCGGCCGATGGCGCCGGTCAGGCGGCGCATGCGCGCCGCGGGATCGGCGGCAAGCAGCTTCGCCAGCCGGGCGGGATCGTCGAGGATCAGGCCGCGCAGGAAGGGCGCGCAATCCATGACGCCGGCGACGAAGGCGGCGACCTCCGGCCGCGCCAGCGCATCCGCCAGAGCGCGTCGCCGCCGCCGCTTCCTCGGCCGCCGCCGTCAGTTCGGCCATGCGCGCCTTGGTCCGCGCGGCGGTGGCGCGGCCGCAGCCGCGGCGCGATGCGCTCAGCCAGCGTCCTGCCGGAGGCGGTCGTGCCGTTGGCGTCTCTGCCTGGGCTTCCTCTTGCGCTTGCCTTTTGCGGTGGCCATGCGCGGTCATTTGATCGGCAAACGAAGGGTGACGACGAGACCCGGCTTGCCGTCGCCGAGCTCGATCGTCCCATGGTGCAGGCGCGCGACCGCCGCGACAAGGCTCAAGCCGAGGCCGCTGCCCGGCTGTGAACGGCTTTCTTCGAGGCGCACGAAGCGCTGCAGCACGCGCTCGCGATCGCCTTCGGGAATGCCCGGCCCGTTGTCGGCCACGCTGAACACGACATTGTCGCCGTCGCGGGCGGTGGAAACGGTGATCCGCGGCGTGCGCTCGCGGGCGCAGCCTCTCGCCGTACTTGATGGCGTTGTCGATCAGGTTGGCGAGCGCCTGGCCGAGCAGCTCGCGGCTGCCCTTGAAGGTGATCGGCTCCGGCGTCTCCACCTTGAGCTCGACGCCGCTCTCCTCGGCCACCGGCTCGTAGAGGTCGGCCACGTCCTGCACGATCTCGCGCGAATCGAGTTCGGTCATGGCGCCGTCGGGCGAGCCGGCCTCGATGCGCGCGATCATCAGCAGCGCATTGAAGGTCTGGATGAGCTGGTCGGATTCCTCGATGGTCGCCTCCAGCGCCGAGCGGTACTTGTCCGCATCGGCGGGGCCGGCGAGCGCCCCCTCGACGCGGTTGCGCAGGCGGGTCAGCGGCGTCTTGAGGTCGTGGGCGATGTTGTCGGAGACGTCCTTGAGGCCGTAGAGCAGGTGCTCGATGCGTTCGAGCATGGCGTTGAGGCTGTCGGCGAGGCGGTCGAACTCGTCGCCGCTGCCGGTCACCTCGAGCCGGCCGGCGAGATCGCCGGTCATGATCTTGCGGCTCGATGCCGACAGCGAATCGATGCGCTTGAGCACGCGCCGGCTGACGAACACCCACGACAAGCGCCGCCAGGCCGATCATCAGCGCCAGCGCCCAGGCCAGCGCCTGGGCGACGATGTGGCGGAACTGCTCGCGCTCGCCGAGGTCGCGGCCGACCAGCATGTGGTAGCCGCCGGGCAGGTTGACGAGCTGGACGAGGGCGAAATGGTCCTGGCGCTCGCCGGGAAAGCGCTTGTAGCTGACGATGATGGGATTGCTGCTCGCCTGGTCGAGGAGGCTTTGCGGCACGTCGGAGACGTTGCCGGCGAGCGGGTGCTTGGAGGCGTCGGTGATCAGGTAGAGGCTGGCGCCGGGCTGGCGGCTGCGCGCCTCGATGGCGTCGACCAGACCGGCGAGGCCGCCGGTGCGCGCCTGATCGGCGAGACCGGCCAGGTCGGCGGCGATGGTCTGGCGCAGCTGCTGGGTGAGCACCTGGTCGGTGGCGTAGGAAATGTAGACGACGAAGGCGACCGCGAAGATGGTGAAGACCGCGATATAGATCGCCGACAGCTTGAAGGCGGTGGTGCGGACGACCTTACCGAGTGGCGTCACGGATCATGTATCCGGCGCCGCGCACGGTATGCAGAAGCGGCTCGCCGAAGCCCTTGTCGATCTTCGCGCGCAGGCGCGAGACATGCACGTCGATCACGTTGGTCTGCGGATCGAAGTGATAGTCCCAGACGTTCTCGAGCAGCATGGTGCGGGTGACCACCTGGCCGGCGTTCTTCATCAGATATTCGAGCAGGCGGAACTCGCGCGGCTGCAGCGGGATCACCTGGCTGGCGCGGGTGACGGTGTGGCCGAGCCGGTCGAGTTCGAGATCGCCGACGCGATAGACGGTCTCGGCCGTGCCCGGCTTCTGCCGGCGGCCGAGCGCCTCGACGCGGGCCAGCAGCTCGGAGAAGGCATAGGGCTTGGCAAGGTAGTCGTCGCCGCCGGCGCGCAGGCCGGCAACCCGGTCGTCGACCTGGCCGAGCGCGGAGAGGAACAGCGCCGGCGTCTGGTCGCCGCGCTTGCGCAGCTCCTCGACGATGGACAGGCCGTCGCGCTTGGGCAGCATGCGGTCGACGACCAGCACGTCGTAGCCGCCGTCGGCGGCCATGGCGGCGCCGGTCTCGCCGTCGGCGGCGTGGTCGGCGACATGGCCCGCCTCGCGCAGGGCCTTGGAGAGGTAGGCGGCGGCCTCGCGGTCGTCTTCGATCAGCAGGATACGCATGGCGCGAAGATAGTCATACGACGACGGTTTATGCAGCCCCTAGAAAGGAGAACGGCAGGCCGGGGGGCCGGCCTGCCGTCCGCGCAAAGCGGAAGTCTCGGGGCGACGATAGAGCGCTTCCGCCTCTCGCGTTGGTCAAGTCTGTGCGAATGTCAGAGCAACAAACTGCGTCTGATCGCCGGACTTGATTCTGAGCAGCACCGCCTTGTGGCCACCGGCCTTGGCGTCTGCAACCATCTTTTCCACCTGGGCCGGCGAGTCGACCGACTTGGCACCGACCGAAAGGATGACGTCTCCCGGCCTGCAGGCCCTGCTCGGCGGCCTTGCCGGTCGGATCGACGTCGGCGATCACGACGCCGCCGTCCTGGCCGTTGCTGTCGGGGCTGAGCGTCAGGCCGAAGTCCTTGAGCGCCGAAGGCTGCACCGGCGGAGCCTTGTGCCCTGGTCGGCCGAAGCCATTTTCTGGGTGTCGGGCAGCGTGCCGAGGGTGACATCGGCGGTGTGGCTTTCGCCGCCGCGCCAGTAGGTCACCGTCACCTTGGTGCCCGGATCCATCTGCGAAATGCGCAGGGCCAGATCGCGCAAGTCCTTGACCGGCTGGCCGTCGACCGCCGTGATGGCGTCGCCGACCTTGAAGCCCGCCTTCTGCGCCGGGCTGCCGTCCATGACCTCGCCGACGATGGCGCCTTCCGCCTGCTTGAGGCCGAGGCTGTCGGCGATGCCCTGGCTCACGGACTGGATCTGGACGCCGAGCCAGCCGCGCACCACCGAGCCGTGCTTCATCAGGTCGTTGACGACGCTGGAGACGGTCGATGCCGGGATGTCGAAGGCGATGCCGACGCTGCCGCCCGAGGGCGAATAGATGGCCGTGTTGACGCCGATGACCTCGCCGTTGATGTTGAAGGTCGGGCCGCCGGAATTGCCGCGGTTCACCGGCGCGTCGATCTGGATGTAGTCGTCGTAGGGACCGCCGATCTGGCGACCTTCTGCCGAGACGATGCCGGCGGTGACGGTGCCGCCGAGGCCGAACGGATTGCCGACCGCGACCACCCAGTCGCCGACGCGCGGCTTGCCGTCGGCAAACTTGACGTAGGTGAACTTGTGGCCGGGATCGTTGACCTTGAGCAAGCGCCAGGTCGGTCTTGTCGTCGGTGCCGATCACCTTGGCCGGCAGCTCGGTGCCGTCGTCGAGCACGACGGTGAAGGACGAGCCCTTGTCGACGACGTGGTTATTGGTGACCAGATAGCCATCCTCGGAGATGAAGAAGCCCGAGCCGAGGCTCATCGAGTAGCCGCGCTGCTGCGGCGGCTGCTGCTGTTGCTGCTGCTGGTTGTCGTTGGGATTCATCTGACGGAACTGCCGGAAGAAGCGCTCCATCGGCGAACCGGGCTGAAACTGGAAGGGAAAATCCTCGCTGCCGGAGGACAGCACGGGCTGCTTGTCCTTGACGCGAACGCTCACCACCGCCGGGCTGACCTTCTGCACCAGGTCGGCGAAGCTCGGAATCTGTACGCCCTGCACCTGAACGGGCTCGGCGAAAGCCGGGGTCGGGCTGACGAGATCGTAAGTCCCGCCGAGGACGCCACCGGCCAACACCAGCGCCAGAGCGGTCCCGCCCAGCGCGAGTGCGCGCAGATGCTTCTTGTGGGAAATCGGGCTGTTCATCGAGTGACTCCGTCCTTTCTCTCCAGTGAGCGGCACTGTCCCCACTCGCCAGCGCCGTCTTGTTGGCAGGCACTATGGAGACGGCGACCTTACGGGCCTCTGTCGGCCGCGTTACATTTCGGTAATGTGACGAGGTTTGTGGCGTTTCTTCAGCCGTCTTCCGACAGCAGGCGCTGCAAATCGGCGGTTTCGGCCGCGTCGAGCGGTTTCGGCTGCGCCGGCCGCTTGCGCCGCTTCCAGTAGAAGGCCCCGGCGACCAGCCCGCCGATCACCAGAGCGCCAGGCGCCACCAGCCACAAGGCCCAGGTGTGCCCGTTGAAGCGCGGCTTGAGCAGGATGAACTCGCCATAGCGGGCGACCAGATAGTCGATGGCCTGGCTGTCGGTGTCGCCGGCCTTCAGCCGCTCGCGCAGCAGCACGCGGATGTCATGGGCGAGCGCCGCGTTCGAATCGTCGATCAATTCGTTCTGGCAGACCAGGCAGCGGAGCTCCTGGGACAGCGCCCGGGCGCGCGCTTCGAGCGCCGGGTCCTTGAGCATCTCGTCGGGATTGACGGCAAGCGCATTGCCGGCCGCAAACAGGCCGAAGACCAGGATCGCCAGCGCCGCCAGCCGCTGCATCATCGGCCTATTCCGCCGGTGCCGGCTGCGGGCGTTGGGCCGGCTTCGGGGCGCCGACGCGCAGACGCCGGTCGGAGAGCGAAAGCAGGCCGCCCAGGGCCATGACCAGTGCCCCCAGCCAGATCAGCGTCACCATCGGCTTCCAGTAGAGCCGCGCCGTCACCGTGCCATCGGCAGTGATGTCGCCGATCGACAGATAGAGCTGCGAGAAACCGAAATTGCGGATCGCCGATTCGGTGGTGTCCATGCCACGGCTGGCGAAGCGGCGCTTGGCCGGCTCCATGATCGCAACCGTGCGGCCGCCCTGGCGCACGGTGAATTTCACCGCCGTCTCCTGATAGTTCGGGCCGGCACGCGAGACGAAGCCGTCGAGCGTCATCTCGTAGCCGGCCAGGCTCGCGGTATCGCCCGGCTTCATCGAGCGGATGATCTCGCCCTGCCAGGTGGTGACGGCGACGATGCCGAGCACGGTGAGGCCGAGGCCGGCATGGGCGAGCGTGGTGCCATAGACCGAGCGCGGCAGACCGACGGCGCGGCGCAGGCTGTCGCCAATGGCGATACCGCCGAGCTTTATCCGCAAGGCAAGCTCGGAGAGCGCGCCGGCGATCAGCCAGACGCCCAGCCAGATGCCGGCGAGCGCCAGGGCATTGTGGAAGCCGGCCAGGACACCGGCGAGGATGGCGCCGGCGATGGCAATGCCGAAGGCGAGCATCAGGCGCTGCGCGGCGCCGTAGAGGTCGCCGCGCTTCCAGGCGAGCAGCGGGCCAAAGGGCACGATGGCGAGAAGCGGCGCCACCAGCGGCACGAAGGTGAGATTGAAGAAGGGCGCGCCGACCGAAATGCGCATGCCGGTCAGCGCCTCCAGCGCCAACGGATAGAGCGTGCCGACGACCACCGTCGCGGCGGCGGCGGTGAGGAAGACGTTGTTGACGATGAGCGCCCCTTCCCGGCTGATCGGCGCGAAGACGCCGCCCGGCGCCAGCGCCCCGGCGCGCATGGCGAACAGGGTGAGCGCGCCGCCGATGAACAGCACCAGGATGAGCAGGATGAAGACGCCGCGGGTGGGATCGGAGGCGAAGGCGTGGACGGAGGTGAGCACGCCGGAGCGGACCAGGAAGGTGCCGATCAGGCTCAGCGAGAAGGCGAGGATGGCGAGCAGGACCGTCCAGATCTTGAGCGCGTCGCGCTTCTCCATGACGATCGCCGAATGGAGCAAGGCGGTCGCCACCAGCCATGGCATCAGCGAGGCGTTCTCGACCGGGTCCCAGAACCAGAAGCCGCCCCAGCCGAGCTCGTAATAGGCCCAGTAGGAGCCCATGGCGATGCCGACGGTGAGGAACATCCAGGCGGCCAGCGTCCACGGCCGCGCCCAGCGCGCCCAGGCGGCGTCTATGTGCCCCTCGATCAGCGCGGCGACGGCGAAGGAGAAGGAGATCGAGCAGCCGACATAGCCCAGATAGAGAAGCGGCGGATGGATGGCGAGACCGATGTCCTGCAGGACGGGATTGAGGTCGCGGCCCTCGATCGGCGCCGGCGACAGACGCAGGAACGGATTGGACGTGGTCAGGATGAAGAGCAGGAAGGCGAAGGCGATCCAGCCCTGAACCGAGAGGACAAGCGCCTTCAGGCGATCGGGCAGGTTGGCGCCGAAGGCCGCAACCAGGGCCCCGAACAGCGCCAGGATCAGCACCCAGAGGAGCATCGAGCCCTCGTGGTTCCCCCACACGCCGGTGATCTTGTAGAGCAGCGCCAGCTTCGAGTTCGAGTTCTCGGCGACATTGAGCACCGAGAAGTCGGAGACGACATGGGCCTCGACCAGCGCGGCGAAGGAGATGCCGATCAAGAGGAACAGGGTCAGCGACGCCGGTGCCGCGATCGCCGTCAGGCGGCGGTCGTGCCTGAGCGCGCCGTAGAAGGGAACGGTCGACTGGACGAGTGCCAGGAACAGCGCCAGCACCAGCGCGAAATGGCCGAGCTCGGGGATCATGCCGATCCCCGTCTCCCCCCTTGCGGGGGAGAATAGCGAAGCCCGATTTTCGCGAAGCGGAAATCGTTGGCGGAGCCAAGAGGGGGGTGCTGACGGGCCATGCCGGTACCCCTCACCCTGTCCCTCTCCCGCCAAACACGGGCTTGCCCGTGTTTGAATTCGAAAATGGCCAAAGTCGGAAACTTCCGACTTTGGGCGGGGAGAGGGGACGAATACGGCAGGCGCACTTCATCGAAGCTCCCATCATTTCGCCGCGGCCGCCTTGGCCTTGACGCTGTCGGCGGTTTCGCCCCAGCGGCCCTGCGCCTTCAGCGCGTCGACCACCTGCTTGGGCATGTAGCGCTCGTCGTGCTTGGCGAGCACCGTGTCGGCGTCGAGCGTGTGACTGGCGGTGAGCACACCCTCGGTCACCACCCCCTGCCCCTCGCGGAAGAGGTCGGGAAGGATGCCGGTATAGGTGACCGGAACCGAGGCATTGCCGTCGGTGACGACGAAGCTGACCTTGCCGTCGGCGCCCTTCTTGAGGCTGCCGTCCTCGACCATGCCGCCGAGGCGGATACGGGTCCCCGCCGGCAGAGTGCCGGCGGCCACGTCGCTGGGCGAATTGAAGAAGACGATCTTGTCGGAGAGGGCGTAGAGGATGAGCCCGGCGGCAACCGCCAGGACGACGCCGGCAAGGACGATCAGCGTCAGCCGCCGCTGCTTGCGTGTCATTCCCGTGCGGTGCGGCACAGCCATCGTCATTCCGGCACTCCCGCGGCCTTGGCCGCATCATTGACGCCCGCCAGCGCCGTGGCGTCCCCGGCAAGGGCGCTGCGCGCCTTGGCCAGTGCCGCCTTCGCCTCGTCGGTCTTGCCGAGCACCATATAGGAGCGGACAAGACGGGCCCAACCGGCGCCGTCGGCCGGATCAGCATCGAGCTTGGCGGCCAGTTGCGCAACCATCCCCTCGATCATCGCCATGCGGTCGGAGGCCGACATCTGGCCGGCAGCCTTGACGTCGGCGGCGGTCGGCCCGCCGGGCGCGGCCGCACCGTCGGCCGTGGCCGGCCCCGTCCCGCCTTCGAGCTTGGCCAGTTCCGACCGGGCAACGGTAACCCACGGCGCCGTCTCCGGCGCACCGTCAAGCAGCGCCTTCCAGGCGGCAATCGCCTCGTCCGTCTTGCCTTCCTGGCCGAGCGCCAGGGCCAGATAGAAGCGCGGCCGCACGGCATTCGCATCGAGCTTCGCGGCGCGCTCGAAGGCGGCGCGCGCATCGCTGGTGACGACCCCGCCATTGGCGCTGACCATCGCCTCGCCGAGGTCCGATTCGTTATCGGCGGTGGCGCCGACGAGCCGCACGACATTGCCGTAGGCCTTGACCGCATCGTCAAAGCGGCCGAGGCGCATGTAGACCGGCGCCAGAACCTGCCAGCCCTTGCCGTCGTCGGGGCTGGCGGCGAGATGGGCCTCGATGCGGGCGACCAGAGTGGCAATGTCCTGCTGGTCGGTCGGCGCGCTGAGCCGCGCCGCCAGCGGCTCGGCGGGCATCTCCGGCGAGCCGACGAAGAGATAGAAGGCGAGCGCCGCCATCGGCATCGCGACAATCACATAGGTGGCGATGCGGCGCGCGCGCGGGGCCCCGGCGGTGGCGTCGTCTTCCGTTTCGTGGCCGGCGCGCAGCAGGCGGCGGGAAATCTCGGTGCGTGCGGCACCCGCCTCGGTCTCGCCGATCACGCCGCGGTCGAGGTCGCGTTCCACTTCGCCGAGCTGGTCGCGATAGATCGCCAGCGCCTGGCCGCGCTCCGAGCGGGCCGCACGGGAGGCCCGATAGAGCGGTGCAAGCACCGACAGAGACGTGGCGGCCGCAAGAACGGCCATGGCAATCCAGAGCGCAATCATGAGCGAGGGACGGTCAATACCCTTGGCGGCCTCGGCTTAACCCGGACAAAGTGTCGCGCAAAGCCTTTCGGTCCCCTGTCAGCCCACCGTCTGCCAGGTGCCGTCGCTGCGGCGGCAGGCCGTGCCACGGCCGGTTTCCGAGCGACCGTCGGCGACGATCACATGAACAAATTCGCGGCACGTGGTGTCGTTCACTTTGTAGGGAGCGCCCGGCACGACCTCGCCATAGCGGCCGGTGCGGGTGTCGCTCCACGGGGTGGTGGCGCCGGTGCGGCCATATTCCAGCGCCCGGTATTCGGCGGCGCGGGCGCGGCCGCGATCGCCGGCGTCGAGGCCCTTGCCGATCTGGTTGCCGGCAAGGCCACCGACAATCGTCGGCGAACTGCCGACGATCGAGCCGACAATCGACCCGGAATCGGCCGTGCAGCCGGCAAGCGCCAGAACCATGCCGGCGAACGCGATGCCCTTCACGCGATTCATCCGACCTGCTCCAGCCCCCTTGCCCGGTTCGCGGTCACCCTTCCATCTGCCAATGGCGGAAATGAGACGTTTTGGCAACCGTTCCCTCATGCCGCCGGCAGCTCCACGATGGCGCACAGGCCGCCCATGCGGGCGCGGGCAAGGCTGAACCTGCCGCGATACATGGCGGTGAGATCGGTGACGATGGACAGGCCCAGCCCCGAGCCCGGCTGGGTTTCGTCCAGCCGGTGGCCGCGGGTGGTCGCCGCCTCGATCTCCGCCTCGGTCAGGCCCGGCCCGTCGTCGTCTATGCGCAGTTCGAGCAGCCCGAGGTCGTCGAGACCGTCCGGCGGACGGTAGGTGGCCGTCACCGAAACCTTGGCCTTCGCCCATTTGCAGGCGTTGTCGACGAGATTGCCGACGATCTCCTCGAAATCCTGCTGTTCGCCGCGGAAGCGGGCGCCCTCGGGCACGTCGCTGATCAGCTTGATGGCGCGCTCGTCGTAGAGGCGGGTCATCACCCGCACCAGCCGGTCGATCACCGGCTCGATCTCGGTGACCACGCCGATGACGTCGGCCTGGGCGGCGATGCGGGCGCGGTCGAGATAGTGGTTGACCTGCCGGCGCATCAGCTCGGTCTGTTCGACGATCTTGAGAGAGGCGGGGTCGTGGCTCGCCCGCGCCTCGTTGATGACGACGCTGAGCGGCGTCTTGAGGGCATGGGCGAGGTTGCCGACCTGGGTGCGGGCGCGGTCGACAACCTCCTGATTCGAATTCAAGAACCGCGTTCAACTCGTTGACCAGGGGAGCGATTTCCGCCGGGAAGGTGCCCTCGATCCGGGCCCGTGCACCGCTCCTCAGCTCGGACAGCGCCCGGCGCACCCGGTCGAGCGGACGCAGGCCCCAGCGGATCTGGATGAGGGTGGCGACGATCAGGCCGATGCCGAAGATGGCGAGCGTGATTGCCACGCTGGTGCCGAAGGAGAATGTCTGCCGCTCGAGTTCGCCGGCGTCGCCCGCCACGGTGAAGTCATAGGTGCGGCCGCCCTCCAGCGTGAAGCGGCGGGTGAGGAAGCGCAGCGGCTTGCCGGTCGGGCCGGACAGGCGGCCGGCGGTGACGCCGCCGGTGTCGGTCGTCGCGCTCGCCTTGGCCAGGTTGAGGCTGTCGGAAAGCAGGGAGTGGGAGCCGAGCACCACCAGCCCGGTATCGGGGCGGCGCACCTGCCAGTACCAGCCGGAATAGATCAGCTCGAAGCGCTGTTCGCCGAGATTGCCGGGATCGCTCAGCGGCGCGGCCGGGTCCTCGGCGCCGAGCGCGCCGACCAGCGTCTGCAGATAGACGTTGAGGCGCTCGTCGAAGCCCTTTTCGACCGACTGGCGATAGAGGTGGGTGAGGATCAGGCCGGCGACGATGAGCGCCGCCACGCTCCACAGCGAGGCGGCGGCGATCAGTCGGGCAGCGAGCGAATTGAGCCGCATCACCTGGACCTCGCGGTGGCGAAGGTCGTGATGCAGACCCTCACCTGAGGAGCCTCGCCGCTCACCCTCCGGGACGGGCGCGCTCGCGCGTCTTCCTCGGGATGAGGGGCGGGACGTCTCGAAGGATGGGCCTGCGTCATCCGGCTGCGATCGTCGGCACTAGGCCGCATTCCCCGGCTCGACGATGCGGTAGCCGAGCCCGCGCACGGTTTCGATGATGTCGGGGGAGATCTTCTTGCGCAGCCGGCCGACGAAGACCTCGATGGTGTTGGAATCGCGATCGAAGTCCTGGTCGTAGAGGTGCTCGATCAGTTCGGTGCGCGACACCACGCGGTCGCGATGGTGCATGAGGTATTCGAGCACACGGTATTCGTGGGAGGTGAGCTTGACCGGGTTGCCGTCGACGGTCACCCGGCTGGAGCGGCTGTCGAGGCGGACGGGGCCGCACTCGATCTCGTTGGAGGCGTGGCCGGCGGCGCGGCGGACGAGAGCGCGGACGCGGGCGAGCACCTCCTCGATATGGAAGGGCTTGGCGACATAGTCGTCGGCGCCGGCGTCGATGCCCTGCACCTTGTCGCTCCAGCGGTCGCGGGCGGTGAGGATGAGCACCGGCATGGTGCGGCCGTCGCGCCGCCACTTCTCCAGCACGGAAATGCCGTCGAGCAGCGGCAGGCCGATATCGAGCACCACCAGGTCATAGGGTTCGGTATCGCCGAGGAAGTGCCCCTCCTCGCCGTCAAAAGCGCTGTCGACGGCGTAGCCCGCCTCCTTCAGCGCTTCCGAGAGCTGCCGGTTCAGATCGGTATCGTCCTCGACTACCAGGACCCGCATGGCCGTTCGCAAACCTCCCTCAGCGGATGGCACCGCTCATGGCGTCGACCGTGATGGTCCTCTGCCCGCTGCCGGTCAGCACCACTACAACCCACACAAGATGTCCGCCACCGTCGCACAGCCGGGCGCCAGCCGCCCGCCCGCCGCCGGTCGCCGCCGCGATCGCGCCGAGAAAGCTCGCCAGCGAACGGGCCTGACCGCTGGCGACCGCCTGGCGCGCCTGGGCGTCGCTCAGGCAACCGCCGGCATCAGCGCTGGTGCCGCCGGCAACCGCCAGCGCGGCTGCCAAAACCAGACCGGCAACGAACCGTTTCAACATGCCCGCCAGATAGCCACCTCAAAGATGAATGCGCCCTGAATACCGGCGCCTGGCCGCTTACCCGCCCCGCCGGCCGACGATGGTGCGGGTGATCCGCTCGCCGCTTTCGGACAGGAAGATCGCAGAAATGATCCAGCCGGACCAGTCACCGATCGGTGCCGGCAGGGCGGCCACGTTCCAGGAGAAATGAAAGAGGGAATCGGCGATCACCGCGGCGTAGTAGACGGCAAGCGGATAGGCGAAGGCCGGCCGCATGAGGGCGGTCACCGCCCTGCCCTGCTCGGCGATCAGCACGTCGCGCTGGGCCTGGCGGCGGCCGAGTTCGGCCTTGACCTGTTCGATGGCCACCTCGGCGGTGATGCGCTCTTTTTCGACCGCGCTGTCCGCCTGCGTCTTGAGGCCGGCCATCACATGATCGATGAGGCCGGACGAGGCGAGCTTGAGGGCAAACTCGACGATTCCTGCAAGCATCAGCGTCGGCTCCCGACCGGCCCGGTGGTGATCAGGCGCAGCGCCACGTTGAGCGCGCCGAGTGCGATCGGCAGCCAGGCATATTTCGGCGGCAGCAGGTCGCGGAGACCCGCCGCATCGAGATAGGCGAGAACGCCGGCGAGCACGATCAGACCGTTGGCGGCCAGCGTGCGCCAGCCCTTGAGCATGGTCATGGGGAGACTCCGTTGGGGAGCACAATTGGAGCCGCAACTTGCTCCCTCATCCTCCGGCTTGACCGGAGGATCGGCTGAAGCGGGCACGGCAGACGTTGTGCTGAGGGAGAGCGATCCTTCGGCCTCACTTCGCCTCGCCGGAGGATGACGGTGGTATTCGGTTTGAAAGGGGGAGGTGGCCGGGCAAAGCCCGGTCGGGGGGCAGGTGCACGCCGATGGCGACCCCTCCCCGGACCTTCGGTCCGACCCTCCCCTTTCAGGGGAGGGCAATCGCATTGGGCATGTGCTCTCGGCGGCTGCCGTATTCGTCCCCTCTCCCCTTGCGGGAGAGGGACAGGGTGAGGGGGAATGGCAAGGCCGTGCCCACACCCCTCACCCGGACCGCTGCGCGGTCCACCCTCTCCCGCAGGGGGAGAGGGTTTGGCGCCCTGCCAAATGCGATTGCCCTGCCCTTAGAGGGGAGGCAGGCGGCGCTTCAAAAGTGCCGACCGAAGATCAAGCCGCCGTCCGCCGCCGCAGGATCACGCCGCGATAGCGCCACAGCAGGAAGCCGCCAAGGACGACGGCCGCGACGATCAGGGCGGCGGCGCCCACGCTCAAAGCCAGGTGCCAATCGAGCGCCGCAGGATCATGGGCGAGGTCGGCGCCGCCGCCCGCCGCAGCAGCGGTAGCGGCGCTGCCGCCGGCCGCCTGCTTTGCCTGCCTGGCGGCGACTGCGCGGGCCAGTGTCGCGCGGGTGGCCGGACCGACGAGGCCGTCGACGACGAGGTCGTTGGCGCCCTGGAAGCTGCACACGGCTGTCCGCGTGGCGGCACCGGCCACGCCGTCGATCGCCCCCTTGTAGAGGCCGAGCGTGGCGAGCTGCTGCTGGAAGGCTTTGACTTCGTCGCTGGCCGAAGAGAGCGAAACCGTGCCTTCGCCATAGTTGCCGGCCTCCAGAAGCCGCGCTTCGTCGGCGCGGCGGCGGACAAGACCGGCAAGCTTGCGCCCGCCGGCGGTCACCGCCGTTACCCGCAGCCTGGCCGCCGCCGCGGCAATGGCGCGCGCCGCAAGTTCGTTTGCCCATGACCATTTCAGTGCGCCGGGGCCGCAGTTGAAGCTCACGTCCGTCGCGGCGTCGAACTCGTGCTGCTGGATGCCGGTGCCCTTGAACCGCTTCGCCACCGGCGGGGCATATTCCTGGTTGAGCAGTAGCCCGAGCAGAAGGTCGCACTCGGCGTCGCTGATCGTGTCGCCCATGCGCAGCTTGTGGCCGTGATGGGCCTGCCACCAGCGTGCAAACACTTTCGATAGCGCGGTGAAGCCGATCCCGATGGTCACCACGCCGCCGGCGTCGCGATAGGCCTTGTGAACCCGTCCCTCGTGCCGCGTGGTGAACGGAACCAGCGCCGGCGATGCCGTCGTGATGGTGGTCATGGTCATTGGTGGGGCCGCCTTGGTCGAGCCGCTCAGTTCGCTTGCGCCCGCGCGTTCCTGAACGCCGCGCCGGATGCGGTGACGGAGAAGGTGTTGCTGCCTGCCGCGTTGTAGCTCGACGACGACGTGATGACCTTGAAGCCGCTGGCGAGTTTCAGCGCGTGGGTTCCCCAGGTCACGGCATTGCCGTTGATCTCAAGCGTCTCGGGAACACCGTTCAGCCAGACGACAGGGCCGTCCGCACTGGCATTGCCGGTGAAGCTGCCCGAGGTGATGACCGTCGTATCGGTCAGGTTCTGCGTGCAAAGTGCCTTGAAGCCGGACGGTGCGGTGTAGGCGAAGGGGCTTTGGCCGAAGTTCAACGAGCCGGTCTGGCTTGCGCTGTTGCTCGAATTTCCGACTGCCGGGGCATAGGTCACGCCAGAGGTGAGCGTGAACTGTTCGCCGGTTCCCGCCCCCGGATTGCCACCGTTCATCCAGGTGCCATTGACACCACACCACCACTTTCCGGTGTCGCTGTCGTAGGCGATCATCACGACATCGCCGCCAATGATCGACGGAGCAGTCCCCGACGCAGCAGTCGACTTGAAACGGACCCAGGGCGCCGTGGCGATGCCAACGCTGTCGTCAGACGATGTATTGCCAGGGGCCTGTGTCGGCTTGATGCTGATATCGACCATGCCAACAACATGACGGATGTTCGCATAGGTTATTGTTACTTCGAAATAGATTTTACCACTATTCGGCGGGATGCCAAAGGTTGCCAATAGGCACGCAGGATTAGCAGGCAATGCGTAATCGAGATTACCGTTCGAAATCGTGACAGCCGCAAGCACGTTATTCTTCAGCGGATCGAGCGTCGGGTAGTTGCCGACGCCATTGCCGCCATCATCGTAGTCGGTCGGCGTGTCGGTCAGACTGTCGTTGCCGGTTCCGGCCGTGACGCCGAAGTTGGTGACGGTGAGGTCGTTGCCGGAGCTGCTGTTGTCCGTCCCGAGCGCCGCAGTTGTCGCATTGTCGCTGTAGGGCCAATAACCCCCGTTTGCGCCGTGCGCTCCGGTGTAGGCTTTCGGGACCCACACGCCGCCAACAGTCTGCCCAAATTCCGTGTAGTCGGGATTGCTCCCGACAATCAGATGCGTCTCCGCCAGGTATCCGTCAAACGGGTAGACGTAGCTCGACCCGTTATATCTGCACCCGATTTGATGTTCGACCGTATCGCCGACCTCGGTATTGCCGGAGGCGGGCAACGTCGCCGATGAACCCCACGTCAGCGCGGCACCATTCCATCGCGCTGCCAAGGTCTGCGACACCGTATCGACGGATACCCATAGATGACCATGTGCAGATGGATCGCGGAATACAGCATCCGACACCCAGGTATATGTTGACTCCGCCGATATCAAGCTGCAACGTAAGCTGGTTTGACGTGTTTAAGTAGTATTGTACCTGGTTCGACGCCCCCGCCCTCGCATTGAGGAAATACCGATAAGTTCCAAAAGACGCGATTTTGCACCACGTCGAAAAGACGTGCTTCATCTGGCCGCCGGCCGATGCCGGCGTAAACGTCAACCTTGGCATATCCGCCGCATTGAAGCGCAGCGAGCGGGCGATCTCGTACACTTCCGGCTCTGCCGGTGCGGCACCGCCGATCCACGGGATGAAGATCGTCGTCATGCGCGCTGTCCGATGAGGGCGACCTTGAGGCCCTTGGCGCTGCCGTCGCCGACCTGGTCGATGTCGATGGTGATCTCGGCGTCGTCGGCCAGCCCGCTGTCGGAGATCACCGACGCCGTCGCCGCCGTAACCGAGGTCTTCTCGCCATTGTCGATGGTAAGCGCGGTGGAAAGGATCGAGGTGCCGCTCTCGTTGATGTCGACGGTGAGAATCGCGCCGCTCGCCTGCGCCGTGGTGAGCGCCGCGCGCACCTCCGTCAGCGTGAAGCCGTAGGGCATGCGGAAGCTGCGTCTTCCGGTTCCGGCAGTCAGCGCCGTGGTCTCGTCCGAACAGGCGATGACGATCGCCTCCGTCGGTCTGGCGAGGTCGACGACGGAGGCCACATCCGCCTTGCGCACCGCGCCGCTCGCCGACGTGTCGGCGATCAGCAGTTCGTCGTCGCGCGCCGGTGCGGCAAGGTCGGTCGCTCCGGCGATGTCGGCGGCGATGGCCGGATTGCCCGAGATGGCGTCGCCGTTGACGACCGCGACGCCGTCCGCTCCGGTGAGCGTACGTGCCGCGGCACTCCCTGCCCCGGTGCGCGCCAGCAGTCCGGCCGCCGAAACGCCGGCCAGCGCCGTCAGATCGGCATCCGAGTCCTGCTTGCCCGAGACATTGCTTGCCAGCGCGTCGAGCGCGTCCTTGACCGTGGTGCCGCTGACGCCGCTGTCGTTGTCGACCTGGCTGGCGTCGTAATCGCTGGCGGTGGCCGCCACGGCGCCGGTGCGGCCGAAGACGCTGACCACGGTGCTGCCGCCGCCCCCGCCGCCGGCCGCCACCTCGTCGATGGCATCCTGCACGGTGGTCGCGGTCAGTCCCGACGTGCCGTTGTCGTAGATGAGCGTCGGCAGGCCGGTGTCCTTGTCGATGCGGATCGCCTCGATCCAGGTGGAACCGTCGGCGGAGACCTTGAAGACGAAGTCGGTGTCACCGGCCAGCCCCACTTCCGCCCGCCCCGACCAGCCGCTCTGGAAGAGCAGCGAGGCGGTGTCGCCATCGGCCTCCTTGTTGACGACGAAGCGGATGTCGCCGCTGCCGCCGTCGGCCGCATCGATTCCGGAGAAAAGCACCGACTCGCTCTTGACCGCGAGGCGGTTGGTGGTGTCGGCGGTGGCGTTGATGCCGAACAGGTCGACCGTCGCCGGCGTGCCGCTGACGACGCCCCAGCCGAGGCCCGGTGGGCGAGAAGCACACCGGCGGCGACATCGAAGGCGAGCCAGCCGTCTTCCGGCGCGTCGAAGTCCCAGGCGCCGTCGACATAGCTCGCCAGTTCGCCGTCGTGGCCGGCCCAGTCGCCGGTGCCGCCGGCGGCAACGATGTAGCGGTCGCCTTCGTCCGGCGTCTCCGGCGGGTCGCTCAGAGAGGAATCGATCACGGCGAGCTGGACGAGGCTGTCGAGCCGGCGCAGCGCCTCGTTGTGGGTAACATGCTTCTGCGCCTGTGCCGCCGCCAGATAGGGCAGCTTCAGGTGAAGGGATTCAAGCGGATCGGACATGGAAGGCTCTCTTGCTATGCGCCGATTGTCTTGCTCACCTCTCCCGTGGGGAGAGGTCGGATCGAGCCGCGGTCAGCGGGTCGATCCGGGTGAGGGGCGTATATCTCTCGATGGTCCGTCCCCCCTCACCCGGCGCTTCGCGCCGACCTCTCCCCATGGGAGAGGTGAGCAGGAGGCTTGGCTTCACTCCATGGTGAGGGTCTGCATCGCCGCCAGCCCCGGCCCTTCGGTCGGACTCACTTGGGCTGACGGCAACGCGGATGTCGGAAGGCAGGTCGCCGAAGTCGGCGGTCTGCTCGGCGCTCGCATAGGTTGCCGACGGCGCGGTGACGGAGATCGATCGCTTCAGCGTTTCGCCGTCGAAGATCGAGACCGCATAGGCTTCGCTCGCCTCGCCGAGCGGCACCTCGACCTGGTCCCAGCCGTCACCACCGCTCCGCGTCTGGCGGATCCAGGCGAAGGTCACGTCGCCGCTTGCCGCATCGCGCCTTGCGACAAGATGCACCGGCGGCATGCAGGCAAGCCCGCGCCGGCAAGAGCCGAGCGCGTCATCGACGAAGATGTCCGGGTCGTAGACGGCGCCGGCCGGCCCCGAACGCACGGTCAGGTCCAGTCCGGATTCGGCCTCCGACAGATCGAGCAAGGGCACCGCCGCGTCGAGCAGAACGAAGCGCGCGCCGGCCGCATGGCCGGCTGCGGCGACGTCGCTCGTCCCCGCCTGCCCGCGCAGCAGACCCTCAAGCCGCCAGGTGGTGTCGCCGGTCAGCGTCGCGGACTGGAACTGGATGACCTCCCAGCCGGTCTCGGCGCTGCCGATGGCGGCCGCGTTGGCGCCGTTGAGGACGCCCAGCCGCGGCTCGCTCGCCAGCGTTCCGCCATAGAGCGTCACCGCGACGGCGTTGCCGCGGTCCCAGCGTGCGCTCGGCCCGGCGGCCAGCGGCGCGGTCAGTTCGCCCATGGTGGCGCGGCGTTCGAGCGTCTGGCGCGGCACGAAGCCGCTTGCGGCGCTGCCCAGCGAAACCACGATGGCGCCCGGCCAGGGTTCGGCGAAGGCGGCAATGCGCGGCGCATTGCCGGGCTCTGCTCCGGTGATCAGCGGCAGGTCGAGCAGCAGCACCTCCGGCGGGTTGTCGAGCCCCACCGCCTGCGGCATGAGCGACCGCGCGGCGGCCGGCACCGGGATCAGAATGTCTGGCTCGATGGTACGCGCCGCGATGCGCCGTGAGGCCGCATCCTCGATCCTGGTGACCAGCAGCGTGCGCGTGTCGCCGTCGCCGAGGTCGAGCATGCAGACGTCCGCCGGCTCCAGGGCCAGCTTGCTCGGCGGCAGGGCCAGCGACACCGTCTCGCGGCCGGCCCAGAGATCCTGGAGCAGCGTGTCGGCAAGGCCGCCGGCCACCGCCGAGCTCAGAACGGCACCGCTGCCGTAGCTCGCCACCCGCCGGCTGCCGCCGACCAGCCGCCGCGAATTGACCGAGCTCGAACGATAGTCGGCGAGCGCATCGGCAAAGCCGATGGCGAGTTCCGCCGGCAGTTCCGTCTCCTGCGCGCGGACGATCGAGACCAGCGGCTGCTTGCCCTCCTCGACAAGATCGGCACTGGTGAAGGTCTGGTGGGCTTTTCGCCCGCGCCGCACGAAGCGGAAGACCTCGCCGCTCTCGCAGGCTTCGAACGCGAGCAGCCGCGACAGCGGCTCGAGCGCATCGCGCGCCGACATCACCTGGTCGATCAGGTAACCGTCGACGGTGCCGTCGAGATCGCCCACCGCCCCTGCCTCCGCGCCATAGTCGGCGAGGATCTGGGCGACCAGCGCTTCGGCGCTCGGCGCGCCGAGGCGGCCGTTGAGCCAGTGGCCGGTTTCCCAGTTGGTGCCGTCCGACCAGACGTCGGTCCGCAGCGGAAAGGCCGGATAGGGCCGCGCGTCCCAGGTCCACAGATGGATGGCGGCATGGTCCACCATGCGCCCGCCATAGACGGAGGAAACCGGGTTGGCGTCTTCGGCAAAATCGGGATCGTCCGGGTTCCAGTAGCCGAGCGTCGCCGTGATGAAGCGCCGCTGCACGAGGTCGTCGCGGGTGCCGTCCGAATAATGCGGCAGGCGGCTTACGGAAGACTTCGGATCGGGAAAGACGTTGGGCTCGTTCGGCCCCTTGTCGACCGCCGGACAGCCGGTCTCGGCGAACCAGATGGGCTTGCCTTCGGGCACCCAGACGGTCGGCGTTGCGGATTCGATTCCGCCCGGCCGGTCGAAATGCTGGTTCGCCCACCAGCCGACGAGATCCTTGGGCCGGAACACCCAGGGCTTGCCATAGGTGCCGTCGCTGATGGCGCTGCGCACCTGCCCGTCGCGGTCGGCATCGCTGGCATAGTACCAGTCGAAATACTCGCCGCCGGCGATGTTGGCCCTGAGATACGCTGCATCGCGCCCCGAGTCCCAGAGGGACGCATCGAGATGGCTGTCGCCGTCGCGCCAGTCCGACAGCGGCATGTAATTGTCGATGGCGACCATGTCGATCGCCGCATCCGCCCATAGCGGATCGAGATGGAAGAAGACGTCGCCCGAGCCGTCCGTCGGGTGGTGGCCGAAATATTCGCTCCAGTCGGCGGCATAGGAGACCCTGGTGGCGCTGCCGAGCACGGTCTTGACGTCGGCAGCAAGGCTCCTGAGCGCCGCGACGAAGGGATAGGTGCTGGCATCGGAGCGGATGGTGGTGAGCCCGCGCAGCTCCGAGCCGATGAGGAAGGCATCGACGCCGCCGGCCGCCCGGCACAGCCAGGCGCAGTGCAGGACCATCCGGCGCAGCGTCCATTCGTCCGGGCCGGAATAGGCCACCGCGTCGCCGGAAAGAGCGAAGTCTCCCGGTCCCGCCGTGCCGACGAAGGCGGCGATTTCGTCGGCCGCATCGCCGGTCTTGTCCGGCGACCCTTCCTCGCCCGGTGCAACCGAGCAGGTGATCGAACCGCGCCAGGGATAGGCCGCTTGGGCGTCGCCGCCATAGGGGTCGGGCAGCGCGTTGTCCGCCGGCACGTCCATCATGACGAAGGGATGGAAGGTCACCGCCATGCCGCGTTCACCGAGATCGCGAATGGCGCGCACCACCGAGGAATCGGACGGCGTGCCGCCAAAGGCCGGCTTGCCGTCGAAGGTCGAGACGAGCCGCGCGGTCGCCCGGGTCAGCCCGGCGGCGCGCCATGCCTCCGGCTCGGTCGCCGTCGTGCGGTCGGCCACCGCCGGCTTCAGCGTGCATCGACTGGCGCGGAGATCGTCGCCGAACCAGGTCACCGCCAGCGCCACGCGCTCGACGTTCGGACAGACCTCCTGCAGCTCGTCGAGGGCGGCCTGCCAGTCGCTCGCCACCCCGTCGACATGGCGGTTGAGCACGGTGCGGTTGCCGGGCGAGATCACCTTCCGCACGGCTTGGGGATCGTAGCCGAACTCGGTCGCGCCGGGGATCAGGGTGACGGCGCGGATGTCGTTCTCGACACCGGCGACAAGGCGCGTCACCTCGAAGGAGAGCTGCGGGATGCGGTTGCCGAAATTCTCCAGTGGCAGCCGCTCGAAGACGATCATCGCCGTGCCGCGATAGGCCGGTGCCGCGCCCTGCTTGGCCGCGATCAGGCTGTCGACAGCCTGCGCCTCGTCGCCGGGATAGATGCGGCAGGTGCAGCGCGACAGGTCGAACGGCTTGCCGTCGGCCCAGACGCGGCCGATGCGCGCGATCGGCCCTTCGCACAAGGCGACGGCGAAATTGGCATAATAGGAATAGGTGCGCACGGTGGTGCCGCCACCGCCGCCGCCCTTGCCGCCACCGCCGCCTTCGCGGCTCTCGCTGACCACTTCCTCAAACCGCGTCGCCCAGATCACCTGGCCGGAAATGCGCGCACGGCCGTAGACGCGCGGGATCGCCGCGCCCTCGCGCGAGGTCTGCGGGTCGAGGTCGCTCAGACGCGCGCCTTCGCGCGTGCGGCTTTCGCTGAACAGAGCGGTGTCGACGGCATAGCCGGCGAGCGCACCCAGCGCGCGCCCGGCGGCAGCACCGATCGGCCCGAACAGCGAGCCGACCGCCGCGCCCGCCGCCTGAAGGACGAGTGTGGCCATGAGAGGATCTTTCAATTGTGAAACTTGCGGATTAACGCGAAGGCGGGGACATGCTCAATTCCTCGGTCATCCTCCGGCTTGACCGGAGGATCGTCTCCGCACGCCCTGCCATCGATAGGCCAAATGCGTGGCGGCCGATCCTCCGCTTGCGCGGAGGATGACGGATTGAAGCGCCGAGGCTACGTCTCCGTCCACCCCCGGAAACCTGAACGCATAGGCGATGCGCCGGCGCCACCAGGGCGACAGCGCGGCAAGTGCCACCGCCGCGCCCTGCTGGGCATGGATGAAGCGCCCGTCGTCCACCAGGATCGCGGCATGCTTGGCCGGCAGGTTGGCGCGCCAGCGGAAGAGCAGGACGTCCCCTGCCCCCGCCTCGTTCACATCGATCGCAACCAGATGGCGCGCCGCCGCCTCGGCCAGCGTTTCGCGCCCGAGTGCCTCGGCCCAGTCGGGCGTGTAGGCGGGCATCGCTTCCGGCTCGTCGCTATAGAAGGCGCGCCACACGCCCCTGAGCAGGCCGAGGCAGTCGCAGCCGACGCCTTTCAGCGAGGCCTGATGGCGATAGGGCGTGCCCAGCCAGCCCATCGCCTCGGCGACGATGGCGTCGCGGGTGATGACCGTGTTCATTCGACGATCGGGCTCCCATCGTTGCCCCCGCCGGCCAGCGCATAGGAGAGAACGAAGTCGTTGCCCGGCATGTGCGGGAAGCCGCGGAAGTTCTCTTGGTTGGCGAACTTCGCCTGGCAGGTGGAGAAGAGCTTGTCGCAGCCGGCGGTGACGACGAAGCCGTCGCCCGCCGCGATGTCGCCGGCCATGGCCTGCCACAGCTCGACGCTCGCCACCGCATCGACCAGCCGGTGGGCGCGCACTTCCATGGCGCGGCCGGTATTCGCCCCGCTCGTCCAGGCGAGCCGCCCGCGCGCGAACCAGCCGGCGGCGTAGCCGTCGAGGCCGCTGGCGGTGAAGCGCCGTTTGCCGCTGGCAGCGATCACCGTGCCGGTGCCGCGCCAGGTCCCGTCGCCGAGATCGACGCCACAGCGCGCGTCACCGAGATCGGCATCGCAGCCATGGCGGAAGATGCGCCCGTTGGGCTGGTCGAGCTCGGCGGCAAGCCCGCGCAGCTCGGCGCGGAAGGTGCCATCCTCGCGGGTCACCTCGCCGAGATGGCCGAGGCGCAGCAGGTGGCGCTCCGCCGGCGTCGTCCAGTTGACCAGCCATACCGCCACTTCCGCATTGTCATAGAGGCCGGCGGCAAGGTCGGCGACCGTCAGCCGCTCCGAGGAGAGCGCCCCGGCCGCCTCCAGCCCGCCAATGGCAAAGCCGGTTTCGCTGACGTCCTCGCTGGCATCGAGCCCGCTTTCGGGCTCGTAGTCGATGCCGTCGAAGGAAAGCGCGCGGTCGTGGTCGGTGAAGCCGAGAACGCTCAAGTCGCTGCGCGTCACCTTCCAGCAGCGGCAGAGCGTGGTCACCCCGCCGGCGAGATGGGCGGCGAGGCCGGGAGAGAGGGTGCGCATGGCATCTCCGAAGAAAGGGGCATTCGGCAATGGGCAGCCACAGGCGCCCCTCCCTCCCCTGAAAGGGGAGGGTCGGACCGAAGGTCCGGGGAGGGGTCGCTATCGAAATGCCCCTGACCCCCACCGACCCGGCTCAGCTTGACGCTTCGCCGGGCCACCTCCCCCTTTCAGGGGGAGGAGAAGAAACGCCTGCCATCATCGACCGACGATTGCCTACAGCCGGATCTCCACCAGCGGGATCGCCGGGATGTCGCCGGCGGCAAAATGCGAGAGGTTGATCTCGAGCGTGTCGCTGTCGAAGCGCACCGGAACGTCGAACGCGTAGCCGGCGGTGATCGCCGCGCCTTCCGCCGGCGCCGTCGCAAATTCCACCGAGCCGGTGGTCTCGTCGCAGCTCCAGCCCGCGGAGAGGGCCAAGCCATCCACCGCGATCAGGACCGAACCGGCGACCGGCTTGGCGATGCTGCGCGCCCACGGCGCGTGTTCCGAACCGTAGGTCTTGACCAGCTGAAACGCCGTCGTCGCGCCGTCGCCGGTGCCGATCGCCTGGTCGGTGGCGGCCGGCGTTTCGTTTGGGCCGCAACTCTTCCAGTCGGCGCGATCCTTCCAGCGGAAGCCGTAGAGCCGGCCGCGCCGCTCCTCGAAGAAGGCGATCACCGCGTGAAGATCGTCGAGCGACTTGACGCCGTAGCCGGCATTGTAGCGCCGGCGCGAATCCGCCCAGCGGCTGTTGCGCTCCTCGTGGCCCGAGCCGAGCGCGACGATGTCGGTCTTGCGCTCCGGCCCGCCGCTGGCGCCGAAGGCGATGGCGGTCGGAAAGCGCACCTCATGGAAGGGGATGAGTGCAGGCATAGGGATCGGTCCTCAAGAAGCGGCAGTTGGCAGTCGGCAGTGGCAGTCGATTCTGGCCGGCGTTTCTTCTCCTCCCCCTGAAAGGGGGAGGTGGCCCGGCGAAGCTTCAAGCGGAGCCGGGTCGGAGGGGGTCATGGGCACATCGATAGCGACCCCTCCCCGCTGCTTCGCAGCGACCCTCCCCTTTCAGGGGAGGGAGAAGACCCTGCAGCGACGCCCTCCCGACTGCCGATTGCCGATTGCCGCTCTTCACAGTCCCCTTCTCCCCCTTGCCACCGCCCGCGCCAGCATGGCGGTCACCTGGGCTTCCGATTTGCGGAAGCTGTCGGCATCGGCCGCAGTAACGTTGAAGGTGACGGCGACGGACGAGGTAGCGCCACTCTTGACGCCGAGCGTCCCGTCGGGACCGCGCGCCAGCGGCAGCACCGCTTCGGCGCCGGCCTCGCCCATCAGCCCCAGGCCGCGGGCGAGCGGAAATAGGGTGGGCTGCGAGACAACTCCGCCCTGGGCAAAGGGCTGCACCGTACCGCCCGCGACGACCGCGCCATGGGCGAGGCCGAAGCTCTTGAACAGCGCATCGACCGCCCCACCGAGCGTGTCGCTCACCGGTTTCAGGGCGCGATCGAGCGCCAGACCGGCGAGTTTTAGCGCCAGGCTCGACAGAACGCTCTCGAAGCTCTTTCCCCCGACGACCGCATCCCTGAAGGCGCGCGAGATGGCGCCCGAGAAGCTCGTCGCCTCGCGCGTGACGTCGCGCAGCGCATTGCGGAACGGCAGGGTATCGGCGGTCACATTGATGACCAGCGTGTCGACTTCGGTGGCCATGTGCGTGGCTCCATGGGAAGATCCGGCAGGGGCCGGCGAAAAACATGCTGCATCGCAGCAAAAACAAGGCTATTGCCTCCCGGCCCCCGCCCGGCAGGCCATGCCGGCACCCCGCGAACCGCCTGCTGGAGAAAGCCCCCATGCGCATCGAAGCCATCGCCATCGGCAAGAACCCGCCGGACGACGTCAACGTCATCATCGAGGTGCCGCTCGGCGGCCAGCCGATCAAATACGAGATGGACAAGGAGGCCGGCACGCTGGTGGTCGACCGCTTCCTCTACACGCCGATGACCTATCCGGGGAATTACGGCTTCGTTCCCCACACGCTGTCCGAAGACGGCGATCCGATCGACGTGCTCGTCTGCAATACGCGCCAGCTCATTCCGGCCAGCGTCATCAATGTCCGCCCGATCGGGGTCCTCGTCATGGAGGACAATAGCGGTCAGGACGAGAAGATCATCGCCGTGCCTTCGCCGAAGCTGACGCTCCGCTTCGCCGACGTCCACAATTACGACGACCTGCCGGACATCACGCTCAAGCAGATCGCGCACTTCTTCGAGCACTACAAGGATCTGGAACCCGGCAAGTGGGTCAAGATCGGCGACTGGGGTGACGCCGCCGATGCCCGCCGGCTGATCACCGAAGCGATCGAACGCGCCAAGGCGAAAGGCTGATCGGCGGCGTCACTACCGGTCCGGATAGCGCGCGATCAGCGCATCGAGCGCGGCGCGGTCGAGCGGCGCCGGCAGAACGCCGAAGACGCCTTCCACCGCCGCGGCCAGTTCGCGCGGGGTCATCGCCCAGAAATCGCTCGGGCGAAGCCTGAGCCGGCCGAAGCCGAAGGCCATCGCCCGGCGCCAGGGAAAGGCTCCCTCACCGGCGCATCGCGCCCGCCTCGCCCGAGGGGAAAGGGTTTCGTCCCCATCCGGCGTACGCAGCGGCGCCGACGATGGCGACATAGCCCGCTCGCCCCTCCTTGCGGCGCGCATCCGCGGCCACCCGGCGTCACTGACCGCGTTGCCGGCGCCGCGCAGCCCGCGACCGATGACGCGGATCGCGCGTCTCGGCGGCGAGCCTGCCCGTCGCCGAAGCGCTGCGCCAGCCCCATCAGGTCGTGGGCGTCGAGCGCTGCCTCCAGCTCGGCGAGCGCGCCCAGCGTCAGGCACAACGTGTACGTCCGCCCGTCGAGCACCGCCTCGACCTCACCCCGCTGCCGGTTGACCATGATTCGTCCTCCACACTTTTCCGTTCGTTCCCGCGAAGGCGGGAACCCAGGACTGACTTCGCTCCGTGGCACGTCTCGCCTGGATGCCCGCCTGCGCGGGCATGAACGGAGTGAGGGTTCACGCCGCCGCAAACGCGATCGCGCCGGCCAATTCCAGTGCCATCTGATAGGCAAGCTCGCCATTGTGCTCGCCGGAATATTCCAGTGCCGTCACCTGGAAGGCGCCGGAGAGCGTGCCGAAATCGGGCACCACCACCTGCCAGTCGCGGATCAGGCCATCGAAGAAGACGCCGCGCACGGTCTCGTCGCTGGTCGCATCGCGGAAGATGCCGGAGCCCGAAACGCTGGCATGCTTGACGCCGGCGCCCTCGAGCAGCTCGCGCCAGCGGCCGGCGGAATCGGCATCGGTCACATCGACGCTCTCGGCATTGAACGAAATGCGGCGGGCGCGCAGGCCGGCGACGGTCTGGAAGGTGCCTTCCCCGTCGCTGTCGATCTTGAGGAGAAGGTCCTTGCCCTTCTGTGCGGTCATGGATGTGGTCTCCGTCTGTTGGGCGATCAGGGAAATGGGTATTCGGCAATCTGCCGCGTCTGTCGGTTCTTCTTCTCCCCCTGGAAGGGGGAGGTGGCACGGCGAAGCCGGGTCGGAGGGGGTCACGGGCACATCGATGGCGACCCCTCCCCGGACCTTCGGTCCGACCCTCCCCTTTCAGGGGAGGGAGAGGTGCCCGATGTCGCGCTCTTCCGACTGTCCGCTGCCGATTGCCTATTCCGGCTCCGTCACCGCGCGGAAGCGCAGAAGCCCGTGAAAGGTGATGCCGTCCGGGTCGCGCGCCACATCGGCGCTTTCGAAGCGCAGGTTGACCAGCGCGTGCCCGTCGAGCGTCAGCGCCGCATCGTGCAGCACGGCGCGGATCGCTTCGGCGATCGCCGCGCACTCGCTCTTGCCGTGCTGGCGCGACCAGACATCGAGGGTGAGCCGGTGCTCGGCGCCGTCCTCGCTGCCTGTGCTCCAATCGGTCACCGTCATTCGGCCGATGGTCACGTAGGGAAACACCACATCCCGCGGCGCGACGTCGTAGATGCGGTCGCCGATCAGCGCGCCAACTCCGGCATCGGCTATCAAAGCGGCATAGACCGCCTTCTGCAGGGCAAGGGCTGCGCAGGTCATGAGGTTTCTCCGTGGCATCGCTGCCTGCGCTCGCGATCAATTGCGGGCACCGCGCCATCCCCACATGCCGTCATCCTCCGGCTTGACCGGAGGATCGATTTCGCCTGATGCGGCAGGCGTTGTGTTTCAGGCGAGCGGTCCTCCGGTCTCGCTTTGCTCGCCGGAGGATGACGGTCTTTCAACTCGCTCGGGACGAAGGACTTCGCCAACGGCATAGCGCCCAACCTCGTCGTCATCGCTTCACCCCCGCGATCGCATCCGCGATCACCGCGTCACCCGGCTTGTCCACCGACCCGAATTCGCGGGCGAAGAGCCCCGCCCCCGCGACGCTGACGACATAGTCGCCGCTCTCGCGGCGCGTGAGGCGGGTGGCCACACCATTGCCCGCGGCCGCAGCGACCGCGCGCGCCACAGTCTCGGCCCTTTGCCGCACGGCCCGGTCCACGGCCGGCGACGCCACGGCGGCGCTCAAGGCGCGCACCAGGTCGGCGCCGGTCAGTTTCAGCGCATCGCTCATGGCGCTTCCTCCGTGCATTTGGCCACCAGGTAGCGGCGGCTCTCATCGGGATCGTGGACGGCGAGCATGCGGAAGCTGCGCCCGCGAAAGGTGATGCGCATGCCGCCGGCGAGGTCCTCGCGAAAGCGGAAGGTGACCAGATGGGTGACGACGCCGGAGAGATGCCCGGCGACGATCTTTTCGCCGGCACTGACCGGCTTGATGTTGGCCCACAGCGTCGCCAGCGTATCCCAGAGTACCGTCTCGCCACCGGCGCCGTCCGGCGCAGAAGCGCCGGATTCCACCGTCACCCGGTGGCGCAGCCAGCCGGGGTCGTAGTCGGGCGCGCTCATAGCGACAGGATCCGATAGGGCGCGACCAGCGCATCGAAACCATGCGGCGGGATGGCGCCGGCCATGTCGTGGCCGACGACGCCGCGATGCTCGTACCAGTGGGCGACAAGCATCATGATCGCCTGGCGCAGCGGCGCCGGCACTTCGAGGCTCGACGGCCCATAGCCGGCGGTCACGTCGATCTCGATGCCGTTCACCGCCTTGCCGACGGTGACCGGCGCAGCACCGGAGAGCACCAGCCGGCCGGGCACGGCGACCGCATCGACCTCATAGTCGTCTTCGCTGACCACGATCGGATCGCCATTGGCGTCATAGATCGTGACCGCATCGACCGAGATCAGCGGCGCCGGCGTCAGCCTGACGATGCGTTTTCGCGGCCATTGGTCGAGATAGACGCGCCAGCCCTGCTCGATCAGCAGGCGCCGGGTCAGCGCCTCGACATGGACGCGCGCGGCGACGATCGCGGCGCTCAGGAGCTGGTCGTCATCGTCACTGTCGAGACGCAGATGCGCCTTGGCGTCGGCAAGCGACACCGGCTCCAGCGCCGGCGCTGTGATCAATGCTGCGGTCATGGGGAATGTCCGACGTGATGCAGTGGCGACTGTGCCAAGTCGCGCGCATCCTCCGGCTTGACCGGAGGATCGGCTGAGCAGGCACAACAAGCGCGGTTCATCGGAGACGATTCCCCGGTCTCGCTCAGCTCGCCGGGGGATGACGGTTGTTCGTGGATATGTCGGGCGGCCCCACCCGCCTTGCGGCAAGGCAGGGCCGCCCGTCGGCACGGCCCGGGGAGGGACGGGGCGGCTCAGGCCGTGCCGAATTTCAGGAGCTTGATCGCGTCGTAATCCTGCACGCCGCCGCCGACCCGCTTGGTCGTGTAGAAGAGCACGTAGGGCTTGGCGGAATAGGGGTCGCGCAGCACGCGCACGCCGACGCGGTCGACGATCAGATAGCCGCGGCGAAAATCGCCGAAGGCGACGGCGAATGCGTCCGAGGCGACATCGGGCATGTCCTCCAATTCGGCGATCGGGAAGTTCATCAGGCTTGCCGGCTGGCCGGCGACCGCCGCCGGCTGCCAGATGTAGTTGTCGCTATCGTCCTTCATCTTGCGGATCGCCGCCTGGGTGGAGCGGTTCATCACCCAGGTGCCGTTCTGGCGATAGCCGGCCTTCAGCGCATAGACGAGATCGACCAGGATGTCGGAAGGCGTTGCGGCCGGCCAGGCGCCGTCGACGCCGGTCGCCACATAGCCGATCTTCTCCCAGGCCCAGCTCGCCTCGGCAACCGTCGTATAGGAGAGGAAGCCGGTCGGCTTCTTGTCGCCGTCGCCGGTGACGAAGGCCGTGCCCTCCTGCTCGGCGAAGACGGTCTCGACCTCACCCGCCAGCCATTCGTCGATGTTGACGGCGCTGTCGTCGAGCAGCGTGCCGGTCGCTGCCGGCATGGCGTAGAGCTCCATGGTCGGGAACTCGAGCTCGGAGAGCGTCGGCTGGGTGGTCTGCGGCCGCGAGTCGGTCTCGCCTACCCAGCCGGTGGCGGCGCCGGCGGTGACGAAGGGCTTCTTGTAGGTCGAGCCGGAGACCTGGCGCACGCCGGCAATGGCGCGGATCGGCGAAGCCGCCGAAAGCCGCCTGCCGATCTCGCGCTCGGTCTCGTCGGGCACCAGATAGCCGCCGTCGGAGGCGACCGAGAGCGCCTTCTTCTCGATTGAGCGCAGCGCATCCTCGGCGCCGCCGCGCACATAGGCCTCGAAGGCCGTCTTGTGCTCGAGTGTGGCGGCGGACAGCGGCTGGCCGTCGCGGCCGAGCAGCGGCCGGCGGCCTTCAGCACCAGCGAATCCATCAGCCGCTTCTGCTCGTCCAGCGCCCGGTTGATGCGCTCGACCTTCTCCACCGTCAGCACGTCGGCGACGCGCTTCTCTTCGATCTCGGCGAGGCGGGAATCGTTCTCCGCCTTGAACGCCTCGAAGGTCCTCATGAAATCCTCGAACGCCCCGGCGATATCGCCGGTCGTCTCCGCGGCCTTGGTCTCGGGCGCGGGCACGGGTTCAGCCTGCATGCTGTGCTTCCTTTCAGTTGGGGTTGGGTTGGTTGCGGCAGTCGGCAGTAGGCATTCGGCAGTCGATCGTGTCCGGGCTTCTTCTCCTCCCCCTGAAAGGGGGAGGTCGGTCGGCGCAGCGACCGGGTGGGGGTCATAGGCGCATCGATGGCGACCCCTCCCCGGACCTTCGGTCCGACCCTCCCCTTTCAGGGGAGGGAGAAGGGTGGCCGGCAATCCGGTTGGACCGACTGCCGACTGCCGACTGCCGTTTCAGCGCATCGTGTCCCGCACCAGCGCCGCCGCCCTTCGGATCGTCCGAGCCAGATGCACCTCAGCATCCTTGACGCTCACGACCCGCGCCTCGGGCAGCATGGGAAAGGTCACCACGGAGATCTCCCAGAGATCCACCTCGTAGAGCGCGCGCACCCCGGTCTTGGCGTCGGTGCGCCCGCGCACGGTGCGGTAGCCGATCGACAGCCCGTCGAGGGCGCCGGCGCGCATCAGCGACAGCACCTCGCGGGCCTTCGCCACCTCGGTCGTCAGCCGTCCCTTGACGAACAACCCCTCGCCGTCCTCGCGGATCTCGAGCCACACGCCGATCGGCGTGTTGGGGTCGTGCTGAAACAGCATTTTCACGCCGCCTGGCCCCGCTTCTTGAGCGAGGCGCGGAAGGCGCCGGGCATCACCATGTCGCGGCCGAGATCGGCGCGGCCGAACAGGCTGGCATAGCCGGCGAAGGTACCGTCGGCCTCGACGGACGACAGCGTCGCCCGGGCGAATTTTCTTTCGGTGAGGATCATGAACGCGTTCCGATGAATGGTGTCGTCCCGGCGAAAGCCGGGACCCAGTAGCCTTGCGCGTCGATGCACACGGCGCTTGCACCCAACGGTCATCCTCCGGCTTGACCGGAGGATCGGTTGCGGCAAACCGCAGCGCCTCATGTGCCGAAGCCGATCCTCCGATCTCGCTTCGCTCGTCGAAGGATGACCGTTGAGGAATTCGCGGCGCGGTCTCTACAGCTCCACTGCCCTCACCCGCGCCGTTCCCTGCCGGCGGCGGATCATGCGCGCCAGCCCCTCGGCAAAGTCGCGGAACACGGCGTGGTGCGTGCCCGAGCGCGTGCCGGCGATCAGCATCAGCATTTGTTTCATGGTCCTCGCTCCATCAACTCCGTCATCCTCCGGCTTGACCGGAGGATCGACCCACACGACCCGCAGCGCCTCATGTGTCGAACGGGATCCTCCGCTTGTCGCGAGGATGACTGCCGAGGGGTGTTGCGACGTCCTGCTCCACACATCTTCGTCATTCCGGCGAACGCCGGAATCCAGATCGGCGTTGCGACACATGGTGCAGGCGTCGTTTGGACCCCGGATCTGCGCTGCACCGCTTTGCGCTGCAGCGCGTCCGGGGAACGGCCCCTCAATCCCGATCGAAGAAGCGGTTCAGCCGCGCGATCTCGTCGCGGTATCCCCCTCTCCCGTGGGGAGAGGGCCGCGCACCTTATGAGCAACGCGAATTAGGTGCGTGGGGTGAGGGCGTAGGGGCTATGGCGAGGCAACCTCCCCTCACCCGCTCGCTTCGCTCGCGACCTCTCCCCAAGGGAGAGGTGATTATCCCTCAGTCCCGATCGAAGAAGCGGTTCAGCCGCGCGATCTCCTTGACGAAATCGTTGAAGCGCCGATTGGAGGCGGCGAGCTCTCTCAGCGCCCAGACGAGCAGCGCGCTGGCGCCACTCGCCCACAGGAACAGCGCCAGATGCGCCAGGTCGCCGCGTTCGACGAAAGTGTGCGTGAGGTCGTCCATGCCACCCGGCTCCATCGGAACGACGCTGCGCCGCAGCCGGAGCCTGCGCTCTGGCAAGCGCCCGCCGTCGGGCGTAGTCTTCGCCGGGCGGCTCATCCCGGCCGCGGCCGGCGCCGGATTGGCGCCACTCTCCGCGAGAGCTTACCGTGACCGACGATGCGCCCCTTCCGCCGTTCCCGACTGCGCCTGCCGCCGACGCGTGGCCCCTCGTCGAGCGCCTTTGTCGACTGATCGACGACGACCTCGTCGGTGAAATCGCCGTCCTCGACAACGGCATCGACGTCGACCAGAACATCCTGGCCATCCGTCGCGCCTGCAGCCCCGCGACCCGCCCCGCCCGCCTCGGCTGGAACCCGCGCGAGGTGCTCGAACTGGCGAGCTTGTGGGAGCCTGCGGCGCATCCACCACGCTCGCCCCGCTGGACCGGGGCCACCGGGCACATGATGCGCGCCTTCGCCTGCGCGCTGCTGATGGCCGACCTCGCCCTCAACGACGACGGAGACCACCACCGCGAAGCCGACATCCTCATCCGCCTGGTGCGCAGCGTGACTGCCTTCGAGCCGTCTCTGGCCGCAGAGGCGAGCGCGCTGCTTGCGCTCCGTCTCGATCAGCACCGTCGCGCCGGCCGCCATGGCGCCGTCCTCGCCTGCTGCACGGGCCTGGCGATTCTCTTTCTGATCCTGTCCGGCCGCGAGCCGGTCGCCAGCGAAACGGTCGTCGCCGCCTGCCTGTGGCTGGCGGAGGCGGAAGATCTTGGCCGCCAGGCGCTGTGGCCGAAGGGCGGCGCGCCGGATGCGTGGCTGGCCGGCCTCCTCGACCGGTCGATCGCCTACCCGTGGGCCGAACTCGGGCTGGACCTTGCGGCCCTCGACCGGACGGACCTGTCCGGCGAAGCCAGCGACTGGGTGCGCACCATCGGCGTCGCCCTTTCGGGCGGCGACGCGGCAAAGATCAGTGACCACCTCGACGTCAAGGCCTTCATCCGCGGCGATTACCCGCGCCCCGGCTGAGCCGTCTCCGCCGGTCCTTGTTGCAGGCAGTTCAGTCCGGAGGGCGGGTTGGCGCCAAAGGCGCGCAACCCATCAGTCCGGATTTGCCCTCGGATGCCGGTTGCGGCGCTTCGCGCCCGAACCACCCGGCGCGCCGTCGCGACTTTCGCGCCCGCCGCGAATGGGCGCCGTGGTAGGCTCGGGCCGCCCTGCATCACCCGCCTACCCTGACGCCCATGCACCTGTCCACCTGGCTCACCTTCCTCGCCGCCACCATCGTGGTGATGATTGCACCCGGCCCGTCGGTGACGCTGACGGTCGCCAACAGCCTGCGCTACGGCCGCCGTGCGGGGCTGGCCAATGTCGCCGGCTTCCAGGCGGGCTTCGCCATCATGGTGGCGCTCACCCTTCTCGGCCTCGCCTCGCTGATCGCGGCGATGGGCGAGTGGTTCGTCTGGGTGCGGCTTCTCGGTGCCGCCTATCTGGTCTTCCTCGGCGTGAGGCTCATCATCGCGCGCGACGACGCCCACGGCGCCGTCCCCAGGCAGCCGCCCCGCGGCGGCTTCTTCGCCCAGGCGATGATGGTCGAGGTCAGCAATCCCAAGGCGCTGCTCTTCTTCGGCGCCTTTTTCCCGCAGTTCATCGATCCCGCCGGCAGCGCGACGCTGCAGATCCTCATCATGGGGCTGACATCGATGGCGGTCGCCGCGATCACCGACACCATCGTGGTGCTCGCCGCCTCCCGCGTCGCCACGGGGCTTAGCTCGGGTCGCGCCCGCTTCGTGCGCTGGGTGAGCGGCAGCCTGCTCGTCGCCGGCGGCCTGTGGCTGGCGCTCCGCGGGGAGTGAGCGTCAACCCTCGGCCATCAAATCGCAGGATGGGTTAGCGCCGAACGGCGCGTAACCGATCGGCCAAGGTCGCGAAGCACCCGGGCGGCTGCGCGAGCATATCGAGGCCGACCACAACGATGTGATTTCCGCCCGGACGACCGAAGAAATCGCAGAACGGCCAATGTCTTGTCCGCGTGTGGTGGTTCCGCCACCGCGCACAAGACTGAACGAATCCTAAATCTATGCTCGAAGATATGAACTCAATCTGAGCCCGATTTCTCAACATCTATTCTGCAAATATCACCGCTGACAATTCTCGCCGGGCATTGTTCTTGGGGAGGCGCCGGCCGACGATAGCGGTTGGCGTTTGCGTTTCATGACATCCGTCTTGCCAGCGCGCGTTGCTGAAGGTGCACAGGAGCATGCTGGCCGGAGCGAGGCCCAGGCTGCACTGGCGCACATGCGCGCCGCCCGGCTGCTGTTCGACCGCGGAGCGCTTTCATCGGCGGACTTCGGCAGCGCCGTCGCCGACCAGTTGAGCTGGCAGTCCCATGTCGGCGAAGTGCTCATCGGCAAGGGCCATGTCCGCCCGATCGACTACTACCGGGCGCTGGCCGAAGTCCACGGGCTGCCCTTCGTCAATCTTCTCGAAGACCCACCCGAAAACGACATTCTGTTTCCCGAGGATCGGGAAAACTACGCGCGGCTGAAGATGGTTCCGTGGTGGGTGGGGGACGATCATTGCGTCATCGCCGCGGTCGAGGTCGGCCCGGAACAGATCGAATGGGCCGAGCGGCGCTTTGGGCGGGACGGCTATAGCTTCGTCATAACCTCGCCCTTCGACATCGTCTGGGCGCTGCAGCGCCACTTTCGCGCGTTCGACGATTTCAGTGCCAGGGAGGCGCTGAATCAGTGGAAGCCGCAGCATTCGGCCAAGAGGACCGTTACCGGGCGCCAGATCGTCGCGATGGCCGTGATCGGCTTTGCTTACCTGACCTTTCTCATCCTGGCGCCGCGCGCCTGCCTGGTCGCAACCATGGCCGCCGTCACCGTCCTCTATACGGTGACCTTCTCGTTCAAGGCGGTGCTCACCTGGCTGGGCGCCAGCCGCAAGGTCGACATGGAAATCACCGCCGGGGCGGTCGCCGACCTGACCGATGCCGAGCTGCCGGTCTGCACAGTCATCGTACCGGTCTTTCGCGAGGCGCGCGTGCTGCCGCTCCTCTTCCAGGCCTTGCGCAAGCTCGACTATCCGGCCTCCAAGCTCGAAGTGAAGCTGGTGCTCGAGGAGGACGACAGCGAGACGATCGCGGCGGCGGCGGCTCTCAAGCCGCCGGGCACGTTCGAGATCATCCGCGTGCCGGCGTCGGAGCCGCGGACGAAGCCGAAAGCTTGTAACTACGCGCTGCTTTTCGCCCGCGGCGAGTTCGTCACCATCTACGATGCCGAGGATCAGCCCGAGCCGGATCAGCTGAAGAAGGCCGTGATCGCCTTCCGGCGCGGCGGGCCGAAGCTCGCCTGTGTCCAGGCCCGGCTCAACTACTTCAACCGCACCGAAAACTGGCTGACGCGGATGTTCACACTCGAATATTCGCAGTGGTTCGATTTTCTGCTGCCCGGCCTCAACACACTCAAGATGCCGATCCCGCTCGGCGGCACATCAAATCACTTCCGCCTCGCGGTGCTGCGCCGGGTACGCGCATGGGATCCGTTCAACGTCACCGAGGATGCCGACCTCGGCATCCGCCTGGCGCAGGAAGGCTACGCGATCGGCGTCATCAACTCGACGACCTTCGAGGAGGCAAACGGCGTTCTGGCGAGCTGGATCCGCCAGCGCTCGCGCTGGATCAAGGGCTACATGCAGACCTGGCTGGTGCATATGCGCCACCCGATCGATCTGTGGCGCAAGATCGGCTGGCGGGGCACCTTCTGCTTCCATTTCTTCATCGGCGCGCCGGCGCTTCTGGCACTGGTGAACCCGATCGTGTGGACGATCACCATTCTCTTCTATCTGATGCGCGACACCAGCTACAGCTGGCTCTTCCCCGAACCGATCGGGACGATGGCAACGTTCAATCTCTTTTTTGCCAACTTGCTGCTGGTCTACTTCGGCATCGTCGCGGCGTTGAAGCGGCGATATCTCGAACTCGTCCCGACCGGCGTCATGCAGCCTCTCTACTGGGTGCTGCATTCGATCGCCGCGTACAAGGCGTTGTGGCAACTCGCGTTCAAACCGCACTACTGGGAAAAGACCGAGCACGGCATTAGCAGCTTCACCGATGCGCAACTGGACCGGTTGCAGGGTTCGCCATCATGAACGAGACCCGCGTTCATTTCGGCATGCGCTCGATGGGGATTGCCGTTGCTGCGGCGGGCTTCTTCATCGCGCTCCTGTGGCATCTGAGTCCTGGCGTCGGCGACGGCACCCTGGCAGCTCCGTTGGCGGCGACGGGACCCGACGGGGGAGCCTGGCTCACCGACCTTGTTGCCCGGCCGATCATGGCGCTGCCGTGGCCTTGGCCGATCGAGACGGTGCTTGCGGTCGTCGCCGCGTGCGTCCTCGGCCTATTGATCGCGTGGCTCTACGAGCGGCTGATCTACAACAATTGGACACGCCTTGAGGCGTTGCTCTTCGTGGTCTTCCTGTCCGGCAGTTCGGCCATCATCGCTAGCGTCACCGGCGACCATCGGGCGATCGCGACGATGGTCGCATGTATCGCTGTCGTGCCGGGAGTCCGCCGCATCGAGTTGGTCGGCGACGTGCAGGCGAACATGAGTTTCGGACTCGTCTTGCCGCTGCTCTTCCTTGCCGGGCCGCCGTTGACACCGCTCATTCTTCCTCTGGCGCTCTTCGGCGCACTCGCCGACCCGGTCGCCCGGCACGATTGGCGGGCATTCGTGGCCATGTTCCTGGTGGCGGTCATGCCGACCCTTCTTGTCTTGACAGGAATGATCGGCCTGTTCGGCATCCCGGAGGTCATGCGTCTTGCGAGGGACGTCTACGCGCCGGCGTTCTCGTTCGCGCGCCTCGATGACGCGGCAACGCAAGCGTTGGTCGCCGAGTTCGTTTACACCGTGCTTCCTTTTGCGATCGTCACCGTCGCCTACGTGTTCATGCGCGACAGGCGATGGCAGCCGGTCAGTGCCCTCGCCGTCATCATCCTGCCGCTCTATCTGGTGGGCGGAACGATCGTCTTTTCGTGGCCGCTATCGCCATCGTTGCCAACGGTGGCCTTTCTCGGCGCGTATGCTTCCTGGCTTTCCGTCGCGCGGCTTCGACCGGTGCTCAGGTGGGTGTCGATCATGCTCATGCTCCTCACCGCCGCACTGAGCTGGAGCGCGCCGGTGCTGGCGATCGCCGGTTGATCGGCTTACCGACAACAGGCGCGGGTCCATTGACGGCAAGGCGGCTTCAGGCTCTTCGCGCCAGGTGATTGGCATGGTCGTTTCATGCGTTCACGCTCGCCCCCTCCCCCTCCGGCTGATAGCCGACCGCGGCGCCCGCTTCATCCGCTGGACAAGCGGCAGCCTGCTGGTCGCCGGCGGCCTGTGGCTGGCGCTCCGCGGGGAGTGAGGCAGCCTGTCCCGCGACGGCTTCTGCTGCGAAAGATGACGGCTGACTGACGCTGTTGTCCTGCTGGTCTCTTCTCACAGTGCCGGTCCAAGCCGCAGCCGTGATCCGTCGGAGAAGCGCGAGAAGCGGAAGCGGGTCAAGTCATGCCCCGGATTTCGCCCGACAACGAGATCGGCCAGAACGCGGCCGAAGGCGGGACCGATGCCGAAGCCGTGCGCCGACATGCCTGTGCCGATGGTCAGGCCGGGCAGCGCGGCACAGCGATCGACCACGGGCACGACATCCGGCATGGCGTCGATCATCCCGGCCCAGACCGTGGTCAGGCGGACGGTCCCGAGCTCAGGAAACAGCGCCGCAAACCTCTCCGCCATCTTGCGGAGCGACGATGCGGCAGGCCGCGGGTTCAGGATGCGCATGGCCTCGAAGGGCGATCGCGCGTCGGCCTGCCATTGGCGCGGCGTCGTCCAGGCATCGGGAAAGCCCGTCGGCGCGGCAGGAAGATAGCGCGTGCCGAAGGGATTGGCCTTCAGGGCCGGCAGATAACGCAAAGCGTGCCGAAACGCGTCCGGACCGATCATCATCTCGTTGACGTCGGCCACGGCCAGCGTGTAGCCGCCATCGTCCCGCCGGCGGAAACCGAGACGCCCGTCCATCGCGGCCCCGGCATGGACCTCCGGCAGCGGGGCGGTTGCCGCCACCGTGCCCCTGACGCAGAGCTGCGGGATGACGATGCCGTGCGCCTTCAGGAACAGTGACGACCACGCTCCGCCAGCGAGAACCACTTCCGGCGCGGCAAGCCGGCCGCGTTCGGTCCACACGCCGCTGACCCGACCGGCGGCGATATCCAGCTTGCGCGCGGCGCAGTCTTCGATGACGCTCACCCCTTCGCGCGCCGCAAGCCGCGCCAGCGCGGGAACCGCCCGCCAGGGCTCGGCCCGCATGTCCGACGGCGTCACCATCCCGCCGAGATAGCGTCCGCGCCATCCCGGGGATCGTCTCGGAGACGCCCTCCGGCGACAGCAGTCGGGTGTCCAGTCCATGCGCCTTGGCATGGACCATGAAGCCCTCGTACTCGTCCATCGCGGCCCGGCTGTGCGCCAGATAGGTGATGCCGCTCCGCACCAGGCCGATATCTTCGCCACTGTCAGCGGCGAGTTCCCGCCACAACCGCAAAGCCTCGATCGCGATCGGCAGCTCGTCCGCGTCGCGGCCCTGTTGCCGGACCCAGCCCCAGTTGCGCGACGATTGCTCGCCAGCGACGCGCCCCTTTTCCAGCAACGTCACGGAGAGCCCATGACGGCGAAGAAAAAGCGCCGTGCTGACGCCGATCACCCCGCCGCCGATCACGACGACATCGGCATGCGACGGCAGCCGAGCCGCATGGGCAACCGGTGTTTCCATGGAAATGGGGAACGACGGCATGGTCCGGTTCTATCAAATATCGACAGCGGCATCGGAGAAATCCGTGCGCTGCAGAGCCGCATCATGGGGCGCACGGCTATAGGCGGCGCCGCTGTCATCGAACTTCACGGCGACGCCGGCAGGGCTTCATAGGCAAGCCCTGCCCCGGTCGCCATCTGCCCCTAGTGGCGTGGCGCCAACGCCTCGCGTGCGGCGTTGCCCATCGATTCGGCCAGCGTCGGATGGGCGTGGATCGCCATGGCGAGGGCTTCGATGGGCACGTGTGCGCTGACCGCCAATGTGCCTTCGCCGAGAAGCGGCGCGGCGTCCTCGGCAAGGATATGAACGCCGAGCACGGCGCGGGTCTTGTCGTCATAGACGATCTTGAGCATGCCCTCGGGATGGCCCGCGACCTGCGCCCGGGCGTCGGTGCGATAGTCGTAGCGCGCTATGCCGACCGTGTGGCCCGCCGCGCGGGCCTCGCTCTCGGTGAGGCCGGCCATGCCGACTTCGGGCGTGCTGAAGACCACCGCCGAATTGTTCTCCGGCGACGGAAAGCGGACCGGCCGGCCGAGGATATGGCCGGCCAGAGCCAGCCCCTGGGCCGTCGCCCAATGGGCAAACATCGGGTGTCCGATGACGTCGCCGACGGCGTAGATGCCGGGCTCGTCCGTCTCGAGCTTGCCGTCGACCTTGATGCCGTGATGGTCGAAGCGCACGGCGGTGTGCTCCAGTCCGAGGCCGTCGACATTCGGGCTGCGTCCGGTCGAATCGAGGATCGCGTCGGCGTCGGCCGCGTGCTCGGCGCCTTTGGCGTCGCGGTATGTCACCCGGACACCGTTTCCACGGGCAGAGATCGCCGAGACCTGCACGCCGAGTTCGAGCACGATGCCCTGGCGCTGGATGTGGGTCTGCAGGGCAGCGGCAACCTCCTCCTCGACCGGCGCCAGGATGCGCGGGCCGGCCTCGATCAACGTCACCTGGCTGCCGAAGGCGGCGAAGATCTGCGCCATCTCGACGCCGATCGGACCGGCACCGATGACCACGAGGCGCTCCGGCGGACGCTGGACCTCGAGCAGTTGTTCGCTGGTGATCACCTGCGGCAGGTCGATGCCTTCGATCGGCAGCAGCTGCGGCACCGATCCGGTGGCGATGATCGCATTGGCGAATTCGATGTCCTCGGGCGCGCCGTCATTGGCGACGATGCGGGCGCGGCGCGGCCCGGTGAGCCTGGCACTGCCGAACTGGACCGTCAGGGTCGGAATCTGATGCGCGTGTTGCAGGGCGCCTTCGGAGCGCCGCTTGAGGATCGTGGCCTTGCGCCCCATGATCGCGTGCCAGTCGATTTCGATCGTGCCTTCCGGCAGGCGCAGACCGAACTCTTGCGAATGCCTGATGGCGCTCAGGCGTTCAGCGCTCTCGCGCAGGATCTTCGAAGGGATACAGCCCTCGAACAGGCAGGTTCCGCCGAGGCCCTTGCCTTTCTCGATCAGCAGCACACGACGGCCTGCGCTTGCCAGGGCCATCGCCGCCGGTGTGCCACCGGGTCCTCCGCCAATCACCAATACGTCGACGTTCTTCATCTCCGTGTCCTCAACCAGATCGGGTGAGGCGCACCCTGCACTGCTGCAGGAGACCGCTATGTCTTGAGTTGTTCCAAACGGAAGACCGCGCAGTGAAGGCCGCGCCTGATGCCCATTGTCGATGCGTATATGCGTGCGACGGCCACAAACCCCAGATGGTCATATCGCCGCATTCGCCGACGTTGCCTTCGCATCAAAAGCCGATGTCCGGTCGCCGACACTGCACCGACGGCTCTTGCCTCGATTGGCTGATAGCCGACCGCCGCGCGCTTCTCCTTGACACATGAGGACGTCGGCCCTGACGACGCGCTCCCTTGAGCGCTGCGCGAGTTGAACGGCAGCACATAATCAAGTGGTGCACGGCAAACCCGCGCTCACTTTGTTCCACTTCGGGACCGCATTGTCGATTTCAGCTCGCAAGTTGCCCCCTCCTATGCGCCGCAGCTTCATCGTACCCCCTCCTCCACCGGCTGATAGCCGACCGCCGCGCGCTTCTCGTTGACGGTGAGGAAATCGGCTTTGGCGACGCGCTCCCACAGCGCCGCGCGGTCGGCGGAGAGCGCATCGACCTGATCGGCGTCGAACCAGAGACGTAGTCTCATCGCCTCACTTGATCCAGCGAGCGCGGCGTCCGCGAAGGACGGCGCCAACCAGTTGCCCAATGCCGCAGCGATCTTCGCCGTCAGCGGCAGAACGGTCGACCGCCAGAAGGCGGCGTTGGCCTCCTTGAAGTTGGCATAGGTGTTGTCGCCGGGGATGCCGAGCAGCATCGGCGGCACGCCGAAGGCGAGCGCGATCTCGCGCGCCGCGCCGTTCTTGGCTTCGAGGAAGTCCATGTCCTTCGGCGTCAGGCTCATCGCCTTCCAGTCGAGCCCGCCTTCGAGCAGCAGCGGCCGCCCAGCGCGGCGGGCGCCGGTGAAGCCGGCTTCCAGCTCCGCCTTCAGCCGCTCATATTGCTCGCTCGTCAGGTTGCCGCCGTCCTTGGCCTGATAGACCAGCGCGCCCGAGGGCCGCGCCGAATTGTCGAGCAGCGCCTTGTTCCAGGCGCCGGCCGCATTGTGGATGTCGGCCGCCACCGCCGCTGCCTCGATCGGCGCGAAGCCGTAGTGGTCATCGAGCGGATGGAAGAGTTTCAGATGCAGGATCGGCGACAGCCCTTCGGGCGGGATCGCGAAGCGCAGCGAACGCCCATCGACGGTGTACTCATACGCCTCCGGCCAGCCGTCGCGGCCGGGCACCACCTTCACGCGATCGGGGCGCAGCATGTGCAGCTCGCGCACAACGCCATCGACTGACACGGCCTCGACATAGGCATTGCCCGCCGTCAGCAGATAGCCGGTCAGCGCCTCGCGGAAGTCGGCGCCGGCCTGGCCGCGGTTCGGCCGCGCCAGCAGGGAGAGCAGCGGATGCTCGTCCACTTCCGCGGCGCCGTCATAGAGCAGCCAGGGCACGCTCGCCGAGGCTTCGGCGATGAGCGAGATGCAGCGATAGATGATGGCGTTGCGGGCGAAGCCTTCCTTGGCCAGCGCCGCATAGTCGCGCGGCGTCCACGCCGGCCTGCCGTAACTCTGGAAGGCGATCAGCGGCCCGGCGGCGGACGCCTTGGCTTCGGCGCGAGCGGGTTCGGCCGCGCGCTCGCGCGGTGCAAGAAATGGAATGCGCATGAAAGATCTCCAGTCAGCTCCGTGCCCGCGGGGAGCGAGTCGGCACCCGCTGCCCGTCACGCACATGCACCTGCATGGACCCCCTCCCGAGCCTCCCCCTTTCAGGGGGAGGAGAGAGACGGCCGCGCCGCTCAGCACAATCGCGTTGCTTCCCGCAAAGCATCCACGCATCAATGGTGGCAGCGCCTGGCCACGAACTCTTCCTCCCCCTGAAAGGGGGAGGATAGGTGGGGGTCATTCTGACCTCCGAGTGCCTATTCCGCTTCGCGCGCGATCCCCGCGATGAGTTTCGCCAGCAGCGCGTCGAGCGTCTTCTGCTCGGCCTTGCTCAGCGCCTGGAGCAGCGCCGTCTCATTGGCCATGTGCGCCTCGTAGGCCCTGTCGATCAGCGCCCGCCCCTTCCTGGTCAGCGCAACCAGCGTGCCGCGCCGGTCGGTCGGATGCTTCTGCCGCGCCACCAGCCCGGCCTTCTCCAGCCGGTCGATGCGCGCGGTCATGCCGCCCGACGACATCATCGTCGTCTCGTAGAGCGCCGTCGGCGTCAGTGCATAGGGCGCGCCGGTCCGGCGCAACGTCGCCAGGACGTCGAACTCGCCCGGCTGCAGCCCGAACTTCGCCATCACCGGCGTCAGCCAGTCGCGCATGACGATCAGCGAGGCCTCGTTCAGCCGCCCGAGCAGGGCCATCGGAAACGGGTCGATCTCGGGGCGCTCCTCACGCCATTGCGCGGCGGCGGTCGCGGCACGGTCGGGCACGGAGCGATCAGGCATGGCCATGTCTCTTGACATCAAGATACTTTATGCCAAGATATTAGCAGACTGAGGGGCGGCGGCCAAGCCGCCCTGCCCCTGTCGGAGACATCGACCATGACCGCCCCTGCTGCCGGCGCGGCGTCGCTTGCCGCGACCGCGCGCACGACCCCGTTCGTCCTGCTTGTCGCCGTCGGCGCGCTGCTCGGCCTGTTCACGGCGATCACCAAGGTGGCCACGCAGGCCGGCTGGCATCCGCTCGCCTTCCTGTTCTTCTCGCTCGCCGGCTCGGGCGCGATCCTTGCCGCACTCGCCGTGCGCAGCGGCCAGGCGCCGGCTCGCGACCGGCGCACGCTCGCCTACAATCTCGGTTCCGGCCTGCTCTCCGGCATGGCTCCCAATGCGCTCTCCTTCGCCGCCATCCCCCATGTCGGCGCCGGCTTCGTCGCGCTCGGCTTCGCCTTTCCGCCGCTCCTGTCCTACCTCATGGCCCTGGCGCTGAAGATGGAGCGCTTCCGCCCCGCGCGCGCCGCCGGCCTGGCGCTGGCCTTCGCCGGTGTCATCGTACTGGTCGCGGCAAAGGTCTCGCTCGGCGATTGCGGCCCCGGCTGGATCGCCGTCGCGCTTGCCGCGCCATTCTTCGTTGCCGGCGGCAATATCTTCCGCAGCCTCTGCTGGCCGGCAGGCGCCACGCCGCTGTCGCTGGCGCCGGGCATGCTGATCGCCGCCGCGCTTCTCCTCGCCCCGGTCCTGAGCGTGGCCAACGCACCGCTGCTGCCGCCGCTCAATGCCACGACGGTAGCGCTGGTGCTGGTGCAGATCGCCGTCTTCGCGGCGACCTTCAGTCTCATCTTCCAGCTGCAGGCGCTCGCCGGCCCGGTCTATCTCAGCCAGATCGGCTCGGTCGGAGCGGCCGCCGGCGGGGCGATCGCCGTCGTCTTTCTCGGCGAGCCGGCCGGCGCCGGCCTGGCGATAGCGACGCTCGCCATCCTTGCCGGCGCCTTTATCGTCAACCGCACGCGCTGAAAGCGCGGCCTCTCGTCTCCTTGCCGGTGCGGGTTGCCGGCGACTACGGTCGGCCGCCTGTCACGAAACGAATCGGAGCCTGTCATGCTCTCCGAACCCGCCTGGTTCTCCCGCTTCGCCATTGCCGTTGCCGGCATCCTCGGCGCCGTCGGCGTCACCGCGGCAGCCGGCAGCACCCATCTCGGCGACACACACATCCTTGGGCCCCTGTCGCTGATCGCGCTCACCCAGGCACCGGCGGTGCTGGTGCTGGCGCTGCTGGCCGGCCGTCACTGGTCGACGCGGCTGGCAACGGCGCTGATCGGCGTCGGCGCGCTTCTCTTTTCGGCCGATCTCGCCGCGATCCATTTCTGGACAGCGAGCCCCTTGCCGGTCATGGCGCCGGTCGGCGGCAGCGCCATGATCCTCGGCTGGGTTGTCCTCATCCCGGCCGCCTTCGCCGGACAGCGATGACGATGCCGGTCTGACTGCCCGACAGGGACTCTGTTTGAGCGTCCTCTCCCCCCTTGCGGGGGAGAGACAGAGGGGGGGTATGGGCACGGGCTCGACTGTGCTCGTCGCCTCCCGGGCCAGCACGCAACCGGCACCCCTCTCCCTTTCGTCCTGAGCCTCTCGGCGGCTCAAGCCGCCTGCGAGGCCAAGGCGCCGAAAGCCCTCTCCCGCAAGGGGAGAGGGAGCATATCCGAACCGCCCAATGCGTCCTCAGCCCTACCAGAGCTGATGCACATATTGCGCGATGCGCTGGTCATAGACCGTCTTCGCCGCCGCCATGACGTCAGCCGACAGCGCCGGCAGGTCGGCGGCGGCCGAATTGGCCTCGGCCTGCGCCTTGTTCTTGGCGCCGGGGATGACCACGGTCACCGCATCGTTCATCAGGATCCAGCGCAGCGCGAACTGCGCCATGCTGGCGCCCGCCGGCACCAGCTTCTTGAGTTCCTCGACCGCGTCGAGGCCGATTTCATAGGGCACGCCGGAAAAGGTCTCGCCCTTGTCGAAGGCTTCGCCGTGGCGGTTGAAGGTGCGGTGGTCGTCGGCGGCGAACTTGGTGTCGCGGGTCATCTTGCCGGTCAACAGGCCGCTGGCCAGCGGCACGCGCACGATCACCGCCACACCCTTCTTCTGCGCTTCGCGGAAGAAGAGCTGCTCCGGCCGCTGGCGGAAGATGTTGTAGATGATCTGGATCGAGGCGACGTTCGGATAGTCGATCGCCTTCAGCCCCTCCTCCACCTTCTCGACGCTGACGCCGTAGTGCTTCAGCTTGCCGGCCTTGACCAGCCCATCGAAGATGTCGAACACCTCGGGCATGTAATAGACCGCGGGATGCGGGCAGTGCATCTGGATGAGGTCGAGCGCGTCCGTCTGCAGCCGCTTGAGGCTGCCGTCGATCGAAGCGGTGATCGCCGCCTTGTTGTAGCTCTCCGGCTTGTACGGTCCCTCGCGGCCGGTCTTGGTGGCGACGAAGGGCCGTGTGCCGCCACGACGCTTGAGCACGCGGCCGATGATCGTCTCCGAGCGGCCATCGCCATAGACGTTGGCCGTGTCGATGAAGGTGACGCCGGTGTCGAGCGCCGCGTCGAGTGCGGCTTCCGCGTCGCTCTCGCTGACCTCGCCCCAGGTGCCGCCGATGGCCCAGGCGCCGAAGCCGATTTCCGACACCGCGGTGCCGAGCCGTGAAGCCCGTCGTTGTTTCATGGGTTCTGTCCCGTCCGAATTTGCGTGTGGGGTTGCCCCGTTCGGGGTTGCCCCTCTGATAGCGTTAGCAGCGCCCCCACGCAATGTGACGGATCACGGTAGACGCGCAAGGCGCGGGCGCGCCGCGGCCCGCGCAAGAGGCGCGGAGCGGCACTGCAACCGTCTTGCGGCAATCTATTGCCGGGAGCCGTCATCCTCCGGCTTGACCAACACGGTCATCCTCCGGCTCGACCAACACCGTCATCCTCCGGCTGGACCGGAGGATCGGCTTCGACAAACGAGGCCTGGTTGCTCGCGGAGGACGATCCTCCGAACGCGCTGCGCTCGTCGGAGGATGACGCAGAAACCGGGCGCCTCCAGGGAGTAGCCCCAAACCTGATGCGTGATGCGCGACCCGTTTCCCGGGCGCGCCGCAGCACGCGCAAGAAGCGCGGAGCGCAGCGACCGGGAAAGAAAGAGCGTGGTGCGGCGCAGACCCGGGACCCATCTGACCCGGATTACGCTCACGCTTCATCCGGGCTACAGGCTTGCCGGGAGCCGTCATCCTCCGGCTTGACCAACACGGTCATCCTCCGGCTCGACCAACACCGTCATCCTCCGGCTTGACCGGAGGATCGGCTCGCCAAAACGAGGCCTGGCCGCTCGCGGAGGACGATCCTCCGAACGCGCTGCGCTCGTCGGAGGATGACGCAGAAACCAGGCGCCTCCAGCGTCCTGATCCGCCGGCCTATTGCCCCCTTACACCCCCCTCACCTTCGGCTCGCCGCCTTCGCCGAGCATCAGCGCGGTGAGCGCCCAGACCAGCGCGTCGAGCCGATCGGGCGAGCGGTCGGCGCATCCCCGCCACGCCGTGGCTCAGCCCTCCGCCGCGAAATATCGTCCGGGCGTGGTCGCGAAGGCATTGCGGAAGGCGGCGATGAAGGCGCTCGGCTCCTCATAGCCGAGCTGATGAGCGATTTCGCCGACCGCGACGCCGAGCGACAGCAATTCGACCGCCTTGACCAGCTTCGCCTGACGCCGCCAGGCGCGAAAACTCAATCCGGTCTCGGCGCGAAAGTGCCGCTCGAACGAACGCTCCGACATCGCCGCCTGTGCCGCCACCGCGGCAAGCGTGTCGGGCCGCTCGGGCGCGGCAACCAAGTCGGCCACCGCGGCGCGCAGGCGGGCGGAAGCCGGCATGGGCAGGTGCAGCGGCGTGATCGGATCGACGGTCAACTGATCGAGGATGACGCCGCCGATCCGCGCCGCTGGTCCGTGCCCCGCATCCGAACGCGGATAGCTCAGGAAGGCCAGCGCCAGTTCGCGCAAGAGAGGCGACAGACGGACCACCGACGGGGTGAGCGGCAGGTGCGCGACCGCTGCGGGCCGGAAGAACAGATAGCGGATCGCGCTATCCTGCAGATAGGTCACGGCGTGGACGACGTTCGACGGAATCCACAGCGCGCGCTCCTTGGGAACCACGAAGGTGCCCTGTTCGGTCTCCACCGTCACCGAGCCCGTGGCGATGTGAAAGAGCTGGGCGAGCAGGTGGCGGTGCGCTGCGTAGTGCGTGCCTTTCGTTTCCAGGCCGGCCTGGCCGACCAAGAGTCCGGGATGCAGCCTCGTCGCGATCGAATTCGGGCCAGGTCAGGTTGTCCGGATGGATCATGGCGTTTCAGCGCTATATTCTGTCGATATAGCGCTAACACGATAGGTCCGGTGCCGTCTATCCGTTCCGGTGTCGCGGAAATCGTTCCGCACATCAGGACGGAGATGGCGCCATGACCAGCGTTACAGACGGCTCCAGCACGCCCCTGCCACGCCCGGCAGCGCCGGCCGCCGGCATCCGTTCCGCCGTGGCAGCCTTCGTCCGCCGCGCCGGCGAATGGCTGCGGAACGAACGCGATATCCGCAACAGCGCCAGGGCGCTGGCCGATCTGGATGACCACGTGCTTGCCGATCTCGGGATCAGCCGCCGGCACATTCGCCATGCGGCACGACATGGAATTTTCCGCAAACAGCCGTGAAGCCGTGCAGGACGTGTCTCCCTCACACCCCCCTCACCTTCGGCTCGCCGCCGTCGCTGAGCATGAGCGCGGTGAGTGCCCAGACCAGAGCGTCGAGCCGGTCGGGCGAGCGGCCGGCGGAGAGCCCGTCGATGCCGAAGTCGCACATCTCGTCTTCGAGTTCCGGCAGCGCGCCGACATGGCGCACGCGCCCCTGGGCATAGAGCGCCGCCACCGGCTCGGCGCGCAGCCATTTTCCCCGCGTGGCGCGCACCGGCTTCACCGGCACTTGCGCGTCGACCTCGCGCATCACGGCGGCGACCATGTCGCCGCCCTGGTTCACTTCCGCGACCAGCGCGTCGGCGCGGAAGCGCCGGTAGAGGGCGATCGCCACCGCCGCCCATTCGGCCGGGCGCACTTCGCTGACGCTGCCGTCGGCAAGCACATAGCCGATGTCGTCCGGCCCGAGCCCGGCGACGACGATGCCGCAACGGCCGCTCTTCTGCGAGGCCGGTGGATCGACCGCCACGACGATGCGCGACAGGTCCGGCGCCTTGTCGACGCGTGAAGCCTCGATCGTGTCGCGCTGCCAGAGCGCATCGGCGCGCTCCTCGATCATCTCGCCCAAGAGCTCCTGCCGGCCGAGGCGGGTGCCGTGATAGCGGGCGACCACGCGGCCGAGGAATCCCGGCGAAAGGTTCATCGCATTGTCGGCCGTGGTGGCGCGGCTCACCGCCGTCGTGCCGTCGGCTTGCCCGGCGATCAGCCGCTTCTGAAGCGGGATCGGACGCGGCGTCGTGGTCACCACCTGGCGCGGATGGGCGCCGAGGCGAAGGCCGAATTGCAGCATGTCCCAACAGGCGTCGGGATAGCGCCACTTGGCCAGTTCGTCAGCCCAGGCGGCCGAGAACTGCGGGCCGCGCAGGCTCTCCGGGTCCTCGGCCGAAAAGGCCTGCGCCACCGTGCCGTTCGGCCAGATGAGCCGGCGGCGCGTGCGCTGCCATTGCGGCCGTTCGCCCGAGGTGTGAATGGCGAGCAGGCCGGAAACGCCCTCGATCATCACCTCGCGGGTGTCGGCGAAGGTTTCGCCGACAAGCGCGATCGGCCCGGCCGGTTTCGCTTCGGCGGTCGCCAGCGCGCGCACCCATTCGGCGCCGGCGCGCGTCTTTCCCGCGCCGCGCCCGCCGAGGATGAGCCAGGTGAGCCAGTCGCTTTTCGGCGCAAGCTGGTCGGGCCGGGCGTCCAGCGCCCATATCCGGGTGAGAATCTCGAATTCGCGCCATGGCAAACGGCGCGCAAGCGCAAGCGGTTCACTCCCCTCTTTCAGCCCATTCCTTAATTCGGCGAGCAAGGTCTGCGTTGAGTCTGTCACGGTCGGCCGGTTCCGGTTCTGCGGTCTTCGCGCCGTCGTCCCGGTCGAGCGCAATCAGTGTTTCAAGCGTCTTCGCGAGCACGGAAAGCGTGCGCGCGTCCTTCTCTTCCGTTGTCGCGCCCGGCCTGGCCGCCCGCGCCTCCAGGTCGCCGGCCTGGCGCACGAAGACGCGATAGAGCTTGCCGATCATGTCGCGGCTGCGCTCTTCGGGCGTCTGCTTCCGTGGCGGCGCCTTGCCGCCGAAATGCGGCTGTGTGGGCGCGCCGTCCGGCCGCACCCAGTGCTCCTCGGCCTTCCACTTCGACAGCGTGCTGGCGGCGATATCCATGCGCCGGGCGATTTCGTAGAGCGATAGCGTCGTGCCTTCCACCTCCCGCCGCGCTTCGGCCTTCAGTGCCGCGATGGCATCGAGGTCGAGCACCTGTTTGCTGGTGCGGGCGAAGTTGGGCACCACGCGGAAGCGGCGCCGGTCGCGCGGCGTCAGCGCGCCCGCCTCGTTTTCCATGGCGGCACTGCAGGGCGGCGCCGCATCGTCTGCCGGCGTCGTGTCGGTGCCGGTGTCTTGCGCCCTCGCAGCCGGCCCGGCTGTGGGCGTCTTGTCGGTCGGCGGTGAGGCCACCGGCGGGCCGGCGGCACCGTTCGGCGCCACCGCCGTTGCTGCGTCCGCAAGGCTCATGGGCAATCCCCGAAAAGAAAGACCCCCGCGGCGGGGCAGCAGCGGGGGTCCAGGTCCGGTCGCAGATGCCCGGAGGTCTGCTGGGCTTGAGGGGCGCGGCGGGGGGAGGAAAATCCGATCGCCCACTTCTGCGACGTTAGCCGAACCATACAGAAGCAGCGTGACGCTGTCAAGAAAAAATTCCTAGGAATTTTAGCCTGCCGGCGCAATCCTTCGTTGACCATGACAATGGCGGGATCGCGCGCCTGCCGGCGCATGGGTCCCGGTTGGCTGTCGGGCTTGTGGGCAAACGGGCCGGAATTCCGCGCGCCATGATCTCGATCAAAGCGCAACCATCCTGGCTGTGGCGGAGTGAGCGGGTGCCAAGACGGCCGTCAAGACCGTCGGCACCCGCCGCAGGAAATTCGCCTGCTGGCTTTCGGCGCCGCGCCGCTTCTTAATTGTGCGCAGCGCTGCCGCGAGAGGGCGGCGTCAGGGTCAACGCTTCTCGTGCCCGGTCGCCCTCCCGCGTTACCGCGCAAATCGCCCTGCCCCGCCTGCCGGCGCCGCAGCGGCCGCCGATCGACAAGTAATGCGGGAAAGAGCATAAGGTTAATGCTTCGTTAAGCCGTTCCGCTCTCCGCGTTAACGTTACATTCAGCTTGACCGGACGTGAACGTGCCGACGCGCTATATCTGAAAAAAGTATAAACTGCAGGCGTCGGATGACCGTCTTTCTTACCTTCGCGACAGCGCTGGCCGCCGGTTGGGTGATCGACCGGCTCGCCTTCAATGGCGACTTCTCCGCGATGATCAGGGACGAGATCGTCTTGACCTGGGCCCGCCACAGGCAGTCGCCCAAGGCGCAACGCGACACGCGACGCCCTCGCTAATTCATCTCGCGCAGCGATCGGCCGCATACGCCCGTCATTCGGCCGGCACACTGGGTGGCGTGCGCGCCACCAGCCCGTGCAGCCAGTGGCCGAACCTGTTCGCGGTGCGGCTCACGTCCTCCATATAGAGATAGATCACCGGCGTGATGAACAGCGTCAGCGCCTGGGAAACGATCAGTCCGCCGACCACCGCCACGCCGAGCGGCTGACGCAGCTCCGAGCTCGCACCGACGGCAAGCGCAATCGGCAGCGCCCCCATGATCGCCGCCATTGTCGTCATCATGATCGGCCGGAAACGGATCAGACAGGCGGCGCGGATCGCCTCCCTGGGCGTGGCGCCGGCGCGCTGACGCACGAGCGCGAAGTCGATCATCATGATCGCGTTCTTCTTGACGATGCCGATCAGCATCAGCATGCCGATCATGGCGATGACGTCGACGTCGAAATGGAAGAGGCGCAACGTTATGAGCGCACCGGCTGCGGCCGCCGGCAGGCCGGTCAGGATGGTCAGCGGGTGGATGAAGCTTTCGTAGAGGATGCCGAGCACGATGTAGATGGTCAGCACCGCGGCAAGCAGCAGCAGTCCCTGGTTGGCGGCGGCATCCTGGAACACCTGCGCGGTGCCGGCAAAGCCGGTGGTGATGGTCGGTGGCAAGGCGAGTTGGCGACGGATGACGTCCATCTGGTCGGTCGCCTGGCCGAGCGACTCGCCGGCGGGCAGGTTGAAGGAGATGGTCACCGCCGGCAGCTGTCCCTGCTGGTTGACCGAGAGCAGCCCGGCGACCCGCTCGACATGGGCAAAGGCGGAAAGCGGCACCAGCTTTCCGGTCGCCGGCGCGCGCACCTTGAGGGTGTTGAGCATGTCCGCCGTCCACGGCAGCGTCGGATCATATTCGACGATCACCGGATAGCTGTCGCCGGTCTTGAAGATGGTCGAGGCCTGGTTCGAGCCGAAGCCGGCATAGAGCGAATTGCGCAGCTGTTCGCTGGTAATGCCGAGCATGGCGGCGCGGTCGCGATCGACCACCAGTTCCGCCTGCGGTGCGTTGTCCTGCACGTCGCTGGTGACGTCGGCGAAGTGCGCGTCGCGCTTCATCGCATCTTCGATCTTGCTGGCCCAGGAGAGCAGCTCCGTGCGGTCGATGCCCTGTACGACGAACTGATAGGTGCTCGCCGATTCCCGGCCGCCGATGCGCAGGTTCTGCACCGGCGTGACGAAGCTCGAAATGCCGGCGATGCGGCCGAGCGAGCCCCTGAGATCGTTGAGGATTGCGGACAGCGCCGGCCGCTCGTTCTTCGGCTTCAGCTCGACGAACATGTGCCCGGTGTTGGCGGTCGAGGCGCCGAAGCCGCCGCCGACCACCGAGGCGACATGCGCCACATAGGACTTGGCCTGCAGCGCCTTTTCGACCTTGTCCTGCAGCGCCAGCATGTCCTTGAAGGAGATGTCCTGGCGCGCCTCGGTGGAGACCGATAGCTGGCCGATGTCTTCCTGCGGCAGGAAGCCCTTGGGCGAGGTCTGGAAGAGCCAGATGCTGGCCGCGACCGTGGCGAAGAAGATGAGCAGCACCACGGGCCGGAAGCGCAGACCGAGATCCAGCAGCCAGCGATAGGCCGCCAGCAGGCGCGTCTCGTGGTGCTCGCCGTGGCCGGCAGCGGGTGCTCCTGCCCGCTTCGGCGAAAGCCGCGCGGCGAGCATCGGCGTCAGCGTCAGCGACACCAGCGACGAGGCGATGATCGAGATCGTCACCACCATGGCAAATTCGTTGAAGATGCGGCCGACGATGCCGCCCATCAGCAGGATGGGAAGGAACACGGCGACCAGCGACGCGGTGATCGAGACGATGGTGAAGCCCACCTCGCGGCTGCCGGCAAGCGCCGCCTCGAAGGGCGGCATGCCCTCCTCGATGTGGCGGACGATGTTCTCCAGCATGACAATGGCATCGTCGACCACCAGACCGACGGCGAGCGTCAGGCCGAGCAGCGAGATGTTGTCGATGGAGAAGCCGAGCACGTACATGACCGCCAGCGTGGCAATCAGCGAGATCGGCACGGCGAGTACCGGAATGACGGTGATCGTCAGCCGGCGCAGGAAGAGGAGGATGACCAGCGCCACCAGCGCGATGGTGATGCCCAGCGTCATCTCGACGTCGCCCACCGCCTGGGTGATCGAGGTGGCGCGGTCGTTGAGCACGTTGAGGCTGCCCGACGGCCCGAGGTCGCTGGCGAACCTGGGCAGCATCGCCTTGACCTGATCGACGACGGCAACGGTGTTGGCGTCCGGCTCGCGGAACACCGCCAGCACCAGCGACGGCGTGCCGTCATAGGTGCTCAGCGTCTGGGTGTTGGCAACCGAATCGATGACGTTGGCTACGTCGCCGAGGCGCACTGGCTTGCCGTTCGGCGAGGCGATGATGATCTGGCGGAACTGATCCGCCGTCGTCATCGGCGTGTCGGTCTGGATGGCGAGGTTCTGGTTGCGGCCCTCGAGCGTGCCCACCGGCGAGATCGAGTTGGCGGCACCAATGGCCGAGGTCACCTGATCGATGCCGATGCTGAGCCCGGCCAGCGCATAGGGGTTGACCTCGGCGCGCACGGCGAACTTCTTGGCACCGAAGACCTGTACCTCGCCGACCCCGTTGAGTTGGGAGAGTGCCGGCGACACCACCTGCTCGGCGAAGTCGTCGAGCTGCGGCATGGTCATTGTCTTGCTCTGCAGCGCCAGCAGCAGGATCGGCGCGTCGGCCGGGTTGACCTTGCGATAGCTCGGCGGCGTGGTCATGTTGGCCGGCAACTGGCGCAGCGTGCGCGCGATCGCTGCCTGAACGTCGGCAGCCGCCTGGTCGATATTACGACTGAGATCGAACTGGATGACGATGGAGGTCGCCCCCTGCACGCTCCTGGCGGTCATCGTCTGGACCGCGGGGATGGTGGTGAACTGCTTGATGAGGGGGGTGGCCACCGAGTTCGCCATGGTGTCGGGCGAAGCACCCGGCAGGTTCGCCGAAACCGTGATGACGGGGAAGTCGACATTGGGGAGCGCCGCCACCGGCAGGTAGCGATAGGCGAAGAGGCCGGCGCCGACGAGCGCGATGGCAAGCAGGATCGTCGCCACAGGGCGGCGGATGAAGGGGGCCGAGATGTTCATCGTCCGGGCACCCTCAGTTGACTGCCGTCGGCGGCTTGCCGGCGCCGGCATGCTTGCCCGCGGCGCTTCCCGGTACGCGCACCGGTGAACCTTCGGCCAGGCGCAGCTGGCCCTCGACCACGACCTGATCGCCCGGTTTCAGGCCGGAGGTGATGACCGAGGAACTGCCGGTTGCCTCGCCCACCGTCACCGTCTGCTCGGTGACGGTCGAATTCGGCTTCAGGAGGAACACGAAAGCGCGGCTGCCATTGAGCTGCACCGCCACCGAGGGCACCACGGTGGCATCGGGGATCGTGCCGAGTTGCGCCTTGACGCGCACATATTCGCCCGGCCACAGCACCTCGCCGGCATTGGCCACCTCGGCCTTGACCGTCACCGTGCCCGAGGACGCATCGACGGCGGAATCGATGAAGTCGAGGGTGCCGTCGGAGAGCGTCTTGCCGTTCTCAGCGTCGATGACCGACACCGAAGCCGGCGGGCTTGCAGCAAGCGCTTTGCGGAAGGAATCGAGATCGCGCTGCGGCACCTGGAACGACACCCGCACCGGCGCCATCTGGGTGATGGTCAGCAGCGGCGTCGTATCGCTGGCATGGATGAGGGCGCCGGCCGAATAGTTGACCTGCCCGACGCGGCCGGCAATCGGTGCGGTGATCGTCGTATAGCCGAGCTGCACCTGGTCGGCCTGCAGCTGCGCCTTGTCGCTGGCGACACTGCCGCGCGCCACGTCAACGGCGGCTTGCTGCTGGCCTGCCTGTTGCGCCGTCACGTCGCCGTGGGCGAGCAGCGTCTGGGTGCGCGTGAGGTCGGCATCGGCCTGGGTGAGCGTCGCCTGGTCCTTGGCAATGGCGGCCTGGTCCTTGGCGATCGCCGCGCGGATCGTGCGGTCGTCGAGGCGGAAGAGAACGTCCCCCGCCTTGACCGTCTGGCCTTCGCTGACCGCCACGTCGAGGATGACGCCGTCGACGCGCGTGCGCAGGGCGACGTCGGCAATCGGCTCGACCGAACCGACATAGGTCGCCGTCACCGGCACGGTCCTGCTTTCGGCGGTGGCGGTGATCACGGCAATCGGCGCGCCGTGACGGCCTGACGCTCCGCCACCGGTGGCGCGTTGCCCTGCGCCGGTTGTCGGTGGGGCCTCGGGCGCCGCGTGCAGACGCGGATAGACGATGAAACCCCCGACCAGAAGGACGAGGAGGCCAACCCACACCAGGCGCTTGGAGCTCATTATGGTCACCGTCGAACAACAGCGCCCTTCGCGAGGGGCCGCCCAAATCAACGGATCGCGGGAGGATTTCCGGCGGCCGACCGTCGCCGCCGCCGGATTAAATTATCGTCATGATTGCGGCGGACCGTGGAGCGGGGGCCCGGGCCGAGCCTGCGGGCGTGCCCGCTTTGCTCAATAAAACCCGATTTTCCTTCGCCGCGGCGGTTTGCGCTCGGAGACCTCGATGCCGTCGGCGGGGTCTTCGGCCGGCCATTCGACGACATGGTCCTCGAAATCGTCGATCGACTTGCCGACCTCGCTTTCCGTGCGCCCGCGCACCGAAATGCCGGCCTGGTGCACCGTCTCGGGATCGCCCGAGACCAGCGGGTGCCACCAGTAGAGGTCGCGCTTCTCGGCGACCAGGCGATAGCCGCAGGTCGGCGGCAGCCAGTTGAGCGCGCGCACGCTTTCCGGGGTCAGCGCGATGCAGCCCGGAACCTTCTCGTGGCGGTGGCGATAGTCCTTGCAGCGGCAGGTCTCGCCGTCGAGCAGCTCGCAGGCGAGATCGGTCCACTCGATCGCGCCGGTATCCTCGTATTCGAGCTTGTTCAGGCAGCAGCGGCCGCAGCCGTCGCAGAGCTGCTCCCACTCCGTCTTGCTCAGCTCTTCCAGCGTCTTTGTCCGCCAGAAGGGCTCCGCCGGCGCGCGCGTTTTCCGTTCCCAACTCACGGACATCCCTTTCCTGTCCGAACCTTATGCCACGACCGGCGCAAAACCGTGCTCCCGGCAGGTTTGCGCCGCGGTCTACCGCGGTATTTCAAGAGAAATTGCATCATTTCTTGAGGCTATAAGTCTCTATTCGATTTTTTCTTTGTGCCAATATTCTCAATTTGATAGATATCGTTTTCCACTTTGACAATACATGCATCGTTATTTATCGCTTTGGTTTCCCCGCAATATTTTCTTGTCACCGTTGCATTGCGTCGTCATATCGGCAATCTTGCCTGACAATCCATGGACACACTCAATTACATCATTGCCAACTGGCACCTGATCCTTTTGCGCACCGGTGATCACTTGTCGATCGTCGGCGTCGCCGTGGGGCTGGCCATCCTCACCGGCGTGCCCCTCGGCATCGCCATCACCCAGAACCGGCGGGCCGCCGATGCCGTGCTCTATATCGCCTCGATCGTCATCACGATTCCGTCCATCGCCCTGTTCGGCATGATGATCCCGGTGCTGTCGCTGATCGGTCACGGCATCGGCTATCTGCCGGCGGTGATCGCGGTGCTGCTCTATTCGCAGCTGCCCATCATCCGCAACACCTACACCGCCATCCACAATGTCGATCCGGCCCTGCGCGAGGCCGCACGCGGCATGGGGCTGACCCGTTTCCAGCGCCTGCGCGAGGTGGAAATCCCGATCGCGGTGCCGGTCATCATGTCGGGCGTGCGGGTCGCCGTGGTGATGAATATCGGGGTGACCGCGATTGCCGCCTATATCGGCGCCGGGGGACTGGGCGTCTTCATATCCCGCGGCATCAGCCAGACCGATCCGCGCCAGCTGATCACCGGCGCGCTGGCGGTCAGCATTCTGGCCGTCGTCGCCGATATCGCCCTTCTTGGCCTGCAGCGGCTCATCACCTCACCGGGGCTGAGACAGTCATGATCCGACTCGAACACGTCACCAAGGTCTTTCCCAACGGCCTGGTGCCGGCGGTCGACCAGGTCACCATGGAGGTGCCGGCCGGCGAGATCTGCGTCCTGCTCGGGCCGTCCGGCTGCGGCAAGACGACGACCATGAAGATGGTCAACCGGCTGATCGAACCGACCTCGGGCGAGATCTTCATCGACGACAAGAATACCGCCGAGCAGAACCCGGTCGAGCTGCGCCGTTCCCTCGGCTACGTCATCCAGCAGATCGGCCTCTTCCCCAACAAGACCATCGCGGACAACATCTGCATCGTCCCCGACATCCTCGGCATGGACAAGGCGAAGTCGCGCCAGCGCGCCGCCGAACTCCTCGACATGGTCGGGCTCGACCCGTCGATCTTCCTCAAGCGCTATCCCAAGGAACTGTCCGGCGGCCAGCAGCAGCGCATCGGCGTGCTCCGGGCCATCGCCCACGACCCGCCGGTGCTGCTCATGGACGAGCCCTTCGGCGCCATCGACCCGATCAACCGGGCGGTCATCCAGGACGAGTTCCTGAAGATGCAGGCGCAGTTCAAGAAGACGATCATGTTCGTCAGCCACGACATCGACGAGGCGGTGAAGATGGCCGACCGCATTGCCATCTTCCGCGACGGCCGGCTCGTCCAGTACGACACCCCTGACAGTCTGCTTGCCCACCCCAAGAACAACTTCGTTTCGGACTTCGTCGGCGGCGACCGCACGCTGAAGCGCCTGCAACTGCTCAAGGTGCCGGATGCCATGATGCACAATCCGCCCAGCGTGCAGGCCGAGGACACGCTGGCGCGCGCCACCGAACTGATGCAGGAGCACGGGCACACGGCCATCGTCATGGTCGGGCCGCGCGGCCGCGCGCGCGGATTCGTCGACCTGCGTGCGGCCCGCGAGACAAGAGGCCGGGTCGGCGAGCATGTCGAGGGCTTGCCGACGACGATCGACCTCTCGGAGAACCTGCGGACCGCCGTCTCAACCATGTTCCGCCACGACGTCAGCTGGCTGGCCTGCGTCGACGACGACGGCATATTCAAGGGCTATGTGACGCTGCGCGGCATCACCCATCTGCTGGCACAGGCCTATCGCGATGGCTGATGCGCTCGAGACCGTCGGGCTGCAGCGGCTGTGGCGCAACGGCCTCTATGTGCTCGTCTTCGCGCTCGGCGCCTGGGCGTGGGCCGGCGGCATGTTGCCGGCGATCTTCGACCAGTGGGACGACGTCACCTACCTGACCCGGCAGCACATCGAACTCGTGGCGATCTCGGGCGGCCTGGCGATCGCCGTCGGTGTGCCGCTCGGCGTGCTGCTGACGCGCCCGCGCTTCCGCCGCTACGGCAATTTCGCCCTGCAGACCTTGAATATCGGCGCAACCATCCCGACGCTGGCGCTGCTCGCCCTGTCGATGAGCGTGCTCGGCATCGGCAACGTGCCGGCGGTCTTCGGCCTGTTCGTCGCGACCATTCTGCCGATCGTCGCCAATACGCTGGCCGGCATCCGCGCCGTGCCGCCGCATCTGATCGAGGCGGCGAACGGCATGGGACTCAGCCCCCGCCAGATCCTGTGGCAGGTGGAACTGCCCAACGCCCTGTTCGTCATCTATGCCGGCATCCGCTCGGCATTGGCGATCAATGTCGGCACGGTGCCATTGGCCTTCCTCATCGGCGGCGGGGGCTTGGGCGAGCTGATCTTCACGGGCATCGCCCTCAACGATTTTCCCACCATGCTTGCCGGTGCAGTGCCGACTGCGCTGCTCGCCATTCTGGTCGATTTCATCGTCGGCCAATTTCAGCTCTGGACGATCCCGCGCGGTGTCAACCCGCTGCGTTGATCGACAGAGCCCCCTTCGCACAGCAGAAACCAGAGAGGAGACGACCCTATGAAACGACTGACGAAGATACTGGCGGTATCGCTTGCCGCCGTGTTGCTCGGTTCCACCGCCCAGGCGGCGACCATCGTCGTGGGCGGCAAGGACTTCACCGAACAGCTTCTGCTGACGGAAATGACCGCACAGCTGCTCAAGGCCAAGGGCTTCGACGTCGACAAGCGCGACGGCATGGGCTCGACCGTGGTGCGCCAGGCCCAGGTCAACGGTCAGATCGACGTCTACTGGGAATACACCGGCACGTCGCTGGTCACCTACAACCACCAGGACAGCGCCGGACTGAATGCCAAGCAGACCTATGACAAGGTCAAGGAACTCGACGCCAAGCAGGGCCTGACCTGGCTCAATCCGTCCAAGGCCAACGACACCTACGGACTTGCCGTGCGCGCCAAGAACGAAAAGACCAATTCGCTGAACACGCTGTCGGACATGGCGGCGGCCTACAATGCCGGCAAGCATCCGGTGATGGCGCTCGGTGCCGAATTCTCCAAGCGCCCCGACGGTCTGCCGGGCATCGAGAAGGCCTATGGCTTCAAGGTGAGCCGCGACGACATCGCCGCCATGCAGGATGCCCTCACCTATGCCGCGCTGAAGGATGGCAAGGCCGATATCGCCGAGGTCTTCACCACCGACGGCCGCATCAAGGCGTTCAATTTCCGCGTGCTCAAGGACGACAAGGAGTTCTTCCCGAACTACGCCATCGCCCCGGTCGTGCGCACCGACACGCTGAAGAACAATCCCGGCCTGGCGCCGCTGCTCGACGCCCTGTCGGCGGAGCTGACCGATACCGCCATGCAGACGATGAACGCGGCGGTCGATGTCGACAAGAAGTCGATCGCGGACGTCGCCGCCGGATTCCTCAAGGAGAAGGGCCTGATCTAGGCATCGGGCCGGTTCTGTCGCCGGCGCTGGTCAAAGCGCCGGCGACACCTTACCCTAACATTAACGTCCTTCTCCAAGTCTTTACGATATTTCGTAATTCCGCGTGACGCTGGCGGCTTTCCAATCTACCTTGCCGGCCATGCGTAGCGTGTTCCACAAGCTGGCCGGCGTTTCTTCGGCCCTCCTCCTCATCGTCTCCTGCGTTGCCCTGGCGGCTCCGGCGCGCGCGGCGATGGCGGTCGTCGCCTTCCGCGATGGCGGCTATGCGCCCGGTACGATCATCGTCAAAACCTCCGAGCGGCGGCTCTATCTGGTGCTCGGCGACGGGCGGGCGGAGCGCTTTCCCGTCGGCGTCGGCAAGGCGGGCAAACGCTGGAACGGCTTCAAGCGCATCGAGCGCCGGATGTGGCACCCGGACTGGGCGCCGCCGGCCGAGGTGAAGCACGACATTCCCAGCCTGCCCAACCTCATCAAGGGCGGCACGCCGGCCAATCCGATGGGGGTGGCGGCATTGGTGCTGACCGGCGGCGACTACGCCATTCACGGCACCAACCGGCCGAAATCGGTCGGCGGGTTCGTCTCCTACGGCTGCATCCGCATGTATAACAGCGACATCTCGCAGCTGTTTGCCCAGGTCAGGGTGGGAACCCCGGTCTACGTGGTGCCCTAGCCTGCCGGGCGCCCCGTCGGCGGGCAAAGCCGGTGCATAGAGCCTTTCCCAATGCGTGCCTCTCCCTTATCCTGCCCAAGCGCCGCCATCATCCACCCCTATAGGCAGTTGCGCTCACAGGATTTTGCAAGGTGCGCGACCCGTTCCAGAGTAACCGCAAGCGCCGCCGCGGCCTCCGGCTGATCGAAGTCGATGCCTGGATCGACTCGAGCCTGTTCCGCGCCGGCCGGGTAATTGCGGGCCGCTTCGAGGCGGTCTCACGCTTCATGCACCGATTCCGGGTGACCGGCATCGCCCGCATCGTCGTCGAACTGCTCGGAGAAGGCCTGACGCTCGGCGCCGGCGGTGCGGTGCTGATGCTCGCCTTCGCGCTTCCCGCCTTTCACGCAACAGCCACCGACTGGCAGTCAAAGGGCGATCTCGCCGTCACCTTCCTCGATCGCTACGGCAACGAGATCGGCAAGCGCGGCATCAACCAGAGCGACGCGGTGCCGCTGGAGGAAATGCCCGACTATCTGATCAAGGCGGTGCTGGCGACCGAGGATCGGCGCTTCTACGACCATTTCGGCATCGACGTTCCCGGCACGCTGCGCGCGCTCATCGAGAACCTCAGAGCCAACGCCGTCGTCCAGGGCGGCTCCTCGCTGTCCCAGCAGCTTGCCAAGAACCTGTTCCTGTCCAACCAGCGCACGCTGGAGCGCAAGATCAAGGAAGCCTTCCTCGCTCTGTGGCTGGAGTCGCACTACACCAAGAACCAGATCCTCAAGCTCTATCTCGACAACGCCTATATGGGCGGCGGTACCTTCGGCGTCGAAGCGGCTTCCGAATACTATTTCGGCAAGTCGGTGAAGGACGTCAGCCTGGCCGAGGCGGCGATGCTGGCCGGCCTGTTCAAGGCGCCAAGCCGCTTCGCGCCAAGCGTCAACCTGCCTTCCGCCCGCGCCCGCGCCAACGAGGTGCTGACCAACATGGTGCAGGCCGGCTTCATGACCGAGGGTCAGGTGATCGGCGCCCGCCGGCACCCGGCCGACGTGATCGAGCACGGCAACGACACCAATTCGCCGGACTATTTCCTCGACTGGGCATTCCAGGAGGTGAAGGATTTCGGCGATGTCGGCGACCGCGTGCTGGTGGTGCGCACCACCATCGACATGGGCATCCAGCAGGCTGCCGACGAGGCGATACAGAACACGCTGCAACAGTACGGCAAGTCGTATCGGGTGAAGCAGGCCGCCACGGTCGTCGTCAGCCCCGACGGCGCCGTGCGCGCCATGGTCGGCGGACGCGACTACGGCGAGAGCCAGTTCAATCGCGCCACCGACGCGCTGCGCCAGCCCGGTTCGTCGTTCAAGCCGTTCGTCTATGCCACGGCGATGATGAACGGCTTCACGCCCAAGAGCATCGTTCAGGATGCGCCGATCTGCATCGGCAACTGGTGTCCGCACAATTACGGCGGCGGCTTTTCCGGGCCGGTGTCGCTGACCACCGGACTGGTCAAGTCGATCAACGTCATTCCGGTGCGCCTCGCCCAGGCCTTCGGCCGCGAAAAGATCGTCGAGACGGCCAAGAAGATGGGCATCACCACCGAACTGCGCATCACGCGTTCGCTGCCGCTGGGCGCCTCCGAGGTCAAGGTGCTCGACATGGCCGGCGCCTATGCCGCCTTCGCCAATGGCGGCTACCGCGCCAAGCCCTATGCCTTCACCCAGATCCTCAGCAGCCGCGGCAAGGTCCTCTACGACCGCCGCCAGGATACCAAACCGCCGCAGCGCGTGCTGCCCGAGAAGGTCGTCGCCGAGATGAACGGCATGCTGAGACAGGTGCCGGAATGGGGCACGGGACGGCGAGCCAAGCTCGACGGCATCGTCACAGCCGGCAAGACCGGCACCACATCGGATTATCGCGACGCCTGGTTCTGCGGCTTCACCGGCAATTACGCCGCCGCGGTCTGGTTCGGCAATGACAACTACACGCCGACGCGGCGGCTGACCGGCGGCAGCCTCCCCGCCCAGACCTGGCGCGAGATCATGACGTTCGCCCACAAGGGCATCGACCTCAAGCCGATCCCGGATATCGACAATCCGTTCGAAAAGCCGCCGGCGGGCGACGCCGTGGCGACGGCACAGCCGGGCGCCGACGGCACGACGGCCGAAACCGAAGGCGGCGGACCGTCGACGCTGTCGGCGGCGACCACCGAGCGTCTGCTCGCCATCGAGAAACTGCTGCGCACGGCGTCGCGCCTGAAGCCGCTGGCAGCCCTTGCTCCGCCCCTGCCGGCAGCCGCGGAAGTGGCGGCCGGTGCGACGGCTGCGCCAAAGCCGGTCGCACGCTAGTGTGCAAGAGGCATGCATGCTGCGCCGCGCGGTCGCATCCGCGATGATCCTCTGCCGTCCATAGGTAGCTGCCGGTGCGCCTCCTCATCGACATCGCCATTGCACTGGTGCTCGCCGTGACGATCGGCGTATCGACGGCATGGTACGCGATCGAACACGGCTTCATCTTCGGGGCGGTCACGGCTGGTGCGTGGACGGCGTGGCCGACGGCGGGCAGCGCCGACGCCGACCCTTATTCGCTGGCGACATTGGCGCGCACCGGCGAAGTGCCGCTCGGCGCCGGCGAAGGCATCGCCTTCACGGCCGAGGACGATTCGGCCGGCAAGCCCCTGTCGGGCACATGCACCTACGAAGTGGTCGGCCAGACTCCGGCCGCCCGGCTGTGGACGCTGACCGCCTATGACAGCGACGGCCGGCTGATGGTCAACGCCGCCCGGCGCTCGGGCTTCCATTCCCGCGAGATCGTGCGCCGGCCCGACGGCAGCTTCGTCATCACCGTTGCGCACGAAGTGGCACCGGGCAACTGGCTGCCGGTCGGCCGGGTTGCCCATTTCCGTCTCGTGCTGCGGCTCTACGACACGCCGCTGACCACCGGCAGCCGCATCGCCGATCTCACCATGCCTGAGATCCGCCAGGAAGGCTGTCGATGAAGCGCACGATCATCTTCATCATCGGCGGCCTCCTGCTCGGCGGCATCATCCACATCGCCATCGTGTTCATGGTGCCCTACTACGCCAATGACGATGCCTGGGCGGAGATGCACCGCTTCGGCCGTGACGGGCAGTTCCACGTCCTGCCGGTGCCCGAGCCCGGCGCCGAGCCGCTGGCCTCGCTCGACCCGCGCATGGTGCAGGCGGTCTGCCGGTTCAGCCTCGGCCGCGGGCCGGTGCGCGTCAGGGCCTCGTTCGCCGACGAGTTCTGGTCGGTGGCAGTGTTCGACCGCCGCGGCCGCAACATCTACAGCCTGAACGACCGATCGGTGGATCGCACCCGCCTCGATCTTGTGATTCTCACGCCGGTGCAGATGGCGCAGCTGCGCCAGGATCCGCCGGCCTCGCTGGAGACGGCAATCGTGCAGGAGCTGCCGATCGGTGTCGGCTTCGTGCTGCTCAGGGCGTTCGTGCCCGACAATTCGCTGATGGCAAGCGTCACCGCATCGCTCAAGGCGGCCGACTGCGGCGGAAGTCTCTGAGGCTCAGGAAGACTTGCGCGGGCGGCTGCCGTTGGCCGTATCGCCGTCGGACCTGGTTTCGGAAGCCTCGGCGGCAAACGGCGGCGCTTCCCGTTCGATCCTCACTCCTGGGAAAATGATGATCTGGCAAGCCGGCAGCGGTTCGCCCGCGGCCACCGGCGGGGCGGCCTTGTGGGGCGGAACGAGGTGGATGATCGTGCTCATGCAATCGCCCGTCGAGCTCGGCCGGCTGGCCGCTTGTCTGGGCGAATCCTGCCGGCGCGACCCCAGTTAGCGGCAATCAAGGTTAACAGTCTGCTAACGACTTCAGCCCAGAATGACGGCAAGGGATTCCTGCCCACGGGGCCACGCATGCAATCACGAAAGCTTTCCGACGACCTCGCCGACGTGGCGCGCGCGAACCAGCAGACACGCGATTCCGCCCTGCTGCGCGCCACCACCGAGCTGTTCGTGCAGGATCTCACCCATGACGAGGACGAGATCCGCCGCTACGAGGAACTGGCGATTCATTTCCTGCCGAAGGTTCCCGTCGAAGTCCGGGCCACGGTCGCCGAGCGCCTGGCGGTCTGTGCGGACGCGCCGCATGCGGTGATCCGGACGCTGGCGCGCGACATCTTCCAGGTGGCCGCGCCGGTCATTCGCCGTTCGTCGGTGCTCGACGCGTTCGATCTGCTCAGCGTGATCGCGGCAACCGACGTCGAACATCATCGCCTGATTGCCCGCCGTTCCGACATCGGCGAGGACGTCAAGCGGGCGCTCAGGCTGACCGGTGACGCGGAAGTGACCGGCTATCTCGACAACGGTCCCGCCATGCGTGCCCAGCCGCCACAAGACGCAGAGCAGCAGCAGCCATCGATCCAGCAGCCCGAGGCGCCACCGCCCGCGCGGCGGCGCAGTCGTTTCGACGTCTGGCAGTTCCTCGACCTCGACCGCCCGACCCGGCTCAGGGTGATCGCCGACATTGCCATGGGGCCGCCCATTTCGCGCGCGGCGGCCGGGCCCACCCCCGACCGCGCCTTCCAGTCGATCCTCAGTGCCGCGCAGATCGTCGGCTTCGCCCGCAACGGGCAGATCGCCGAATTGATCGCGGCCATAGCGGACGGGCTCGGGCTCAACCCGGATGCGGTGGCGGCCTGCGTGCGCGACCACACCGGCGAGCCGCTCGCCGTCCTGCTCAAGGCGCTGCGTCTCGACGAGCTTCAGGCCCAGCAGGTCTTCCTGATGGCCAGCCCGGTCGGTCGCGATGTTCAGGCCTTCTTCCCGCTCACCGACCTCTATGCCGGCATGGACCATTCGACGGCGGAAACGCTGTGCGAGGCCTGGCGGATCGTCGCGGCCGAACGCAAGGCCGGCCACGAGCCCTATCTGGCCGAGAACGCCGACCGCCGGCGCGGCACGCTGGGCACGCCGGCGCGCGTCGAACAGGCCGGTCGCGAGGACCAGGCCCGGCGCGCCTGAGCGGCGCAGCGCCTATATCGTGTCGAGAAAGGCGCGGCCGTCGCGGTCCTCGACCGCGATCACCCAGAGATCGCTGTCGAAACGCGCCTCGCGCGCGACCCGGGCGTTGACCTCGGCGAGCGGCTCCGCGGCCGCCACCAGCTGGAAGAGGCGCTCGCTCGGCCGCAATTCTTCAAAACTCGCCTGCGGTGCCGGCGCGTAGAGGTCGGCGGTGCCGCCCAGCCGGTCGACGATGACGAAGATCGCACCGGCCTCTTCGGCACCGCGCCGGGCCACGGCGGCGAAAGCGCCTTCGCTGAAGCAGCGCCGCACATAGGCCCCGACCCACAGGGACGAGGTGACGCGCATGAGGCGGGTGTCCTTCGTCCCTACTGGGTCTTCATGGCGCCGATGCTGACCAGCCGCGCCACGACCTTGTCATTCAGTTCGCCGGTCACCGGCAGGCCATTGTCGAGCTGGAAGCGGCGGATGGCGTCGCTGGTCGACTGGCTGGTCTGGCCATCGACGGTGAGCGGACCATAGCCGATCAGGTTGAGCGCCTCCTGGACCTTGCGCAGCTGCTTGCCCTGGGCGAGCGCGGCCTGCTCGCGTTCCAGTTCCTCGGCGCGGGCGACGGCGGCGGCAACCTGGTCGGTGTTGGCGGCCTCCTTGACGACCGCGGGCACGGCCGGTGCGGCCGGCGGCGCCGACGCCACCGGCTTGCGCAGAGCCGTGAGAAGCTCGGGCGTCGCCTCACCGGTGACCTTGATGCCGGCAGCCGTCTGCCAGGTAGAGATCGCCGCCCTGGTGCGCGGGCCGGAAAGACCGTCGATGGCATCGGTATAGATGCCGAGACGGGCGAGTTCGCGCTGCACGGCGGTGATCAGCACCTTGTTCTCGTCCACGGGAGCCGGCGCCGCGGCCGGCGGTGCCACCGCGGCCTTCGGCGGCAGCATCGGATTTTCCGCGGCTGCCTGCTCACGCGTATGCGGCAGGGGAACGGCCACGGCGGGTCGCGCCGGCGCTGGCGCGGTTGCCACGGGGCGGGTGGCGAAAAGCGGTTCCGGGTGGCGCCCGGCCTGCAGGAACAGGGCGTTCGACACAATCGCCATGGCGGTGATGGCCATGACCATCAGACCGCCGGACATTGCCGGATTGTCGAATGCCCGGTCGACGACGCGGGCGACCGCGCTGTCGGCGGCGGGTTCGACCTGTGGGCGGTTTCCAGCCGCGCGACGACGGGCGGGTTTGCCGGGCACGTCTCTTTCCTCTCGAACGCAAGGTGTCCGCGACCAGTTTCGCAAGGCCGGCTTAATGAACGCTAAACCATGAGTGTCGCCGCCGGGCGCCGGAATCGGGCGCCAATTCCCTAAACTTTTAGGCGATTTGCCGCCGCCGATTGAACGTCACCTTCAGCCGGACGCGCTACCGTCAGGCTCAAGATCACCCGCAGGCGCATGAGCGGAACGAATGGCATGATCAGGTTTCTCTTTCGCACGGCATTCTGGCTAGGGATCGTTGTCCTGCTGCTGCCCGGCGACCCCAATTCGGGCACCGATGCGCCGCGCGTGTCGGCGATGCAGGCGCTGGTGGCGACACGCTCGGCCATCGCCGATTTCTCGACATTCTGCGATCGCAACCCGCAGGCCTGCGCGACCGGCAGCACCGCCGTCCAGGTATTCGTGTCCAAGGTGCGCTATGGCGCCGAACTCCTCTCCGGCTACCTCAATCACGATCACGTGGCCGGTGACCACGGCACCCTGAAGACCCAAGACATGCAGCCGACCTGGCGCGGACAGCCGGGCAAGAACGGATCGGCCTGATCCCTCCCGCGGCGGCGCGCCGGCGTCGCCAACAACTCACTCAGACTTGCGATCATCCGGGGTCGCACCGCGAGCGGTTCACCTGCCCTGACCGCCCGCGGTTTCCTTTGTGTGGGTGCGACCTCGCGTTTGCCCTCGGCGACCGCGGCGCTTATATCGCTCACCCATGACCATCGATCAGATCATTGACGACTTCGAGCTTCTCGACGACTGGGAAGACCGCTACCGCTACGTGATCGAGCTCGGCAAGACGCTCGCCCCGTTGCCGGAGGCGGAGCGCAGCGAGGCCAACAAGGTGCGCGGCTGCGCCAGCCAGGTCTGGCTGGTGACGAGCCGCGGCGACAAGGATGGCCAGCCGGTGCTGCATTTTTCCGGCGACAGCGACGCCCTGATCGTACGCGGGCTGGTTGCCATCGCCATCACCCTTTTCGACGGCAAGCCGGCGTCCGAGATCGTAACCACGGACGCCGACGCGCTGTTCGACAGGCTGGGGCTCAAGGCGCATCTCACTGCACAGCGATCGAACGGGCTGCGCGCCCTCGTCGACCGCATCAAGAAGGATGCGCAGGCGCTGATTCCCGCGGCGTAGTCCGCCTTCATTCCAGCTCAGGCCGATACCCTTCGGCGCCCCAGTGGCGCAGCGGCGCAGTGCCGGGGCCGCGCGCTCGCGTCGACAATCCGTAGTGGCGGGCAAGCGCGGCAAGGGCCAGCCGCAGAACGACCTTGGCCGAGCGCGCCGGCCATTGGCGCTCGCCTTCGATCCTCTCAAGTCCCTTCAGGAAGCAGCAGAAATCCACGGCGAGATCGGCCATCTCCGGCTCCAGTGCGGCGAGCGCACACTCAACCCGCCGACGCGCGGCCAGCGCCAATTCGGTAAGGTCGGCGATGCCGTTCTCGCCCGACCGGCGTTTTCCCGCGACCGTCGCCATCCAGTTCGCCGTCACGCGCGGCATCAACTGCGCCCGCTCGTAGTCGGCACGCAGCCTTTCGCCGGCGGCGAACTCACTGGCGTCGATCATCGGCCGGCCGCGGGCGTCCTTGCGACGGCGCAGCCAGGCCAGCGGACTCTCGTCGTGGTTGACGGTAACCCGGCGCCGGCCAAAGGCCGGGTCGTCGAGCATGATTGGCCCGCGCTCCTGATGTTGTTCGGCATAGCTGTCGGCCCCGCCGGCCAGCCGGCGGCGGACGGCGGCCGCACCCGCGGCGGAGATGTCGAACTGTCCGTCGTCGCCGACGACGATCAGGCCGCGTCCGATCAATGCCGAAACCAGCTCGGCATCGACCGCTTCTTCGCGGGCCGGCGTTCCGTCCCGTGTCACGACAATCGCGAAGCGGTCCTTTGCCTTGCGCACCAGCCGGCCGTCGCGCCGGGTCAGGCGACCCAGCAGACGCAGCGCCTTGCCATCGCGGTCGCTGTTCATGCGCGCTCACCCCTGCTGTCTCAGGTCGATTGCCCGTTCCAGGCAGTCGAGCAGGGAATCGAGCGTGGAATCCTCGCGGCGCTCCTCGATCACGCGGCAAGCGTGGGCGGCGGTCGTGCGGTCGCGGCCAAAGAAGCGTCCGGCCGCCGCGTAGCTCAGCCCAAGGCGGACGCGGGACAGGTAGATCGCGACCTGGCGGGCGAAGGCGACCCGTGCCGCGCCACGGCCCTGTGCGTGCAGCGCTGCGCCGGTGACGCCGAATGTCGATTCGACCAGCGTTTCGACGAAGTGGGGCATCAGGGCGTCTTGCGACCGCCCGACCGCCCTTTGGTTTTCGTTCCCCTCGGATCCCACTTGCAAAGACATCGGACACTCCGCTCGCAACTCGCAATAGGAATTTATTCCTTGCGCAGTCTAGGCGCGTTTGCGCCGGCGGGGATAACTTTCGACGCTTTTCGCGCAGCGGGGATCGACGGCCGACTTATCCCCGCTCCTGCCGGCGGAGAGACACTCGCCTTCGCACGAAAATGCGGAGGCAGGGTCATGCGAGCGAATGAATGGGAAGCGGTCGGACTGCTGTCGCGCGCGGCGGCCGCGATCGAGGCGGTGACGGCGAGCGGTGTCGAAGCCTATGTCCGCCAGCGCCATCTGCCGCGCATCCTGCCGGTCGGCCCGGACGAGATTGCCGACGAGAGCGTCGCCGGGCGGCGGCGAATCGTTGCCCGTTTGGCCCGGGCGCTACGCGCCGAGCGCAACCGCGGCCGCTGCGGCCACTGGACCTACGACCTCAACCGGCACATTGCGCTGCGCCAGGCCTATCTGGCGGAGCGCCGCTGGCTCGCCGTTCGCGCCAAAAACGAAACCGCCGGGGGCGATGCCCCCGGCGGCTGATCTCGCCTGAGCGGATTGCGGCGTCAGGATTTGCGGCGGCGCTGCTGGCCCAGGCCCATCTTCTTGGCGAGCGCCGAGCGGGCTGCGGCGTAATTCGGGGCAACCATCGGATAGTCGGCGGCCAGACCCCACTTCTCCCGGTATTCTTCCGGCGACAGGTCGTAGTGGGTGCGCAGGTGGCGCTTCAACGACTTGAACTTCTTGCCGTCCTCGAGACAGACGATGTAGTCGGGGAAGACGGACTTCTTCGGATTCACCGCAGGCTTCAGCGGCTCCGGTTCGGGCTGCTGCAGCCCCATCTGGGTATTGCCCAATGCGCGATGCACGTCGGCAATAAGGGCCGGAAGGTCGGCGGCCGGCACCGTGTTGTTGCTTACGTAAGCAGAGACGATATCCGCAGCCAGATCGATAAGGTCAGCGGCGCCATTCTGTTCGTTCATTTGCTTCACCCAATTCGTTAGTTTTCTTGTGCCCGAGAAGAGCGCAACTCGCTCTGCATTTGACAGGACGTCACCCTCACGTTGTGCTACGTCGGCAACCAATCCCGTATACTTATGGCCCTCTATATGCGCGCTCCTGAGCAATGACAAGAGGAGCGCGGCGATTATTGTCAGGTATTATTATTCAATTGGTTGTGTCGAAAGACTCAGGAATATCAGGAAAACCTCTGTGCCTGCTCTGGAGCGGAGCGGTTCAACTGCACGGGCAAATTGTCGCAAGCCTGCCCCCAACCATAGATACGTTATTTTTGCCAAGGGTCGCACGCCAAAGCTGTATTACAGTATGTAATAGAGGAACAGGTACGCGGCGAGCAGCAGGGTCGCCCAGAACGCCATGCTGCCCGTCGGCCAGGCTCGCGCCAGCACGCCGGTCGGCCCGTGATGACGATAGACGGTGGCCAGGAAGCGCGAAACGGCGCGCTCGGCCCGTCCTACAAATCGTTGCCGCAACACCCCAGCCCAGCGATAGCAGGCATCGGCGAGCCGCGGGCCGAGGCGGCGCCAGAACCAGTCCCAATCCAGGGTGATGGTCGGCTTGCGCTTGAGCAGCGGCAGAACGATGACGAAGGCCAGCCCGCCAAACATCAGAAGCTGAACCATCGTGGCCACGTGGCCGACGGTATAGGGGTGGTAGTCCACCGGGAACGGCAGCAGGCTGTAGAGCGTCCCGGGAAAAATACCGATGCCGAGGCAGAGCGTCGCGAACAGCACCATCGCCGCCTGCATGGGCAGCGGCGGATCCTTCGGGCGCAGGCCCGAATCGCGATTGAAGAAGATGTACCATGGCCATTTGAGGCCGATGTCGATGAACACCCCGACCGCGGCGGCCGTCACCAGCAGCCAGACGATGGGCATGTGGGCTTGCGCCGCACCTTCGGCGATCATCGCCTTCGACACGAATCCGGAAGTGAGCGGCACGGCGGATATCGACAGCCCGCCGATGATGCCGGTGATCATGGTGAGCGGCATGTAGCGATAGAGGCCGCCGAGGTCCGAGGCCTTGCTCTTGCCGGTCATGGTCATCACCGAGCCGGCCGACATGAGCAGCAGCGCCTTGTAGATGATGTGGGTGAAGGCGTGGGCGGCAGCGCCGTTCAAGGCCATCGGCGTGCCCACCCCGATGGCGGTCACCATGAAGCCGACCTGGTTGACCAGCGAATAGGACAGGATGCGGCGGATGTCGTTTTCGAGGATGCCGTAGATGATGCCGTAGAACACCATCCACAGCCCGACGAAAATGAGCACCTCGGCGCCGGGAAAACCGCGCAGCAGCACGTAGACCGCAGTCTTGGTGGTGAAGGCGGAGAGGAAGACGGTGCCGCTGTAGGAACTGGCCGGATAGGAATCGGGCAGCCATGCCGACACCGGCGGCGCGGCGGCGTTGACCAGGAAGCCGGCGATCATCAGCCAGTGCGCCAGGCTGTCGGTATGCATGGCCGAAAACGCGGTCGATCCGGTCTCGGCAACGTGGCCGGCAATGCCGGCCATCAGCAGCACGCCGCCCAGGAGATGGACGACGGCGTAGCGCAGGCCGGCGGCGCGTGCCCCTGCCCCGCCCGACCAGACGACGATTGTCGAGCCGATCGCCATCAGCTCCCAGAAGACGAAGACGGTGATCAGGTCGCCGGCGAAAGCCACGCCGATCGACGAACCGGCGTAGCAGAACGCCGCCACCAGTTCTGTGACGTTGCTACGGTTGAGTGCGTAGAGTGCGCCACCGAAGGCCATGATCGAGAAGACGATGCCGAAAAGCCGGCTGAGCTTGTCGCCTTCGACCAGAATCAGGTCGTAGCCGAGGAACGGCAGGGTGAGCCCCTGCCCGTCCGGTACGTACCAGACCAGAACCAGGGTCAGCAGCGGCGCGGCCAGCATGACCGCCTGGCGGGCGCGCAGGGGCAGCAGCGGCAGGGACAGGCCGGCAAGGATGAGAACGAAACCCGGAGGCAGCATCATTTGCCGGCCTCCTTCTCGTTGTCGCCGTAATAGGTGTCGGGCCGGCTGAGCGGCTATGCCGAGCCCCTTGGCGATGCCGATGATGACGAAGCCGCTGACCAGTCCGATGACCGCATAGGCGCCGACGATACCGTCGACGCCGAAGTGGCTGACATGGCCGTTCACGACATCGACGATGACGGTCAGTGCCATCACGGCGAGCGCCGCCACGGCGAACGCCCGCACGATTGCCGGCCGCACCAGCGGTTCGCTCTTTCGGGTGTCTCGAGCCTTCTTCGCCATCTAGCCGCCAAGCGTCATCTGGGCGAGCCGCCAGGGCACGCCGGGAAACAGGAAGAGGAGGATCGTCAACAGGGCCGTCACCACGAGCGCGGCCACGATCGGCCAGGGCGCTTCCTTGATGGCCACGGGCCTGGCGCCAGCGGGGCGGCGGAACGCACGATAGACAACCGGCAGGAAATAGCCGGCGTTGAGCAGCGTCGACAAGATGATGACGCCGACCGCGAACCACTGGGCACTGCCGGCGGCACCAGTCAGCATGAACCACTTGCCGAGGAAGCCGGCCGTCATCGGCATGCCGATCATGGACAGCGCACCGACCGCGAAGGCGCCCATCGTCCACGGCATGCGGTAGCCGATGCCGTCCATCTCGCTGACATGATCGATATGGGCGGCGGTGTGCAGGGAACCGGCGGCGAAGAACAAGGTGATCTTCGACACGGCATGCGCGGCGATGTGGATGATGGCGCCGACGATGGCGAGCGGATTGAGCAGCGCGACACCAAGCACGACGTAGGAGAGCTGGCTGATGGTCGAATAGGCAAGCCGGCGCTTGAGGTGATCCTGGCGCAGCGCAATCAGCGAGGCGACGATGATGGTGAAGCCGGCGACATAGGTGAGCCAGTCCCCTGCCCCGCTGTCGCGCAGCGTTTCGACGCCGAAGACGAAGACGACCACCTTGACGATGAGGAAGACGCCGGCCTTGACCACCGCCACCGCATGGAGCAGCGCCGACACCGGGGTCGGCGCGACCATGGCAGCGGGCAGCCAGAAGTGCACCGGCATGACGGCGGCCTTGGCGATGCCGAAGACGAACAGGCCGAGCAGCAGCCCGAGGGCGACCGGCGTCAGCTTGCCGGCGAGGATGCCGCCGGTGTGGAAGTCGAGCGTGCCAGCGGCAATGCCGGTCCAGGCGATGGCCGGCAGCAGCAGCAGCGTCGAGGTTCCGAGCAGCATCAGCAGATAGAGGCGTCCGGCGGCCTTGGCCTCCGCGTCGCCGCGGTGGGTGACCAGCGGATAGGTCACCAGGGTCAGCAGCTCGTAGAAAAGGAAGGCGGTGAACAGGTTGCCGGAGAGCGCGATGCCCATGGTCGAGGCGATCGACAGCGCGAAGCAGACATAGAAGACCGTCTGCCGCCCCTCCTTGTTCGCCCGCATATAGCCGATCGAATAGAGCGAATTGACGATCCACAGGCCCGAGGCGACGGTGGCGAAGAGAACGCCGAGCGGCTCGACAGCGAAGGCGATCGACAGGCCGGGCAGCACGTCGAGCAGATGGAGCGCGGGTCGCTCGCCGGAAAGCACAAGGGCGAGCAGCTCCAGGACGGTCACGAACAGGACGAACGTGCCGGCGAGCGTGACGCCTTCGCGCAGGTTCGGCTGCCGGGAGAACAACGGGATCAGAACCGCCGTAATCGTCGGCACGATCAGCGCAAGGACAATCAGCTCGGCGCCGCTCATGGTGCGCCCCCGATGAGCAGCGCTGCGGCCTTGCCGGCGATGCCGGTGGTGAAGCCGGCATCGAGACCGAAGAAGATGGTCGCCCCGGCGAGCAGCCAGATGGGGACGAGCATGACCAGCGGCGCCTCGCTCGCCTTGGCCACCGCTTCACAGGGTTCGCGGAACCAGGCGACCTCGATCACGCGGCCGACATAGACGACGGTGAGCAGCGAGGAGGCGACGACGAGGAAGCTCAGCCACCACCAGCCCTGCTCGAAGGCGGCGACGACCAGATACCATTTGGAGACGAAGCCGACGGTGCCCGGTATGCCGATCAGGCCGAGACCGGCGATGACCAGGGCCGCCAGCGTCTGCGGCATCTTGCGGCCGATGCCGGCGAGATCGTCGATCTGGCAGGTCTTGATGCGCAGCACCACGGCGCCGAGCGCCATGAACAGCGCGCCCTTTATGAGCCCGTGGTTGACGATGTGAACGATGCCGCCGGTGAGGCCCATCTGGGTGGCGATGGAAATGCCCAGTGTGATGTAGCCGATCTGCGCCACGGACGAATAGGCGAACATGCGTTTCACGTCGGACTGGAATATGGCCACCGTCCCCGCGCCGAAGATGGCGGCGATCGACAGAGCCATGAGAATCGGCGTGAGCGGCATTTCGGCAAAGACGAAATGCGCGCCGAAGACGGAGAACAGGTAGCGGACGAAGAGATAGATGGCGACCTTGGTCGCGGTCGCGGCAAGGAAGACCGTCGCGGTCGAGGGCGCGTAGGCATAGGCGTTGGGCAGCCAGACATGGAGCGGGAACAGGGCCAGCTTCAGGCTGATGCCGACGGTGATGAAGGCGAGCGCGGTCAGCACGGCACGCGACGATTCAACGTCGACGATGCGCTCGGCCATGAGGCCGAGGTTGAGCGTGCCGGTCATCAGATAGAGGAAGCCGACGCCGATGATGTAGAAGGTGGCGCCGATGGTGCCGAGGATCAGGTACTGGTAGGAGGCGACCAGCGCCCGGCGATCGCGTCCCAGGGCAATCAGCGTGTAGCTCGACAGCGACGAAATCTCGAGGAACACGAAGGCATTGAAGGCGTCGCCGGTGATCGTGATGCCAAGCAGCCCGGTCAGCGACAAGAGATACATGGTGTAGAACCAGGCGACGCGGTCGGATTCGATCTCCGAGGCGACGCTGCGCCAGGCGAAGGGTGCGAGCACCGCGGCAATGCCCGACACCAGCAGCAGGATCAGGGCGTTGAAGGCGTCGATGCGGTATTCGATGCCGAGCGACGGGTCCCAGCCGCCGATGTGGTAGGAGATCACCCCGGTCGTCAGCACCTGATGGGCGAGCGCGATCGAGATGGCGAAGGCGATCCACGACGCCGCGGCGGTGATCACCCAGGCCGGTCCCGGCCGGCGCGACAAGGCGGCAATCAGCGCCGCCAGCAGCGGCACGACCACTTGCAAGGCAGGCAGATTGGCCTGGATCAACGCTTCTGATCCCGCTTGAAGATCTCGTCTTCTTCAATGGTGCCGTAGGCCTCGTTGATGCGCACGACGAGCGCCAGACCCAGCGCCAGCGTGGCGACGCCGACGACGATGGCGGTGAGGATCAGCACATGGGGAAGCGGATTCGAATAGACGGTGAAATGCGGGTCGAGGACCGGGGCGGTGCCGCCGATGATCTTCCCGGGCGAGATATAGAGCAGATAGACCGAGGTCTGGAACATCGACAGGCCGATCAGCTTCTTCACCATGTTGCCGCGGGCAATCACGATGTAGAGCCCCGCCACCATCAGGAAGACGGTGATCCACTGGTTGTAGTGGGCGGCGATCTGGGAGATCAGGTCGTTCATCCGCGCCCCCTTCCGGCGAAGGCATAGAAGATCGCCAGCATGGTCGAGGAGACCGTGACGAAGACGCCCACCTCGACCAGGAACACGCCCCACTCCTGGCCATGGGTGTGCTCGTGCGCGAGGTGGTTGTAGTCGAGGAAATTGCCGCCGTTCAGCATGGCGTAGACGCCGACGCCGGCGTAGATCAGCACGCCCAGCGGGATGAGCGCCTCGATGATGGCGACCGGCACCAGCCGCGTCGCCGCGCCCAGGCCGTAGATCAGCGCATAGAGGATCATGCTTGCGGCGGCGATGACGCCGGCCTGGAAGCCGCCGCCCGGTCCGAAGTCGCCGAAGAACTGCACATAGACCGCGAAGAGCAGCATGAACGGCAGGATGACCTTGGTGGTGACCCGAAGGATGACGTCGAGACGCATGCTGTGCCGCCCTATTTGCCGTCGTCGCTCGTGGTGCGGCTCACTGATCGCTTGAGAAGCAGGAACACGGCGATGCCGGCGGTGAAGATCACGGTGGTCTCGCCGAGCGTGTCGTAGCCGCGGTAGCTGGCGAGCACCGAGGTGACGACATTGGGGATTCCGGTCTCGCCGAGGGAGCGGGCAAGGTAGTCCGGGCCCGCCACCTGGATGGTCGAATCGGCGACGCCGAAGGGCGGCAGCGTCGTGATGCCCCAGATCAGCGCGGCGGCGGTCACGGCGGCGACGAACAGGGGCAGGACCACCGAATGCAGCGGGCGCGCCTCCTCCGTCTTGGTCAGATAGAGCGTGCCCAGCATCAGCACGGTGGAAATGCCGGCGCCGACCGAGGCTTCGGTCATGGCGACGTCGACCGCATCGAGCGCGATCAGCACGCTGGCCATCAGGAAGCTGTAGATGCCCGAGAGAACGGCGACCGCGAACAGGTTGCGCAGACGCACCATGCCGATGCTTGTGGCAGCCAGCAGGGTCAACAGGACCGTGGGGATCAGGGTTTCGATGACGCGGCCTCCATCGGCTTGGCCTCCGGGTCGGCCTCGTCGGCCAGCACCGGCTTGACGCCGGCATGGAGCGCCGCGCGGGCGATGGCATGGGTGGAGACCGGGCTCATCAACCCGAAGAAAAGGATGAGGAAGAAGAGCTTGACGGCGACCAGCGAGACGCCGGCAAGGACGATCAGGCCGATCAGGATGAGGCCGCCGCCGAGCGTGTCCGAAACCGATGAGCCGTGCATGCGGGTGAAGACATCAGGCAGGCGGATGAGGCCGACGGCGCCGATGATCATGAACAGGCTGCCGACGAGAACGAGGCCGCCGCCGAGCCATTGGCGGAGGAGTTCGAAGGTCATGACTCCTCCTCCTCGCCGGCATCGCCGAGCGCCCCGAAGCGCAGGAACTTCAGCACCGCGAAGGTGCCGATGATGTTCAGCATGGCATAGGTGAGGCCGATGTCGAGGAACTCCGGACGCCCGGTGAGGAAGCCATAGATCGCCAGGATGAGGATGGCGGCATTGCCGATCGAATTGGCTGCGACCAGCCGGTCGAACACGGTAGGCCCGAGAAGTGCCCGCGCCACCATCAGGGCGGTGGCGGCGAGCACGGCGAGCATCGCGGCGGCCAGCATCAGCGCTTGCCCTCCATGACCGTGACGCGGCGGTCCATCTCGCCCGCGGCGAGGCCGTCGGCGCCGGCCCTGGTCAGCGCGTGGACCAGCAATTCATTGTCGCGGCGGCTGACCTCGACGGTAATGGTGCCGGGGGTCAGCGTGATGGAGTTGGCATAGATGGTCGTGCCGACCGCCGTCTTCTGCGAGGTCTTCACCCGGATCAGCCGCGGCGAGATCGGCAGGGACGGCTTGACGACGATCGCCGCCACCTCGAGCGCGGATTTCGCCGCTTCCTTGACCAGCCAGGGCCAGTAGAGAAGGCCGCGCGGCACCAGTTCGATGGGGTGGCCCTCCTCGTCGGCATAGCCGAGCACGGTGCCGAGCCACGCGATCAGAAGGGCGCAGACGGCACCGGAAATGACCAGAAAAGGCGTGAAATGGCCCGAAAGCAGCAGCCAGAACACAAACAGCACAGCTGCGAGGCTGAGAACGCGAATCAAGCCTTGGCTCCCCTCGGGCACGGATTCGGCGGGCGCCCGTATTGTCCCCATCCAGCGCCACCGATCAATCCCGGGACGCTGGCCGATTCCCCGCCTCACCCTTGCCCCGACGGCGAATTGCCGTTGAGATAGGTGGTCTGGATACCATTTTGAGGGGCGACGGCGGCAAATCGTCCGCCTGACCTCAGTTGTCCCCCAACTTTTCGGCGGAGTGCGGCACATCGCCGTGTGCGCACGCCAAGGTTGGCCGGCCGGCGTCCCTGCATCAACGGAACTGCACGAAACCGGAACATCATGACCCATCCCCGACGCGACAGCGAAGCCACCGGTGCCGGAGCCGGCACCATCAAGGCCGTGAAACCGCCGATTGCGGACAAACGGCCGGTAAGCGATGTGCGCCACGGCATCAAGCGGACAGACGACTATGCGTGGCTGAGGGCCGACAACTGGCGCGAGGTCATGCACGACCCGTCGCTGCTGGCGGCGGATATCCGCGCCTATCTGGAGGCCGAAAACGATTACGCCGAAGCGGCGATGGCGGACGTCGAAGACCTGCGGCTCACCCTCTTCCAGGAGATGCGCGGGCGGATCAAGGAGGACAATTCCTCGGTCCCCGCGCCCGACGGCGACTACGCCTACGCCACCCGTTACGAGGAGGGCGGCGAGCATCCGCTCATCGTGCGCACGAAGCGCGACGGCAGCGATGAGACGGTGCTGCTCGACGCCCATGCCTTGTCGGAGGGGCTCGCCTATTTCCGTCTCGGCGATTTCGGCCACAGCCACGACCACCGCCTGCTCGCCTATTCGGTGGACGACAAGGGGGCGGAGTATTTCACCATCCACGTCCGCGATACGGAAACCGGCGAGGATCTTCCCGACCGCATCGAGGGCACCACCGGCGACACGGTCTGGGCCAGCGACGGCAAGACCTTCTTCTATGTCTGGGTGGACGAGAACCATCGGCCGGCGCGGGTCTATCGCCATGTGGTGGGCAGCGAGCAGTCGGCCGACGCCGTCGTCTTCGAGGATCACCATCCCGGCTTCTTCATCGGCGTCGGCGAGACCCAGTCGCGGCGCTTCGTCACCATCTCGACCCACGACCACGAAACCTCGGAATTCCGCGTGCTCGAGGCCGACAGGCCGAAGGCCAAGCCGCGCCTGATCGCCCGGCGCAAGAAGGCGGAGGAATACCACCTCGACCACGGCGACGACCGCTTCTTCATCATGACCAATGCCGACGGGGCGGAGGACTTCAAGATCGTCACCGCGCCCATCGCCACGCCCGGCCGGCGCTATTGGCGCGACCTCATCCCGCACGTTCCCGGCCGGCTGATCCTCAACTTCACGGTGTTCAAGGACTTTCTCGTGCGGCTGGAGCGCGAGGGCAGCCTGCCGCGCATCGTCATCCGGCATCTGGCCAGCGGCGAGGAGCACGAAATCGCATTCGACGAGGAGGCCTATTCGATCGGCATGCTCGACGGCTTCGAGTTCGACACGACCACGCTGCGCTTCACCTATTCGTCGATGACGACACCGCCGCGCGTCTACGACTACGACATGGCGGCGCGCCAGCGCGTGCTGCGCAAGGAGATCGAGATCCCGTCGGGCCACAACCCGGCCGACTATGTGACGCGGCGCGTCTTTGCGCCGACGGCGGACGGCGAGACGGTTCCCGTCTCCCTGCTCTATCGCAAGGGGACCCGGCTCGACGGCAGCGCGCCCTGCCTGCTCTACGGCTACGGCTCCTATGGCATGACGATTCCGGCCGCCTTCAGCGTCAGCCGCCTGTCGCTGGTCGATCGCGGCTTCGTCTATGCCATCGCCCATATCCGCGGCGGCAAGGCGAAGGGCTATCGCTGGTATTCGGACGGGCGCCGGGAAAAGAAGGTCAACACCTTCAAGGACTTCATCGCCGCGGCTGAATATCTGATTCAGGAGAAATACACCGCAAGGCAGCGCCTCGTCGGCTGGGGCGGCTCGGCCGGCGGCCTGCTCATCGGCGCGGTGACCAACATGGCGCCGGAGCTTTTCGCCGGCATGATCGCCGAGGTGCCCTTCGTCGACACGCTCAACACCATCCTCGACGACACGCTGCCGCTGACCCCGCCGGAATGGCCGGAATGGGGCAACCCGATCAAGAGCGAAGCGGACTATCGCGTGATCGCCGCCTATTCGCCCTATGACAATGTCACGGCGCGCGCCTATCCGGCGATCCTGGCGCTTGGCGGCATCTCCGATCCGCGGGTGACCTATTGGGAGCCGGCCAAGTGGATCGCGAAGCTGAGGGCGCTGAGAACCGACGACCACCTGACGATTCTCAGGACCAACATGGATGCCGGCCACGGCGGCGCCTCGGGCCGCTTCGACCGGCTGCACGAGACCGCCTTCGCCATGGCGTTCGCGCTCAAGGTGGTGGGGCTGCCGGGACTCGCCGTATGATCACGGCCAATGGCCGGCGACGGCGTCGGCAAGCCCGGTTCCACCGGGAACGCACCGGCCGGCGGAGGACCCCATGAAAGCCATCGATACGCTAGAGCTCAGGATTCTGGTCGACAATGTCAGCGACACGCTGTCGTCCACCCCGTCATTCGTCGAGACCGAGTGGAAGGCGCTGTGGCGCCGCGGCATGAGGGTGCAGTCCGGCGGCAGCCTGTGCTGTGCTGCCCACGGCCTGTCCTACCTGATCACCGCCGGCGCCGGCTCGGCCAGCCACGCGCTGCTCTTCGACACCGGTCCGGAGGACTGGGTGTTCGAGCGCAATGCGCACCAGCTCGGCCTCGATCTCGGCAGGATCGAAGCCATGGTGCTGTCGCACGGCCACTGGGACCACGGCGCCGCCATGCCGCGCGTGCTGCAGATGATCACGCTCGCCAATGGCGGCCGCCCGGTGCCGACCTACCTGCATCCCGAGATGTTCGCGCGGCGCGCCATACGCAGCCGCGGCGGCGAACTCGAGCCGATGGAGCCGGTGCCGGGCGTCGACACGCTGGCGTTGAACGGCGCCGAGGTCGTCGTCACCCGTGACGAGCAGTCGCTGCTCGACGATTTCTTCTATGTCAGCGGCGAGATCCCGCGCCTGACCACCTTCGAGCGCGGACTGCCCGGCCAGGTCCGGCAGACGCCATCGGGCGACTGGGAGCCGGACGAGATCATTCCCGACGAGCGCTACATCGCGGTCAATGTCGCCGGCAAGGGACAGATCGTCTTCACCGCCTGTACCCATGCCGGCCTGATCAACGTGCTGACCCAGGCAAGAGCGCGCTTTCCCGACATCCCGCTCTACGGCGTGTTCGGCGGCTTCCATCTCGCCGGAACGACCGAGGCGATCATTCCCGAGACGGTGGCGGCGCTGGCGCAATTCGACCTCGAACTGATCGTGCCCGGCCATTGCACCGGCTGGCGCGCCGTCACTGCCCTGGTCGCCGCCTATGGCGACAAGGTGGTTCCAACGGCAGTCGGAAAGACGTTCAGGCTCTAGGATCTTGTCCGCTGAGCCGGCGGAGCGGCAAGCTCACCGGCGCGGACCTGCGACCCGTCCACCTCTTCCGGCCCTTCGGAAACGACCAGCAGGCAGCGGCTGTCGGAGGGAAGGTCGAGATTGGCCAGGGCGGCCAGCGCTGCGGCACCGCTCGGCGTCGTGCGGATGCCGTGACGGGCGAGCGTGACGGCCGCCGCCGCCGCTTCCGCGTCCGAGACCGTGGTGAAGATGTCGGCGTCCGATCTGAGCGCCTCGAAGGCGATGAGCGAGGCGTCCTTGCAGTCGAGGCGGCCCATATTGGAAACCGGCCCGTCGGCCCGGGTCAGACGCCCCTCCTCCATGCTGTGCAGGAGGCATGCAGCCGCTTCCGGCTCGACGACGACGACGGTCGGCTGTGCCGGCCAGAATTCGCGGATATGCGCGGCGAAGGATGCTGCCAGGCCGCCGACGCCCGCCTGTAGCAGGACGTGGGTGGGCCAGGCGCCCTGCATTTCCAGCGCCGCGCGGCATTCGTGCGCCACAACCGTATAGCCCTCCATGACGAGCGCCGGCCGCTCGACATAGCCCTCCCAGGAGCCATCGGCGAGCAACAGCCAGCCCTTCCCCTCGGCCTCGGCGAGCGCGTGGGCGACGCTCTGCTCGTAGGTGCCATTTATGCGAAGGACTTCGGCGCCGGCCGCTCCGATGCGCCGCTCGAAGGCGATCGGAGCAGCGGCGGGAAGCACAACAACGGCGCGCGCGCCAAAAATCCGCGCGCCGGTCGCAACCGAGAGGCCATGATTGCCGGCGCTGGCAGTGATGAAGGTCATCCCGGCGGCGGCCTTGCGCGCCTCTGGCCGCAAGAGGTCGCTGGTGCCGGCGGCGTCGGCAATCATTTGCGCCACCGCGAAGGCGCCGCCGAGCGCCTTGAAACTGCCGAGGCGCATGCGCCGGGTCTCGTCCTTCGCCCATAGCGTGCCGACGTCCAGTTCGGCGGCAAGGGCGTCCAGCGCGACCAACGGCGTCGGCGCGTAGACCGGGCATTCCTTGAGCATGGCGAGGGGACGGTCGGCCGCCACCCTGAAACCGCGGGCATGAACGGTTGCGTGCGAACGGGGATTGCGAAGCATCATGGGCTCACTATGACCCACGGGCCAGTGCGCGCATAGTTGCCGGCCAATCGCGCCCACCGGACGGGCCGCTCGGGCGAGGAGCGAAGAATGATCTTTACCGACGAGGAGTTCGCGGCACGGACGCGCCGTGTGCAGGCGTTGATGGCCGAGGACGGCCTTGCCGCGCTGCTTTTGACGACAGAGCCGGACGTTCGCTATTTCAGCGGCTTCCTGACCCGGTTCTGGGAAAGCCCGACGCGGCCCTGGTTCCTGATCGTGCCGGCGGCGGGAAAGCCGGTCGCCGTGATCCCGTCGATCGGCCTCGCCCTCATGCGCAAGACCTTCGTCGACGACATCCGCAGCTGGCCGGCGCCGCGGCCCGAGGACGACGGGGTCTCGCTGCTTGCCGAGACATTGCTGGAGCTCTCCAGCGGCAGCGGCCGGATTGGCCTGCCGATGGGTCACGAAACCCATCTGCGCATGCCGCTCGCCGATTATGCGCGCCTCGGCGAAGCGGCAAAGCCGCTTCGCTTCGTCGATGCGACACGGCTGGTCCGGACCTGCCAGCGGGTCAAATCGGAGGCGGAGATCGCAGCGATCGCCAGGACCTGCGCCGCCGCGGGACAGGCGTTCGACGCGGTAAGCGGGATTGCCGCCGTGGGCAAGCCGCTGTCGGCGGTCTTTCGCGACTTCCAGATCGCGCTGCTCGGCGCCGGGGTGGACCATGTCCCCTATCTTGCCGGCGGCGCCGGGCCGGGCGGCTATGGCGACGTCATCTCGCCGGCGAGCGACCGTCCGCTTCGGGCCGGCGACGTTCTCATGCTCGACACCGGCGCGGTGATCGACGGCTATTTCTGCGACTTCGACCGCAACTTCGCGATCGGTTACGCCGACGACGATACGCGGCACGCCTACGACCGCCTTTATGCGGCGACCGAGGCAGGGCTCGCGGCCGCGATGCCGGGCGCCGTCGCCGCGGACCTCTTTGCGGCGATGAACGCGGTCATCGGCGGGGACGCGAGCGGTGACGCCGGACGCCTCGGCCACGGGCTCGGCATGCGTCTGACCGAGTGGCCGTCGCTGATCGCCACCGACACCACCGTGCTCGAACCCGGCATGGTGCTCACCCTGGAGCCCGGGCTGGAGATCGCGCCCGGGCGAATCATGGTGCACGAGGAAGACATCGTCATCCGCGCGGACGGACCGGAGCTGCTCACCCGCCGCGCTCCCTCCGATCTCCCGGTCATCGGGTGACGCGCCTGCGCCAGCCGCCGATCGTTGACTGCATTCTGACCGGCGACGCCGGAGCATACTGATCGCCGTTCACCATGATTACCCAAGGTTGCCGCCAGATCGTCACTTCACGTCGCGTCAACACTTTCCCATAGCCTCGTTCGACCTTCGCCAAGGAGCGCAGGGCATATGGCCGGACTCCTCGCAACGAGCTACGCGATCTTGATCAACGGGCTGGTGCTGCTCGGGATGGCATTCATCCTCAGCCTCGCCTTCCCGTGGTTGCGGACGCGGTCGGATCGGCAGCGCACGATCGTCCTCAGCATCGCCTTCGGCGCGATGACGATCGGCACGATGATGAAGGCGTATCCGATGGGCCCGGGGATCATCGGCGACTTTCGCAACGTCGTGATCGCCGTTGCCGCGATCATCGGCGGTCCCGTCCCGGCGCTGGTCACGGCGGCTCGCGGCCGCGGTCTATCGGATCCATCTCGGCGGCCACTCCCCCGCGGCCCTCTTCGGGATCGCTGTCGGTCGCCGCCCTGGCCATCGGCTTCGCGCAGTCGAAGCTGGCGAAGACGCCGCGAAATCTTGCTCTGCTCGGTGTCGTCATGGCGGCGGCCAATGCCTCGTTGCCGATCGCCGCCCTGCTCTTCTCGACTGTGTCGCCGGAAGATGCGGTTCGCATCGGCGCGCTGTTCTTTTCCTACACGGTGTTCATCTTTCCGCTCGGCATCGTCGTAATCGGCGGGCTGCTGGAGCGCGAGCAGCGGCGGGCGCGCGACGAAGCGGAACTCAGGACACTCAACGCGTCGCTTTCGCTTCAGGCCGCGCGCGAGCAAGGCGTCTTCGAAAGCTCCGGCGTGGCAATCGCGTGGGCCGATCTGCGGACCGGCCGCATCATCCGAGCCAATCCGCAATACGTCAAGTTCACCGGCTATTCCGAGGCGGAACTGACCAGCAAGCGCTTCGACGATCTGGCGATCCCCGAGGAACGCGAAATCAGATTCCGCCGCGATCAAAGCGCTCGAGGTCCGGCGCGCTGACCTTCGTGACCGACGAGAAGCGCTACGTGCGCAAGGACGGCGAGGTCATGTGGGCCTTGCGCACGCTGACTGCGGTCAAGGAGGGGGGGGCGCCGCGCGCCGCATTCGTGACGCTGCAGGACATCACGGCACGCAAGCAGGCGCGCGAGGAGATCGCCTATCTTGCCGCGCACGATTCCCTGACCGGCCTGTTCAACCGACTGGTGTTGCACTCCGAGCTCGCGGAAGCGATCATTCACCGCCAAGCGGACGAGATCGTGGCGACGCTGTTCCTCGATCTCGACGACTTCAAGGTCATCAACGATACGCTCGGCCACCCGACCGGCGACGCGATCCTGGTCGAGATGGCCAGTCGGCTGCGCGCGACCGTCGCCGAAGGCGATATCGTCGCACGCCTCGGCGGCAACGAGTTCGCGGTTCTGTGTCGGGCCGCGGCAAGCGAAGCCGAGGTGCGCGCCCTCGCCGAACGCCTCTACGAGCGCATCACGCAGCCCTACGCGACCGACGGCGATCCGGTGAAGGCCAATGTGAGCATCGGGATCTCGCTGGGGCCGCGCGATGGCGAGGACGCCGACGCGCTCATCAAGACGGCGGACATCGCGCTCCACGCGGCCAAGGCCGCCGGCAGCGGTAGCCCCTATCTGTTTTTCGAATTCGGAGATGGAAGAACGGCTGGTCGCCAGCGAGGAACTGAAAGTCGATCTCACCGCCGCGCTGGCGAACAACGAACTTGAGATCGAATACCAGCCGAGTGTCGATCTGCGCACCGGCGCGGTGACCAGCTTCGAAGCGCTCCTGCGCTGGCGGCATCCGCTCAAGGGCATGATGCCGCCGGCCGAATTCATTCCGCTTGCCGAAGAGACGGGGCTGATCGTGCCGATCGGCGACTGGGTGCTCTATCAAGCGTGCCGGGAGGCGACGCACTGGCCGGCGCATGTCTCGCGTGGCGGTGAACGTTTCGTCGGCGCAATTCAGCGGCCGTTTGTTTGCACCCCGCGTGGCGAAGGCTTTGGCCAGGTCGGGATTGGATCCGCGGCGCCTCGAGCTGGAGATCACCGAGACGCTGCTCCTCAGCGGCAGCGACGAGACCCAACGCAACCTCCGCGACCTTCGTCAACTCGGCCTGAAGATCGCGCTCGACGATTTCGGCACGGGCTACTCGTCGCTCGGCTATCTGCAGCAATTCCCCTTCGACCGGATCAAGATCGACCGCTCGTTTGTCAGCGAGTTGGCCACGCGCCCGGCGTCCAGAACCCTGGTCCGGGCCGTCATCGAACTCGGCCATTCGCTGAACATGCGGATCACGGCGGAGGGCGTCGAAACCCTCGAGCAACTCGACTTGGTCTCCTCCAAAGACTGCGACGAGGCCCAGGGTTTCCTGTTCAGCAAATCCGTGCCGCCGCACGAAGTGCCGGCGCTGATCGCGCGGATCGAGGCGTCGAACAAATCGCCCATCGGCGCAGCTGGATAGGTCCCGACCTGCCGCGTGGCTGTGTGTCCATTTGGGCGCCTGTCCGGCACGGCTCCGGCCTCCAAGACGGAGGAGCCGGCAGGATAGGGCACACTTCCTGCACCGCGGTCGTTTGCCGGCGGCTCGTGCTAGAGTGAGGCATGAGCGCAAACGGAGGGAATAGGTGCAGGAGCACATCGCCGACCTCACCGGCATTGCCTTCATCACGACGGTCGCCGTGCTGCTCGGCTTCGTGCTCGTCCGCCTGCGGCAGCCGCCGGTCGTCGGCTACATCCTGAGCGGCGTCGTGCTGGGGCCGACCGGCTTCGGCCTGGTCAGCCATACCGACACGGTCACGCTGCTGGCCGAACTCGGCGTGATCATGCTCCTGTTCCTGGTCGGCATGGAACTGTCGGTGCGCGCCTTCGCGCGGGTGGCGGGGCTGGCGGTGACGGTGGCGGTCGGCCAGATCGCGGTGGCGCTGGCGATTACCGGCGCGTTCGGCTGGCTCTCCGGCTGGCCGGTCAGCCAGATCGTGGTCCTCGGCTTCATCGTGGCGATCTCCTCCACGGCGGTTGCGGTGCAGATGCTGGAAGAGGTCGGACGAGCTGCGCACGCCCACGGGGCAGATCACCATCGGCGTGCTGATCGCCCAGGATATCGCCGTGGTGCCGATGCTGATCGTCATCTCCTCGTTCAGCTCCTTCGGCGACGGCAGCGCGTGGCTGGCGCTCAAGCTCGGCCTGGCGATGGCCCTGCTGTTCGCACTGCTCGGCTATCTCGGCACGCGCCCGGGCAAATTCCGCCTCCCCTTCACCGAGGCGATCCGCGGCCGGGTGGACATGGTGGCGCTGGCTTCCATCGCCTTCTGCTTCGGCGCGGCGGCGATGACCGGCATCCTCGGCCTGTCGGCCGCCTTCGGCGCGTTCCTCGCCGGTCTGGTCATCGCCGGGTCGACGCATGCGCGGCGAGGCGATCGCCGCCACCCACCCGATCCAGAGCGTTCTGATCGTGGTCTTCTTCCTGTCGATCGGCCTGCTCATCGACCTCAACTTCGTCGTCGCCAATCTCGGCACGGTGATCTTCTTCGTCATCGCCGTGCTGGCGGTGAAGACGGCGGTCAATGTCGTGCTGATGCGGCTGGTGCGGCAGCCCTGGGAGATGGCGTTTCCGGCCGGGACTGATGATCGCGCAGATCGGCGAGTTCTCCTTCGTGCTGGCGGCCACCGGCTCGCCAACGGCTCGTTCAGCGGCGACGCCTATCGTCTCGCCATCGCGGTCATCGCGGTCTCGCTGCTGGTGAGCCCCCTGTGGATGGTCTCGGTCCGCCGCTTCCACATCGGTCGCGCGCAACGGCATCTCCGATTTCCGTGCCGCGCTTGCCGAGGTCTATGCCGGCGAGATCGAGGAATTCGAGCGCGGCCGGATGGCGCTCACCCGCCTCGTCCGCTTCATCGCCCGGCAATCGAAGGCGGCGTGGATCGCGATGCGGCGCAGCTGCCCGGCGGCGGAGCGCCCCGCAACAGACCGTGCGCGCCGGCGGCGGAGAGGCGAGCCCGCCGCGCCATCATCGGATGCTTCCAGCTAGGCCGGGCGCGCGCTACATATTCCGCCGAGGGCCGGGCGATCTCACTTTCGAGGAGACGAACGATGCGGATATTGGCCGGATTTCTGGGGCTGGCGGCCCTCTTGGCGGTGAGCGTCCCGCACGGGGCCGAAGCCGCACCGCCGCCGCGGGTGGAAGCCTATAGCTGCGGCTACCTGGCCTCGACCATGGGCCCGCGCAATGTCTGGCAGACCTGGTTCCGCGGCTCGCGCCATCAGCTCTTTGGCCCGGATCTGCACTTACACCGCCTCGCCCTGCTTCAAGACCCTGGCCGCCTGCAAGGCGTGGCTCTATTGGGCGCAGACCGACTGGCCGCGGGTCAATACCTTCAGGCCGTGCCGCAAGGGCACCCCCTACTGATGGTCGGCCGGTAGCCGGGACGGACGCGGGACTAAAAGGCGCGGCGGCCGAGCCGCCGCGCCCTTCTCAATCGTGTCGGCGCCGCGGTCAGCCGTGGGCGATCGCCTTCTCGTACATCTCGAGGACGTAGTCCCAGTTGATCAGGTTATCGACAAAGGCCTCGAGGTACTTCGGCCGCGCATTGCGGTAGTCGATGTAATAGGAGTGCTCCCACACATCGACACCGAGGATCGGCTCGGCGCCGTGAACCAGCGGGTTCTCGCCGTTCGGCGTCTTCATGACGACCAGCCTGCCGTTCTGGACCGCCAGCCAGGCCCAGCCCGAACCGAACTGGGTGGCGCCGGCAGCCATGAAATCGGTGCGGAACTTGTCGTAGCCGCCGAGGTCGCTGTCGACCGCCTTGGCCAGCGCGCCCGGCAGCTTGTTGCCGCCGCCGCCCTTCTTCATCCATTTCCAGAAGTGGATGTGGTTGTAGTGCTGGCCGGCATTGTTGAACAGGCCGGCATTCTTCGAATAGCTGCCCTTGACCACATCCTCGAGGCTCTTGCCCTCGAGCCCCGAGCCCTCCAGCAGCTTGTTGCCGTTGGTGACATAGGCCTGGTGGTGCTTGTCGTGGTGGTATTCGAGCGTTTCCTTCGACATGTAGGGCTGCAACGCCTCGTAGTCGTAAGGCAGGGCGGGAAGTTCGAAGGCCATGGGGGACACTCCTCTGAAGCGTTGAACAAATCGGGGACGCCGGACGGCGCGGCAAAGGCAAGAGATTGAAAAGGATTCGCCCCGGAACATAGGTCGCGGCCGCCGGTGGGGCAACCGCCACCGCAGGAGCGTGGTTCCGCTCAGCTGCGCAGAATGCTGCCCAGCACCCCGCGCACGATGGCCCGCCCGATCGACGAGCCCATCGAACCGCCGACCTGCTTGCCGATCTGCGCCGCCATGCCGCCGACGACGCGGGTGGTGACGGTCCGCGTCACGGAGCGGGCGACCCGCTGGGTCGTGGTCAGCCGTCCGCCACGCGGGCGGCTGGTGCCGAGGATGCCGCCGAGCATGCCGCCAACGCTGCCGAGCACGCCGCCGCCTTCCCCGGATTGCTCGGGCTCGGCCTTGCCCTGATCCTGCGACGCTGCCTCGGTCGTCACCTTGGTCTCGACCCGGACGGAGAGGATCTCGAATGCCGACTCGCGGTCGATCGCCTTGTCGTAGATGCCGCCAACCGGGCTGGTGGCGATCACCTTCTTGCGCTCTTCCTCGCTGATCGTGCCGATGCGCGAGGACGGCGGGCGGACCAGCGTGCGCTCGACGATGGACGGCACGCCCTTGTCCATCAGCGTGGAAACCAGCGCCTCGCCGACGCCGAGCTGGGTGATGGCCTCGGCGGCCGAGAATGCCGGATTGGGCCGGAAGGTTTCGGCCGCGGCCTTGACCGCCTTCTGGTCGCGCGGGGTGAAGGCACGCAGCGCATGCTGCACCCGGTTGCCCATCTGGCCGAGCACGATGTCGGGCACGTCGAGCGGGTTCTGGGTGACGAAATAGATGCCCACCCCCTTGGAGCGGATCAGGCGGACGACCTGCTCGATCTTCTCGAGCAGCGGCTTGGGGGCGTCGTTGAACAGCAGGTGGGCTTCGTCGAAGAAGAACACCATGCGCGGCTTCTCGGGGTCGCCGATCTCGGGCAGTTCCTCGAACAGCTCCGACATCAGCCAGAGCAGGAAGGTGGAATAGAGCCGCGGCGACTCCATCAGCTTCGCTGCCGCCAGGATGTTGACCACGCCGCGGCCGTCGGGCGTGGTGCGGATCATCTGGTTGATGTCGAGCGCCGGCTCACCGAAGAAATGGACACCGCCCTGGTCTTCCAGAACCAGCAGCTTGCGCTGGACCGTGCCGACCGTCGCCTTCGACACGTTGCCGTAGCGCGTGGTCAGCTCCGAGGCCTCGTCGGCGACGTGGGTCAGCATCGCCTGCAGGTCCTTCAGGTCGAGGAGCAGCAGCCCTTCGTCGTCGGCGACGCGGAAGGCGATGTTGAGCACGCCCTCCTGCGTGTCGTTGAGATCGAGAAGGCGGGCGAGCAGCAGCGGACCGACCTCGGAGACGGTGGTGCGGACCGGGTGGCCCTGTTCGCCGAACAGGTCCCAGAAGATGACGGGAAACGCCGCGAACTTGTATTCGTCGGTGAAGCCGATCTGTGCGGCGCGCTTGGCGAGAAAGTCCTTGGGCACGCCGGCTTCGGCCAGCCCGGCCACGTCACCCTTCACGTCGGCGCAGAAGACCGGCACGCCGGCGGCCGAGAAGCCTTCCGACAGCACCTGAAGGGACACCGTCTTGCCGGTGCCGGTGGCGCCGGTGATCAGGCCGTGGCGGTTGCCATAGCGCAACTCGATGTATTCCGGCTTGGTGCTCGTGCCGATGAAGACCTTGCCTTGTTCAAGAACCGCCATGATCGCGCCTCAGATATCCCCTGTTGCCGACACACTAGTCGCAGCGTCCCGGTGCGGCAAACGCCAAGAACGACCGGTAACGCCGCGATGACACATGTGTGATGTGGCAATTCAGGCGGTTGCCTGAGGTGTTCGCCTCACGCAACGATGTACGGATCGCAGTCATGAGGAGATGAGGATGCGAGTGAAAGTGGCGTTGATGGCTTTGGCCATCGGGACCGTGTCTGCCGGGACGGCGTTTGCAGCCGACGACCCCATCCAGGCGCGAAGGGACATCATGAAGAACAATGCGGAGGCGGCAAAAACCGCTTTCGGCATGGCACAGGGCAAGATGCCCTATGACGCAACCCAGGCGGCCACGGCGATGAAGGCGCTGCAGGACGACATGGTCGACTTCCCGACGCTGTTCCCGGAAGGCAGCGACAAGGGCAAGACACAGGCATCTCCGGCGATCTGGCAGAACATGGAGGACTTCAAGGCCCACGCGGCGAAGCTCGCCGCCGACGCCAAGGTCGCGGAAGCGGCGGCGCCGGACGGGCTCGACGCCTTCACGGCGGCGGTCGGCGCCGTCGGCCAGGACTGCGGCTCCTGCCACGAGCTTTACCGGCTGAAGCGCAACTAGCCGGAAGCGGAACAGAAGCGAAAGCGGCCGCGCCGCTTGGGCGGATCACCGTTTCGCGGAATCGATGATCCGCTCAAGCTTTTTGTTTGCGCAATTCCGGACGGAAAAGTGGCGTCCACTTTTCCTGGAATTGCTCGGCCCGGCGCGGCCGTTTGTCATTCGGCCAGCGCCGCCAGAACGCGCGCCCATGAGCGGATGCCGCCGCGGAAACTGGCGAGATCATATTTTTCGTTGGGCGAATGAATGCGGTCGTCGGCGAGGCCGAAGCCGATCATCAGGGAATCCATGGCGAGGATCGACTTGAAGTCGCCGACGACGGGGATCGACCCTCCCCCGCCGAGCAGCGCGGCATCCTGTCCCCATTCGTCGGTGAGCGCCTTGCGCGCCCGCGGCAGAAACGGGCCGTCGAAGGGCAGCCTGAGGCCGCGGCTGCGCCCGTGGGCGCGGAATTCCACCGTGCAGTCGGCCGGGATGCGGGAACGGACATAGGCGCGGAACGATTCGACGATTTTCTCCGGGTCCTGATCGCCGACCAGGCGGAACGACACTTTTGCCGAGGCTTTGGACGGGATCACCGTCTTGAAGCCGGCGCCGGTATAGCCGCCGGTGACGCCGTTCACCTCACAGGTCGGCCGCGCCCAAAGCTGCTCGAGCACCGATCGGCCGGATTCACCGGCAGCAATCGACAGGCCGACCGCGCCGAGAAATTCGTCGGCGTCGAAGCCGAGGCCGTCCCATTGGCGCTTCACGTCGGCGGGGAGCTCGCCGACGCCGTCATAGAAGCCGGGCAGCGTGACGCGGCCGTCGGGGTCGTGCAGGCCGGCCAGGATGCCGGCAAGCACATGCAGCGGGTTGCGCGGCAGCGCCGCCATACATGCCGGAGTGCAGATCGCGGTCGGCGCAGGTGACGACGACCTCCTCGCCGACAAGGCCGCGCAGCGACACCGTGATCGCCGGGTGGCCGCGGCGCCACATGTCGGTATCGCAGACCAGCGCCAGATCGGCCTTCAGCTCGTCGGCATTGGCGGAAAGGAACGGCGCCAGATTGGTGCTGCCCAATTCCTCCTCGCCCTCGAGCAGCATGGTGATGCGCGCCGGCAGCTTGCCGGTGACCGCCTTCCATGCCCGGCACGCCTCGACGAAGGTCATCAGCTGGCCCTTGTCGTCGGCCGCGCCGCGCGCCGCGATCACCTCGACGCCGTCGCGCGTGACGACCTTCGGCGCGAAGGGCGGCGCCTCCCACAGGTCGAGAGGATCGACCGGCTGCACGTCGTAATGGCCGTAGAACAGCAGGTGGGGGCCCTCGCCGGCGTGATGGCCGACGACGATTGCGTGGCCGGGCGTTGGCCGGGCGCTGGCTTCGAAGCCAAGACCGATCAGGTCGGCGGCGAGCCACTCGGCCGCCTTGTGGCAGGAAGCGGCGTAGGCCGGGTCGGTCGAGATGCTTTCGATGCGCAGCAGGTCGAACAGTCGATCGAGGCTTGCCGGCAGGTTGGCGTCGATCCAGTCGAGGACGTCGGAGAGCATGGTCTTTTCAGCTTTTCGGGAAAGGTTGATCGGTGCCGAAGATAACGGCCTGACACTGGCGCGAAAAGGCGGCCTATGGCATCAAGCGCCCGTTATACATGTGCCACGGAGCCATCATGGACGAGATCATCGGACAGATCGCCGCGGCGACCGGAATCGACGCGCAGGTCGCGCGGCGCGCCACCGGCGTCATCGTCAATTTCCTGTCGCGCGAAGGGCCGGCCGACGCGGTCGGCAGTCTGCTCGACGCTCTGCCGGGAAGCCGCGATCTGGCGGCCGAAACCAGCGGCAGCAGCGGCAGCTTCATGGGCGTTCTCGGCGATCTGACCGGTGTCGGGCTGGGCATGGGCGACATCCAGAGCTTCGTCAAGGCGCTGCTGGATCAGGTCCGCGCGAAGGTCGGATCGGAAAAGGTCGATGCCGTCATCGCCGCCATCCCGGGCGTTGCCTCGCTCGTGTGAACGCGGCAAACCCTCACATGGAAATCTGGCCGTAGCGCAGCGCCTCGACGACCGTGTGCGTCTTGTTCAGCGCCCGCAGCTTCTCGCTGGCGTTCTGCAGATGGGCGTGGACGGTGCGCTGCGAGATGGCGAGGATCGCGGCAATCTCGCCGGCCGTCTTGCCCGTCGCCGACAGCTCGACGACCTTGCGTTCCCGCCCCGACAACTCGCCTGGCCGCTCGGGACGCAGATAGCTGAGCGCGAACAGGCGACGAAAGGCGACAACGCACAGGAAATCCACGGCAAGGATTGCCGCCTTATCCAGGTCGAAATCGGTGCCGCCGCCGACCACGACGCCCTGATAGGGCAGGAAGGCACAGATCGGGACGAGCACCAGCTTGCGCCGGTCGGGATCGCCAAGTTGGCTGAGAAGTACCGATTCCTCGCCCAGCGAATCGTCGCGTCCCTCGACCCAGCAGAAGGCGCGGCGGGCTCCGAAGGCGTGCCGCAAGACGGGATCACTGGCCATGATCGCCGTGCGCCGGTCGCCGTGCAGATCGCCCCATTCCAATCGCAAAAGAAGCGGATCTATCGGGCGCCCGGGAAGCGGCATACCCGAAACAAGAAAATGATCCGCCCCGAATGCTTTGAACGTGGCTTGCAGTGCGTCCAGGACCTGCACACCTGTCGCCATGTCGGCAAAGCTCTCGCTTTGCGCGATCAGGTCACTCTCACTCGTCATCTTGCCCCACTCCCGCCCCGCTTCAGCTAGCGGCAGGATCACACGGCATTCAATTGTGGAAAGTGACAGCAGCCGCCCCCGGCTTTTCCCGCTTCCCGGTCAAGGCATCATACGATTGGCCGTTGACCTCATACAAGCGCAAATGCCTGCAACGCCTTCTGGAATGAAGAAGATTTGCCCGAAATCAATGCGGTTTGCCGCATATGGCGGCAAGCGCGTATAACCCAACGGGTTTTTCGTTTTCCACGGAGGCGGCGTGGTTTTCCGAACGCTTTCATGACGGCTCCGGTGCCGCTGGCCGGCGGTTTTACCGCCGTCGGCGAGGCCGACTGGCGCATGGGCGTCTCGCGATTCGGCAACCGCTCCGAGGAGGATCTCGCCGCGCTGAGCGACGACGGCATCCCGATCGGCCCGATCTATCGGCGTATTGCCGGGGCGGAGCCGATCGCCGGACGGGCGCCCGGCCAATCGTGGCGAGTCGTTCAGCGCGTCAGTGCGCGAGACGCAGCGACCGCCTTGTCGCTCGGCGGCGAAGAGCTTGCCGGCGGCGCGCACGGTATCGCGCTGGTCTTTGCGGACAGCATTCATCCGCTGCCGAGCCGCATGCCGGCAGAGGCGGCGGCCGCGATTGCCGCCGGGTTGGCGGGCATGCTGGCCGAGGGCGCATCTCTGACGATCGACGCGGGCCTGCGGACGGCGGAAATCGCCCAGGCGTTCGCCGGCCTCGCGGCCGATCGCCGGCTCGCCTTCGGGCTCTCCTTCGATCCCGTGGCGGCGGTGGCAACGGGGCATTTGCAGGCGGCCGAAGCCGATGCGGCGGCAGCCGCGCTGGCTCGCCTCGCCGACAGTGTCAGCGGCACGGTGGCGCTCGCCGATGGCCGCATCTGGCATGCGGCCGGCGCATCGGAAGCGCAGGAGCTGGCCGCCGTCCTGGCAACGGTGATCGCGCATCTCAGGCTGTTCGAGGCGCAGAGCGTCGCGCCCGATCAGGCGGCGGCGCGAATCGGCGTGGCGCTTGCCGCCGACACCGACCAGTTCCTGACGATCGCCAAGTTCCGCGCGCATGCGCCTGCTGCTGGTGCGGGCGCTGGAGGCGGCGGACATCGCCGTCACCATCCCCATCCACGCCGAGACCGCGTGGCGCACGATGAGCCGGCGCGAGCCGCGCATGAACGCGCTGCGCGCGACCGGTGCGGCCTTTGCCGCGGCGGTCGGCGGCGCCGATTCGATCACGGTCATCCCCTTCGATGCACTCGATGAACCGCCAGGCGCGCAGGCGCGGCGGCTGGCGCGCAATACGCAACTGGTGATCGCCGAGGAATCGCAGCTCTTTCGCTTCGCCGACCCGGCCGCCGGATCGGGTGCCGTCGAAGTCCTCACCAATGCGCTGGCGGAAAAGGCATGGGCCGGATTCCAGGCCATCGAGGCGGAAGGCGGCATGCTCGCATCGCTCGCCGGCGGCAGGCTGCAAGCCGGGATCGCGGCGAGCCGCGAGGCGCGCATGGCGCGCATGGCCGCGGGCGGCATCGAGATGATCGGCGTCAACGCCTTCGTCAACGGCGACGATGCCCCTCCCCCATCCGCCGGCGAGCCGCAGACGACCGGCGCGGGAGCGCTCGTCTTCAAGCGGCTGGCGCAAGCGATCGAGGCTGCGCCGTGAGCCGGCTGCCCGACTATACGCAGGTCGGCTGGCAGCGGCCCGGCGCCGGCAGCGCCGCTGTGCCCGAGGAGCCCTGGCAGACGCCGGAGGGCATCGTCATTCCGCCTCTGGCGCATGAAGGGCATCTCGCCGGCATCGACTTTCTCGACACCTGGCCGGGCCTGCCGCCCTATCTGCGCGGCCCCTACCCGACCATGTATGTCGAGCGGCCGTGGACCATCCGCCAATATGCCGGCTTCTCGACGGCGGAGGATTCCAACGCCTTCTATCGGCGCAACCTTGCCGGCGGGCAGAAGGGCCTGTCGGTCGCCTTCGACCTGCCGACCCATCGCGGCTACGATTCCGACAATCCGCGCATTGCCGGCGACGTCGGCATGGCCGGGGTGGCGATCGACTTCGATCTACGACATGCGCACGCTGTTCGACGGCATTCCGCTGGGCGACATCAGCGTGTCGATGACCATGAACGGCGCGGTGCTCCCCGTTCTGGCGCTCTATGTGGTGGCGGCGGAGGAACAGGGCATCCCGCAGAAGGCGCTGTCGGGGACCATCCAGAACGACATCCTCAAGGAGTTCATGGTCCGCAACACCTACATCTACCCGCCGACCGCCTCGATGCGCATCGTCTCCGACATCATCGCGCATACCTCGGCCAACATGCCGAAGTTCAACCCGATATCGGTCTCGGGCTACCACATGCAGGAGGCCGGGGCGACGGCCGACCTGGAGCTCGGCTATACGCTCGCCGACGGGCTGGAATATGTGCGCGCCGCCTGCGACGCCGGCCTGTCGGTAGACGCGTTCGCGCCGCGCATCTCCTTCTTCTTCGACATCGGCATGAACTTCTTCATGGAGGTGGCGAAGCTGCAGGGCGGCGCGCCTGCTATGGGCAAAGCTGATGAAGGAACGCTTCGCGCCGGCCGACGCCCGCTCGCTGATGCTGCGCACCCATTGCCAGACGTCGGGCTGGTCGCTGGCGGCGCAGGACCCGTTCAACAACATCGTGCGCACGGCGGTCGAAGCGATGGCGGCGACCCAGGGACATACCCAGTCGCTGCACACCAATGCGCTGGACGAGGCGCTGGCGCTGCCCACCGACTTCTCGGCGCGCATCGCGCGCAACACCCAGCTCTACCTGCAGAAGGAATCCGGCACCACGCGGATCATCGATCCGTGGGGCGGCTCCTACCATGTCGAGCGGCTGACCCATGAACTGGCACACAAGGCGCTCGAGCACATCGCCGAGACCGATGCGCTCGGCGGCATGGCCAAGGCGATCGAGGCCGGCGTGCCGCAGACGCGCATCGAGGAAGCGGCGACGCGCACCCAGGCGCGGCTCGATTCCGGCCACCAGACGGTGGTCGGCGTCAACCGCTACCGGCCGGAGACGGAAGAGCCCATCGACGTTCTCAAGGTCGACAATTCGGCGGTGCTGGCAGCGCAGGTCGCCAAGCTGAGCGCGCTTCGCGCCGAGCGCGACAGCGCCGCGGCGAGGGACGCGCTTGCGGCGCTCACCGATGCGGCGCGCAGCGGTGCGGGCAACCTGCTCGCGCTTTCCATCGAGGCGGCCCGCGCCAAAGCGACGGTGGGCGAGATCAGCCTGGCGCTGGAGCGCGCCTTCGGCCGCTATGAGACCGAAGCGCATGCGATCAGCGGCACCTATGCGCGCGACATCGACACGGCGACGATGGCGCGGGTCGGCGGGCTGATCCGCACCTTCCACGACAATGACGGGCGGCCGCCGCGCATCCTCGTCGCCAAGGTCGGCCAGGACGGCCACGACCGCGGACAGAAGGTGATCGCCTCGGCCTTCGCCGACCTCGGCTTCGACGTGCATATCGGCCCCCTCTTCCAGACGCCGGAAGAAGCGGCGGCACGCGCCATCGAATGCAATGTGCACATCATCGGCGTGTCGTCGCTGGCCGCCGGGCATCTGACCCTGGTGCCGGCGCTCAAGCGTGCGCTGGAGGCCCAGGGCCGGCCGGACATCATGGTGGTGGTCGGCGGCATCGTGCCGGAGCACGACTTCAACGCGCTCTACGATGCCGGCGTCAGCGCCATCTTCACGCCCGGCACGGTTATTTCGGACGCGGCCGAGCGGCTGATCCGCGACCTCAACCGCCGCCTCGGCTATGAGGAGGCGGACCGCGCCAACCTGACGGTGTGACGGTCTGGCCGCCAATCCTTCGGCGGTCGCCTCAGGAGGGGGCAGCAGAGGACGGCGCGGCTCTCTCTCCGCCGTCATCCTCTGCGAAAGCAGAGGATCGTCCTCCACCAGCACCCAGGCCGCGTTTGCCGAAGCCGATCCTCCGGTCAAGCCGGAGGATGACAGGAGAAACAGGCCGGCCGGACACATGGATGACCGGGACAGATTCGGCCGTGCCGGCAACGGCGAAGGCGCTGAATCCGCTTGCCGAATATGCCGAGCGTTGCCGATGGTTGTTGGCTACTTTTTCTTTAGAATACATATAAACTATTGATAATTATTTGCTTTCTGGAGTTCCTCCATTTATACGAGGCGCCCTGTTCGCGGATACGCGTCGCGTCGGCCTTGAACCGGTGCCGGTCGTGGAAGCCTCGGGCAGCGCCCGCGGAGAAGTCTGTTTTTGTCGTTCGCGTCAGCATGTTTCGCGGGTTGCCTTAACGACTAGCTCGTGTGTCGGCCGTCACGCTTCGCGTGTCGGTGCATGCGTACCGTTGCCGAGAAGGAGACCGAAACGGTGTTTGCCGCCTTTCTCATCATGCTGCGCGAGGGGCTGGAAGCGGCCCTCATCACCGGCATCATCGCGACCTACCTGACGCAGACGGGCCGCTCCGCCTGGCTGCCGGCGGTCTGGGTCGGCGTGCTCCTGGCGATCGCGCTGTCGCTGTTCGTCGGCGCCGGCCTGCAACTGGCCAGCGCCTCCTTCCCGCAGAAGGCACAGGAGCTGTTCGAGGCGGCCGTCCGCGCCGTCGCCGTCGGCGTGCTGGTGTGGATGGTCTTCTGGATGCGCAAGGCCGCCCGCTCCATCAAGACGGAACTGCACGGCTCCATCGATGCCGCCCTGTCGTCTTCGTCCGGCCAGGGCTGGGCGCTTACCGCCATGGTCTTCTTCGCGGTGGCGCGCGAAGGGCTGGAGTCGGTCTTCTTCCTGCTGGCGATCTTCCAGCAGTCGTCCGGCCCGGCGGTGCCGGCCGCCGCCTTTGCCGGCATCCTCGTTGCGGCCGCCGCGGGCTACGCCATCTATGTCGGCGGCGCGCGGCTGAATCTCCGCCTCTTCTTCCGCTGGACCGGCGTCTTCATCCTCATCGTCGCCGCCGGGCTGGCCGCCGGCGTCCTCGGCAACCTGCACGAGGCCGGCCTGTGGAACGCATTGCAGGAGCGCGCCTACGACCTCAGCGCCATCCTGCCCGAATCGAGCCTTCCGGGGGTGATCCTCGGCGGCATCTTCAACTATCAGGAGGCGCCGTCGGTGGGTGAGGCCATCGTCTACGTCGTCTTCCTCGCCGTCACCTTCTTCTTCTTCCTGCGCCCCGCGCCGGCTCCCCGACCTCACCTGCAGGCCGCCGACCTCCGTGGGGACGCCAATGCCGGCTCCTGACGCGGCACCATCCGGCGGCGGCGCACCGCGCGCCCTGACTTTCGCAGTGCCGGCCGCGGCCGTGCTGGCGCTCGCCGGCGGCGTGGCCTTCTATGCCGCCAGCCAGATGCGCGGGCCGGCGCGCGATCCCGGCGCCTACGCAATCGCGGTGACGGCACGCGCCTGCGAGCCGAACGAACTGACCGTACCGGCGGGACGACACACATTCGAGATCGACAACCGCTCCGACCGGCCGGTGGAATGGGAGATCCTCGACGGCGTCATGGTGGTGGCCGAGCGCGAGAACATCGCGCCGGGGCTCAAGCAGACGGTCCCGGCGCGCCTCAAGCCGGGCGACTACGAGATTACCTGCGGCCTGCTCTCCAATCCGCGCGGGCGTCTGCACGTTACCGCGACGGGCGCCGCCGGCGGGACCGGCAAGACGCCGGACACGCGCGCCTTCATCGGCGCGCTGTCGGAATACAAGGTCTATCTGATCCTTGAGAGCGCGGCGATGGTGAGCGCGGCGGAGGGCCTGGCGGCGGCGATCCATGCCGGCGACCTCGCCCAGGCGCGCACGCTCTATGCGGCCGCCCGCTGGCCCTACAAGCGCATCGAGCCAGTCGCCTGGCGCTTCTCGGACCTCGTCAATGCCATCAACCCGGCGGCGGAATATCTCGCCAATCGCGAGGCCGATCCGGCGTTCACCGGCTATCACCGCATCGAATATGCGCTGTTCGGCGGCGGCGACACGGCCGGCCTGCCCGCGGTGGCCGACAGACTGGTGACCGACCTCAAGACGCTGAAGGACCGCCTCGGCGGGTTGAAGCTCGGACCGGCGGACCTTGCGACAAGCGCGGCGCGGATGGCCGGGCAACTGGCCGAGGGGCGGATCACGCAAGGCGAGGACCGCTATGCCGGCAACGACCTCGGCGACATCGACGCCAATCTCGCCGGCATCGCCAAGCTCGTGAGCCTGCTGAGGCCGATCGTGTCGGTCACGGCACCGGATGCCATGGCCGCGGTCGACGCGAAACTCAACATGGCGAAGCAGGCGCTGGCGGGGCTCAAGCAGGGCGACGCGTGGCCGGCCTACGACACGGTTTCAGCGAGTCAACGCAAGGCGTTGACCGATTCCTTCAAAGCGCTGGCTGAAGCCCTCGACGCCGTCAACGGCGCCATCGGCATCTCCTGATCGCCAACACCGACGCATGCGGGAAGACAGTCATGTCCGAATTCACCACCAATCGCCGCCGCCTGCTCATCGGCATGGGCGCCGCCGCCGGCGGAACCATTGCCGGCCACGTCACCGCCGCCCATGCCCAAGCTGGCGACGGCGCCCATGCCGCCGATGCACCGCTGCCGGGGGTCAACGCGGCCGAGCGTCATCCGTTCTATGGCGTGCACCAGGCCGGCATCGTCACGCCGCGCCCGGCGAACGGCATGGTGGCGGCGTTCAACGTGGTGATGCGTACGCCGGCGGACCTCGAGGCGATGCTGCGCCGGCTCACCGAACGGATCGTGTTCCTCACCCAGGGCGGCCAGCCGGCGGACCTCGATCCCAAGCTGCCGCCGGCCGATTCCGGCATCCTTGGGCCGGTGGTCGCGCCCGACGATCTCACCATCACCGTGTCGCTCGGCGCCTCGCTGTTCGAAGAGCAGCCGTGGCTCGAGCCGCACAAGCCGCGCCAGCTTCGGCGCATGGCGCAGTTCCCCAACGACGCGCTTGAACCAGAGATCTGCCACGGAGACCTGGCGCTGCAGTTCTGCGCCAACACACCGGACACCGTCATCCATGCGCTGCGCGACATCGTGAAGACCATGTCGGAGTTTCTGGTGCTGCGCTGGCTGCAGGACGGCAATGTGCCGGCGGTGGTCAAGCGCAATCCCGACGGCACGCGGCAGAGCGCCCGCAACTTCCTCGGCTTCCGCGACGGCACCGCCAACCCGGACTCGAACGACACGGCAACCATGGACCGCATCGTCTGGGTGGGGCCGAGAAGCGGCGAGCCAGACTGGGCGGTGGGCGGCAGCTATCAGGCGGTACGCATCATCCGCAATTTCGTCGAGCGCTGGGACCGCACACCGCTGCAGGAGCAGCAGCACATCATCGGGCGCAGGAAGGCCAGCGGCGCGCCGCTCGACGGCACCCGCGAGCACGACGTGCCCGACTACGCTCGCGACCCCACGGCAAGATCACACCGCTCACCGCGCACATCCGCCGCGCCAATTCGCGCAAGCCTTCCACCGAGGAGAACCTCATCCTGCGGCGGCCATTCAACTATTCGAACGGCGCCGCGAGGTCCGGCCAGATCGACCAGGGACTGCTGTTCATCGTCTATCAGGCCGACCTCGAGAAGGGCTTCATCACGGTCCAGAACCGCCTCAACGGCGAGCCGCTGGAGGAATACATCAAGCCCGTCGGCGGCGGCTATTTCTTCGTTCTTCCCGGCGTCCGTGAGGCCGGCGGCTATCTCGGCCAGGACCTGGTCGCCGCCGTCGCCTCCACCGACACGATCCATCCCTGAGGCAATCAAGGAGACTTTTCCGATGAAGCTTGCACCTCTGCTCGCGGCAGCAACGCTCGCGGCGCTCACCGCGCCGATGGCCGCCTCCGCGTCCACCGATGCAACGCTCGATCTGGTCGAGCCGCTCGCCAGCTACAAGCTCTACGTTGCCGAACACACGGCCAAACTGGTCGAGGACACCGGCAAATTCGTCGACGCGATCCATGCCGGCGATCTCGACAAGGCCAAGGCGCTCTACGCGCCGACGCGCATGAGCTATGAGGCGGTAGAGCCGATCGCGGAACTGTTCAGCGATCTCGACGTGTCGATCGACGCGCGCGCCGACGACTACGAGAAGGGCGCGGAGGATCCGGCCTTCACCGGCTTCCACCGCATCGAATACGGCCTGTGGCAGACGGGCAGCACCGAGGGCCTCGAACCCTATGCCAACAAGCTCATCGCCGACGTGAAGGATCTCAACCAGCGCATTGCCGACCTCACATTCCCGCCCGAGACGGTGGTCGGTGGTGCCGCGGCGCTGATGGAAGAGGTCGCGGCGACCAAGATCTCCGGCGAAGAGGACCGCTACAGCCACACGGACCTGTGGGACTTCAAGGCGAACTTCGACGGCTCGCAGAAGATCTTCGAACTGGTCAAGCCGCTGCTCACCAAGGACGGCGACTTCGTCGCCAAGGTCACCGACAACTTCCGGACGGTCGACGAGACGCTGGCCAAGTACAGAAAAGGCGACGGCTACGAGACCTACGACAAGCTGACCGACAGCGACCGCACGGTGCTGGCGGCCGCGGTCAATACCCTGGCCGAGGACCTTTCCACGCTGCGCGGCAAGCTCGGCCTGGACTGAGCCAGGCTCAAGGCGGAGCCTATCCGCATTCGTCCCCTCCCCCCTTGCGGGGGAGGGACAGGGAGAGGGGTCATGGCACGGCCGTGCCCTCACCCCCTCTTAGCTCCGCCGCAAGGGGGAGATGCCCCGCGGCGCGGCTCTGCCCCACTCGCCGTCCCATTCCGGCACGCTTTCACCGGCACGGGACTTGAAACGCATGCCTGACGATTCCGGATTCGGGAGCTTTCGGGCATGGATCGACGCAGTTTTCTGACAGGCGTTCTTGGAGCAGCCGTCGCCGCACCGGCGATGGCGGCCACCGATCCCACCGGGCCGGTGCTTCGCGGGACGCTCAGCGGCGCCGAACTCGGCCTCGCCAACCAGAAGGCCGAGGACCAGAGCCTGACCCTGCAGCGCCTGCTCGACAGCGCCTCGGACCAGGACCGCCAGGTCTTCCTGCAGGCCGGCACCTATATGGTCTCGAATCTCAGGCTGCCGCCGCGCGTGCGCCTGTCGGGCGTGCCCGGCGCAACCAAACTGGTCTTTGCCGGCGGCGACAGCATGATCACCGCGGCGCGTTCGGAAGTGCTGTCGCTTTCGGGGCTGGTGATCGACGGCGCCGGTCAGACCTTCGCCGACTATGTGCCGGGGCTGGTCCATCTGGCCGAATGCAACGGCGTGGCGATCGAGAACTGCATCGTCACCGGCAGTACGGCAAGCGGCATTGCACTCGACCGCTCGGCCGGGCGCATCACCCGCACCACGATCACGAACGCCGCGGCAGCCGGCATCCGCGCCATCGAATCGACCGGCCTGTCGATCACCGACAACATCGTCACGGACTGCGGCAATGGCGGCATCCTCGTCTGGCGGTGGACGGCGGGAGAGGACGGCACGATGGTGTCGGGCAACCGGGTCGAGCGGATCGCCGCGAAGGCCGGCGGCACCGGCGAGAACGGCAACGGCATCAACATCTTTCGCGCCCATGGCGTGATCGTCGCCAACAACCGGATCGTCGACTGCGCGTTCACCTCCGTGCGGGCGAATTCCGCCGACAACGTCCAGATCACCGGCAATAGCTGCCTGCGCTCGGGCGAGGTGGCGATCTATTCGGAATTCGGCTTTGCCGGCGCGCTGATTGCCAACAACCTCGTCGCCGGGGCGGCGAGCGGCATCAGCGTCACCAATTTCGACAGCGGCGGCCATATCGGCGTGGTGTCGGGCAATATCCTGCGCGACATCACCGGCAAGGGCCCCTACCCGCCCGGCGCAAAGAGCCCGGCGTTCGGCGTCGGCATCGCGGTCGAGGCCGACGTGGCGGCGAGCGGCAATGTCATCGACGGCGCGGCGCGCTACGGCATGCAGCTCGGCTGGGGCCCGTATCTGCGCGACGTCGCGGCCACCGGCAACGTCATCCGGCGGGCGCCGGTCGGCATTGCGGTCTCGGTCGTCGACGGCGCCGGCTCCGCGGTGATCAGCGACAACCTGATCGCAGGCGCCGACAAGGGCGCGGTGGTCGGCATGCACTGGGACAAGACCGCTACCGGCGACCTCGTCCAGAACGGCGCGGATCGCTTCCCGAACCTGCTGGTCGAGCGCAATCGGGTCAGCTGATCAGGCGCTTGGCGCCTTTCGCTGACGAAGCGATTCAACCAGGCGAACGGCCGGCCATCAGGCTTGGACGACCCTGCCCGAGCGGGCCGTCCTACCAGCCGCCACCACCTCCGCCGCCACCGCCGCCGCCAGAGCCGCCGCCGCCGCCGGAGAAGCCGGATGAGGAGGACGACGGCGCCGGGATGGAGCTCTGGAAGGAGCTTTCGGCCGACGACACGGCCGACGAGATGGAGTGGGCGAAACTGGTGCCGGCCCAGCCGGTGCCGCCGTGCCAGGCCGGGCTATAGCCGGTCGCCACGTCCTGGCCGGGATTGGCGCGGGCGAAGGCGGCGGCAAAGGCCTCCGACCAGGGTTTCTCGGCATTGAGCGCCACCGCATAGGGCAGGATCGCCTCGAACTGGGTGGCGTTCAGGTCCGGTGCGCCGGCGAGATTGAGCCGCTGGCTCTCGGCGGTGCGGATATAGAGCTCGAGCCCCTCGATCTGGTCCATGACCGCCCGCCCGGCCGCCGTCGGCGCGCGCAGGAGATAGTAGAACAGGCCGTTCATCACCGCGAAGCCGCCGATCAGGGTCAGCGGGAAGCCGTTGTTGAGGAGGACGTCGAGGATGGTCCAGCCGAAGCCGGTCGGCAAGGAACGGACGGCCGCACCGAATATCGACAGGAAGTTGATGGCGAAGAAGGCGACGATGGCGATGGTGATGCCGGCCCTGAAGATCGACTTCACACTGCGGATGCTGGTGAGCGCACGCACGATCGGCACGATGAACAGGCCGAGCCACACGCCGGCAAAGACGGTGCCGACCAGCAGCCCGATCTCGTTGTCTTTCAGCCCGCCCCAGACGAGCACGGCGGCGATCGCCGCCACCGTCAGTACCACGCCGACGATGAAATAGCCGAGGTTGCGCCGGAAGAAGCGGTTGCGGTTCTCGTTTTCGACGCTCGACTTGAAGCTGGAAAACTCGGTCTGCAGGCTCTTGCCGTTGTCCTTGTTGATGGTGACCTTGCCGCCCTTGTCTTCGACCCATTTGAGCAGCGAGTTCTCGCCCGGTGGCAGCTTCTCCTGCGGCCGCGCCTGCCTGGTTCTGGCAAGAACGATGTCGCCGCTGGAATCGTCGAAGACGATGAGCCCCCTGACCGCCAGCGACAGGGCGGCCGCGGTGAACTTGCGCCAGCCACCCTTCCAGCCGTAATCGCGGATATAGCCGGCAAGCGTCGGCGATATGCCCGGCGGTGCGTGGAACAGCGGGATGATCGTCCCCTTCGGCGGGTCGCGGCCGACCGCGTGCCAGGCAAGCAGGTAAAAGATCAGCACGCCGACGAGGCCGGCACCGCCGAACACCAGATGCCGGTTGTCGAGAAACCAGTAGTCGAACGCCTGCTTGCCGCTCGGCGGAAGAACCAGCCCCTTGGGTATCTCGAGCACGACCGACAGCCCTTCGCCCGCGGAGAGCGTTGCGGTCGTCGCCACCTGGAGCCGGTTATCCGAGGTGAGCGTGGCGTCATAGGCATTGCCGCGCTCGCCGTAGCGGCCGGTATAGGCCGTCCAGCGCGTCGGAGCCTGATGATCGGGCAGCGTGAACGATGCCGTCGTCTTGAGGATCGGAAACACCCAGTCGTTCCCGGTCACGTTCCAGAACAGCTCGGTGTGATCGGGAAAGAAGCGGATCTGGCGGCCGGTCTGGTAGTGGATGCGGTAGGTGTAGGTGCCGGGAGCGAGCACGACGTTGCCGTCGCCGATATAGATGCGAATGCCGCCCTGGTTGCTCGCCTTGTGCCAGGGTTCCGGCTTGCCGTCGCGGGTGATGGCGCCAATGGTGAAGCTGACGCGGTGGCTGCGGCCCTCGGCGTCGGTGAAGGTCAGCGGGAAATCGCGGTAGATGCCGTGGCGGATCTGGCCGCCTTCGGCGACGACCGTGATCGTCTCGGTCACGTCGAGGACGCCGTCCGGCTGCACCACCACATCCGAGGAGAAGCTGTTGATGGTTTCCGCTGCGAGCGCCGGGGCGGAGAAGACGCCGACGAGCAGAGCGAAGGCGAGCGCCAGCCGTCTCATGACGCGGCTCCCTTGAAGGCGACATCGGGCACCGCCCGGTCGGCATCGTCGATCTCGAAGAATGCGCGCTGATGGAAACCGAACGTGCCGGCGACGAGGTTCGACGGGAACGACTGGACCAGAACATTGAGATTGCGCGTGGCGCCGTTGTAGTAGCGGCGGGCCATCTGGATCTCGTCCTCGATGGTCGCCAATTGCTTCTGCAGGTCGAGGAAGTTGCCGTTCGCCTTGAGGTCCGGATAGGCCTCGGCGAGCGCCATGAGCTTGCCGATGGCGGCGGTGAGCTTGCCCTCGGCCGCGGCGCGGGCGGCGACATCGCCTTCGGGCACCTGGGTCGCCGCGGACCTCAGCGCCGTTGCCTGTTCGAGCACCGTGCGTTCATGGGCGGCATAGCCCTTCACGGTGCTGACCAGATTGGGCACGAGATCGGCGCGGCGCTTCAACTGCACGTCGATGCCGCTCCAGCCCTCCGCCGCCATTTGTCGCGACCTGACCAGCCGGTTGAACAGGATGACGCTGTAGACGATCACCGCCGCGACGACGGCAAGCACGATCCAGGTTGTCATCGCCCGTTTCCCCGAGATGCACCGATCGGCCGGGGTTCGCCGGCCGGCGAGGCGGGGGATGATAATGGATTCGGCCGCCGGCTTCGACTGCCGCAAGCGCGCCCGGCCCGGGGCGCCGCGATCTGTGGCGTCCGCCACGGCGGCACAGCGGCCGAAAGCGGATTGCCGATCGGCGAAGATGTCAGGCGCCGGGCCCGGTTAGCGCCTTTCCCTCGCGAAGCGATTCAACCAGACGAGCGACCGGCCGCACGACACCGACCGTCGCGCCGCGGCGGGAGAGGATGGGCGGTGACAAGCGCGGCGCCATGCGTTCGCGTTCCGCCGGGCTCATCGGGACAAGAACGCGTCGATCACCGCCGCCATCACGGTCTCGGCAGCGCGGTCGGCGCCGTCGTCGCATTTGAGCGCGATGCCCAGTCCCAGTTCCGGCAACGCGCCGCAGAAGACACCTTCGGCGCCGGTCTTGACGAAGACACGGGCCGGCAGAGCCGCCATCACGTCGGTGCAGAAGCGACCGGTTCCGGCGACCATGAAGGGCTCGGCCATGCAGGCATCGGCCAGACGGCGGGCGGCGGCGGCGCGCGCCGGTGACAGGCCTTCGCCGGTGATGAAGCGGGCGAAGGCAAGCGCCAGCGCCGCGATGGGGATCGCATAGGTCGGGATCGAGCAGCCGTCGACGCCGCGCACCTCCGGCCCGAGGCTGGTGCCGGTCATCTCCGCCAGCGTCGCGGTGATCTCGCGCATCGCCGGATGGTCGGGCGTCACGTAGCCTCGCGGGTCGAGGCCGCGATGGCAGGCCAGGCAGATGAAGCCGGCATGCTTGCCGGAGCAGTTGTTGCACAACGGGCCCGGCGCGATGCCGGCGCGGACGAGCGCTTGCGCAGCGGCCCGCGCCGTCGGTATCTGGGCGCCGCATTCGAGATCGGCCTCGCCCCTGCCCGCCTTTGCCAGCATCGCCGCGGCGGTCTCGACATGGCGCGGCTCGGCATTGTGCGAGGAACAGGCAAGCGCCAGTTCGGCATTGCCGAAGCCATAGCGGTCGGCGGCGCCGCTTTCGACCAGCGGCAGGGCCTGCAGGGCCTTGACCGCCGAGCGCGGGAAGATGCGCTGCCCGACATCGCCAATCGCGGCCCGCACCTGTCCCTTGGCATCGACCACGGCGATGGCGCCGCGATGAACGCTCTCGACCAGCGTGCCGCGGGTGACTTCGACAAGGATCGGATTGGTCATGCGGAAAGCCAGGATTTGAGGCGGTCAACAGCGCTGATCGAGAACCTCGTCGCGCTTGGAAAAACAGAAGCGGACGAAATGGCTTGGGGCCTCGGCGTCGTAGAAGGCGGACATCGGCACGGCGGCAACGCCGGCTTCCAGCGTCATGCGCTTGCAGAGATCGGCGTCGTCCTCGTTGAGGCGGAGCGGCGAGACATCGGCGGTGATGAAATAGGTGCCGGCGCAGGGCGCAACGCCGAAGCCGAGCCCGGCGATGCCGGCGGCGAAGCGGTCGCGCTTCTTCTCCAGCTCGCCTGACAGGCTGTCGTAATAATCGTCGCCCTTGGCGAGCCCGAAGGCGACCGCCTTCTGCAGGTTGGGCGGCGTGGTGAAGGTGGTGAACTGGTGCGCCTTGGTGATCGGTTCCAGCAGATGCGGCGGCGCGGTGACATAGCCGACCTTCCAGCCGGTGAGCGAGAAGGTTTTCCCCGCCGAGCCGATGCGCACCGAGCGCTCGCGCATGCCCGGCAGCGTCATCAGCGGAATATGGCGGGCACGATCGAAGAGGATGTGCTCGTAGACCTCGTCGCAGATGGCGACGGCATCATGGGCGATGCACAGCTCGGCGATCAGCGACAGCTCCTCGCGGGTGAAGACCTTGGCCGCCGGGTTCATCGGGTTGTTGATGAGGATCGCCTTGGTCCTTGGGCCGAAGGCGGCGGCCAGGGCGTCGCGATCGAGCCTCCAGTCGGGCGGCGTGATGCGCACCAGCCGCGGGATGCCGCCCGCCCGGCGGACCAGCGGCAGGTAGCAGTCGTAGAGCGGCTCGATCAGCACCACCTCGTCGCCCGGCACGATCAGGCCGGCCATGCAGTCGGACAGCGCCTCGGTGGCGCCGGAGGTGACCAGCACCTCGTGGGCCCAGTCGATGTCGAGACCGTAGAAGCGCCGGTTGGCGTCCGCCACCGCCTGGCGCAGCTCGCCGAGGCCCATCATCGGCGGATACTGGTTGAGCCCCGCGACGAGCTCCTGCGCGGCGACCTGCTTGACGTCGGCGGGGCCGTCGACGTCCGGAAATCCCTGGCCGAGATTGATCGCGTTCTGCTCGATGGCAAGCCGCGACATGACCTCGAAGATGGTCATCGGCAGGCCGGTATAGATCGGATTGGTGGATTTCACGGGCGCTCCTCCGCGCGCGGGCCGACGGACCGTAGAGCCTTTGCAGGCGGGATGAAACCGGATCCGTTTTTTGACCAAAAAGACAATTCTTTTTGACCTGCATCAAGGTCGCGACGAAATTCTTTGGCAGTGATGCCGGCGCTTCAGGGGATGGCATCGGCCCTGCCAGCCGATGCTGCAATTGTCGTTTCGGGGATCGTTGTCGCCATCGCTGACTTCGCTGTGATGCTCGCCTGGAAAGATTGCCAGGTCCACCGGAGCGCACAGGATTCATGCGCGGGCTTGCCTGAATACCCCGAACGGCCCGGCGCCGCCGCGCGCATATGCGTTGTGCTGCCCGACTGCTGACGATTGCCGAGCGCGTCCGCGTTCCCGTCACAAAAAGAGGCCAAAAAGGCCCAGCAGAATTATGTGCCGGCCATCGAAATGGCCGCGGCAGGTAATGCGGCAAGCGCAAGCTGCCGCCAGGGCGATAAAGATAGATCGTAAGATATATCTTGACGCCATCTTGGCGCGAGCGTACGTGTGTCGCACGATATAGAAGAGGAGGCCCTTCATGCGTTGTCATCAGGTCTCTGGGTCGCCGTCGCGCCCCTCTTCCAATTGGCTTTTGCATCGTTATATGGGCTCTACCTGCGCCGCTCTGCGGCGGCGGCGAGCTTCTCCTCTGGCGTTGGATGGGTGACGCTGATGGCCTCTGGATTGCTCAAGCCGAGCCGCATCATTGCGGTCGGCCTCGTGATTGCGACCGTTCTGTGGATCGGTTCGGGCGTTCTCACCAGCGATTCCACCGCCGGTGAAGGCGGTGGCAAGGAAACGCCGACGGTTCCGGTGCAGAAGGTTGGCGTGACCCCAGCCGCGCCGGAACTGCACCGGCGCTACGTCACGCTGTCCTGCGTGACCCAGGCCGACCACAAGGCTTCGGCGACCGCGCGCGGCGCCGGCGTGCTGCTCGGCGTTGCGGTCAGCCGCGGCGACATGGTCAAGGCCGGCACCGTCATCGCCCGCATTTCCGACGAGGGCCGCCAGGCGGCGGTCGATCAGGCGCAGGCGCTGCTCGACCAGCGCCAGGCCGAATACACCGCCAACAAGCGGCTGATCGACCGGGGCGACCAGCCGCGCAACAATCTGACGGCGCTGGAAGCGGCGGTCGCCGGGGCCAAGGCAGCGCTGGCCGCGGCCACGGCCGAACTCGACAAGGTCGAAATCCGCGCACCGATCGACGGCAAGGTCGATCGCGTGCCGGTGCAGGTCGGCCAGGCCGTGCAGATCGGCACCGAGATCGCCGAGATCGTCGATCCCGACCCGATGCTCGCGATCGGCGCGGTGAGCGAAGCGCGGCGGGCGAGCGTCAAGGCCGGCCAGGACGCGACCGTGCGCTTCATCGACAATTCGAGGGTGACCGGCAAGGTCAGCTTCGTCAGCCTCAGCGCCGATACCGCCACGCGCACCTATCGCGTCGAAACGCGCATGGACAATCCGCAAGCGCTCATCGCCGACGGCGTGACCTGCGAAATGGTCGTCGAATTCGGCGCGGTCAACGCAGTCGCGGTGCCCCGTTCGGCGATCGTCTTCTCCGATGACGGCCGCCTCGGCGTGCGCATCGCCGACGCCGAAAGCCGGGCGCAATTCGTGCCGGTCGAGGTCGTCGACGACGCCATTGACGTCATATGGCTGACCGGCATCGACAGGGCGTCGCGGGTGATCGTCGTCGGCCAGGATTTCGTGAAGGACGGCGATCTCGTCCAGGCGGTTTCGGCGGCCGAGGCCGACCGCAAGACGGAGCCGCCCGCGTGAGGCGCATCGTCGAAATCGCCATCGACCGCTGGCGGCTGACGCTGGCGGTCCTCGCCTTCCTGCTTATCGCGGGAGCCGTTGCCTATCAGGCGATCCCCAAGGAATCGAGCCCGGACGTCACGATTCCGATCATCTATGTCCAGCTGTCGCAGCGCGGCATCTCGCCGGAGGATTCCGAACGGCTGCTGGTCAAGCCGGTCGAGACCGCGCTCAAGGCGGTCGGCAACGTCAAGGAGATGCGCGCCGCAGCCTACGAAGGTGGCGGCTATGTGCTGCTCGAATTCGAGGCCGGCTTCGACGAGAACGTGGCGCTGCAGGACGTGCGCGCCAAGGTCGACGACGCCAAGAGCGACCTGCCGGCGGACGCCGACGAACCGAGCGTGCACGAGGTCAATCTCAGCCTGTTCCCGGTGGTCGTGGTGACGCTTTCGGGTGAGCTTTCCGAGCGCACGCTGACCACCATCGCGCAACAGGCGCAGGACACTATCGAACAGGTGCCGGGCGTGCTTTCGGCAACGCTGCAGGGCACGCGCGACGAGGTCGTCGAAATCATCGCCGAGCCGATGCTGCTGAAGAGCTACGGCGTGTCGCTCGACCAGTTCGTCGGCGCCGCCGCCGCCGGCAACAGCCTGGTGGCGGCCGGCGCACTGGAAGGGGCGCAGGGCCGTTTCGCGGTCAAGGTGCCGGCGCTGATCGAGACGCCGGAGGACGTGCTCGACATTCCCGTGGCCACCTCGAACGCGGCTACAGTGACGCTCGGCGATGTCGCCACCATCAAGCCGACCTTCCGCGACGCCACCTCGGTGACCCGCGTCAACGGCCACCCGGCGATCGCCATCGAGGTGGCCAAGCGCGCCGGCGCCAACCTCATCGACACGGTCGCCGGGGTGAAGAAGGCGATCGCGGCAGCGCAGAAGCAGTGGCCGGGCAATCTCAAGGTCGAATTCCTGCAGGATCAGTCGACCTTCATCACCGAAATGCTCGACGAGTTGCAGAACAGCGTCATCACCGCCGTCGTCCTGGTCTCGGTCATCATCCTGTTCTTCCTCGGCGGGCGCGCCTCGCTGTTCATCGGCATCGCCATCCCCTTCTCCTTCCTGGTCGGCATCCTTGGCCTCAGCCTCGCCGGGCTGACGGTGAATATCATCGTGCTTTTCAGCCTGATCCTTGCCGTCGGCATGCTGGTTGACGATGCCATCATCGTGTCGGAATTCGCCGAGCGGCGCATGAGCGAGGGGATGAAGCCGAAGGATGCCTATGCCTTCGCCGCCCACCGCATGACCGGCCCGGTGGTGGCGGCGACGCTGACCCGCATCGCGGCCTTCTCGCCCCTGCTCTTCTGGCCGGGCATCGTCGGCCAGTTCATGGGCTACCTGCCGATGACGCTGATCGCGACGCTATCGTGCTCGCTGGTTGCGGCGCTGATCTTCACGCCGACGCTGGGCGCGCTGATCGGCAAGTCCGATGTGGTGCATCACGACGTGGCGCGGCGCGACGGCCCCTACATCAGGACCGTGCGGCTGGCGGTGCATCATCCCGGCATCACCATCCTGCTCGCCTTCGCGCTGCTGATCGGCGTGCCGGTGCTCTACGGCAAGATCGGCAAGGGCGTGGAATTCTTCCCCAATATCGAACCCGATCAGGGCGTCGTGCTGGTCCATGCGCGCGGCAACCTTTCGCTGGCCGAGAAGGACCGGCTGGTGCGCGCGGTCGAGGCGCGCATCCTGCCGATGAAGGAGCTGTCGAGCGTCTACGCGCGCTCCGGCGAGATGGGGCGCGGTTCGTCGGACATCACCGAGGACGTGATCGGCCAAATTCAGTTCGAGTTCGTCAACTGGCAGGAGCGCCGGCCGGCTTCGGCGATCATGAACGACATCCGCGACAGGACGGCCGACATTCCCGGCATCAAGGTCGAGGTGCGGGCACCCGACAACGGCCCGCCGACCGGCAAGCCGATCCAGGTGCAGCTGTCCAGCGACCACCCGGAGGCGCTGCGCACGGCGGCGCTTGAGGTTGCCGGCGAACTCGCCAAGAGCCCTGAGATCCGCGACCTCGACAACGGCCTGCCGATCCCCGGCATCGACTGGCGGCTGGAGATCGACAAGGCGGAAGCCGCCAAATACGGCATCGGCGTCGGCTCGGTCGGCGCGGTCGTGCAGCTCGTCACCAACGGCCTCAAGATCACCGACTATCGGCCGCAGACCAGCGACAAGCCGGTCGACATCATCCTGCGCGTGCCCGAGGACCGGCGCACGCTGGCCCAGCTCGACGAGTTGCGCGTGCAGACGTCGGCAGGCGCCGTGCCGATCGGCAACTTCATCAAGCGGGTGCCGGCCCTGTCGACCGGCATCATCCACCGCGTCGACGGCAAGCGCGTCATCACGGTTACCGCCAACGTCGCCGACCAGACGCAGACGGCGGTCGTGCAGGAGGCGGTCAAGAAGGAACTCGCCAGGGCCGACTTCAAGGGCCTGGTGACGTGGAAGCTGAAGGGCTCGGACGAGGAACGGCAGAACGCCAGCGACTTCCTCAGCAAGGCCTTCGGCGCCGCTATCTTCCTGATCTTCGCGGTGCTGCTGGCGCAGTTCAACAAGCTGACCAGCGTCGCACTGGTGCTGTTCTCCATCATCCTGTCGACGATCGGCGTGTTCATCGGCGTGATGGTGATGGGCCAGACCTTCGGCGTGGTGATGACCGGCATCGGCATCATCGCGCTCGCCGGCATCGTGACCAACAACAACATCGTGCTGATCGATACCTACGACCGGCTGCGCCACGAGGGCGTGCCGGTCGAGGAAGCGATCATAAGGACCTGTCGCGAGCGTGCCCGTCCGGTGCTGCTGACGGCCGGCGCGGCGGTGCTCGGCGTGCTGCCGATCGCCTTCGGCATCAATGTCAACTTCGTGCATCGGGCGATCACCATCGGTGCGCCCTCGACCCAATGGTGGGTGCAGCTTTCCACGGCGATCGTGTTCGGCCTCAGCTTCGCGACCATCCTGACGCTGGTGGTGACGCCGGCGCAGCTTGCCTTCGTCGCCAAGATGGCGACGTGGCGGCAGCATCTGGTCTGGCGGTGGCGGGCGCGGGCGCGGAAAGTGGCCAGCGGCGGCGGGCTGGTGGCCTTCGCGCGCCGCAGCGGCAACGGAAACGGCAACGGAAACGGAAAGAGCAGGCAGGGCTGATCCGAGACGGCCCTGCTTTCATGGGTTCCCTCTCCCCGGCGGGGAGTGGTGGCAGAACCACGCGGGTAGCGGCTCAGCTTCCGGCGAGCTTCTTGCGGGTATCGGGCGAGAGCGTCAGCAGCGAATCGATGGTCGCCGCCTGCGCCTTGCCCAGCATGGTGTCGAGCTCGGAGCGGATCGCGGCGAGCTTGGCGTCGATTGCCGCGCGATCGGGCGGCTCGGCGGCCAGCAGATTGCCGAGATCGGCGCGCAAGGCGTGCAGGCGCGCGATGTGTTGCCGCGCATCGGGCCGCTCGGCGGCGACCGCCGCCTCGACCTTGGCCATGGCGTCGGGCGGCAGGCGCTGGGCAAGCCAGCGCAGTTCGTAGCGCAACACCCCATGCCGATGGCCGTCCCTGTCCTTGTCGAAGCGGATCACGTCGGTGGCCGCCGCGCCGATGAAGAAGGCGTTCAGCGCCAGCGACAGGACAAGGCCGACGCCCAGCCAGCGCCGTCCATTGGCAGGTGCGCTCATCGCTGATCCACCACGGCCGGCCCGAAGACCAGCGGATCCATCACGACGACCTCCTGGCCGCCGGTGCGGGCGCCGACAAAGGCGAGATCGGCGAGGCTGCCGAGCCCGGCGGCGATGATGAGGGCCGCGGCAATGGCGAACCAGACGCCGCGGCGGACCGGGCGGCGGGCGATGCGCGCCATGACGCGCCTGGTCACGCGGTCGACGGCGGCGGAGGCCGCGATCTCGCGGTCGAGCGCTTCAGCGGCGCGCGCCAGGCCGGCATCGAGGGCTTCTTCCGGGATGATCGGGGTGTCACCGGTCATGGCTCACCACCTCCATCTGCAAAACGGGCGCGCAGGCGACGGCGGCCGCGCGCCAACAGGGATTCGTATGCCTCTTCGCCCAGCCCCATGACCGCCGAAGCTTCCGCCTGGCTGAGGCCCTGGTAATGGCACAGCACGATCGCGGCCCGCTGGCGCTCGGGCAGCGCCGCGACGGCCGCCTGCACGGCACGGATATCTTCAAGATGTATCAGCCGCGCGCCGGGCAGCGGCGCCGGATCGGCCAGTTCGTCTTCGAGGGCATCGATGGCGACCGACGGACGCTGGCGGCGCAGCCGGTCTATACACAGCCGGTAGGTGACACGGTGCGCCCAGGTCGAAATGCGGCCGTCGGGCTGCCAGTCGGCCGCCTGCTGCCAGAGGCGGATGAGCACTTCCTGGACAACCTCCTCGGCCTCCGCCGGACTGACGGCGAGCGCGGCGCGGGCAAAACGCAGCAGCGCCGGCGTGAGGTCGCGCACCAGCCGGGCGAAGGCGGCTTCGTCGCCCTCGGCTATTGCCGCCATGACCGCATGATCGGCGCGGATGCGCACCCAATCCAGCGAATCGCGCGACTGATCCAAGCCGCATCTCCACACCGACACACTGCCCCGCCGGTAACGATAACCGATGATCGGGCGCCTGGCACGGCGCACGGACGCATGCCGGGCCGGCCTCGGCAGCGCGGGGCCGGCGGACGATGCTATGGACAACGAGACGGCGGGCACCCTGCCCTCCTCCTACTCCGCTGCGGCCGAATAGCCGGTCACTTCCCCTTCCTCCTCGGGTGTCGGCTTGAGACCGCCTCCGATCGCACGGGCCTCCTCCAGTTCGCGTGCCAGCCGCTGCTCCTCGGCGATGCGCGGCTTGGCGAAGCGGGCGAGAAGCTCGTAGACGACCGGCGTCAGGAAGAGCGTGGCCAGGGTGGCGAGCCCGAGGCCGCCGACGATGACCCAGCCGAGCGCATGACGGGCTTCGGAGCCGGCGCCGCCGCGCATGATCAGCGGCAGGCCGCCGAGCACGGTGGCGATCATGGTCATCACCACCGGGCGCAAGCGGATCAGCGCCGCGTTGCGCACCGCCTCGCCAACCGACTGGCCGGCGTCGCGAAGCTGGTTGGCGAACTCGACGATCAGGATGCCGTTCTTCGACATCAGCCCGACCAGCATCACCAGACCGATCTCGCTGTAGATGTTGATCGAGCCGTGGGTGAGCAGGATGGCGAAGACCGCCGCCGCCAGGCCGAAGGGAACCGTGGCGATGAGGATGAAGGCGCTGGCGAAGCTCTCGAACTGACCGGCGAGAACCAGCAGCACGATGATCAGCGCGAAGATGAAGGTCTGCACGACGCCGCTGGTGGCGCTGTTCAGCTCCTTGGCCTCGCCGGTGAAGACCAGGCCGTTATTGGCGGGCAGGATGTTGGCCGCGAGCGATTGCAGCTCGTTCATCGCCTGGCGCAGGTCGACGCCGTCGGCAAGCTGGGCGCCGATGGGGATGGCGCGCCGCTGATCCTGGCGCGGCAGGCTCGGCGCCACGGCCAACTCCTTGAAGGAGACCAGCGAGGAGAGCGGCACCATCTTTCCGTCCTTGGTGCGCAGCTGCATGTTGTCGAGCGCGCTGGTGTCCTGGACCATGCCGTCGGGCACCTTGGCGAGGATCTCGATCGGGTTGTCGCCGATATAGTAGTTGCCGAGATCCTTGCCGCTGAGGATGGTCTGCACGGCGGCCGAGATGGTGTCGACCGAGATGCCGACGTCGGCGGCGCGCTGGCGATCGATCTGGATGGCCAGCTGCGGCTGGGTCGTGTCGTAGTTGAGCTGGACGCGGCCGAAGACCGGGTCCTGCTCCATCGCCTGGACCAGCTTGTCGGCGACGCCGGCGAGCTGATCGTAGTCGGTTCCGGTGATGGCGAATTGCAGGCCCTGGCCGCCGCCGCGGATGCCGAGGCTGTTGGCGGTGCGGGCGAAGACCTGGATACCGGGAATGTTTTGCAGCTCGCGGTTCAGTTGCGAGGTGATCTGGCTTTGCGTGCGCGTGCGCTCGCCCCACGGCGCCAGCGTCATGAACATGAAGCCGCCATCGCCGTTGCTGCGCGCGATCGAGAAGATATTGGTGGCCTCGCCGCTCTTGAGCAGCGGATCGGCGATCTGCTCGACCTGCTTCATCTGCGATTCGGTGTAGTCGACGGTCGAGCCCTGCGGCACCGAGACGGAAATCGGGATGAAGCCGCGATCCTCCTTGGGCGTCAGTTCCGAGGGCAGCAGGTTGAAGGCCGCCAGGGCCGCGCCGGCGAACAGCAGGGCGATCACGATGACGACCATCGGCGCCTTGAGGGCGGCGTCGAGCAGGCGCGTGTAGAGATGGATGATGCGCTCGCCGAAGGCGGCCACCCGGCGGCCGATGGCATTGTGCTGGTGGTGGGCCTGCTTGTCGCTGATCAGGCGCGAGGCGAGCATCGGCGACAGCGTCAGCGCCACCAGGCAGGAGAGCGTCACCGCGAAGGCGAGGACGAAGCCGAACTCGGAGAACAGGGAGCCGGTGAGACCGGGAAAGAACGAGATGGGAATGAACACGGCGGCCAGCGTCGCGGTGGTGGCGAGCACGGCGAAGAACACCTGACGGGTGCCGAGCACCGCCGCGGCGCGCGGCCCGAGACCGAGGCTGCGCTGGCGCGAGATGTTCTCGATGACGACGATGGCGTCGTCGACGACGAGGCCGGTCGCCAGAACCAGAGCGAGCAAGGTCAGCACGTTGATGGAGAAGCCGACCACCCACATGGCCGCGAGCGTGCCGATCAGCGCGATCGGCACGGTCACCGCCGGGATGAACGTCACCCTGATCGACTGCAGGAACAGGTAGATGATGGCGATGACGATGGCGGTGGCGATGATCAGGGTGAGGAGCACCTCGTGGATGGCGCTCGAAATGAACTGGGCGTCGTCCGAGGTGACCCTGAGGTCGACGCCGGGCGGCAGCGCGCTCTTCATTTCCTCGATCGCCTTGCGCACGCCGGCGGAGATGTCGAGCGTGTTGGCGCGCGCCTGACGGACGATGGCGAGACCGACTCCGGTCTTGCCGTTGATGCGCAGCGAGGTGGTCTTGTCGGCCGGTCCGAAGACGACGTCGGCGACGTCGCTGACCTTGGTCTGCGGATTGATCTGGATGTTGCCGATCTCTTCGGCCGATTTGGCGCTGGCGTCGGCACGGACGAGCAGCGTGCGGTTGGCATCCGAAATCGTGCCGGCCGGCATATCGAGCGCGACATTGCCGAGTGCCGAATTGAGGTCGGCGATGGTCAGGCCATGCGCGGCCAGCGCATTGGGGTTGATGATGATCTGGACGATGGGGCTGCGGTCGCCGTAGACCTGCACGTCGGCGACGCCGTCGACGGCCGCCAGGCGGGTGACGATGACGTCGTTGACGACTTGGGTCAGATCCTGGATCGACATGGTCGACGAGGTCGCCGCCAGGCGCATAATGGCGTCGGCGTTGGCGTCGGCCTTGACGATCGTCGGCGGCTTGAAATTGTCGTCGGTGGGCAGCGTGCGCAGATTGCCTATGGCATCGCGCAGGTCGTTGGCGGCGACGTTGATGTCGGTCTTCTGATCGAACTCGATGGTCACCCGGCTCTGGCCGGAGCTCGACGTCGAGGAGATCGACACCACGCCCGGAATGCGCGCCGCAGCGCCCTCGATGACGCTGGTGACTTCCTTGTCGATCGTGTCGGGGGTGGCGCCGGTGTAGTTGGTGCGCACCGTGATGACCGGGCGATCGATATTGGGCAGCTCGCGGACTTCGATGCCGCGCCACGCTGCCAGGCCGGCGATGACGATCAGCAGATTGATGACGACGGCCAGCACCGGCCGGCGAACGAACAGGGAGGCGATCCCCCCGTTGCCGTCGGCGTGCGGATTTGTGTCGGTCTTGGCCATGGCTGCTCAGCCGCTCGGCGAACGGCGCGAACCGGCGCCCTGGCCTGCCCCGCCGCCTGGACCGGCGCCGCCGGCGGCCGCTTCCGGCGCGGTGCTCTCGGCATTCTTGCCGCCGGGTGCGGCATCTGCCGCATTGGCTTCGGTCACCTTGCTGCCTTCGCGCACGCGCTGCAGCCCCTCGACGACGACCGCATCGTTTTCCGCCAGATCGCCGCTGACGATGACCGCGCCGCTGCGCCGGCCGAGAATCTGCACCGGCGTTCGATGGGCGCTGCCGTCGGTCACCTTCCAGACATAGGACCCGCTGCGATCCCACTGCACGGCCAGCGAGGGCACCGATGGGTGCGGCTCGCCGGGGAAGCTCATGGCGACGGTCAGCGCCATGCCCGGCTTCAGCGCGCTGGCATCGTTGGGCAGGGTCGCCTCGACCCGCAAGGTGCGCGCCACCGGATCGACACGGTTGTCGACCGCACTGATCGTACCCTTGAAGTTCTGGCCGGCGAGCGCCTCGGTCGAGGCGGCGACCGGCTGGCCGACGGCGACCAGGCCCGAAGCGCGCTCCGGCACGTCGAAGGCGACCCTCACCTTCGACATGTCGTCGAGCGTGGCAATCGCCTTGGAAGAGCTGATGAGGTCGCCGACGGCGATGTCGGTGAGCCCGATGACGCCGGCGAAGGGCGCCTTGATGGCGCGCTTGGCGAGGTCGTTCTCGGCCGCCTTCAAGCCGATCGCCGCGTTCTTCTGGGCGGTGCGGGCGTCGGTCAGGGCAACGGTGGTGATGTTGTTCGACTTGGCGAGCTGGATGGCGCGGTCGAGCGCCGACTGGGCGGTGTCGAGCGCGATCTTGGCCTTTTCGAGCGCCACCTGCTGGTCGGAATCGTCGAGACGAATGAGGGTCTGGCCCTTGGCGACCTTGGAGCCGGGGGTGAAGGCGACCTCGGCGACGATGCCGCTGTCCTGGGGATAGAGGGTCACCTCCTGCTCCGCCGCAACCGTGCCGATGGCGCGCACGTCGATGCCGGTGTCGTCGGTGCCGACCGGTGCGGTGACCACCAGGACACCGCCGCTGCGACCGCGGCCCTGGCCCGGGCCGTGCGGCCCCGTGCCGTCGGCCTGCCCGGCTCCGGCCACCGGGCCGCGCCCCTGTTGCGTGGCGAAGTAACCCTGATCGTAGGCGTACCAGCCGGCAGCGGCGATCAGGATGATGATGAGCGAGAGAACGATCTGTCTGGTGGCGGACATGCGGGACCGGCAGGTTCGTTGCGGTGCAAGGTATTCAACGCCGGCAGCGGCGCTTTCCGTCGCCGGCAGGCGGCTTTTTCCGGGACTGTAGCCGGTTTGGTCCGGCAACACATTGTTTTATCTTCAGGTTCCGGAAGCGCACGATGCAGGTCGGCGCAGCCGAAGGGCTGAATACGCTGTCGCGACGAAGCCTAGTTGGCGGAAGCCGGGCCGCTGTGCCTGCCGATCATCCAGTTCAGCGTGCGGCGCCAGTCGGTCAGGCGCATCGGCGTGCCGTGATATCCGTTGACGAAGACGTCGAAGCGGATCGGATAGTCGGGCGCGGTACGTTTCACCTTCCTGAACAGAAGCTCCTGCGTCACCCAGTCGAGGATCGTGTCCTTGGTGCCGTGGCCGATATAGATCGGGACGTAGCGGTTGGGATCGGTGAAGACCGGCGAGGCGAGGAACTGCTTCTTCTCGACCAGCGAACCGAGGAGCAGGATGCCGCCGAGCAGCTTGGCGGACCGGCGGTCGGACATCAGGTCGAAACACAGCCAGCCGCTGAGCGAGGTGCAGGCGACCATGACCGGCGCGCCCGGTGACTTCGCCGCGGTGGCCTGCATCAGCGCCTTGACGTCTTCCGTGCCCTGCCCGCCGATCAGGCTGAAGTCAGGCGACAGGTAGACGCCGCCGTTGCGGACAACGAGATTCTTCAGCCGGTTGAAGTTGCCGCCGAAGGTCCAGTCGTCGACCCCCTGGAAGCGGCTGCCGTCGCCGCCGCCGTGGAGGAAGATGACGATGAAGCGGGCGTTTCCGCCGGTGCGTCCAACGCCGATATAGCGCACCAGCCTGCCGCGATGGCGCAGCACGAGGTCGCGCTGCGTCTTGTCCGGATCGAGAGAGACGAATTTGTCGAATGCCTTCTTCTCGACCACCTTGTCGCGGCCGTAGAGATCGCGCGTCTTCGAATATTCGATGAAGCGCATGTCGCCGCCGTAGAGCGTCTTGATGACGTGGTTCTGGAAGAGGTCGTCCTTGTAGGGCTTGATCGGCGGGTCTGCCGCCACGGCGGCAGTCGCCAGGCAGGCGAGCGCAAGGGCAACGCCGACCACGATCCGGCCGCCGCTTCCTGATCGCCGCGAAAGCGCGTTCTTCCCCACCCTTCCGGCCATCGCCTACTCCTAGCGAAAAATCGGCGGCTGCACCAGCCTGCGGTTGCACGGGCTTGCGACCGCGCAAACGTTGCGCCGGCGTCGATGACGGGGACGCAGCGGCCGGAAGGCGCGCGGCACGCGCTGCTTGCCGCCTGGCGCCGGCTTCTCCGGCGAAGCCGGGAGCCGTCTATGGGCGCTTGTCCGCGCGGGCGGCGGGCGTGGCCTTTGGCGATCGCACCTGCATGGGAGGGGGTATCAGGCCGACAGCACGCTCGAGCTGGATGGACCAGCGCGCCACTGGCATGGAGAGGCTGAACGGCAGGTACGGACTTATTACCAGAGCGAAGGGGTCAAACAGAACCGGCGCCACACAGAGCACCAGCATTGCGGGCCAGCGTCCCCTGACGATGCGTCGCCGTTGCCGGGGATTGGCCGCGCCACCGCCACACCATGACCGCGAGAAACACCACGCTTGCGGCCAGCATCATGGCGCCGAGCGCGGGTGGTGGAATCTTGCGCCAACCGGCGAAAGGCGCGGCGAGGATGGCCATCGACACCAACAGCCACACCGACCACACGGCAATGTTGGCCTTCAGTTCCTTCACGGAGGCCGACAGGGGATGGAGTTCCCCCGTCAGCCCGCGGACCAGCACCGTTTGCAGTACCGCGAGGAAACAGAAGAAGGCGAGGAATGTCAGCCCAATCGCCAGGTTCGCCGCCGCCGGTGGCATGCCGTAGGCCATCGACCAGGCCAGGGCCAACGTGACGAAGCCGAGCTGGTAGCCGGCTGACGAAAACACGAGCGCAACGCCCGCAGCGGTGAAATACAGGAACGGCAGCACAAACCAGGCAACGCGCGACCGGCGCACGACCTCGACCACGATCACGCCAACCAGCAGCGCAAACGCGCAATTGCCAAGCTCCTGCACGGGGATGAACACCGGGGCGGCCTTGCCGGCGCTCGTCCAGTAGCCTCGGCGATAGGTGGCATAGGCGACAAGAGCCAGGGGGATCGCCGCCGACAGCCAGGCAGGCAAAGCGTATTGGCGGCGGCCGAGACCGATCATGGCCGGACAATAAGCCACCTCTGGTTGCGCATCGCTTAAGCCTGTCCGGAAAGATTTAGCGTCCTGGCTGCTCGGCGCGCTGCTTGCCCACAACCCCGCCCGTCGATATGACCGAGCAATCGCCAAGCGGGAGAGCCGGGGAACCATGGACGCCAACGTCGTCGGACGCCTTGCCGAGGCCCACGTTCTGGTGGTCGGAGACGTCATGCTCGACCGCTTCGTCGAGGGCCAGGTGACGCGGGTGTCACGCGAGGCGCCGGTGCCGGTGCTGAAATTCGGCGCGGCGCGCGCCTATCCCGGCGGCGCCAGTAATGTCGCGGCAAACGTGCTGGCCTATGGCAGCGCGGTGACGCTGGTCGGGCTTACCGGTGCCGATGCCGCGGCCGACGAGCTCAAATCGCTGTGCCAGAGTTTTCCGCGCCTCAACGAGCGGCTGATCGCCGATGCCGGCCGGCCGACGACCGTCAAGACGCGCTATCTCAGCGGCTGGCACCAGCTTCTGTGCATCGATGCCGAGGACACACGGACGGCGGAGCCGGCGGTGCGCGACCGCCTCGTCGCAGCGGCAGAGGCGGCGATGGACGCCTGCGGGGCGCTGGTGATCTCCGATTACGGGCGCGGAGCGCTCGACGAATCCTCGATCGCCGCCCTGATCGGGGCGGCTCGCGCCGCCGGCAGAAAGGTCGTGGTCGATCCGCGCCGGGCCGATGCATCGGCCTTTGCCGGGGCCAGCGTGGTCACCCCCAATATCGAGGAGATGACCGCCTTCTCCGGCATCCGTGCCGACAGCGACGAGAGCGCGGTGGCGGCCTGCCGCAAGGTGCTCGACATGGCGGCGATCGACGCCGTGCTGCTCACCCGCGGCGCGGCCGGCATGACGCTGGTCGGCCGCGACGCGGCGCCGCTGCATGTGCGCGCCGAGACCCACAGGGTGTTCGACGTCACCGGCGCCGGCGACACGGTGGTGGCGACGCTGGCGACAGCGCTGGCGGTCGGCGCACCGCTCGCCGATGCGGTGCGTCTGGCCAATGTCGCAGCCGGCATCGTGGTCGCCAAGCCGGGCACGGCGACGGTGCGCCCGCAGGAGCTGACGCATGCGCTCGGCGCCGGCTTCAGCGACGGCGTGGTCAGCCGCGACGATGCGGGGCTGCGGATTGGCGAATGGCAGGCGAAGGGCCTCAAGGTCGGCTTCACCAACGGCGTCTTCGATCTTCTCCACCGCGGCCACCTGCATTCGCTGGAACAGGCGGCGCGGCGGGTCGACCGGCTGGTCGTCGGGGTCAATTCCGACGCGTCGACGCGGCGCCTGAAAGGGCCGGAGCGCCCGGTGCAGGACGAGGCGACGCGGGCGGCGGTGCTGGCGGCGCTGCGCTTCGTCGATCTGGTGACGATCTTCGGCGAGGACACGCCGGAAGAGCTGATCCAGGCGGTGCGGCCCGACACGCTGTTCAAGGGCGCCGACTATACCGGACAGCAGATCCCCGGACAGGCCTTCGTCGAGGCGCATGGCGGCAGCGTGACCCTGCTGCCGCTGCTCGAAGGCTACAGCACGACCAGCACGGTCAAGAAGGTGCGCGAGGGGAAGGCGTAGGGCCAGTCAGCGCTCGGCGACGAAAGGATTGAGAGTCGCTACGCCGAAGTGCGCGAAGTCGCGCACGTTGCGGGTGACAACCGTCAGGCCGTGCCTCAGCGCAACTGCGGCGATCATGGCGTCTTCGATCAAATCGTCGGAACGGTGGTGCATCAGTCTCGCCCAGATGCGAAACGTCCGGCCGTCGAGCGGCAGGACGGTCGACGTCTGCTCCACCTGGTCAACCCATGCCTCGATCGCGGCGGCTTTTTCAGGGTCCTGATCGCGCGTCAGTTCGATCCCGGCCTGGATCTCCCCCAGGGTCACGGCGCTGAGATATATCGGCTCGGCCGGTATGCTTTCGAGCCACGCCAGCACGGCGCCATGCGGCCGCGAGCGGCGCAGCTCTGACACCACGTTGGTGTCCAGCAGATACATGCGTCAGTCGCTGAAATCAGGGATGGGCCGGCGCGACAATCGTCCGCGTTTCGGCAAAGCGATGTCGAACCGATTCTCGTCGGAGAGAAGCAAGTCCTTCAGCGTCGGCTTATGTGCCTGCTCCATCCTCGCCCACGTCTCCGCGGGCACCACGACCGCCGCCGGCACGCCGCGGCGCGTCACCATCTGCGGCCCGTCCCTGAGGCTCGCCTCCAGCAATTCGCTGAAGCGGGCTTTCGCATCCTGCACCTGCCAAGTCCGCAAGACATCTCTCCTTGATCTGACTAGTTATATGACTAGTCAGCTCGGCGATTCAAGCCCCCGCCCGTCAGCAGAAATCGAAGTCGCAGCCCTCGTCGGCCTGCAGGACGTGATCGTGGTAGAGGCGATCGTAGCCGCGGCGGGCCGGCGGCTCCGGCCGGGTCGCTTCAAAGGCCGCCCGGCGTCTGGCGAGCTCGGCCTCGGTCACCAGCAGATCGAGGCGGCGCTCCCTGACGCTGAGCTGAATGCGGTCGCCGGTCCGCACCAAAGCGAGCGGCCCGCCGGTGGCGGCGTCCGGCGTCACATGGAGCACGACGGCGCCGTAGGCGGTTCCCGACATGCGCGCATCGGAAATGCGCACCATGTCCTTCACCCCGGCGCGGGCGAGCTTCTTGGGGATCGGCAGATAGCCGGCCTCGGGCATGGCGGCATCGCTCCGCGGTCCGGCGTTCTGGAGCACCAGGATATCGTCGGCGCTGACGTCGAGATCGTCGGAATCGATGCGGGCGGCGAGGTCCTCGAGCGAGGTGAAGACCACCGCCTTGCCGGTATGCTCGAGCAGTTTCTGGTCGGCGGCGGAGCGCTTGAGGATGGCGCCGCCCGGCGCCAGCGATCCGAACAGGGCAACCAGGCCGCCCTGCGGCTCGATGGGTTCGTCGCGCGCCTTGACGATGGCGCGGTCGACCGGATCGCGGGGCGGACGGGCAAGGCGCTCGCCGAGCGTCTCGCCGGTCACCGTCATGCAGTCGAGGTCGAGCAGCGATCCGAGCTCGCGCATCACCGCCTCGACGCCGCCGGCGGCGAACAGGTCTTCCATATAGCCGGTGCCGACCGGCTTCAGGTTGACCAGAACCGGAGTCGTTTCAGACAGTTCGTTGAAGCGCTTGAGATCGAGGGCGAAGCCGCGCCGCCGCGCGATGGCGGCGAGATGGAGGACGGCATTGGTCGAGCCGCCGATGGCAAGCAGCACGCGGACGGCATTCTCGATCGACGCCGGCGTGATGATGCGCGACGGGCGAATGTCGGAGCCGATCAGCGCGGCTGCGCGGGCACCGCTCTCCTCGGCGATGCGCAGCCGGTCGGCATGGACCGCCGGAGCCGCGGCGGAGCCCGGCAGGCCCATGCCGAGCGCCTCGGTGAGACAGGCCATGGTGCTCGCCGTGCCCATGACGGCGCAGGTGCCGGCGGTAGTCGCCAGCCGCCCCTCGACCTGCTCGATCTCTTCCCTGTCGATATCGCCGGCCCGGTAGCGCGCCCAGAAGCGGCGGCAGTCGGTGCAGGCGCCGAGGCGCTCGCCCCTGTGGCGGGAGGTCGACATGGGGCCGGCGACCAGCGCCACCGCCGGCAGGTCGACGGAGGCCGCCGCCATCAGTTGCGCCGGCGTGGTCTTGTCGCAGCCGCCCATGAGCACGACCGAATCCATCGGTTGGGCGCGGATCATCTCCTCGGTGTCGAGCGCCATCAGGTTGCGGAACTTGAGGCTGGTGGGCGACAGGAAGACCTCGCCCAGCGAGATCGTCGGAAACGGGATCGGCAAGGCGCCGGCGGCAAGCACGCCGCGCTTCACTGCCTCGAGCATTTCCGGGAAGTGGCGGTGGCAATTGTTGAAGCCCGATGCCGTATAGGCAATTCCGACCACGGGCCGGTCGAGCATGGCGTCGGAGTAGCCCATCGAGCGGGCGAAGGAGCGGCGCAGGTAACGGGCAAAATCCTTGTCGCCGTAGTTGGTTAGGCCGCGGTCGATGCCGCGGGGTGTGTCCGACCGATCGTTCATGACAGGTCCCGCCCGGGTTCCACGCTATCTGTCGCGCCAGATAGGCGGCTTCACCAGCCCGGCGCAAGAGCCCGAGCGCTCCATCGGGTGGCAGGTCAATGGTCGCGCGGACGACTGCGATCGCGCATGATCCGGGAAATGGTCTCCTGGGCGGTGCACACGATCTCTTCCATCGTATCGCGGGCGGTCTCCGGATCGCCGCGGGCGATCGCCTCGTAGACGGCGGCGTGCTGCTCGATCCCGATCTTGAAGCGCCAGCGCTCTTCGGCCTGCAGCTTGAAACTGATGTTGAGAACCGGGCCGATGATCGTGCTCAGACGCTCGAACAGGGAGTTGCCGCTCGCCGTCAGCAACGCTGCGTGAAAATCGGCGTCGGCCTGGAGAAATTGCGGCTCATCCTCGACATTCGAGCGCATTCCGTCGAGTGCCGCCTTGATGCGGCCAAGACGTTCGACATCGACGCGACGCGCGGCCAGGGCCGCCGCCGCCGGCTCGATCACCCGGCGAAGCTCGATCAGATCGTTGAGGAACTCCTGGCGGATGGTGTCCGGCGAGTGCCAGGCGAGCACGTCCGGGTCGAGCAGGTTCCACGACGAGCGCGGCAGCACCCAGGTGCCGGTGCGACGACGCGACGCAACCAGCCCCTTGGCGGCGAGCACCTTGAGGCCTTCGCGGACCGCCTGCCGGCTGACGCCGAACTGCTCGGCCAATTCCGATTCAGGCGGCAAACTCGCGCCTTCGGCGTAATCGCTGGAAACGATACGGCGGCCGATTTCGTGAGCCAGCCGCGCGTGCAGTGCGCGCGATGGGTAGAGGCGTTTCTGCGGCAAAATCAAACGGTTGTTGTACGGATCACCAGTAGCTGCAACCTAACAGCGATCCCCTCAACGGTCCACACGGACGCGCCACAACTTTGTCGCATGGTCAACGCGCCCGCCCCACGGAGATGACGCCGGGCACGCTATGCGCTAGGCAGGCTTTGCCATGAACGTGCGCGAACTCGGCCTGCCCGGTGTCATCGAAATCGTCCCCGACCGGTTCGGGGACGAACGCGGATTCTTTTCCGAGACGTTCAATGCCGCCCGCTTCGCCGCCGCGGGTATCGACGTCAGCTGGGTGCAGGACAATCATTCCCTGTCGCGGCAGGCCGGCGTGCTGCGCGGCCTGCATTTCCAGGTCAGTCCCCTTCAGCAGAAGAAGCTGGTGCGGGTCGTGCGCGGTGCCATCCTCGACGTCGTCGTCGACATCCGCCCCGCCTCCGCCACCTTCAGGCAGTGGATCGCCGCGGAGATCTCCGCCGAGGCGTGGAACCAGATCTTCGTGCCGGACGGCATGGCGCACGGATTCCTGACGCTCTCTCCCGATACCGAGGTCATCTACAAGGTCTCGGCGCCTTACTCGCCCGAACACGAACGCGCGATCCGCTACGACGATCCGGAACTGGCGATCGCATGGCCGCTGGAGGGCACGAGCCCGGTGCTGTCGCGCAAGGACGAGGCCGCACCTCATCTGCGCGACCTCATGGACGAGCTTCGCACCCTCAAGGGATAGCCGGCCCTACCAGACTTCGTGGGCGATCTCGACGATCTCGCGCAGCTTCGCCCATTGCGCCTCTTCGGTGAGGACGTTGCCCTCCTCGGTCGAAGCGAAGCCGCATTGCGGCGACAGGCAGAGCTGGTCGAGGGCGACATATTTGGTCGCCTCGTCGATGCGCTTCTTGACGTCGTCCTTGTTTTCCAGCGTGCCGCTCTTCGACGTGATGAGGCCGAGAACGACCATCTTGTCGCCCTTGGGCAGGAAGCGCAGCGGCTCGAAGCCGCCGGCCCGCTCGGTGTCGTATTCGAGGAAATAGCCGTCCAGATTGACGCCGGCGAGCAAGGTTTCGGCCACCGGCTCGTAGCCACCGGAGGAAACCCAGGTCGAGCGGAAGTTGCCACGGCAGACATGCATGGTGATGGTCATGTCGGCAGGCTTGGATTCCAGCGCCTTGTTGATGGTGCGGGCGTAGCGCTCCTGCAGGCGGTCGACATCATCGCCGCGTGCCTTGGCCTGTTCGCGCTGCTCCTCCGAGCAGAGATAAGCCCACACCACGTCGTCGAGCTGCAGGTAACGGCAGCCGGCATCGTAGAAGGCGCGGATCGCCTTGCCGTAGGCGGCCGCAGCATCGTCGAAGAACTCGTCGATGTCCGGATAGATCGCCTTGATGGCGTTGAAGCCGGAGCGGAAATGCAGAACGCTCGGGCTGGGAATGGTCATCTTCGGCACGAGATCTGTGTGCGACTTCAGGAAATTGAAGTGCTCGATCATCGGATGGTGCGCCGGCCAGCCGACCTTGCCGACGACGTTGACGGTCTCGGCCTTGGTCTGCACGCCGTGGAAGGCGATGCCGTGGTCGAGCTGCACCAGCTTGCAGCCGTCGAGCCCGGCGAGGAAATCGAAATGCCACCAGGAGCGGCGGAACTCGCCGTCGGTCGCCGACTGCAGCCCGACCTCCGCCTGCTTCGCCAAGATTTTCTCGATCTCTCGGTCTTCGACGGCGCGCAGCTGCGTCGGCGGTGATCTCGCCGGCGGCGCGCTTGGCGCGCGCCTCCTTGAGCGGCTCCGGACGCAGCAGGCTGCCGACCATATCGGCGCGGAATGGTGGTTTCGTGCGCTGCATATTGTTTCCTCCCAAACTAATTTGGCTGATTATGGCGAGTGTGACGCGTCCCGCCAACAACAAATCCGACCCAAGGCAACTTCATCCGCCGCGGCGCGGCGCCGCGGCTAACGGAAGCGCTTCCACAGCGAACTGGAGGCGACCGCCGCCAAAATGATCACGCCGACCAGGATATCGCGGACATAGCTGTCGACGCTCATCTGGGTGAGGCCGTTGTCCAGGGCGCCAAGGATGAGAACGCCGACGACGGTGGCATGCACGCGCGGCTCGCCCTCCTCGCTCATGGTCATGCCGAGGAACACCGCCGCGATGGCGTTGAGCATCAGGCCGCTGCCCTGGGTCGGATTGGCCGAGGCGACGCGGCTGGCATACATGAGGCCGGCAACCGCGGCGCCGAGACCGGTGAGCGCGAAGGCGATGAGGCGCAGCCGCTTGACCGCCACGCCGCTGAGGCGCGCGGCTTCCGAATTGCCGCCGATGGCATAGAGCCGGCGGCCGAAGGTGGTCTGTTCGAGCAGCACCCAGACGATCAGGATGACGACCACGGCGACGACGGTCAGGTTGGGCAGCTTCAGCGACTGCCCGGCAATGGTGCCGAGCGGCAGGCCGCCGCGGGCGAAACCGGAGAAGGCGGCCGGGATCTCGCGCCCGAAGATCGTGCGGCCGCCGCTGATGAGGAAGGCGGCGCCGGAAAAGATGGTCAGCGTGGCCAGCGTCGCGATGAAGGGCAGGATGCCGATCAGGCTGACCAGCACGCCGTTCAGCGCCCCGCCGGCCAGGCCGACGAGCAGGGCCAGGCCGACGGCGGCCCATACCGGGAATCCGAAGGTGAACAGGATCGCCGCAACGATGCCGGCGAGGCTCGCCATCGAGCCGACGCTGAGATCGAAGTCGCCCATGACCATGACGATGGTCATGGTCACCGCGACCACGATCAACATGCTCATCTGCTGGCTGATGTTGAGCCAGTTGCGCCCGGTGAGAAAGGTGTCGGGCAGAACCACGGAGAAGAAGATCAGGATGATGGCGAAGCCGATGAGCGTGCCGTAGCGGCGGAGCAGCGAACCCATCAGGCGACCTCCGCCGCCGGCGCGTCATGCCCCCAGCAATGGGCAATCAGGCTTTCCTCGGTCAGCCCGTCGGCGTCGAGCACGGCGGCAAGCGCCCGCTCGCGCATGACCATGATGCGGTCGCACATTCCCAGAAGCTCGGGAAAATCGGACGAGGCGATGATGACGGCCATGCCGCGCGCGGTCCATTCCCTGACCAGAGAGTAGATGTCGAATTTCGCCCCGACATCGACGCCACGGGTCGGTTCGTCAAGCAGCAGGACGGCGGGCTCGCCGGCAAGCGCTCTGGCGAAGACGACCTTCTGCTGGTTGCCGCCGGAGAGCTGATAGCAGAGCTGGCGCGGGCCGACGGCCTTCAAGCGGACGTCCTCTCCACGACTCCTGGCAAGCGCCCGCTCGCGGCGGCGGTCGAGGATCACGCCGCCGCGGCTCATGGCGTCGAGGTGGGGCAGCGACACGTTTTCATAGATCGGCCGGGTGAGCACCAGCCCTTCGGAACGCCGTTCGCGGGGAACATAGGCCAGGCCCGAGCCCCATTTTGCCTTGAGGCCGCGCTGCCCGAGCTCCTGCCCGCTCAGGCTGAGCCGGCCCTGGCGCGGGCGATCGGCGCCGATCAGCAGGCGCAGCACCTCGCTCTGCCCGGCTCCCGACAGGCCGGCGATGCCGAGCACCTCGCCGCGATGGAGATCGAAGCTCACCGGCTTCAGCCCGTCGCCCAGAAGGTCGCGCACCGACAGGACGACGCTGCCGGCATCGACCGGCGCCAGCGGCGAAGGATAGGCGCCATCGACCTGGCGGCCGATCATCATGCGGACGATGTCGTCATGGCTGGTCTCGGCGACCGGCGTGGTGGCGATCACGGCGCCGTCGCGCAGCACCGTGACGCGGTCGCAGAGCCTTACCACCTCGTCCAGCCGGTGGGTCACATAGAGAACCGCCCTGCCCGCCTTGCGGATCTCCTGGAGGACCCGGAACAGACGCTCGGCCTCCTCGCCGGTCAGCGCGGCGGTCGGCTCGTCCATGACATAGATGCGCGCTTCGGCGCCGGCGGTATCGAGAAAGGCGGCGGAGATGCAGACCAGCATGCGGTCGCCGACGCCGAGGCGCGCCATCTTGCGGCGCGGATCGATGTGATCGATGCCGAGACGGGCAAGCGTGGTGCGCGCTTCTTTCGCCAGACGCTTCCAGTCGATCAGGCCGGCGAGCTTCGTCGGATAGGCGCGGCCGAGAAAGATGTTCTCGGCGACCGACAGGGTCGGCACGACATTCAGTTCCTGATGGATGAAGCGCAGGCCGTGGGTGAAGGCGGCGTGCGGGCCGTCGATGGCAACAGGGCGGCCGTCGATGGCGATTTCCGCCTCATCGGCAGCGGTGACGCCGGCGAGAATGCGGATGAGCGTCGACTTGCCGGCGCCGTTCTCGCCGACCAAAGCATGGATCTCGCCCGGCGCCAGATCGAGCGACACGGCACGCAGGGCCGGCACGCCGGCATAGGCCTTGGAGACGTTGCTGAGAGAGAGGAGACTCATGGCCCGGCGCGAAGAACGTGCCCCGTCTTGCGACGAGGCACGTTCGCTATGCCCGTCCATCCGCCGAAAGGCAAATGGCGCTATTTCGCCGTCCCGACATTGGCTGCGGTGATCAGCCTGGTCGGCACGTAGATGACGTTCTGCTTGATCGTCTGACCGGCAAGAACCCGCGCCACGGCGTCGGCGGTGGCCGAGCCGATGCCCTGGAAATCCTGGGCAACGGAGGCCTCGAAATTGCCGCCCTTGGCGATCGCCGCGCGCGCCTGCGGGTTGGCGTCCATGCCGGTGATGACGATGCCCTCGCCGCTGCGGCCGGCATCCTCGATCGCCTGCAAGGCACCCAGCGCCGGCTGGTCCCAGGCGCACCACACCGCCTTGATGCTGCCGGCCTCGGGATGCGCCGTCAGGATCGCCTCCATCTTGGCCCGCGAATCGGCGATGCCGCCGTCCGAGACGTTGGGCGTCACCCGCTCGATGACCTTGATGTCGGGGAAGTTCGAGAACACGGCATCGGCCATGTGGGCGCGGACCTGCACCGGCGGAAAGGCGTCATAGACGAACATGACGACATTGCCGGCGCCGCCGATGCGATTGGCGACATAGACCGCGGTCTCGGTGCCCATCGCATAGCCGTTGCTGGTCACGTTGGTCACCAGCAGCGGGTCGCTGCCGGCGTCCATGCCGAATACCGGCACGCCGGCATCCTTGGCGGTCTGCAACCCGGCCTCGACCTGGGCCGGATCGACATTGATGACGATGGCATCGACCTTCTGGTTGACCACGTCCTCGATGCGGCTGATCACCGCGGCGACGTCGCCCTTGGTGTCGATGACATTGACGTCCCAGCCCTTGTCCTTGGCCGCAGCCTGGAAGCCTTCGACATAGAACTGGGTGCCGGGCTGGGCGAGATAGGGCGTGATGACTGCAACCTTCGGCTGCGCATAGGCCGCGCCCGCCAGGGAAGCGGCGGCAATCGCCACGGCTCCGACAAGCAGATTGCGGCACAAGCCAAGCGGCGAACGACCGCGCATTTTTTTCCCTCCATGCGGACCTTTGCTGCGTTATTGGTCGCAGCGCCGCGTGTCCGCAAAAGCGCGGCGCTCCCCCGCTTCCTCTTGGAGCCGAAAACTATAGGGGATAGAGGAGCGGAAAAGCCATAGGAGCCGTTGGGTAAGCGACCATGACTGAGCCCACCTTGATCGGCATCGACGTGGGGACGGGAGCCGTCAAGGCCCTCCTCATGGACTTCGGCGGCACGGTGCTGGCGCGTTTCGCGCGGCCTTACGCGACGGCGCATCCGCGCACCGGCGAGGTCGAGCAGAATCCGCAGGACTGGACCGACGGCGTCTTCGCCGCCCTCGAGAGCTTCGCGGCAACCAGCGATCCGAGCCGCGTCGCCGGAATCGGCCTCTGTTCGCAGGTCAACACCCACGTCTTCGTCGATGACGACGGCGAGCCGCTGCTGCCGGCGATGGTCTGGCAGGACGTGCGCTGCGGCCGCGATGCTGCGGCGCTCGATGCACGCATCACGGCGGAGCAGAAGACGGCCTGGTTCGGCGGGCCGATGCCGATCGACGCCAGCCATGCGCTGAGCCGGATGATCTATGTCGCCCGCCTCTACCCGGAGCTCTATGCCAAGAGCCGCTACCAGCTGCTGCCCAAGGACTACTGCGCCCTCAAGCTGACCGGCGAAGTGGCAACCGATCCGATCTCGGCCGTCGGCCTGGTCGATGCCGATCTCAACTATGTCGAAGACCTGATCGCGCTGGTGCCGGGCGCGCGCGAGCGGCTGGTGCCGATCAAGGATTTCACGCATTGCGTCGGCACGGTGCGCAAGGGCCTTGCCTTCGCCGGCGTGCCGGTGTTCGTCGGCACGATGGATTCCTGGGCCGGCATGTTCGGCATCGGGGTCGTGCACAACGACGACGCCATGTATGTCAGCGGCACCAGCGACGTGCTCGGCGTCATCTCCGCGCGGCGCGTGCCGACCCCGGGGGTCATCGTCTTCCCGTCCTATGACGGGATCATGCTGCACGTCGCGCCGACCCAATCCGGCGGGGCTTCGCTGATGTGGCTGTCGAACCTCATGGGCCGCGAACCGCATGCGCTGGCCGAACTGGTCGCCGGGACACCGCCCTCGTCTCACGTTCCGCTGTTTCTGCCGCATCTGCAGGGGGAACGCGCGCCATACTGGGACGCGCAGTCGCGCGCCGTCTTCGCCCGCGTGGAGACGGCGACCGGCCCGGGCGACCTGGCTCGCGCGGTCCTCGAAGGCGTCGCCTTCTCGGCGCGGCTGGCTTTCGAAGCGGCCGAGCGGTCCGCCGATTTCGTCGCCGATCAGCTCAACATCGGCGGCGGCGGCGCCCGCCTCGACGTCTGGTGCCAGATCCGCGCCGACGTACTCGGCAAGGCATTGCGCCGGGCCGAAGTGCTGGATGCGGGAACGCTGGGCGCAGCCATGATCGCCGGCGTCGGATCGGGCGCCATGCCGTCGCTTGCCGCCGCGGCCGAGCGGCTGGTCGCCTTCGACCGGACCTTCGAGCCGAACGCAGCACTGGCCGACTACTACAATGCGCGCTTCGGCCAGTATCAGGAACTCTATGCCGACCTGAAATCCTTCAATGCGGGCTTTGGCTGAGGCTGCCGGCAAGAAATGCCGCGGCGGATGGCACCGCCGCGGCACAACATGCTTGGCGCGAAGGGCCTATTTGTCGTCGAGATACTTTCTGGCCAGCGACATGTCGGCGGGGCTGAAGCGCTCGTTGGCGAACCAGGTCTGGTGCCAGTAGGGATAGAGCAGGTTCGGCCGCGAGACCTTGTCGAGCCGCTTGAGTTCGTCGGCGGTCAGCTTGAGGTCGGCCGAGGCAAGGTTGTCGGCAAACTGCTTCTCGGTACGTCCGCCGATGATCACCGACGTGACGGCCGGCTGGTAGAGCAGCCAGGCCAGCGCCACGCGGGCGGCCGAGCAGTCGTGGGCCTTGGCGACGTCAAGCAGGACATCGACGATGTCGTAGAGCTTGTCCTCGTCGTAGACCGGCGGCTCGACCCACTTGCGCCCGAAGTGGCGGGAGCCTTCCGGTCCCTCGCGATTGTCGCGGCGGAACTTGCCGGACAGCAGGCCGCCGGCGAGCGGGCTCCAGACGAGGATGCCGAGACCCTTGTCGATCGAGATCGGCACCAGCTCGTATTCGGCCTCGCGCGCCTGCAGCGTGTAGTGGATCTGCTGGCTGACGAAGGGCTGGCGCCCGTCCGTCTTGGCGATGCCGAGCGCCTTCATGATGTGCCAGCCGGAATAGTTCGAGCAGCCGATGTAGCGCACCTTGCCCTGCTGGATGAGGCGATCGAGCGCTTCCATGGTCTCTTCGAGCGGCGTCTGACCGTCCCACTCGTGGATCTGGTAAAGGTCGATCCAGTCCGTGCCGAGGCGCTTCAGGCTGCGCTCGCACTCGGCGACGATGTAGTGACGCGAGGCGCCCTGGTCGTTGGGGCCCTTGCCCATGGGGAAACGGAACTTGGTGGCGATCAGAACGTCGGGGCGTTTCTTGCCGAGCGCCTCACCGACGATCTCCTCGGACTCGCCGTTCGCATACAAGTCGGCCGTATCGATGAGATTGACGCCAGCATCGAGGCACTGGTCGATCTGGCGCCTGGCCTCGGCGGTATCCACCGAACCGAGCACGCCTTCATTGGCGCGCCCGAATGTCATCGTCCCCATGGTGATCACGGAGACCTTCAGGCCGGAGCGGCCCAACAGGCGGTATTCCATGTCAGCTCCCCTTGATTGTGTCCACCGGCGTTCTTCGATCTCCGGCAACCCACCCTGCATAGCGCCCGCACGGCGGTTCCTCCACAGGAAATAGAGTTTGGCGGCGACCGTCACGGGACTTCGCGCGGGCGGCGACGCAAAACCCTTCAATGGCATCAGCGCCGGCGCGGGTGTCCGGTCAATTTACCGGATGGCAACCATGCCTGGTAACCAAACCCGCGCACATTGCCCGTAGAGTGCGCGCGAGATCGACAGCCGCGAAAGCGTGGAAGCCGTGCCCCGCTTTGCTTACAGACTTTTCCGCCCGACCATCCGCAGTGACAGGGAACTGACGGCTTACGTCCTGCGCACCTGTATCATCTGTGCGACTGCGGCGCTGGCGGTCGACGTGGTCAACCAGACGGTCTTCTTCGAAAGCTGGCTGACCAGCCTGCGGTCGTGGGGCATCACGGTCACACTGGCCACCGCCATCGCTTTCCCCGTCTCCCGCGCCATCGGCAAGGCGCATCTGGCGCTGTTTCGCTCAAAGGCGGACGTCGAGACGCTGAGCCGCACGGACGAGCTGACCGGATTGCTCAACCGGCGTGCGCTGATGGAACTGGTGGAGACCAAGCCGCCGGAGACCATGGTTCTGGTCATCGCCGATATCGACCGCTTCAAGCGGGTCAATGACAGCTACGGCCATATGGCGGGCGATGCCGTGATCCGCATGGTCAGCCGGGTCGCGCAGAGCGAGCTTGGCGATCTCGGCGCGCTCGGCCGCGTCGGCGGCGAGGAATTCGCGCTGCTGGCGTCCGACGTGTCGCCGTCGCTGCTGGTGCTGAGGCTGGAGAAGCTGCGCACGCGCATTGCGCTCACCCCGGTCATCATCGAGAGCGGGACGGCCGTCCACGTCACCATCTCGGCCGGGGTGGCGATCCGCGGCGCCGGGCGCGATTTCGATTCCCTCTACGCCGAGGCGGACCAGGCGCTCTATGAAGCCAAGGCGGCGGGCCGCAACCGCATCAGCTACACGCCGAAGTTTGCCGAAGCCTGCTACACGACGCTGGCACACCGGGTCGCCAGCGGCCGGCGCAAGAGCGACCACGCAGTCATCGATCAGGACAGCGATACCTCGTCGGTCGCCTGATCATCCGCGCCGGACCAGGTCGATATTCGCAATTGATCTCTCGCAGGCCGAGGATGCAGCCTCCCCATCGGGCGTGGTCAAATGCGTTCCTACTTTAGAGGGCGAGACAATGGGTGGGCTGCTGAAGCTGCTCGGCGGGATTGCCGTCGTTGTGCCGTTGATTCCGATCGTCGTGCCCTTGCTGGCCGGGAAGCAGGGGAACTTCAGCGGGCTGGCCGCAATGCTGCCGACGATGGGCGTCTTGCTGCCCGTTGAGATTGTTGTCCTGTTCGGCCTGTTGCTCATGGGTATCGGGGAAATCTGCGATCGCCTGAGCGAACTGAACAGGAACCTGACGAAGCGCGGCGGCTGACGACGAGCTGGCCCGGTGGCAGCGCTCATGCCGCGCGGCGCAAGATCCGGTCGGCGCACACCTCCTCCATCGTGCCTTCGCTGATGATCGCACCGTGATGCAGGCAGACGACGCGGTCGGCGAGGTCGCGCACGATCTCCCCTACCCGGCGCGTTGGATGCACTCCTATAGTTTGAAACCAAACTATATGAAGCTGTCCGGTGCGCCGGGAATAATTCTGGCGAAGCGCGTATCGGCGCCGGCAGGCGCGGTCAGGCTCTGGCGATGCGCTGCGCGCGCCTGCCGCGCTGCCCGTCGCGACAAACGAATCCCAGGCGGGTCTCACCCTGGGCGCGTGAGGCGCAATATCGGGCGTACGGCGCCAGTTCGTGTAGGATCGTCGCCGCGCATCTGATACAAAAGCACGCATGTCCGAGATCAAATCCGAGACGACGGCGCGCGACGGCGCGACCGCGGCGGCCGGTCCTGAGGACGACGCCGGCGCACAGGGCGACGTTCCTCCGCGAGGTGGCTCCGCCACGGAGGGCGACGAAACCACGCAAAGCAACGGTGCGGCTGCCGCGGCCGGAAACGGTACGAGCGTAGCCGCCACGGCGGATTCGCTGCCCCCCTCCCCGACGGCGCCGGCGCGAAGGGTCAGCGCCCGATGCGGCGGCGGGCGAGGCCGCGTCGGAGCCGCCGCCGAATCGGGCGGCGCCGTCGACCAGCGAGGTGGAGCTCAAGCTGCTGGTCGATGCGGAGCAACTGGCGGATTTCAGCGAAGCGCCGGCCATCGTCGCGCATGCGCGCAACAAGGGCACCCGCAAGCATCTGAAGTCGGTCTATTACGACACGCCCGAGCGGCTGCTGCAGAAGAACGGGCTGAGCCTCAGGGTGCGGCAGACCGGCCAACGCTTCGTGCAGACGGTGAAGGCGGAATCGGGAGACGACCCGCTCAGGCGTGGCGAGTGGGAGGCCAGCGTGCCGTCCATCGCCCCCGACGTCGATCTGGCGATGCCGTTCGTGCCGGCCAAGCTGCGCGACGACCTCCGCTGCCAGCCGCTGCAACCGGTGTTCATTGCCGATATCCACCGGCACCAGCGCCTCGTCGACCTGCCGACCGCCGTCATCGAGGTTGCCTTCGATCGCGGTGTGCTCAAGTCCGGCGACCGCTGCCAGCCGGTCAGCGAAATCGAACTGGAGCTCAAGGACGGCAACGCGGCGGCGATCTATGACCTGGCGATGCAGCTTGCCGAGCACGGCGCGGTGCGTCCGTCGATCCGCAGCAAGGCGGCGCGCGGCTTCGACCTGGCAAGCGACGCGCCGCCGCCGGCCAAGAGGACCGCGAAGGCTGGATGTCGACCCGTCCCTGCCGCTCGACGACGCCTTCGCAACGATCCTCGGATCGTGCCTGCGCGATCTGCTGGTGTCGATTCCGGCGGCCGAGGACGGGCGCGATCCGGAAGGCGTGCATCAGGTCCGCGTCGCCTCGCGGCGCCTGCGCTCGGCCCTGGATTCGATGCGCACGGTGGTGACATCGGAGACGCTGGAAGCGCTGCGCGCGGACGCCAAATGGCTGGCATCGAGCCTGTCGGCGGCCCGCACCTGGGACATCTTTCAGGGCGAGACGCTGCCCGCCATCGCCGGGTCATGCCCGGCCGTTGCCGGCTTCGATACGCTCGGACAGGGCGCGGCGGAACAGCGGCTGTCCGCCTACGACCACGCGCGCGCGGCACTGGCCGACAAGCGCAGCGCGCGTTTCGTGATTCGGCTGGGCGGCTGGATCGAGGCGCGCGGCTGGCGCGGCGACGCCGGTCCCCAGGGACTGCCGCTGCTGGCGGAACCGGCCTTCAGCTTCGCCAGGCGCATCCTCTCGGTCCACCATTCGCGGGTGCTCAAGCGCGGCCGCCATTTCAAGACGCTGGCGGCGACGGAGCGCCACCGGCTGCGCCTGGCGGTGAAGAAATTGCGCTACGTCGCCGATTTCCTGTTGCCGCTCTGTACCGACCGCAAGTCCGCCAAGCAGTTCACGACTCGCCTGGCGGAGTTGCAGGAGGAGCTCGGTGCCTTCAACGACATGGCGACGACCGGCTCGCTGCTGGCCAATCTGGTTGCGACCTCGGCCGACAGCGGCCCGGCAGCGGCGGCGATCGCCGGCTGGCAGGCCCATGCCATGGTCGGCGCCGAGGCACGCCTGCGGAACGCTTGGCGGGATTTTGCCAGAACGCGGCCGCCCTGGGCACCGCCGGATGTGATGTGAATCGCCGAAAAGCCAGTAATTTCCGAGTACTCTGGAATTGTTCTTAAGTAAAGTAAGCTAGAATAAATTGCGTTCGCATTTGATCCTTATCTATATGGGGCGCGCGGAGCGCCTATATGGTATCTGCGAATGAGACGCAATCGGACAGAAGACGCGCCATGAGTTTCGCCCCTGAGGCAGACGACCAGCTGCCACCGCACTTCCCGCTGGGTCACGCCCGACGCGGGTTCCGCGGGCATATCTGCAATATCAGCGTCAGCGACGAGACTTCCGGCCTGCCGACGGCGGAACTCGAACGGCGGCTTATCGAACTCGGCTTCACCGAGGGGGCTGCCGTCGAGATCCTGCATGAAGGGATCATCGGCCGCGACCCGATCGCGGTGCGCGTCAACAACGCCACGGTTGCCCTGCGCCGCCGCGAAGCGATGTCGATCTTCGTGAGCTGACCGGTTCAGTCATGAATGAGGTTGTAGCTGGCGTCGGCCACCTCGCCCTGGTCGGCACGCCGAACAGTGGCAAGACGGCGCTGTTCAACGCGCTGACCGGCAGCCGGCAGAAGGTCGCCAACTACCCGGGCGTGACGGTCGAGCGCAAGGCCGGCGTGTTCAGCACGCCCTCCGGCCGCCGCTTCACGCTGGTCGACCTGCCCGGCACCTATTCGCTGCGGGCGCGCAGCCCCGACGAAGAGGTGACGCGCGATGTCGTCCTCGGCCGCTTTGCGGGCGAGGTGCAGCCGGACGTGCTGGTCTGCGTCGCCGACGCCACCAATCTCAGGCTCGCCGTGCGGCTGATGCTCGAACTGAAGCAGGTCGGCCGGCCGCTCGTCGTCGTGCTCAACATGATCGACATCGCGCAGCGGCGCGGGATCGAGATCGATCTCGACGCGCTGTCGGCCGAGCTCGGAACGCCGGTCACGACATCGGCGGCGGTGCGGCGCGGCGGCATCGACGACCTGATGCGCCGCCTCGATGCGCTGGCCGTGAGCGACGACCGGCCGGAGCCCGCACGTGACTGGACCCCGTCGACGCTCGCCGAACTGCGCGCCGCCCAGCGCGAAGCCGACCGCATCCTGCAGCGCGTCGTGCGCATGCCGCCGAAGCCGGACACGCTGACCACACGGCTCGACGCCGTCCTGCTGCATCCGCTGGCCGGCCTCATCGTCCTGCTCGGCGTCCTCTTCGTGATGTTCCAGGCGGTGTTCATCTGGGCACAGCCGCTGATGGACCTGATCTCGCAGGGCTTCGACGCGCTCGGCGCCGCCGTTCACCAGATCATGCCGGCCGGCCTGCTGGCGAGCTTCATCCAGGACGGCATCATCTCCGGCGTCGGCAGCGTGGTGGTCTTCCTGCCCCAGATCCTCATCCTGTTCCTGTTCATCCTGCTGCTCGAAGACCTCGGCTACATGGCGCGGGCGGCGTTCCTGATGGACCGCATCATGGGCGGCGCCGGGCTGCACGGGCGCGCCTTCATCCCGTTGTTGTCGAGCTTCGCCTGCGCGATTCCGGGCATCATGGCGACGCGCGTCATCGACAATCCGCGCGACCGGCTGACCACGATCCTGGTGGCGCCGCTGATGACCTGCTCGGCGCGCATCCCGGTCTATACGCTGATCATCTCCGCCTTCATTCCGGCCAGACAGGTCTGGGGCTTCGCCAGCCTGCAGGGCCTGGTCATGTTCGGCCTCTATGCCGCCGGCATCGTCAGCGCGCTCGGGGTCTCGGCGCTGGCAAAATTCTTCTTCTGGCGCGAGGACCCGACGCCGCCCTTCATGCTCGAGCTGCCCGACTACAAGCTGCCGCGGCTGGCGAGCGTTCTGCGCGGCCTCTACACGCGTGCCAAGATCTTCCTGCAACGGGCGGGCACCACGATCTTTTCGATGATGGTGGTGATCTGGTTCCTGGCGACCTTTCCACGCCCGCCGGCAGGCGCCACTGGGCCAGCGATCGACTACAGCCTGGCTGCCATGATCGGCCACGCCATCGCGCCGCTGCTGGCGCCGGTCGGCTTCAACTGGCAGATCAGCGTCGCTCTGGTTCCCGGCATGGCGGCGCGCGAGGTTGCCGTGGCGGCGCTCGGCACGGTCTACGCCATCCAGGGCGGCGGCGAGGTCGCCGAGCAGATCGGCCACGTTCTCGCGCAGAACTGGAGCCTGGCGACCGCCCTTTCGCTGCTGGTCTGGTACATCTTCGCACCGCAATGCGCCTCGACGCTGGCCGTCATCAAGCGCGAGACCGGCGGCTGGAAATGGATGTGGGTGACGTTCGGCTACATGCTGGCGCTGGCCTACATCGCCTCCTTCGCCACCTATCAGGTCGCCGTCCTGCTCGGCGCCGGATAGGCGATTGGACACACGGCCAAGCCGCGTCTGCCTTGGCCCTTGAGCGAAGCTGCGACGGTCGGACTCCGAACCGCCCAGATGCCCAGCCGGCCGCTTCATCGAAAACCTGTCTGCCCTGAAGAACGTTATGCACAGCGCTCCGGATTGGCGAGCCAAATCCTTTGACGGCTAACTGGCTTGCATTAGAATTAGAACTATTAAATGGGCGAGAAGCGCCACCTCAAGACGCCGGGAACACGCGATGTTGAGGAGGAAGTGCCGTGCCTTTCAAAGATGTACTCCTGTTCATCCATCCAACGTTCGGCGTATTGGCGACGATCGGGGCGGTCTGGGTTTTCGTCGAAGCGCTCAACGCGACCGACGGTAACCAGCAGCGAATCTGGAGGGCCAGCCTGATCACGGCCGCTCTGTTCGCGTTGACCTGGTTCTTCGCTGGCTGGTTCTACACCATCTACTATCATAGCGGCGATCAGCAGCTTATCGAGAAGGGACCGGTTCCGTGGGCTCACGCCTTCTTCATGGAATCGAAGGAACACCTGTTCTTCATTCCGCTGATCCTTGCCTTCTATCTGCCGTTCGTGGCCCGCCTGAAACTGTCGACCAACAAGGCGGCACGCATGATGGTGCTCACGATCACAGCCCTCATCGCCCTGGAAGGGCTGGCAATCGAGGGGGCCGGCGCGATCATCAATTGGGGCGCCAAGACGGCCCTCGCCCAGGAGGTTCAGGCACCGCCAGCCAACACCGCCGCCCCGGCAGCCACAGAGCAAAAGGTGCAGTGATGGCGACAACAGACACTCAGAACCAGTCGGTCAGCGCGAACGAGAACGCCGCGGCTGCGTTCGGCCTGTCGGCAGCGATCACCGTGGTCTTCAACGTCCTGCTGGCCTTCATCAAGGATTCCTGGCCGGCGCTCAACTCGTTCATGGCGATGTTGACCGGCCACCACTGGCGTACCCACGGCCTGGCGGACGTGATCCTGTTCTTCCTGCTGGGTTGGTTCTTCACGGCGCGCGGGATCGGCGGCGGCAAGCTGACCAATAACTCGGCGGTCACGGTGGGCGGCGCCGTCATCGTTGCGTCTGCTGCGCTGGGGCTCTGGTTCCTCTTCATCTGAGGGAGCCAGCCAGCGTCGCTGAACGATCGAATCGGACCCTGGCGAGGCACGCCTCGCCGGGGTCGTGGCGCTAGCGACCGGTCGCAGGCTGCGGCCTGACCGGAACGGCCATGCAAACCGAGTTCGTTCGTTCTGGCTTCGGCGTCCGGACCACCGATCATATCAAGCGCGTCAAGAACCGTCGTAGCGCCCGGCTCCGGCAAAGGCCGAAACGGAACCTTGAGCCAGCCTTTCGGCTTTTGATATGCCGCTCACATAGAGCGACGCGACTGATCCGCGCCATCAGCGTCACGGCAACTTGCGACAAGGGAGGTGTGAGCCATGGAGATGGCGTATCGAGAGCGCTGGCAGGCTGAGATTGCCGAGCTGCAAAGGATCCTCTCCGGGTTTGACCTGAGGGAGGAGTGCAAGTGGGGAAAGCCCTGCTACACGGCGGATGGAAGAAACGTCGTCATCATTCAGGGCTTCAAGGAATATTGCGCGTTGGGCTTCTTCCAGGGGGCGCTGCTGAAGGACCCGAAGAAGGTGCTGGTGCAGCTCGGCCAGGTTCAGGCGGCGCGGGTGATGAAGTTCACCAGCGCCAAGGAGATTGCGACGAAGGCGGCCACCATCAGGGCCTATGTGCGCGAGGCCATGGCGGCCGCGAAGGCTGGGTTGAAGGTCGAGACCACGCCCCCGGAAATTCCTCTGCCCGAGGAATTGAAGGAGAAGTTCCGCAAGGATCCGCGGTTCAAGCGCGCGTTCGAGGCGCTGACGCCAGGCCGGCAAAGGGGATACCTGTTTCACTTCGCCGGCGCCAAGCAATCCGGGACGCGGATCGCGCGGATCGAGAAGGCGATGCCGGCGATCTTCGCGGGACGAGGGCTCCTGGAGCGCCGATAGATCGTGAAGCGACGGCACCATCGCCGGTCCAGCATCCCCGCCACCCGTCCCTGGACGATGTGGCGCACAACGGTTGCCCTCGCCCTGGCAGCCACCGGCGCGTCGGCTAGATAATCAGTCGCCCTGCCCGCCTCCGAACGAGCAACGAAGCATCCCAATGACCGCTGCCGATGTTCTGCTGGTTCTCGTCGCCCTGGCTTTCGCCTGGAGCATGGGCGCGCATTACACCGGCGCCTGCATGGGCATGCCGCATGCGACCGGAAGCATTCGTCTGTGGCCGGCGCTGTGGATCATGGCGCCGCTGACCCTGATCGGTGCCACATTCCTCAGCCACAAGGTACTCGAAAACATTGGACACAATGTCCTCGTCGCGGACCGGCTCGGCACCGGGCCGGCGATTGCGATCATCGGCGCGGCCTTTCTCCTCACGACGCTGTTCACCCAACGGCGGATACCGAGCTCGACGATCCAGATCCTGGTCTTCTGCATCGTCGGAGCCGGCGGGGCGCTCGGTCTGGCGATCCGTTGGCATTCCATCATCCGGCTGGTCGTGCTGTGGGCGCTGGCGCCGGTGGCGGCCGGCGCTCTCGGCTACCTCTTCACCAAAGCATTTGACGTATTTCCCGGTTTTGCTGCCAGCGGCGCCGCCGGCGCGATCGGTCGCGCGCTGGTCGTGGTCGGCGGCGCCGCCTCGCTGACCATGGGGGCGAACGACGTGTCGAACGCGACCGCCGTCTTTCTCACGACAGGCTTATCCGGCCCGCTTGTCGCGGGGCTGATCGGCGGCATCGGCCTTGCCGTCGGCGTGCTCACGTGGGGGCGGCCGCTGCTCGAGCGCGTCGCCTTCGACATCGTCAGGCTCGACATGCCGATGGCGACGGCCGCCCAGCTCGTGCAGGCGATCGTCGTTCTGACAGCGGTGCTCTTCGGCTATTTCACCTCGATGAACCAGGCGCTCGTCGGCGCCATGGCAGGAGCCGGCCTGGCGCGCGGACGCGAGACCATCGACAGGCAGGTGATTCTCGGCATCCTCCGTGGATGGCTCATCGGTCCCCTCGCTGGCGCCGTCCTCGGGTTCGTTCTCGCGTCAATTGGCAAGCTCTTCTAGCCGACGGGCGCCGGGGCGCGAGCGTCTCCCACCGGGTTTGGAGGATCGGATGCCGGCACGCCACCGTTAGTGGGCCACCAATTCCGGTCGCGCCCCGCCTTGACCTCGATCAAATCCAATCGACGGAGACGGCCCTAGCTTCTATGCATGCCGACACCCCTGCACGCCGGGTCCGCCGCCACGCCTTTGCGTCCTCTGCTGCAGGACGTCCGGGCACTGCTGATCGGCGCGGTGCCGCTGGCGCTGATCCAGCCGATCCTCAACCGCATCGCCATCAACGTGGCGCGTTCGCGCCCGGAACTGTTCGCCCGGCTGGGGAGCCAGTCCGGCAAGCGCTTCCTGATCGATCCGACCGACCTGCCCTTCGTTCTGGTGCTGGTCCCCGATCAGCAGAAGCCCAGCCTCACGGCCTATCGCCGCTGGCAGAAACCGGCGCACGACGCCGCCATTGCCGGAACCTTCTTCCGCCTGCTCGACCTGATCGACGGCGAGCTCGACGGCGACGCGCTGTTCTTCACCCGCGACCTGCAGGTGCAGGGAGACACGGAGGCGGTGGTGACGCTGAGGAATGCGCTCGACGACATGGAGGGCAGCGCGATGGACAGCGTGCTCGGTTCCTTCGGCCCGCTGTCGCGGCCGGCAAATCTCGTGCTGTCGGCGCTGAGGCCGAAGAAAGTGCAAGGCAATCATGGCTGACGGCGGCCTTCGGCGCCCCGAACTGGTGTGTCCGGCGGGAACGCCGGCCGGCCTCAGGACCGCCGTCGATGCCGGCGCCGACACGGTCTATTGCGGCCTGCAGAACGCCACCAATGCCCGCAACTTTCCGGGCCTCAACTTCACGCCCGCCGAGCTTGAGCAGGCGGTTGCCTATGCCCATGAGCGCGGCGCCAAGGTCCTGCTCGCGGTCAACACCTTTCCGCCCGCCGGCCAGTTCGACCTGTGGAAGGAAGCCATCGACCTCGCCCCGCGGGTCGGCGTCGATGCGGTGATCGTCGCCGATATCGGCGTGGCCGACTACGCCTCCTCGACCTATCCCGACCTCCGCCTGCATCTCTCGGTGCAGGGCGGCGCCTCGTCGCCGGAGGCGATCCGCTACAACTGCGCAGCGTTCGGAATCAAGCGCGTGGTGCTGCCGCGCATCCTGACCGTCGCCGAAATCGCCGATATCCATCGCCAGATCCCCTGCGAGATCGAGGCCTTCATCTTCGGTTCGATCGGCATGATGGCGGAGGGCCGCTGCAGCCTGTCGAGCTATGCCACCGGCTTGTCGACCAACATGGACGGCGTCTGCTCGCCGCCCGCCGACGTTCACTACGAAGAGGACGCCGATCACAATCTGACGACGCGGCTTGGCGAATTCGTCATCGACCGCTTCGTGGCCGGCGAAAACGCCGGTTATCCGACGATCTGCAAGGGCCGCTACCTGTGCGGCGCCGGCGATGTCGGTGCCTATGCCTTCGAGGAGCCGGTCAGCCTGAACCTGTCGGCGCTGTTGCCGGAGCTGGCCAAGGCCGGCGTCACGGCGCTGAAGATCGAGGGCCGGCAGCGCAGCCGCGCCTACGTCAAGACGGTGGTCTCCGCCTTCCGCAAGGCGGTCGACGCCATCATGGATGGCAGCGATCCGGGCCTGGCGAACCTGCTGGCGCTGACCGAGGGGCACCGGGAGACGGAAGCCGCCTATCGGAGCAAGACATGGCGCTAGCGACGACCGCAACCACTACAACGGCGCTGACGCTGGGCCCGGTGCTGTTCAACTGGCAGCCGCAACGCTGGCGCGACTTCTATTTCCGTATCGCCGACGAGGCGCCGGTGGAAACCGTCTATCTCGGCGAAGCGGTGTGCTCGAAGCGGGCGCCGCTGTTCGCTGCGCATTTCGACGCGGTCGCGGCACGGCTGGAGGCGGCCGGCAAGACGGTCGTCCTGTCGACGCTCGCCGAGGTGTTCCTGCCTGCCGACCGCAAGCTGGTGGCGGACGTCACCGCCCAGAAAGAATACATGGTCGAGGCCAACGACGCCTCGGCGCTCTATTACCTGGGCGCCCGGCCGCATCACATCGGCCCGTTCATGAACGTCTACAACGAGCGCACGGTGGCAAGGCTGGCGCGCGGCGGGGCGAAGAATTTCTGCCTGCCGGTGGAAATGCCGGCCAGCGCCATTCGCGCCCTTGCCGACGCGACCCGGGATCTCGGCGTGAGCTTCGAGGTGACGGTGTTCGGGCGCATGCCGCTGGCGCTCTCGGCGCGCTGCTATCACGCCCGGGTTCATGGCCGCACGCGCAACACCTGCCGCTACGTCTGCGAGGAAGACCCCGACGGCATGGCACTGAAGACGCTGGAGGGCCAGCCGTTTCTCGCCATCAACGGCATCCAGACGCTGTCCTACGAATGCCTGAGCCTGGCCGGAGAGCTGGCGGAGCTTCTGTCGATGGGCGTTCGGCGCTTTCGCCTGTCGCCGCAGAGCTGCGACATGGTCGCGGTCGCATCGGTCTACCGCAACCTGCTCGATCGCCACATCGCGGCCGGCGAGGCGGCGGCGATGCTCGACGAGATGGCGTTGCCCATGCCGCTTGCCAACGGTTTCTATCATCGCCAGCCGGGACATCGCTGGGTCGGGCCGGCGGCAGGCTGACCGCCGTCGTGCTGTTTCGCCCTGGCTTGCGCGAACGATAAACTGTGCCGCAGCGCCCGATCTTCCTCCGCTCGGGCGCGCGACCTCAGCCTGGTGACCAGTCATGACCGCCAATCCAAAAATCAGCTTCATCGGCGCCGGCTCGACGGTGTTCATGAAGAACATCATCGGCGACGTGCTGCAGCGCCCGGCGCTCGCCGCTGCGACCATCGCGCTGATGGATATCGACCGGCAGCGCTTGGACGAGTTGGCTCTGGTGGCGCGCAAGCTGGCGGCGACCCTCGACGTGCCGGCCAAGGTCGAGACCTATGTCGACCAGCGCCAGGCGCTCGACGGCGCCGATTTCGTCGTGGTCGCCTTCCAGATCGGCGGCTACCAGCCGGCTACGGTGACCGATTTCGAGATACCGAAGAAATACGGCCTGCGCGCCACCATCGCCGACACGCTGGGGGTGGGCGGCATCATGCGGGGCCTCAGGACCGTGCCGCATCTGTGGCAGCTTGCCGAGGACATGCTCGCCGTCTGCCCGGATGCCGTCATGCTGCAATACGTCAACCCGATGGCGATCAACACCTGGGCGATCGCGGCGAAATATCCTCAGATCAGGCAGGTCGGCCTCTGTCATTCGGTGCAGGGCACGGCCGAGGAGCTGGCCAGGGACCTCGAAATACCGATCGAGCGCATCCGCTACCGCGCCGCCGGCATCAACCACATGGCCTTCTATCTCAGTTTCGACGAGGTGATGGCGGACGGCGGCACTCGCGATCTCTACCCCGACCTCATGCGTGCCTACGCGGAAGGCCGTGCTCCGAAGCCCGGCTTGAACCCGCGCTGCCCCAACAAGGTGCGCTACGAGATGATGACCCGCGTCGGCTATTTCGTCACCGAGAGCTCGGAGCACTTCGCCGAATACACGCCGTGGTTCATCAAGCGCGACCGGCCGGACCTGATCGAGAAGTTCGGCATTCCGCTCGACGAGTACCCGAAGCGCTGCATCGAACAGATCGACCAGTGGAAATCGCAGGCCGATGAATACCGCCAGGCCGACAGGATCGAAGTCGTGCCCAGCCGCGAATACGCCTCGTCGATCGTGAACTCGGTGTGGACCGGCGAGCCGTCGGTGATCTACGGCAACGTGCGCAACAAAGGCTACATCACCTCGCTGCCCGAGGGCTGCGCCGTCGAGGTGCCCTGTCTGGTCGACGGCAACGGCATCCAGCCGACCCATGTCGGGGCCCTGCCGCCGCAACTCGCCGCCATGATGCGCACCAACATCAACGTGCAGGAGCTGACGGTGGCGGCGCTGATCGAGGAGAAGCGCGAGCACATCTATCACGCCGCGATGATGGACCCGCACACGGCCGCCGAGCTCGATCTCGACCAGATCTGGAACCTCACCGACGACCTCATCGCCGCCCACGGCGAATGGCTGCCGGAATGGGCGCGGAGGGCGTAAACGCCATCGCCCCGGCAGGGTGGCGAAGCTCCTCCTCGAGAGGGAAGGGCTTCGCCTCTTGAGAGCGCAGCGAACGAGCGGCGAAGTGAGGGGGCGCCTTGTGGCCGACCGGGGATGGCATGCGGACTTATTCCCCCTCTCCCAATCCGTGAGATGATGCGTGCATCCGCTCCCGAAAAGGGGTCCCGTGTCGACCGGAACTTCATGGGGGGAGCGGAGCGGTGCCCCCGCCCGGGAGAGGCTTCCGACCTCTCCCCCTCGGGGCGTTCCCGGCGGGATCGTCGGTCTTGCGACCGGCTGCCCCTCAGGGCTGAAGCCCCACCGTTCAATTCGGGGTAAAGAGCCTGCCGGGAGACGGGATAAAATCGCCGCGGCGGGCGCTCGGGCGAGCGCCCCAGTCTCGCGGAATAACCGCACGGCATTCGCCGGGCGCCCGCCACCCCCTCGTCACGAGGGGTGCTCTTTGAAAGGTTCATGACCCGGTGCCAATGGCTCGCGGGAACGAGAGGTTGTCTCCCGGTCATGGTCGTTTGCCGTCGGTGCTATAGAATTTCACCGGAACCATAGGCCGGCGTGCGGCGTCCCGCCGATGCGCCGCGCCTCCCGCAAGGTGTCTTCGCCGATGGCGGATGTCAGGAAGAAGAGCGTTCCCTCGCTCATGGCGATCAGCCGGCTGGGCGACGGCATCGTTGCGATTTCGGTGGGCGCCGTCGTCGATGCCGTCCCACTTGTCGCCGCGACGCTGACCTTCCTCGGCGGGCTGGTGCTCCTCATTTCCGGGACCGAGCCGGCGGTGCATGGTCGCCTGCTCGCCCTCAGGACGTTTCTGCCGCTGCCCTTCGCCGAGGCCTCGCACCTTCTGGCAAGCCTGGCCGGCCTCCTGCTTCTCATCGTTGCGCGCGGTCTGCTCGCCCGCATGGCCATCGCCCGGACGGTGGCGATCGTTCTCATGGTGGCCGGCGCGGCCTTCTCGGTGCTCAAGGCACTGGACTGGGAGGATGCCGCGACCATGCTGGTGATTGCGGCGATTCTGGCGGCTTCGGGCAGCGCCTTCTATCGCCGTGCCGAACGGCAATCCAACTGGTCGGCGCTGCGCCCCACCCCCGGCTGGCTGGCGCTGGTGGCGGTGATCGTCGCCGTCCTCGTCTTTCTCGGTCTCTACGCCTTCCAGAACGTGGCCTATCGCAGCGATCTGTGGTGGGATTTCAGCTGGCGGGGCGATGCGTCGCGCTTCATGCGGACGACGCTCGTGGTGGCCGTTCTGGCCGGCGCCATCGCGCTCGACGCCCTGATCAACCGCCCGCGGCGATCGAAGGCGGCTGCGCCGGGCGTTCCCGAGGTCGCCCGCAACCTCGTCGGTGGTTGCCGCTCGGCGCAGGCAAACATCGCGCTGCTCGGCGACAAGCAGTTCATGATGTCGGACCGAGGGGACGCCTTCATCATGTACGGCGTCGCCGGACGGAGCTGGATCACCATGGGCGATCCGGTCGGCGACCGCGAGGCCGGTCGCGACCTCATCTGGCGCTTCGCCGAGCGGGTCGATCGCGCCGGGGCGCGGCCCGTGTTCTACGCGGTCGAGGGAGAGTGGCTGTCGACCTATCTCGATCTCGGCCTCTCCATCCTCAAGGTCGGCGAGGTGGCGCGGGTCGACCTCAGCGATTTTTCGCTGTCCTCGCCGCACTGGGCCGAACTCAGGCGTGCCGACCGGCGCGCGTCGAAGGAAGGCATCTCTTTCTCCGTCGTCGGCAAGGCCGAAGTCCCTGCCCTGCTGCCCGAGCTGAGGTCCGTCTCCGACGCCTGGCTGGCCAGCAAGGCCGGCCACGAGAAGGGATTCTCGCTGGGCTTCTTCGACGAGGCCTATCTCCGCCAATTCGATATCGCCGTGATGCGCAAGGACGATGTCGCCGTCGCCTTCGCCAATCTCTGGCGCGGCGCCGATCACTTCGAGATGTCGCCCGATCTCATGCGCTACCGGCCGGACGTTTCGAAGGTGATGATGGATGCCCTGTTCGCGCGGCTGATGGCCCAGGCGGCGGCGGAAGGCTATCGCTGGTTCAACCTCGGAGCGACGCCGCTGGCCGGGCTTTCCAGCCACCCGCTGGCCTCCACCTGGAACCGCTTCGGCACGTTCATCTACCGCTATGCGGAAGGCGTCTACAATTTCGAGGGGCTGCGCGCCTACAAGCAGAAATTCGCGCCGACATGGACGCCGCAATATCTCGCCTGCCCGGGCGGCTTCGGAACACTGCCGGTGCTTTTCGACCTCGCCGCGCTGATGTCCGGCGGGCCATTGCGCATCCTCAGCTAGGGTGCGGGATCGACCGGCACGACATCGACCTTCTGGCTGGTCTTCTGTGTGCCGGAGGTTCTCAGGATTCCGGCGATCGGCGAAACGTCCTGATAGTCGCGGCCGACCGCCGCAACGATGTGGCTTTCGCCGGCGAAGGTGCGATTGGTCGGGTCGTAGCCGACCCAGCCGGCCTCGTGGCCGCACCAGGCACGCACCCAGGCATGCATGGCGTCGGCGCCCTCCAGACGCTCGCTGCCCGGCGGCGGGATGGTGCGCAGGAAGCCGCTGACATAGGCGGCGGGAATGCCGATGCCGCGCAGGCCGGCGATCATCACGTGGGTGAAATCCTGGCAGACGCCGCGCTTCAGCTCGAAGACCCGGCGCGGCGAGGTCTCCACCTCGGTCGACTTCTTGTCGTAGCCGAACTCGCTGTGGATGCGCTCGCCGAAGTCCCTGACGATCTCCTGCACGGTCGAGGCGCGGGCGAGGCTCTCGCGCGCATAGGCGGCAATCTCGTCATCGAGGGGCACGCGCGGACTGCCGCTGACGAAGTGGTGCGGCGATTCGGGCGCGAGCGAACGGACGCCGGCAAGCTCGGGCCCGAGCCTGGAAAGGTCGGGCGAGACATCGAACATCGGCGGCATGGCATCGACGCGGACGCGGGCGCTCATCCCCACCTTCAGCTTGGCGTGGCTCTTGCGGTAGCAGATCGAGACGAACGAATTGCCGAAGAAATCGTGGCCGTCGCTGCGCTCGAACGGTTCGGGATCGAACAGGATCGACGAGGCGACGACCCGCTGGCCGCCGGTCGACGCCGCCGGCGCGACGCGCACAAGATGGCGGCCGCCGACGACCGGCGGTTCGTATTCGTATTCGAGCTGCAAACGGATGTCGTAGTTCATGGCCAGCGGCGCTCAGCGGAAATAGGTTGCGTCGATCATGTCGGAAAGCGCGGCGAGCGCAGCGGCCAGCGTGTTGAGGCGCTCCGGCGAGAGGTCCCCGGGTTCGCTGATCTGCAGCTCGGTGTAGAGGCGCAGCGTTTCGCGCATGATGGGATGCATGTGCCCGGCCTTCTCTCCGCCGGTGAGCAGCGCGACCTGCGTCCTGACCTCGGCGAGCTGGTAGCGGATCGCGCGCGGATTGAACTCGTCGAGCGCAAGCAGCTCGATAGCTGCCAGACGGCCCGAATTGAGCTTGTAGCGGCGCCGATGGATCATCACGCTGTCGCCGACCTCGATCAGCAGGTCGAGCAGCTCGGCGGCCGCATCGGGAGCGGCAAGCAGCGCCATCAGGCGGCACATCTCGATGGCCCGTTCGAGCCGGCGGCCGATCTCGAGGAAGCGCCAACCGATGGCGTGGTACATGTTCTCGTGCACCAGGCCGGCGAAACCCGCCAGCTTGCGCAGCAGCACCGTCATCGCCCGCGATGCGTCTTCGCCGGAGACGACGCGGGTGCGGAAGCGGTGGGCGGTCTTGGCAAGATCCATCAACGCCAGCCAGCCATCGGGCGAAAAGCGGTCGCGGATGCGCTCGGCGCTGGCGGCGGCGGCATCGACGCTGGCCAGCAGTGCATCCGGAATCGGCTGGTGCACATCGATGCCGATCTCGCCGAGGCTGGCGTCGATCAACGGCGGCACGGGGCCGGCCGTCTCCGGGGACGCTTCGGCGAAGCGCCCGTGATAGGCACGCAAGGTCCGCACCGTGCCCTCGGCCCGCTCGATGTAGCGGCCGAGCCAGAAGAGATTGTCGGCGGCGCGGCTGGGCAGGATCGCCGTCAGCTTGGCGTCGACCGCTCCGTCCTGCTGGGCCGGCAGCAGCGTGACGCGCTCGACCGGTGCATTGCCCAGCACCCAGACGTCGGCGGCGCGGCCGCCCTGGCGCATCGCGATCGCCGCCGTATCGGACGATGCGCCGACGCGGGCGAAGCCACCGGGCATCACCGTCCAGCCGGAGGGCGTACGCATGGCGAAGGCGCGCAGCGTCACCGGTCGCGGCTCGAGCCTGCCCTCGGCGTAATGGGGCATGGTCGACAGGGTGACCGATTCCTGCGCGACGAACGCGCCGCCGGAGGCGGCGAGCCGGTCGGCCAGCGCCGAGCGCTCCGCGGCGCTCAGCGACGCACCGAGCACCGTGCCCTCGCTGTCGTTCACCGGTGGCAAGGTGGCCAGCGCCTGACCGATCATCATGCGGTCGAGATTGGCAAGGACATGGGCGCGCTCGGCCTGCTGACCGCACCACCATGTGGCAATGTGCGGCAGCTTCAGGTCCTCGCCGTCGAGATGGCGGCAGATGCCGGGCAGGAAGGCGAGCAGCGCGCGGGTTTCCAGAATGCCCGATCCGATGGCGTTGACGATCGTTGCGCCGCCGTGGCGGACGGCATTCACCAGGCCCGGTGTGCCGATGCGCGAATCGTGCTTGAGCTCGAGCGGGTCCATGAAGGAGGCATCGAGGCGGCGCCAGAGCACGCTGAGCGGCCTCGGGCCGTCGACGGTGCGCACCATGACCTTGCCGTCGGTGACGGTGAGGTCCTCGCCTTCGAGCAGGAGAAGGCCGAGATAGCGGGCGATATAGGCGTGCTCGAAATAGGTCTCGGTGTGCTGGCCGGGCGTGAGGATGGCGACGCCTTCCGGCGTGCTGGCGAGATCGAACAGCGCATCGCGCAGGTCACGGAAGAAGCCGGCAAGCCGGTGAACGTTCATGGCGCTCAGCATGTCGGAGAGCGCGCGTGTGGTGGCAACCCGGTTTTCAAGCGCGAAGCCGGCGCCCGACGGCGCCTGCGTGCGGTCGCCGAGCACCCACCAGCGGCCGTCGGGTCCACGGCCGAGATCGAAGGCGACGAAGTGCAGGAAGCCGCGCTTCGGCGGCACGATGCCGACCATCGGCCTGAGATATTCGGGGCTGGCGGCAATGAGTTCGGGCGGGATCAGTCCCGCGGCGACCAGCCGGTTGTCGCCGTAGATGTCGGCCAGCACCCGCTCGAGAAGCGCAGCGCGCTGCGCAAGGCCGGCGGCGATGCCCTGCCATTCCGATTCCGCAATCAGCAGGGGCACGTGGGCGAGCGGCCACGACCGCTCGTTCGAACCGCCGGCGCCGTAAACGCGGTAATAGACGCCGGCATCATGCAGATAGCGGTCGGCGCGGGCGAAGCGTGCGTCGACCACCGTCCGGCCGAGCCGGTCGAGGCGGTCGATCAGCGGCCGCCAGGCCGGCCTGATTGCGCCGGCATCGTCGACCATCTCGTCGATGGTGCCGGGGCGGGCGGAATAGAATGCGGCGAGCCCGCCGGAGCGGGCGGTCTGGTTCGCGGCAAGGCTGGCTTCGGATTCCATCCGTCAGACCCCGGCCGGACGTCTGAGGTCCAGGGTCAGCGGAAAGGCCATGCTGCGCTCTTCCGGCGGCGCAGAAAAGTCGCCGGCGGTATGGCCGCGCGGCTCGACGCGCGCCAGCCGGCGCGCCTCGGCCTCATTGGCGTTGACCGGGAAGGTCTCGTAATTGCGCCCGCCGGGATGGGCGACGTGATAGACGCAGCCGCCGATGGCGCGGCCGGTCCAGCTGTCATAGATGTCGAAGACCAGCGGGGCATCGACGGGGATCATCGGGTGCAGGCCGGAGCGCGGCTGCCAGGCCTTGAAGCGCACGCCGGCAACGCAGGTGCCCGCCTTGTCGGTGCGCGTCATCGGCACGGTACGCCCGTTCACGACAATCTTGTGGCGTTCCGGTTCCAGCCCTTCGGTCTGCACCTGCAGGCGCTCGACCGAGGAATCGACATAGCGCACCGTGCCGCCGATCGATCCCTGCTCGCCCATGACGTGCCAGGGTTCCAGCGCCATTCTCAGCTCCAGCCGCACGCCGCCGTAATCGACCTCGCCGCAGAAGGGGAAACGGAACTCCTTCTGCGCCTCGAACCATTCCGGCCGCATGGCAAAGCCCGCCGCCTTCAGGTCTTCGAGCACGTCGAGGAAATCCTGCCAGACGTACCAGGGGAGCATGAAGCGGTCGTGCAGCTCCGTGCCCCAGCGCACGAAGCCGCCGGAGAGCGGCTGTCTCCACAGGCGCGCGATGATCGCCCGGATGAGAAGCTGCTGCGCCAGGCTCATGCGCGGGCTCGGCGGCATCTCGAAGCCGCGGAACTCGATCAGCCCCAGTCGGCCGGAGGCGGTATCGGGCGAATAGAGCTTGTCGATGCAGATCTCGGAGCGGTGGGTATTGCCGGTCACGTCGACCAGCAGGTTGCGGAACAGCCGATCGACCAGCCAGGGCCGCGGCGGCCTGCCGATGCCGGGCAGCGGCACCTGGGCCAACGCGATCTCCAACTCGTAGAGGGAATCGTGACGCGCCTCGTCGATGCGCGGCGCCTGGCTCGTCGGCCCGATGAACAGGCCGGAGAAGAGATAGGAGAGCGCGGGGTGGCGCTGCCAATAGAGGACAAGGCTCTTCAGCAGGTCCGGACGGCGCAGGAACGGGCTGTCGGCCGGCACATCGCCGCCGACCACGACATGATTGCCGCCGCCGGTGCCGCAATGGCGCCCGTCGATCATGAACTTGTCGGCACCGAGGCGCGTCTGCCGCGCTTCCTCGTAGATGGCCGTGGTGATCTCGACCGACTCGCGCCAGCTCCGCGCCGGATGGACGTTGACCTCGATGACGCCGGGATCGGGTGCGACGCGGATGACGTTGATGCGCGGGTCGCTCGGCGGCGAATAACCCTCGATCTGCACCGGCACGCCGATGCGGCGTGCGGACTGTTCGACCGCCTCGACAAGATCGAGGTAATCCTCGACGGTCTCGACCGGCGGCATGAAGACGCAGAGCCGGCCGTTGCGCACCTCCACGGCAAATGCCGTGCGTATGGTGCCGTCAATGGAGCCCAGTTGCTGTTCGATGCGGTCCTGGCGCGCGGTGTCGTCGGCGCTGAGCGAAGCGGCGGCCTGCTCGCGTTCGTCGGCCTCCTCCATCATCTCCTCGCGCACGCCGTCGTGGAAGGCCGGCTGGCCGGGATCCGGCAGTTGGCCGCGCGGTATCGACGGGTCGAGCGGCACGATTTGCGGCATGTCGCCGGGAGGAACGTGGGGCAGCGAGCCCAGCGGCAGGCGATAGCCCACCGGCGAGTCGCCGGGCACCAGGAACAGCTTGCCACGACGCGTACGCCATTTCTCCGACCGCCAGCGCGGTCCGCTCGCTTGTGACTGCCAGCGCTGGATCGGCAGAACGTAGCCGGTCGGGCTGGTCAGGCCACGCTCGAAGACGCGCGCCATGCGGGCCCGTTCCTCCGGGTCTTCGAGCTTCGAATTCGACGGGTCGACGTTGTCGGGAAGCTTGCCTTCCTTGAGCAGCCATTCGCCGGGGTCTTCATAGACGGCGGCGACGGCGTCGGTTTCCACGCCGAGCACGTCGGCGATCGTCGTCGTCAGCTTCTCCGCGTCGCCCGTGGCGGCGCCGGCATCGGCCGTCTCGGAAGCCAGCAGCCCGGGCGTCGACCAGAGTGGCCTGCCGTCCTTGCGCCAGTAGAGCGAGAAGGTCCAGCGTGGCAGCGTTTCTCCCGGGTACCATTTGCCCTGGCCGTGGTGCAGCAGCCCGCCCGGCGCGAAGCGCGCCTGCAGCCGGCGGATCAGCGTCTCGGCCCGCTCGCGCTTGGTGGGACCGACTGCGGCCGTGTTCCATTCCGCCGAACTCATAGTCGTCGATGGAGACGAAGGTGGGTTCGCCGCCCATGGTGAGACGGACGTCCTGTTCCTTGAGAACGCGATCCACCTCGTCGCCGAGCCGATCGAGCGCCGCCCACGATTCGTCGGAGAAGGGTTTGGTGATGCGCGGATGCTCGGCAATGCGCGTGACGCGCATGTCGAAATTGAAATCGACATTGGCGAAGCTGGCCATGCCGGAGATGGGCGCGGCGTTGCGATAATGCGGCGTCGCGGCAAGCGGGACGTGGCTTTCGCCGGTCAACAGGCCGGAGGTCGGATCGAGACCGATCCAGCCGGCGCCGGGCAGATAGACCTCGCACCAGGCGTGCAGATCGGTGAAATCGTGGTCGGTGCCGGGAGGGCCATCGAGCGAGACGAGGTCGGGCTTGAGCTGGATCAGGTAGCCGGAGACGAAGCGCGCCGCGAGACCCAGATGGCGAAAGATCTGGACGAGGAGCCAGCCGGTGTCGCGGCACGAGCCCTTGGCCGCGACCAGCGTCTCGTCCGGCGCCTGGACGCCGGGCTCCATGCGGATGATGTAGCCGATCTCGCGCTGCAGGCGGGCGTTGAGGGCGACGATGAAATCGACGGTGTTGACCCGCGAACGGTCGATCGATGCGAGGAATTCGGTCAGCCGCGGGCCGGCCGGCTCGCACTTCAGATAGATCGACAGGTCGTCGCGAATGTCCTCGGGGTAATCGAACGGCCAGTGTTCCGCCTCCGGCTCGACGAAGAAGTCGAACGGATTGTAGACCGTCATGTCGGCAATCAGATCGACCTCGATCTTCAGCTCGGTGACCGGCTCGGGGAAGACGAAGCGGGCCAGGTGATTGCCGTAGGGGTCCTGCTGCAGGTTCACGAAATGGCCGGCGGGGCTGACCTTCAGCGAATGGCTGAGCACGCGGGTACGCGAATGCGGCGCCGGCTGCAGACGGATCGTCTGCGGCCCCAGCGTCACGGGGCGATCGTACCGGTAGTGGGTCAGATGATAGATGGCGGCTTGGATTGACATGCGGCTCGTCTGGTTGGCGATCCGGCGGGCGGGAGGGGCGCGCCGGTGGCCCCAAGTCTAGTGGCAGCACGAGGCGTGCCAAGCCACAAAAAGCCAAGCGAATCCGCCCTTCCCGGTTACCGCGCGGGATGGCGGCGGCTGGCGGCGGCCGGCGCCGGCGCGCCGGCAGCCGCGAGCGAGCAAGGCACCGGTGCGTCAGGAGACGTCGATCAGCGCCTTGATCAGGCCGCGCTTGTCGGTGGCCCAGCGGGCGAGATCGCCGGTCGCGCCGGCCAGCGTCGTGCGATGGGTGATCAACTTCGCAATCGGCACCTTGCCGCAGGCGATGGCTGCAATCACCGCTTCAAAGTCGGATCTGAGCGCGTTGCGGCTGGCCAGAAGCGTGGTCTCGCGCGCGTGGAAGCCGGGATCGGCAAAGGTGACGGTCTCGCGCACCACGCTGAGCAGAACATAGACGCCGGCGTGGGCGATATAGCCGAAGCCGGCCTCCATCGACGAGCGGTTGCCGGTGGCGTCGATGACCGTGTCGAAGCCGTTGCCGCCGGTGTGTTCGTCGACAGCCGTGGCGGCGTCGGCGTTGGCGACGATTGCCGAATCGGCGCCGACCAGAAGCTGCAATTCTGCCAGCCGCTCGCCATCCGTATCCATGAGGGTGACGGCCGATCCGGCGATCCTGGCGAAGATCGCCGCGCCAATGCCGATCGGCCCGGCGCCGACGACCAGCGTGCGGCCGGATCGGACCGAACCGCCGGCGCGGCTGACGCCATGCGCGCCGATGGAGAGGAACTCCACGGTCGCGGCCTGATCGGCGGTAAGGCCTTCGGCGGGATATAGGTTTTCTTCCGGCACGCTGATGAGCCTGGTCATGCCGCCATCGCGATGGACGCCGAGCACGGCGATGTCGACGCAGCAATTGGGCCGCCCCTTGCGACAGGCGACGCAGGTGCCGCAGGCGATATAGGGATTGACGACGACCAGATCGTCCTGCCGGAAGCGGCTGCCGGCCGGAGCCTCGACCACTTCCGCCGCCAGTTCATGCCCCATGACGCGCGGGTACTGCAGGTAAGGGTGGCTGCCCTCGTAGATGTGATAATCGGTGCCGCAAATCCCGACACGGCAAATCCTGACGAGTACGTCGCCGCTTGCACGTTGCGGTTCGGGCCGCTCCTCGACGGCCAGTTCCCCGGGATTGCAACAGACCAGCGCTTCCATGGCGTCTTCCTTCGGATGTCTGCCGTCGCGCTTCCTGCGCCCGAAAGGCCCGGCATCGCGACGTGCGCATCGACAGCGGTCGCGACCTTATCACCGGTCGCGAGGCTGTTGCTGTGCGGCGCGTGCCGGCCGTAGCGGGTGAAAGCTGCGCGCCTGGATGGCCAGCGGCGAGCCCGTGGCAATCATTGCTGGGGCGCGCGAACCGGCAGCGCCGCCGACGGTGACCGCGGGATTGACGAAGGAGGTCGAGGCCGTGAACCACGGCTCGGCATCCGAAACGGTCCTGCCCGCCTACTCGCGTGCCGCGCTGCCGACGGGCGTAACGGCGGTGTCTTGCCTCAGGACGCGGCGCTTCACGGCCGGACCAGCCTCGTACCAGTCGCGTGTCGCGTTGACGATCTTGACCACCGAGAGCATCACCGGGACCTCGATGAGAACGCCCACTACGGTCGCCAGAGCCGCACCGGAATTGAATCCGAACAGGCTGATTGCGGCCGCCACGGCGAGTTCGAAGAAATTGCTGGCGCCGATGAGGGCCGAGGGCGCGGCAACGCAATGGGCCTCGCCGGTCGCGCGGTTGAGCAGATAGGCAAATCCGGCGTTGAAATACACCTGGATCAGGATCGGCACCGCCAGCATGGCGATGATCAGGGGCTGCGCCAGAATCTGTTCGCCCTGGAAGCCGAACAGCAGCACCAGCGTCGCCAGGAGAGCGACGAGTGAAGCCGGTTGCAGCTTCTTCAGCAGAGCAAGGAGAGCGGGCTGACCGCCGCGCGCCATGACCAACTGGCGGACAAGCTGAGCGATGACGACGGGCACGACGATGTAGAGCACGACTGACAGAAGCAACGTCTCCCAAGGCACGGTGATCGCGGATAGGCCGAGAAGAAGTCCCACGATCGGAGCGAAGGCGACGATCATGATGAGGTCGTTGAGTGCGACCTGGCTCAGCGTGAAGTGCGGCTCTCCGTCGGACAGGTTGCTCCAGACGAACACCATGGCGGTGCACGGCGCTGCGGCCAGGAGGATGAGGCCGGCGACGTAGCTGTTGATCTGGTCAGCCGGCAGATAAGCCCTGAACAGCCAGCCGATGAACAGCCAGCCGAGAAGCGCCATCGAGAACGGCTTGACGGCCCAATTGATGAACAGCGTCACGCCGATGCCGCGCCAATGCTCCTTGACTTGCCCGAGCGCGGCAAAATCGATCTTGATCAGCATTGGGATGATCATCAGCCAGATCAGCACCGCGACGGGCAGATTGACCTTGGCGATTTCGATCGAGCCGACCACGTGAAAGAAACCAGGAAAGAAGTGGCCGAGCGCAACACCGGCAACGATGCACAATGCGACCCAGGCACTTAGGTACCGTTCGAATGTCGACATGTCTCACATTCGGTTGTCGTTGATGGCAACTAAGGCGCGAGCGGAGACTTGACGCGAGCCCGGCTCGCACCTTCCATTTCGCCAATCTCGTGCAGCTTCTTCTGCAGCGACAGCGCGCTCAGGCCGCGCAGCGGCAGATTGGTGAAGATGCCAATGCGGGTCTTGAGGTAGCGCAGCGCCCGGACGAAGGCAGCTTCCTTCTCGAGGTCGGTGCCCTCGACCCTGGCCGGGTCCTCAATGCCCCAATGGGCCGTCATCGGCTGGCCCGGCCACACCGGGCATACCTCGCCGGCCGCGTCGTCACAGACGGTGAAGACGAAATCCATGACCGGCGCCCCCGGCACGGCAAAGACGTCCCACGGCTTCGAGTGCAGCCCCTCGGTCTCATAATCGAGATCGGCCAGCACCTTGAGCGCGAACGGGTTCACGGCGCCCTTGGGATGACTGCCCGCCGAATAGGCCTTGAAGCGGCCGCGTGCATCCTTGTTAAGGACGGCTTCGCCCATGATCGAGCGGGCGGAATTGCCGGTGCACAGAAACAGGACATTGAAGACACGATCATCCACGGCCGGCCTCCTTTGAACAGCAGGGTGCAAGAGCATCGACGACGGCGGAGCAGGTACCGGGATCGCCGCCGCAACAGTCCTTGAGCAGAAAGGTCACCACGTCGCGGGCGCGGTCGAGATTGGCGCGATAGACGATCGAACGGCTGCGCCGCTCGCCGGTGACGAGGCCGGCGCGCGACAGGACGCCAAGATGCGACGACAGGGTGTTGTGCGGCGCCGCCAGCCGGCGCGCGATTTCCCCGGCAGCCAGGCCGTGCGGCTCGCTGGCGACGAGCATGCGGAAGGCCTGCAGCCGGGTCTCCTGTGCAAGTGCCGCGAAGGCCAGGATGGCGTCTATTTCGTCCATATGTCGAGACTATTCGACATATGAGCGAAAGGCAAGCACGCTGTGCCCTGGAAGGTGCGGGCGGTGCGGCGCGCGCGATCGTGCCGCCCCCTCGCCTCTTGGATGCGGGACCCGGCGGCGATTGCGTCACCCCGCTTGCGCTTTCGGATTGCGTCCGTTCGGATGCACCAACAACGCTCGGAGCGGGGCCTTCGACAGGACGTAGAAGACCATGCCGCTCGGCGGCCTCAGCAGGCCGATCATCAGCGTGAGAATCGTGATGATGCCGAAATGGACCGGAGCGATGCCAGCCCGACGGCGGCCGGCACAGAACAAATATATCTAATATACTAGTTTTCACCGAGTAAACCCCGGTGATGGGGCTGTCTCGTTTCAGAAACAACCGAACAATATTGGTTGCGATTGCGGACGGCCTTTGTATTGATTGGAAGAACTTACTAAGTACTCAACGTACCGATCAAAGTATTGATGCCATACCAGCCTTGACAATTCATAGTATTTTTGGGCATAATCATTTTGTGGAACCTGATTCCATATGTGAAACAGGGGGCTTTTGAAAACGACATCCCGCCAAGTCCTTCGGTTTCGGTGGTCCGATGGCAGCCGTGCGGATTTGCGTCCGCCAACAGGATCGTGCCGGGGAGAGCGGCGGGGTTTCCATCAAGAGAACCGCCACCGAGGGAGACACAGATATGATGAAGCGTATCCTGGGCCTGCTGGGAGCCGCGTCGCTGCTGGCGATGATGGTCACCTCAGCCTCCGCCCTAGAGCTCAAACTCGCCCACTACGCGCCGATCGACCATCCGGCCAGCAAGGCTGCGGAGATGATGGCCGCCGCCGTGGCGGAGCGCACCGGCGGCGCCGTCACCATCAAGATCTATCCGGCCAGCCAGCTGGGCGACGGCAACGAAGTCCTCGAACAGCAGCTGAAGGGCGCCATCGACATCAGCCTGCCCACCCAGCCCATGCTCGACAAGTACGGCCCGGCCGGCGACAAGCCCTTCGGCGTCGTCATGCTGCCCTTCGTCTTCAAGAGCTATCAACACGCCTGGCGCGTGCTTGACGGCCCCTTCACCGCCTGGGTGGCGCCGCGCTTCGACCAGATCGGCCTTGTCCACCTGGCCAACTGGGAATGGGGCTTCCGCAACCTGACCAACAGCCGGCGGCCGATCATGACCCCCGATGACGTCAAGGGCTTGAAGATCCGCACCCCTGGCGAAATCCAGCTGCAGGCGGCCATGGAAGCGGCCGGCGCGGTGGTCACCAAGATCGCCTTCCCCGAACTGCCGATGGCCCTCAAGCAGGGCGTGGTCGACGGCCAGGAGAACCCGCTCGCCGTCATCTATACCTACAAGCTGTACGAGACCCAGAAGTACCTGGCGCTGGACTACCACTCCTACAACTCGATGGTCGCCGTGATCAGCAAGGCGAGTTGGGAAAAGCTCACCCCGGACCAGCAGAAGATACTGAAGGAAGAGGCGCAGAAAGCCGGCCAATGGTTCCGTGACGAGAACCTCAAGGCGGAGCAAGGCCTGGTCGCCAAGCTCAAGGAAAAGGGCATGGAGGTGACCGAGCCCGATCTCGCGGCGTTCAAGGCCAAGATGCAGCCGGCCTATGACACCATCGCCGAGTATGCCGGCAAGGACAACGTCGACGCCTTCCTGAAGATGGTCGCGGAAACCGATTAGGCCAAGACCCAACAACAACCCAGAACCGGGGCGGAGAACGGAACATGCTGACGCTGGCGATCTTCGGCGTGCTGGTGGGCCTGGTCCTGCTCGGCGTGCCGATCTTCGCGGCGATGGGGCTGACGGCGGCAGGCGCGTTCATCCTGATGGGTGACGCCTTCGTGCTGCCGCTGATGGCACAACGCATGTATGTGGCGAGCACCGGCTTCACCCTGCTCGCCATCCCGTTCTTCATCCTGGCCGGCAATCTGATGAACTATGGCGGAATCACCGTGCGGGTCTTCGCCTTCGCCCGCGCCCTGGTCGGCCACATGCGGGGCGGCCTCGGCCACGTCAACGTGGTCGCCAGCATGCTCTTTTCCGGCATGTCGGGGGCGGCGGTGGCAGACGCCGCCGGCCTCGGCCTGGTCGAGATGAAGGCGATGACCGAGAACGGCTACGACCGCGAGTTCAGCGCCGCCGTCACCGCGGCATCCTCGACCATCGGGCCGGTGGTTCCGCCTTCCATCGCCTTCGTCGTCTACGGCAGCATGACCGGCGTTTCGATCATCAAGCTGTTCCTCGCCGGCTTCGTCCCCGGCATCCTGATGGGGATTGCGATGATGATCGCCGTCTATTTCATCGCCAAGCGGCGCGGCTATCCGGTCGACCCGTGGCCGTCGTTCGGACATTTGTGGCAGACCTTCCGCGATTCCTTCCTGGCACTGATGATGCCGGTCATCATCATCGGCGGGATTCTCGGCGGCATCTTCACCCCCACCGAAGCGGCGGTGGTCGCTTCGCTCTACGCCTTCCTGGTCGGCGGCGTGATCTACAAGGAATTCGGTATTCGCGATGTCCCCGGCATTGTCTGGGAGTCGGTCCGGCAAAGCGTCAAGGTGCTGTTCATCATCGCGGTTGCCGGCTTCTTCAGCTGGCTGATGATCCGCCAGAGCATCCCCGAGCAGGTGATCAACGGCTTGACCAGCCTGACCTCGACGCCCTGGATCATCATGCTGATCCTCGTTTTCATCCTCCTGGTGCTCGGATGCTTCATGGAGGGCATCGCGGTGATGGTCATCACCATTCCCGTGTTCATACCGCTGATCCAGCGCTTCGACATCGACCCCCTGCAGTTCGGCATCATCATGGTCCTGTGTTCGATGATCGGCCTGTTGACGCCGCCGGTGGGCATGAGCCTCTACGCCGTCTCCACTGTCAGCGGCGTCCCGATCGGCCGGCTCAGCCGCGAGCTGTGGCCCTATCTTCTCGGCATCCTCATCGTCACGCTGCTGATCGCCTATATCCCCGAACTGGGCTTGTGGCTGCCCAACGCCCTCATGCCGGACTAGACGGGCGATGATGGCGACCCTCAAGACGGCTGATCGTAATCTGGGAGCGATCCTGCGCGGGTTCTGCATCGCCGACATGCTGGCCTTGACCGTCGTCATGGGGGGCGTGGTCTTCATCCGCTTCGTCCCCATCGCCAAGCTGAGCTGGTCGGACGAGATCATCGAATGGCTTGTCGCGTCGCTCGTTTTCGTCGCCGCCGCCGAGCTGTGGCGCGAGAACGACCATTTCAAAATCGAGGCCTTGGCCATGATGCTGGCCGGCACACGATTCGGCCGCTTCCTTGGCCTGTTCCTGGAGCTTCTCACGGCCACCTTCATCGTCCTCTTCGCCTATTGCAGCCTCAATCTGACCCTGGGAGTGAGCCGCACCTCGCCCATCCTCGCCTGGCCCATGATGTGGTGGTACGCGCCGATGCCGATCGCCGGTTTCATCATGGTCATCTATTCCATTCGCAACATCGTTCAGGGCTTCCAGGCCGTCGTCCAGGGCGTCTCACCGACGACCGCCGCCAGCCCCGGCACGCCGTAGGACAGGACAGGCGAAACGCCGATGAGCAGCCTGCAAAAAGCTTTCACGATGATCGAGACCGTTGTCTCCCGCCAGGCGGCGGGCATGACGTTCGCCGAAATCGTGGTAGCGACGGGCGCTCCCAAGGCCAGCGCCCATCGCATCCTCAAGGAACTGGTGGGCATGGGCGTGCTGTCCTTCTCGCGCCACACGGCGCGCTATCGCGGCAGCCTCAAGCTGGCCAGCATCGGCTGCGAGGTAACCGCCAATCTCGACCTGCGGAGCCTGGCGCATTCCCATCTGCAGGCCTTGCACGAGGCAACGCATCACACAGCCACGCTCGGCATCCGCGACGGCGATGCCGGCGTCTACGTCGACAAGATCGAGGCGCAGGACTACGGAATCAAACTGTTCTCCGAGGTGGGCAAGCGCTTCCCGCTTCACTGCACGGCGCTCGGCAAGGTCCTGCTTGCCTTCGCCAAGGAAGAGGACCGCGAGCCTATCCTCGCCGCGCCCCTGCTGGCTGTGACAGCGAATACGATTGTGATCCCGATCAAGCTCCGGGAAGAACTTGCTTCCGTACGCAAGGAGGGATTCGCACTTGACCGGGAAGAACTCACGCGCGGCGTGGTGTGCGTGGCAGCGCCGATCTTTGGTTCGGCGGACAACGTGGTTGGCGCCGTCAGCATCGCCTTTCCGTCGTACATCAACAGTGACAGGAGCATCGCCCGCGAAATCGACGCGGTCCGCCGCTGCGCCTCAGTCATTTCCGGCGTTCTGGTGAAGGGATAGGCCGCATGGACGCTCGCGGCTCCATCACCGATCGAACGACCTTCGTCGACGGCGGCCGGCTCGCTCGCAAGAGGCGCTGCCGGCATGCCGGATCGACTGAATTTCGAAAGGAGAAGAAGCTGTGACCTACCAAGCCAACAAGAAATCGAAATACGTCCACACGATCAAGGACATCCCGCTGGTGCCGTTGACCGCCGAATCGAGCACACGGTTCCTGGCCAGTGACGGCGCCCTCCTCAGCTTCATCGAAAACCCGCCAGGCACCGAGTTCCCCCTGCACAAGCACGAGGCCGTGCAGATTCTGATCATCCTGGAAGGCAGCGAGTTGCACACCTGCGGCGACGAGACCTTCCTGATGGAAGCCGGCGATGTGTGCATCCACCCGTCGAACACCATCCATGGCGGGAAGACGACCACCGGCTTCAAGGGCATCGACATCTTCGTTCCGCCGCGCGAGGACTATCTGGAACTGATGACCAAGCACGGCCTGCCCACCAAGCACGCGAAGTAACCTCCGTTCGCCTCAAACGAGAAAACGGCGACCGGCCGGCGCCGGTTGCCGCTCCCCTTCCTGGTCCATGTCGATCGTGGCGCTGCCCTCGCCGAACGCCTGGCGGGCTCGTCGGGGTCGACAAGCCTGTCTTATTTCACGAGGTTTGGGCGGCTCTTCCCGCACCTTGCATCGGCCCACGCCATCGCCGGCGTGCTCGCAATCGAGCCTCCGATTTAACTTATATACTAGAAGTGTCTAGTATATAAGTTAAATGGCGCTCACAAGAGGCGCGCCGAGCGGCATGGGCGCGGCCTGCCGAATAGGGTCGCAGTGCAGCCGGTGACGTGCGAAAAGCAGCGGCGTTCCGACTCACGACACAGACAGGGAAGAAGGCAGTGGGAGCGCGAGGCACCCAGACGGGATCGACTCCGGAACGGAAAACGCGGGTGCGCAAGCCGCGCGCGCGCAACGCGCCGCCGAAAATGGCCAGCCAGGCGCGCCTGCCGGAAAGCCCCAAGAATTCGCAGCTGGTCTATCGCGACCTGCTGCAGGCGATCATCTCGATGAAGCTGGTGCCGGGCACGCCCATCCTCGAAAGAGAGATAACCCAGCGCTACGGCATCAGCCGCACGCCGGTGCGCGAGGCGGTGCTCAGGCTGGCACGCGACCGTCTCGTCGACGTCATTCCGAAATCAGGCACCTTCGTCGCACGCATTCCGTTTTCCGACCTGCGCGAAGCGATCGTCGCGCGCCAGGCGCTGGAGGCAGTGACGGTGCGGGCCGCCACCGAAAAAGCGAGCGAGAGCCAGATCATGGAGCTTCGCGCGATCGTCCAGCGCCAGCGCGAGACGGCCGAGGCCGGTCACGAGGAAGCCTTTCACCAGGCCGACGATGCCTTTCACGCCGCGATCGCGGCGGCGGGCCGCCTGCCCGGCATCTGGGACATGATCCGGCAGATCAGGATCCAGGTCGAACGCTATCGTCGCCTGACCCTGCCGCAGCCGGGGCGCATGATGATGGTGTTGGGCGAGCATGGCGACGTTCTCGACTCCATCGCGCGGCGGGACGCCGACAAAGCCGTGGCGTGCATGACGCTCCACCTCACCAAGCTCAAGCTCGACACCGCCGTCTTCCGCGATCTGTGGCCGGACTACTTCATCTACGACCCTGCCGTTGACGGCGACATCCTCGATAGTTGAACGATGGCCGTGCCGGCCCGGATACGGCGGCGCGCCCGGTATCGCATAGAACTCGCGCGCCATGTCTTCCGCCGCGACGCGGATACGGCGAAATCTCGACAAGCCCGTATTGCGGCTTGTTCGCGGTGCACCAGCCGGCGATCGCGTCGGCCGAGACGGCGTCCCCTTCCCCAAGAACCGACCGCCTCAGCCTGGCAGCTACGCCGCCAACGCCAAAGGGCCGGTGGAGCCGGCAATCGAGGCCGTCAACGACAGCCGTCCGTCAGCGAATCGTAAATCCGCCGTCGATGACGAGGTTGGCGCCGTTGATCATCGCCGCGGCGTTGCTGGACAGGAACAGAGCCGCATAGGCGATCTCGCGCGGAAGGGCGAAGCGGCCGACCGGGATTTCCGCACGCGCGCGCCGTCCCTTCTCGCCGCCCCAATGGATATCCGCCATTTCGGTCTGGACCACCGTCGGTGAAATCGCATTTATGGTGATGCCGCGGCCACCCCATTCGAGCGCCATGCAGCGCATCATGCCAAGAACGCCGGCCTTGGACGCGCTGTATGCCGAGTGTCCGTCGAGGCCGACAACGGCCGCCTGCGATGCCATCATCACGATGCGTCCGCCGCCGCTCTCCAGCATTCGCCGCCCAACCTCCCTGGCGACGAAATACTGGCCGCTGAGATTGACGTCGATGATCTGGTTCCAGTTGGCGGTCGTGCCCAGCTCGGCCGGCTCGGTGCTGCCGATGCCGGCATTGTTGATCAACACGTCGATGCGCCCGGTCTCGGCCACGATCGACCCGATTGCTTGGGCGACCTGCCCGTCGTCGGAGATGTCGGCCACCACGGCCAGGGCGCTCGCGCCAAGCGTTTTCGCCACGTCCGCCACGCTGGGAGACTTGTCGATCAACGCCAGGCGGGCGCCGCGTTCGGCGAACAGCTCGGCAATCGACCGCCCGATACCATTGGCTCCGCCGGTCACCAGCACCGTCTTGCCCGAGAAGTCGAAAACGCGATCGAACGCCAGATCTTCGTCACTGACCGGATTCATGTCTCACCCTCTGTCTGCGTGTCGTCTCAGGGGCACGCGCTGCCGACTATCCTTGTCGGCCGCAAGCGACCTCCGAGGTTCGGCTCGCCGCGCGGCCCGTTTCTCAATACCACGATCCAGCAGGTCGGACTTCAGATCCGCTTCTTGGTCTCGCTGTCGAAGAGATGCACGTTGGCCGGATCGATCAGGTAAGGAACCATCTCGCCCGGCTTCGCCGAAACCCGGGCCTTGACCACCGCATCGAGCGCATCCTCGCCGATATGGGCATAGACATGCGTCTCCGAGCCGGTCGGCTCCGTCACCGAAACCTTGACCGGCAATCCGCCTTCGCCGATTTCGATATGCTCGGGACGGATGCCGTAGACCACCGCCTGACCGTCCTGATAGGAGCCGGCCGGGGTCGGCATGACGGGCCCCTTGTCGGAGACGAATTGTGCCGCCCCGTCCTTGAGCGAAATCTTGCCCTTGATGAAGTTCATCGCAGGCGAGCCGATGAATCCGGCGACAAAGACGTTCGCCGGGGCGTCATAGAGATCGAGGGGCGAACCCATCTGCTCGATGTAGCCGGCGCGCATCACCACGATCTTGTCGGCCATGGTCATGGCCTCGATCTGGTCGTGGGTGACGTATATGACGGTCGTCTTCAGCCTCTGGTGCAGTTCCTTGATCTCGACCCGCATGGCAACGCGCAGCTTGGCGTCGAGGTTCGACAGGGGTTCGTCGAAAAGGAAGACCTGCGGATCGCGGACGATGGCCCGCCCCATCGCCACGCGTTGCCGCTGGCCACCGGAAAGCTGCTTCGGATAGCGATCGAGAAGGTGGGTGACGTCGAGAATGCCGGCCGCCCTGTTCACCCTCTCGCGCGATATCCGCCCTGGACATCTTCGCCATCTTGAGCGGGAAGCCGATATTCTCGGCAACGGTCTTGTGCGGGTAGAGCGCGTAGTTCTGGAAGACCATCGCGATATCGCGATCCTTGGGCAGGACATCGTTGACGATCCGCCCGCCGATGCTGATGCGGCCGGCGGTAATCACCTCGAGGCCGGCAATCATCCTGAGAAGCGTGGATTTGCCGCAGCCCGAGGGGCCGACGAGAACGACGAACTCGCCGTCTTCGATGTCGACGCTCACGCCGTGCATCACCTGGAGGTTGCCGTACTTCTTGACGACCTCGTCTATTCTGACATCAGCCACAGTCGGCACTCCATCTCATTGCGACATTATCCTAGGCCGGCATCGCGATCTGCATCTTCACGTCGCCGCTCGGCGCCGACGCGGCAACCTCGAAGGCGTGCACGCTCTCGTCGAATTCGAATGTCCGGGTGATCAGCGGCTTCACGTCGATCGCGCCCGAGGACAGCATCGCCACGCAACGCGGAAAGACGTGGGCGTAGCGGAAGATATTCTCGACATGCGCCTCGCGCACCATGGCGGCGCCGGCATCATAGGCGATCGGCTCGGACTGCCCGCCGATCAGCACGACGCGTCCGCCGGGGCAAAGCGCTTCGAAGATCGTGGCGGCGGCCTTGGGGCTGCCCGTCGCCTCGAAGACGAGTTCGACGCCCCAGCCATCGGTTTCCGCGAGGATCTGTTTCGCCGGGTTCTGCTTGGTCGCGTTGATCGGGGTGATCGGCCCGAGACGCGCCGCGATCTCGAGCTTGGCGTCGTCGAGGTCGGAGACATAGACGCGGGCGCAACCGGCAGCCAACGCCGCCAGCGCGGTCACCAGCCCGATCGGTCCGGCGCCCATGACCAGCGCGATATCGCCCGGCTTGACCTGCGCCTTGGTCGCCGCGTGGACGCCCACCGCCAGGGGCTCCACCATCGCGCCTTCCGCAAAGGAAACATTGTCGGGCAGCTTGAAGGTGAAGCCCTCCGGGTGGATCACCGTGGGGCGGAGGATGCCGTGGATCGGCGGCGTCGCCCAGAAGCGCACTGCCGGATCGATGTTGTACATGCCAAGCCGCGTGGCACGGCTGTTGGGATCGGGAATGCCCGGCTCCATGCAGACGCGGTCGCCGACCTTGAGCGTGGTGACCTCGTCGCCGACTCTCGATCACCGTGCCCGAACCCTCGTGGCCGAGGATCATCGGCGCCCTGACCACGAAGTGACCGATATTGCCGTGGACGTAATAGTGAACATCCGAGCCGCAGATGCCGACGGTGTGCAGCTTGATGCGCACGTCGCGCGGGCCGAGGCTCTCTTCGCGCTCGATCGGGAAATCCCTGAGGGTAAGGCTATTCTTCTCTTCCAGAACCAGTGATTTCATTTCCTTAACTCCGATACGCGCATTCAGCCTTTTGCGATGATCACGACGGCAAGCGCGATGGCGATTGCATTCGATATCCAGATCGAAAGCCCCATGGGCTCGAGGAAACGCATCCAGAACAGCGACAGGGCGACCCAGATCACGACGCTGATGAAGAAGCGGTCGAACCAGTTGGTGACGATCGGCAGGAAGCCGCCGCTGCCGGACTGCTGAGCGGCGAGCTGGGCGTCTTCATCGTAGGTCTCGATATCGATCGAGGGCTTCAGTGAGCTGTCGTCATTTGACGAGGTCATGACGTCACCCCTTCACGGCGCCGAAGGTCAGGCCGGCAACGATGTGGCGCTGGACCAGCGAGAAGACGATCAGTGCCGGAATCAGGGTGATCACCGCGATCGCCGCCATGATTCCCCAGTTGGTGCCGGTCGTCGTCACATATTCCGAAAGACCGGTGGTGATCGTGCGTGCGTTGAAGCTGGTCAGCGTCGCGGCGAGCAGGAACTCGTTCCAGGCAAAGACCCAGGTGAGGATCAGGGTCACCGCGAGGCCCGGTCGCGCCAGCGGGAAGATGATCTCGCTGATGACCTTCCAGGCGCTCGCACCATCGACGGTGGCGGCTTCGTCCAGTTCCGGCGGTATCGCGTCGACCGTGGGTCTCAGCGTCCATATCGCAAACGGCAGATTGAAGGTGCAATAGACCAAGATCAGACCGATCTTGCTGTCGTAGAGCGAGAAGCTGCCGATCTTGTAGACCTGGGTGAGGAGCAGGAAGAAGGGCAGCAGGAAACTTGCCGGCGGCGCCATGCGGTTGGTGATGCTCCAGAAGAAGACGCTCTCCTTGCCGCCGAGGTCGAAGCGCGACAGCGCATAGACGGCCAGGAAGCCCAGCAACGTGCACAGCACCGCATTGCCCGACGCAATGATGAGCGAATTGGTCATGTAGCGGCGCAGCACGGGATCGTTGAGCACCTGCAGATAGTTCTTCCAGTAGACGCTCTTGAGGATCACGTCGGGAGTCGAGAACAGGTCCGACGGCATCTTCGCCGAGATGACGAACAGCCAATAGATCGGGAACAGCGTGACGAAGCTGATCGCCAGCCACAGGACGACCTGGAGCAGCGGGCGCTCTCTGGGCATCAGGCCCCTCCCTTTTTGTTGCGAGGTGCAACGAGACTGACAAAAAGCAGCCAACAGACCACGATGGTCAGGTAGAGAACGATGACCGATATCGTCGCACCGTAGCCATAGTCGGTCTTGGGGAAGACGACCCTCCAGATATGCAGGCCGACATAGCGCGTCGCCGCGCCCGGCCCGCCACCGGTTACCATCCACACCTCGTCGACGATGCGCAGCGCGTCCATCAGCCGGATGAAGACCGTGGCCAGCAGCGCCGGCCGGATCATCGGCAGGGTGACCTCCCAGAAGATTTGCCACTTGTTGGCGCCGTCAATCTGCGCCTGCTCGAAGGGTTCGGCGGGCAGTGACACCAGGGCGGCGATCAGCGTCAGCGTGACCAGCGGCGTCCAGTGCCAGATGTCCATGATAACCGTAATGATGAATGCCGCCGTGGCGTCCTGCCCGATGTTCAGGTCGTAGCCGAGCCAGTGGCGCAACACATACGGAATGATGCCGATCGAGGGCGTCGTCATCAGCCGCCAGACCGAGCCGACGACGATCGGCGCCACGATGAGCGGCAGCGTGTGAATGGTGCGGAAAAAACCCTTGCCGGGAAAATCGCGCATGAAGGCTTGCGCAAGAAAGTAGCCGACGATCAGTTCGCTCAAGACGGCGAAGACCACGAACATGGTGGTGATGCCGACCGAGTGCAGAAATTCGGCGTCGAAGACCAGGCGCCGGAAATTGGCCGCGCCGTTGTAGATCATGTGGGGGTCGGCGCCGAACGGGTTCCATTGATGGAACGAAACCCACACCACGTAGATGAACGGGAAGACGCCGAACAGACCCAGCAACACCAGCGTCGGGGAGAGCAAATCCACCCCAGCCTGTTCGATTGCATCGGCTTAGCCTCCCTGGCGCCGCGCTTATTCTTTTCTATACGCGCCTCCGGGCGGAGGCCGGGAGATGCGGGCCGCCCTCCATGGACGGCGGCCCGCATCCAGGTCGTGATTTACTTGCGATAGCCGAGGTTCGTCAGCTCTTCCTCAGCCTTCGCCGCCATTTGGTCCAGTCCCTCATCGGGAGGAATGTCGCCAGTCAGGATCTTGTAGAAGATCGGGGCCGTGGCTTCACGCACCTGTGCGTGGAACGGATAGGGCGGAGCGCCTGCAAACAGATGCCCGTCCTTCTTCATCATCGTGAAGTAGCCGTCCAGCTTCTTGTCCATCGCCACCACCTTGGGATCGTCGTAGGTGGCTTTGTTGGTGATGCGCGACCCGGCCACAGCCCAGTCGGCCTGCACCGAGTTCCTGCCCGATATATTCGAGGAACAGGAGCGAAGCGTCCTTGTTCTTGGAGGTCACCGGAAGACCAAAGGCGCCACCGTCATAGTAACCGATGTAGCCCTTGCCCGATTCGGCATCTTCCATCACGCCGGGAGAGACCGGCGGAAGCGCCACGCCGAGTTTGCCGACGATCTTGGACTTTTCAGGGTCCGAGCCGATCCAGGCTGCGTTCTCGCCGTAGACCAGTCCCTGGGCCGCACGGCCGGCTGCGAAGGTCGACGCCACTTCACTCCACGTGCTCTGCGACGATTCCGGCGGAGCGATGTCGCGCAGGTGCAGCCACCACTTCAGCGCTGCCTTGGCCTTGTCGCTGTTCATCTGGCCGCCATGGGCAACCGAGGCGCCATAGTTATCTTCGGCGTTGATGCCCCATTTGTAGACGCCGAACGTCGGCGCAACCAACTCGAAGAACTCATACCAGGAGGCGGGGTGACCGGTGTGAGCCTGGGCAGTCGAGCCCCACAGCTCCATGTTGTGGTCCTTGCCCCACTTGGTGAAGAACTCGGCGATCTTGGTGTATTCCTCGTGCGTCTTCGCCGGAGCCAGATCGTGGCCGTATTCCTTCTTGAAGGCGGCCTGAATCTCCGGGTCGTTGAACAGATCCTTCCGGTAGAGGTAGATCTTGATGAAGGCCTCCATCGGCATGCCGAACAGATCGCCGTCTTCCTTGAAGTAGTCGGCGAAGGTCGTGAAGTTCGCCTCGTCGAAGGTCGGCGCCTTCAGCTTGGGATTGTCCTTCAGCGACTTCGTGATATCGACCAGGAAGTGGCGGGCCAGATAGGCGTAGACGATGTCCTGCTCGATGTAGACCATGTCATAGATGCCGGTGCCGGCTTCCATGTCCTTGATGGCCTTGTCGTACATCTGGTCCCAGGAGGTCGTCTCGATCTCGACCTTGATTCCGGTCTTCTCCTCGAACTGCTTGGCCAGAACGTTCTTGATGTAGTTCGACGGCGGCGTGTTCTCGGTCACGCCGTGCAGGGTCAGCCCCTTGAATTGCGCACCGGCGTCCGACCAGAAATCGGCCCACGCGGTACCGCCTGCCATGAGCCCGGTCACCAAAGCGATCGCGCCCAAACTCGCTTTCAAACGCATCGTAATTCCCTCCCACATCGGTCCAGCGGCCGAAGCCGCGACAGATTCACTAATACATATGTAAAAAACTCAATGCAAGTGTTTATTGCATCTGTTCGTGCTGTGATACAAATGTTATGTATGGCATCGTAATGGTTGCCGGCCTTGGCATTGTCGCGGCCGGCGGCAAGTGGGTGACGCCTGGAGATGCTGGGAATTGGCGCATGCCACACAATGGACAGGACGACAGCGAAGCCTTTGTCACCGAGGTGTGCTGGCACTATTACGTCAACGGGAAGACCCAGGCCGAGGTCGCCCAAGTTCTTGGCGTGACGCGGCTGCGCGTGAACCAGGCGATGCAACGGGCGCGCGCGCTTGGCGTGGTCAAGGTCCAGATCGAATCGCCGTTCCTGTCGCGCATCGAATTGCAGGAAGAGCTGCGCGACCGATTCGGCCTGGAGAAGGCCCTGGTCGCCCCCGCCGATCGCGAGAGCTACGACTACCACGTGCCGGTGGGCGCGGCGTTGGCCAGCTTCCTGGTCAGCCGGTTGAACACCCAATCGTGGAAATCCATCGGCGTGTCGTGGGGCATGACGCTGCAGAGCGCCATTCACAGGCTGCCGCAGCAGTCCCAACCGCAGATCGAAATCGTCTCCATGATCGGCGGCAACACCACCGGTGCGGCATTCAACTCATTCGGCATCGCCTCCGGCTTCGCTGAAAGATTCGGATCGAAATACTCGGTCATCGCCGCGCCGATCTACCTTTCCAAGGACGTCGACCGCCGGGCGTTCCTGTCGCAGGAGATCTTCGCAGAGCACTTCCGGAAATGCGAAAAGCTCGACGCCGCGATTCTGGTTGCCGGCGACGTCTCGTCGCGCTCCTACCTGGTATCCACCGGACTGCCGGGGGAGGTGTCGGTGGAGGAACTGGCCGCCGCTGGCGCGGTCGGCGACATGTTAGGGCGGTTCCTCGACATTGACGGCAACGAAATATCGCATCCGTTGAGCGAACGGACGATCGGTGTGGAACTTGAAACGCTGCGCGCGATACCGGAGAAGATTCTGGCGGCGGCAGGCCGCCACAAGGTCGATATCATACGCGCTGCAATGAAGCGCGGATTCGTCAATACGCTGATCACCGACGATGTGACGGCCGAACTCCTTCTCAACAAGACCTAGATGTCCAGGGAAAGCACAAAAGCTGTCATCTTCGATTTCGATGGCGTTCTGGTGAACAGCGAAATCATCGCGCTCGCCGAGCTGCGCGACAGGCTTTCCGAAGAGTTCGGCATTCGGCACGACTGGGACGCATTGGTCGATACGTTTCTGGGCGCCACTTTCGAGGACATTCAGGCCTATGTCCAACGTGAGACCGGCAAGCAACCTGAACCGGCTTTCCGCGAAAGCTGGTATGCGCGCCTTTTTGACCACTATTCGCAGGGGCTGACGATCATCACCGGCGCGCTGGAGGTTCTCGACCGGCTCGACGAGCGTTGCATCAAATACTGCGTTGCCTCGGGCGGTTCCTATCGGCGGCTGAACTTCGCTCTGGATGTGACCGGTCTCAGGGATCGGTTCCTCGACCGTGCCTTCAGCGCGGATTCGGTTGCACGGGGAAAGCCGGAACCGGACCTGTTCCTGTTCGCGGCCGAACGGCTTTGCATGAGACCGCAGGACTGCCTTGTCGTCGAAGACGCGGTTGCGGGCGTTTCGGCAGCCACAAAGGGGGGAATCCGTTCGCTCGGATTTGTCGGCGGCGACCACCTGGCGGACCGGCGTGAATTGCACGGCAGCCAGATGCGCGCGGCCGGAGCGATGGCGGTCATCGTCGACCTCCGCGAGATGTTGCCATTCATCGACGGATCGGCTGCTATAATCGGGACATGACGTCTCGCCGGGCCGTGTCAGAGCCAGAACATTGTGACCCGCCGGCAGCGCCCAGCGTGATGCCCTGTCGCCGGTTTTCGGGGCCCCGGGCGGCCGGTCGAGGACTGGGCCGATGTATTTAGGCCTTGATCTCGGCACCAGCGGCCTGAAGGGCGTCGCCATCGGCGAAGACCAGGCCGTCGTCGCCACGGCAGCGGCACCGTTGGGTGTTTCGCGGCCGGAAGACGGTTGGTCGGAACAGGAACCAGCCGACTGGATCGATGCCGCCGAGCGCGTGCTCGACGAACTCGCTGCGGCAATCCCCATCGCGGAGGTTCGCGGCATCGGCCTGTCGGGTCAGATGCACGGTGCCACGCCGATCGGCACGGCCGATGCGGTGCTGCGCCCGTCGATCCTGTGGAACGATACGCGCTCGGGACCGGAAGCGGCCGAAATGGACGCGCGCCCACTCTGGCGCGCCATTTCCGGAAACATCGTCTTCCCCGGTTTCACGGCCCCGAAGCTTGCCTGGATGCGCAATCACGAACCCCGGCTCTTCGAACAAGTCCGCAAGGTTCTCCTGCCCAAGGACTATCTGCGACTTTGGCTGACGGGAGAGTATGTCAGCGAAATGTCGGACGCTGCCGGCACCTGCTGGCTCGATACCGGCGCACGCGACTGGTCGGATACGCTCCTGGCGGATTCGGGGCTGACGCGCGATCACATGCCGCGACTGGTGGAGGGCTCCGAGGTCTCGGCCGTACTGAAGCCCGCGCTCGCCCGGCGCTGGGGCTTTCGCAAGGACGTGGTGGTGGCCGGGGGCGCCGGCGACAATGCCGCAGCAGCGGCAGGCGCCGGCCTGATCAGGGCCGGCGAAGGATTCGTCTCGCTGGGCACTTCGGGCGTGCTGTTCGTCGCCAACGACAGCTATGCTCCGGCACCCGAGACAACCGTGCACACCTTCTGCCACGCCCTGCCCGCGCGCTGGCATCAGATGGGCGTCGTCCTCTCCGCCACCGACGCGCTCAACTGGCTGGCGGCCATGCTCAAGGCCGAGGCGTCGGCGCTGACCGGAGCGCTCGGCCCGCTGCAACCACCGGGGCGCACGCTGTTCCTGCCCTATCTCGGCGGGGAACGGACGCCTCTCAACGACGCCAGCATCCGCGGTGCCTTTCTCGGGCTCGAACATGCCACCGACCGCGCCGCTGCCACGCGTGCCGTGCTTGAGGGTGTCGCCTTCGCGTTGCGCGATTGTCAGGAGGCGATTGCGGCGACGGGAACGAAGATCATCAGCCTGCTCGCGGTTGGCGGCGGCAGCCGCTCCGATTACTGGCTCAAGGTTCTGGCAACCGTTCTCGGTGCAGCAATCGACGTTCCCGCGGGCGGGGCGTTTGGGACGGCGTTCGGCGCAGCGCGGCTTGGCATGATGGCAGCGACCGGCGGCGGTGCGGAGATCGCGACGCGACCGCCGATCATGCGAACGGTCTCCCCCGATGCAAGGCTGGCGGACGCCTTCGAACAGAATCACGCGCGCTATGTGCGCGCCCGCAAGGCGCTCGCAGGGGTCAGTTGATAGCGCCGGCCATTGCCGGCCGCTCAGGCTTTGCCTCCGGCGAGCGCCGCGGGGCGTCGGTCCGTCTCCGGCGGTTGCGAACGCACCAGCCCGAGGTCGGCGAGGATCAGGAACATTGCCGGCGTGACGAAGAGCGACAGAACCGTGGCGCTGGTCAGGCCGAAAGCTAGGCTGGCAACGATGGGGCGCAGAAACTGCGCCTGCGTGCTCGGCTCGAACAGAAGCGGGCCGAGCCCGACGACCGTCGTCAGCGACGTCAGTACAATCGCACGGAACCTGTCCCGCACTGCCTCGATGGCCGCCTGTTCCAGGTCGGCGCCGGCGGCGTGCTTGTCCTTAATGAAGCCGACAAGAAGAATCGAACCGTTCACCACCACGCCGGCCAGCGTGGCGAGACCGACGAGACTGGGGAGCGAGATCTGCAGGCCAAGGGCCATGTGCCCCCAGATCACGCCGACCAGCGACAGCGGGATCGCGGCGAAGACGACCACCGGCTGAACGAAGCTGCGGAACAGAAAAGCGAGGATGAAATAGACGCCGATCAGCCCGACGAGGAGGTTGCGGGCGAGCGAGGAGCCGGTGGTCGCCGTATCCTTGGCCTCGCCGACGATGGTGATGTTCACGTCTGGCCGTTTGTCATGTAACTGCGACACGAAATCGCTCTTGAGCGCCGCCATCAGCTCGCGGGCGTTGGCGATGCCGGGATTGATCGAGCCCTGCACGGAAACGGTGCGCTGGCCGTCGATGCGCTGCACGGAGGCATAGCCGCGGCTCTCGCTGATATCGGCGACGGCCGAGAGCGGGATCAGGGCGCCGTCCGGCCCGGAGATGTTGATCGCCGCCAGATCGGCAGCCGACTGGCGGTCCTCTCCGGTCAGACGGGCGACGATGTCGAGGCCGCCGAGATCGTCACGCACCTGAAGCCCGGTATCGCCGCGGAAGGCAGAACGCAGTTGCGTCGCGATCGACTGCGCGCTGACGCCGAGGGCGGTTGCCGCAGCCGGCCTGACCCTCACAAGGAATTCCGGCTTGCCGGGCTGCAGATCGTAGGTGACGTCGCGGACGCCGGCAAAGCCGCGGAAGAACTTGCGCATCTCCCTGGCGGTCGCTTCGAGGGACTTGAGGTCCGGTCCCTGCAAGCGCACGTCGATGGGCTTGCCGCCGGCGCCACGCTCCTTGTCGGTGATGCGGAAAGCCGCCATGTCGGGCAGCGGGCCGGTCAACTTCTTCCAGGTATCGAGGATCTCGGTCACCGAGGTGGTGCGGACGCCGGCCGGCAGCAGCTTGGCGCTGACGGTGGCCATGTGCGGGCCGACCTCGGGCGAATCGGCATTGGTGCCGTAGGAAATCGTGTAGCTCTGCACCAGCGGCTGGCCGCCGGGCTGGGCCGGCGAGAGATCGGCGTTCATCTTGTCCAGGGCCGCCACGACCTTCTTCACCCGCTGCTCGGTGCGGGCGAGCGGCGAGCCCTGGACCAGCAGGAGGCGCGCCTCGACCGTGTCGCTCTCCAGCGACGGGAAGCTCTGATACTTGATGAAGCCGCCGGTAAAGGGGGCGATGGACAGCATCACCAGGAAGGCCGCAATGCCGAGCGTCAGGTAGCGGAAACGCAAGGCGAGCTCGGCGAACGGCACCACCACCCGGTCGCGCAGCCAGTCGAAGCCGCCGTTCACGGCGCGGCCGACACGACCGGGCGTCAGATCCCGGTCGAGCGAATGCAGCATGTGGTGGGGCAGGATCAGGAAGGCTTCGATCAGGCTCACCACCAGGGTGATGACCAGTACGATGGGGATGTATTTCAGCACCGCCCCGATATTGCCGGTCATGAAGCTCAAGGGGCCGACGATCATCACCGTGGTCAGGAAGGAGGCGATGACGCCGGGCGCCACCTCCCTCACCCCGTTCACGGCCGCGTCCATGGCGCTCTCGCCGGCATGGCGACGACGGACGATGTTCTCCGAGATGACGATGGCGTCGTCCATCAGCAGGCCGACGGCGACGAGCAGCGCCACCATGGTCATCATGTTGATGGTGTAGCCGAAGAGCTGCATGGCGAAGACTGCGCCGAGGAACGAGACCGGCAGGCCCATCGCCACCCAGAACGACACGCGCAGCCCGAAGAAGAGCCACATGACGATCAGAACCAGGGCCAGGCCCTCGAGGCCGTTGACGGCGATGATGCGCAACCGGTCGCGGATGTTCGTCGTCGAATCCTGCGAGATCGCCAGCGTGATGTTGCCGGGCGCTTGCGTCTGGGCCGCGGCCATCTGGCGCTGAAGCGCCGCCATGACCTTGAGGGCGTCCTGGGTCTGGGTCTTGTTGACGGCGACGATCGCCGCCCGCTTGCCGTTGAAATAGGCGGCCTGGGCGGGGTCGGAGAAGGCGGTCGTGATGGTCGCGATGTCGCCGAGCAATACCTCGCCGCCGCTCGTCGAGCCGCTCACCGGAATGCCGGCGAGTTCCGCCGGGGTGCGCCGCTCGCCCAGAAAGCGGATCGCGGTATCGCCCTCGGGCCCTTCCATCGTGCCGGCCGGCATGTCGATCGACTGCCTGGCGAGCGCAGCGGCGACATCGCCGATTGTCAGCCCGAAGCGCTGCAGCGCGACGGCCGGCACGTCGATCGAAATCTCGCGGTCGGAAAAGCCGCCAACGTCCACCTGCGAGATCGCGGGATCCGCCTTCAGGCGTTCGGTCAAGGCATCGGCATAGGCGAGCAGTACCGCCGGGTCCTCAGGGCCGGTGACCGCAACGGAGGCGACAGTCGCTACCCGCTCGACCACCCTGATCACCGGGTCCTCGGCCTTGTCGGGTTAGGTGGTCACGCCCTTGACCGCGGCCGCCACGTCGCCGGCGAAACGGCTCATGTCAGCCCCTTCGACGATCTCGGCGGTGACGATGGCCATGCTGTCGCGGGCCAGACAGGTGAGTTCCGCCAGATTGTCGACGGCGCGGATCGGGTCCTCGACCTCGCGGCAGATGCCGGCCTCGACCTCCGCCGGCGTGGCGCCCGGATAGGCAATGCGCACCTCGACCAGCGTCGGCGCCACCAACGGGAAGGTGTCGCGCTGCAGGCTCGGTGCCGCCACCAGTCCCAGCACGATGAAGGCCAGCATGAGGATATTGGCCGCCGTCGGATGGGCGGCAAAGAGCCGGATCATTTCGCCGTCTCCGAGCCGGGCGCCTTCCTGGAGCCGCCTGCCGCCTTGTCAGCGCCGCCCGACGCCTTCTGCCCGCCGGAGCCTCCATTGGCGCCGCCGCCTGCCAGCTTGGCAACGCGTGCAGCCGTCGCCTTGTCCTCGATCGGCTTGACGCTCATGCCGGGCACGGCAATGGCCGGGTCGGTGACGACCAGCTTGTCGCCTGCGGAAAGGCCCTTCTCGACCACCGACACGCCATCGACCGTGTAGCCCACGGTGACCGGACGCTTTTCGAGAGTGTTGTCGGCGGTTGCGACCAGCGCCACACCGTCCCGCACCGCCTCCTGCGGCACCACCAGCGCCTCGCGCGGCGGCGCGCTGAGGACGACCTCGACGAAGGTGTTGCGGCGCAGCGGCGGCCGCGAGCCGACCTGGGCCTGGGCAAGCGGATCTTCCACCCGTACGACCAGCGGCGTGCTCTGGGTGCGGGCATCGATCGCCTCGCTCGCCCGCACCACCTTGGCCTCCCAGGTCACGGTGTGGTCGGATGCCGGCAGCCGCACCTTGGCCTTGAGGTCGGTGAGCTTGCCGCTCGGCAGCATGCGTACCAGCGGCCCAACCTGGCCGATGGGAAACTGCGCCGCGATCTCCACCGCTTCGGTGCCTTCGGCGGTGATCATCACCTGGCCGCGGCTGACCACCTGACCGAGTTCGGCAGCGACATCGGTAAGGCGGATGTCGTAGGGAGCAAGAACGGAGGTGAATTCCAGGCTGCGCGCGGCGGTGGCACGTTGCGCCTGGAGCACCTTGCGTTCGGCGCTGTTGAGCGCCAGCTGGTTCTGCACATCGACCACCTTGGCGCGCGCCGCCAGCTCCTGGCGGCGCGACTGATCGAGCGCCGCCTGGGTCGAGACGCCCCGGCTGGTGAGGTCCTGCTGGCGCTTCAGCTCGGCCTGGCTGAGCACGAGGTCGGCCTGGGCGATCTCGAGGCTGGCGGCCAGGGTCTCGTCCTTCACCTGGAGCGCGGCGAGCTGGGTATCGGTCTGGGCCAGGGACAGATTCAGATCGGTGTCGTCGAGCCGCAGCAGCTCGGTGCCGGCAGAGACGGTCTCGCCGGCGGCGAGCCGGTCGGCGGTCATCACCACCGCGCCGTCGATGCGGGCGACGGCGCGCCACGTGCGGGCCGGCTCGGCCGTGCCATGCCCGACCACCCGCGGCTTGATCTGCATCGGCGCGAGGGTCATGACCCGCACCGGCGTCGGCTGCGGGGTCTTTTCCTTGGCGCTGGGAAGCTGCTTCAGCTCTGCGGAATACGCGATTGCCAGGGCACCGAGTGCGACAGGAACCGCCACGGCCACGATCCGCATGAAGACGCGCAAAGCTCCCGACATCGTTTTCTCCCGCCTCGACCGTGAACCCCCATGGAGCCGGATTCGTCACGGCATAGTCTGGTCACAGCATAATTACGGCTTACATGCAAATTCTTGCATGTATAATTCCGACACGTCGTCCGGTCGGTGGACCTACGCGATGCGCGATGCGCCTGTCTGTCGCAGGTGTGACGCGCCTGGGCGGCCAAAGCGCGGACCGCTGGCTGCGCGAGGAGCCGGCCTGCCGGCGGCACCGCTATCATTCAAACATCGAGCCCATCCCCGGTCGCGGGGATGGGCTCGATCCAGTCCTTGCTCACTGATGCAGGCGTCTGCCGACCTGCGTCAGGACCTGTCGTCGATTCCCTCGTATCTCCGGTCGTCCTGCATCTCAAGCCACATGGCGTTGACGACGGCGAAGATGGCCGCGAGCGGCAATCCGAGGATCCAGGCAAAATACCACATGAGAATATCCCTTCCTCAGTAGACCACGTCGCTGCTCTCGGTGACTTCCTTCTCCGTCACCTTGCCCCACAGCACCTTATAGACCCAGGTGGTGTAGGCGAGGATGATCGGAACGAAGATCACCGCACAGACCAGCATGATGAACAGCGTCTGATGCGAGGACGATGCATCCCAGACCGTCAGCGAGGAATTGGGATCGATCGACGACGGCAGAATGAACGGGAACATGGTGAGGCCAACCGACGCGATGATCCCGATGATCGCCAGAACTCGAGAACAACAGGGTCGGGACCTCGCGCTTGCCCTTGAAGCCGAGATAGGCGAGCGCCGCCCCGACAAAGCCGAGGATCGGGGCGATCACGATCCACGGACGGGCGCCATAGGCGGCCATCCACGATCCCTGACGTGCAACCTCGGTCAACAGGGGGTTGGACGGGCCATTGGCCGGCACGGCGGACGTAAACGCGTAGGCGCTGATGCCCATGGCCAGCCACACACCGGCAAGCGCATAGGCGACGATCGTCACCAAGGCAGCCCAGGCTCCGATCGTGCGTGCCCGCTCTTGCACCGAGCCCTCGCTCTTGAGGTTGAGCCAGGAGGCACCGTGCATGACGATCATCGACAGCGACACGATGCCGGCGAGCAGCGCAAACGGGTTGAGCAGGCCGAAGAACGTGCCGTTGTAGTCGACCATCAGATCGCTGTTGAGCTGGAAGGGCACGCCCTGAAGGACATTGCCCATGGCCACGCCGAAGATCAGCGCCGGTACCGCGCCGCCGACGAACAGCGCCCAGTCCCACGCATTGCGCCAGGTGGCGCTGTCGCGCTTGGAGCGGTACTTGAAGCCGACCGGTCTGAGGATGAGCGCGGCCAGAATCACGAACATCGCCAGATAGAAGCCCGAGAAGCTGACGGCATAGAGCGGCGGCCAGGCGGCGAAGATGGCACCGCCGCCGAGGATGAACCACACCTGGTTGCCTTCCCAGACCGGGCCGACGGTGTTGATCGCCACGCGCCGCTCCGCGTCGGTCTTGCCAACGAAGGGAATGAGCGCGCCCACCCCCATGTCGAAGCCGTCGGTCAGCGCGAAGCCGGTGAGAAGCACACCGAGCAGCAACCACCAGATGACCCGCAGGACATCGAATCCAATCAGTTCGAAGAGGATCATTGTCGTTACTCCGCGGGCTGGAGTTCGCCGCCGGTCGCACTCAGGCGGTTGTGGTGGTTCTTCATCCACTCGTCGGTCTCGCCGACATCGATGTAGGGACCCTTGCGGATGTATTTGAACATCAGCCCCATCTCGATGATGAACAGGATCGAATAGAAGGCGACAAAGCCGGCAAGCGTGATGAGCAGATCGAGCACCGACAGATGCGATACGGCTATGGCCGTCGGCAGCACGCCGTCCACCACCCAGGGCTGGCGCCCATACTCGGCGACGAACCAGCCGAGTTCGGCCGCGATCCACGGCGTCGGAACGATGATCACCGCGAACCACAGGGCCGCCCGCGAGAAGCGCATGCCCTTGAACGACGCCTGGTAGAAGAACCAGCCGAGCACGGCGATGAAGGCGAAGCCGAGGCCCACCATGATGCGGAAGGCCCAGAAGAGCGGCCAGACGGTCGGGATGGTGTCGTTGGCCGCCTTGACGATGTCCGCATCAGTCGCCTGCAGCGGATCGGCAACATAGCGCTTGAGCAAAAGCGCGAAGCCAAGATCGGCGGAGTGATCCTCGAAGGCGGTCTTCACATCCGGCGTCTCGGCGCCCTTGGCCGCGCGAATCTTGATCAGCGCGTCATAGGCAATGAGGCCGGAGCGGATACGCTCCTCCGCCTTCTTCTCCAGTTGATCGATACCGGGAATCTGGGTGGTCAGCGAGCGGGTGCCAATCAGCCCCATGAGCCAGGGTATCTTGACGGCATAGTGCGTCTCCCGCGCGTTCTGATCGGGGATGCCGAAGAGGGTGAAGGGAGCCGGCGCCGCCTCGGTCTGCCACATGCTTTCGATGGCGGCGAGCTTCATCTTCTGGTTAAGCGTGACGTCGTAACCGGATTCGTCGCCGAGCAGGACGACGGAGAGGGCCGAGGCGAGGCCGAAGCTGGCGGCGACCGCGAGCGAGCGGCGGGCGAGCTCGATATGCCGCCCTTTCAGCATGTACCAGGCGGAAACGCCGAGGACGAAGACCGACGCCGTGACGTAGCCGGCGGAAACGGTGTGCACGAACTTCGCCTGCGCCACCGAGTTGAAGAGCACGTCGAAGAACGACGACATCTCCATGCGCATGGTGATCGGGTTGAACGTCGCGCCGACCGGGTTCTGCATCCAGCCATTGGCGATCAGGATCCACAGGGCCGAGAAGTTCGACCCGATGGCAACCATCCAGGCGACGACGAGGTGGGCGCGCTTGGACAACCGGTCCCAGCCGAAGAAGAAGAGGCCGACGAAGGTCGCTTCGAGGAAGAAGGCCATGAGGCCTTCGATCGCCAGCGGCGCGCCGAAAATGTCGCCGACATAGTGGCTGTAGTAGCTCCAGTTCATGCCGAACTGGAACTCCATGGTGATGCCGGTCGCCACGCCGAGAACGAAATTGATTCCGAAGAGCGTGCCCCAGAATTTCGTCATCTGACGCCAGATCGGGCGGTCGGTCATCACATAGACCGTCTCCATGATCGCAACGATGACGGAGAGCCCGAGCGTCAGCGGAACGAAAAGGAAATGATAAAGCGCTGTCATTGCGAACTGCAATCGCGACAGCTCGACAATATCCATGGCCGTTGCCCCCTTCTTTCAATCGGTATCGGCGTTTCGCTGCATAAGAAGTTTTGAATATGGTCGCACGCCAAAACCGTATTTGATCTATGTCAAAAGAACGCAGCTTCGCTGGACCTTTTCCAGTTTCAGGCGAGCGACAGCGCCCGCCCGGCCCATTCGCGCTCTTCCGGTCTGTGAGCTGCGATCAGTATAGCCGAGTCGGGGAAGGAAACTCGCAATCGCGCAAGAACGCTTTCGGCAGTCTCGTGATCCAACCCCTCGGTCGGCTCGTCGAGCAGCAGAATACGTGGCTTCCTGAGCACCATGCGGGCAAGCGCAAGACGGCGCCGTTCGCCGCCGGAAAGACCGCGCCCAGCCTCGCCGAGACGGAGCCCCAAGCCGCCCTTGTCGGCCACGACCGTGTCGAGTGCGGCTATGTGAAGCGCTTGCCAGAGCATGTCGTCGGTCGCATCGGCGCAGCCGAGCTTGAGGTTGTCCATGATGGTGCCGCTGACCAGCGCCGTGCGCTGCGGCAGGTAGCCGATGATTCGCGACAGCTCTGCCTCGGACCATGCGTGGACCGGGCGTCCCTCGATGAGAATTGTTCCAGGTTGAGAGTCGAGCAGTCCCCGCGCCAGATTGAGCAGCGTGGTCTTTCCCGAGCCGCTCGCCCCGGTGAGCGCCATGCTCTCCCCTGCCCCGACGGTGAAGGAGACATCGTCGAACAAGGTCCGTTCGCCAACGGCGTAGCCGACACCCTCAAAAGCCAGAAGCGGCGCATGTGGCACCGGCGCACCGGCGGGCACGACGGACGCTGCGGCCGGCGTCTCCAACTGCCGGTCTATCCTACGGGCGGCATCCACCATGCGACCGAGTTCGCCGATGCCGCGGGCGAGCGGCGCGGCCACTTCGAACAAAGCGAGCGCGGCAAAGAAGCCGATGGCGGCGGCGGCGGCATCGAGCCGCCCGTCGAACGTGGCAAAGGCGCCGAGCAGCAGCGCGCCCGCCGCGGCCAGGGTGGTGAAGGCGGCAATGACGAAGACCGATTGTTGATCCGCCGCGTCGATCTCGTTCTGCGCCTCCTGCAAACGGCTGTGGGCGTCCATGACCGATTGCCGCCAGTCTTCGAGGCGACCGGTCACCACCAGTTCGCTCTGGCCGCGCATCATGTCGATGAAGCGCATGCGCAGCGCCTGCATGGCGCGCTGCCCGAGGCGCGACGAACGCCGGGTGCGGCGCAGGGTCAACAGCATCGCGACCGCGATTCCGACAAGGAAGCTCACGATCTGCCAGGCGGCGATGAGCGGCGTGGTGAGCCAGGCCAGCAACAGGTAGGCCGCAGCGAAGATCAGAACGGCGGACAAGGCCGGGATGACCAGGCGCAGCGCCAATCCGTCGAGAATGTCGACATCGATGGTCAGGTGATTGAGGCGCTCGGACCCGCGCAGACGGGAGAGCTCGGCGACCGGCCGGCGCAGCATGGCGGCCAGCAGGGCGACGCGCAGCGCCGCCAGGCCGCGCAAGGTTGCGTCATGGGTGGTCAGCCTTTCGCCATAGCGCGCCGCCGCCCTGCCGAAGGCGAGCGCGCGAACGCCGGCGCTCGGCCGGAAGACATCGAAGACCAGCCCGGCCCCCGCCAGGCCGGCCATGCCCGCCGCCGTGATGAACCAGCCGGACAAGCCGAGCAAGGCGATGCCGGCGGCCAGCGTGGTGACCGACAGCAGGATGCCGAGCGCCAGCGCCCGCCATTCGCCGCGCCAGACCCGCAAGAAGATGTTGGCCAGCGCCCTCATGGTGTGTCCGCCAGCTTGATCTGGCGGTCCATCCGCCCGGCCAGACGGGGATCATGGGTGGCCACCACCAGGCTTGCACCGTTGTGCGCCGCCGCGATCAGCGCATCGGTCACCTTGTCGGCGGTGGCGCTGTCGAGATCCGCGGTCGGCTCGTCGGCGAGGATGACTTCGGCCCCCGCATAGATCGCCCGTGCGATGGTCAGCCGTCGCGCTTCGCCGCCGGAAACGCCGGCGCCGTTTTCACCGAGACGGGTTTCGACGCCACGCGGCAGCCCGGCAAGGATGTCCTCGGCCGCCGCGGCATGAAGCGCGTCGCGCAGCTTGCGCGGATCGGCATGGGCGTCGTTGAGCGCGATGTTCACCCGCAGGCTGGCATTGAGCATGTGCGGATGCTGGCCGACATAGCCGATCCGCTGGCGCCAGCCGTCGGCCGTCGTGTCGTCGAGCGCGACACCGGCGACCGCGATCGTGCCCTGGCTCGGCGCGGCGAGGCCGGCGATCAGGCTGAGAAGCGTGGTCTTGCCGGCGCCGCTCTCGCCGGTGAGCGCCAGCTTCTCGCCGGCAGCAACCGTGAAATCCGGAAAGCGCATGGTGCCGAAGGCAACATCCCTGAGCGCGATCACCGGCGCACCGGCAAGGGCTTCGGCCTTGCCACCGTGGCCGAGAATGCGCGGGCCTGCGCGTTCCTCCAGTTCGGCGATCTCGCCGGCAACGGCGAGCGCCGCCGCACGGTCGTGCCATGCGGCAGCCAGTTCGCGGAGCGGCTGAAAGAAGTCCGGCACCAGAAGCAGGATGAAGATGCCGCCGGCAACGGTGAGCGGCGCGCTGTAGGTGCCGAACGAGAACGTGCCGAGCAGGCTGAAGCCGACATAGACGGCGGCGAGCGCAATGCCCAGGGCCGAGAAAAGCTCCAGAACGGTCGACGACAGGAAAGCGATCCTGAGGACCGCCATGGTCCGCGCCCTGAGGCTGTCGGCCGCCTGATCGAAGCTGGCGACGGTCGCGCCTTCCGCATTCAGAAGACGGATATCGGCACCGGCGTTCAGCCATTCGAGCAGCATGACATTGAGCGTGCCGGTCTCGGCCATGTGGCGCTCGCTGGCTTCGCGCGCGGCATAGCCGATGAGCGCCATGAAGATCGGGATCAGCGGACCGGAGATGAGCAGGATGAAGCCGCCGGCCCACGACCACAGAAACACCGCAAGGAGGATCGCCAGGGGCACGATCGCGACCTTGATCGCGGCGATCCGGTAGCGCGTCAGCCAGGGAATGAGGAGATCGAGCTTGGTGCCGATCAGCGTTGCGACGCCGGCAGACGATCCGTGCGAGACGGCGAAGGGAGAGGCAAGGCTTTCGCTTGCCACGAGTGCGGCGCGGCGGTCGGCGACCACCCGCTGCGCCGCCCGGAAGGCAAGCCGGCCGGCGAAGAACTCGCCGGCATGGCGCAGAAGCCCGAGCACCATGAAGAGCGCCACGGCCAGGAGCGCATGCCCGGGCGTCGCCCTCCCGTGCACCAGGGCGCCGATCAGATCGGCGGCAAGCCAGGCCTGCCCGATCCACAGCAACGCAGACGCCGAAGCAAGCATGCCGGCCGCGTTGATGGGACCGCGGCTGGCCCGCTCGACACCGTCAAGCACGCGGCGGGCGGGATCGGTCTGGGCGGCTGCCGTCATTGTCGTGGGAGAACCAGGAGAAGCATTCGACGCACATTTATATGGTGTGAAAGGCGCAGCCGCCGAATTCTCCGTCAAGCGGCCTGCGCCTGCCGGGGTTGAGAGAGGTCCGCTTCATCGGTCCGGTTGCGGCGGCGGCCGCTTGACCGCCAGCGATTTCCCGCGTTCTTCTGGTCGATATTGTCCGGGCGCTTGCGTGCCGGGCGAAAGGAGGGAGCGTGCGGCTTCGGGTCATCGATTTCGGATTCGTATCGTCGCTGAAGAGCCAGGCGGTCTATCACGGACTGGCGAAGGCGATGAAGGAGGACGGCGACCCCGTCCTGTCGCTCGCCAATCCGAGCGACCCCTATGTCTGCGTCGGCGTTCACCAGGAGATCGCCCGCGAGGTCGACGAGGATTTCTGCGCTGCGGCGAAGCTGCCGGTCATCCGCCGCCAGGTCGGCGGCGGCGCGGTCTATCTCGACCGCGACCAGATGTTCTTCCACTTCGTCTACCCGCGCGACAAGGCGCCGCGCTATGCGGCCAACCTCTATCCGCTGTTCTGCGAGCCGGCGGTCAGGACCTATCGCGAACTGGGCGTGGCCGCCGAGTACCGCCCGATCAACGATATCCAGGTCAAGGGCCGCAAGATCGGCGGCACCGGGGCTGCCTCGATCGGCGAGGCGACGGTGATGGTCGGCTCGTTCATGTTCGACTTCGATACCGCGACCATGGCGCGCTGCCTCAAGGTGCCGTCCGAGAAGTTCCGCGACAAGCTGAAGACGACGCTCGACGACTACATGACGACGATGACGCGCGAGCTTGCCACCCTGCCCTCGCGCGACGACGTCAAGGCGCGCTTCCTCAAGCATTGCGAGGCCGTGCTCGGCGTCACTGCCGTTCTCGACCAGCCGACGGAGGAGGAGGAAAAGGCGATCGGCGAACAGGAAGCCGCCCTCTCCGATCCGCAGTGGACCGAGCGCCAGGGCCGCAAGTTCGTCGAACTGGGCGTCAAGATCTCAGCCGGCACCCATCTCACCGAAAGCGCCCACAAGGCGCGTGGCGGGCTCATCCGCGCCCACCTTCTGGCGCGCGACGGCGTCGTCGCCGACCTGATGCTCTCCGGCGACTTCACCTGCCTGCCGGTCGACGGCGCCGACCGCCTCGCCGCGAGCCTGGTCGGCACCCGGCTCGACGCCGACGCGCTCAGCGCCGCTGCAAGCAAGGCGATGGGCGGGCTGGCGCTCGACGTTCCGGGTATCGAGCCGACCGACATCGCCGCCGCCGTGATGGCGGCCGTCGCGCCGGCGGACTGAGACCAGTCGACATTCAGCGACGGGCTTATCCTTCGTCCCCTCTCCTCTTGTGGGAGAGGGCTGTTTTTCTTGGCGAGCGATGAGCGAGCCTAGAAAAACAGGGTGAGGGGTATTTGGCGAAAGGGACGCGCCAAACTGAGTCACGCAGATTGCGTCGGCAGGATAATGGCCCTGCCCTCGCCGGCCCGGCCGGCTCCATCTCCGCCCTGCCTTCCCGTACCGGTTCACCCCTCACCCGGATTTCCAAGGCCGGCTTGCTAGCGCAAGCCGGGGAAATCCGACCTCCCCCTCACGGCAGGGCAATCGCATTTGGCAGGGCGCCAAACCCTCTCCCCCCTGCGGGAGAGGGTGGACCGCGCAGCGGTCCGGGTGAGGGGTGTAGGCACGGCCTTGCCAGTACCTCCTCACCCTGTCCCTCTCCCGCAAGGGGAGAGGGGACGAATACGGCAGCCGCCGAGAGCACATGCCCAAATGCGATTGCCCTGCCCCTCACGGGGGGAGGTGGGGAAACAAACAAGCGCCTGGTATGGATCGACTGGCGACTGATCCTAAAGCCCGACCAGTTCGGCGTGGACGCCCTCGCCGCGCACCACGTCGAGCAAGGCGTGCGCGGTCACCGCCGTGGGATCGTATTTGACGATCATCAGATGCGGCTTCTCGTCGTGATGGGTGACGCCGGTAACGCCGGCATGGTTCCCGACAATATCGGCGATCTTCGTGCGCCGGTCGTGGTCGACGGTCTCGTCGACATGAATGATGACATCCGCCGTCTGCATGGCTGTCCTCCCCCTGCGATGTCTCCACCGCTGTTTTCATATATGAAAAAGATGATATGTCCATGCCGTGTCGAACGACCGTGAGGCCGTATGAAGACCGTCTGTGTCCTGCAGCATATCGAATCCGAATATCTCGGGCTGATCGAAGATCATCTCGAGGCGCGCTCGGTCCGCTTCCGCTACTGCCGGCCGTTCGTGGCCGGCGGCCGCGTGCCCGCCGATGCGGACGGCTATGACGGGCTGATCATTCTCGGCGCCGGGCCACTCGGCGCGGTCAGCGGTTCGCTGCTGCCGAGCCTGGCGCCGGAACTGAGACTGACGGCCGAATTTCTGGAGCGCGACCTGCCGGTGGTCGGCATCGGGCTGGGTTCGGTGATCCTGGCGACAGCGGCCGGCGGCGGCGCGATCGAGGCCCCGCTCCGCTTCACGGTCGAGGAGGCGCGGCGCCTGTCGGCCGACGCGCTCGGCGGTCGCCTGCCGGAACGCTTTCCGATGGCACTCTACATGCGCGACCAGCCGGCGCTTCCCGCTTCGGCGACGGTGCTGGCGGAAGGGACGTCAGGCGCGCCGCTGGTATTCCAGAACGGTTCAAAAGCGTTCGGTTTCCTTGGTCATCCCGGCATCAAGTCGGCTATGATCGAGGATATGGCCATGGAATTCGACGAGACGCCGGAAGGGCTCGCGGACGGCCTTGAGCGGTTGCGCGAGCGGCAGGGTGCGATTGCCGAAGTGCTTTCCGAGATGATGATCGGACTGATCCAGCAGACCAATTGGATGGCGCCCTCGGGCAGCACCTGAGCCGACGCGCCGTCAGCACGCTTAGCTTGAATCTCATTCTAAAAATGCAATATTAGAATATGTTTAGGGAGCAGAAGTCCTTTGTCTGCGCGGTTTTGCGGGGCCAGGGGAATTGGGGAGGAGCACACGCCGCATGGCGCAGAAGCTCATTATCATCATGGTCAATACGGACCCCCGTAACGGCGAAGAGCTGGGGGCACCGTTCTTTCAGGCGACGGTCGCCGCAGCCATGGACTACGAGGTCGAGGTGATCTGCACCGCCACCTCCGGCCAGCTGATGAAGAAGGGCGTGGCGGAGAAGCTGGTGGTCAAGCCCGGCTCGCCCAAGACCGTCTACGACTTCATCAAGGACGCGCACGAGGCGGGCGCCAAGTTCTACTGCTGCTCGCCCAATCTCGATCTCTTCGACATGAGCGAAGACGACCTGATCCCCGAATGCGAAGGCATCGTCGGCGGCGCCAAGGTGATCGAGGCGGTGATGGAAGACGACGACGCGAAGGTGCTGACCTACTAAGCACTGCCGGGAGGACCGAATGACGGGAGAGCATGCCGCCATCAGCGATCCGATTTCGCCGGCACCGGTGGTGCCGCAGGAGACGCTCGAGGAGGTCTTCGACGACATCCGTTCGCACATGCTCTACGACCACGAGCTGCACGGCTGTCTCAACTGCGGCATCTGCACGGCCACCTGCCCGTCCGCCCACTATTACGACTATTCGCCGCGCGAGATCGTCCAGCTGCTGTGGACGGAGAATCTCGAAGGCATCTACGACGCCATGCAGGAAAAGATCTGGGCCTGCGCCCAGTGCTACACCTGCGCGGCGCGCTGCCCGTTCGAGAATTCGCCCGGCGGCCTCGTGATGATCATGCGCGAGGTGGCGATCAAGCACGGCATGCAGTCGGCCAAGGACGTGCTGAGGCCTTTCTCGCGCGTGCTCCTCAAGGTGGTGTCGACCGGCAACCAGCTCGCTCCCAACATGATCACGCGCGAGGCGTTTCCCGACTGGGGGCCGAACGTCTCCAAGGTCGACGCGCCACTCAACATCCTGCGCAAGGCGATTCCCGTGCCGACCATGCACACCATGGACACGGCCTGGGAGGTCAATCTCAAGACCTCGGTCGAGCTCTACACGATCTGGGAAGCGACCGGCGTGCTCGATCAGCTCGAGACCGTCGATGAGAACCTCTTCGATCTCGTCACCGACGTGATGGACGAGAAGCGCGAGGAATACAACGAGTGGCTGGAGGAGCAGGAGGACGCCGACGACTAGCGCGGCGCTCTAGCGGAGGACTGTCGGATGGAGAAATCCGGGAACGGGAAGACGCCGGCCTATAGCGGCTTCGGAGACGAATGGCGGGCGTCCAATCTGACGCCGGCGGAGGCGCAGAAGGCCACGGCCTGGGTCGAGCAGCGTATCGACAAGCGCTCCATGCTGACCAAGAAGGACCGCGTCGAGGACATCCGCGACGCCATGTGGCAGCTCGAGAAGGACGGCGAGATTCTCGTCCACCGCATCGACGAGCGCCACAATCCGGTCGTGGCGCGCACGCTCTACGGCTGGGAGAAGCGCATCCCGACCACCAATCTCTGGCACCACAAGTCGTGCGGCCAGTGCGGCAACATCCCCGGCTATCCGTCGAGCGTGATGTGGCTGATGAACCAGCTCGAGATCCCCTATCTCGACGAGACCGACCAGACCTCGTGCACGGCGTGGAACTATCACGGCTCGGGCATCGGCAATGTGGTCAGCCTCGCCGCGGTGTTCCTGCGCAACTTCCACCAGGCCTACGTCTCGGCCAAGGCGCGCGGACTGCCGGAAGGCACCTTCTATCCGCTGGTCCATTGCGGCACCTCCTTCGGCAACTACAAGGAGATGCGCATCTTCCTGATGCATTCGGCGGAGCTCAGGGCCGAGGTGAAGACGATTCTCGGCAAGCTCGGCCGCCTGGTCGACGGCAAGCTGCTGATCCCGGAAGAGGTCGTCCACTATTCGGAATGGCTGCATGTGATGCGCCATCGCATCCAGGAGCGTCAGGTGATCGACGTTTCCGGCATCCGCGCCACCGTCCATCCCGCCTGCCACGTCTACAAGATGGTGCCGGAGGACGTGATCTATGACGAGACGGTGATGAACGGCGACCGCGTCGCCGTCTCCACCGGCCTGTTGCAGACGCTCGGCGCCGAGGTGGTCGACTATTCCACCTGGTACGACTGCTGCGGCTTCGGCTTCCGCCACATCATCGGCGAGCGCGAGTTCACCCGCTCCTACGCCATCGACCGCAAGATCAAGGTGGCGGTCGAGGAAGCCAAGGCCGACGTGATGATCGGCCACGACACCGGCTGCATCACCACGCTCGACAAGAACCAGTGGATCGGCAAGGCGGTCGACAAGGTCTATGCCCTGCCGATCATGGCCGACTGCCAGTTCGCGGCGCTGGCGCTCGGCGCCCACCCCTACAAGCTGGCCCAGCTCCACTGGCACGCCTCGCCCTTCGAGCAGCTTCTCGAGAAGCTCGGCATCGACTGGGAGAAGGCCAAGGCCGAGTTCGAGGCCTATCTCGAAGAGGTCAAGGCCGGCCGCATCGAGACGCTCTACGATCCCAAGCGGGCGATCACCTCGGGTCCCGGCTACGTCAAGCCGGAAGCGGTCGCAGCCATCGGAGGGCCGGCGGAATGACTCGTCCCGTCCTCATCGTCGGCGGCGGGCCCGCCGGCCTTTCCGCCGCCCACGCGCTTGCTTCGGCCGGCGAACCGGTGGTGCTGGTCGACAAGGCCGACCGGCTCGGCGGCGCGCCGATCCTCTCCGGCTATGCCCGGCTGGTGCCCTCGGGCGAATGGGCCAAGGACGCCATCGGCGGCATGGTCGAGCCGTGTCGAGGACGACCGTCTGATCGACGTGCGTCTCAACACGACGGTCAAGACATTCACCGGCGCGCCCGGCGACTTCCACGTGACGCTGGCCGACGGCAGCAGCCTTCAGGCCAGCGGCGCGATCCTGACCACCGGCTTTACCCATTTCGATTCGGTCAACAAGCCGGAATGGGGCTTCGGCACCTATCCCGACGTGGTCACCACCACCCAGGTCGAGCAGATGATCTCCTCGGGCCAGGGGGTGCGCTGCCCCTCCGACGGGCGCAAGCCGGACCGCGTCGCCATCCTGCTTTGCGTCGGCTCGCGCGACCGTCAGATCGGCCGCGAGTGGTGCTCGAAGATCTGCTGCACGGTGTCGTCCAACCTCGCCATGGAGATCCGCGAGGAGCTGCCCAAGACCAACGTCTACATCTACTACATGGATATCCGCACCTTCGGCCTCTACGAGGACAAGTTCTACTGGGAGAGCCAGGAGCAGCATAAGGTCAAGTACATCAAGGCGCGCATCGCCGAGGTGACGTCGGACGGCAAGCGGCTGATCGTCAAGGGCGAGGACACGCTGGTCAAACGCCCGATCACCATCCCCTTCGACATGGTCGTGCATGCCGTCGGCATGGACCCCAATGTCGACAACATGACGCTGTCGGCGGTGTTCGACGTCAAGCTCGAACGCCACGGCTATATCGACAAGGCGTCGACCTATTCGGCGATGTCGGGCACGTCGCGGCCGGGCGTCTTCGTCGCCGGTGCGGCGACCGGCCCCGAGACCATCGACGATTCGATCGCGCAGGGGCAGTCGGCGGCGATGGCCGTCCTGGCGCTGACCCGCAGCGCAGTCGCGGAGGCGGCCGAGTGATGGCGACGATCCTCGCCTTCCGCCAGAAGACGCAGGCGACCGCGGCAGCGCCGGTGCTCGACCTGTCGGGGCCGCGACTGCGGCGCGCCTTCGAGGACCTGGCGGAATCGGCGGAGCCGACTGGCGGCGTCGAGCGCTATGTCGGCGCGCTGGCGCTGAAGGCCTCGCTGTTCGAGGAACTACTTGGCAAGGGCCGCGTGAGCGAGCTGACGGAGACCGAGTTCTGCGATCTTGCCGCCTTCGTCACGCCGGTGCGCCGGCGGATCGGCGCCTGGCTCAGCGACAACAGCTACGCCCTCATGCACCGGCGGCTGATCGGCCTGCTCGCCGGCTGGTCGGACGTGACCACCGCCGACCAGCGCATGGCGGCCTTCACCGACGGCTTTCCGGCCGACCGGTCGCATCGCTGGGCACGCGACCTGGGGGCGGAAGTGCTGCATTTCACCGCGCCGGAACGCTATCCGCTGATGACCCGCTGGATGTGGGACGCGCGCGTGGGCTCGGGCGTGCTGCGCGAGATCTGGTTCGCCGACGATGTCGACCGGGCGACGATCACCGCGGCCGACGACTTCGTCACCCACAGGACGCTGCGCGCGGAGCTGGAAGGCTTCCTCTCCGAAAATGGCGTCTTCCGCGACCTGCCGTTCTATGTCGATCTGCTCGCCGCCCACGTCTATGCCGGCTACATCAACGACCGTGGCGGCCAGTATCTCGGCAACGATACGGTCTGCGGCCCGGTCTTCGACCGCATGGCCCATACCCGCCGGCTGCTCGGCCTCGATGCGGTCGACAGCGAGTCCGGCCGTACCCGCCTGAAGCTGATCGACGGCGAGGCCCATGTGCTGGGCCAGCCGCGAGCCTTGAGCCACTGAGGCGCCGATGCCGATCCACGAAAAATCGCTGATCCGTCCGGAAAACCTGGTCACCCACGAGCACCTCGAGCTCGAGGGCATCGACGTTTCCGGCCACTGGTCGACCTTCATCGAAAGCCGCGCGGTCACCGACTACAACGAATCGCTGCAGGAGGAGATCGCCGATCTGCCCGGCGGCGAATACATACACCGCTGCTGGCAATGCGGCTCGTGCACCAATGCCTGCACGATCAACGCCATCAATCAGGACTTCAACCCGCGCTACTGGATCTACCTGATCCGCCTGGGGATGGAAGAGGAACTCCTGCGCGACAAGGACATCATCTGGCAGTGCGTCTCCTGCAACAAGTGCACCTATGCCTGTCCGCGCGATGTCGTGCCGGAAGGGGTGATGCGGGCGACGGCACGCTGGCTCGAACTGAAGGGACACGTCGAGGAGAAGCCGGCGGAGGTCTTCGACGACGTTTTCTCCGAGCAGGTCATCGCCACCGGCAAGATCGAGGACGGGCGCGTGCTCAGGCACTTCTTCCAGCGTACCGGGCAATCGCTGTTCCAGGGCTGGCTGGTCGCCCTCATTCGCGGCCTGGTGTTGCGCCTGCCGGTAAAGATGCTGACGAATATGGGCCTGGCCATCCTCTTCCGTCCGCGCACCCGCGGCTGGGCACCAGCGCAGGCGGCCATCAACGAATATGTGGCGGAGCGCGAGGCGACCCACCGCGCCACCCTCGGCCTCGAAGCGGAAGGAGCCGAGTGATGAGCGGCAAGTACAAACGAGTCGCCTACTACCACGGCTGCGCGCTGGAAGGCACCGGCCACGCCTATAACCGCTCGACCCGGGCGGTGGGCAAGGCGCTGGGGCTCGAACTCGTCGACCTGAAGAACTGGAACTGCTGCGGGGCGATGGAGGTCAAGAACGTCGACCCCGAGCTGCAGACCTATCTGTCGGCACGCAATCTCTCCATCGCCGAGGATATGGGCTTCGACACGGTGATGGCGCCGTGCAACGGCTGCTACCACAATCTCAAGAAGGCCGAATACGACCTCGCCAACAGCGAGCACTCTCGCGAGGTCAATCAGCGCCTGTCGAAGAAGGCCGGCCACACCACCTACGAGGCCGGCAAGGTCGAGACCATCCACGCGCTCGACTGGATCAAGGAGGCGATCGGCGAAGAGGGGCTGAAGGCGCGGGTGAAGAACTCGCTGAAGGGCGTCAAGGTCGCCAACTATTACGGCTGCATGTATTCGCGCCCGCGCCACATCTTTCCGGAAAAGGACAAGGGGCCGGGATCGGAATCGACCCACAAGCCGCATTTCATGGACGATCTTCTGGCTGCCGCCGGCGCCGAGAACGTCGAATACCCGTTGAAGACCGCCTGCTGCGGCGGCGCCCATACGCTGTCGGATTCGGACACCTCGACCAGGCTGGTGCTCAACCTGCTGACCACGGCCGAAGCCTGCGGTGCCGACGTCATCGCCACCGAATGCCCGACCTGCCACACCGGCCTGGAGATGCACCAGAAGCGTGCCGAGACCGTGTTCGGCAAGAAGACCACGGTCAAGATCCTCTACTTCACCCAGCTTCTCGGCATGGCGCTCGGCCTCTCGGCGCGCAAGGTCGGCGTCCACGAAAACCTGTCGGATGCGCACGACTTCCTGCTCGAGCGAGGGCTGCTATAATGGCGACGGCAGCCCGGCTCGAGACGCCGATGGATCGGCTCGACACGATTATCGCCTTGCCGGACGCGGCGCTTGCCGCGTCAGCGGAGGATATTGCCGCCGAGCTGCTGGCGATAGGTGAGACGGCACTGGAAAGCTGGCTGACTGCCCAAGGCAAGACGCCGACCGACGGACATGTCGAAGGTTTCCGGCTGCTGGCGCTCCACCGTCAGGGCGCGCGTGGCGATCCCAGCTTCAATGCCTGCCGGGAGACCTGCCGCGAACTCGCCTACGCCTTCAACTGCGTGGCTGCCGCGCCAACCGGCCCGGACGCTCCGAGGCGCCTGCGTCTCGGCGCCATGGTGGCACGCCATCTCGTTCTGTTCATCGACGGCAAACTCGAAACCGCCGGCCTCGGCGAGTTCTGCTGTTCGGCGCGCCCCCTGCGGGCGCAGGACAGCGTGCCCGTTGCCGGCCCCTGACAACGGAGCATCCAAACCATGACAACCGTGCGCGGTTGCGACCTTCCCGACGACCTTCTCTACGACGTCGAAAACAACATCTGGTATCGCGAGAACGATGACGGCACCGTCACCCTCGGCATGACCACGGTGGCCGCCGCCATGGCCGGCCAACTGGTCGCCTTCACGCCCAAGAAGGTCGGCCGCTCGGTCGCCGCGGGCAAGTCCTGCGCGACGATCGAATCGGGCAAATGGGTCGGTCCGGCAAAGATCGCCTTCGACGCCGAAGTGGTCGAGATCAACGACGCGCTGGTCGCCGATCCGAAGTCCGGTTCGGGCGATTCCTACGGCGCCGGCTGGCTGGCCAAGGTCAAGCCCGCCGACTGGGCCGCGGCCAAGGCAACCCTGATCCCGGGCAGCGCGGTCGCCGGCCCCTACGAGGCCAAGATGGCCGCCGACAACTTCGCCGGTTGCGCGGCCCTGGCAGCATAGGGACGAGCCCGTGAGCGACGTCGCGATCCAACAGCCACCGCACGGAAGGGCCCTCGCCGCCCTGCAGAAATACGCGCCCGGCATCCTGGTCAGCGTGATCATCGCCATCGCGGCGACCTTTCTGTCGGACCACTATGGCGGTCCGGTGATGCTGTTCGCGCTGCTGCTCGGCATGGCCTTCTATTTCCTGTCGCAGGAAGGCCGCTGCATCGCCGGCATCGAAGTCGCCTCGAAGCGGATTCTGAGGATCGCCGTCGGCCTGCTCGGCGCCCAGATCACCATCGGCGAGATCATGCATCTCGGTATCACGCCGGTGGTGATGGTGGTTGTGGCGGTGCTGCTCACCCTCGGCTTCGGCGTGGTGGTGGCACGCGCCTTCGGCCTCAGCCGCCCCTTCGGGATCCTGACCTCAGGCGCCGTGGCGATCTGCGGCGCTTCCGCCGCGCTCGCCATCTCCTCGGTGCTGCCCAAGGGCGAGAGCCACGAGCGCGACACGGTCTTCACCGTCATCGGCGTCACCACGCTGTCGACCACGGCAATGATCATCTATCCGATGATCATCAGCCTCTTCCATCTCGATCACGCGGCGATCGGCATCTTTCTCGGCGGCACGATCCATGACGTCGCCCAGGTGGTCGGCGCCGGCTTCAGCGTGTCCGACGAGACCGGCAATGTGGCGACCTTCACCAAGCTGCTGCGCGTCGCCATGCTGGTGCCGGTGGTGATGTCGCTGACCTTCATCTTCCGCGCGCACAATGTCAGCGCCGCCGGTCGCCGGCTGCCCGGCTTCCTGGTCGTCTTCGTTCTCCTGGTTCTGATCAACAGCACCGGCGTCATCCCGCCGGTGGTCCTCGACGTGCTGAAGAGCGTCTCGCGCTGGTGCCTGGTCACTGCCATCGCCGCGCTCGGCATGAAGACGTCGCTGAAGGCGATGGCGGCGGTCGGCTGGAAGGCGATCGCGCTCATCGTGTCGGAAACCGTGTTCCTCGCCGTTCTCGTGCTGGCCGTCGTGGTGTGGAGGTTCTGAGCGCGGCGGTGAGCCAGCCCGACGCGCTTAACCCTGGAGGAAATGCCATGGCCGATGGTGCCGGAAGCAATACCAAGAAACTGTCGATGATCGTCACCAAGGGATCGCTCGACTGGGCCTACCCGCCGTTCATCCTGGCGACAACGGCGGCGGCGATGGGCCTGGAGGTGTCGATGTTCTTCACCTTCTACGGCCTGACACTGCTCAAGAAGAAGCTCGACCTGCAGGTGACGACGCTGGGCAATCCGGCGATGCAGATGCCGATGTTCGGCATGCACATCGGCATGCCCAATCTCGTCTCGGCGATCCCCGGCGTCGACGCGGCGGCGAGCGTCATGATGAAGAACCTGATCAAGAAGAAGGGCGTCGCCTCGATCGAGGAACTCAGGGACATGGCAATCGAGGCCGATGTCGAGATGATCGCCTGCCAGATGACCATGGACCTGTTCGAATACACCCTCGACGACATGATTGAGGGCCCGAAGCTCGGCGGCGCGGCGACCTATATCGAGATGGCGACCAAGAGCGACATCAACCTGTTCATCTGACACAAGACGACGACCACAGCGGAGGAAACGACATGGCCGACCAGCTTCTCGACGTGAAAGGGCTGAACTGCCCGTTGCCGATCCTGCGCGCCAAGAAGGCGCTGAAGGAGCTGCCGATGGGCGGTACGCTGGAAGTGCTCGCCACCGATCCCGGCGCGGTCAAGGACTTCGAAGCCTTCTGCCGGACGACCGGCAACGAACTGGTGGAATCGAAGCAAGCGGACAAGGTCTTCTCCTTCGTCATCAAGCGCATGTCGTGATGCCGGTCGGCGCGGGAGGAGCGGCGCTCCTCCGCTGGCGCCACCTCTGGGCCGCGCACCGCGCTGGCGCCAGCCTGCCTCCAATACCGATGCGCCGGTGACGCGGATGACGCGGCTTGGCTGCGCCGGCCCTGCCCTGCCCCATCCCGCCGGCCGTGCAATTCCCGCCGCGCCCGCCTGCCCCGATGCGGAAGAGCTGCGCCGCCAATTCGCGACGCAAGGGCGCGTCGTCCCGGTCTTCGACCCGCCGGGCCAGGCTCTCTTCACAACCCGACCGTGGTCACCCGACTTCGCGACACGGTGGCCGCCTCGCCTCAGCCGCCGAGGTCCTGTTTCTTCTTCAGGAATTCGTCGCGATCGATCTCGCCACGGGCGTAGCGCTCTTCGAGGATCGTGAGACCCGGCGAACGGCGGTCAGCCGGGGACTGGCCGCCCGGCCACCTCGGAACGCGGAAGAACCAGACGGCCAACGCTATCAGCACGACGAGGAAAAGGAGCCCGAAGAACATGCCAAACCATCCTGACCAGCCGGCACCGCCCCAATCGCCCATGAAGCCCATATAGGATCCGTGGCCCCACATGGTTGAACTCTCCGCAATCTTCGCTCGATCCGTCGCCCCTCGGTAGATAGCGCCCGCAAGCGAAACGGAAATTGACGTTGCGCAAGTGAGGGAAGCGGCGGATCCCGTATCTGACGAAACGTCATCGGCCACGCACACGTCTGAAGCGTGGAAAACCGCCAATAGCGGATCGCCGTGTTGATCGACATCAACCGCCCCGCTTGACAAACCGGCTGACTGCGATATTTCACGCTTGTCGCAACCATACCCCACCCCCCTGGGGTGGGTTAAGCAAAAATGGACGGTTTCCATGACCAAACTGAAGATCGAGGGAATGACCTGCCACCACTGCGTCAAGGCCGTGACCGAGGCGCTCGGCCAGGTTCCGGGCGTCGACAAGGTGATCGCGGTCAGCCTGGAGCAGGGCCAGGCCGAGGTCAGCGGCAATGCCGACAAGGCCGCCCTGATCGAAGCCGTCGCCGAGGCCGGCTACGAAGCGCGGGTCGCCTGATGGACGCTCCCGCACACCACGGCATGCACCTCGATCCGGAGGTGCGGGAAACGGCGCTGAAGCGCATGAAGACCGTCAGGGGTCACCTCGAGGGCATCGTGCGCATGCTCGAGGATCAATCGATCTACTGCGTCGACGTGCTCAAACAGATCAAGGCGGTCGAGGGCGCCCTCGACCGCATCGGCGACATGGTGTTGCAGAGCCATCTCAAGCACCACGTCGCCACCGCGCAGGAGCGCGGCGACACCGACAGCATGGTCGCCGAGCTGATGGAAGTGCTGAAATACCGCTGACGGCGCAGCCGGCCAGCAAAACCGGCAGGCACATGACATGAATGAAAACCTGAACATCCAGATCGAAGGCATGACCTGCGCGAGCTGCGTGCGCCGGGTCGAAAAGGCGTTGAAGAAGGTGCCGGGCGTTTCCGAGGTCAGCGTCAATCTCGCCACCGAGGAGGCGCATGTCGTCGCCGATCCGGCCCTGGTCAACGCGGCCAAGCTGGTCGGCGTGGTCAAGGATTCCGGCTACGACGCCAGCGTCACCGAGACGACGATGGCGGTCGGCGGCATGAGCTGCGCCGCCTGCGTCGCGCGCGTCGAGAAGGCGCTCAAGAAGCTGCCGGGCGTGGTCGACGCCAATGTCAATCTGGCCACCGAAAAGGCCAGTGTCAGCTATGTGCCGAAGATGCTGACGCCAGCGCAAATCGCCCAGGCCGTGGAAGCGGCCGGCTATACGGCGGTGGCGGAGGGCGACGGCGCGGCCGAGGACAGCAAGGACAACGAACTTGCGGCGCTCCGCCGCGACCTGATCTTCGCGGCGGCGTTCACCGTGCCGCTCTTTGTCGTCGCCATGGGCAAGATGCTGCCCGGCTTCGGCGACGCCATGGCCGCGCTCATGCCCGAACGCGCCTGGATGTGGATCGAGTTCCTGCTGGCGACCCCGGTCCTGTTCTATGCCGGCCGGCGCTTCTTCCGCACCGGATGGGCCGAGCTGAAACATCTCAGCCCGGGCATGAACAGCCTGGTGATGCTGGGCGCCTCCGCCGCCTATTTCTATTCGCTGCTGGCGCTCACCGTGCCGCAGATCTTCCCGGAGGGCACGGCAACCACCTATTTCGAGGCCGCCGGCGTCATCGTCACGCTGATCCTCACCGGGCGCTTCCTCGAAGCGATCGCCAAGGGGCGGACATCGCAGGCGATCAAGCGACTGCTGCAGTTGCAGGTGAAGACCGCGCGGGTCGTGCGCGACGGCGCCGAAGTCGAGATTCCCATCGAAGCGGTGGTCGCCGGCGACATGGTGCATGTGCGCCCCGGCGAGCGCGTGCCGGTCGACGGCGTGGTGACCGAGGGCGCCAGCTATGTCGACGAATCGATGCTGACCGGCGAGCCGGTGCCGGTGGAGAAGCGCACCGGCGCCGAGGTGGTCGGCAGCACCATCAACAAGACCGGCGCCTTCACCTTCCGCGCCACCCGCGTCGGCGCCGACACGGTCTTGAGCCGCATCATCAAGCTGATCGAGGAGGCACAGACCTCCAAACCGCCGATCCAGCAGATGGCCGACAAGGTCGCCGCCGTCTTCGTTCCGGCGGTGATCACGGTGGCGGCGATCACCTTCGTCATCTGGCTTGCCTTCGGGCCGAGCCCGACACTGAGCTTCGCCTTCGTCACGGCGGTCTCCGTGCTGCTCATTGCCTGCCCCTGCGCCATGGGGCTGGCGACGCCGACCGCCATCATGGTGGCGACCGGCAAGGGCGCCGAGATGGGCGTGCTGTTCCGCAAGGGCACCGCGCTGGAAGCGCTCGGCCATGTCGACACGGTGGTCATGGACAAGACCGGCACGCTGACCAAGGGCCGGCCGGAGCTGACCGACCTGCAACTGGCCGACCCGGCGCTCGGCGAGGACGAGGTGCTGCGCCTGGTCGCCGCGGTCGAGGCGAAGAGCGAGCATCCGGTGGGCGAGGCCATCGTGCGTGCGGCCAGGGCCGAGCGCGGCCTGACATTGCCCGAGGCCAAGGACTTCGACGCGGAACCTGGTTTCGGCGTGCATGCGACGGTCGACGGCCGCAGCGTGCAGGTCGGCGCCGACCGCTATATGAAGAAGCTCGGCATCGATCTCGCATCAGTGGCGACCGCCGCCGAACAGTTTGCCCGCGACGGCAAGACGCCGCTCTATGCGGCGATCGACGGCACGCTTGCCGCGGCACTCAGCGTCTCCGATCCGCTGAAGGAGGGCAGCGTCGAGGCCGTCGCCGCCCTGCATGCGCTGGGGCTCAAGGTCGCCATGGTGACCGGCGACAACCGCCATACGGCCGAGGCCATCGCCGCCCAGGTCGGCATCGACGAGGTACTGGCGGAGGTGCTGCCGGACGCGAAGGCGGCCGAGGTCAAGCGGCTGCAAGCCGGCAACCGCCGCGTCGCCTTCGTCGGCGACGGCATCAACGACGCACCGGCGCTGGCGCAGGCCGATGTCGGACTCGCCATCGGCACCGGCACCGACATCGCCATCGAGGCGGGCGACGTCATCCTGATGTCGGGAGATCTGCGCGGCATCATCAATGCGGTGGCGCTGTCGCGGCGCACGCTCAAGACGATCGTCTACAATTTCGTGTGGGCCTATGCCTACAACATCGCGCTCATCCCGATTGCCGCGGGCGCGCTCTATCCGTTCACGCGGCTGCTGCTCAATCCGATGCTGGCGGCCGGCGCCATGAGCATCTCCAGCCTGTTCGTGCTGACCAATTCGCTGCGCCTCAAGCGCTTCCGCCCGCAACTGGCGGAGACCGCAACGGCGCGTTCGCAGGCCGCCGAGGCTGCCCCGCACCGGCCGTTGCCGGCGCCGGCGGAGTAGGCCGCGGAGAGATTACCGGGGGTCGGCCGCCAGACTAGATGCGGCCGAACTCGGCCAGGAGATCCTCGACCGTCTTGCCCTTGGCCACCCAGGCGCGGGTATTCTCCTCGCGCTCGGCCTGCTCACGGGCGAGCTCGACGATTTCCTCGGCCCTGGCCAGCGGGACAACCGCCACCCCGATCGTATCGGCCACGATGAAATCACCCGGATTGACCGGCACGCCGCCGCAGGCGATCGGCACGTTGATCGACAGCTCCTCCTTGCGGCCGGAGAACATGGTGTGGGTGCCGCGCGCGACGATCGCCCGCGTCCAGATCGGCCAGCCGATATCCTCGAGCTCGTCGATATCGCGCCCCGCCCCGTCGACGATCATGCCGCGGATGCCGCGGTTCCTGGCGAGCCCGCCCATGAGACCGCCGCACACCGAGGTTTCCGTGTCGCCGCCGGCATCGACGACGATGATGTCGCCGGCCTGGCCCATCTCCAGCGCCTTGAGCGGATCGACAAGATCGCCCTTGGAGAGCTGGACGGTGATCGCCTGGCCGACCGCCTTGGCCTTGAAGGGCGGCTTGATGCCGCTGTCCATGACCCCGGTGCGGTACATGACATCGGCAAAGACGCAGGATGCCGAATAGCATTTGGCGACCTCGTCGAACCTGGCGAGAAGGTCGGGGCGCCGCTCGAACTCGTTGAATACCTTGAGCATGAATGGGCCTTTCAAGCAGCACCCGCGACCAAGGCGGGGACTTTGTTGACGGGGTTTCTGGGAGCCTGACCGGTGAGCACGAGGGCTACCTCGCTGGCCGCGGTCTCGCGCGCCAGCTTGATCGACTCCTCCGAATAGTAGGCGACGTGCGGGGTGACGATCACATTGGGGAGCGTGAAGATGGGATTTTCGTTCGGGTCCCAATGCAGCCGCTTGGCAGGCTCCTCCTCGGGGTCGTCGAGCCCGGCCCCGGCGACGCGGCCGGAGACGATGGCGTCGTAAAGCGCCTTGTTGTCGACCGTCGGCCCGCGGCCGGTGCAGACGATGATGACGCCCTCCTTCATCTGGGCGAATTCGGCCGGGCCGAGGAAATGCCGGGTCTCCCTGGTCATCGGCACCTGCATCATGATCGCGTCGGCGCGCGCCAGCAGCTCCTCCTTGGAGACCTGCTCGGCCCCCTTGCTGCGTACGAAGTTCGGCATGGAGGTAGGGGTCGAAGACCAGGATGTTGACGCCGAAGACGCGGGCCCGCTCGGCGATCGCCTGACCGATATGGCCGAAGGAGACGATGCCCATGGTCCGGCCGCGCAGCTGCCAGACCGGTCGCGCCGCCTTCCAGTGCCAGACGCCGCGATGGGTCACCTCATTGTATTGCAGGATCTTGCGGCTGAGCGTCAGCCACAGGGTTATGGCGTGGTCGGCGACTTCCTCGGTGCAGTAGTCGCGCACATTGGTTACCTGGATGCCGCGCGCCGTCGCCGTATCGACATCGACGATATCGACACCGATGCCGTAACGCGCGATCACCTTGCACCGTTTCATGGCGCCAATCGCCTTGGCACCGACGCGCGCATACTGGTTGATGACGGCGTCGCAGTCCGCCATGTGCGGCACCAATTCATCCTCGGTCTTGGCATGCAGTCCGACCACCTCGGCGCCGATCGGCTCAAGGATGGAGCGTTCGATGTCGTTATCGCCGTAGTCGAAGTCGGAGATGACTACCTTGAAACGCGGCATGGGTTTCGGCGCCTCATACGTAGGCCGACGAGGAGTAGGTCAACTCGTAGGAGTGGCTGTAGATCTCGAAGATGTTGCCGAACGGGTCCTCGCAATAGACCATGCGGTACGGCTTTTCGCCCGGATAGTAGTAGCGGACCTGCTTCAGGCGCTGCTTGCCACCGTGCTTCTTGACCTTCTCGAGCAGCCCTTCCAGATCCGGGTCCTGGACGCAGAAATGGAAGGTGCCCGCCTTCCAGTATTCGAAATTGTTCTCGGGCAGGGCGGCATTGGGAAATTCGAAGAGCTCGAGGCCGATGCCGTCGCCCGTCGACAGGTGGGCGATGCGGAACGACCCCCAGCCCTCGCCGAAGACGTCGTCGCACATCTGCCCGATGGCACTGTCGTCCTGGACGATCGTGGTCGGCGGCATGATCACGTAGAGGCCGAAGACCTCGGTGTAGAACTTCACGGCCTTCTCGAGGTCGGGGACCGAGATGCCGATGTGGGAGAAGGTGACGGGTGCCATTTGCTATGCCTCTTTCAGCTTTCTGTGTTCCGGCGGAAAAGAAATTGCAGCGCAGACCCGATCTCGCCGCGCCACATGTCGATGCCGACGGCGAGCACGATGATCGCGCCGATGATGACGTTCTGCGCGGAGGTCGGGACGGCGTTCAGGTTGAGCCCGTTCTGAACGATGACGATGGTCATCGCACCGATCACCGTATTGACGACGTGGCCGCGGCCGCCGGCAAGACTGGCGCCGCCGATGACGGCGGCCGCGATCGCCGAAAGCTCCATGCCGACACCATAATTCGGCGAGCCTGAATTGAGCCGCGCCGTCATGAGCGCGGCGCCAACGGCGGCGGCGAGACCGGCGAGAACGAAGGCGAGAAGCTGCGTCCGCCGCACGTCGATGCCGGACAGCCGCGCCGCGTTGGCGTTGCCGCCGACCGCGTAGATCTGGCGACCGAGCACGGTGTAGCGCAGGAACCAGTAGGCGAGCGCGTAGAGGACGACGACGTAGAACAACGGCAGCGGAACGCCGACGAGCTTGCCGTAGAACAGCGGCTCGATGTCGGGCGAGACCGAGAAGATCGGCGAGCCGTTGTTGAACATGAAGGCAACGCCGCGGAAGGCGGAGAGCGTCGCCAGCGTCGTAATGAATGAGGGGATGCGCAGATAGGCGGTGAGCACGCCGTTGACCAGCCCGAGCACGAGACCGAGGCCGAGAACTGCCAGCATGGCGAGCGGCAGAGGCCAGGCAAAGGTCTTGGCCAGAGTGGCGAAAACCATCGTCATCAGCGCGATGGCCGAGCCGGGCGACAGGTCGATGCCGCCGGTCAGAATCACCAGCGTCGAGCCGATCGCCACGATCGAGACGATCGAGACCTGCAGGGCCAGGTTCGACAGGTTGCCCTGATCGAGAAAGCGCTGGGTAGTCAGCGCGACGACGACGGCGACGAGGATCATGGCGCTGAGCGCACCGGCGATCGGACTTGAGAAAATGCGATTCATGCCGCGTCCTCCTGGCTGGTCGAGCCGGCGGAGGCGCGCACGAGTGCCGTGGCGTCGAGGTCGCCCGGTCTGTGAATGCCGACCATGCGGCCGTGGCTCATGATCCCGACCCTGTCGCTCATGGACAGGAGTTCCTCGTCGTCCGACGAGATCAGGATGACGCCCTTGCCCGCCGCGGTCAGTCCGTTGATCAGCCGGTAGACGGCGACGCGCGCACCGATGTCGATGCCCTGCGTCGGCTCGTCGAGGATGAAGAGGTCGGCATCGGCGAACAGCCAACGGGCGATGACCACCTTCTGCTGGTTGCCACCGGAAAGAAAACCGACCTCACGGGTCTCGGCCGTCGCCGTGATCTCGAGGTCGCGCACCAGCTTGCGCCCCGCTTCCTGCTCACGCGCCGGGCTGATCATGCCGAAGCGGCCGAGCCGGTCGAGGGCGGCGCTGGAGATGTTCGGAAAACCGGTGAAATTGAAGAACAGCCCGTCCGACTTGCGGTTCTCGGGCACCAGCGCGACGCCCGCCTTGATCGCCCGGCGCGAGTTGGCCAGGCGCAGCAGCCGTCCGTCGAGTTCGATCGAGCCGGCGGTCAGCTGGTCGATGCCAAAGAGAGCGCGGGCAAGCTCGGTGCGCCCGGAGCCGAGCACACCGCCGATGCCGAACACCTCGCCGCGATAGACCTCGAAGCTGACATTGCTGACGCGGTTGCGGGTGGACAGGCGGCTTGCGCGCAGCAGCACCTGTGCCGGTCGCATTGCGCTGTTTCGGATAGTGCTCGCCGACATCGCCGACCATGGTGCGCACCATGAAGGGGATGGAGATTTCCGAAGTCTCCGGCGGCGAGACGACCTTGCCATCCTTGAGGATGGTGATGCAGTCGACCAGTTCGGCGACCTCGTCGAGGCGATGGGAGATGTAGAGAATGGCGCGCCCCTGCGCCTTGAGCCTTCTCAGCAGGTCATGCAGGTGAGCGATCTCGCCGATGCCGAGCGCCGTCGTCGGCTCGTCGAGAATGATGATCGTGGCGTCGGCGGCAAGCGCCTTGGCGATCTCCACGATCTGCTGCTCGGCCACCGAGAGGCGGCCGACGATGGCATCGACATCGATATGCGCGTCGATCTCGGCCAGCACACCGATGGCGGAGCGGCGCAGGCTGCGCCAGTCGATCTGGCCGCGCTTCTTCGGCAGCCGGCCGAGATAGATGTTCTCAGCCACGCTGAGGCTGGGGACCAGCGAAAATTCCTGAAAGACCGTGGCAACGCCGGCGTCGCGGGCGTCGCTCGGATTGGGCAGAGCGACGGCTTCGCCGTGCCTGAGAATCGAACCGCCGTCGGGCTGGTGGACGCCGCAGAGCATCTTGATGAGGGTCGACTTGCCGGAGCCGTTGGCGCCGATCAGGCCGTGGATCTCACCGGGATAGAGGCGCAGCGACACACCATCGACCGCCGTGATGCCGGCGAAGCGCTTGATCAGGCCGACCGCTTCCCAGACTGGCGTATCCTGCTGCATTGCTTCGCCCCTTGAGAGAGGGGCCGCCAACCGATGGCGGCCCCCGAGTTTGATCTGCTCAGTAGTGCTTCGAGGGCTTCGGATAGAGCGAAGCCTCGTCCTGCAGAACCGGCAGCACGTTATCCTTGTCAACGATGGTCGTCGGCGTCTCGACAAAGCCGCCTTTGAACTTCCCGTCGAGTGCGTCCATTGTCACCTGGAAGGCAATCTGCCCCATGACAAAGGGCGTGGTGTTGACCGTCGCGGTGACGTCGCCCGCCGCGATCGGCTCGAGGCCGGCGCCGGTATCGCCGTCATTGCCGAGCAGGATCAGCTCGCTGCGCCCGAGCGACTTGGCTGCCTGGGCGACGCCGAGGATCATGTAGTCGTTGGCCGCGAAGACCACGTTCACTTCCGGATGGCCCTGCAGGAGGTCCATGCCGGCGGTGTTGCCGCCCTCGACGTTCCAGCCGCCGGGAAGAGAAGCGACGATATCGATGCCGGGCTGGCCCTTCACCGCATCGACGAAGCCGCCGACGCGCTCGGTCGAGTGGTAACCGGGCTGGCCTTCGATGATGCCGACCTTGGCGGGTTTGCCGGCAAGCCTCTGCAGCAGGTACTCGCCCATCTTGTGGGTGCCCTTGCGCTGCGAATAACCGACCACGCCATCGACGGGAGTCGGGAAGTCGGCGATGTCCGAATTGACGATGATGACGGCAATACCGGCGTCGACCGCCTTCTTGACCAGCGGCGCGGCTGCCGCCTCGTCATGGGTGGAGAGCACGATCGCGTCGACGCCCTGGGTGATCACGTCCTGGATCATACCCATCTGGCCGTTGATGTCGGCGCCCGACTGCGGGGCGAGCATGAAGGTCTTGACGCCCGCTTTCGCGGCTTCGGCTTTGATGCCTTCGCCGATGGCGATGTAGTAGTTGAACTCGGTCGCCGGCGGCATGTAGGCGATGGTGATGTCGCCGTCGTTCTTCAGCCTGGAAAGGTCGGCCTGCGCATCCGGATTGAGCGGCTGCGGGGCCGGATAATCGGCGGCGTAGGCCGCGCCGGCGGCCAGGCCGAGCGCTACGCCAACGAGACACCCGAAATATTTCCTCACGGCATTTTCCTCCTTCTTGTGTTGTGTTGCGTTGCCCTCACCCGGCAAACGGCGGATCGGTCAGTCCCTTCACACCCGGTCGACACGCAAAAAGGCTTCCGGACTGAGGCTCTCGCTCCAGAAGCTCAGCGCTCGAATCGAGCCGCGAAGTGGTGATGAACAGGATGTCGAGATCCGGCCCGCCAAAGGCGGTGCAGGTCGGCTTGGCGACCGGGACCTCAATCACGCGGTCGAGCCTGCCATCGGGCGCATAGCGCTCGACGCGATAGCCCTCCCAGACCGCGTTCCAGATGAAGCCTTGCGCATCGACACACGACCCGTCGGGCACGCCGTTTCCCTGCAGCGTTGCCACAGGCCGCCGGGCGCCAATGTCGCCGGTCGCCGGGTCGTAATCGTAGGCGACGATCTCGCGCGTCGGCGAGTCGGCGAAATACATGGTGCGCCCGTCCGGGCTGAAGCAGGTGGAATTGGCGCAAGCCACCCCGCCGAAAAGGCGGGTCAGCGTGAGATCGGCATCGAGACGCCACACCGAGGAGAGCGGCTTGAGTTCCTTCTCGTCCATGCCGCCGGCGACAAAGCGGCCCTGCCGGTCAGTGCGTCCGTCATTGAGTTCGGGTCTGCGGCAGGTCCGGCTCGAACCGGGCAATATCTTCGCGCCGGCCGGTCCTGGGATCGAAGACGGCGAAACCGTCGGCGAAGGCCGCCAGCACCGTCCCGTCCCGGCGCGGCGCGAAGCAGCAGATGCGATCCGGCGCAGGGTAGCTCTCCGCCTTGCCGCTGATCGGATCGAACGCCCACAGCGCCTTGCCCTGGATGTCGGTCCACCACAGCCGCCCGTCGAGCGCATTCCACAGGACGCCCTCGCCGTGCGCGTTACGGCAATCGACTGCGATCTCGACTTTCACGTGTCCTCCCGGCGTCGTTCTGATTGACGCTCATCCCGGATCAATATATCGTATCTGATATACCAGTCAACCGAGGCCGTGTCTCGGTGGCCGACAAAGAGGAAATACCGTGCAGCCAATCGAACGGCCGGAGTCACTCACCGAGAGCGTCCTCAAGCGATTGCGGGCGGAGATCGTGTCGGGCGATTTCGCCCTTGGTCAGCCACTGTCGGAGCGACAGCTCGCCGAAAGCCTGGGCGTCTCCAAGACGCCAGTGCGCGAAGCGCTGGCCCAGCTTCGGCTGGAGGGGCTGGTTCACATCCGGCCGCAGCGCGGCGCCTTCGTGTTCACGCTGAGCCAGCGCGAGGTCGTCGAAATCTGCGAACTGCGCCAGGCGCTCGAAGCGAGTGCCCTCAGGCTTTCTATCGAACGCAGCCAGCAGCGCTTCCGCGACGAGTTGGAGAGCGTCGTGAAACGCATGCGTACGGCCTACAATGACGGGGACCAGAAGGCCTATCTCGCCGAGGACACCAACTACCACCTCTGCTTCTTCCGCAGCTGCGGCAACAAGCTGATGGAGCAGAACTACGGCCTGTTCGTCGGCAAGATCGCGGCGTTGCGCACCCATCTGGCGCAGAAGCCGCAGCACACCGAACTGTCCTTCCACGAACACGAAAGCATGCTCGAGGCAGTCGGCGCCGGCAAGGTGGCCGAGGCCCTCAAGACCCTCGACGTGCATATCGCACGCACCAAGGAGACTTACTCGGCCGGCGTGACCGACATCGCCGCAGCCGACAAGTCGCCGGTGCGCCGTGCGGCGGTCTGATGGCCGCCCTCCTGTCGACGACAGGCATTTCCAAGCACTTCGGTGCGACCATCGCCCTCGACACGGTGTCGTTCGCACTCCTGCCGGGAGAGGTCCATGCGCTGGTCGGCGAGAACGGCGCCGGCAAATCGACGCTGACCAATATTCTCGCCGGGGTTCTTCAGCCGGATGCCGGCACGATCAGCATCGACGGCGACCCGGTCACCATTCGTTCGCCGCGTCACGCCCAGCTTCTCGGCATTGCCACGGTCTTCCAGGAGCTTTCGCTCACCGGAACCGTCAGCATCGGCGAGAACATCTTCGCCGGACGTGCGCCCTCGCGATTCGGATTGATCGACTGGCAGCGGCTGGAACAGGACGCGCGCGCGCTGCTCGGCGATCTCGGCATTTCGCTCGATGTGCGCCAGCCCCTGGCACAGGCTCCGGTCTCGGTTCGCCAGATGGTCGAGATTGCAAAGGCGATCTCGCTGAAGGCACGCGTGCTGCTGCTCGACGAACCGACGGCGGCGCTCTCGCCGGTCGAGGTGGAACGCTTGTTCGCGCTGATCGCGCGCCTGACCGAGCGCGGCCTCGGCATCGTCTATATCAGCCATCACCTGTCCGAGGTGCTGAAGATCGCCGACCGCATCACCGTGCTGCGCGACGGGCACGTCGTCGCGGAGCGCAAGCCGCACGAGACCGACCAGGACGGTCTGGTGAAGGACATGGTCGGTCGCGAGGTCTCCGGCCTCAGGCGCGCGCGTACGACAAGCGCCGGCGCCATCGCCATCGAAGCCCGCAACCTGTCGCGCCAGCAGGAATTCCAGAACGTCGATCTGGCGCTCAAGGCCGGCGAGATCGTCGGCATCGCCGGCCTGATGGGCTCGTTCCGCACCGAGCTGGGGCAGACGCTTTGCGGCATCCTGCAGCCCGCCTCCGGCGAAATAAGGCTGCGCGGCGCTCCGGTCCGTTTCAGCGGTCTGGCACAGGCGGTGCGCCAGGGCATCGCCTACGTGCCCCAGGACCGCAAGACCGACGGCCTGTTCCTCGACATGACGCTTGCCGCCAATATCGCCGCGGCCTCGCAGTCAAAGATCGCGCGCTATGGCATCTACCAGCGCGCCCGCAACGAGGCGCTGGCCCGCGCCGCGATGGCGCTGCTCGGCATCAAGGCCTCCGGTCCGGACAGCACGGTGCGCACGCTTTCGGGCGGCAACCAGCAGAAGGCGCTGCTCGCCCGCTGGCTGGAGACCGACCCCGAGATCATCATCGTGGACGAGCCGACGCGCGGCGTCGACGTCGCCGCCAAGCACGACATTCACGTGCTGCTGGCCGAACTCGCCGCGAAGAACGCGGCGATCCTGATCATTTCGTCCGATCTCGTCGAGTTGATGAACCTGTGCGACCGCCTGGTCGTCATGCATGCCGGCCGCATCGTCGGCGACGTCGACCCGAAGGCGGCGCGCGAGGAGGAGATCATCGCGCTCGCCTCCGGTCTTGCGCGGCAACCAGCAGGAGAACGCGGCATGAGCGCGCTTGCCACACGCGAGGCCGCCGACGCAGCCAGGCCGAGATCGCCTCAAACGGCTGGCGGCGACGCGCGAGCTGACGCTCGCCGCCGTCATCCTCGTCATCATCGCCGTGATGAGCGCCGCCTCGCCCTTCTTCTTCAGCATGGCGAACTTCCGCGCGGTATCGATCGGCATGGCACCGACGGCAATCATCGCGGTCGGCATGACCATCCTGCTGATCTCCGGCGGCTTCGACCTTTCGGTCGGCGCGGTGCTGGCGCTGTGCTCGACGCTGACGGCGCTCACCATGGTGGCCGGCGCCAGCATACCGGTCGCGATCGCCGTCGGCCTGCTCAGCGGCGTTGCCGTCGGCCTCCTCAATGGTGTCATCGTCACGCGCTTCCGCGTCAATCCGCTGGTCGCAACGCTGGGCACCATGTCGGTGGCGCGCGGCGCGGCGTTGGTGATGACCGAGGGCTTCTCGGTCTCCAAGCTGCCGGCAAGCTTCGGCGATGTCGGCCGCTCGCAGCTGGGCGGCGTGCCGACTATCGTCTGGATCACGGTCGCCATCGTCATCGTCGGCGATCTCGTGCTGCGCAACAGCGTCTTTCTGCGCCAGGTCTATTTCGTCGGCGGCAACGAGAAAGCTGCCCGCCTCTCCGGCCTCGCCGTCGATCGCCTGCGCATCATCGCCTATGTGCTGACCGGACTGCTCGCGGCCGTTGCCGGCGTGCTCCTCTCCTCGCGCCTGATGAGCGGCATGCCGACCGCCGGCAACGCGCTCGAACTGCAGGTGCTCGCCGCCTGCGTCATCGGTGGGGCATCGCTGCGCGGCGGCGAAGGCACCGTGCTCGGCGGCTTCCTCGGCGTCATCTTCGTGGCGCTCGTCAACAACGCCATGACCATGCTCGCGGTCTCGATCTACTGGCAGATGATCGTGATCGGCTCCGTGCTCGTCGCCGCCGTCGCGCTCGACATGCTCGTGCGCCGGCGCAGCGCCCGAGAAACTTGAAAAACCAACGGGAGGATAATCAGATGCAGAAATTCGACCTCGACCGCCGCAGCATGCTCGGTCTCGGCGCTGCCGCGGCGGCGCTGGCGGTGAGCGGACTGCCGAAAATGGCCGCCGCTGCCGAAGGCGGTGGCGACTACGTATTCCTGTCGATCGTCACCCAGGTACCGTTCTGGGCCGACCACCGGCAGGCGCTGAAGGACGTCGGCGCACTGCTCGGCGTGAAGACCGAATTCACCGGCCCGCTCGATTTCGACACCGCCGCGCAGGCCCGCCAGCTCGACGAGCTGATCGCCCGCAGACCGTCCGGCCTGTTGATCTTCCCCGGCGACGCCGATGCGCTGGTCGACGGCATCAACCGCGCCGCCGACGCCGGCATTCCGGTCGCCATGATCATCGGCGACGTGCCGAATTCCAAGCGCGTCACCCATCTCGGCATTTCCAACAAGGACGCCGGACGCGCCGGTGGCGAGATGCTGGCCGATGCGATCGGCGGCAAGGGCAAGGTGCTGCTCGGCACCTTCCCCTCACCGGCAACGCTGCAGCGGGTTGAAGGCTACAAGGAGATCTTCAAGGAGAAATATCCGGAGATCGAAGTGGTCGACGTCATCAACGACAAGGCCGATCCCTCCTTCGCGCCGAGCGCCTATGCGCAGGCCCTGCAGGCGCACCCCGATGTCGTCGGCATCGGCGGAACCGACGGCGATTCCGGCAAGGGCGCGGCGATCGCCGTCACCGAAGCCGGCGTCACCGGCAAGGTGAAGATCGTCGCCATGGACCGCAACGACGACATGCTGCCCTACATCCAGGACGGCACCATCCACGGCTCCATCGCCCAGAAGTCCTATCTCGAGGCCTTCCTCGCCGTCTATCTGCTGAAGTGGCTGAACGACGGAGCGATCAAGATGGTCGCCGACCCGGCCGCGGCCGGCATCAACGTGCTGCCCGAGAACGTCGTCACCGGCGTGGTCGGGATCACCAAGGACAACGTCAGCGCCTTCGTGCGGGCGTAGCCGGCGAAAAAGCGCGGGCGCAGAGACTTCCCTCCCTCTGCGCCCGCTCCCAGGACCCGAGTGACCAGGATGAAGATCGTCGTCACCGGCGCCGCCGGGCATCTGGGCGGCAAGCTCAGCAGCCATCTCGCGGCTACCGGCCATGTGGTGACGGGCCTCGACCTGAAGGCCGCCGACGGGCCGGTGCCGATCCACGCCGCCGACCTGTCGCGGCTCGATGCCGGCTGGACGAAACTGCTTGCCGGGCAGGACGTCATCATCCACCTGGCCGCCGACCGCGATCCGAAGGCGGCATGGCCGACGGTGATTCCGAACAACATGGATGCCGTCCTCAACCTCTTCGAGGCGGCCCGCCAGGCCGGCGTTCTGCGCCTCGTCTTCGCCAGCTCGAACTGGGTCATGGGTGGCCGCCGCTTCGACGGCACCCGTCTCGATTCGCGCACAACGCCGAACCCGGTGACCCCCTATGGCATGTCGAAGCTGATGGGTGAGCGGGTCGGTGCGCATTACGCCACGGTCCACGGCATGACGGTGATCTGCACACGCATCGGCTGGACGCAATGGACCCATGACAACCGGCCGGGCCCGCACATGGCCATGGGCCGCTGGGGCCAGCTGATGTGGCTCAGCGATCGCGATTTCCTTGACGGCATGACCGCCGCCGCGACGGCACCGTTCAGCGGCTTTGCCGTGGTCAACATGGTGTCGGACAATCCCGGCATGCGCTGGTCGCTCGACGAGACGCGGAACATTCTCGGCTTCTGGCCGCAGGACGGCGCGCCGGCTCAGCTTCCCTTGCGCATCAGGCTGACCGAATTCGGCGCCTGGCTGGCGCAGGTCGGCGTGCCGCGAGTGCTGTCGCGACTGACCGGGGCGGGCTGGTGACCATGCTGCACGCCGCGGACATGGAGCGCCTGCTGGCCGATTGCGGCCTTGCCGCGGAGCGGCTGATGCTCGGCCCGAACGCCTATCTGCTGGTGACCGCTCGTGGCGGCCGCGTCTTCGGCCCCTTTGTCGATGGAAAGGATCCGATCGGCTGGGCAGCGGACGCCTTTGCGGCGGCGATCGCCGACGACGACTGGAACATCGGCGGCGAGCGCATCTGGCTCGCGCCCGAAGCTGCTTTCAACTTCACCGACGCCGCCCGCATCGTCGAGACCTATCGCGTCGATCCCGCGCTCGATCCGGGATCGTGGCGCGTCGCCCGCGACGGCGAGGCGCTCCGTCTCGAGATGACGGCGGACGTTCCGCTTGCCGACGGCAGCGGGTCCATCGGCGTCGCGCTCAAGCGGACGCTTACGCCCCTGCCCCCACGCATGCTTGCCGGCGGCGTTCGTGCCCTCGGCTACAGCCAACGCGTCGAAGTGCGGCAGCTCTCAGGCGCAACGCTTGCTCTCGTGCCCTGGCTCATCCGGCAGGTCGCGCCCGTCGGAACCGCCTTTCTCGACGCCCGGGAGGGCGCCAGCGGGGAAGCGGTCTTCGGCGCACCGCCCGCGGCTGCCATCACGCCGACGGGCGGCTGGTGGCAGGTCCCCTTCCACGGGCCCGGCTTCATGAAGACCAGCTATCATCGCGACACGGTCCGCGACGGGCGCCTCGGGCTGATCGCGCAGGAAGATGCCGGAGCCGCCCTGCTCTTTTCTCCGCTGCTCGCAGATGGCGAGCGCTATCCCGAATCCCTCCCCGGCGCACCGCGTGCGGGCGGTCAATTCGCCGCGCTGTTCTATGACGATGGCCGTTTCGGCGCCTATGGCGAGATCGAGCTCTACGGCCATCGCGACCCGGCGGAAATCGGCGTGCTCGCGGTCGACGTGTCGCGTCTGCTCGGGCCGGCGACGGCGCTCAGCGCCGCAATCGGTCTCGGCTGAAGCGCGGCGGCACTTGCGAAGGCTGTGGGCCCGGCATCGCGGCCGGCGATCACGATCCGGTCCTGGCAGGCCGGGCATCGCCGGTGGCCGGCGGGGCGGTAGAACCGCGCACGATCAGTTCGACCGGGCGCACGAGATGGCGTGCGCGGCGCTCGCCCGGCTGGCCTTCGAGAAGAGCGACGATGATCTCCGCCGCCTCGAAGCCGACTTCATACTGCTGAATGCGCACCGTGGTCAGCGGCGGCGACAGGCGGTCGACCAGCGGCATGTCGTTGTAGCCGGTCACCGACACGTCGCCGGGCGAATCGAGGCCGTGCCGGCGCAGCGCGGCGATGGCGCCGATCGCCAGGCGGTCGTTGGCGCATACCAGCGCGGTGAAGTCCGGGCGCCGCGCAATGAGCTCCTCGGTGCGCGCTTCGCCTTCCTCCTCGTTGAAGCCGGTGGCGAAGGCGACCAGCGCCGGGTCCGGGTCGAGGCCGAGCGCCATTCGATGCCGCTCGAAGGCACGATAGCGTTCGACGCCGGTCGACATCGCCTGTGGGCCGGCAACATTGGCGACACGGTGGTGACCGAGCGCGGCGAGGTGCTGGAGCACGTCGAAGATGCCGGTGTCCTCGTCGTTGATGACGGAAGATACTGCGTCATCGTCGACGCGGCGGTTGACGGTGACGATCGGCAAGCCGTCGCCGGCGAGACGAGATACTGTCTCGTCCTGGCGCTCGACGCTCGCCATGATCAATCCGTCGACGCCGCGTGCCCGCAGGAGATCGGCGATCTCGGCCTCGCGGTCGAGGCCTCCATCGGTGTTGGCGAGCACGGCAAGATAGTCATGCTGCGCCAGGGCATCCTCGATGCCGCGGATGATGGGGGGAAACACCGGATTGGTGATGTCGGGAACGACGACCCCGATCGAGCGGGTGCGATTCGTCTTGAGAGACAGGGCGGCGGCGTTCGGACTGTAGTTGAGGCGCTCGCTGACCCGCATGATGTCGTCGACCACCTCCGCTCTGATGAGGTGGCGCGTGCCGGGATTGAGGGCGCGTGAGACCGTCGAAACATGGACGCCGGCCTGTCTTGCGACATCCTTGAGGGTGACACGCCGTCTCATCTTCATGCCGCTCCGGCGGGGTATCGGTTCGTGAGAAGAATTCTATCATTGACTCTGGGCGAGTGGGCGATCACTATATGCAAACGTTTGCAAAAGCAATCTTCGCTTATGCAAACGATTGCGGAACGCAGTTGGCAAAAAGCTGCGCGGGAGGGAACAGGCGATGGACGAAGTGCGGCTCGATCCGCGGGCGATCACGGCCGGGCCGGCGACGGCCGATGCTCTGGCCCCTCACTGGAACTGGGATCGCCACATTCCGGCTCCCGGCCACACCAATGTCGATTTCGAGGGCCGCGTCGATTTCCGCCGCCTGCAACGCTACCGCCTGGCGCGCGCCCGCGCGGCGCTCGACGCCTCTCAGTGCGGCGCCCTGCTGCTCTTCGATGTCAACAACATCCGCTATGTCAGCTCGACCAAGATCGGCGAGTGGGAGCGCGACAAGCTCTGCCGCTTCGCCCTGCTGATGCGCGGCGCCGAGCCGATCGTGTGGGACTTCGGCTCGGCCGCCGTCCATCACCGGCTCTATTGCGACTGGCTGGCGCCCGACAATGTGCGCGCCGGCATGCTCGGCATGCGCGGCACGGTGCCGCCCTCGGCCGGTCTGATGAAGCGTCATGCCGGGGAGATCATGTCGCTGCTCAAGGGCGCCGGCGTCGACAAGATGCCGGTTGGCGTCGATCTTGCCGAGACCGCCATGCTGTTCGAGCTGCAGGCGGCCGGCATGAAGGTCGTCGACGGCCAGCAGGTGATGCTCGACGCCCGCGAGATCAAGAACATCGACGAGATCGTGCTCCTGAACCAGGCCGCGGCCATGGTCGACGGCACCTATCACATGATCTGGGAGGAGCTGAAGCCGGGCGTGCGCGAGAACGACATCGTCGCCAAGGCCAACGAGATGCTCTACGCCATGGGCTCCGACGATGTCGAGGCGATCAACGCCATCTCCGGTGAGCGCTGCAACCCGCACCCGCACAACTTCACCGACCGGATCGTCAGGCCCGGCGATCAGGCCTTCTTCGATATCCTCCAGTCCTACCAGGGCTACCGCACCTGCTATTACCGCACCTTCAATGTCGGCCGCGCCACGCCGGTCCAGCACGACGCCTACAAGCAGTGCCGCGAATGGCTGGACAGCGCGATCGCGCTGATCAGGCCGGGGGTTTCGACCGACACGGTCGCCAGCGTGTGGCCGAAGGCAGAGGAATTCGGCTTCCCCGACGAGATGTCGGCCTTCGGCCTGCAGTTCGGCCACGGGCTCGGCCTGGCGCTGCACGAGCGGCCGATCATCTCGCGGCTGGTCTCGCTCGACCAGCCGATGGAGATCAAGACCGGCATGGTGTTCGCGCTGGAGACCTATTGCCCGGCCAAGGACGGCTACTCCGCCGCCCGCATCGAGGAGGAAGTCGTCGTCACCGACACCGGATGCCGCGTCATCACCCTCTTCCCCGCCGAGGAACTCCCAATCGCAAACGCCTACTGAACAGCCGCCAAGCGCCATATCGAACGAGGATCGGATGAGCAACGAGAATACGCACCGGATCGGCTGGATCGGCATCGGGCGGATGGGATTCCCGATGGCCGAACGGCTGCTCGATGCCGGCCACGCGGTGCATGTCTGGAACCGGACGCGCGCCAAGGCGGAACCGCTTGCCGCCAAGGGCGCAGTTCTCGCCGAGCGGCCCGCCGACATCCGGGATGTCGACATGCTCTACATCATGGTTTCGACGGCGGCGGACGTCGAACAGGTGCTTTTCGGCGACGGTGGCGTGATCGATGGCGCGGCGGGCGCTGCCCCGCGCATCGTCGTCGACTGCTCCAGCATCGGCGCCGACGAATTCGGCGGGTATTCGCCAACGCCTCGCCGAACGCAATTCGGCGCTTCTCGCCTCGCCGGTCAGCGGCAACGGCAAGACGGTCAAGGCGGGCAAGCTCAGCATGGTCGTCTCGGGGCCGCGCGATGCCTTCGACACCGCCAAGTCCTACCTCGAAACCATCGCCGGCAATGGCGTGGCCTATGTCGGAGAGGGCGAGCTGGCGCGGTTCTGCAAGATCGCCCACAACGTCATGCTCGGCGTGGTCATCCAGAACCTGTCGGAGATCACCGTGCTCGCCGAGAAGGCGGGCGTCCCGCGCCACGCCTTCCTTCAGTTCATCAACAACAGCGTGCTCGGTTCGATCTTCACCCGCTACAAGTCGCCGGCGCTGGTCAATCTCGACTTCACGACGACCTTCACGCCGGCCCTGCTGAGGAAGGATCTCGACCTCGGGCTCGCCGCCGCGCGCGAACTCGACGTCGCCATGCCGGTGACCGCTGCAACCCGGGAGGCGCTGCAGTCGCATTTCGGCGCAGCCACACTCAAGCCGGATCCGGCTGCCTATCTGGAAATGGATTTCGCCGCTCTGATCGAGACGGTGGCGCTCGCCGCAGGAATGACGCTGCGAAGCGAAAACAAGACCGTGCCAAGCGGCCTCGAAATCAAGAAGTGATGCCGGAGGCGGACGGGTCCGCCTCGGGAGGAAAAAAAGGGAGGGAAGGGCATGAACCGCATGCTTAAGCTGTTCGCCGCTGCGGCGGCGGCAACGACGCTTGTAACCGGCGCAGCGGCAGCCGCCGATGCACCGCCGCTCAAGATCGGCATTTCGCTGTCGCTGACCGGCGATTTTGCCGACCCCGGCAAGGCCGCGCAGCGTGGCTACGAATTGTGGGCCGACGAGGTCAACAAGACGGGCGGCATTCTCGGGCGCAAGGTCCAGATCAAGATCGTCAATGACGCCTCCAGCCCCGACCAGGTGGTGACCAACTACCAGAACCTCATCACCCAGGACAAAGTCGATATCGTCTTCGGGCCGTTCTCGAGCCTGCTGACGATCCCGTCGGCGCGTGTCGCCAAGCGCTACGGCTATGCCTTCATCGAGCCGGCCGGCGGTGGGCCGAAGGTCTTCGCCCAGCACCTCGACAACCTGTTCTTCGTGCAGCCGGCACCGGTGGTGAAGGGCGGCGACATCTTCGCCAAGTACATCCTGTCGCTGCCCAAGGACCAGCAGCCGAAGACCGCCGCCTATGCCAAGCTAGACGATCCCTTCGCCGCGCCGATCGCCGATTACGTCAAGAAGGAGTTCGAGGCGGCCGGGATCAAGACGGTCTACGACGAGACCTATCCGGCCGAGTTGGCTGATCTCACGCCGATCGTCGCCGGCTACGCGGCAAAGAACCCCGACGTCGTGGTCGGCGGGACCCAGTCGCTGGACGCGTTTGCCCAGGTCAAGGCGATGATCCAGCTGAAGTTCAATCCGAAATGGCTGTTCCTGTCGAACGGAGCCAATTCGCCGACCGAGTTCCCGGACAAGGTGGGTGCCAACAACGTCGCAGGCGTCTTCTCCAGCGGCGACTGGTATCCGGATTCGCCGGTGGCCGGCAGCAAGGAATTCATCAAGGCCTATGTCGCCAAGTATGGCGGCGATGCCTACGGCATCGATTCGACATCCGCCGAGGCCTACTCCGCCGGTCTGGTTCTGGAGCAGGTCGCCAAGAAGACCGGCAAGGTCGACAATGCGACGATCATCAAGACGCTGCACAGCGGAACCTGGAAGACGCTGGTCGGCGATCTGAGCTGGGATGCCGATGGTGCGCCGCAGGGTGAATACCTGCTGGTCCAGTGGATCGACGGCAAGCTCACCACGGTGTTCCCGCCGGATTCGGCACAGCACGCGCCGGTGGCACCCAAGCCCAACTGGGGCGGCTAAGAAGAAGCCGGCGCGACGCATGGCCTGTCCGGCGTGCGTCGCGCCAAACCAAACCCGGTCTGAGCAGAAAGAAGCGCAATGCACGCTTTGGTCCAGGCGGTCATCCTCGGCATGCTGACCGGCGGCGTCTATGCCCTGATGGCCAGCGGCCAGACGCTCATCTTCGGCATCATGAAGGTCGTCAATCTCGCACAGGCGGCCTTCGTGATCCTGGCGGCCTATCTGTCGTTCAGCCTGTTCACGCTGACCGGGCTCGACCCGTTCGTGTCGATCCTGATCACCACGCCGGTCCTGTTCGTGCTCGGCGCAATCGCCCAATGGGGGCTGCTCAGACCCCTGCGCGCCGACGAGGCCCCTCACCTCTCGCTGCTCGTTACCTTCGCCATGGCGCTCGGCATCGAAGGTTTCCTGGCGCTCTCCTATGCCACGACGTTTCGGTCGATCCAGCCCGGTTATGAGAACTTCGGCTGGACGATATGGGGCTATCAGGTGAACGCGGTGCGCTTCTATGCCTTCCTGTTGTCGCTGGCGATGCTCGGGATCCTCTACCTGGTCATGCATCGCACCAAGCTCGGCTGGGCGATCCGCGCCACGGTCCAAAACCCGATGTCGGCGCAACTGCTCGGCGTCAATGCCAAGATGGTCGCCGCCTTCGGCTTCGGGCTCGGCACGGCGACGGCCGCAGCCTCCGGCGCGGTCTTCGGCATCATCTCGCCGTTCAATCCGGGAAGCCACTACGACCTGATCAGCCGCCTGCTGACCATCGTCGTGCTCGGCGGACTTGGCAGCATCGGCGGATCGATCGTCGCGGCGCTGGTGATGGGTGTCGGCTCCGCCGTCATCGCCATGCTGTTCTCGCCGGTCTGGTCGGATTTCTCCTTCTTCGTGGTGCTGCTGCTGGTGCTGCTGCTGCGCCCGGAGGGGCTCTACGGTCAACGCATGCGGGGCGCGATATGACGCGTGCAGGACTCATCCGCGCCATCGTGTTCTTCGGGGCATTCACGCTGCTGCCGTTGGTGGTCGGGCCGCAGTGGATCATCAACATGCTGATCTTCACCCTCATGTATGCCGGCCTGGCGAGCGCATGGAATCTGCTCGGCGGCTATGTCGGCTATCCCTCGCTCGGCCACGCCGCCTTCTTCGGCATCGGCGCCTATGCCGTGGCCATCGTCTTCGAGAGCAGCGTCGGCAACGGCTACGGGCCCTTCCTGCTGCTCCCGGCAATCGGCGTCGGGGCGGCGCTCATCAGCGTGCCGATCGGCTGGATCGCCATGCGCACGCGCGCCGACGTCTTTGCCATCGTCACCATCACCCTGCTCTTCATCGCCCAGACGCTGGCCTTCAACCTGAGGGGAATCACCGACGGGGCGCAGGGCAAGTCCGTCGGCATCCCGCCCTTCCCGACGGCCACCTATGACCGGCCGTTCTACTACGCGATGCTGGCGCTGCTGGCGCTCGCCATGGGAGTCTCCTTCTATTTCCGTCGTTCCAAGATCGGCCTGTCGCTGCTGGCAGTGCGTGCCGACGAGGACAAGGCGGAGGGCGTCGGTGTCCATGTCACCGGCGTCAAGCTGATCGCCTTCGCCGTCAGCGTCGGCATCACGGCGATGATCGGCGGGGTGTGGGCCTACTATGTCGGCTTCGTCTACCCGCAGTTCGCAGTCGATCCGCTGGTCACCATCGGCATGGTGCTGATGACGTTCCTGGGCGGGCGGGCGACTTTGTGGGGGCCGGTCATCGGGGCGTTCATCCTGGTGCCGGCGCAGCAGACCTTCGCCTACCAGTTCGGCGCCAGCCAGGTCTATCTCTTGGCCTATGCCGCGATCTTCCTGATCATCATGCTGCTCTTGCCGCGCGGCATCCTGCCGACGATCGCCGATCGCCTGCGCCGCTCACGCGCGCCGAACACGCTGTCCGGCAATGGCGCCGCGGCCGGGACGATCGACAAGCTGCAGGTGGCGGAATGACGGCCGCGCTCCTCGAAGTCGACCGGCTGTCCAAGCATTTCGGCGGCGTCCGCGCCGTCGACGATTGCAGCTTTTCGGTCGGTAAAGGCACGATCACGGCGCTTATCGGGCCGAACGGCTCGGGCAAGACCACGGCATTCAACATCATCACCGGCTATCTCAAGGCCGATGAGGGCGCCATCCGATTCGACGGCCATCAGGTGGAGAAGCCGGACCCCGGTCAGCTCTACCGGCGGGGGCTGTCGCGCACGTTCCAGCAGGCGCGCATCTTCCCGGAGCTCTCGGTCGAGGAAAATCTGGTGGTCGCCGCCGGGCACTCGTGGCGCGGCCTGTTCGGCGCCAGACTGACCGGCAGCGACCGGCGGCGCGCGCGCGAGATGCTGGAGGAGTTCCGGCTTGCCGGCCTCGCCGATCGGCCGGCCGGCGATCTCTCCTACGGACAGCGCAAGCTTCTGGAGTTTGCCGCGGTTCTGATGAGCCGGCCGAAGCTCGTTCTGCTCGACGAGCCGACCGCCGGCGTCAACCCGGTGATGATCAACACGATGGAGTACCACATCCGTGCCCGGCACAAGGAGGGCGTGACCTTCCTGATTGTCGAGCACGACATGCAACTGGTCATGCGGCTCTGCGATCCCGTGATCGTTCTCGATCGCGGCGCGCGGATCGCCATGGGGACGCCGGCCGAGGTGCAGGTCGACCCGCTCGTGCTTGACGCATATCTCGGCGACTGAGGCTGATGGAATGACATCCAACGGAACCAACCGGCCGGAATCGCAGGGCAACGGAGAGCCGATCATCCTGCGGCTGTCCGCAGTGACCGCCGGATACGGTGCGGGGCTGATTCTCAAGGGCATCGACCTTGCCGTCGAAAGCGGCAAGATCCTGTGCCTGATCGGGCCGAACGGTTCCGGAAAGTCGACCGTGCTCAAGACGATCAGCGGGCTCCTGCGTCCGCAGGACGGCCAGGTGGTGTTTCGCGGCGAGGATATCAGCCGCCTGTCGTCGAAGGAGCGACTGACGCGCGGCGTCGTCCACGTTCCTCAGGATCGCAGCCTCTTTCCGGGGATGACGGTCTGGGAGAACGTGCTGATGGGTGCCTTCATCCTGTCGGACAAGGCCCTGATCCGCGACCGGGTGGAGCGGATTGCCACGCTCTTCCCGATCATCGCCGAACGTCGCCACGCGGCCGCCGGCTCGCTCTCCGGCGGCGAGCAGAAGCAGGTCGAGCTGGCGCGCTCATTGATGCTCGATCCGGCGCTGGTGCTGCTCGACGAACCGTCGATCGGACTGGATCACAAGGCGCGCAAGTCGGTCTTCGCGTCGATCGCGGCGCTGGCAAACGATGGCCGGACGGTTCTTCTGGTCGAGCAGAATGCGCGTTCCGGCCTGACCGTGGCGGACCAGGCCGCGGTCCTCGAAGGCGGCCGCATTGCGCTCAACGGCACGGGATCCGGCCTGCTCAACGATCCCGAGGTCGCCAGGCTCTATCTCGGCGCCGGCGCCGGCAGCACGATGGGTAGCGGCCGTCGCCGCGTCGCATCCCGGCACCCATCAGACCGCGCAGTGACGATGCGGCGCGGCACGACAGGGACTTGGGTCGCGGTGAAGCGGTGAGTCGATGTTTTCGCTCGAATCCTTCAGCCTGGCCGGTCGTCACGCCCTTGTAACCGGCGGCAGCGCCGGTATCGGCGCGGCGATTGCGGAGGGTCTGGCAGCGGCCGGCGCCGACGTCATGGTGACGGCACATGCCCGCACGCCCGACGCCGCGCTCAAGGCAATCGCCCGATCCGGCCGGCGGGCGGAGGCGATCACGATCGATCTCGCGTCGCTCGATGCCGACGGCGCTGCCCGCCTCGTGGAAGAGGTCGAGACGCGGCTCGGCGGTTTGGACATCCTGGTCAACAATGCCGGCATCATCCGCCGCGCCGATGCCGGCGCCTATTCGCAAGCCGACTGGCAGGCGGTGATCGACGTCAACCTCAATGCCACCTGGTATCTCGCCCAGGCGGCCGGGCGCCAGATGGCTGTCGACGGACGCGGCAGCATCGTCAACATTGCCTCGATCCTCGGCTTTCAGGGCGGCGTCCGCGTTCCGGCCTATGCCGCAAGCAAACACGCGCTGATCGGCCTGACACGTGCGCTCGCCAACGAGTGGGCGGCCCGCGGCGTCAATGTGAATGCCATCGCGCCCGGCTATGTGGCGACGGAAAACACCAAGGCGCTGCGCGACGATGCGGTGCGCGCGAAAGCGCTGCTCGACCGCATCCCCGCCGGCCGCTTCGGCGAGCCCGACGACATCGTCGGCGCGGTGGTCTTCCTGTGCTCGGACGCCGCCCGATACGTCAACGGCTCGGTGCTGGCCGTCGATGGCGGCTGGCTGGCGCGATGATGCGCGCGCCTTCGCGACAATCGGGCTGCGGCCCGGACCGTATGACGACACGATTCTGACCGGGGAAGGACGGAGCGGATGGACAAGGCGAGAGTGCAGAAGGAGGGCCGGCGCAAGGAGCGGCGCGTGGCGCTTGCCAATGACGAGCTCGGCGAGGACCTGCGTCTGCAGCTCTATCGCACCCAGCTTGTCATCCGCCATGCGGAACAGCGCGCCTACGACCTGTTCCTGCAGAATCTGGTCAAGGGCACCAGCCATCTGTCGCTGGGCCAGGAGGCGGTCGCTGCCGGCGTCGCCGGCGCCATGCGCCCGGGCGACCTGTCGTTCTGCACCTATCGCGGCCATGCCCACACGCTTGCCCGCGGTGTCGCGATCGAGAAGGTGCTTGGTGAGCTGATGCAGCGCGACAACGGGTTGATGCGCGGCAAGGGCGGCTCGATGCACCTGACCTCGGTCGAGCATGGCGTGATGGGCTCCTACGCCATCATCGGCGCCCATCTGCCGATCGCCTGCGGCGCCGCCTGGCGCGCCCAGTACAAGGGCGACAGCGACGTCTCGGTGTGCTTCTTCGGCGACGGCACCACCAATATCGGCGCCTTCCACGAGGCGCTCAATTTCGCGGCTGTGTGGAAGCTGCCGGTGATCTTCGTCTGCGAGAACAACCTCTACATGGAGTACACGCCGATCCGCGACGTGACCGCCGTGCCGCATCCGGCCGCGGATCGCGCCGGCTCCTACGGGCTCGAGCGCATCGTCATCGACGGCAACGATGCCGACGAGGTCTACCGGACAGCGAGCGCCGCCTTTGCCCGCGCCCGCGCCGGCGACGGACCGTCGCTGATCGAATGCCTGACCTATCGCCATAGCGGCCATTCGCGCGCCGATCCGGCCAAATACCGCCCGCCCGGCGAGCTCGAGGAGTGGCTGAAGCGCGACCCGATCCCGTTCTATCGCGCCCGGCTGCTTCAGTTCGACATTGCCGAAGACACCATTGCCGCCATCGAGGCGGAGGTGATGCGCGAGGTCGACGCGGCGACCGAGACCTGCAAGGCGGCGTCGATGCCGACCGCCGAGATCCTCACCACAGACGTTTATGCCGATGGAGGCTGGGCATGGCGGAACTGACCTATCGCGACGCCGTCGCCCGCGCCATCACCCAGGAGATGGAGCGCGACCCGGACGTGGTGTTCCTCGGCGAGGATGTCGCCGGTGCCGGCGGCGTGTTCAAGGCGACCGTCGGCCTGCTGGAGAAGTTCGGGCCGAAGCGCGTGCGCGATACGCCGATCTCGGAACAGGCGATCCTCGGCGCCGCCATGGGCGCGGCAATGACCGGCCTGAAGCCGATCGCCGAGATCATGTTCTCCGACTTCCTGGCGGTGTGCTTCGACTTCATCGCCAACGAGTTCCCCAAGAGCCGCTACATGTCGAACGGCCAGCTCAAATGCCCGCTGGTCGTGCGCACCGGCAACGGCGCCGGTTCGCGCTTTGGCGCCCAGCACTCACAGAGCGTCGAGAACTGGTGCATGATGATCCCGGGCTTGAAGGTGGTGGCGCCGTCGACGCCGCGCGACGTGGTCGGCCTGCTGGCCGCGGCAGTGCGCGATCCCGATCCGGTGATCTTCTTCGAGCACAAGTCGCTCTATCCGGTGAAGGGCGAGGTGCCAGACGGCGAGATCGTCGACAGCCTCGGCACGGCGCGCATCGTCCGCCCCGGCAAGGATGCCACCATCCTGGCGCTGGCCCTGATGGTGCCACGGGCGCTTGCCGCGGCCGAGCGGCTCAAGGCGGAACAGGACATCGACTGCGAAGTGATCGACGTGCGCTCGCTGGTGCCGCTCGACACGCGGACCATCCTCGGCTCGGTGGCACGCACCGGCCGCCTGTTCACCGTCGAGGAGAACCCGCGCCTGTGCGGCTGGGGGGCGGAGATCGTCTCGATCGTCGCCGACGAGGCATTCTACGATCTCGACGGTCCGCCGGTCAGGATCACCACGCCGCACGTTCCGCTTCCCGCCGCCGATGTGCTCGAAGACATGATCCTGCCGACCGTCGACCGGATCGCGGAGACGGTGAAGCGCGGCCTGGAGAGCTGAGGCGCCGTTTCCCAAGGCAGAGGTATCATCATGGACGACAATCTCATCGCCAATGTTCCGACGGATCTGTGGATCGGCGGCAAATGGCGCAAGGCTTCGGACGGCGGCCGCTTCGACGTGATCGATCCGGCCACCGAGACCACCATCACCTCGGTCGCCAGCGCCACCGTCGAGGACGCCCACGCCGCACTCGATGCGGCGGATGCCGCTTTCGCCGACTGGGCGGCGCGCTCGCCCCGCGAGCGCGCCGAGGTGCTGCGCAAGGCCTTCGAGCTGATGATGGCCGACGCCGAGCGCTTTGCCCGCCTGATCACGCTGGAGAACGGCAAGGCGCTGCCCGATTCGCGCGGCGAGGTCGCCTATGCCGCCGAGTTCTTCCGCTGGTATGCGGAAGAGGCGGTGCGCAATATCGGCGAGGTGTCGCGCGCGCCCGCCTCCGGCGCCCGCATCCTGGTGCACCACCGCCCGGCCGGCATCGCCGTTCTGGTGACGCCGTGGAACTTCCCGGCGGCGATGGCCACCCGCAAGATCGGCCCGGCGCTGGCCGCCGGCTGCCCGGTGATCCTCAAGCCGGCCTCCGACACGCCGCTCACCATGCTGGCGCTGATGCCGGTGCTGGAAGAGGCCGGCGTGCCCGCCGGCGTCGTCAACGTCATCCCCTCGCGCGCCTCCGGCAAGGTGGTCTCGGCCATGCTGCACGACGCCAGAGTGCGCGTCGTCTCCTTCACCGGATCGACCGAGGTCGGCCGCAAGCTTCTCCACGAGGCCGCCGATTTCATCGTCAACCCGGCCATGGAGCTCGGCGGCAATGCGCCCTTCATCGTCTTCGAGGACGCCGACATCGATGCCGCGGTCGATGGCGCCATGGTCGCCAAGATGCGCAACATGGGCGAGGCCTGCACCGCCGCCAACCGCTTCTATGTCCACGAGGCGGTGCATGACGCATTCGCCGAGAAGCTGACCGCCAGGATGGCCGCGCTGAAGATGGGCAACGGCCTCGAGGCGGGCGTCACCCTCGGACCGCTGGTCAACAGGCAAGGCCGCGACAAGGTGATCGCGCTGATCGATGACGCGCTTGCCAAGGGGGCGAAGCTCCTGACCGGCGGCACGCTGCCCAACGGCCCCGGCTTCTTCTACCCGGCGACGGTGCTCACCAATGTCAGCGACGATGCCAAAATGTTCAAGGACGAGATCTTCGGCCCGGTCGCGGCGCTCCAGACGTTCAGGACCGAGGACGAAGTCATCAAGCGCGCCAACGACACCGAATATGGTCTGGTCGCCTATCTCTACACACGCGACCTCGGCCGCGGCCTGCGCGTCTCCGAGAAGCTCGACTTCGGCATGGTCGGCCTCAACCGCGGCATCGTCTCCGATCCGGCGGCGGCCTTCGGCGGCACCAAGCAGTCGGGCCTCGGCCGCGAAGGCGCCCATGTCGGCCTGATGGAGTTCCTGGAGACGCAATATGTGTCGGTGAGCTGGTAGCGCCGGCTTCAGAGGAGCGTGAAGGTCATGGACGTCCTCATGCCGCAACTCGGCGAGACCGTGTCGGAAGGCAAGATCATCAGGTGGTTCAAGGCGATCGGCGATCAGGTCGCCGCCGGCGACAATCTGTGCGAGATCGAGACCGACAAGGTGACCGTGGAAGTGCCGGCGATCTCGGCCGGCGTCCTCCGGGCGATCAATGTCGAGGAAGGGTCGACCGTTCCGGTCGGCGCCGTCATCGCCGTCATCGGCGGATCGGACAGTGCTGCGAGCGAAGCCTATGGCGCGCCGGCGGCAGCACCACCGGCGGCTCCAAAGCCGGCACCGGTGACGGTGATGACAAACGCTGCCGAACCGCTTCCGGCCTCGCCGCGCCCCAACCGCGACCCGTTCGAGGAAGTCGCCACGCCGCCGCGCAATTTCGGGCCGGCGCGGCTGTCCAACGGCGTGCGGGTGACGCCGCTCGCCCGCCGGCTTGCCGCCGACGCGGCCATCGACCTCGCCGAGATCGCCGGCTCCGGCGGCCATGGTCGCATAACCGGCAAGGATGTCCGCGCGGCGATGGCAGCGCAGCCCGCGGCCACACCGTCGCTCGCCCGCGCCGAGACATTCGCGGAACTGATCGGCGATGTCCATCGTGGCCGCCCGCACGCGGTCGTGCCAGTCGACACCATGCGGCGCACGATCGCCCGCCGCCTGGTCGAGGCCAAGGGCACGATCCCGCACTTCTATCTGTCGGTCGACGCGACCGTCGACCGACTGGCGCATATCCGCGAAGAGGTGAATGCGGGCGCGCCCCGCGACGCCGCCGGCAATCCCGCCTACAGGCTGTCGCTCAACGACTTCATGATCAAGGCGATGGCGCTTGCCCTGCAGGCGGTGCCGCGCGCCAACGCCATCTGGTCCGGCGACGGCATCCTCACCTTCCGGCATTCCGACATCGGTGTTGCCGTTGCCGTCGATGGCGGGCTGCTGACGCCGGTGATCGACGGCTGCCGAACAGAAATCGCTGTCGTCAATCTCGAACGAGATGAAAGCGCTCGCGACAAGGGCCCGTGACCGCGCCCTTCAGCCGCACGAGTACCAGGGCGGCGTCACCACGATCTCCAATCTCGGCATGCATGGCATCCGCGCATTCTCGGCGATCATCAACCCGCCGCAATCGACGATCCTCGCCATCGGCGCCGCCCGCCGCGAGGCGGTCGAGACGGACGATGGCGGCGTCGCCTTCGTCACCCGCATCGCGGCGACACTGTCCTGCGACCATCGTGTCGTCGATGGCGTGCTGGGCGCCGAGCTCATCGAGAGCTTCCGCGAGTTCATCGAAAACCCCCTGCGCCTCATCATCTGACCGGCGACGGCGCCTGCAACGCAAATCCTGTTCGTTGCGCCGGAATCTGCGACAGAGGCGCTCTCGACGACGCCGGGCCGGCGGGCAAGATCGGACAAAAAATCCTTGCCCGGGACCGCTCGGCGCGCCGATCAGGACAGGTCGGTCAGTCGGCGAGATAGCGCACGCGATACCCGCAAAGCGACGACAGTTCCGCCATCTCCTCGAGAATGTCGCCATAAGCAACGGCGGCGTGATTGCTCATGTAGTGTGCCATCAGAGTGTCGCGGCCGATGCCGAGATCGGCGATCATGATCGGCCATTCCGGCGTCGTCCCGTTCCACCATGCGGACAGCTTGTCCGCCGGCAGTTCGACAACTTCGCCGCGGCCGACATCCATGACCGGCTCGCCATTGTCGAGCCAGGCACGCGCCCAGCTCACCTTGCCCGGCAGGCTGACGCCGGTGAAGGTGCCGCCCGGCACCGGGAAATACTGCGCCGGCTGGCGCCAGGAATGGACGCCCGACAGCGTGTCGGGATCGTGCGAGAAGGCATAGGCGCCGGCCGAGCCGGAGTTGAGCAGCACCCACAGGAAGCGGCCGTCATGTTCGCCGCCCCAGCGCACATCGTGGAAGGCGACGCTCTGGTGCAGACCCTTGGCTTTCAGAAGACGCTTCATCATCTCCATCGGCAGCAGGTTGCCCTGGTCGGCCTCGGTGGCGTCGGCGATCGTGTCGCCGTTCGATTCCGGCCGGCAGGCCGAATTGAGCAGCCCTTCCGCGAAATCGGACGGCGGGCGGCGTTTGATCAGGCCGAGCTGGTACTGCCAGCCGATGCAATCCGCCTTGAACTCGCTGACGAGATCGAGCACAGCCAGATAGTCGCGCAGCTGCTCGCGCGTCGCATCGGCGTCGAAATCGTCGGCTCCGTTTTCGCCGTAATGGAAGGCGATGCCCTTGTCGTTGACGAATTGCAGGGCATCCTCGATGCGCTGCGCGCTGACGCGTTCGCCGTAGTCGAAGATCCAGGCCTGATCGACCTTGTGTTCGGTAAAGCCGAGCTTGTGGAGCAGCCGCGGCCCGAAATAGCCGTTGGTCATGCCCATCGACGTGTCGCCGAGCATGAGGGCAATTGGCCGCCGCCGCTGCATCTCGTCGTGGACGGTGCGGGCGGTCGCGGCCGCCGCCGGCGAGGCCTGCGGTGCCGCGTGGATGCTGCCGGCGTCGTAGGTCACGCTGCCGCTTTCACACCAGGATTCGAGGTGCTCCATGAAGGCGGCGTCGTCGGTCCAGCTTTCCGCATCGGTCCAGATGCGACTGGCGCGACGGCCTTCGGCGGCAAGGCAGGCACCGGTATTGAGCAGGCCGACGAGGCCCGGCCACTGGCCGGAAAAATTGGAAACCATGAGGAGCGGGTTGTCATGCCCGATCACCCCGTCGACGGTGTGAGGACCGTAGACCCAATGGGTGTAGAGACCGATCAGGGGGCCGTCGAGGTTTGCCAGCGTCTCGATGGCCTCATGCGGACGGGTCAGGAAGCCGCCGACGCGGCGGTGCCTGCGGCCAAGCCGGTCGAGGCTGCGCTCGAGTTCGGCATTGGCTTTCTCCAGCATGGGAAGGGCGGTCTGGTTCGGCATGTCGCGATAGTCGCCAGGCCAGAAGATGTTGATCGTATCGCTCATGGTTGTTCTCTTGCGGTCTCTCGCGAGGCTCGGTCAGTCGGCGGGCATGCGGTGACATGCCGCAAACTGCCGAAATGGGACAGGCAATTCCAATCGAAGAAATCCGGGCGGCGCGCACGCCGCCCGGCAGTCGTCGGGAGGGAGCTACATGCCGTATTGCTTCAGGATCTCGTCGACGTTGTCCTTGGTGATCCTGGTCGTGGCCAAGGTGATCGTCTTCTCGACCTTCTCGCCGTTGAGGTACTTGATCGCCTGGCGGAGGCCCTCGGCGCCGGGCGTCGGGTAGATGAAGGTGGCGGTGAGGATGCCCTTCTTCACGAAGGTCATGCCCTCGTCAGGCAGGCCGTCGATGCCGATGAACTTCATCTCCGCCTCGCGGCCGACGTCCTTGGCGGCGAGATAGGCGCCATAGGCCATCGGATCGTTGTGGCCATAGACCAGGTCGATCTTCTCGTTGTTGCGCAGCGCGGTCGACATGATGTTGTAGGCCTGGTCCTGTTTCCAGTCGGCCGATTGCTGATTGAGCAGGTATTTGATGCCCGACTCCTTGTCGGTGAATTCGTGGAAGCCGTCATGGCGGTCATGCGCCGGCTGGGTGCCGAGGCCGCCCCAGATCTCCACGACATTGCCGGCGGCCTTGCCAGCGCCGCCCAGCAACTCGACGGCATATTTGCCGGCTTCCTGGCCGATCAGCTTGTTGTCGCCGCCGACGAACTGCACGTATTTGTCGGTGTCGACGTTGCGGTCGAGCACGAAGACCGGAATCTTGGCGTCGATCGCCTCGAGCACGACACCCGTCAGACCCGCCGATTCCTTCGGCGAAATCAGCAGGGCGTTGACTTCCTGGCGGATCATGTTCTCGACATCGGCGACCTGCTTCTCGGTCTTGTCCTGGCCGTCGGTGATGATCAGTTCCACCTCGGGATGTTTCGCGGCCTCGGCGAGGATGTCCTTGTTGAACTGTGCGCGCCAGGGCTCGATCGTGGTCACCTGGGAGAACCCGATCTTCCATTTCTTGTCGGCGGCGAACGCACCGGTCGCCGAGATCAGCGTGGTGGACGCGCCGAGGCTCGCGGCCCCGGCCGTCAGGATCAAGAAGTCACGACGTTTCATTGACTTTTCCTCCACTGTTGTGAGCCGGTATGTCGCTCGACGGCCGCAGGGATGCGGACGTTTCTGTGTGCGCCGGTCGGCGCAAGAAGGTCAGGAGTTCGGCCATGTTGCGCTCCTGCACGAGCACGGTGCCGACGATGATCAATCCCTTGAGGACGAGCTGAACGTTCGACGGGATGTTGTGAAGCTGAAGGATGTTGGACAGCAGGCCGAAGATAAGGACGCCGCAGAAGGTTCCGGCCAGGCTGCCGCGCCCGCCCATCAGGCTGGTGCCGCCGATGACGACCGCGGCGATGGCATCGAGTTCGAGCCCCGAGCCGGCGTCCGGCTTGCCCTGGCGGTATTGGGCGACATAGAGCACCGCAGCGATGCCTGCGAGCAGGCCGGAAATCGCGTAGGTCGCCAGCTTGACGCGCCCGGTGTTGATGCCGGACAGACGCGCCGCCTCCTCGTTGCCGCCGACGGCATAGACATAGCGGCCGAAGGGCGTGAAGCGCAGGACGGCGCCGTAGATGATGAGCGCGGCGAGGAAGAACAGGCCCGGCACGGGTATGATGCCGAAGGCCAGCGATCGCAGCGTGTCGAAATACTCGGTCGCGTTGGTGCCGGTGTAGACGGGCAGGACCGCGTTGTTCTGCCCGGCTGTCAGCCGGGCGAAGCCGAGCGCGGCCACCATCATGGCCAACGTGGCGATGAAAGGCTGCAGACGGCCGGCGACGATGATCACGCCGTTGACCGAGCCGAGAAGCAGGCAGACGAACGGCGCGACGATGAGAACGCCGAGCACGCCGAACTTCGAATGAATCTGCGGCAGGAGGAACCACAGGGCGAATGCGGCGACGGCGGCGGCGATGAGACCGGGCAGGATGAGCCCGCGGGTAACGTCAAGGGCCACATCGCGCTGCCGATGACCGACGATGCCGGATTTCTCGGCGTTGTGGAACACGAAACGCACCAGAACGAAGGCGAGAAAGCCGACGCCGAGGACCACCGTCGGCACGCCGATCAGTGCGGCCGGCGTATATCCCGGCACGGTCAGCAACATGGCGCAAACGACCGAACCAACCGCGAGCAGCGAGCCTACCGAAAGATCGATGCCGCCGGTGATGATGACGGCGGTCATGCCGGTGGCGACGAGGCCGGTGATCGACACCTGGCGCAGCACATCGAGCAGATTGCCGTAGGACAGGAAGATATTGTGCCCCGACGAGGTGGTCGGCGAGGCGGCAAAGCCGACGATGAAGATGACGCCAAGGCCCCACCAAAGCTTGGTGCGCGAGATGAGCTTCAGGATATTCACGCCGGGCTCCTATCGAAATTCGCGCTACGCGGCGCCGCGAGCTTCATGATGCGGTCCTCGCTCACTTCGCTGTGGGCGAGCATGCCGGTCTGCCTTCCCTCGGCCATGACGAGAATGCGATCGCCGAGGAGCAGAAGCTCGGGCAGGTCGGAACTGACGATGACGATCGCCAGGCCGGCGTGCGAGAGCTGGAAGATCAGGTCGTAGATTTCGCGCTTGGCGCCGACGTCGATGCCGCGCGTCGGCTCGTCGAGCAGCAGCACGCGCGGCTGCGTGGCCAGCCACTTGCCGATCACAACCTTCTGCTGATTACCGCCGGAAAGCGTGTTGACCTTCTGGTCGATGTCGCTGCAGCGTATGGCCAGCGTGTCGACGGCGTGGCGCGCGAGGTCCGCCTCGCCGGCGAAGGAGCGAAGGCCGAAGCGCGACAGGCTGCCGACGAGGGGCAAGGCGATGTTGTCGGTTATGGACGCGCCGAGATGCAGCCCCTGGCTCTTTCTGTCTTCGGTCACCAGGGCAATGCCGAGCCGTCGCGCATCCTGCGGCGACTTGATGTCGACCGGCTCGCCATCGAGCGTGATCTGGCCGCTGGCGTGGCCGGCATCGACGCCGAAGATCGTTTCCAGAATCTCGGTGCGGCCGGAGCCGAGCAGCCCGCCGATGGCGAGAATCTCACCGGCGTGAACGTCGAAGCTGACGCCGTCCAGAACGCGCTGCCAGCCGTGCCGCGTGGGGACGGACAGCGACAGATCGCGGACCGAGAGCACCACCTCCTGGCCGACGGTATGCCTTTCCTGCTTCGTCTCGAGCAGTTCGCGTCCGACCATGGCGCCGATGATGCGGTCGGCGCTCATCTTCGCCATGTCTTCGGTCAGGACGTGATGGCCGTCGCGAAACACCGTGATGCGGTCAGCAAGGTGAACCACCTCGTCGATGCGGTGCGAGATGTAGATGACCGCCACGCCGCTTTCGGCGAGCTGGCGGATGACCTTGAACAGACGTTGGCACTCGGCCGGCGAAAGGGCCGAGGTCGGTTCGTCCATGATGAGCACGCGGGCGGACAGCGAGAGAGCCTTGGCAATCTCGACCAGCTGTTGCTCGCCGACGCGCAGGCCGCCGACACGCGCATCGGGATCGAGGTCGATTCCCAGTCGCTTGAGCAGGCCGCGCGCGGCACGAGCGCAGGCCTTGCGGTCGACGATCAATCCGGCGATGAGCGGCTCACGCCCGAGAAAGATGTTGTCGGCCACGCTCAGTTCGGGCGCCAGGTTGAGTTCCTGATGGATGATGGCGATGCCGGCCGCTTCGGCTGCCGAAACGTCATGGAAGCTGACGGCCGCCCCATCCATCGTGATGGTGCCTTCGTAATCGGGGTAGACGCCGGAGAGGATCTTCATCAGCGTCGATTTTCCGGCGCCGTTCTCTCCCATCAGGCCGTGCACCTCACCGGGCCTGACGTCGAAGTGGACGTTTTCGAGGGCAGTGATGCCGCCGAATCGCTTGGTGATGCCGGCCACCGACAGGATCGACCTTGAATCCGGTCCGCCGATATCGACCCGCAAATCTCCAGGGGTGCCGTTCATGATTCCGGCGGCCTCCCTTCCGCGTCCTCACTGAACGGTTAATGGATATCTAAACGTTTCGAATTTGTCAATGGTTGTTGTAGTATCACGAAAATGCACGCATCCGGAGTCGCTAATTATCTTGCTTTTTCAAATAGATTTGGGCAGATATAAAAAGTGGCATGAGATGAAACGTTTCGCAAAATGACGAGCGGGAAACGGAATAACGGGGGCAAATCCGATGCCCCGACGATGAATGACGTGGCCAAGGCCGCCGACGTTTCGGTGGCGACGGTTTCGGCGCTGATCAATGGAACGGCAAAGGTCAGCCCCAAGCTGACGCGGCGCATCGAGGACGCGATCGCGCTCATCGGATACGAGCGCAACGCCATCGCACGCAGCTTGAAGACGGGTACGACCCACACGATCGGCCTGACGGTGACCGACATCCGCAACCCGTTCTTCACCGATCTGGTTTCGACCATCCAGCACGTCCTCAACCGCGCCGGCTACGCGGTCATGGTGTGCTCCAACGACGAAGACCCGCAATTGCAGGAGGAGCAGATCCGGTTGCTGCTCGACCGCGCCGTCGACGGGCTGATCATCGCGCCGGCGGGAGAAGACGCCATCCTGACGAGGCTTCTGGCCGCGGTGCGCAAGCCTGTCGTCATGGTCGACCGCACCTGCGACGCTCTCGAGATCGATACGGTCGTCCTCGACAACCGCAAGGCGGCGCTCGATGCGGTCAATTATCTTCTCACCCTCGGCCACCGGCGCATCGGCTATATCTCGGGGGCGCCGCACACCTCGACCGGCCGCGATCGCCTCGCCGGCTATCGCGAAGCCCTCGCCGCTGCCGGCGTTCCCTTCGCTGCCGAACTGGTCGAGGCGGGCAATTTCCGCGAGGCGGACGGTTACCGCGCCGCCATGAAGCTGTTGTCCCAGCGCGATCGTCCCAGTGCCATCTTCTCGGCCAACAACCTGATGACCATCGGCGCCATGAAGGCCGTTCGCGATATCGGCCTCAACTGCCCCACGGACATTTCTGTCGCCTGTTTCGACGATTTCCCCTGGGCGGATGTCTTCCATCCGCAACTGACCACGATCGCGCAGCCGGTGCGGACCATCGGCGAACATGCCGCCGCCCTGCTGCTCGACCGCCTCGCGGGCAAGGCCGGTGATGCGCCGCGCCAGCTCGTGCTGCGCGGCCGCCTGATCGTGCGGGAGTCCTGCCGGCCTTTCGGCCCGCGATAGCGGTTCAGGCCCGGGCTTTTGCCTTCAGACGAGTGACGAGAGCCGAGTGCGGAAGCGCGCGAGAGCTCACAGGCCGAAATGATCGCTGATGAAGTCGGCAATCGCCGCAATGTCGTCGAGGTCGAATACCGGAACCGCTGAGCGGTCGTCAGCGCGGTCCGCAGCAACCGCGATGACATTGGGATCGTTCGGCGCCATCGGTTCAGTCTGCGCCGCTTGCTGACGCCTCACCTCGATCTTCGCAATCGTTTCCCGCTTGTAGCCTTCGACAACCACAATATCGGCCGGAGACAGCCGCGCGAGCGTCTCTGCCAGCGATGGCTCCGTTTCCTCGCCGAGTTCGTGGAGGATGGCCCAGCGCGCGCCGGTCACCAGGGCAACCTCGAAAGCACCGGCCGTGCGGTGGCGGTACGTATCCGTACCTTCATGGTCAATGTCAGCGTCGTGGTGGGCGTGCTTGACGCTGGCGACGCGGCAGCCGCGCCGGGTCAGCTCGGCGATCAAGCGGGTGGCAAGCGTCGTCTTGCCCGAATTCTTCCAGCCGGCAATCCCGATCACCGCCGTCATGATGCTGCGCTCGCATATCGCCGCGCGACGTCGAGGTCGGCAGGCGTGTTCACATTGAAGAAGGGATCGACATCGCCGTCCATGGCAAAATCAACGACCGAGCAGCGGCGCGTTGCCAGCCAGGCATGTGCAGCCCGTTGCGGCTGGTCCGCGAGCCAGGCTTCGAGAGCGTCGGCCAAGGCAACCGGCCACAGGCCGATGACCGGGTGAAGCCGGCCACGCGAGCGGCAGACGGCGATCGCGGCATCGTCCGTCAGCCCCTCGGCGAGGCGGCTGACCAGGTCCCTGGGAAGAAAGGGCGCGTCGGCCGGGGCCGTCGCAATCCATCCGGCATCGCTGTTCCGTTCGGCCCATCGCATGCCGGCGAGCATGCCGAACAGCGGGCCGCCATAGTCCGGGCTCGTGTCGGGGACAATCGGCAGACCGAACGGCAGGAACCGGGCGACATCTCCGTTGGCGTTCAGAACCAGGCGCGATGTCTGGCCGGCGAGGCGTTCGATGACGCGCTCCAGTATCGATTGCCTGCCCACGGTGAGCAGAGCCTTGTCGCCGCCGCCCATGCGGCGCGAGCGGCCACCGGCAAGGATGACGCCAACGACGCGCTGCTGCGTTGCGACGGGATGTCCGACCATGCGCAGCGCCCCTACCCTCCTGTCATGCTCATGTGGCGGGAGACGGCGGGGCGCAGGTGGGTGCGGTCGATGACGAAGTCGTGGCCCTTGGGCTTGCGCCCGATGGCTTCGTCGATTGCCGCGTGGAGAAGGTCGTCGCTCTCGGAAGCGCGCAGCGGCGCGCGCAGGTCGGCGGCATCCTCCTGGCCGAGGCACATGTAGAGCGTGCCCGTGCAGGTCACCCGCACCCGGTTGCAGCTTTCGCAGAAATTGTGGGTGAGCGGCGTGATGAAGCCGAGCCGCCCGCCGGTCTCGCCAACCCGCACATAGCGCGCCGGCCCGCCGGTCGAATCGGGCAGGTCCTCCAGCGTCCAGTGGCGCGCGAGCCGCGCCCTCACCTGGCTCAGCGGCAGATACTGGTCGGTGCGGTCGGCGCCGACCTCGCCCAGCGGCATGGTCTCGATCAGGGTCAGCTCCATGCCCGAACCGTGGGTCCAGCGAATGAGGTCGTCGATCTCGTCCTCATTGACGTCCTTGAGCGCCACGGCATTGACCTTGACGTGAAGCCCGGCGGCCTGGGCGGCGGCGATGCCGGCCTTCGACCCGGTCGAGGTCGCCCCAGCGGGTGATCGCGCGAAACTTCGCCGGATCAAGGGTATCGACCGAGACGTTGATGCGCCTGACGCCGGCCGCGGCGAGTTCGCCGGCAAAGCGGGCGAGCTGCGAGCCGTTGGTGGTCAGCGTCAGCTCGTCAAGGGCGCCGCTGGCCAGATGCCGCGACAGGGCGCGGACCAGCGACATGACGTTGCGGCGGACCAGCGGCTCGCCGCCGGTCAGGCGCAGCTTGCGCACGCCGCGGGCGACGAAGGCCGAGCACAGGCGGTCAAGCTCCTCCAGGCTGAGAACGTCCTTCTTGGGCAGGAAGGTCATGTCCTCGGCCATGCAGTAGACGCAGCGGAAATCGCAGCGGTCGGTCACCGAAACACGCAGATAGCTGATCGACCGGCCATACCGGTCAACGAGCGGCCTATAGCGATAGATCACGCCTTGCATCCTCCCACAGATCCTTCGCCGATCCGATGTTTTGCATGCCACTGTGCATGGCCGGCGTTCGAAGTCCGCTCGCAAGAATTAGGCCGATTTTGTTTTGGCGGCTCCCTGGACTAGGATAACTTCAGGGAGCGGCGCCGGAACTTCAAGAAGAAGGCGCCAAGGGGAGGAAAGCCGTGCGGAGTCCAGCGTTTGGACGGCGCGATTTTCTGCGCATGTCTGCCGGTGCGGTTGCGGCCACGGTCGCGACGCGACGTGCTGCGGCTGCCTCGGCAGCCGATACCATCCACTTCGGTCTGACGCCGGTCCTGGTGACTTCGGACCTCAATCTGCTCGATCTGCTGCAGGCCTATCTCGAAAGCGCAACCGGCCTTGCGGTGGAGCTGGTCACACGACGGACCTATCAGGAGATTTCCGCGCTCCTGATCTCGAGCCAGCTCGACGGCGCGTGGATCTGCAGTCCGCCCTTCCTTACCTATCAGGCCGAACTGGAGCTGCTGGCGGTTCCCGTCTGGAACGGCAAACCGCTCTATCGCTCGTATCTCATTGCAGATGCGCATCGCGAGGCGTCCAGTATCGACGATCTGGCGGGCGACATTCACGCCTTTTCCGACCCGGATTCGAACTCCGGATATGTCGCAACGGCGGCGGAACTGGCGGCCAAGGGGGTCAAGCCGGAACGGTTCTTCCGTCAGGTCTTCTTCACCTATGGCCACGAGAACGTCGTGCGCGCGGTGGCTTCCGGCCTCGCCCAGAGTGGCAGCGTCGACGGCTATGTCTATGAGGTCTTGAAGGAAGTCGAGCCCGACCTGACCAGCGCCACACGCGTCGTACGGCCCTCGCCGTGGTTCGGCTTTCCGCCGATCGCAGGCCCGCTGGCGGCGGTCGGCACCGACAAGCGCGACCGCCTGCGCAATGCGCTGCTCACCATGCACAGCGACGGCGAGGGGCGGAAGCTGCTGAAAGCATTGAACTCGATCGCCTGGCTGACGAGCCTCCCTCGCTCTTCGATTCGGTGGCCGCCAACATGGCGCTGATACGGAAGATCGCGTGACGAAGCTCGGCAGGTTCGCGGCCCGACTGCCGATCACGGTCAAGGCACCGATCGTCGTCGTCGTGTTGATGGTGGCGATCGGTGCGGCCGTATCGGAAGGCGTGCTGGCGAGGCTGATCAACTCGCAGGAACGCCAACTCGGCGATCTCGCCAACGCCTATCTCGACGGGCTCGCTTCTCCGCTGATCGAGCCGGTGCTGCGCGGCGACCCCTGGGAAATCTTCGATATTCTGGACCAGGCGAAGAGTTCGTTTGCCGCCGTCAAGCCGGTGGAGACGATCGTCACGGACAGCTCGGGGAGCGTGCTTGCCAGCTCCAATCCGCGCGATGCCGGCATCGGCTCGCAACTGCCGGCCGACTTTCCGCTGCTGGCGGACCATACGTCGAAGGTCCTCATCCGCGCTGCCGATGCACGCGCCTTCATCGACCGCCGGCTGATGGTGAAGGACCGGCAGATCGGCACCCTGCACGCGGAGCTGGATATCTCGCCGCTGCTGGCGGAACGCAACGAGGTCCTGTGGACGCTTATCGCGTCCAATGCGGCGCTGACGCTGCTGCTGGCGGCGCTGGGATGGTTCGCCGTCTGGCGGATGGTCGCGCCGATGAAGGTTCTCAGCGAGCACCTCGAAACCGCGCGCGACGGCTCCGTCGCGCCGATTCCGGAGGAGCGCCTGCCCGCAGCCGACACGGAGACCGGCCGGCTGTTCCGCAGCTTCAACCGCATGGCCCACGCGGTCGGCGAACGCGAGGCGCTGGTCACGCGGCTGGCCGACGAGGAGCGGCTGGCCAGCCTCGGCCGGCTTGCATCGGGCGTCGCGCACGAGATCAACAATCCTCTTGGCGGCCTGTTCAACGCCCTCGATACGCTCAGGGTTCACGGCGCCAAGACCCAGGTGCGGGAAAGCGCCATTGCCCTGCTCGACCGCGGGCTGCGGGGCATCCGCGACGTCGTCCGATCGGCGCTCGCCGCCTATCGCCCCGATCGCGAGGCGCGCAATCTGCTGGCCGAAGACATCGAAGATCTGCGCCTGCTGATCCGCCCGGAAATCCGCCGCAAGCGGATCGACCTGCAGTGGGACGTCCGCCTGCCGCCCGAAATGGCGGTGAAGGCCCATCCGGTTCGCCAGACATTGCTGAACCTGCTGCTCAACGCCTGCCGGGCGGCGCCAGACAACGGTGCCATCCGGGTCGCCGGGCGTGTGGGGTCCGAAGGGCTTGCCATCGACATCGACAATTCGGGCCCCGGCATGCCGCCCGAAATCCTCGAATTCCTCAGCGAAACGGGCTCTCCGGCGCCGATCGCCAGCAGCACGGGACTGGGGCTGTGGGTGGCGCGCCGGATCGTTGCCGAAATGCAGGGGCGTCTGGTGGCGGATCGCTCGCCGCTGGGCGGTGCCCATGTCCGTCTGACCGTCCCGTTGACCATCGAAGGCTCGGAGCTCTCGCATGTCGCTTGAACAACGCGTGATCGGCCTGCTCGAAGACGACCCGATCATGGGCGAATCGCTGGTCCAGCGGCTCGCCCTCGAAGGGACGGTGGTGCGCTGGTGGACCAAGGGCCGCGAGGCGATCGCCGAAATGCTGCGCGACAAGCCGGAGGCGGTCGTCTGCGACCTGCGCCTGCCGGACATGTCCGGCGAGGACGTCTTCCGCGAGGTCGCCGGGCTCGAAAGCGCGCCGCCCTTCCTGTTCATCACCGGCTATGCCGATCTCGACCAGGCGGTGCGCCTGATGCGCTCGGGCGCCGCCGACTACATCACCAAACCCTTCGACATGCCGGCCTTCCTCGACCGGCTGATCGGCCTGTTGCCGAATGCGGTCGAGGCCGGCTCGGCGCTCGGCGTGTCGGAGGCGATGCGCTCGGTCGAACGGCTGCTGATGCGGGTGGCGCGCGGCCGGTCGAATGTGCTGCTCACCGGCGAGACCGGCGTCGGCAAGGAGGTGTCGGCCCGCTTCCTTCATCAGGCAAGCGGCGCCAGCGGCCCGTTCATGGGCGTGAACTGCGCCGCGATCCCCGCCGACCTGCTCGAAGCCGAGCTTTTCGGCCACGAAAAAGGGGCTTTCACCGGCGCGCAGGGACGGCATCTCGGTTATGCCGAACGCGCCGGCGAGGGCACGCTGTTCCTCGACGAGATCAGCGAGATGGCGCTGCCGCTGCAGGCCAAGCTGCTGCGCCTGCTGGAGGAGCGTCAATTCTTCCGCATCGGCGGCGAGACGCCGCTGAAATTCCGTGCCCGCATCGTCTGCGCAACCAACAAGGACCTGGAAAGCCAGGTCCGCGACGGTCGTTTCCGGGAAGACCTGTTCTACCGCGTCAACGTCGTTTCGGTCGCGGTTCCGCCGCTGCGCGAAAGGCCAGACGACGTCGTCTGGCTGCTCGAACGGTTCTTCGACGCCTTCAATGCGGAGCTGGCGACCGAGCTTTCCGGCATCAGCGCGCTCGCCGAGGACGCGGCCCTGGCGCATCGCTGGCCGGGCAACATCCGCGAGCTGCGCAACCGGGTCGAGCGCGGCGTCACGCTGGCGCTGGGGCCGTGGCTGATGCCGGGCGATCTGTTCCCCGAAACCGCGCAGGATCCCGACAAGGTCGTGGCGATGCACTCGCTCGAGGAAGCCAGGATGGCGGCCGAGCGGCGCCACATCCAGCGTGCGCTTGGCGTGACCGGCAACGAGGTCGGCCAGGCGGCGAAGCTGCTCGGCATCTCAAGGACGACGCTGTGGGAGAAGATGCGTCGTCTCGGCGTTTCGACCGAGGCCAACTGAGCATGTTCGAATTTCCGAACATGGCATCCTCGCGACGTTCGACAATCTGAACGTGCAGCGGGGCTGAGCCGGCGCAGGACGCGGGCGCCGGTTCGCAACCCCCAATGGCATGCGACTTGCCATCCCTGTGGCCCATCGATCTGCATTTTCGATGGGAGGAGCCGATGCGCAGGTGCGAAAAGCTCGTCGACGTTGGTCGGCGTCAGTTTCTGAGGGGAGCGGGTATCACGGCGGCGGGAGCCGCGGCGGCGACGGTGATCGCGCCGGAGGCCAAGGCGGCCGGACAGGCGCTGGTCGCCTATCCGTCGAACCGGCTGGCCAATGTCAGCGATCTCAAGGTCAACGAGCCGCTGGATGTGGCCTATCCGGACGAAGACGCGCCCGGCGTGATCATCAAGCTCGGGTCCAAGGTCGATGGCGGCGTCGGCCCCGACGGCGATATCGTCGGCTTCAGCACGACCTGCCCGCACAAGGGCTTCCCGCTCGGCTACAACGCCGGCGACAAGACCCTCAATTGCCCGGGCCACTACTCGCGCTTCGATGTCGAACGCGGCGGCCTGGAGGTATGGGGGCAGGCAACCCAGAACCTGCCGCAATACACGCTGCGCATCGACGACAAGGGCGACATCTATGCCGAGGGGCTCGACGAGCTCCTCTATGGCCGCCTGTCGAACGTGCTCTAGAGGGAGGAAACAATGGCTTACAAGCGTCATACGGGCCAGCTCCCGATCGTTCCGGCAAATGCCAAGAAGCACAACGTCACCTGCCACTACTGCATCGTGGGCTGCGGCTACCATGCCTATACGTGGGACGTGAACACGCAGGGCGGAACGGCACCGGGCGACAACGCCTTCGGCGTCGACCTGTCCAAGCAGCAGGAGGCGGAGACCGCCGCCTGGTACGCGCCCTCGATGTACAACATCGTCAAGCAGAACGGCCGCGACGTCCATGTGGTGATCAAGCCAGACAAGGACTGCGTGGTGAACTCCGGCCTCGGCTCGATCCGCGGCGCGCGCATCGCCGAGATGAGCTACAGCCGGGCCCGCAACACCCAGCTCCAGCGCCTGACCGATCCGATGGTGTGGCGCTACGGCCAGATGCAGCCGACCAGCTGGGACGACGCGCTCGATCTCGTCGCCCGGGTGACGGCGGCCGTCATCGCCGAACAGGGCGAGGACGGGCTGTTCGTCTCCGCCTTCGACCATGGCGGGGCCGGCGGCGGCTACGAGAACACCTGGGGCACCGGCAAGCTCTATTTCGGTGCCATGAAGATCAAGAACATCCGCATCCACAACCGGCCCGCCTACAATTCCGAGGTCCATGCGACGCGCGACATGGGCGTGGGCGAGCTGAACAACTGCTACGAGGATGCCGAGCTTGCCGACACGATCTTCGCCGTCGGCACCAACTCGCTGGAGACCCAGACCAACTATTTCCTCAATCACTGGATCCCCAACCTGCGCGGCGCCTCGCTCGACAAGAAGAAGGCCGAGATGCCGGACGAGCCGCATGCGCCGGGGCGCATCGTCATCGTCGATCCGCGCCGGACCGTGACGGTCAATGCCTGCGAGGTGGAGGCCGGCAAGGACAACGTCCTGCACCTGGCGGTCAATTCGGGAACCGATCTGACGCTGTTCAACGCGATCCTCACCTACATCGCCGACAAGGGATGGGTGGACAAGGATTTCATCGCCGCGTCGACCAACGATTTCGACAAGGCGGTGGCGGCGAACAAGACCTCGATCGACGAGGCCGCCAAGATCACGGGCCTCGATCCGGCCGATATCGTCAAGGCGGCCGAATGGATCGCCATGCCGAAGGAGGGCGGCAAGCGTCGACGGACGATGTTCGCCTACGAAAAGGGCCTGATCTGGGGCAACGACAACTACCGCACCAATGCGGCCCTGGTGAACGTCGCGCTGGCCACCGGCAATATCGGCCGGGCTGGCGGCGGCTGCGTGCGCATGGGCGGCCACCAGGAAGGCTATGTCCGCCCGGATTATCCCGGCCCGCGGCCGGCGCCCTATATCGACCAGCTTCTCATCGGCGGCAAAGGCGGCGTCCATCACGTCTGGGCGTGCGACCACTACAAGACGACGCTCAATGCCTTCGAGTTCAAGCGCGTCTACAAGGAACGCACCGACAAGGTGAAGGACGCCATGTCGCGCGCGCCCTACGGCGACCGCAAGGCGATGGTCGATGCCATCGTCGGCGCCATCAGGGATGGCGGGCTGTTTGCGGTCGATGTCGACATCGTGCCGACCAAGATCGGTCAGGCGTGCCACGTGTGGCTGCCGGCCGCGACTTCGGGCGAGATGAACCTCACCTCGATGAACGGCGAGCGCCGCATGCGCCTGACCGAGCGCTACATGGACCCGCCCGGCCAGGCCATGCCGGACTGCCTGATCGCGGCACGCATCGCCAACGCGATGGAGCGGGTGTTCCGCGAGATGGGCAAGAACGACGAGGCCGACAAGTTCAAGGGCTTCGACTGGCAGACCGAAGAAGACGCCTTCATGGACGGCTATCACGGCAATGCCGGCGGCGGGAAGTTCGTCACCTACGACGCGCTGCGCGCCATGGGCACCAATGGCTTCCAGGAGCCCGCAGTCGACCTGAAGGACGGCAAGATCGTCGGAACCAAGCGGCTCTATGCCGACGGCAAGTTCGGCGGCAAGGACGGCAAGGCGACCTTCTTCGAGACCAAGTGGCGCGGCCTGCAGGCGCCGGGCAAGCAGGAAGAGAAGGACAAGTGGCCGTTCCTGATCAATAACGGCCGCGCCAACCACGTCTGGCAGAACGCCTATCTGGACCAGCAGGAGGAACTCATCGTCGATCGCTGGCCCTATCCCTTCATCGAGATGAATCCCGACGACATGTCGGAGATCGGCGTGAAGGAAGGCGACCTGGTCGAGGTCTACAACGAAAACGGCTCGACGCAGGCCCTTGCCTACCCGACGGCCACGGCCAGGCGGAAGGAGACCTTCATGCTCTTCGCCTATCCGACGGGCGTCCAGGGCAACGTCGTCTCCAAGGGCGTCAACGAGCTGATCATCCCCAACTACAAGCAGACCTGGGGCAGCATCCGGAAGCTCTCCGGCATGCCGGGAAATGTCGCCCACCTGTCGTTCAAGTCGAAGGAATACAGCGTCTAGCGACGCAGACAGGGAACCAACGCAAGGTCAGGCGGCGCGCGCGCCGCCTGACGCGTCGAGGGGGGATCCTCGCATGACACACTCCAGCCTGGCGGTGGATTGCACCGCCGGCGAAATCCTTCACCCGGCGGCCGCGGCGTTCGGCGAGATCGTCGCCCTCGCCTCACCCGTTGTGGAGCGGCAGGTTCTTTCGGTCGCATCCGCCAGCGGGCGGGTCCTTGCCGAGAACGTTTCGACGAGCACGCCGCTGCCGCCGTTCGACAATTCGGCCGTCGACGGCTACGGGATCGCTGAAGGCGATGTCGGCCGCCCGCCGCCGTTCCGGCTCTCGGTGACCGCCGAGATCGCTGCCGGCGCCCGGATCGGTCCGGTCCTGCGGCCGGGAGAAGCGGTGCGGCTTTTCACCGGAGCCCCGGTTCCTCATGGCGTTGCCGCCGTGGTGCTCGAAGAGCGCTGCGAACGCAGCGACGACCGGCTCACGGTGAACGTGCCCGTCCCCGACGGCGCCAATATTCGTCGCCGTGGCGAGGATGTCGCCAGGGGATCGACCATCGTCGATGCGGGAACCCGTCTCGACGCGCGCCATGTGGCGATCCTGATGGCCTCGGGGGTGAAGGAGGTCGAAGTCCGCCGGCCGATCCGTGTCGGCGTCCTTTCCAACGGAAACGAGCTCCGCGATGGCGGGACGGCTCTCGACCCCGGCCAGATCCACGACGCCAACCGGCCGATGCTGTGCGCCATGCTGGCAAGCCCCGCGGTCGAGCTGATCGACCTGGGGTGCCATCGCGACGATGCGGCGATCCTCGCGCGCGTGTTTGCGGACGGCGCCGGGCGGGCCGACGTCATCATCAGTTCCGGCGGCGTCGCGGGAAGCGAGGCCGACCATATCGCGCGTGCCGTGGCGGCGGCCGGCGGCGCGATGCAGAGGTTCCGGCTGGCGCTGAAGCCTGGAAAGCCGATCCTCGCCGGCCGCATCGGCCGGACCGCCGTGCTCGGCCTTCCCGGCAATCCGGTGGCAGCAATGGTCAACTTCCTGCTGTTCGGCCGTGCCCTGGTCGAGGCGACAGCCGGATTGCGTGTCAGCCGCCCGCGCGGCCAGACGGCGTTGACGATATCTCCCTTCGCCCACGCCAAGGGGCGGATGGAATTCGTGCCGACCCGGATCGCAGGCTTCGACGGGAGCGGCCGTCCATTACTCGAAAAGCTCGGCCGCGGTGGCTCGGCCCGATTGCGCCCGTTGGTCCTGGCAGACGGGTTTGCCGAAATCCCGGCCGAGGCGGAAGAGCTCGCAGCCGGCGCGCCGCTCATGTTCCACCCCTTCAGGGCTTCGTTCGCTCCATGAATACACGTGCATTTCGACTTCTTGCGGCGATCGGATTCGCCGTCGCTCTCAGCACCGCGGCCCATGCAGGCGATCCCGATGCCGGCAAGAAGGTCTTCGCCAAATGCAGGATCTGTCACGCGATCGGGCCGGGCGCGCCCAACAAGGTCGGACCGGAGCTCAACGGCGTCGTCGGCCGCACCGCCGGAAGCGTCCCGGACTACAACTACTCGGAGGCAAACAAGACATCGGGCATCGTCTGGACGGAAGACGAGCTGACCGGCTACCTCCACGATCCGCGCGGCGTGGTTCCCGGCACCAAGATGACCTTTGGCGGCCTCAAGAAGGACGAGGACGTTGCCAACGTCATCGCCTATCTCAAGCAGTTCGGGCCCGACGGTCAGCCGGCCGAATGACGGGTCGGTGACATAGACGACCACATCGTCGTTCAGTCCGCAGACTGCGACGTCGCGACCGGGATCGCCGCGGGCGCAGGCCCCTCCCCCGCGCGGCAAGCTCTTCGCCAAAGACGAGGCGACACTTCCCGGCAACGACCGGCATGGCGGCCGGCTGCGTGCAGCGCAGCACGGACGGATTGCCGCGTTGCGGAAGGCGGCCCAAGACGAAGAAGTCGGGACCGACTTCCAGACAGACACCACGACCGCGATCGCCAACACATCTTTCTGCAAGCGAAGCCGATTGCCGTTGACGCGCTCGCTCGCAGACCTAATTAGCCCTTCCACATGGCTGAGGAACAGACTGGGGCGAGGTGGTCCGCGGCCATTTTCGGGAGAGAAATTTCTGCGTGTCCCGACGCTGTCGATGCGCTGGCGCCGGGGATTGGGAGGACTTTCTCTACACAAGCGTTGCCGCAGCGCTCCGGCCAGCTCCAAGGCCGGCGGCGACGATTTATTTCGACCTCGGAGGAATCCATGAACGGTTCGCCCAAATCTGTCGTCTTCACCTCGGTCATGGCCGCCGTCATCGCCGGCGGCGCAATGCTCGTCGGCGCCGCGCCGGCGTCGGCCAAGACCTACACCATCGCCTTCGTGCCGAAGCTGGTTGGCATTCCTTACTTCAACGCGATGAAGCAAGGGCTCGACAACGCAGCCAAGAAGTTCCCGGTCAAGATCGTCTATCAGGGGCCGACCACGGCCTCGGTCTCCGGACAGGTCCAGATCGCCGAAAGCCTGATCAACAAGCATCTCGACGCTGTTGGTGTCGCCGCCAACAGCCCGACGGCGCTCGAAGCCGTGGCCAAGAAGGCGAAGGATGCCGGCGTCATCTTCTATTCGAGCGATTCGCAGGTCAGCGGCCCCGACGTGTCCTTGCGCGTCTCGCAGGCCGACGACAAGCAGCTCGCCGAAACGGTCATCGACCAGCTTGCCCAGCAGATCGGCGGCAAGGGTGACGTGGCCTTCGTCTCCGGCGGCCCGACGGCGACCAATCTCAATGTCTGGATCGGCTTCATGAAAGACCACATGAAGGCGAAATATCCGGACATGAAGCTGGTCTCCATCCAGTATGCCGGCGAGGACATCAGCAAGGCGACCGACGTCACGGCCCAGCTGCTCTCCGCCTATCCCAATCTCAAGGGTATCGTCGGCGTCAACTCAACGGCCGTGCCGGGCGCCGCACAGGCAGTGCTGCGCGCGGGCATGAGCGGTAAGATCGCGGTCACGGGCATCACCGACCCGAACACCATCCGCCCGTTCGTCAACAACGGAACCGTCAAGAGCGTGGTGCTGTGGAACCCGGTCAATCTTGGCTACCTGACGGCATGGGGCGTGCTCCAGGAGCTCGAGCACAAGCCGCTCACGGCCGAGAACGACGTCCCCGGCCTCGGCAAGATCCAGTACTTCCCGAAGACCAAGACGCTGCTTCTGGGCAAGCCGCTGGTGATCACCAAGGCCAACATCCAGCTGAACTTCTGATCAAACAAGAAAACGAGAAGAGGGCAGCCCGGCGGACCGGCCGCCGGGCTGCCCTTGTGGGGCTATGGCTGACTTCGAATTGAAAGGCATCGTCAAGTCCTTTGGCGGCGTGCAGGCGCTGAAGGGCGTTGATCTAGAGATCGAGGCTGGACGCACGCATGTCTTGCTCGGCGAGAACGGTGCCGGCAAGTCGACCTTGATCAAGATTCTGACAGGGGCGCTCACTCCCGAGAGCGGCGAAATCCGCATCCACGACGAGGTCTGCGTGTTCCGCAATCCCGAGCACGCGCTAGCGATGGGCATTGCCGCGGTCTATCAGGAGCCGATGATCTATCCGCATCTGAGCGTGCTCGAAAACATCTTCATGGGGCGCGAGATCGCCAGTCGGCTCGGTCGCGTGCGGCGCGACGCAATGCGCGCCAAGGCGGCGCCCGTCCTGGCCGAGCTGGAACTGCCGGCAAGCCTGCTCGACCGGTCGATGTCGTCGCTCAGTCTGGGCTATCAGCAGCTCGTGCTCATCGCCCAGGCACTGGTGCAGAGCGCCCAGCTGATCATCTTCGACGAGCCGACGTCGATTCTCTCGCGTGCCGAGACCGAGCGGCTGTTTTCGATCATCCGCCGGCTGCGCGAGGGCGGTCGCGCCATCGTCTACATCACCCATCGCCTGGAGGAGGTCCCGCTGATCGGCGACCGCGTCACGGTGCTGACGGACGGCCAGGTCACCGGCGCCTACAGGGCCGGCGAGTTCTCCGAAACGACACTGCTCGAGCAGATGGCCGGCAAGAACACGCGGGAAATCAAGCGGGAGATCGAGACCCATCGCGACGTGGCGCAGGACGCGCTCGATCGTCCGGTTCTGGCGGTCGAGAACCTGTCGCACGAGAGCTATTTCGACGATGTCACGTGGCGGCTTCCCGGTGGCGTCATCACCTGCATCTACGGGCTGGTCGGGTCCGGCCGGTCGGAGGTCGCCCTGTCGATCTTCGGCTTCCTCAAGCCGTCCGGCGGCCGCATCCTGCTCGATGGCCAGCCGGTCGCCCCGGCCGATCCGGCCGAAGCGATTGCGCTCGGCATCGGCTACCTGCCGGAAGACCGCAAGCTGCAGGGCATCTTCGCCAGCAAGCCGCTGGAGAGCAATCTCACCTCCAACCGGCTCGGCAGGTTCGCCCGGGCGCTCGGCTTCCTCGATTTCAAGTCGCTGCTCAGCGACGCCCAGCGGGTCATGGCGCGCTACAACATCAAGGCACAGAACACGCGCACGATGATCTCGACGCTTTCGGGCGGCAACCAGCAGAAGGGCCTGTTCGCGCGCTGGGCCGGACAACCATTCAAGGTGCTGATCCTCGACGAGCCGACCCGCGGCATCGACGTGCGCACCAAGGACGAGGTTCATGTCTTCATTCGCGATCTCGCCGCGCAGGGCGTCGCCGTCGTGGTGATATCCTCCGATCTGAAGGAAGTGCTTTCGGTGAGCGACCGCATCATCGTCATGCGCGGGGGCAAGGTCGTCGACGAGGTGGCCGGAGGGGAGATGACGCCCGAGCGCGTCCTGGGCTCGGCGATCGGCGCGGGAAGGGCTGCGGCATGAGCTTCCGGTCAACCACGCGCCCGGCCGAGATCGTCGAACTCGCGGCAGCGGACGGACCGCTTCAGCTGACGGCGCGTTTCTTCATGGGCCGCGAAGGCATGCTGCTGATCACGCTGGTGGTCGTCACCGTCGCGATCAGCATCGGTTCGCAAGGCAATTTCTGGGCGCCGGTCAACATCAACAATCTCATGGTCAGCGCCGCCGTGACGGCGATCCCGGCGATCGGCATGACGCTGGTCATCGTCACCGGTGGCATCGACGTTTCGATCGGCTCCATGCTCGGACTGGTCGCCGCCATCGGCGGCAAGTTCTTCGAGGCCGGCTGGTCGATCCCCGTCGTCGCGCCGTTGTTCCTGCTGATCGGCGCGATATTCGGGCTGGTCAATGCCGTCATCATCATCGGCGGCCGCGTCCCGCCCGTGGTCGCCACACTGGGCACGCTGAGCATCTTCCGCATGAGCGTCTTCCTGGTGCTCGGCGCCAACTGGATCACCATGATCCCGCCCGAGCTCACGGTGATGTTCATTTCGAACCATGTCTGGTTCCTGCCGGTGGCAAGCCTGATGGCGCTGGTGCTGATGGCCGGCTTCGCCTTCTTCCTGCGTTCGTTCCGGCTGGGACGCCATATCTACGCGATCGGCAACAATGAGGAGGCGGCGCGGCTCGCCGGCATCCCCGTCGGCAGGGTCAAGCTCTACGCCTACACGCTGCTCGGCGTGTTCACGGGCATCGCCGCCCTGCTGACCCTCGGCCAGAGCCCGCTGGTGCAGACCTCGACGGGCACCGGCTTCGAACTCGGCGTCATCGCCGCCGTCGTGCTTGGCGGCACCGAACTCAGCGGCGGCCGCGGCACGATTCTGGGCACATTGCTCGGCACGCTCATCGTCGGCCTGGTCAATGACGGCGTCGTCCTGATGCGCATCCAGCCGTTCTGGGGCGGCGTGCTGCTTGGCGGCATCATTCTGCTTTCGATCGGGGTCAACCGGCGCTGGCCGGGGCGCGGCGAGAAGACGGGAGACTAGGCCGATGGGCGCCACCGGATTCCAGCCTGCCCGCATCCTGCTTCTCGCCGGACTGACGGCCCTGGCGCTCATCGGATTCGCCAGCGGCGACGCCGGCATTCTTTCCGGCGCCAATCTCTACAGCATGGCCGTCTTCGCCGTGGAAATCGGCATCATCGCCTTCGGCCAGACACTGGTCATCTGCGGCGGCGACGGCGGCATCGACCTATCGGTCGGCGCAATCGCCGCCCTGTCCCAGGTATTGATGGGCCTGGCGCTGCAGGCCGGCATCCCGTGGCCGTTGAGCATCCTTGTCGCGGTGGTCGCCGGGACCGTCATGGGCGCCTTCAACGGCGCCCTCGTGACCCGCTTCCTGATCCCGCCGATCATCACCACGCTGGCGACCATGTTCATGTTCAGCGGACTGGCACTGGTGTGGACCGGCGGCATCAACATCGACCTGACGACCATGCCCCAGACCTTTCTGAATATCGGCCAGGGATCGGCCTTCGGCCTGCCGTTTCAGCTCCTGTGGGTCTACGTCCCGGTGTTCATCGTCCTCATCGCCCTGCAGCACCGCACCCAGTTCGGGCGCAGCCTCTATCTCGCCGGCACCAATACCTTGTCGGCGCGGCTCACCGGCATCCGGGTCGACCGCCTGAGGGCCTATACATTCGCGATTTCCGGCCTGCTTGCCGGTCTGGCGGGCGTGATCGAGGCGGCGCGGCTCGGCACCGCCAGCCCGACGGCCGCCGAACAGGCCAACCTGATCAGCATCGCCATCGTCGTCCTCGGCGGATCCAGCATCTTCGGCGGCGACGGTTCGGTGATCGGAACGGCGGTGGCGACGGTGCTGATCGGCGTGGTCAATTACGGCCTGAGCTACAACGACTTCAATCCGATCTACCAGGCCGGCGTGATGGGAATCATCCTGATTGCGGCGGTGCTCATCGAAAACTTCGCCGGCGGTCGGCCATGGGCGGCCCTGCCCTTCCTTGGCCGACGGGGCGCGATTGCCGGCGGGCAAGGCTGACGGTGCGGCGGCACCCGGCCGCCCTGCCCCAAAGCGGGAATCGCCGCCGCAGGTCCCGACCTGTTGCGCGTTCAAGCGTCGAATTCTGCTGGCCCGGCCGTCAGAGCTCCTCGCGAATACGAGACAGCGGACTCATGCCGCACAATGCCGGTCGGCGCGCAGCAATCATCGGCGTCGGCGCCATGAGCTCCGGAATGGCCGGCGGCGTGGCGATCTTTCGCCTGGAACAGGGAAATCCAGGCGTTGCCGCTTGCTGCCATCCGGGAACGCGTCGTCGTCAGGCGGGATGCGATCAACGCTTGTCGGCTTGACGGCGCCGGGGTGAAATTACGCGCCCTGGTCACACAAGACCGTCCGGGGCGATCATCTGGGCAGGCGAGCTTATCGGCCGGAGTGGGAAGCTCATCGTGCGCCGCGAGCCGCCCTTACTGTACATCTGGCGTCGTATATGAGAGATTTTTCCCTGAAACGCGTCGGTAGTCTTGGAAACGAATTGGCAGCGTGGGTGGTGGCGACTGTTGATTGCCCAAAAGAACGGTTCTGACGTCGATCGACGCAAGCGCGGACAGGCATTTCAACCGGGCATGACATGGTAAATCAATCTGCGATGACACACTTCGCCGCGGCGATGCGGCGTTGGGGCCCCGTCCCCGTCGTGATGCTGGTGGCGATAGCCGCGCTCATGACGCTGAGCACCGACGCCATGGCGAAAAAGCAGCGCCCGGCGCGACAGACCGTGGAAAAGGCGCAGCGTCAGGCCGGCGAGCCGATCATGGCGATCGTGTCGATCAAGTCCCAGCGGGTCACTTTCTACGACGCCGACGGCTGGATCATGCGTGCGCCGGTGTCAACCGGGACCAAGGGACGCGAGACGCCGGCCGGCGTCTTCGCCGTGATCGAGAAGGACAAGGACCACCACTCGTCCATGTATGACGACGCCTGGATGCCGAACATGCAGCGCATCACCTGGAACGGCATCGCGCTGCACGGCGGGCCGCTGCCCGGCTATGCGGCCTCGCACGGCTGCATCCGGATGCCTTACGGCTTTGCCGAGACGATGTTCGACAAGACGCGGATCGGGATGCGGGTGATCATTTCGCCGAACGACGCGGCCCCGGTCGAATTTTCGCACCCGGCGCTGTTTCAACCGAACGCGGAGGCGATCGCGGCTGCTCCGGCGCGTGCCGAGAGGCTCACCGGCGAAGCCGCAGATGCCGCCAAGGCGGCCGCCGACGCGAAGAAGGCTGCCACCGCGGCAGCGCGCGAGGCAGCATCCGTGGCGAAACCGGTGGGCAAGCTGGAATTGCTGAAGAAGCGCGCCGACGCCAAGCTGGCTTCTGCCGACAAGGCGAGCGCCGCCGCGGACAAGGCGCAGGCGCAGGCCGAGGACCGGAAGCAGACGGCCGCCGCCGCGGCCGCAGACCTGGCGACGCAGCTCGACGCAGCCAAGACCGAGGCGACGGCGAAGCTTGCCGCCGCCGCAGCCGAAACGGACGCCGCGAAGGACGACGCGGCGAAGAAAGCTGCTGCGGCAACGGCACTTGAGGCAGCATCGCTGGCGGCGTCGGTGCGCAAGCTGGAAATCGCCAAGACCAGCGCCGACGCCAAGCTCGCCGACGCCGACAAGGCGGTCGCCACCGCCGAAGAGGCCAAGGCGCGGGCCGCGGAGGCAAGGCAGAAGGTCGCCGCCGATGCTGCGGACCTGGCGGCGCAGCTCGACACCGCCAAGTCCGACGCCACGGCGAAGGCCGACGCCGCTGAAGCCGCCAAGGACGCCGCCAAGGAGGCCGACGCCAGCAAGACTGTCGCCGCCAAGGCAGCGACCGAGGCAAGGCTCGCGCTCGAGCCGGTATCGGTCTACATCAGCCGCGCGACCCAGACACTTTACGTGCGGCGCAACACGCACAAGCCGTGGCCGGACGGGGGCGAGGTGTTCGATTCGTCAATCGAGGTTCCGGTCACGATCCGCGACCCCGACAAGCCGATCGGCACGCACATATTCACGGCGATGGCGGGCAACGACACGGCTCTGCGCTGGACCGCGGTGACGATCGAAAACGCGGACGACGCCAAGGACGCCCTCGACCGCATCACCATCCCGCAGGATGTGCTCGATCGCATCGCGCCGACCGCAGTGCCGCGATCCTCGATCATCGTCTCGGACGAGCCGCTGAGCCGGGAAACCAACTATCGCACCGAGTTCGTCGCGGTGCTGAGCGACTATCCGCAGGGCGGCTTCATCACGCGCCAGCCCAATGCCAGCGTCAGCGCCGCGAAGAGCCGGAACGGCTTCGGTGTCTTTTTGCCTTTCCAGAACAATTCCGGCAAGAGCCGCAGGCGGGTCCAGCTCGACTGGCTGGGACCGCCGCGGCGCTAGGACACGGCACGCGGCGCAGGCCGCGCGGCCGGTTGCCCGGGGTCAGCCGCGAGCGAGGCGATCCGGCAGCAGATCCGGCATGTCCGGTCGTGGCGCACGGAAGCGCCGCGGCCTACCAGAGAACGTAGCCGCCATCTGCCAGCACGATCGAGCCAGTCATCAGGCTGGACGCGTCGCTGGCGAGAAACAGCACGACCGCCGCCACTTCGTCGGTGCGGCCAAGACGCGCCATCGGCGTTCCGCCGACCCAATATTTGTACATCTCCGGGTCGTCGTAGACGTAGGCATTCATCTCGGTGTCGATATAGGTCGGCGCGACGGCATTGACGCGGACGCCGCGCGCGCCCCACTCGGCGGCGAGCGAGCGGGTCAGGTGATGCATGGCCGCCTTGCTGGCATTGTAATTCGCCTGCTCCTGCGGGCGATTGACGATCACGGCGGACATCGACCCGACATTGACGATGGCGCCGCTGCCGCGCTCCAGCATGCCACGACCGAATTCGCGGCAGCACCAGAAGGCGCCGTTGAGATTGACGTCGATGACCTTGTTCCAGACATCGTCGGCCATGGTCTCGGCCGGATGGTTGCTGATGGCGATGCCGGCATTGTTGACCAGCACATCGACGCGGCCATGGCGGGCGACGATGGCCTGCTGCACGCGCTCCACCGCCTTCACGTCGGTCACGTCGAGGACCTCGCTGTCGACCTTGTAGCCCTTGCCGGCGAGTTCCTTGGCGGACTTGGCGAGCTGTTCCCCGTCGAGGTCGGTGAGAACGACCAGAGCGCCCGCCTCGGCGAGCGCCTCGGCGATGGCAAGCCCGATGCCGCGCGCCGCACCGGTGACGACGGCAACCTTGCCGTCGAGTTTGAAGCGTTCGAGATACATGGCAGCGATCCTCAGAGTTCAGCCGGCGGAATAGCCGCCGTCGACAGGAATGGTGGTGGCCGTGACATAGAGCGAAGCGGGCGAAGCGAGGAAGATCACGGTGCCGACGAGATCGTCGACGGTTCCCCAGCGTTTCATCGCCGTGCGCTTCTCGATCCTGTCGAAATCGGCCGGAACTGACCACAGCGCCTTGGTCATCGCCGTCTTGTGATAGCCGGGCGCGACCGCATTGACGCGGATGCCGTCGCGACCCAGGCGATGGGCGAGCGCACGGGTCAGGCCCATGATGCCTGTCTTGCTGGCGCCATAGGCGGGCACGGACTCGTCGGCGAGGTAGCTCAGCATCGAGGCGAAGTTGATGACGCTTCCCTTACTGGCGCGGAGCTGCGGCAACGCGGCCATGGTGGTGCGCATGGCGGCGTTGAGGTTGACGTCCATCACCTCGAGATAGGTCGCGTCTTCGTATTCCGCGTCGGGGCGGGCGATGCCGGCGGCATTGACCAGCACGTCGAGCCTGGGCAGCGCCTTGATGAAGGCGTCGATCTCGGTCGGACTGCGCACGTCGAGCCGGGCGAAGCGGAGCTTCGGGTGCGCAGCCTTCTCGGCGGCGATCTTCGCCTCGGAGGAGCCGGTGGCGATCACCTCGGCACCGAGGCGCGCAAAGCCTTCGGCGATTGCAAGCCCAATGCCGCTGGTCGCGCCGGATACGAGCACCGTCTTGCCGGCGAACAGATCGGGTCGAAAACTGGCGATGATCTCGTCCATGTCAAACCAACTCCTCAAGAACCTCGACCACCATGTCGGCAGTCACAGGCATCGGCTCATTGTGGATGATCTCGCCGGGACGGCAGGCGCGCTCGGCGATGATACGGAGCTTCTCCGGTGTCGCGTCGGCGATACCGATATCGGCAAGCTTCGTCGGCAGGCGCACGTCCTCGATGAACTTGCGGACCGCCTCGTAGTCCTTCTCCGGCACCTTTTCGAGCTTCAGCTCGGCAAGCACGCCGATCGCCACCTTCTCGCCGTGCAGATAGTGATGCACCTCGTCGAGCTCGCAGAGACCGTGATGGACGGCATGGGCGCCGGCAACGCCGCCGGATTCGAAGCCGAGGCCACTCAGCAGGATATTCGCCTCGACGATGCGCTCGATCGCCGGACCGGCGGTCCTGGCATCGCATTCCTCGAGCGCGGCAACGCCGTATTCGAAGATGGTATCGCGGCAGAAGCGGGCAATGTCGTAGGCGAGCGGCACACCGGGAAGGCCCAGGCAATTGCCGGCACCGGATTTGCGCGCAGCTTCCGCCTCGTAATAGGTGGCAAGCGCATCGCCAATACCGGCGGCCAGGAATCGGGCCGGCGCGGCTGCAATGACGTTGGTGTCGACGAGAACCAGGTCCGGATTGTCCGGCAGGAACATGTCGTAGGCGACCTTGCCCTCGTCGGTGTAGATGACCGCCAGCGCGCTGCAGGGCGCATCCGAAGCGGCAATGCTCGGAATGACGATCGAGCGGGCCTCGAGCTGATGGGCCGCGGCCTTGGCGGTATCAAGCGCCTTGCCGCCGCCGACGCCGATCACGGTGGAAGCCCCCGCCTCGCGGCCGGCAGCAACGACGCGGGCGATCTCGCTCTCCGAGCTTTCGCCGCCGTGGCGGATGAGGGTGAGCGCCACCTTGCCATCGGTCGCAGCCTCGATGGCCGGCGCGAGCGCATCGAAGACCCCGCGATCGAGCACGCAGATGGCGGCAGGACCGTATTTCTGTGCTTCATCGCCGAGGCGTTCGATTGCGCCTGGGCCCTGAATGTAGCGACCCGGGAAGCGGGCACCACGGATCATGAGGATTCTCCCTGAGCTAGACGATCGAGGTCGTCGTAAAGGGCCTGGCTGTGGCGATAGAGCCGCGCGAAGAAGGGCTGCATCTCAGCATAGCGCTCCACCCAGGCCGGGTTCGGCAGGACCTCGGTGTCGTAGTCGACGAAGGCGTCGATTGCGTCCTCGATGGCGGCGAACTGACCCGTCGCTGTCGCCGCCATGGCGGCGCAGCCGATCAAGCCGCATTCGGGCTCGCTCGGTACGACGACCGGGACGCCATAGATGGACGCCTTGATCTCGAGCCACAGCGACGTCTTGGCGCCGCCGCCGGAGGCGATGACGCGGGTGACCTTGGTGCCTGCCGCCGCCTCCATGATGCGCATGTGGCGGGCAGCGGCGAAGGCGACGCCCTCGAGAACGGCACGGTGCAGGTGCGCCAGGCCGTGGGCGGCGCCAAGGCCGAAGAACTGGGCACGGGCGTTGCGGTGTTCGCCGAGACGTTCGCCGGTGAGATAAGGCAGGAAGAACAGGCCGTCGGAGCCGGCCGGCGCTTCCGCCGCCTTGGCCGAAATCTCGGCATAGCTCAAAGCCTTTTCGTGGAAGGCGCGGCGCGCCCAGCGCATGCCGTCGCCGCCGGTTTCGAGCAGGACGAAGGGACCCCAATTGCCTTCGATGGTGGCGACGTTGGAGATTTCGGGATCGAGCAGCGGGCGCTTGGCGATGAGCGTCAGGATGCAGGACGTGCCGGTGACATCCGAGACGAGTCCCTCGCGGCAAGTGCCTGAGCCGAGCAGCGCGACCGGATAGTCGGCGCCGCCGACAAGCACCGGCGTGCCGGCGCGCAGACCCGTCTCCTCTGCCGCCGCAGCGGTGACAGCGCCCAGAATGTCGAGCGGTTCGCGGATCGGCGGCAGCTTGTCCAAATCAAGGCCGAGCTTGTCGACCATTGCCGGCGACCAGGCGCGGCTCGTCGGATTCATCAGGAAGCTGCATGAGGCATCGCCGGTATCCATGGCGATTTCGCCGGTGAGCTTCAGGTTGATGTAGTCCTTCGGCATGATGACCGCACGGGTCGCGGCGTAGGCTTTCGGATTGTGCTCGCGCAGCCAGGCGAGCTTGAAGCCCGGCCAGGCCGGCGTCGGTGGATTGCCGCTTTCGGCGAGATAGGTGTCGGGCGGATTGTCGCGTTCGAACGCGGTGACGATATCGACGCTGCGCTTGTCGTTCCACAGCGGCGCGGTCTCGAGCAGCAGTTCGCCGCGCTCGTCGACCAGCACGTTGCCGTGCATCTGGCCGCAGGCCGAGACCGCCGCGACCCGGTTGCGGGCGTCGTCGATCCGGCCGAGTACGGTGCGGGTCGCCCGGGCCACGCCGGCCCACCAGTCCGCCGGACGCTGCTCGGCCCAGCCGAATTGCGGAACGAGCTGCTCTTCCTCTACCGCCTCAACGGCGAGGATCGCACCGGTGCGATCAAGAAGGGCGGCGCGGGCACTGCCCGTGCCGACGTCGATCGACAAATAGAGGTCGTGTGTCATCTCCGCTTCTAGCGACGCAGTATGGTTGAGCCGAACTGCAGCAGCATCGCCACGATGATGATGAGACCCGTATAGACCTGCTGGTGATAGCCGGGCACGCCGGCGAGATTCATGATGTTGCCGATGATCCCCATGATCATGGCGCCGAGGAACGTGTTGAAGACGCCACCGCGCCCGCCCATGAGGCTGGCACCGCCGATGACCACGGCGGCGATGACGTTGAGTTCCATGCCGACGCCGACCTGCGAGGAGCCGACGGTGGTGCGGCTGGACGATATGATGCCCGCAACCGCCGCCAACGCACCGGAGATGACGTAGACCGAGACGACGTAGCGCTGCACCGGAATGCCCGACAGGCGCACGGCCTCTTCGTTCGAGCCGATCGCTTTGACGATGCGGCCGAAGCGCGTGAAGTTGAGCACCACGGCGGCGATCGCGAAGATGATGAACATCAGAACGACCGGCCAAGGCAGGCTGAATGCGCCGAGCGGCAGGAAGCCCGAACCGAAGGTGGCAATGATGTCGCCGCCCGGGCCCAGCGGAATTGGCTGGCCGCTCGAGATGATCAGCGACAGGCCGCGGGCGATCGCCATCATCGCCAGCGACATGACGAAAGGCGCAAGACGGACATAGGCCACGAAGGCGCCGGTCACCAGCCCGCAAGCTGCGCCCGACAGGATGACCAGCCCAACCGAGCTGGTAGCGCCGAAGCCGGAGATCGCAATGAAATAGGCGATGAGCACACTGCCCAGCGCCTCGATCGAGCCGACGGAAAGGTCGATGCCGGCCGTCAGGATGACGAACAGCATGCCCACCGACATGATGCCGGCGCCGGCCGCCACCTGTCGCAGGACGTTGACGATATTACGGGAGCTGAGGAAGTTGTCGGACCAGACGGTCGCGACGATGATCAGCACGAGGAAGATGCCGAGCGTGCCGAAACGCTGCAGCAGATCGGCGAAATTGAACTTCGATTGTGCGGTCGTCGCGGCGCTTGAAACGGATGTGGTCACGATCGACCCTCCTCCTGCACTCTGGCCTCCTCCTGCACTCTGGCCTCTTCCAGCGCGGCGCGACCCGCTTTGGTCATTGCCAGGATGAGCAGGTTCTCTTCACTATATTGATCGGGCGTGAGCTCGCCGCGCAGCTCGCCCTCGCGCATGACCAGCACACGGTCGCAGAGCCCGAACAGCTCCTGGTGTTCCGACGAGATCATCAGAACCGCCTTGCCGGCTTTCGCGAGTTCGGTGATCAGGCCGTAGATCTCGGCCTTGGCGCCGACATCGACGCCGCGCGTCGGCTCGTCAAGCAGGAAGACGTCGCCATCGGCATGAAACCACTTGGCGAGCACGATCTTCTGCTGGTTGCCGCCCGACAGGGACGATACCGGCGCATCGACACTGGATGCCTTGAGGCGGAGCACGTCGCCGAGATCGGTGACGATCTTCCGCTCCTTGGCGTTGCGGATGAAGCCGAGCGGCCCGACGACGGGCGCCATGCGCGCCATCGTCACGTTTATCCGGATGGGCTCGTTGAGCGCGACGCCGTGCCCCTTGCGATCCTCGGGCAGGAGGCCGATGCCGGCCTTGACGGCATCCGTGGGCGAACGGAATCTCACCGGTTTGCCGCGGAGCAGGATCTCCCCGCTTTCGAGGCGATCGGCGCCGAAGATAAGGCGCGCCACCTCGGTGCGACCGGCGCCGACGAGACCGCCGAGCCCGACGATCTCGCCGCCCTTGATGGAAAAGCTGACGCCGCGCACACGCCGTCCGGCGTGAAGGTTGCGCACCGTCAGCAGGTCTTCCTCGCTGCGCGGGTTGTCGCGCTGCGGGAACATGGTCGAGAGCGGTTGCCCGACCATCATGCGGATGACGTCGTCGATGCCGGACTCCTTCGGAGTCGTCGTACCGACCACCTCTCCGTCTTTCATAACCGTCATGCGATCGGCAACCTCGAAGACTTCCTCGAGCCGATGCGAGATGTAGACGATGCCGACGCCGCGCCCGCGCAGTTCGCGGATGATCTCGTGAAGCCGGTGGGCATCCTTGGTGGCCAGCACCGATGTCGGCTCATCGAAGACGATCACGCGGGCGTCGTATGACAGAGCCTTGGCGATCTCGACCACCTGCTGATGGGCAACGGCAAGATTGCCGACCAGGGCGTTGGCGTCGATTTCAAAGCCGAGCCGCTCGATCAGCTCCTTGGCCCGGGCATTGAGGGATCGGTAGGAGATCATGCGCGGCAGCTCGCCGAGGAAGATGTTCTCGGCGACGGTGAGGTCGGGGGCGAGCACCAGTTCCTGGTGGATTACGGCGATCCCCCGCATGCGCGCGTCGCCCGGAGAATGGAGATGGACCGGCTCACCGCTGATCGTGATCTGGCCGCTGTCAGGGATCGTCTCGCCGCCGAGGACGCGCATGAGCGTCGATTTGCCGGCGCCATTCTCGCCGAGCAGGGCATGGACTTCACCCGACGTGATGGAGAAGTTGGCCCGTTTGACGGCCTGAACGCCGCCAAATGACTTTATGACGTTCCTGAGTTCGACAAGCTCGGCCATTGTCAATGATACCGCGATCTGGTGGCGACGGGGCACCTGGATGTTACCCCGTCGCCCATTTCACTGCACCGCGGGAGGGTCCTAGAACACTGCGTCGGGACGATAGTACTTGGCGACGTTGTCCTTGGTGATCGCGGCCGGCGTCGTGTAGTAGATCTTCGGCCAATCCGAGGGCAACGTGCCGTCGAGCGCCTTCATGCCGAGGTCGACGGCCGTGCGGGCGACCAGGTCCGGATCGTTGAGGCCGGTTGCGCCGTATTTGCCGTCCATGATCATCTTGAGCGCTTCCTTCTGCCCGTCAGCGGCAGCAAGCGCGAGCACCTGGTCCTTGCCCCCGAGGGATGCCGCCGACTTCTTGCCGGCCGCTTCGAGCGCCTTGATGCCGCCGAGCACCATCGAGTCGTTCTCGCCGAGAAGCACGTTGATGTCCGGGTGAGCGGTAAGGAGGTCCTCGGTCGCCTTGAGGCCACCGCCCTCCGACCAGCCGCCCCAGCCCTGACCGACGACCTGGAAGTTGACCTTGCCGTCGTTGACGAGCTGGCCTTCGACCAGGCCCTTGAAGACACCGAGACGGCGGTTCTGACCGACGACATTACCCTTGTCGCCCGAGATCAGCGCGATCTTGAGCTCCTTGCCCTGGGTCGCCTTCGCCAGCCACTGACCGACCAGATAGCCGTTCTGGTCGTTCGAGGACTGAACCAGGGTGACGAAATTCGCCTTCGGGTTGAGGCTCGAGTCGATGATGATGACCTTGACGCCCTGAGCCGCGGCGGAGTTGACGGCCGGCACCAGGCCTTCGGGATCGCGCGGATTGAGGATCAGGAGATTGATCCCCTTGGCGATCATGTCTTCCACGTCGCCGATCTGCTTGTTCATGTCGTTCTGCGCGTCGGCGCTGGTTACCTTGCAGCCGGCTTTGGTCGCCTGATCCTTGGCGGCAGCCTCCTGCGCGGCGAAATAGGGCGCGCCGAGCGTATACATCGAAATGCCGACACTGCAGTCGGCAGCGCCGGCCGCGGTGGTCAGGCCAGCGGTCATCAGGGCCGCCAGGGCGCACCCCGACAAGGTAATCCTCGTCATTGGTAATTTCTCCCTCTCACGATCCGGCACAGCCGGCACATATGTAGCAATGCTACATTTTATGACTGACGTCAACCTCTTTGCGGCGCTTATCCATCAAATTCGCCGGCTATGTGCGATGTCGCTTGCGCCGTTCGATCAAAAAATGTAGTGTCACTACAAATCTGGGAGGTAGCATAATGGCCTTGCGTGAGCCCGCCCTGTGCACGGTGAATGTGGACGAGGGGCAGCTGACCAATTCAACCGGGCACTACGTCAAGCGCCTGTGCGATCTCGAAGGGCTCTTTGCCGACGCCAACGCGTTCGCCGCTGCCATGCGCCGCGACAGCGACGCGGTGATCTACGAAGTGACCGAATTTCGCCCCAGCGACGCCAGCGGCGACATGATCTTCGGCGTTACCCGCATGGCGCCGGGCGGCATCGGCGACGAGTTCTATTTCACCCGCGGCCATATCCACCGAAACGCCAACCGCCCGGAGATGTACTACGGCGAGGCCGGCTCCGGCCTGATGCTGCTCGAATCGCCTGACGGCGACACCCGCGTACTGCCCATCGGCCCGCGCACGGTCTGCTACGTGCCGCCCTTCTGGATCCACCGTTCGGTCAATGTCGGCGCCGACCCGTTGGTCATGACCTTCGCCTATCCGGCCGATTCCGGTCAGGACTACGATGTGATCGCGCGGACCGGCGGCATGCGCCAGCGCATCGTGAGCGACGGCAACGGCGGCTGGAAGGCCATCGACAACGTCCTCTACCGCAAGCGCCCGGCGGAAGAAGTCGACGCCATCTACGCGACAGCATCCTGAGGGAACAGAATGACTTCCGCATTCGATACCATCGCTGCCATCGGCATCGTGCCGGTGATCGCAATCGAGGAGGCAAAGAGCGCCATTCCGCTTGCCGATGCGCTGCTCGAAGGCGGCCTGCCGGTCGCGGAAATCACCTTCCGCACGGCGGCGGCAGCGGACGTGATCGCAACGCTCTCGGCCGAACGTCCGGAGCTGATCGTCGGCGCCGGCACGATCCTCGACCGCGCCTCGGTGACTGCGGCAAAAAGGAGCGGCGCAACGTTCGGCCTGGCCCCTGGCTTCGATTCCGACATCTTCGACGCCGCGACGGCCGAGGGCCTGCCGTTTGCTCCCGGCGTCATGACGCCGAGCGACATCAGTGGCGCCACCAGCCGCGGTGCGCGCCTTCTCAAGTTCTTCCCCGCAGGACCCGCCGGTGGGCCGGCAATGCTGCAGGCAATCTCGGCGCCCTTCGCCCACCTCAAGGTGAAGTTCATCCCGACCGGCGGCGCATCGCTCGACACGCTCGGTGACTGGCTCTCCCTCAAGAGCGTGGCGGCAGTCGGCGGTACCTGGATCGCCCGCAGCACCGATATTGCCGAAGGCCGCTTCGACGTGATCAAGGCAAACGCCCGCGCCGCTGTCGACGTCGCCCGCCAGTGCCTGGAGCAACGGAAGTGACCACCTACACGCCGGCAACAAAGCCAACGCTCTACTTCATTGGCGTGACCACGGGCCAAAGCTCGATCATGAAGGTGTTCCCGGCCTGGGCGCAGGCGCTGGGTCTCGGAGAAGCCGTGATCAAGGGAATCGATTTTCCGCTCCACGCCGATCCGGATGCCTATCGTGAAGCGGTCGAGTTCATCAGGGACGACCCGCTCTCGCTCGGCGCTTTGGTGACGACGCACAAGATCGATCTCTACGCCGCCTGTCACGGCCTGTTCGACATCATCGACGAGCATGCACTGTTCATGGGCGAGACGAGCTGCCTGTCAAAGCAGGGCAGCAAGCTCGTCTGCCATGCCAAGGATCCGATTTCCTCCGGCCTCGCCCTCGATGCCTTCCTGCAGCCCGGCTATTTCGCGAACACGGGCGCCGAGCTGTTCTCCATGGGCGCCGGCGGCTCGACCATCGCATTGTCATGGCATCTGCTGCGCCGCGAACGCGGCGCCGACATGCCGACACGCGTGGTCATCTCCAATCGCAGTCAGCCGCGGCTCGATGCAATCCGCCGCATTCACGAGGAGCTGCGCATCACGGTGCCGGCCGAATACGTTCTCGCGCCGAAACCGGAAGACAACGATCGCGTGATGGAAACGCTGGCGCCGGGCTCGCTGGTGATCAACGCGACCGGGCTTGGCAAGGATGCGCCCGGTTCGCCGCTCACCGACGCGGGCATCTTCCCCGATCGCGGCATTGCCTGGGACCTCAACTATCGCGGCGACCTCGTGTTCCTCGACCAGGCGCGGCGCCAGAAGGAGGGCCGCAGGTTGCAGATCGAGGACGGCTGGATCTACTTCATCCACGGCTGGACACAGGTCGTGGCCGAGGTGTTCCACATCGACATTCCGACTTCCGGTCCGCGTTTCGACGGGCTCGCCGAGATCGCGGCCCGTTCTGCGCGGAGGTGACGATGGATCGCATCCTGGTCACGCCGCGCTCGCTTACGGCGACGCCGCATGTGGCAATTACGGCGTTGAAGACGAAGGGCTATGACGTCGTCTATTCGACCCCCGGCAAGCTGCCCGACGAAGCGGAGCTGCTTCGACTCGTGCCGGACGTGGTTGGTTGGCTCGCCGGCATCGAGCCGGTCTCGGCCAATGTGCTGCGTGCCGCGGAGAAGCTGCGGGTGATCAGCCGGAACGGCACCGGCATCGACAACCTGCCGCTGGACGTTGCGGATGAGCGCGGCATCGTGGTGCGCCGCGCCGACGGCGCCAATGCCGCCGGCGTCGCAGAGCTTACGATCGCTCTTGTGCTCGCCGCGCTTCGCCGCATCCCGCTGGCCGATGCCGGCATCAAAGCCGGACAATGGCCGCGCAAGCGCGGATTCGAGATTCGCGACCGCACGATCGGCGTCATCGGCTGCGGCGCCATTGGCGCCGAGGTCGCGCGGCTCGCGGCAGCGCTCGGCGCGCATATCGTTGCCTACGATCCGCGACGGCCCAACATCGACATTCCGAGCAGCCAGTTCGAGTGGGCCGCCATTCCCGAACTGCTTGCCCGTTCCTTTGTCGTGACGCTGCATTGCCCCGCGCCGGAAGACGGCAAGCCGCTGATGGATGCCGAACGGCTGGCGCTGATGCCGCGCGGCAGCTTCCTCATCAATACCGCGCGTGGGTCGCTGATCGACGAAGAGGCGGTGATCGCGGCGCTCGACAGCGGGCGGCTTGCCACCTACGCAACCGACGCCTTCGTCGAGGAGCCGCCGACTTCGCTTGCACTGTTCGGCCGCCCGGACGTGATCGCCACCACCCATATCGGCGGCTTCACCGACGAAAGCATCGACCGCGCGACGGAAATCGCGGTCGCCAACCTGCTTGAATCGCTGAAGGGCTGACGTGGACCCGGCGCTGCACCTCGTCCCCTTCTCAGGCCCCCTGGCGGCGCAACTGGCGAAGCCTTCCTCTGATGTCACACTTTACTGGCTCGGCCAGGCCGGCTTCGCCATCCGGGCAGGTGATCGCACCCTGCTGATCGACCCCTACCTCTCCGACAGCCTGGAGCGAAAGTATCGCGGCAGCAGCACGCCACATGACCGGATGATGCCGGCACCGATCACGGTGGACGAATTGCCGCCGGTCGATCTGGTCCTGGTGACGCATCAGCACACCGACCACATGGACCCGGAAACCCTGGCCCCACTTGCCGCGCGCCAGCCGGGTCTGCGCTTCGTGGTGCCGGGCGCCGCCCTCGATGAGGCCCGACGCCGCATCGGTGTCGACGATTCGCGACTGGAACCGGCCAGTCCCGGTGTACTGCTGACGCCCCTCCCCGGCCTTGATATCGTGCCAATCCGCGCAGCGCACGAGGCGCTCGACCCGCGCTTTCTCGGCTATGGCTTGTCCTTCGACGGGGTCACCATCGTTCATTCCGGCGACACCGTTCCCTTTGCGGGGCAGGTTGCGGAGCTGCAGGCGCTCCACGCCCATGTCGCGCTGTTTCCGGTCAACGGACGCTCAGCCGAGCTTGCGCAGAAGGGTATCGCCGGAAACTTCACTCTCGAGGAAGCTGTCGCGACTGCCAGCGAGGCCGGCATTCCCTGGCTCGTTGCGCACCACTACGGCATGTTTGCCTTCAACACCGCCGCCCCCGACACGATCGATGCTCTTTCCGCCAATGAGAAAAAGAGTCCATATAGTTCGCGCGCGTCCTCGGATGGCGATGGGGCTGCGACAGCGAGCTGACGATGGATCAGAAGACACCGCCTGAACGGGTTCCGACACCGCGCGTCTCCAATCAGAATATCCTCGAGGTCGTGCGCTCGATGCGTGGCGAGTTGCGGAAATCCGACCGCAAAGTGGCCGACGCCATTCTTGCCGATCCCCACCACATTCTGAACGCAACCGTCGCCGATACCGCACAGGCTGCCGATGTCAGCCAACCGACCGTGATCCGCTTCTGCACGGCTGTGGGGTGCAACGGCTTCCAGGATTTCAAGCTGCGCCTGGCACAGGCCCTGGCGCTCGGCACGCCCGCGACGCATTCGGTGCTGCAGCACTCCGACAGCCTCGACGAGATTGTCGAGAAGATCTTCGACTACACGATCACCAGCCTCGACTGGGCCCGCCATCATCTCGACAAGGAGGCACTGGCGAAGGCCATTGCGATTCTGGAAAAGGCGCGGCACCTGGAGTTCTTCGGCTTCGGTGCTTCCGGTATCGTGGCCCAGGATGCCCAGCAGAAATTTCCGATGTTCGGCGTCTCCTGCGGCGCGCAGACCGACTCGCACCAGCAGATCATGGTTGCCGCGATGATGCGTCCGGGCGACGTGGCCGTGATGATCTCCAACACCGGCAGGACCCGCTCGCTTATCGACGTAGCCCGGACGGCGCGCGACGCCGGCGCCAAGGTCATCGGCCTGACCGGCACCGACTCCCCTCTGGTCACCTATTGTGATGTCGCGCTGATCGCAGAGACGCTCGACAACACGAATATCTATACGCCGACCATTTCGCGCATCGCGGCGCTCGCGGTGATCGACGTCCTGTCGACTGCCGTGGCGCTGAGGCGCAACGCCGATCACATGCAACGGTTCCAGAACATGAAGCGCCGCCTCAACGAGCTGCGTTTCTAGGCAAGGCCGCCAAATCGGGCGCCCCAGATCTCGCGCCGATCCCTGTGAAGGTTATGAGAGTGGACGCTCGATGCGGATCGCGTGACATGGCCCGCGCGCATAGCGTCACCGTGACCGAGCAGGTTTCGCTCGTGACGGAATCAGCGACCGGTCCCTGACAAGCATCGCCGGGAAGATCGCCGGGCCCATCGGTCCGGCCCCCCGGATCTTCCGGCCGACCGCGTGCTCGGAAGACCTGCTGATTTCCGATTCCGGTTCCGGCCCGCGCCGCAAGCCGCCCGGGCAAGGCTTTCGTGCAACCCGGGTTCCGGATTCCGGCGCGACCTCTCCCCTCACCTTCCTGACAGGCTGCCGGACGGTCTTTTTTTCCCGGGAGCCAACAGGAGGGGTAGACCTCGCCAACCCGAAACGCTAAAAGAATAAGGTATACATTTAGCAAGAATTGCCATGGCCGACACAGGAATGTCACTGCTGAGCGCCGAAAATCCGCTTGTGCCTTTGCGCGCCGGCCTGCTGGCCGATCAGGTCGCCGATCACATCGTCGAAGCCATCGCGCGGCGCAGGCTTGTTTCGGGCCAGAAGCTGATCGAGGTGGAACTGGCCGACGCGCTCGGGGTCAGCCGCGTGCCCATCCGCGAAGCAACCCGCATCCTGGCCAGCCAGGGCATCGTCGTGCCGACGCCGCGGCGGGGCATGCGGGTGGCCAAATTCGACCACGCCTGGGGCACCCAGCTGCACAATGCCCGGGTGGCCATCGAACAGCTTGCGGCACGCATCGTGGCAGAAAAACTGAAGGCGGACAGCCAGGCGATTGCTTTGCTTCTCAAGCGGGTGGAGCAGATCGAGCGCGAGGTCAAGAACCCGCAGGATGGCTGGTTCAGCGTCAACCAGGCCGACATCGCATTTCATGCCGCCGTGTTCGAGATCGCCGGAAGCCCGCTTCTTTCCACCCTGTGGTCGGCGATCGCGCGGCACGTGCTGATCATGTTCGCGATCGAAACCTACAGGGATACCGAGTTCGAACGCATTGCGGCGGAACACCAGACTTATGTTGAAGCCCTGCAGTCGGGGAACCCCGTTCTTCTGGACAAGGAGATCGAGGACCACGTCGCCGGCAAGCAGATCTTCGACACGGGAATGCAAAGTCAGCCGGACAGCTCTGCACGTCAGCCCGACTAACCGTCCACGAAGGGGAAGGGAGTACAAGAAGATGTCGACACGGAAGAGCAAAGTCGATGGTGCCAAGGGTGCGAAGGGTGATCGGTCACTGATCAATCGTCGCCAGGCGCTGGTAGGTGCAGGCGCCGTTCTCGCCGCACCGTTGGTGATGCGCAAAGCCTGGGCTGCGAGCCGCTCGCTGCGCATCATGTGCTGGGAGGGGTATGCCGAGCCGGAATGGCTGGATCCCTTCAAGAAGAAGTATGACGCCGACGTTTCGGTATCCTATGCCGGCTCGGTCGACGAGATGTTCGCCAAGATGCAGGGTTCGAAGGGGGCCGATTTCGATCTCATCTCGGTCGATACCTCGGGCTTCGACCGCTATATCAAGGCCAAGCTGATCCAGCCGCTCGACATGGCCAAGATCCCCAATTCGGCCAATCTCAGCGCGGCTTTCCAGAAGGTGCCACCGACCATGCGCGGCGACACCCATTACGGCGTGCCGTTCGCCTGGGGCTCGCTGCCGCTGGTCTACGACAAGGCCCAGTTCGATGCCGCGCCGGACAGCTGGGAAGTGATGTGGGACCCCGCCAATGCGCAGAAACTGATCGCGCTCGACGATGCCAACAACAGCATCACGCTGGGCGCGATGGTCTTGGGGATCAAGGAGCCGTTCAACCTGACCGACGCCCAGTTCGAGCAGGTCAAGGAGAAGCTGATCGCTCAGAAGAAGCTGCTCCTGACCTACTTCGCCGGCTTCGACGAGGGCGTGAACATCTTCGCCCAGTCCAACATCAAGGCGATGTTCTCGATGGGCGAGCCGCAGGTCGCTGCCCTGCAGAAGAAGGGCGTCGACGCGGCGATGACCATCCCGAAGGAAGGCGCCATCGGCTGGCTCGACTGCTGGGAGATGTCGGCAGGAGCGGCGGATACCGACCTCGCCTATGCCTGGATCAATGCCTGCCTCGACAAGAAAGTCGGCACGATCCTTTCGGACGACAAGAGCTACGGCAACACGACCAACGAGGAAGCCAATGTCCGCAACGGGTTCACCTATGCGGACAAGCTCACCTTCCTGCTGACGCCGGAGAACTTCGACAAACGCGTCCAGGTCTGGAACGAGGTTAAGGCGGCAATCTAGGCTGCTGCAATACAATCTCGCTTGCGGGGCGGCGGTTGCCGCCGCCTCGCACCTTTCGGCAACACGGACACCCAAATGCACACCATTTCACCGATCCTCCAGGGACCGGCGCCTCGCCTCGCCATCACCGATGTGGAATGCCACGTCCTTCTGGCTCCGGACTACGATCCGCGCTTCACATCTTCCGCCCAGGACAGCTTCGTCGTTCTGATTCACACCGACGGCGGCGTCACCGGGATCGGCGAGTGCGACGCCAATCCATGGATGGCCAAGGCGGTCATCGAGGCACCCGGCACGCACACAATGGGCCTGTCGGTCAAGGATCTGCTGATTGGCGCCAATCCGTTCGAGATCGGCGCCCTGTGGGAGAAGATCTATCTTGGCACCGCCATGAACGGGCGGCGCGGAATGGTGATCCACGCCATGAGCGCCGTCGAGATGGCGCTGTGGGACCTGTGCGGCAAGGCGGTCGGCCTGCCGGTGCATGCCCTGCTCGGCGGCGCCACGCGCGAACGCATCACGCCCTATGCATCGCTGCAGCCGGCCGGCAACAGCTTCGAGGAATACCGCGACGCCCTGGTCAAGTCTGCTCTCGAAGCCAAGGCCCTCGGCTTCACCGCCATGAAGAGCGAAGTGACCTTGAACGGCCCCTATGCCCATTCCGGCATGCGCGAGCCCTACGACAGGCATACCGAGGTCGTCGCCGCCGTGCGCAAGGCCGTCGGCCCGGACGTCACGCTGATGGTCGACGTCCAATATCTGTGGGATGATGCGGACGCCTGCCTGTCCACCATCAAGGACTGGAAGGAGTTCGATCTGTATTTCCTGGAGACGCCGCTCTTCGCCGATGATGTCGAGGGCATGGCCAAGGTCTGTGCCGAGGCGCCGATGAAGATTTCGAGCGGCGAGTGGCTGGCGACCCGCTACGAGTTCAAGGAGCTGATGGACATCGGCAAGATTCACGTGGCCCAGCCTGACGTCGGTCGCGTCGGCGGCATCGGCGAGGCCAAGATCGTGTGCGACATGGCGGCCGAGCGCGGCCTCACGATCGTTCCGCACTGCTGGAAGACCGGCATCTCCATCTCGGCGACGGCGCATCTGGCCTTCGTCACCAACCATTGTGCCTTCGTCGAATATCTGCCGCCGCAATTGTGTGTGGAGCGGCTGCGCCGTGAACTGGCGCATGAGGAGCTGAAGCTCGAAGACGGCACCATCGCTTTGCCGAGCAAACCCGGGCTTGGCGTCGAACTCGACTACGACGTGATGCGACGTTTCACTGTGGCTTGATCCGATGAGCCTTGTTCTGGACGGTGTATCGAAGACATACGGCAACACGGAGGTGTTGCGCCCGATCACGCTTGAAATTCCCAAGGGTGAATTTCTCACCGTGCTCGGGCCGTCGGGCTCGGGCAAGACGACCATCCTCAGGCTGGTCGGCGGTTTCACACAGCCGACCAGCGGTAGCGTCGTCCTCAACGGCAGGGACCTTGGCCGCGTGCCCACCAACAAGCGGCCGTTCAACACCGTCTTCCAGGACTATGCGCTCTTCCCGCATATGACCGTGGCCCAGAACGTCGGTTACGGGCTGATGATCCGGCGCATGCCGAAGGCGGACGTGAGCCGCATCGTCACGCGGGCGCTGGACGTGGTCGGCCTGAGCGATTTTCCCAAGCGCTATCCTTCCGAGCTTTCCGGCGGGCAGCGTCAGCGAGTGGCGCTGGCCCGCGCGATTGTCTGCGAGCCGGAGGTGGTCCTGCTCGACGAGCCGCTGTCGGCGCTGGATGCCGAGCTCAGGCGGCAGATGCAGGTGTTCCTCAAGGACCTGCAGCGCAAGATCGGGGCCACCTTCCTGTTCGTCACCCACGACCAGCAGGAAGCGATTTCGATGTCGGACAGGCTGGTGGTGATGAATGTCGGCGGTGTCGAACAGATCGGCACGCCCGAGGACATCTACTACCGGCCGCAGACCCCGTTCGTTGCGAGCTTCTTCGGCGACAACAATCTGTGCGACGCGGAGTTCGACGGCGAGGGCCGGCTGGTCACGCCGTTCGGCACCATCGCCTGCCCGCAGGGGGTCGCCAGCGCCCGGCGCAAGGTCACGATCGCCATGCGGCCGGAGCTTTTCAGCCTCGGTGCGCGCGAAGATACGCTCACCTTCGCGGCCAAGGTCGAGGACATCAGGTTCGCCGGCGCGAGCAGCCACCTCGTGGTCAGGGCCGGCGCGCCTGAAATGGCGCTCACCGTCAAGGTGACGAGCACACCGGGCATGCATCACTTCCAGGCCGGCGAAGCCGTGACGCTGTCGATCAAGAACAATGACATTGCCGTGGTGGAGCAGCCGTCATGACGGCCCGGCCCTGGCGCTTCGTGCTCTTCGTGCTGGTCATCGCGGCACCCGTGGTGCTGGTGGCGCTGCCTATCGCCAATTTCTTCGTGATGTCGTTCTGGCGCGTGTCGAGCAACGTCATCACGCCGGACTTCACGTTCAAGAACTACATCGGCTTCTTCGAGAACGAGGCCTACTGGCGGACCTTCCTGTTCACCATCGAACTCTGCGCCGCGGTCTCGGCGATCGGCATTGTCATCGGCTACCCGGTCTCCTACTTCATCTGGCGGCTGCGCGGGCGGGCCAAGTATGCGCTGCTTCTCCTGCTGATCCTGCCCCTGTTCATGAGCTACATCGTCAAGATCTACACGATGCGCTCGATCCTCGGGCTGACCGGCTTCCTCAACCAGATTCTCCTGTTCACCGGCATCCTCAAGCAGCCGAGCCTGCTGTTCCTCTACAATCGGACGGCGATCCTCATCTCGATGGCGGTGATCTTCCTGCCCTTCGTCATCCTGCCGATCTTCCTGACGCTCGAGCGCATTCCCGCCACGCTGATCAACGCCTCGGCCGACCTCGGGGCCGGGTCGGCGGATACCTTCCGGCGGGTCATCCTGCCGCTCAGCCTGCCCGGCACCATCGCCGGGGCGCTGTTCACCTTCGTCCTGGCGCTCGGCGACTTCATCACGCCGCAAATGGTGGGCGGACCCAACGGATTCACATTCGGGCGGGTGATCTGGTCGCAGTTCGGGCTCGCCTACAACTGGCCGTTCGGAGCGGCGCTGGCGGTGATCCTGTTCGCGTTCGCCCTGGTGATCATCGTGCTCGCCGGGCTTGCCAGCAGCCGGCAGGTGTAGCAATGCGCAAGTCGCTTGCCGAACGTGTAGTCGATGTCGTGCTCGGGCTGGTCACGCTGGCGACCTTCTTCGTGCTCTACACCCCGGTCATCATCTCGGCCGTGTTCTCGATCGTGCCCACCGATCGCTCAGGGGTGCATTGGGACAAGTGGACATTCGTCTGGTACGGCCGGCTTCTCGACAACCCATCCGTCATCGCGTCGGTCAAGACGACGCTGATCTGCGGGGCGATCGCCGTCACGGTGGCGACCGTCCTGGCCATCATCATCGCGCTTTACGTCGAGTGGGAAGGCGCGATGTTCCGTCGCCTGATCGAGCTGATGGTCTATCTGCCGTTCCTGATGCCGCCCATCATCACCGGCCTGTCGCTGCTTATCTTCTTCAACGGAATCGGCATTCCGCGCGGCATCCTGACCATCGCCATCGGCCACACGGCGCTGGTGCTGGCCATCCTTTACCGGCTGGTGCTGACCCGGCTGCAGGCCACCCCGAAGACCATGGTCGAGGCGTCGTCCGATCTGGGGGCGACGCGGCTGCAGACATTCCGCTACGTGTTGTGGCCGCAACTGCGCTCCGCCGCTGTCACGGGCGCCGTTCTGGCCCTCACCATCTCCTTCGACGAAACGTTCATCACCGTGTTTCTGGCCGGCGACACCACGACGTTGCCGTTGCGCCTGTGGGGGATGATGCGGGTCGGCTTCACGCCGGAGATCAACGCTCTGGTGACCATCGTGCTCGGGGTGTCGATCACGCTTGCCATCGTCGCTTCCATGAGGCTGACCCCCAAGGGAGAACTGGAAAACCTATGACAGCTGGATGTCTGCAGGGACGCATCGCCCTGGTCACCGGAGCGGCGGGCGGGATCGGACTGGCGATCGCTGCCCGGCTCGCCAAGGAAGGCGCCTCGGTGGTGATCGCCGACATCAAAGAGGAACAGGCGAAGAAGGCTGCGAGCGCGCTCGAAGGCGACGTCATCGCCCACCCCGTCGACATCGGCAGCGAATCGTCGATTGCGGCCCTCAGGGACGCCATCGCCGCTCGCTACGGGCGCCTGGAGATCCTGGTCAACAACGCCGCCATTCTCGACGCAACCGGCTTTGCCGGCATGACCATGGCCGACTATCTGCGCGTCATCGATATCAACCAGCACGGCGCCATCCGGGTCACCATGGCCATGATCGATCTCATCCGCAAAGGCGGCGAGAGCAAGCGCATCCTCAACATCGCCTCGATCATGGGCGTGCGCGGCAGCCGCAATTCCATTCCCTATTCGACGGCGAAGGGCGGCATCGTCAATTTCACCCGGGCGCTCGCCTGCGACCTGGCGGACGAGGGCATCATCGTCAATGCCGTCGCTCCCGGCTTCATCGACACCGACATGGCCCAGCTTCCCGACGGGTCGGGGCACGAGCACCAGACCGACTGGTTCCAGGACATCTACCTCAAATACGGGCGCATCCCTCTCAGGCGCGCCGGACTTCCCGACGACATTGCCGGGCCGGCCTTCTTCCTTTGCTCCGACGATGCCCGTTACGTCACCGGCCAGATCCTTCTGGTCGACGGGGGCGTGTCGGCGACTTTCTGAGGTGCCGGCATGAAGGCGGAACTGCTGGCAGAAATCCCCTGCGAGCTGGGCGAAAGCCCGATCTGGCTGGAGCGCTCGGGCGAGCTGGTGTGGATCGACGCTGCCGGCTGCATTCTCCACAGCCTGGGGCCGGATGGAGGCACCCCGACTGCGACCCGCTTCCCCGGCCTGAGCCCGGCGGGCATGGCGATCGAGACCAGCCGGGACGGGCACCCTGCTCATCAGCAGCCGGGATGGCCTCGTCCTCTTCGATCGGGCGAGCGGCGCGGTCTCGCCGTTCTCCCATCCGGCCGCGGCGATGCCGCACCTCTTCTACAATGACGGCAAGGTCGACAGCCTGGGCCGGCTCTGGGTGGGCACCGCCGATCGCAGGGAGACCGACCCGCGCGGCATCCTCTTTCGCTTCGATGGCAGAGAGGGCGTGCCGGTCGATGCCGGCTTTGCCGTCTGCAACGGCCCGGCCTTCAGCCGCGACGCCAGCCGACTCTATCTGAGCGACAGTACGACGGGGCGCATCCTCGCCTACGACATCGACGCGGAAGGCCGGCTCGTCGACCGCGAGGTGCTGGTGCATTTCGAGAGCGCGGAAGGCTTTCCCGACGGGCTGACGGTCGACAGCGCGGAATGCCTGTGGGTGGCGCATTTCGGCGGTGGCTGTGTCAGCCGCTACTCTTCGCAGGGCGTACTGCTCGAGCGCGTGCGTTTGCCGGTGCCGAACGTCACCAGCCTCTGTTTCGGCGGCGCGGACAACCGTCAGCTCTTCATCACCACCGCCCGCGAAGGTCTCGATGAGGCGGGTCGCGCGGCAGCGCCCCTGTCGGGGAGCGTCTTCACCGTGCTGACCGACGTCCCCGGCCTGCGCAACCTCGCCTACCGGCTCGACCGATGAGCGGCGAGCGCCATCTGTCCTGGTCGCATGGCAGCTTCGCTGTCCTGCCCACGGCCGGCATGTTGGCCTGGGCCGAGTTCCTGGTGGACGGAAAGCCGTTCCGCCCCTTCGCCAGAGCCGAATGGGCGGGCAGCCTGAACGATCCGGCCATCGCCGGGTCATCTGCGCGAACTCGGCGGCGAATTCGTCGGCGTGCCCTTCGGTTCCAGCCCGCCGCCGCAAGGCTTGTCGGCCGCATGGGCGGGCGTGGTCGGCGATCACGAGAATGCCACCCCCCACGGACCTTCTGCCGATCGCGACTGGGAGATCGTCTCTTGTGAGAAGGGCGCCGGTGACGATGCGCCTCGCCTATGACGAAACGTCACCGGTGCGGATGCTCGATCGCGCGATTGCCGGGCGCGACGGCGAGGCCGCCCTCGACTTTCGCCTCGATATCCACGCGCGGCGGGAAGCGCATATCTCGCTCGGCCTCCACCCCATCTTCAAGCTGCCGGCGACGCCCGGCTCGCTGGCGCTCGAAGCCGCGTTCGAGACGGGCTTTACCTATCCGGGGATGATCCCGCCTGGAAAGATGGTGACGCTTCCCGGCCGCACCTTTTCGTCTCTCTCCGCCGTACCCGGGCCATCCGGTCCGGTCGATCTCAGCCAACTGCCGCCCGGCGGAGAGGTGGAAGACGTGGTCCAGCTTGGCCTGGTCAGGGGGCCGATCGTGCTCAGCTATCGCGACGAAGGCGTGGCGATGCAGCTCGACTGGGATCGCTCCCTTGTGCCCTCGACGCTCATCTGGCTTTCGGATCACGGTGCCACCGACGCGCCCTTCTGCGGGCGTTATCGCGGGCTGGGTGTCGAACCGATTGCCGCCGCCTTCGATCTCGCCGACGCGGTGTCCGTATCGGCCAACCCGATCAACGAAAAGGGGATAGCAACAGCGATCCCGATATCGCCCGAACGACCGATTTCGATCCGCTACGCGATCTCGGCCCGGTCGCTATAGGCGCAGCGCATCCGCATCGACGGTGACCGCACGCAGGCGATCCAGATCGAGTGCGACGCCAAGGCCCGGTACATCGGGGATCTCAAGATAGCCTTCCGCGTCGAGGCGAAGGGAACCTGGAGGATGCCATCAACATAGCGGCTGCCGCCGATATATTCGACGAAGTCCGTATTGGGGAAGGCGGCGGCCATCTGCAGGTCGGCGGCGAGACCCAGGGCGGTGTTCCAGCCATGGCCGACATAGCGGATGCCGTGGTCCTCCGCCGCTTCGACAATCCGGCGCTGCTCGGTGATGCCGCCGACCTTGGTGACATCGGGCTGGATGATGTCGAAGGCGCCGGCCTCGATGAAGGGGATGAAGCTCTGGCGGCGCGTCAGGACTTCGCCACCGCTGATCGGCACACGGCTGTATTTGCGCAAGGCGACAAAGCCTTCCAGATCGTCCGGACAGAGCGCCTCCTCAAGCCAGTCGATGTCGTACTGGACAAGCATGTCGGCGGTGCGCATGGCCCATTTCAGCCGGTTCGGCCAGAAGGCGTCGCTGCCGCCGGGATCGATCATCAGGTTCTCGCCGTGCGACAGCACATCGCGCGCGGCGCGGATGATCGCCTCGTCATCGGCATAGGAGCCGGTGCGGCCGAAGGGGCCCCAGCCGATCTTGAAGGCGCGGTAGCCCTTCTCGACATAGGATGCGATCTCGTCGGCCATCTTCGCCGGCGCATCCATGAGCAGCGATGCATAGGGCTTGATACGGGTCTTGTGGCGTCCGCCGAGCAGGACCGAGATGGACTGCCCGGTCGCTTTGCCGAGCAGGTCCCACAGCGCAATGTTGATGCCGCTGATGACGTTGGTCAGCGTGCCGCCGCGTCCCATCCAGAAGGTGTTCTGGTGAAGCGTCTCGGTCAGGCGGCCGACCTCGGCGCCGTTCTGTCCGACAAGCAGAGGCGTGAGCACACGTACCGCCTCACGCGCCAGGAAGCCGTCGGTGAAGGTCGAGCCGTAGCCGCTGATTCCGGCGCTGGTGTGGATCGCGATGATGGCGTGAACGGAATCGTCGGGCGTGATCTCGTTGGTCCAGCCGCCCTTGGGGCTCTCGCCGACCAGGGGAACGCAGGCGATATGTTCGATTGTCAGGGATTGCATTTTGACACCACGGTCGTGTTGGCCTTCCGGTCTCGTCGTCGTCGCATGATCCCGGAAGAGGTCTCCTGCCGGCAAATCCGGTCCCCGGCCCGCGATCGACCAATTGCGCCCTGTTTGCGTCCGTGCGGACGCCGGACGGACACAACCACACCGACCGAAAAGGGTCCACCGAAAGGAACGGTTGATATGTTTTGCATATACCGTATACGGTAGTCAATAGTTGCTCGGTCCAGGCAGCGTCGCCTTGCGGACCGGCGACGAGAGGCGAAGGACAACGGGCTCATGCCGACGAGGCGCGCCACCCGGCTGAAGGAGGTGGGAAAGGACGGGCGCTTGCGTCGGCCGAATGCGCCCGGCCGGAAGCTGGCCGACGATGCGCCGGCGGCGGGGGAAGCGCGGCTGCTCCGGCCGCTGCCGCGCCCGCGAACGATCTCCGAGGAAGTGGCCGAGCGGATCGTTCTGGCCATCGCCAGTGGCGAGCGGCAGCCGGGAGAACGCCTGACGGAGGACGGACTTGCCGAACTGCTGGATGTCAGCCGCGTCCCGGCTCGCGAAGCGCTGCACTATCTCGAGACGGTCGGCATCGTCGTTCCGTTCAAGCGGCGGGGGTTGCGCATCATCGACTTCTCGACGCAACAGGCGCACGAGATCAGCGAAGTCAGACTGGGCCTCGAGAGCGTTGCGGTGAGGAAGGCCATGACGCTGGTTCGCGCGGATCCGGGACGGTTGAAGGCGCTCGACGCCATCCTCGGCACCATGCAAGACATGGCTCACTCCGAAGACGCCATTTCGCTGGCCCGGTGCGACGTGGAGTTCCACCGCGAGATCATGAAGATGTCGGGCAACCCCTTCCTGCGCAAATCCTGGGAAGGCCTGGCGCCGCACCTCATCATCTTTTTCTGCCGGGATTGGCACGCCGACCAGAGAAAAGTAGCGCAGGTGGCCCTGCATCGGCGCCTGCGGCATCTCATTGCCAGAGGCAATCCCGACGATGTCGAGGCGGTGTTGGTCGATCATTTCGACACACCGGAGATCAAGGCCGGCTGAAGGCCCGGGCCGGAGCCGTCAGTCCTGGGCAATCTGAACGATCGCTTCGATCTCGACGGTTATGTTGTTGGGCAGAGACCCCATGCCCACCGCCGAGCGGGCGTGGCGGCCGGCATCTCCGAGGATTTCGACGAACAGGTCCGAGCATCCGTTGATTACCTTGGGATGATCGGTGAAATCCTCGGCGGCATTGACCATGCCGAACAGCTTCACCACCCGCTTGATGTGCGACAGATCGCCTGCTTCGGCGCGCATCACTGCGAGCAGGTTGAGGCCGGTCAAACGGGCATGCTCATAAGCCTGTTCGGCGGTCACTGTACGCCCCACCTTCCCGGTCATCAGAGTGCCTTCGGCGGTCAAGGGGCCCTGCCCCGACAGGAACAACAGGTCGCCGACGCGCGCAGCATTGACGAAGTTGGCAATTGGCGTCGGGACCGTCGGGAGAACAAGGCCGAGCGTCGCGAGACGGTCTTCAGGACGCTCGCTTGCCTTATCTGAGGACGTTTGGATGGCCACGCAAAACTCCTTTGTTTTTCACGCGATGATCTGGTGTCCCGCTTAAGCCGGTTGACGTCAATCGCCGGTTGGTTCCGCGTCGGTGACGTGCGGCACAGAGACGTCGCGTTCGCGACGACCGCCATGATCGGATTTCGGCATGCCGTGTTTCAGCCGAGGTCGACGAAGACGAGCGCGCTTTCGTCCATCCCTTCCGAAAGAGCCGGTGCCAATCCGGACAGGCCGATCGCCTCTGCCGGCACGCAGCTTGCAGCGCGCAACACGTCCTCGTGCGCGATGCCCATCCGCGCCAGCCGCTCCACCGACGTCGCCATGTCGATATGCGCGCCGGCAAGCGAGCCCTCCTGATTGATGAGGCGCCCGTCGCGAACGCGCAGGGTCATGTCGTAAAGCACGAATTCGTCGGGACCGTTCCAGGTGGGCATGGCGTCCGAGACCACGACCATCCTGTCGCGAAGCGGCCGCGCGCGGAACGCAAGGCGTAACACGTGGCGATGCACGTGATGCCCGTCGGTGATGATGCCGCACCAGGCTTCGCTGTCGAGGGCGGCGCCGGCGACGCCGGGTTCGCGCTGGGTCATCTGCGACATGCCATTGAAAAGATGCGTGAACATGCGCAGGCCTTCCGCCAGGGCGGCATCGACCTGATCGCCGGTGGCGGCGCTGTGCCCGGCGGAAACGACCACGCCCATCCGCGTCAGCTGTGCGACGGTGCCGGCCGGCACGCATTCGGGCGCCAGAGTGAAGAGGACCGGCAGGCCGCGCTCGCGGAGCAGCGTCAGAAGGTCGAGGGTCTCGGCATCGAACGGACGGATGAAGGCCGCCCGGTGCGTGCCACGCTTGTTCTCACTGATATGCGGGCCCTCGATGTGGATGCCGCGTACGCCCCCCCTGCCCTTGCTTTCCAGCACGGCCATGGCCGCGCGCCTGATGACATCGGGCCGGTCTGTGATGACCGTGGGCAGGAGCGACACTGTGCCGGTTGCCGCGTGGGCGCGGGCGATGGCGAGAACGCCGTCAGGCGTCGGGTCGTTGTTGAGCAGCACCCCGCCGCCGCCGTTCACCTGCAGGTCGAAGAAGCCGGGGGTTGCAGTCAGCGATGTCTTCCACACACGCGCGTCAGCCGGCACCGCCGCCTCGGCGGCGAATTCGGCGATCGTGCCGCCGCTGATCCGCAGGCACTGGTCGCGCCGCAGCAGCGAACCGTCGAAGATGGCATCCGGCCGGAGCCACCAGTCCCCTGTCCGATCGCCGACGAAGGGACAGCCGATCGCCGCGAGATCGCGTTTCGCCGTCATGGCAAATGACTCTGCTCGTGCAATTTCTCGATCCAGCGCTGCAATTGCAGCGCATCGTCGAACGCTGTGCCGACCAGCGGATCATCGCCGCGCACCACTGCAGCAAATCGGCGCAGCTCCTCGGCCAGCATCCCGGACGGCGGGTCCGTCCTGAGCTCCAGCCCCATGGGATAACGGGCCTGCTTGTCCCAGACCGCGATCGGCCGCGGGTTCGGCGCAAGAACTGCCGACCAGCCATCGCCGAGGACCTCAAGCCGGTCGTATCCGTGTTCGCCCATCCCCTCGGGGGCAAGGAACGACGCCGAAAACGACGCGATCGTGCCGTCCGACCAGCCCAGCTGCGCTACCGACAACTGCCCGGGGGTGTCGCCATCCACCGAATCCGACTTCGCAATGAAATCGACCGGCTCCTCGCGGTCCATCAGCACCTGCGCGCAATAGAGATCGTGCACCATGATCAGGCTGATCGGCGAAGCGGTCGGATCGTCGCGAAGGGCGGCCTGGCGATGGCGAGCGAACTGCATGAATCGCGGCCGCCCGCGCCCAGCCACCTCGTCGCGCAGCGCACGAAACTCTGAGCCGAACAGAAGGATATGGCCGAGCATCATCTTGCCGGCACTTGCGTCCACCACCGGACGCAGAGATTCGGCGTCGGCAAGCGACGTCGCCAGCGGCTTCTCCACAAGAACGCACTTGTCGGCTTCGAGAGCGATGCGGGCGAAATCGACATGGGTCGGGGTCGACGATGCGATGATCCACGCCTCGGCATCGGACTGCGCAACGGCCTCGGCGAAATCGGTCCATGCCGGGCCGGAATAGCCGGTGGCGCGAAACCGCCCGATGCTCGCGGCGGTTCTGGTGCAGACGGCGACGAGGTCGAATTCCGGCAATCTATCGACGGTCGCCGCGTGCACCCGGCCGAAGAAGCCGAGCCCGACGACACCCACGCGGACAGGCGCAGATCCGGACGCTGTCACGCACCCATCTCCCAGCTCCCAACCGGCGGCCGCAGGGTTTCGGCGTTGCCGTCGACGGCGATCGCCTGGCCGGATATGTGCTTTGCGGCGGACGAGGCCAGATAGACGGCCAGGGCCGCGATTTCGTCGGCTTCGATAAACGTGCGCATGGAGTTCTGGGAGACGTAGGCCTGCTGGACGAGGTCGAGCGGAATGCCGGTGTTCCTCGACTCGGTCTCCATCACCGAGGTCGTGCGCGGCCCGCCGACCGCGCAGGGGCAAATCGCGTTGGCGCGGATGTTGTGTGGGCCCAGTTCCATCGCCAGCGTGCGTGTCAGGGCGATGACTGCCGCTTTGGATACGGCGTAGGGACCGTGAAACGGATAGCCGAATTGTCCGGCAATCGAGCTGATGTTGATGATCAGGCCCGATCTTTGCCGCTTCAGATGCGGAATGACCTCGCGGCTGCAATAGAAATGACTGCCGAGGTTGACCTTCATCGTCAGGTCCCAGTCGGCAAACTCGACCTCTTCGGTCAGGCAGGTCGGGCCGGCAATGCCGACATTGTTCACCAGTACGTCGACACCCCCGAGCGCATCGATGGCTTGCGCGATGAAGCCGCGCACCTGGTCGTGCTCGCTGAAATCGGCAACGGCTCCAGAAATCCCCGGCGTTTCCTCGCTCGCTTCGGCCAGCGCATCCCGGTTGATATCGCCGATGAAGACCTGCGCACCTTCAAGTGCGAATTTCCTGGCTATGGCCAGCCCTATGCCGCTGGCTGCTGCGGTGACAATGACCTTCATCCTCCGCAATCCTTCCTTGGTTGGTGACACGCCGGCGTCATAAGGCGCCCACGAAATAGGGATCGAGACAGCTCTGCACGGAGCCGCAGATCAGGGCATCGAACTGGCTCAGGCCGCGCGCACGCAAGGCGTCGCTGCGTGCGATGACCTCCGGCGCGAAATACTGCATGAGCAGCGGATCGGGGATGTCCCTCCCCTCCAGTGCCGCGCGCAAAGCGGCGATAGCCTCGCGCGCGTCCGGTTGCGCCCAGTAGTAGCGGATGCGATCGGCGTAGCCGAAATGACGGAGGAGTCGCAGCCTGTCCGGTGCGCCGGCATAGTGGCCCCGCCACCATTTGTCGTTCCCGGTCATGAGGTCTTCCATGACCTCAGAGATCGGCGGCACATCGGGCTCGGGCGTCAGCCAGTCGCGAATGTGGTCGAGAGCGTAGATCGCCTCGCGCCAGGCGAAGGTGAGCGCCGGGCCGACCTTGAGAACGACGAAATTACGCCGCGCCAGCTCGAGAAAGAGTTCCGGATATTGATAGTCGGTCGAATGCGCCTCGAAGGAGAGGCCCGGCTCGTCGGCAAGCGCGCGTGAGAGCGCGTTCGGCGAGGTGCAGTCGAAACGATCGATGGTGTCGGCGCCGAATTCCAGCCCGGGCTGTACGACCAGTCCGATGACGCGCTCCCAGGCCGCGCCGAGGCCGCGCGCCTGGAAAGGCCCGGCGGTGGTGATCGAGGGTGCGTAGTGCGCTCTCCGGCGAGGTCGGGGCGACCGCGCTTTCCTCCTCGGCACGGGCCCCGCCCGGCGGCGGCACCTCGGTGCCGACGACATATTCGAGTGCCGAGCCGGGCCCGGCGGTTTCCTCGCAGATCGCCGCGAGGCGCGCGGCGCGCTCGGCGACTGAGTTCATCGCCGACATTGGCCGGCTCGCCGGCGCAGCCTTCCGAGCAGTCGAGATGGATCTTGCCGAAAACCGGCCTCGACATATGGCCCGCATCATGTCGTCGGCCTTGGCCAGGGCGGTGTCGGCATCCTCGCGCCGCCAGGCCTGGGGCCCGAGATGATCGCCGCCGAGCGTCACACGACCGCGCGGCAGGCCGACCTCGTCGCAGATCTCGAAGACCAGCCTGGCGAAATCGGCAGGCGCCATTCCGGTATAGCCGCCGAACTGGTTGACCTGGTTGCTCGTCGCCTCGATCACGACCGGCAGCTCCTTCTCCGCCGCGAGCAGCACGGTGGCGCGCAGAACGTCGGGATGCGCCGAACAGACCGAAGGCAGGGCGACCGGCGTTCCCTGCCGGTTCCGTCGGATCATCTCGGGAAGGAAAGTCATTCTCTGAATTCCACCGTCTTGTCCGCGCCGAGCAGCGCGGCACCGCGGGTGCCGCTGCTGTCGCCGAAGCGGGGCTTGAGGATCGCGGGTATGGCGCTGCCCGGAAGCTTCGCGGCTTCGAATGCCGCTGCGATCTCCGTCTCGATGCGGTCGATCTTCGAAAGACCACCGCCGATCACGACGCAGTCCGGGTCGTAGGCGAGCTGGACCGCGACGAGCAGCTCGGCGACAAGAGCCAGCCAGACATCGAAGACGCGTTTCGCCGCCGGATCGCCCGCCGCGCGACGCGCAATCAAGGTCGGCGCATCGACCTCCAGCCCCTCGAAATAGCGTGCGAGGCGCACGAGGCCGGGGCCCGACGCATAGGGCTCGAAGCAGCCAGACAGCCCGCAGCCGCAGGACCAGAGCGGCAGGTCGAAGCGCGCGGCCAGACGCTGAGGAACACCGAAATGTCCGATCTCACCGGCAAGCTCGTTGCGGCTCGACGAAATGCGTCCGTTTTCGGCGTAGCTGCCACCGACGCCGGTGCCGAGTATCAGTCCGAAAACGGACTTGAAGTCCGCCCCTGCGCCGCCATTCGCTTCCGACAGGGTGAAGCACTTGAGGTCCTTGCCGACCGGCACTTCGAAGCCGAGGCGGGCGCAGAGGTCGGATTTGAGCGGATGCCCGGTCGCCGCCAGATTCGCGGTATGGGCAAGCCCGGTCTCAGGGTCGAAGAAGCCAGGGATGCCCATGCCGATCGACATCGCGGCGCCGCCGGCGATCTGGCGCAGCCAGGCCACCTGCTCCGCCAGGGCGTCGACAAGGGCATCATAGGTGCCGGGGGTCGGAAGCCGACGCAACTCGATCAGTGCGAGGTCTTCGTCGAACAGGCCGGCCTCGCACTTCGTGCCGCCCAGATCGATTCCGGCATGAAGGGCCATCGCTCACACCTGGTCGGCATAGAGGCGCACGCCGGAAACCACACGGGTCAGGTTGCCATGGCCGGCGAAGGGATCGTCGACATTGATGCCCATGTCCGACGACCAACGGACGCCGGCGATCTGAGCGAGCAGGACGAAGACGGGCGCGCGCCAGCCGTCGCTTCCGTTTGCCTCGACCACGACGTCGGGCTCGACGGCCGCCTCGCCCATCGTCAGCACCTTGTCGGCGCCGAACTGGCGGCCCAGCTCGTCGACGAGATCGCGGTCGTAGCGGCTGGTGAGCGGATCGCCGGAGATCATGACCACGATCCTGGTGCGATCGTTGACGAAAGACTTGGGGCCGTGGCGGAAGCCGAGCGGCGTATCCCAGAGCGCCGCGACACGCCCGGTGGTGAGTTCCATCACCTTGAGCGCGCTTTCGCGCGCCGCACCCATGAGGCTGCCGGCGCCGAGGAACACGATCCGTTCGGGGGGCGATGCGAAGTCGACCGCCGTGAGATCGACTTCGATCAAACGGTCGGCGCCGGCAGCAGCCTTCTCGATGCGCGCCGCGACAGCCTGTACGTCGATGTCGGCAAGCACGGCGAGCGCCGAGAACGTCATGGTGGTGAAGCTCGCGGTCATGGCGAAGCCGGAATCATGCGTCTCTGCGGGCAGGATGAGAGCACGGCTCTCACCCGGTCCCGGTCCGCTGCGCGTGGCCAGCGCACTTTGTTCGTTGCACGTGATGTTGAGACGGTCCGCCTCGGGCAGCCGCCTGTCGAGAAGGTCGAGCACGCCGAGGCTTTCCGAACTGTCGCCGCTGCGGCCGAACGAAACGACCAGCGGCCGCACGCCGGGGCGCAGGAAGTTCTTCGGGCAGGAAACGAAATCGGTCGAGGCAACCGCCTTCACCGGTATCCGGGATGAAGCGCCCAGCTCTCCTGCAATGACGTTGCCGATGAAGGCGGAGCTGCCCGCCCCGCTCAGCCAGATCTCGTCACAGCCGCGCTCGGCAATCCATTCGCGCAAGGCACCGGCATGCGCGATGAGTGGCGCGATCCATGCACGCCACACATCCGGCTGCGAGCGAATTTCGCGTCCGGTCGCCCATAGACTGAGAGAAGAATCCATTTTCCAACCCCGTCGCGTTCAGCAGATTCTCAGCGATGTGTCGCTGTCGAAGTAATGAAGGCGCGGGATTTCGACGAACAGGTCGACGGAGCCCGTCTGTCGAGGCAGGTGTTCGGAGGCAACCCGGGCAGAGAAGCGCGATGCCTGCGGCCCCGTTTCGCCCGAATCGTCGAGCGCCGCCATCGCGCCGATATCGACTTCCGGCGTCGGCAGATCGAAGTGGAGGAAGGCGTCGGGTCCGACCAGCTCGGAGACCAATATGTCCACGTTGATCCGGCGCGAGCGCGCCTCGCCGTAATCCTGCAGGGCGAAGTATTCGGGCCTGATGCCGACGACGACCCGGCGGCCGGCATAGCGCGACAAAGCTGCAAAGACAGGCGTGTTCTCGCGGCTAAGGGGGATGACCGTCTCGGTTCCCGCCAGGCGCGCGGCAAGCCCGTCGCCGCTGCCTTCGATGTCGGCGTAGAGAAAGTTCATGGCGGGCGAGCCGATGAAGCCGGCGACAAACATGTTGCCGGGCTCAAGGTAGAGCACCTGCGGCGAATCCACCTGTTGCAGGTTGCTGGCGATCCCCTCGCTGAAGGGTGCAAGCACGGCCACGCGGTCGCCCAGAGTCATCGCCTCGATCTGGTCGTGGGTGACATAGAGCGTGGTGACGCCAAGGCGGGCCCTGAGCAGCTTGAGTTCGGCGCGCATCTGCACGCGCAGCTTGGCATCGAGATTGGAGAGCGGTTCGTCCATCAGATAGATGGCAGGGCTGCGCACGATGGCACGTCCCATCGCCACACGCTGCCGCTGTCCGCCGGACAAGGCGCCGGGCTTGCGATTGACCAATGCATCGAGATCGAGAGTGCGCGCGGCCGCCAGGACTTTTTGCTCGATTTCCGCCTTCTTCATGCCGCGCTGCTCGAGGCTGAAGGCCATGTTCTGGAAGACGGTCATATGCGGATAGAGGGCGTAGTTCTGGAAGACCATCGCCACATCGCGGTCGCGCGGATCGACCTTGCTGACATCGCGATCGCTGAGAAGGATGCGCCCCTCGGTCAGGCTTTCGAGGCCGGCTACCATGCGCAGCAAAGTGGACTTGCCACAGCCGGAGGGTCCGACAAGAACGACAAACTCGCCATCTCCAACGTCGATCGAGACGTTGGAGATGGCGCGTGTTGTGCCGAAGGTCTTGCCGACCGAATCGATCGTCAGCGACGCCATCTCCTGGCCCCTATTGGCTCACGTCGACCGGCTTGCCGGTCTTGGCGGATTCCTCGATGGCGCTCAGCACCCAGGTTGCCTTGAGGCCATCCTCGACCGTGGCCAGCAGCGGCGCGCCGGTCGTGACCGTATCGACGAAGCGCGCGATCGCCTCGAAGACGAAGCCACCGATGCGGCCGCCACCGACCGGCACTGCACCCAGCAGGTCCTTGTATTTCATGCCGTCCCCGCCGAGGTGCACATAGGCATCGTTGTGGGAGGGGTTGAGATCGAGCTGGCCGTTGTCGCCGACGATGCGAACATTGAGATCGAACACCTGCGGGTTGCTCGGCGACAGGATCCAGCTGTTCTCGATCGTGGCGATCGTGCCCTTGGCGAATTCCAGCATGGCGAGATGGACATCGGCGGTATCGACGCCGCGCGCCTTGAGCACGCCGTTCCGCGTCAGGGCGAAGACGCGCACGACGTCGTCGTCGAACATGAAGCGCAGGAGGTCGACGAGATGGCAGCCGAGGAACCACAGCGCCGACGAGCGCGCCGACCAGCTCAGCATCTCGAGCGGCACCCAGGTGGTGTTCGACAGGCGGCCGTTGGCATGGACCGGCTTGCCAATGCGGCCGGCCGCGATATCCGCACGCGCCGCCGCAAAGATCGGGCTTGCGCGATTGGCGAAATCGACCGCCACCACGCGATCGCTGCCGGCGACCGCGTCGGCGATCTTGCGCGCGTCGGCCAGCGTCGTGGCGAGCGGCTTCTCGCTGAGCACGTGCTTGCCGGCCTTGAGAGCATCGAGAATGATGTCGGTATGGCTGAAGTCCGGCGTAGCGATCGCCACCGCCTCGACCGCCGGGTTGTCCAGCAGCTTGCGGTGGTCGGCATAGACCGACCCCACGCCGTATGCGGCGGCAAGTTCCTTCGCGCGCTCTTCGGCGATATCGCAGACCGCCACCACGCGCGTATTGGGCAGCGTCGTGAACGCTTGCGCGTGGTTTGCGCCCCAAATGCCGGTACCGATGATGCCGACACCCAATTGCGAAGTAGTCATTTCAAACTATCCTTTCACAGCGCCGAACGTCAGTCCGCGCACCACGTACTTGTCGAAGACAAGGAAGATGATCATCGGCGGCAGCATGGCGACCACGGCGGCCGATGCGATGAAGTTCCAGGTCACTCCGGTCGAGGCGAAGTAGCCGAGCGTGCCGATGGGCAGCGTTGCCGTCTTCTGCGAAGACAGGACGAGCGGAAACGCCGCGTTGTTCCAGGCGAACACGAAGGCGAACATGGATGTGACGATGAGGCCGGGACGCACCAGCGGCATGATGATGCGGAACAGGATCACATGCCATTTCGCCCCGTCGACCTGCGCCGCCTCCTCGATCTCGACCGGCACCTCGTCGATGAAGCTCTTCATCATCCAGATCGAGAACGGGATGGTCAGGGTCTGCAGGACCAGCACCATGGAGAGGTAGGTGCCGGCCAGACCGATCCGCGTCATCAGGATGAAGTAAGGGATGAGGAAGGCCACGGGCGGCGCCATGAGCAGCCCGAGGTACCAGAGCATGATGTATTTCTTGGCGCGCACCCGGAAGCGCGACAGCGCGTAAGCGGCCGGCACCGAAAACGGCAGGTTGAGGAGCACCGCACCGACGGCGACCACGAGGCTGTTCCACGCCTGATGGGCGTTGTTGCCGGGATCGACCAGCGTGTAGTGCAGGGCACTCAGGGTCGGCTCGAAGAAGAGCACCGGCGGGACCGCGAAGGCAGTCGACGACGGCCGGATGGCGAGCAGGATGAACCAGAAGATCGGACCGATGAAGAACAGCAGGGTCAGCGCCAGCAGCACATAGGTGGCGAACAGTTTTGCCGGATTGTTCTGGCCGACCATCTCACCACTCCCAATTGCGGAAGGCGAAGAAGGCGTAGAGCCCGACGATGGCGTTGACGATGATGACCACGAGCCAGGTGGTCGCGCTGGCCATGCCGATGTTGAAGTCGATGAGCCCCTGTTGGTAGAGCATGTAGGCGAGCGTGCGCGAGGAGGTCCCGGGCCCGCCGCGGGTGAGCACCAGCACCAGGTCGAAGGTGTTGAAGAGCTGCATGAAGCGCAGGATCAGGACGATGACCGCCGTGTGCATGATCAGCGGCAGCTTGATCCGCCACAGCATGGCCCAGGCCGATGCCCCGTCGAGGCGAGCCGCCTCGATGACGTCCGGCGAGACCGACAGCAGGCCGGCATAGAGGACAATCGCGAAGAACGGCGTCCACTGCCAGACGTCGGCGACCATGATCGCCGCAAGCGCCGTGTTGGCGCTGCCCAGAATGCCCTGGACCGGCGCGATCGGTGCAATGCTGTTCAAGAGCCAGGTGATGATCCCGCCGTGCGGATCGTACATGTAGCGAAACAGGAAGCCGACCACGATCGGGGCGATGGTGGTGGGCATGATGAGCACCGCCCGCGACAGGCTCATGCCGGGCAATCTGGTGGACAAGAGGAGCGCGACGGCAAGGCCGAGCGCGAACTCGATCGCGGTCCCGCTGATGGTCAGCACCAGAGTGTTGCGCAGCGAATCGAGGAACTGCGGGTCCTGCAGGACCATCGCGTAGTTGGCGAAACCGACCGGCATGACTGCCGTGGCGCTGGTCTGCAGGTTCCAGAAATAGAAGCTGTTGCGCAGCGCGAAGACGAGCGGATAGGCGATCAGCCCGACAAGCAGCAGGACCGATGGCGCAATCAGGATGTATGGCAGGCGGGCGCGCGCCCATCCGCCGATGCCAGTGTTGTCGAGGTCGCTCTGCCCGACGGTCATGGTTGCCGCCTTGCTCATCAATCAGCTCGCCATCATCGCAGGGATTGAGCGGGAGGTCGCGCGCCCCGGAGAAAGATCTCCGGGACGCGCAATATCCGTTCAGGCTCAGGCGAGCGAGTCGATGAGCGCGTTCGTCGCGGCCTGGGTGTCGTCGAAGCTGGGCAGCTGGTAGGGGATGAGGAAGTTGCCCTTGAGCGTATTGGTGTAGAGCGTCTCCACCTGCTTCAGACCATCGTCGACGGACTGCTGGCCGATGAGGATCTTGTTGAGCTCGAGCCCAAGGATGCCCTCCAGCGTCGTGTAGACCGGTGCCGGCGGACGGGCCAGCTTGCCATTGCCCTGCTTCATCATGGCGAGCTGAGTGCCGAGATAGGGGTAGAGCTTGGCCAGCTCGGCGTCGCCATAGAGCGAGGCACGGGCGAAGTCCGAGAACTGGTAGCCGTACTTGTCGACCTTGGCCATCAGCTTCTGGGTCTCGGCCGAACTCGCCCACTTCAGGAACTTCCAGGCCGCATCGGCCTTGGCGGTCGTCGACGGGATGCCGAAGCTCCAGCCGCCGAGGCAGACCTTGCGCGGCATGCCCGACACCACCGGTATCGCGCCGACGCCGTAGTCGTCGGCCACCACCGAGGTCTTGCCGCTCATGTAGCCGTTGTTGCGGATCAGATAGAAATAGGGCGTCCACCAGTAGAACATGCCGATGTCGCCCTGGCTGAAGCGGGTGCCCGCATCGAACCAGACATAGTTGATCGATTCGGGCGGCGACAGCTTGTAGAGGCGCAGATACTGCTCGACCGCGGCCTTCATGGCGTCGGAGTCCATGGTCGGCGTGAAGTCCCACTTGCCCTCGGGGAAGCTCTTGAACCAGGCGGCGTTGTGGCTGGCGGAGAGCTGCGCGAACATGTGGACGATCGGGGTCGGCTGCGAACCGCAGACGACCGTGCCGTTCATCTTGGTGCCGTTCACGGTCTGGCCGTTGATCTTGCCGAGGGTCTCCTCGTACTTGTCCCAGGTCCAATCGTCGGCCGGGGCATCGAGCTTGAGCGCCTCGAATACCGACTTGCGGTACATCACGCCCTGGGCATAGGCCGCGATCGGTATGGTCGCCAGGTGGCCGCGCCAGGTGTTCAGCGAATAGAGGACCTCCGGCACGAAGTCCTTGATATCCAGTTCCTTGTCGCCCTTGGCGAAATCGTCGAGCGTCTTGATCCAGCCGTTGTCGACATACTGGCCGGTCCACATCTGGTCGACGGTGACCACGTCGGCGTCGCTGGTCTTGGAAACGAAAGACGAGACCAGACGGGCCTGCATGGCGTCATAGGAGAGCAACTCGAGCTCGGCCTTGATGCCGGTCTTCTTGGTGAAGTCGCCGAGGACTTCCTTGAGAGCAAAGAAGAATGGATCTTCGACGGCGAGAATACGAACGCTGTCGGTCTCGGCGGCGAGTGCCGGCGTGGCAAAGCGCCCTACCCCCGACGCGGCCACGCCCGCCACCGCGGCGGACGTCTTCAGAAGCTGACGCCTCGAAATCCCTTTTGGATATCCAGTCATGTTGGTTCCCTCTCCCCAGGTTGCAGGAATGCTGGTTCCTATTAGTTCGTAGTTCTCACATATTAATTCCTTTGTCAACGCGATCACTTGCCGTTAGGTAGGAACGGAACAAACGAGAATCGTCTGAGCAGATGCGTCAGCCGGCAAAATGGGAGAGAGCGGCCTCCCTCACCAATCCTGTCTCCACCCAGACTGTGGACGGCAACGAAGAAGACGGATTCAACATCCTCTCGCCCCTGCATATCGGGGAATCCAACAAGCGCAGGGTGTTGCAGACGTTATTCGACCTCGGCCCGACGAGCCGGGCGGAGCTGGCAAGGCTATCGGGCACCAAACGCACGACCATCACGGGCATCGTTCAGCCCCTGCTCGACGGCGGGCTGCTCATCGAGGAAGAACCGTCCGGCAAACGCGGTGTGGGCAAGCCGGCACGGCCGCTATGGTTCTCGCCCGATGCCTCCCCGGTCTGCGCGGTGGCGCTGATGCCGGGCAGCGTGCAGACCGCGATGGTGTCGTTGCGCGGTGAAATCTATGCCCGGCACAGCGTCGCCTTCAGCGAGAACGACAACGACCGCCTGCATTATCTCGCCGCCATCGAACGCTCGATTGGCCAGTCTCTGTCGCGCGCCCGCGCCCAGCCTCTGGGAATCGGCATCGCCGTCGGCGGCATGACCGACCCCGACACGGGGTCGATTGTCGCGATGAACCTGGCACCCTGGCTCGCCGGCGTGGAGCTGACGCGCATCGTCGAGTCGCGTTTCGGGATCGCCACCCGGATCGACCATCATCCGCGCGCAATCCTGATGGGTGAACGGTGGTTCGGACGCGGGCGCAGGCTCCGGGACTTCGCGATCATTTATGCGGACGACGTGCTCGGCTGCTCCCTGTTTCTCAACGGCGAGCCGTTTCGCGGTCCGCACGGATCAGGCGGCGAGCTTGGCCATACGGTCGTGGCCGTCGACGGGGATGTGTGCACCTGCGGACGGCGCGGCTGCTGGGAAACCATTGCCACGCTGCCCTGGCTGCGGCGCCGTGCAGCGCAGCTCAAGTTCGCGGATTCGGAATCGCTCGATGTCGCGTCGCTGTGCGCGCTGGCCGAGCATGATCCCGGCGCCGAGACGCTCCTCACCGAATACGCCCATAATCTGGCCGTCGGCATCGCCAATCTGGAAACCCTGCTGATGCCCGGCAATTTCATCATCTATGGCAATGCGGCAAGGGGCTCGACGAAGCTGCTCAACAAGATCGAGCAATTCACGCGGGCAATCGCCGTGCGCCATCCGGACGAAGCGGTGCATGTGATGTTCGGCAACCAGGACCAGGAAGCCGTGACGCTGCGCGGCGCGGCCGGCCTGGTCATCGCCGACGAGCTGAGGATCAGCTACTGACGGCCGGGCCGCCTCACCTAACTCGGGCACGGTGTCTGGTGGAGCGTTGACGCATTTCGTCAAGCGTATTTCCTGGTCATCTGCGACGTTTCCCCCGGTTTCAGGCGGCGACGGTCGGCTCCACCTCGCAAAGCGATGTTTCCAAGTGAGAATGTCGCTCGACTTCGGGAAGCTCGCACAGAAGGATCCGCGCGGGCTGCTGCCTGCGCGGTTGCAGGTCGCGAAAGAGGTCAGCGCGTTCCGGGACCGCCGTCGTGTTTCAGGCGGCGCTCATACGCGGGTCGTCGACCGCCTTCGCCGGCATGGATACGAGGCGAGGGCCTCGTCGGCGGCAATGGCGCCGCTCTTCTGGTCGGCGGCAATGGAGTTCATGCAGAACGGAAAAATCTCGACCCGCGCGCATAACGAATTCTTGAAATATGACTATAACCACGCAGAATGCTCCAGCCTCTATGCTGGCAAAACTCCTGCGATACTGGGTGTTTTGGTGCGTGGTTGGGACCAATGGCACGCCTGTTCATCAGTCATTCGAGCAAGGACAACGTTGCTGCCAGGGCATTCAAGCAATGGCTTGGAGCGAACGGCTGGCCGGACGAGGATGTATTCCTCGACCTCGACGACATTGGCGCCGGCGAACGCTGGAAAGAGGCGCTGCGCAAGGCGAGCTTCCGTTGCGAGGCGGTCATCCTGCTGGCCTCGCCGGAGGCTCTGTCTTCGCCTGAGTGCCTGGCAGAGGTCCGCAAGGCCGAGGATTACGGCAAGGAAATCGTCATCGTGCTGCTGCGCGACCTGCAGGTCGACGATCGCCGGCTCGAATCCTACAAGGAACGGCAGATTGTCGATCTTGCGACACCGCCGCAGGACCACATCGAGATCGTCGACTATCGCGGCGAACGCAGCGAGGTCCGCTTCAGCAATGGGGCCCTGGCGAAGGTCAAGGATTACCTGTTCAGGCGCGGGATCACGCCCGAGCACTTCGCCTGGCCGCCGCTGAACAGACCCGATGCGGAGCCCTTCCCGGGTCTCAGCGCGTTCACCGAGGACGATGCCGGTATCTTCTTCGGCCGCGATGCGGACATCCTGCGCGGAACTCGACAAGCTGCGGGTCATGCGGCGAGACCGGCGGCCGCGGGTCCTGGTCATCCAGGCGGCGTCCGGTGCCGGCAAGTCGTCCTACCTGCGCGCCGGGCTGTGGCCCCGGCTCGGACGCGACCCGGATTTCGCGCCCTTGGCGATTCTGCGCCCGGCGAAGGGAATCCTGACCGGGCCGAACGGCCTCGGCCGCAAGCTGGCCGCATACCTGTCGCAGCCGGGCCGCCCGATCAATCCCGGGGAACTCCATGGGCAATTCATGGCCGGCGACGAAACGCACGCGGCGGCCGCCTTCAACGACTTGATGATCTCGGCGACGTCACAGGCGATCGAACAGCGTCGCGTCGGCGACGCGGCGGCGCCCCTGCCCGCCCTGATCCTGGCGATCGATCAGGCCGAAGAGCTGTTTGCCTCGGAGGACGAGGCGGAGAGCGCGCGCTTCCTGGCCTTGCTCGTCCGCCTGCTCCGCGATACGCCGCCGGAGGTCGAGCCCCTGGCGATCTTCACGGTGCGCGCCGACAGCGCCGTCCGCCTGTTCGAGATGCTGACCGCCCGGCAGCTCGAGCTTCCCGAGACCTTGCCGCTGCTGCCGCTGCCGCGCACGTCCTATCGCGACGTCGTCCTGAAGCCTCTCGAGGTACTCGCCCGGCGCGGTCAGAAGCTGACGATCAGCCCCGAGCTTGCCGAGCGCCTGGTCGCCGACGCCAGCGGTGCGGATGCACTGCCGCTGCTCGCATTCACCTTGTCTCACCTCTACCAGGACTTCGGTGCGGGCGAGACCATTGGCGTCCGGCAGTATGACACGCTCGGCGGCGTCGCCGGCGCGATCGAGCTGGCACTGAAGCGGGCACTTGCCGAGCCGAGCCGCAGTCCCGCCATCCCGCCGGAAAGAACGCCCAGCTCGCCTGCCTGCGCGCTGCCTTCATCCCGTGGCTGGCGCGGATCAATCCGGAGACGGGCCTGCCGATGCGCCGGGCGGCGCGCCTCGACGAGTTCTCCGGCGAGCAGCGTGCGATGGTCGAGCGGCTGATCGACGCCCGCCTTCTGGTGGCGGACCGGCGGGCGGACGCCGATGTCGTCGAGATCGCGCACGAAAGCCTGCTGCGGCAATGGCCGGAACTGACGACGTGGCTGGACGAAGATGCCGAGAAGCTGAAGCTTGTGCAGGGGGTCGAATGGGCGGCCGGCGAATGGCTGCGCAAGGGGCGGCCACCGGGCGGGCTGGAACATCGCGGCCAGCGCCTGCGGGCGGCGATGCAGATTTCGCAGCGCGCAGACTTCAAGAAGCGACCTCGGCGAGGACGGTCTCGCCTATCTCGCTGCGTGCCGGACAAGCGAACAGAAGCGCGCCTTCGCTTTCGGCTCGGTGATCGCCGCCCTGCTGGTCATTCTCGCCGTGGGCGGATTGGCCTGGCGCTACCAGCCGGAGCTGAAGCAACAGCTCTACTGGTTCACCGCGGTGCGCGGCCATGTGCTGTCGGCAGCGGCCGAACACGCCCTCAAGCCGGCCAACCATTTCCAGGAGTGCACCGACTGCCCCGACATGGTCGTCCTGCCTGCCGGCCATTTCGACATGGGCGCGCCGCAGGACCAGGGCGACAAATCGGGGCGGGAGTATCCCCGGCACCCGGTGACGATCCGCTCCGCCTTCGCGGTCGGCAGAGTGCCGGTGACCTTCGCCCAGTACAGCGCCTGCGCCGCGCACGGCGATTGCGATCCCGAGATCAGCGGAAACACGGGCGACGACCGGCCGGCCGTCAATGTCACGTGGTACGACGCCGAGCGCTATGCCGCGTGGCTCGCCCGGATCACCGGCAAGCCCTATCGGCTGCTCTCCGAAACCGAATACGAGTACGCCGAGCGCGGCGGTACGCGAACACCCTTCCCGTGGGGTGACCGGCCAGACACCAGCAAAGCCAATTGTTGCGGCAGCAAGGGCACGACGCCTGTATTTGCATTTCCAGCCAACGGATTTGGCCTGCGCGACATGGTCGGCAACGTCTATGAATGGGTTGCCGATTGCTTTCACGGCAATTACGAGCCCAACCCCCCGCCCGATGAATCCGTGTGGCAGGTCACCGGCGCCTGCCAGCGGCGTGTCATTCGCGGCGCCTCCTGGCTTTCACAGGCGCCGCTGTTGCGTTCGTCCTGGCGCGATTCGAGCGAGCCCAACAAACGGAAGGAAGACATTGGATTTCGCGTCGCACGGTCGCTCGACCAGTAGCGCCGCCGGATCAGCCTGTTCCGCCCACGAAGGAATTCACTGCGGCTGGTAGTCTCCGCAGCCATTCAGGTAGCGCGACGGATCGGCGTTGCGCAGCCTGGCATACTGGGCGTGGCGCGTGAGCGGAAACAGGCGGATGATCTCGTCGTTGATCTTGCGCGCCTCGTCGACGCGGCCGGCACAGCGCAAGGTGATCTCCATCCAGCTATAGGCGTTGTCCACGGCATTGCCGTGGGGATACCGCTTCAGCAACTCGGCAAAGGTCGCCTTCGCCGCATCGACGTTTGCCATAACCACACCTTCGCTGAATATCTGCTCGGCAAGGACATCGTCGAGAAGGTGAGAAGCCGGAAATTCCTTTTCCATCAGGGCGATGGTTTCGCCGACCATTTCGGGGTCGTAGTCCGCCAGAATGCGCACCTTGCGATAGAACATCCACTCGCGCAGCGCCGCGTAAGCCGGGTTGCCTTGGGTGCTTTGCAGCGTCGTGTCGATCAGGTGCAGCGCCTGTCTGAGATCCCTGTGCTCAGTCGGCAACGTGGTCTTCCGGTTCCCGGATTCGTCCAACGGGTGATCGACCAGCATCGAATATTTGAGAATGATCGCTCGCGCCCTTCTCGAAAACGCTTTCGGCTCCTGGCCGTTCATGCCCTGCAATGCGCCTTCGTAGCCGGTCATCTCCCTGGAAGCCTCGATCAGGTAGGGCAACTCGACGAAATTCGCGTCCTGAGCCAGTTTCGGATTGATCTTTTCGATCGCGGCCTCAATACGGTCGGGATCGGTCGTCGCCGGCAGCTGTTCAGCAGGAAAATTCAGCTTCTTCAGGGCCGCGTCGGCGATGTCGATGGCGCGCGCGTAGTCGAAACGCTGATACGCCGAGCGTGCCGCCGTATACCAGAGCGAGGCTTCGACATCGAAGAACTTGTTCGAACTCGACCGTGGTCGCCTGCTGGTTGAGGGGGAGCCGCTCCACGATCCTGACGGCTTCCTTCAGCACGCCCCATCGGTAGTCGAACCACGCAAACTGGTCCCAGTCTTGGCCCGGGCTATGCTTGCTCTCCACCTGCAGCGCTCGCGCAAACAACGAAAGCGCCTTGTCGGTGCTTCCGTTCTGCAGATCGAGCCAGCCCATCATGTAGGTGGCGTCGTCCGCTATCGGTGTTGCCGTCGAGACGGCTTCGAACTGGGCACGCGCCTCAGCAGCTCGGCCGGAGAAATCGGGCAGAACCGCGGAGAGCGGCTTGTTGTCAAACAGTTCTGGATTTCGATTGATGAAAACCAGACTGCCGTCGACCAAACCGCTGCCGATGGGAACCGTATCCTCCGGCTCAGGAGCGTTGGGGTCGATCGCCAACAGTCCCTTCAAGTCATCGACGGTCTCTTGAGGCGTGTCCGAAGTCGTGCGGCTCTTGGCAGCCTCGAGCGCCTCGTGCACCAGAGACTGAACGATCTGATAGCCGCTGGCATAATGCAGAACGTCGCTGATCGGCGAGTTCGGCCTGGCCTTCAACGCATCGGTGAAATCGCCCAGCAAGAAGTATGCGAACTCGATGAATGGGTCGTTCGGCTCGGTCGCGATCAGGTTCTGGGCACGGCGTCTGATGTCGGGAAATTTCGTGCGCGGGCCGAAGACGTCGTACCGCCAATACTGCCCTGCCTCGAGACGCTGAATGGGACCTAGCGGAAGGAAAGACCAGACGTGCGAGCGCAACTTGCTGGACCCAACATCATCGAAAACGGCATCGAGCTCCCGGTTGGCCACGTCCGGCGAGGTGTCCCTCGCCAGATTCCGGGTTGCCCGGGCAACGTCCGGCCACAGGCTGAAATCGTCCTTGGCCAGGGATCGGTCCTGGTGCAGGAGCGCGCGCAGGGAAGACCTGAAGTGGCGAATGGAAAGCTCCGCCGGGTCAGCCGCGACGTAATAGCGATTGCCCATGCCATTGGCATCAAAGCTGGCCGCGTAAGCGTAGCCGGGCCCGCCGGCCAGCCGATAGATCGGGAGATAGCTGTCAAGCGAGCGTGCCGGATCGTCCAGCAAATCGACGAGTGAGCCGAACTGGGGAAAATCTGTTATTTCGGCCCAACCACTGACTTCCTCCAATCTTGCCTTACCCCAGGTGACGAAGACCCAGGTCACGTCGGTTGAATCGTCGGGCGACCAGGTGATCGTGGTCGGTGACGCGCCGATGCCCTGGCTGAGATCGCCGATCTCCTTCTGGACAGCATCACGGTTCAATTTCACCGGAGCCGCGTGGACCATGGCGTAGAGCGTGGTCCCATCCCGGGCGTGGAGGAGCCTGGCGGAAATGACGAGGTCGCCGGCATGGCCCTTCTTGTGCAGTTCCCGCGTGCATTGCGTGGTGTCGGCGTATTCGGCGCTCGGCCCGCAGGCATAGGTCCGGTAGTTCGGATCGTCCGGTGCGTTACTGCCCAGCGGGAAGCCGTCAACCACGTATTGGTCAGCTTGAACCGCGCTTGCCGCCAGCAAAGCAACCGACAGTGCCAGCCCGACAACGCACGCCTGCGCTCGCGTAGCCATCGAATACCCCCCCCAACAGCCTTTGAGGTGGTTTCATTACACCTCAACCGCGTGTCCAGGTAAAGATGCACGGATTGAGGCTCACCCGTTGCCCTAGTGACAGCCGGGCAAATATCGTGTGTGTGCCGCGTTCATTCCAAGTCACGCGTCGCGCTCGCAGTTGCCTGCACCGGCAGGTGCTGCGCGTCCCTCGTGCCTCGGCACACCTTCGCCTGATCTATCTTCTGCGGAAGACGGGCGGTCGCTTTTCCTTGAATGCCGCTCGGCCTTCGGCAGCATCTTCGGTGGCAAAGCAGATCGTCTGAAGATCGCGCTCGTATTCGATCGCCTTTTCCAGCGGCATGGTGAATGCCGCCCTCAGATTGAGCTTTGCGGTTTCGGCAGCAATCGGCGCACGCATGGCGATGGTGGAGGCAATTGCGCCGGCACGCGCCAGAAGATCGGTCATCTCGGTCACCTCGCTGACCAGCCCCCAGGAAAGAGCCCTGGCTGCGTCGATCGGATCGCCGGTCATGACCATCAGCGCCGCGTTCGACGGACCGATGGAATGAGCGAGGAAGCTGCTCATGCCCCCGCCGCCGATCCAGCCGAGCTTGATCTCCGGCGCCGCGAAGCTGGCGCTTTGTGCTGCAATGCGAATGTCGCAACTCATCGCCAGCTCGAGCCCACCGCCGAACGCATAGCCATTGACGGCGGCGATGGTCGGCTTCAGCAGCCGGCGGACGGCGTCGCAGTAGTCGGGCCGGTTACGGAAGTTCCACGGTGTATCGTAGCGGTCGAGCTCGCGGATATCGGAGCCGGCGCAGAACGCGCGATCCCCAGCACCCGTCAGGATGACGCTGCGGATGCGGTCGTCATCGTTGCACCTGGCGACATGCGCCGTGATCGCGTCAGCCATCTCCGGCGTTACCGAATTGAGCTTTTGCGGACGATTGAGGGTGATTGTGGCAACGGCGCCATCAACGGAGAATACGATGTCGTCGGTCATGACAATGTTTCCATTGTTACTGCCGGCACGCGTGGCTCACGTCTCTTCCGTGCCGGCGAAGATGGCACCCGAGGCGATCAGTTGCGTGATCCGCGCCTCGTCGTAGCCGGCTTCGCGCAGAACCGCGCGGCTGTGTTCGCCGGCGAGCGGCGCACCCCGTTCGACCTGAGACGGGGTCTTGCTGAAGCGGATCGGGAAGCCCGGCGTTTTCACCCGACCTTCGGTCGGATGGTCATATTCGACGAATGTGCCGTTATGGATGACCTGCGGATCGGCGAGGAGGTCGGCATAGCCATAGACCGGGCCGCACCAGATATCGTGTTGGCGCAACAGATCCAGCCACTCAGCCGTGGTGCGCTCGGCCAGTCGCTCGCGCGTACGCGCAAAGATATCGTCGCGACGTGTCCATGAATCGACCTCGTCGTCCATCGACAGGAACGACGGCTCGCCGATCAGCTCGCCAAACTTCCTGAGCGGCGGGAAGGACACGATGATGTAGCCATCACGCGTGGCGAAGACGCCGTAGGGCGAGCGGATATAGACGTGAGCATGCGGCTCGGCTGACCGCAACTGGGGCTTGCCCGCGACCGTGAACACCGACAATTCCTGCATCTGCAGTGTCGTGATCGCGTCGAGCATGTTGACCTCGACAAGCTGGCCTTCGCCGGTGCGCTCGCGGTGAAGCAACGCGGCAAGGACGCCCTCGAATGCCGTGTAGGCGGTGACCGCATCGACGAGGTACTGGCCGGCCGGGTTCGGCGGTTCGTTGGCGCGGCCGGCCGACAGCATCGCGCCCGACAAGCCCTGCAGCAGGAGGTCCTGACCCGGCCAGTCGACATAGGGCCCGCTTTCGCCGTAGCCCGAGATTGATGCGTAAATGATGCGCCGGTTGATAGCGCACAGTGCAGCGTAGTCGACGCCCAGACGTTTGGCGGCGCCCGGCCGATAGTTCTGCAGGAAGACATCCGCGCTGCGTACGAGGTCATAGAGAACGGCTTTGCCATCTGCCGACTTCAGGTCGATGGCGAGCGATCGCTTGTTGCGGTTTAGCGACAGGAACGAGACATTGATCCTGTTGCCGCGCGCGCCGCCGGCGGCGACGTGCCGCTGCCATTCCCCGGTCACCGGCTCAACCTTGACGACATCGGCGCCGAGATCGCCCAGGCGCTGTGCGGCGAATGGGCCGGCCATGGCAATCGAGCAGTCCAGAACGCGATAGCCAGACAAAATGCCCACGGCGCTCAACCTTCCAGCTGCGCGGCAGCAGACGCGACTTGATGCTGAAAGATGATCGACGCCGCATCGGAGACCTTGTCCAAGGCCTCCGTGCGCCCGATCTGGCGGCGGCAATAGGACTCGATCGCTTGGCCGGCTGCCGCCTGGAAGCGGATGTAGGACGGTCGCCGCGGTCTTATCCAGGCCGTCTCGATCGAGCGCCGGACACGCGAATAGAAGCCGCCGAAGCGAGCGTCGTTGGCGGCGCTCTCCCAACTCGTGACCAGCGCGGGTTGACCGTGGTTTTCGGCAATGATGTGGTCCTGTGCCTCGCGCGAGACGCAGAAGCGGACGAAGTCAAACGCCACCTCCCGGTGTCGCGTGGTCGCAGAGACCGCGAGGCCGGTGCCCCCGAGCATCGAGCCTGCTTCGAACGGCGCCTGCAAGCCGCAGAAATCGGAAAAGCGCAGCGGCGCTCGCATGTCGGCCTCGGCATAGGTGGCATAACCGTAGACCGATGGCGTAAAGGCAACGTCATCTCGCGCGACCATCGCTTCCGATATCTGGATGGCGTTCCAGTCGCACGCATCGGGGGGCGACAGTGCAAGCACCTCGTCGAGGGCGTCGAGGGCGATCCCCATTGTGCCGCGATCGAATGTGAAGGGCGCGTCCGGGTCGGTGGCGATCGGTTTGCCAAGATTGGCCATCAGGCTGGCGACCGTGGCGAAAGCGTGAGGCGACGCGACCGGCATGGCAATCCTGAAGTCCGACCCGCTGCAGTCGCTGTCCAAGCGCCACCGTTTCGGCCCAGCTATTCGGAACGCCCTCACCCGCCCGCTCAAGCAAATCCGGCCGATAAGCTGCATGCGGCGTCGCCGCATCGACGGGTGCGGCCCAGACATGGCCGGCGTAGCGATAGCTCGCCAACGAGGCGCCGACGTAGAGGTGGTCGGCGCCGGGCCCAAGTCGGTCGGGGACCGCTTCCTCGAGCGGAAGCAAGGCCTGCGAGGCCGTAATGTCGCCGCAGAACGGATGATCGATGATCAGGAAGTCATATTTGCCGGCGATCTCGGCGATCGGCTGATGCTCGAAGTCGCTGAGCGGCCGAATCGTCCAGTCGATGGCGACATCCGGAAAGGAGCGCTGGAACGCTTCGGACAGTGGAGCGAGCGGGCCGACAGCGCGGCGATGTCCCCAGCCAAGTCCTTTCAGCCTTAGTTTGCTCATGCATAGTCCTTTTGGGTAAACTTGGGGTCACCGCCTCAGGAACGAACGCTTGCCTCGATCATCGAACGTGACCCAATCGCCCGACTCGACTCCGCGTGCGAGCCTTGTTGATCGGGCGCACGACGAACTGCTGCGCCTGATTGCCGACGGCGTGGTCGCGGAGGGTGAGCGGATCATCATTGACCGCATCGCCCGCAGCCACGGAATCAGCCTGATTCCGGTTCGCGAGGCGCTGGCCCGTCTGCACGCGGAGGGGCTGGTATCGTTCGAGCGGAACAAGGGCTACAGGGTCGCGCCGCGCCCGACGCTGGAAGAACTCGAACGGCTGTTCGAAGCGCGCCTTGTCATCGAGTTGGGTGCAGCTGAGCTGGCTCTTGAGCGCTGCACGCCGCAAGCGTTGAAAGAACTGAAGGCGATCAACAGGTTGATCGCGCGCGGCTCCTACGGGACGACGTTCCGCGGATTCCGCAAATTCGTTTCGCTGAACGAGCGCTTTCACGTCGAACTGGTGGCGCTGGCCGACAATCCGCCGCTGGCCGAGGCCTATCGCCGTCTCGGATATCACCAGAAGATCACCCGCCCAACCTCGGGGCGCGGCCCGGGCGACGTCAAACGCTTCGTGCGGGAGCACGACGAAATCCTTCGCGCAATCGAAACGCGCGACCGTGCCGCGCTCCGCCGCGCGGTGACCAATCATATCGCCAGTGGCATCGAGCGCTTCGAGAGCGACTGGCCGACCAGCGATACCGGACGTGTCAGTCACGGTCGCGTTTCCCGAAAGCCTCCGGGCCGGAGCGCTGCGATCCCAGCGCGAAAGACAGCGCCATAAGCTCGCGTTCCATGGCAAGACCATTGCTGAGCCCGCCTTCCATGGCGGCGCGAATCCCTGCCTTGACCGTGACGGTTGCGATTTCCGAATAGCCCGCGATGGTGCCGGCCATCTGCCGCGCCTCGTCGACTTCCTGACCTTCTTCAACCAGGAACTCGACGACCCCGATGCGGTGGGCTTCCTGCGCGTCGATCGGTTGGCCGGAAAGCAGGATGCGGCTTGCCTGTCCGTAGCCGACCAGCCGCGTAAGCCGCTGCGAGAAGCCGCCGGCACCAAGCCAGCCGTGGGTGACCTCGGGCGCTGCAAATCTGGCCGTGCGCGAGGCAACCCGGATGTCACAGTTGAGGGCGATCTCGAAACCGCCGCCATAGACCCAGCCCTTGAGCGCTGCGATCAACGGTTTGCGGACAGCATTGAATTCCAAGGCATAGTTGATCGCGTTCCGCCATGCCCAGGCATCGGGATAGCGCTCGAGGGTATGGAGATCGGTGCCGGCACAAAACGCGCGCTCGCCGGCGCCGCGGACTAGTATGACGCGCACATCCGCATCCGCATCGAGGCCAACCAGCGACTCATGGATCGCCGCCGCCATCTCGGGCGTAATCGCGTTGTGCTTGGCAGGCCGATTGAGCACCAGCTCGGCGGTGCCGTTGCCCGGCTTCTCGATGGCGATTTCGTCAATCATGCCGCCGCTCCGGAGGAGAGAAGCCCGTCGGCTTCCGCTTGCGAGTAGCCGAGATCCTTGAGGATTTCGGCGGTGTGCTCGCCCAGGTGCGGCGCCCCGCGCATGGCCGGCGACGGATCGGTCGAAAAGCGGATGGACGGCGCAGTTGTCGTCAGCGGCCCGGCGCGCGGGTGCTCGTAGGTCACGAAGTAGGATTCGAACTGCGGGTGGCTGCGGACCGTCTCATAGTCATTCACCGGTCCCGACCAGACCCCGGCGGCGAAGAGCGCGTCGATCGCGTCTTCGGTCCGCCATTTGGCGATCGCCGCGGCAACGACCGGGTAGATGCGATCACGCCAGGCGTTGATCTCGTCGCGCGCTTCGGGATCATCGGGTTTCTCACCGGCGAGGCGCGCAAGCTCTTGCGAGCCGACGACCTCGGCAATCGCCGCCAGGCTCGACTGGGCGATTGCCAGCCATCCGTCGGCCGTGCGGTAGAGACCATAGGGCGGCTCCATCCAGGTCGAGGCATAAGGCTGGTTGACGCGCGGCGCCTCACGTCCGGTCGTGAGATAGGTGGTGAGTTCCTGGATCTGGACTTCGAGCGCTGCTCCGAGAAGAGAAACCTTGATCTCGGCCCCCTTGCCCGTCCGCGAGCGCTGGATGATGCCAGCCAGCACGCCTTCGCTGGCGAGGTGCGAGGCCATCACGTCGATCATGTAGACCGGTGAGGGATGCGGCAGCGCGTCCTTGGCTCCGGCGTTCCACATCATTCCAGAAAATGCCTGGACGAGGAGATCCTGTCCCGGCCGCGAAACCATCGGCCCCTCATCGCCGTAGCCGGAGATCGAGACATAGACGAGGTCGGGCTTGAGTTCCGACAGCGTTGCGTAACCGATGCCGAGCCGGTCGGCGACGCCCGGCCGGAAGTTCTGGACAACGGCGTCGGCCGTCTTGACCAGCCTGTAGAGCACCTCGCGCCCTGCCTCGCTTTTCAGATCGAGCGCGAGCGACCGCTTGTTGCGGTTGAGCGTCAGATAGGGCGTCGTCTCGCCGCCGAGATGAACGTCGGCCATCGGCGCGACGCGCGTGAAGTCGGGTCGCTGCGGTCCCTCGATCTTGATGACGTCGGCACCCATGTCAGCCAGTCGCTGGGTCGACAGGGGCCCAGCCATGGCCAGCGTCAGATCCACGATGCGCAGGCCGGAGAGTGGCCCTCGGTCCTGCCCGCTGTTGTCTTGCCCCACACTGCCAGTCATCTCAGCTGCTCTTCTTCCCTGTTGCGTCGGTTCCATCCCGACAATCGCCAAGACACGAAATCATATATGATCTTTATGCCGTCGAACTACGCCGATGGTGGCCTCATCCGCTCGTCATCTGCACCTCTTGAAGCCCGGAATTGGCGGCCTGGTCGCGACGCCGGCGTGCGGCGTCGGCGAAGCCGTTGACGCCGAGGGCAATAATCAGGATCAGGCCATAGGCGAAGCGCGCATAGAACGCGGAGACATGCGCGATGCTGAGCAGGTTCTGGACAAGGAAGAGCACCGCCCCACCGGCAGCCGCGCCGAGAAGTCCGCCGCGACCGCCTGCCAGACTCACGCCGCCGAGAACCGCCGCTGCGATGCCGATCAGCGTGTAGGGGCCGGCCGCGGTAGGGTCGCCCGACCCGAGCGAAACGGTAAAGGCGAAGCCGGTGACCGCGGCGATGACGCCACCTGCCACATAGACGAAGAAACGCACCGCGACCACGTCGACGCCGCTGGTGAACGCCGCACGGGCATCGCCGCCGGTGGCGAGCAGGTTGCGACCGAAGGCCGATTGGCGAAGCGGCAACCACGCCAACGCGACGGCAGCGGGAATCAACAAGGGCAGCGGAAACACGCCGAGACCGCCACCAAGCGCGATCATCCAGTCGGGCGCTTGTCCGCCCGCCATGGGCAGCACCTCCAGCGTTGCGCCGGAGAGCACCAGAAAGGAACCGAGCGTCGCGATGATCGGGGGGATACGGATGAGGGCGACCAGGACGCCATTTGCCGCGCCGACGCCCGCGCCGACGGCGACGGTCACCAGGATGACGAGGACCGGCGACGTAATTCCTTGACGAAAGAGCACACCGACAAGCACCGCGTTGACGAAGCCGGCGAGTGGCCCGATCGACAGATCGATACCGCCGCCGCCCGAGGCGATCGCCGGCGCTGCTGCCATGGCAATGAGCACGAGAGGCATGGCGACGGCCAGAATCGACGGCCAGTTCGTCGGATCGAGGAAGGAACGGTCGAGATAGACGTTGACGGCGAGAAGCACGATTGCCGTGACGATTGCCGGCACGGCATAGGCGACGCGACGGCGAAACGCTTCGAACGGATTCATGACGCGCCTCCCGATCCGGCTGGGGCTTCATTCTGGCCGAACATGGCGGCGACAACCGCTTCACGCGACATCGCCTCTCCCTCCAGGATGCGCGACACCTGCGCTTCGCGGAACACCACCACGCGGTGACAGGAAATCAGGAGTTCCTCGATCTCGGTAGAAAGGAAGAAGAGCGTCACGCCCTGTGCGGCGAGGTCGTGGAAGACCTGATAGACCTCGAGCTTGGTCGCCGCATCGACGCCACGCAGCGGATCGTCCAGGATCATCAGCCTGGGATTGACGGCAAGCCAGCGGGCGAGCAGCACCTTCTGCTGGTTGCCGCCCGAGAGCCTGCCGACGGGTGCCGAAAGCGCCGGGTAGCGCGTGCGCATGACCTCAAGATCGTCGGTGGCGCGGCGGCTCAATCCCTTGCGGTCGATGAATGAAAAGCGCGACCAGCGGGAAAGGGTCGGCAGGCCGTAATTGTCGAGCACCGACAATCCCGCGAAGAGCCCCTCGCTCTTGCGGTCGCGCGGCACATAGCAGATGCCGCGGCGCACGGCTTCGCGCATGGACGTGATCGGCCGCCAGACGTCATCCCGGCGATCCTCCACGGCGCCGCTCTCGGGCTTGTTGAGACAGGCAAGGACGGAGAGGAACTCCGCCTGGCCGTGACCGTCGAGGCCGCTGATGCCGAGGATTTCGCCGGGCCGCACTTCGAGGTTGATGGGCCTGGCACCGGCGCGAAGAATGATGTCGTGGGCACGGAACCTGGGCGCGCTGGCAACCGGCGCGGGCGTCGGCCGCTTGCTTTCGGGGACGACAGGCGCTCCCCCGTCGCGGGATTTCGAGATCATGTCGATCAGCAGTTCGGCCGGCGCATCGCCGATCGGCAGCGTCGTAACGGATTCACCGGACTGCAGAAGGGTGACCGAGTCGGCCAGGTTGGTGATCTCGTCCATCCGGTGAGAGATGAAGAGCACGGCCGAATTCGGATGACGATGGTGCTTGAGATAGCGGAACAGCGCGTCACGGCCGCCGATATCGAGGGCCGAAGTCGCTTCGTCGAGGATGAGCAGACGCCACGGGCGCACCAGAGCGCGGGCCAGCGTCACGATCTGTCGCTGGTGCAGCGGCAGCGCTTCGAGCCGGGCGTCGAGATTGATCGAACCCGCGTCAAGAGCGGCCAGAGTTTCGCCGGCGATGCGCCGCTGCTCGGCCTGCGGCAGGTGCCAGCCGAAGAGACCGTCGGTTCCGAGGAAGATATTGTCGAGCACTGATAATTCGTGGACGATCAACGTTTCCTGAAAGACGGTGACGACGCCGCTGGCCTGCGCCTGACGCGGCGAGCGGAAGGCGATTGGCCTGCCATCGATCGCGATCGTGCCGCTGTCGGCGGGCAGCACGCCGCTCAGGATCTTGACCAGGGTGCTTTTGCCCGAGCCGTTCTCGCCGAGGATCGCCCGTATCTCGCCTTCGGCAATGTCGAGGCTGCAGGAGACGAGCGCCCGGGTGGGGCCGAATGACTTCTGCACATCGGTGATTCTGACGAGAGGTGTGCCCTCCCGCCGATCCGGTGCCTGACTGCGTGCGACGGTCGGTTCCTGGCGTTTTGCCATCCTGTCCCCGCTGGCGAGACTGGCCGCCGCGCCGTCAAATCTGACTTCGAACATGGGCTTCGCGACCGTAAAGGGCGACCAGAACGATGATCAGCAGGCCGAGCATGATCTGCTGAATGCGATCGTTGAAGCCGAGACCGATCAGAAAGGTCGTCAACTCGGTGATGAGGAGCGTGCCGGCGAAGGTGCGGCCGTAGCTGCCCGACCCGCCAAGCAGGGCCGTCCCGCCGACCACGACGGCGGAAACGGTCTGGAAGAGATAAGGCTGGCCGACACTGGCATCGGCAGCACCGCTGAAGCCGGCAAGCAGAATGCCCGCGATAGCCGCGCATCCGGCGCTGACGGCGAAGGTCGCCGCCCACACCAGGTTGACGGGCACGAGGGCGAGGTAGGCGCTACGCTCGTTCGCCCCGGTGGCGAACAGGTAGCGACCGAGAATGGACTTCTGCTCGACCGCGACGATGAGGATGGTGAGAGCGAACCAGACGACCACGATCGGAGGTAGCGGGATCGGTCCTGTCGGGCTCGCCGGCGAAACGGCGGAAACCAGATAATCCGGCACCGTACCGACGGTCTGCCCCTCGGTGTAGACGAGCACCGCGCCGAGGATCATGAAGCTCGCGGCGAGGGTGACCAGAAGCGGATGGGCGTTGAGAACGCGTGAAAGCAAGCCGCTCACAGAACCGATCGCCATCGAGACGGCGATCACCATGAGGACGACAAGTGGAAACGGAATGCCCGCGCCGTACCAGCGCACGGTGAGCACATTGGCCAGCCCGATGATGGCCGGGATCGAGAGGTCGATACCGCCGAGCAGGACCGTCAATGTCTGGCCGATGCTCGCGATGCCGAGGAAACTGGCAATGACGAGGAGCGAAACGACGCTCGGCCACGAGCCGAATCCCGGAATCATGATCATGCTGAGCACGAACAGAACCGGAATCATCCCGTAGGTGACGAGAACGCTCTTCGACATCGATTGCCAATGCTCCAGGTCCGGGGAGGCTGCCGCCAGCAGGCGGCAGCCACTTTGGTGATTTCCGGAGTCAGCCCTTCTGGAAGTATTGGTCCAGGAACTCCGGCGAGACGCGGCGGCCGTCGGGCGGATCCGCGAAGCAGGACGACTGAACCGTCATGTCTGGCTTGTACCACTGGTCGAAGTTGGCCGGCGTTATCTCCGGCAGCGGCATGAGCAGGGTGCTCACCACCGGCTTCTCGCCATTCAGCATGCGGGTTGCGACATCAAAGCCGGTCCACACGGCCGCGGCGCCGCCCTGTGAGGTCGAATAGACAGGAAGGTTGTGCTCCTTGACGTAGGCAAGGTAGGAGCACTCGCCGACGAAGCCATTGATCTTCGGCGCCGGACGACCGGACTGGGCAAAGGCCTGCCATACCGACACCGCGGCGAGACCGCTATCGACGACGCCGTCGATCTTCTGCGGATGAGTGGCGAGGAACTTCAAGGTGTTGGTCTTGGCGACGGACGGCGTCCACTGCCCCTCGACCTCGCCAATCACTTTGATATCGGGGAAGTTGGAGAGGACGTCGAGAGCCGCCTGGTGTCGGGCGATGGTGGGCGCAAGCCCCGGGATGCCGTTGACCAGGAAGACATTACCCTTGCCACCGATGGCATCGGCAACCCATTTGGCAGTCTTCGCGGCGACGAAGTACTCATTGAAGCCGACATTGACCGCGTCTCGGCAGGTCACCGGCAATTCGACCGTGACCACGAGCACGCCCTTGTCGTGCGCCTCCTTTATGCCGGAGCAAAGGCCCGTCGGCGAGGACGGGATCGACAGGATGACATTGCAGCCCTCGCGCACGAGGTTGTTGAGCTGCGAAAGCTGGACGTTGATGTCGTTGTTCGAGTTGGTGACGACGAGGTCGCCGGAGGCGAGTCCCTTCGCCTTGTAGGCGTCCACCAGCGCCTTGTACTTGTCGAGCGCCGCCTGCCGCCAGGAATTGCCCTGATATGAATCGTTGTAGCAGAACTTCCACGGCGCCTTCGGTGGAGTCCAGTCGGCATAAGGGTTCTTATTGATCTCGGCGAGCATCCAATAGCCGACGTAGTAGGGGCGCAACGCTTCTGGCAGCAGCTTGAGTGCATCCGCCTGTGCAGCCGTCGGCGTCGCGAGCTTGATGCCATCGAGGCTGACAACCGACTTCTCAGCCGCCTGCGATGCTCCGATGGTCAGCATGACGGCGGCGGCAAGCGCTCCCGTCCATGTCAGCAGTCCTCTCCATGTCATCGCTTTCTTCCCTCCCTTGCATGTCGGCCGCAACCGACGACACTCGATACCGGAGCCGACCCTCCCGTCGGACCGTCCTATATGGCGATGCGCGGCACGTGTTCGAACGGCGCGACCGGACGGCATCCGTCCGCTGTGATTTCGATCATCCATTCCGTGCGCACCCCGCCAACTGCCGGGTCGTAGGCGCCGGGCTCGATCATGAGGAACATGCCAGCCTCGAGTGGCGCATGTTCGAAGGGCACGATGCGCGGCCACTCGTGCACCGACGCACCAATCGAATGCCCCGAATGATGGGGATATGCGTATCCGGCACGCCCGACATGCCGGCGCAGCTCGGCATCGAGCTCACTGATGACGAGCCCCGGACGCATGATCTCGAGCGCCCGGTCGAGTGCCGTCTTGGCCGCCTCGAACAGTCTCATATATTCCGCCGAAGGCTCGCCGAGGACTGCCGAGGCACAGGAATCACCCCAATAGCCGGCGACTCGCGGCGCAAGATCACTGATCAGGGAGTCGCCGGCCGCGATCACCCTATCGACCGGCCATCCGGTGAAGCCCGCAGTCCGCTCCTTCCCGGACAGGAAGTCGCCGGTGACGGCAACGCGCTCGCCGGCAAAGTTCTCCATGGCGGCGCGGATATCGGCGAAGACATCGAGTTCGGTGCGACCGACACGAGTGGCGGTGCGGAAGCGCTCCTGTCCGACTGCCGCCGCCTGGGCGGCACGTTTCATGAGCGCCTTTTCTTCCGGCGTCTTGGTCGCTCGCGCGCGTCGAAGAGCCCCGGTGAAGTCGGTGCTCCGATCGAAAAACGCACCCAAAGCCGCAGGAAAGCTGGCCGGCTCGACGGCGACCGCGCCACCGATACCGAGCTTGCGGACGATCCCGGCGATCGCGTCGGCATAGTTCGCAAGGACATCCGCGTCGCGATCGAAGGTGAAACCCTCATAGAGCGCGATCTCGTCGGCCCAGCCGGCACGCGCCGCCCTGGTCTCGACATTGGCGGCAACAATGGCAGATGCGCCATCGGCACTTACGAATGCTGTCGTCGGCCCGCCGGCAAAGGGAGACGCGCCTGCTTCAATCGGCACGACGTGGCCGGTGGCATAGCAAACAGAATCGTAATTCGTGAGGACCGCCCAGTCGGCGCCAATAGCTTTCGCCGCGGCTGCGGTGCGTTGCAGTCGTTCGTCCAATGCTCCTCCCCCTTCGATCAAAATCATATATGATTTTGTCCAATGTGCAACTACCTGCCCAGACAGCGCGGGAAATGATCCGGACACGGCACCTTGGTCGAGCGCATTCTGGATAGGCTCGGGTGACCGTCAAAGAGGATGAAGAGCCGCCGTCGATGCCGGTCGCACCGATGCCGGATCCTGGCGCCTCAGAGGGTCAAGATCGGCGGCCCGCCGGGACTGCCGCGCGAGTCCGGTTGACGAACGATTCCGATTTTAGCGCTTCGTTCCCGCTTCGAAGTGGGCGAGCCATGCCCCTATACGAGATGGTCGAGCACCTGGATGAGGTCGCTGATGCGCGCAACAGCCAGATCGCTGCCGCTCCCTAACTGCGCATATTCGAGGACAGTCAGCCCGGCGGCGTGTGCGGAACTGATCCCGGCGGACGTATCCTCGACGGCGAGCACCGCCGATGTGGGCAGGCCGAGTTTTGCGCAACAGAACGAATAGGGGCACGGATCCGGCTTGCCCCGCTTGACGTCGTCCAGGCTCACCGAAAACTCGATGAATTCCCCGATCTTCATAACGCCGAGATTGGCATCGACGATCGCGCGGCTCGAATTCGAGACGCAGACCTGGCGCAGCCCCTTCGCTGCCAGCGCCGCGATGGTCTCCAAGGCATTCGGCATGGGGGAAAGCTGATCGCGATGGTCGAGATAATAGGCGGTGATGGTGTCGAGCCAGATCTGCCGCTCCGTTTCGGGCGGCATGCGGTCACGAAGTGCGCTCCAGACGTCATCCATATGGATACCTCGGAATGTGCCCTCCGAGAGACCCGAGAGATCGATGTCCCAACTGCGGCACACCGCGACCAGCGCCCGGTAGTGAAGCGGCTCGCTGTCGATCAATGTTCCGTCGATGTCCCAGGCGACGGCCAGTGGCGAAACCAAATCAGTCCCCCAGCACACGCGGATCGGCCGATAGCCGCTTATAGGTCTCGCGATAGTGCCGATAGGCACCAGCATAGATCTCGGCATTGGCGGGATCGGGTTCCAGCCGGTCGGCGAGGCTGGCGAAACGCGAGGCACCCGACCAGTCGTCCGTCAGGCCAGCGCCGATGGCCGCCGTCCAGGCGGCGCCGATGCAGGAACCGTGATGGTTCCTGAGCAACTGCACCGGCTTCTGCAGCACGTCGGCGACGATCTGCATCCATACCCGGCTATTCGAACCACCGTCGGAGGCGACGAAGGTTTCGGTGCGGTGCCCCATATCCTTCAGGACTTCGATATGGTGCAGGACGGCGAAGGCGTAGCCCTCGAGCAGCGCCCGCCACAGATGGCCGATCGAATGCGACAGGGTGAGACCCGAGAACACCCCGCGCGCTTGCGGATCGTGGATCGGCGTCTTCTCGCCGAGGAAATAAGGCAAGACCATCAGACCGTCGGCGCCCGGCGGGCAGGTCGCGGCCAGGCGATCGAGATACTGATGCACCGAGATGCCCTCGGCTTCGGCGAGCATCGCCTCGCGTCCGGCGAAATTCTGCGCAAACCAGTTGAGCCCCGAACCGCCGGTCGCCATGCAGCCATTGGGCATGTAGAGGCCGGGCACCAAGTGGTAGTCGAAGAACATGCGCGGGTCCGGCATGACGCGGTCGGTGGCGGTGAGAATGTCGATCGCTCCGCCGAACTTGAGCAGCACGTCGCCGGCGTTGACGATCCCCGCTCCCAACGCGGATGCGATCATGTCGGCCGCGCCGCCGACCACGGCAGTGCCTTCGGCAAGCCCGGTCTCGCGCGCCGCCCGGGCGGTCACCCTGCCGAGGATTTCGTGCGAAATCGACTTGCGCGGGAATGCGTCGGGCCTGATTTTGGCGAAGGCGACGAGCGCGTCGTCGACCGCATGGGTCCGGATATCGACGATGCCGGCCTCAAGTGCCCAGTTTTGCTCGACCGCCTTTTCGCCGGTGAGCTTCCAGTTCACATAGTCATAGGAGCCGAACACGGTCCGGATGCGAGCATAGACATCCGGTTCGTTTTCGGCGATCCAGCGCAGCTTTGCGCCAACAAGCTGCTGGTTGATCCCGTTGCCCGCCATGGCGATGAAGGCGCGCTCGTCCCATTCGCCGCGCATGCCCGTAACTTGCTTGCCGCATCGTCCGTCGCTCTGCTGGATGCTCGGGCGCAGGACATCGCCATTGTCGTCCAGCAGGACAACCGCCGGCAGCATGCCGGTGACGCCGATCGCAGAAATGTCGGCGGCAGATATTCCCTCGGTCTGAAGCAGCTCGTGGGAAATCGCGCAGACATTGGCCCACCACTGGGCCGGATCTTCTTCCGCCCAGCCGGGCTTCGGCGAACTGAGCTGCACCGGGCGCGAAACCACCGCCACGATCCTTGCCGGCAATTCGACAAGAGCGCCGATGGTCGAGGTGGTCCCTATGTCTAACCCGAGAACGTAGGCCATGGGGTGTACCGGCAGATTGGACGCTGTGGACTAGCGCAGGGAATCGACGCGATCCATGAAGCGTTTGACGCGGGCGCCATCGACCGGATTCCAGGTGTCACCGTCGACCTTGAAGTGGGTGCCGATGATGACGCCGCTGGCGACGGCGAGAACGTCCGCGACATTGTCGAGATTGACGCCGGTATTGGCGAAGACCGGAACCTCGCTGACGCTGGCGCAGACCTTCTGGAGATCGGATTGCGCCGCCGGCTGGCCGGTGATCGGGCCTGACACGAGGATGGCGTCGGCCAGGGACGAGAAGACGGCACTCTTGGCGCGCAGTTCGATAGGCCGTGCGTCGAGCGAATGGGCGAACTCGGCGTTGATGTTGAACAGCAGCTTCAGGTCGGCGCGGCCGAGATTGCGGCGCAGCCGCGAGGCGGTGGCGCAGTCAGGCGCCCACACACCCATATCGGAGGCAAAGACGCCGGTGAAGATTTCCCGGACGAAGCGGGCGCCAGTGGCCGCCGCGATGGCGACGCTCGCTGCCGGGTCCCACAGATAGTTGACGCCGAAGGGAACCTTGAGCATCCCCTTGACGCCCTGGATGACGGCCGTCATGGCCGCGATCCCTTCGGCGGGCGCTTTCAGCAGATAGGGGCGGTCGTTTTCGTTGCCGAACATGATGGCGTCGACGCCACCGGCCTGCAGATTCTCGATGTCCTGCGCAACACCTTCGATCAGCTTGTCGACGCCGCCATCGGCATCGTAGAGCGGCGAACCCGGCATGGCGCCGATATGCGCCATGGCAATGACCGCTTTCTTCCTGCTGCCGAAGAAATCAAAAATCACTTTCAGCCTCCCATTGAGGTTTGATTGAAGACGGGTTGGCGGATTGCAGGTCGTCGGGCGCGGGTGCGGCGATGACCAGCTCTACGCCGGCATCGGCAAGCGCCGCGGCGATATGTGCGGGCGGTGGGGCATCGGTGATGAGAACGTCAAAATCGCTGAGCGGCGCCACCTGGACCAGTGACATGCGCTCAAATTTCGACGCATCGCACAGCACCACCTTGATGCCCGAGCGGCGGATGTAGACGCGCTTAACCTCGGTATCCTCGAGCGAATAGTCGTAGATCCCCGACGCGGTCAGACCCGAGACGCCGAGGAAGGCGATGTCGAACCACAGTGCCTGGAAGTTCGCGACGGCGGTCGCACCGCAAAGGGACATCTCGTCTTTGCGGATGCGGCCGCCCGGAAGATAGACCTCGAGCGGGCCATCGCCCAGTTCGGAGGCAATGCGCAGGCTGTTGGTGAAGATCTTGGCGTCGGAATATTCGTTGAGCAGGTCGGCCATCAGGAACGTCGTCGTGCCAACGTCGAGAGCTATCGTGCGATAGTCGCCAGCGATCCGCGTTGCAGCAGCCGCGATGCGCTCCTTGGCGGAGCGCTGGCGCTGGATGCGCGCATCGAAAGCCGGTTCGTAGCGATCGAACTTCTTTGCCGTCTCCGCCCTGCCGACCACCGCGCCACCATGAACGCGGACAAGCTTGCCGGACTTCTCGAGATCGATCAGGTCGCGTCGGACGGTCATCTCGGACACGTCGAGCTCGGCGGCGATCGCGGCAACCTGAACGGTTCCGCGATCCGCCAGAGCCTCGAGGATGCGGGCCCGGCGATCCTCGCGAAGCGGGCGCATGCGCACCATCCGGTTTGCCGGCGATGCGGTCTGCGGTGTCGCGCTCGTATCTGACTTCGGTGTCACCGTTTCGGTCTCATGCTTTGGCCGCCCCGCTGCCTGCAAGTGCCGGAAGCATAATTGAAATTCACACAAAAACAAACACCAAAGAACGCTTGCTATGTGTGAGTTTGTGATGTTAGCGTGTGCGTTAATTCATCGTGGCTGTCAAGGAGCATGCCGTGCCCTCTTCCCCGTCCTTTCCTGAACTGAACGGAAAGCGCGCCATCGTAACCGGGGGCGCTGCCGGCATCGGGCGGGCCATCGTCGAAGCTCTGGCAAGACAGAATGTCCGCGTCGCGATCTGCGACATCGATGCGGATGCGGGCGCTGCCGCGGCCGCCGAGATCGGCAATGGCGCGGTCGCCTGCCAGATCGACGTCAGCCAGCGCGCCTCGGTCGAAGCGGCATTTTCCAGGGCGCAGGAGCTACTGGGCGGATTTGACATACTGGCGGCCAATGCCGGTGTTTCGACAATGCAAACCGCAGTCGAACTGACCGACGAAGAGTGGGATTTCAACTTCAACGTCAATACGCGCGGAATATTTCTGACGAATCAAATCGCAGCGCGCCATTTCATTCGCAGTGGACGTGGCGTCATCGTCAACACCGCCTCTCTCGCTGCCAAGGTCGGTGCCCCGTTACTCGCGCATTATTCCGCGAGCAAATTCGCAGTCCTTGGCTGGACCCAGGCGCTGGCCCGCGAATTGGCCCCGAAGGGAATCAGGGTGAATGCCGTTTGCCCGGGTTTCGTGGCGACCAGCATGCAGTCGCGCGAGGTCCAGTGGGAAGCGAAGCTGCGCGGCGTCTCGCCCGAACAGGTAATCAGCGACTATGTCAGACAGACACCGCTCGGCCGCCTTGAGACGCCGCAGGACGTGGCCGATGTGGTGGTCTTCCTGGCATCGGACAGCGCCCGGTTCATGACCGGGCAAGGAATCAACGTCACGGGCGGGGTCTACATGACCTGAGGCGTCACATCACGCCACGTCGCAAGCGGGGAACGGCATTCGCCTGATGTTACGAAATGGAAGAAATCCACCGACTGATCGCTGGAATTGTTCGAATTTGTTGATCTGTCGCCTTTTGCCCATGGGGATGACGCCGTGGCTTCGATAGAGCTGAGTCGGGTCTCGAAGATCTACGGCACCGGCACCGTCGGTGTGCGCGACATCGACCTGGTGATCGAGGATGGCGAGTTGGTGGTCTTCCTCGGACCGTCGGGCTGCGGCAAATCCACGACGCTGAGGATGATCGCCGGCCTGGAAAGCCTGACCAGCGGCGAAGTGCGGATCGGCGGACAGGTCGTCAACCACGTCGCACCGCGCGACCGCAACATCGCCGTGGTGTTCCAGAGTTACGCCCTCTACCCGCACATGACCGTGTGGCAGAACATGGCGTTCGGCATCAAGATGCGCGGCCTGCCGGCTGCCGAAATCGAGGCCAAGGTCCGCGACACGTCCGCCCTGCTCGGTCTGACCGACCTTCTCGACCGCAAGCCGGCCGCCCTGTCCGGCGGTCAGCGCCAGCGGGTCGCACTCGGCCGGGCGATCGTGCGCGAGCCGCAAGCCTTCCTGCTCGACGAACCCCTGTCGAATCTCGATGCGCAGCTGCGCGCCGAGATGCGCCTCGAGCTGGTCAAGCTGCATCGCCGGCTCGGGCGGACGACTGTGCATGTGACCCACGACCAGGTCGAGGCCATGACCATGGGCGACCGCATCTGCATCATGCGCGACGGCAGCCTCGTGCAGGCGGGACGCCCGGTCGATGTCTACGCCAATCCAGTCGACACCTTCGTCGCGAAGTTTCTCGCCAGCCCGCCCATGAACATCCTCCCGACGGTGCTCGACGCCGATGGCGACGGTGCGCTGTCGGTCGAGATCGCCGGCCAGCGTCTGCCGGTACCCGACATTCACCGTACCCACTACCTGCCCTATGCCGGAAAGCCGGTGTTCTTCGGACTGCGCAGCGAGGATCTGTACGAAACTCCCGAGCAGGCGGATTGCCACCCGGTCAACGTCAAGGTCGTAGCCATCGAGGCACTCGGTGCGGAGAACATCCTGATCGGCCAGTTGGGCGATGCGCAGCCCATCGAGATCGCGGCCAGGCTGACCCGCCACTTCGAGGCCGATGTCGGCTCGACCGTCACGCTCTATGCCGACACCCGGCCGATGCATCTCTTCGACACCGAGACGAGCCGTGCGGTGCCCCGTTCGCCGCTGGCCACCCGGCGAGCCTAGGGCGCGCGCGATGAAAGGCGAAGGGCTCCGCAAGTTCGGCCTGCATTTCGGTCTGATGCTCGCCGTGGCCGCGATCGTGCTGCCCCCGCTGTGGGTGCTGCGCACCAGCCTGGTTCCCGAGAGCCTGTCCTACAGCACCAAGCTCCTCCCCGTCTTGACCACCGAAAACTATGTCGCGCTGTTCACGAAGAACAGGTTCGGCACCTACTATCTGAACAGCCTCATCGTAGCGACAGCCGCCATGTTCTTGGCCCTGCCCTTCGCGGCAGTCACGGGCTATGCCTTTGCACGCTTCCGCACTGGCGGCCGTTTCGCACGCTTCATCGTTCTCGCAACACAGATGCTGCCCCCGGTGGCGCTGGTCCTCCCGGCCTTCGCCATCCTGCGCGGCGTCGGGCTGACCAACAGCCTGGTGGGCCTCACCATCGTCTATGCCGCGCTCAACCTGCCCTTCCTGACATGGATCCTCATGGGATTCTTCGAAGGGATACCGGTCGATCTCGAATGGGCGGCGATGACAGACGGCGCCACCGCCTGGGGCGCGTTCTGGCGCATCGTGGTGCCGGTTTCGCTGCCCGGCTTCGCTGCGGCGGGCGTGCTCGGCTTCATCCTGTCGTGGAACGAATTCCTGTTCGCGCTGGTCCTCAGCGGGCCCACGACATCGACAATTCCGGTGGCGCTGGCCGCGTTGCAGACATCCAACGGCGTGCAGATCGGCAAGGTCTCGGCGGGGGTGGTGCTCGCCATCCTGCCGCTGGTCGTCGCATCGCGCTTCATCCAGCGCTTCATCGTCCAGGGACTCACATTCGGCAGCGTCAAATGAGTTGCCCGGATGGCCCCGAATCGTGGCCGCAAGACGATTCAACAGAACGGCAAGAAAGAGGGAACAGGAGAATCCAATGACGAGTACTCGAAATATTCTTGTAGTCGCGAGCCTCGCACCGCTTCTCGCTGCTGCGGGGGCCGCTCGCGCAGAACCGGTCACTCTGCACGCCTTGATGGAGGACGTGCCGGAGACGACGATCATCGAAGCCATGCTTCCCGATTTCGAAAAGCAGACCGGGATCCATGTCGAATTCGAGAAGATCGGCTACGGAGACATGCACGACAAGCTGGTGGCCCAGCTCATCGCGCCGGATAGCTACTACAACCTGCTCGAGGTCGACTTCCTGTGGGCCGGCGAATTCCCGAAGGCTGGCTGGCTGGCCGACCTCACGCCGATGATCAAGAAGTCGAACTTCGATCTCAAGCCGTTCATCCCGTCCACGCTGACGCTGCTCGGGAACACGGCAGACAGCGTCAAGCTGATCCCGATGTACAACTACTCGATGGGCGTGATCTATCGGGACGACCTTCTCAACGATCCCAAGCTGAAGGCGGCTTACAAGGCCGAGTACAACACCGAGCTGGCGCCGCCCAAGACGCTCGCCGAATATGTCCAGATCTCCAAGTTCATGAAGGCCAATGCCGGTGTTGCCGGCGCCGCCATGCAGGGACAGCGCGGCGACCCGAACAGCATGGAGTTCTCCAACTACCTGTTCTCCGAAGGCGGCGAGTATATGGACGCCGCCGGCAAGGTCGTGCTTGACAGCCCCGAAGGCAAGAAGGCTCTCGACCTCTATGTCGACAACATCAAGAACGGCGCTCAGGAGGGTGCGCTCTCCGCGACGCTCGACGATACCCTGCGCCTGATGTGCAGCGGCAAGGCATTCAGCATGGTGACCTATTGGTGGATGCTGCCGCAGGTCGACAACGCGGCCAACTGCCCGAACGCTGCCGGCAAGGTCAAGCTCGCTCCGATGCCCGGTGGTCATGGTGAGAGCGGCGGCTGGGGCTGGGGCATCCCGAAGAACACGACGCCGGAGACGCAGGCGGCGGCGTGGACCTTCATTCAGTGGGTGCAGAGCAAGGACGTCGCCGTCAAGCGGGCCCTCGAGGGTCATGCACCGGTGCGTTCGGACGTCTATACCGACCCGGCAGTGCTGGCGAAGTACCCCTACTACAAGGCCGCGCTCGACGTGGTTGCCGGCGGCAAGTCGTTCCCGATCTTCACCTACTCGGCCCAGTACGAGGACACCCTCGGCGCCCAGCTCTCGCTGGCGGCCGGCGGCCAGGCAAAGACCGAGGATGCCTTGAAGGAGGCGGCCTCCGGCCTTGAAGACCTGCTGAAGAAGTAACCTCCCGCTTCTTCGGATCGGCGCGCCCGGCTCATGCCGGGCGCGTCGGGCCCACCCAACCGAGACGAATCGCGATGATGCGACGGATCGCCAATCTGGACAGGGAATTGAAAACCGGATGGGCTTTTGCCCTTCCCGGCCTGTCGGCGCTCGCCATCGTGATGGGCTTTCCGCTTCTTTATGCGGCAGTTCTTTCGGTCTCGTCGCAGACCCTTCTGCACCCGGGGCTGCTGCCTCTGGTCGGCTTCAAGAATTTCGCCTCAGTGATGGGCGATCCTCGCTTCTGGGGGGCGACATGGCGGACCATCGGTTATTCGACCGTCACGGTGAGCGGAGAGTTCGTCCTCGGTCTTGCCATCGCTTTGCTGCTGAACCGGACGATTAAGACCCGGCCGATCTATTTCGCCTTGCTGACGATACCGATGGCGATGTCGCCGGTCAGCGTCTCTCTGATCTGGCGCATGCTCCTTCAGCCCAATCTCGGGATCGCAAACCACCTGCTGCAGACGGCCGGGTTGCCGAGGGTCGATTGGCTCGGTTCGCCTTATCTCGCGTTCTGGACCATGGCCTCGATCGACATCTGGCAGCAGGTCTCCTTCGTCGTTCTGATCCTTGCGGCGGGCCTCGCCTCGCTGCCGCGCGATCCGTATGAAGCGGCCGAGGTCGACGGCGCTGGCCGTATCCAGCAGTTCTGGTACATCACACTGCCGATGCTGCGCCCGGTGGCCATGATCACGGTCGTCATCCAGCTCATCAACGAGTTCAGGACCTATGACCTGCCCTATGTGCTCACCAAAGGCGGCCCCGGAACCGCAACGGAAGTTCTGAGCTTCTTTGCCTACAGGAGAGCCTTTCTGGGGCTTTCGCTCAACGAAGGCTCGGCGGCGTCATTTGCGCTGTTGCTTATCGTCCTGGCGTTGACGATCGCCTTTTTCGCCCTGTTGGAGAAGCGACGCTAGAGGAAGACCGCCGTGTCGGTGGTCTTGGCTCCATTCGCCACCGAAAGTTCGCCTTGGCCTCGGGCGAGATGAGCCGGGAGCAGTTCATCTTCAGCGTTTCCGATCTGAATATGGACGAAATGGTGCGTTTGTATCAAATTGACGATATTGAGGACCGTGTCCTGACCGCGGGCTTGCCCGGCATGAGTCGATTGAGAAGAAGATTGCTTCTGTTTGTCGGGGTCGTCTTCGTGCTGTGAGTTCAACACGGGCGACCCGGAGCGCTTCCCCGATTTAGAAGGCGGTGAATTGCAGTTTTGTTGCGGATCGCGGTGTTCCTCTGTTGCCTCCCGGGATTTCGCAGTATTTGATGGACTCAACCAGGCACTACGGGGAACAGCATTGAGAACAGGCAGCTTGCGAACCGGCAAAGCAACCGCCGCGCCGAGCCGTATCAACGACCCTGAGGGCACCAAGCGCAACATCATCGATGTCGCTATGGCGGAGTTCGCAGAGAACGGCCTCTCAGGCGCGCGCATCGACGAAATCGCCGCAAAGACCAAGTCCAGCAAGCGGATGATCTACTACTACTTCGGCGACAAAGAGGGCCTGTATCTGAAAGTCCTCGAGACCGCATACGGCAAGGTGCGCGAGATCGAAGCAGGCCTCGATCTGGAAGATCTGCACCCACTCGAAGGCCTGGAGAAGCTGGTCCGTTTCACCTTTGACTACCACAATCATAATGAAGCCTTCATCCGCCTTGTGATGATAGAAAACGTTCATCACGGCAGATTTGTCGCCAAGTCATCGGAAATCCGGCGAATGAACATGACGGCGATCGAAGCGGTACGCGGCCTCTATGAACGCGGTGTGGAGGAGGGCGTTTTTCGCACCGGACTCGACCCACTGGAACTGCATTGGCAGATCAGCGCTCTTTGCTTTTTCAACGTTTCCAATCGCGCGACGTTTTCAAAGATCTTCGGACGCAATCTCGGTTCACCGAAATCGCTCTCGTCCCTGCGTGACTCGGTGGTGGAAATGATCGTGAGGTACGTCGTCGCTGGATGACGCCGACCTGAAGCGGCCGCACGGGCGCGCTCGTTTCATCCATCAGATGGCGCTTGGAAGACGGCGCGTTCCGCGCGCTGTCATCACAAAGGGGGCCGAGTGCCGGATCGCCCGAGCCTCGGCCGATCGCTCACGTTGACGTGGCGTCTTTTGAAGAGCGCGCCTTCGATGTCAGCTGATTGACCAGGCCGCGGATCGCCATCCCATAACCCTGAATCCCAAACCCACTGATCAAGCCCGTCGAGACGGTCGAAATGTAGGAATGGTATTCGACGTCGCCATGGACGAACACGTTCGATAGGTGGATTTCGATGGTCGGCAACTTCACGTAGGTCAGCCCGTACATGATCGCGGTATAGGCTTCCTTGAAGTGCGGCACGGTCCGCGTCGCGATGGCCGGGTTGATGACGATGCCGGCATGCGTGTTGCCAGCATCGACCACCCACTTGAGTATGTCTCCGGCATCGTTCGATTGGCGAAAGTCGATCTCATATCCGACCGAGGCGCCGGTTTCCTCGCAAAGCCTGCGAACATCATCCAGAGTGGCCAAGCCGTACTCGGCAAGGGTTTCGTCGCCGAGCTTGTCGAGACCGGGACCATTCAGTACGAGAAGCGGCTTTTTCAAGTGTGCACCTAGGTCGTTGCGACGTGCGAGATGTCTTCACCCGGCGAATAGATGTCCAGAATATTCCAGTGGCCGGTGGTCGGCGTTGGATTGTTGATCATCGCGACGTCGATCAACGTCGGGCGTCCTGCTGCAATGGCCTTTTCGAGCGCCGGACGGAATTCGTCTGCCGATCCTATCCGCACTCCGTCCACTCCATAAGCCCTGGCAATCGCCGCATAGTCCGGCACCCCGCCGCTATCGGCCGGAAAGACCGTTCCGTATGTCAAACCATAGTGCGCCTGCTGAAGACCCGCAATCGTCCCAAAGGCATTGTTGTTCATGACGATCCAGATGATTGCGAGATTTTCTTCACGGGCGGTCGCGAGCGCAGACGGGTTCTGTCCGAATCCGCCGTCACCGACCAGCGAAATGACGACGCTCTCGGGGCTGGCAAGTTTGGCTCCGAGGGCAGCAGACGGACCAAATCCCATCGTCGCGAATCCGCCCGGTGTCAGAACCGTGCCGGGCGTGTACACGGCGAATTGCTGGCCGACGCCATTCTTGTTCCAGCCGACGTCGGTCGTCATCAGAGCGTCGCGCGGCATCACGGCACGCAGATCAGCCAATATGCGTTCCGGCATCATCGGAAACGCCGAACTGGTCGCCATCTCCCGATTCGATTCGGCGAACCGCTTCCGGAAATCGGCAATTTCGGCCTTGAGGCGGTCGTTGCTGCGCCCATTCGGGTAGAGCTGGCGCGAGACCCGGTTGATCTCCTTGAGAGCCAGCCGCAAGTCGGCGACCGCACCGATCTCGGTCGGGAAATTGCGGCCGATCTCGGACGGCTCGATGTCTATATGGATGATCTTCGTCGGCGGCACATCAAACGTGTAGTCCGGGTACCAGGACGATGAGTCCGCCTCTTTGAACCGCGTTCCCAGCGCAATGATCCAGTCGGCATCCATGCACTGCCGATTGACGAGTTCAGTGCCCCAGAAGCCCGTCATGCCGAGTGCCAAGGGATGATCGTCGGGCAACGCCCCCTTCCCCATGAGGCTATATGCGACGGGTATGTCGAAATGCTCGACAAACTCCCTCACCTCGGCCTCGGCTCGGGCGCCGATGACGCCGCCGCCGACATATGCGACCGGCCGATCTGCACCCGCTATGGTGCGCACGATCTTCGCGGCGGTCTCGTGATCGAGCGATGGCCGTGCCGGTTGTTTTGCATTGGTGCGCAAGCGATCAAACAGCGCCACGTCGATCTTCGCCGAGAAGACATCCATCGGGACGTCGACCAGTACAGGGCCGGGCTGGCCACTCTCGGCGAGTGCAAACGCCTTCTCGATGATTTCAGGAAACAGGTCCGGTCGGTCCACACGCCAGGCCCGCTTCACGAAGGGCCGGTAGATCTCGTACTGCGAAGCGTCGCTATGCAGATTGACTTCCTGGTGCGGATGCCGACCAAAATAGTGACTCGGCACGTCGCCGGCGATCACCACCATCGGGATGCAGTCGAGGGCGGCATTGGCGACGCCGGTCGCCGCGTTGGTCAATCCCGGACCGAGATGGGTAAGAAGAACCGAGGCCTTGCCGGTAACGCGCGCATACCCGTCAGCCGCATGCGCCGCGATCTGTTCGTGACGCACCGTGATGAACCGCATCGGGCTGTTCGCCATCGCGGACAGCACGGCAATGTTGGTATGTCCGCACAGACCGAAGACGTGCTTGACCCCGCGCTCCCCCAGATAGCGAACGAGTTGGTTCGCCACCGTGTCCCTGATCGCCGGCCCCTTGACCGCTGTCTCGTTCACCGTCGTTCCTCCCGGACTCAAAGGGTTTCCGTGCCGTAGAACTCGCCGAACAGCTCCTGTTCGGACGGCCTTTCTTCCGGGATCGGACGGGAGACCCAGGTCACGTTCATATAGTGCTTGAGGTGGATGTTCTCGTTGGTGATGTTGCCGCCCCACACGCCGCAGCCGAGGCTGGAGGTCATCGGCATGCCATTGTTGAATGCGCCCGCATTGGCCTTCGATTGCGGTTGCCGGACCATCATGCGACTGACCGGCGCCACCAGCGCAAGCTGGTGAATATGCTCGTCATCGAAAGAGAAAATTCCGCACGAATGCCCCTTACCACCAACCTCATATATTTGCCTGACCATGTCGAGAACGCGGTCGAAGCCCTTGTACCGGAAGAGCGCCATCACCACGCACAGCTTCTCGCTTGAGAACTTGTGCTCCCTCCCGATGTTTGATTCCTCGACCATCAGGAATTTCCTGTCGTCCGGAATCGTGAAACCGGCAGCTTCGGCGATACGTTGAGCAGAGATGGCGATCGTCTCGATCCGCCGCTGCCCGTCCTCGTTCCAAAGAGCAGCTTCGAGCTTGCTTTTCTCATCGGGGTTGCAGAGATACCCCCCTCGGCGACGAGCTGCTCGCGCATCTTGTCATAGATGCTGTCTTCAATGAGCAGGTTGCCGTCGGCCGAACAGCCGGAGCCAAAGTCCGACGTCTTGCTGAGACGTGAGTTCCGCGCTGCTTGCTCGATGTCTGCCGTCTCGTCGATCACCATCGTCGAGTTGCCCGCACCGACGCCAAAGGCCGGCTTGCCCGAGCTGTAGGCCGCCTTGACCATCGGCTTGCCACCCGTTGCCATGGTCAAATCGCAGATCGCCATGAGCTCTTGGGTGAGCGGAATGCTCGGCCGCTCGACGCATTGCAGCAGATCCTCCGGATGGCCAAGCTTGCGAAGTGTCTTGCGCATCACCTCAACCATCTCGAAGGTCGTCTTGCGGCTGCGCGGATGGGGCGAGAAGATCACTGCGTTGCGTGCCTTCAGCGCGTAGATTGCCGTCCCTGGCGGAGTCAGTTCAGGGTTCGTGGTTGGGATCAGCGACACAATCACTCCCACGGGTTTCGCGTATTTCACCAGTCCCTTGACCGGATCTTCCTCGATTATGCCAACGCTCTTCTGGCGCAAGGCATCGCGCAGGATGCCCTGGATCTTGAAACGCTTGGCAACGCGCCCTTCACGATCTCCGATGCCGCTTTCATCGACCCCCATCTGCGCAATGCGTTTGAACGTTTGCTCGTTGCCTGTCGCCCACCCAATGGCGCGGCAAATTCGGTCAACCGTCTCCTGGTCATAGTCCTTGGTGACGTCCTGCGCCTTGCGCGCCTTGTCCAGAAGCTCGTGCGCCAACGCGCGCTCAACGTCGGTCAGTTGGCGCGACTTGGTTGGAGTGACAATGTTCATCTTAAATCCCTCCCTTCGAGTTTCGGGACTATCGTGTTGGTAGCTCTCCAGGCGGCGCGTAGCACCACAGGAGCCAGAGTGGCTCGGTGCCGGTGTTGCGATGGACGTGAACGTGTCCGGCCGGAATGAAGATCCAGTCGTGCTCCACGAATGGGAGTTCAGTTCCCGCAGTGATGTCAAACGCCACACCGCTACCCTTGATCGCCACGTTGAACTCCTCCGAGCCTGGATGGCTGTGCGGAGCACATTGCTCGCCGGGCTCGAACACAGTGAGCCCGGCGCGCAGGTTCCTGGCGCCGACGTTGTCGGCAGTGACGATCTCGAACACCTTTCGCCGTAGCCCCTCCTCTGCGAGCCCGAGCCAGAGAGCGTGGGAATCCTTGAAGGGGTTGAGGACCCTCACACCGGCCGTTTCAGTGCGCGTATTTGCAGCGGTCTGGGCCACTATGCTGTCTCCATGTCCAGGTGAGCCATGTGGCTCGGCAATGTCCGGCCGAGACGGCGCTCGACCTGAACGCTCAGCGCCGACAGCCGCCGGCGATCAATCCCCGTAGCAACGCCCATCTGCTCGGCAGCATAAGCGGCGTCTTCAGTGGCGATGTTCCCCGATGCTTTAGGAATGAACGGGCAGCCTCCGACGCCCCCCAGAGCGGCGTCGAATATGCGGACGCCGGCCGCCAGCCCGGCGATCAGATTCGCGATGCCCAGGCCACGCGTGTCGTGGAGATGCAGCGACAAGCCGATTGCGTCGTCGACCGCCGCCCGCACCCGCGAAATCAGATCACCAACCGACCTCGGATTTGCCATTCCGGCGGTGTCGGCAAGATTAATCTCCTGGACCCCCGCCTCGCTGTACTGACGAGCGATATCGACAACCAGCCCCGCCGCGATTTTGCCCTCGAACGGGGAACCGAATGCGCATTGAATTCCCGCCCGCACATCAATCCCTGCGCTGCGCGCGCGCGCAACCATGTCACGAATGCGAGGAACTGCTTCCTCGATTGTCTGGTTCAAGTTTCTCCGGCTGTGCTCGGGACTTGCGGAGACCGACATACTCAGATGGCGGGCCCTCGCCGCAACGGCCCGCTCCACGCCCTTCATGTTCAGAACGAGAGCGCTGTAGACCACGCCCGGCCGCTCTCCCAATTCTGCCAGCACCTCGTCCGTGTCGGCCATCCGAGGCACCCGTCCCGGATGGACGAAGGATCCAACCTGAATCCGTCGCACGCCGCAGTCGCCGAGCGCACGCGCAATCGCCACCTTTTCCTCGACAGAAAACTTGGCTTTCTCGTTCTGCAGCCCATCCCGCAGAAACTCGTCCTCTATCAGCAATCCTCGCTGAGGTTCAGAAAGCATGGCGGCCGCCAAATATCATGAACGAACTCTTTCGTACATTATAGTCCTGCAAATGTGGGGCGGTCAACAACAACCATGATCCCTACTCGTCTTCTCCCAGGCAACTCGGTCGATGCGACCGAGCAAGGACGGAAATGTTGTGGCCCACCACCACGGCCGGCGCCGCGCCGCCCCACCAGGTCACGCTTGTGCCCGGTGCCCATCGAAAATGCGCGTTGCGTATCGGTTCCGGTATGCCTTCAAGGCCTCGGAACGATCGAGACAGCGCGATCGTCGGTCCGTGGCCGCGCCCGTCGCACGCGGGAAGGCTCTCTCGAATGCCACGCCGCCGTCGAGGTCCCGCAGGTGCCACAGATCCGAAAGGCGAGATCTACGCCGGGGCTCTATGTTGTTGGCGCTTTCCAGGCCACGAACGCGGCCCGCATCGTCGCGACGTCGGCAGCAACGCCGGCGAAATGCTCAAACGCCCGCACGGCCTGAAATACAGCCATGCCCTCGCCGCACATGGTGCGGCAACCTAATTGCCGTGCGGCACGCAAAAGCGCCGTCTCGATCGGGAAATAGACAATGTCGGCGACCCACATCGACTGGCGGAGCATCGCGACTTCGATCGGCAGACCCGGTCGGCCAACCATGCCGATTGGTGTGGCATTCACGATGCCATCCACGAGCGTAGCGATAGCCGCGACGTCGTTTGCGATGGCGGCGCGCCCGCCGCCGTAACGTACTGCTAGCCGCTCAACTAATCGTCGCGCGCGTCCCGTGTCAGGATCGCTGACCAGCAGGCGATCGACGCCGATATCGAGCAGCGCGTGCGCCACGGCTGCACCCGCACCGCCAGCACCCAGGAGGAGAACGCGATCGCGGGTTGCGTCGCCCAGTTCCTGAAGGAATGCTTCCTTGAAACCCCAAACGTCGGTGTTGTGACCGGAACGCCTGCCGGCAGCCAGCACGACCGTGTTTACCGAGCCGATCGCCTCGGCGTTGTCGGACAATGCGCGCAGGTGACCAAGAATCTCCTGCTTGTAGGGATGGGTGATGTTGAGCCCCGAATATCCCTCCTCCTCGGCCCTATCGACGAGTTCCCCCAATGGCGGCGGGTTCGGCCCCATGTCTGCCACATCGAGCAGGCGATACGCGTAGTCGATGCCGAGCTTGCGCGCCTGCGCCTCATGCATCGCGGGCGATCGGGAGAGCTGAATGCCGTTCCCGATCAGCCCGACCAGTACGGAACGGCGAGACAGACGTTCACCCGCTACGGCGGCCTTGTTGCTGACATCCGATTCAGCCCTTGAGGCCACTGATCCACACCCCAAATGATGCACGGCGCATCTCATTGCTCTTCTCAAGAAGCCTGTACCATCCAGTTCGAACAGTCAACAAGTCTCGCTCGAAGGGCCAATTCTGGTCGGACGATTGGCCTTATTGACGAGCGCGGACTGACCTGGAACGGCTGGAGCAGAAACCCGGTTGGCGTGAAGGGCGGGCACCGACGAGATTGCATAGACCTCTGCATTTCGAAAGCACGTGCAAGCAGCCCATAGATCGGCTCTGTCGAAAATGCATGTTAGCGCCAGTTGACATGTACGAAATAGTTCGTTTCACTCTAAGCGCATCGTGGGAGAGGAGCGGCGACCCAACCGGTGGGTGCGTCCGTTGGAATTAAGTTCAGGTGGGAGGAAACAATGAAATTTGGGAAATATTTGGCTCTTGGCCTCGCCGGAGCGCTGGCTTTGGGTGCCTCGGCGGCGACGTCCATGGCGGCGTCCAAGGGCAAAATCGTTGTGTTCATCATTTCGAGCACAAACCCATATGTTGGCCAATGGGAGAAGGGCGCGACGGAAAAAGCCAAGGAGTTGGGCTACGAGGTCAAATTCATCGAGAACAACTTCAACCAAACGGAGCAGGACAGCCAGGTTCAGCAGCAGATCGCTTCTGGTGAAAAGGTTGCGGGATATGTGTGGTGGCCCTTCCAGAACGCGGCCGGTGTGGCCTCGTTGCGGGCGCTCAAGCAGACCGGTGCTCCGGTGATCCTGACCAATCAGTTTCCGATCAAGGGAACCGAGAAATTCTGGACGGCTTACGCTGGTGCGAACGATTTCCTGAGCGGCAAGACCGCGGCCGAGATGCTGCTCGACACCTGCGCCAAGTCGACCACCGTCAAGTGCGACAAGGGCTTCATTATCCGCTTTCCGGCCGGCTACTCTGCCGGTACCGACCGCGTCAACGGATTTGAGAGCGTTGCCAAAGGCAAGCTTACCACCGTTGCCGTCGTTCCTTCCGGAGGGTTCATGGAAGATGACGGCTACAAGGTCGCGTCCCAGATCATCCCGGCTCACAAGGACGGCTTGACCTGGATTTACACCGAGAATGATTCCATGGCCGGCGCTTCGGCGCAGGCTCTTCGCGAGAACGGCCTGACGCCTGGCAAAGACGTCTACGTCGTTGGCGGCACGTGTCACGGAGATCCGACGCACGTGATCAACGGGGACCTCATCGGCACCGCGATCCAATCCGGATACTTCGAGGGCTGGCTCGCCGTGCAGACGCTCGCGAAATTCAACCGCGACGGCAAGGTCAAGGACGGCGAGATGTTTTATCCCGATAACCCTGATGCTCCGCCGTCCGACGATGGCCTGGCCTATCGCTTCAACTACATTCCGAACCCGCCGGTGGCCAATACGCAGCTCGCCCACGACACCACGAAGATGTGGGGCAAGACGCTCGCGCAACTCTGCGAGTTCTAATTGCGGCGCATTGCCGTTATCCTGAGCAAGGCGCGGCGCGGAGATCTTCTGCGCCGCCACCCGCTTCAATCACGCGAGGCACCCCGTCGATGCTCCGTATGAACAGCATCGCCAAGCGATACGGCCCTACGGTTGCTTTGGATGGCGTGGATTTCTCGGTGGAACCCGGGGAGGTTATGGCGCTCCTGGGGGAGAACGGTGCGGGCAAGAGCACCTTGGTGAAGATCCTTGCCGGCCTCGAGGTGCCCGACAGCGGCGAGATCAAGATCGACGGTCGTTCAGTTCACTTCCATTCGCCGTCGCAGGCGCACGCCGCCGGCATCGCCTATGTCGCCCAGGAGCTCAGTATCGTCGACGACCTGTCCGTTGCCGAAAACGTCTTTCTTGGTGATGCGGCAGCAGGGCTGCTTCGCCGGCCGGCCCGACTTGCACGGATGGCGCGCCCGTTTCTTGATCAGCTTGGGCTGGGCAGCATCGACCCCCTGGCGCGCGCTGGCCCCTTGTCGGTCGCGGAGCGCCAGCTCGTCGAGATTGCGCGGCTGTTGTCGCGACGCGCCCGCATAGCCATTCTTGACGAGCCGACCGCTGCACTGTCGGACGCCGAGATCGAGCGCGTGGAGGCAGCGGTACGGACGCTTTCCCGCGAGGGATGCGCAGTCATCTATGTAACTCATCGCCTGCCCGAGGTCTTCCGGCTCAGCCAGCGTGTCACCATCCTGCGCAACGGCCGAAGCTTTGCCGGCATGGCGACTGCCGAACTGGACGTCGATACCTTGATCGAGCACATGCTCGGCCGCCGGCTCGACCAGATGTTTCCCGACAGGCGTCCATCTTTGCCCGATCGCGAGATTCTGGCTGCCGAAGATTGCCTGGCACCGGGACTAAACGTGCCGGTGACGTTAGCCGTGCGTCAGGGCGAAATCCTCGGGCTGGCAGGACAAGTCGGCAGCGGCGCCAATTCGTTTGTCCGCATGCTGGCAGGCGTCGTGCCCATGACACAGGGCAGGATATCGCTGAACGGCGAGCCTTACACCGTGCGTGGAATTCGGCAGAACATCGCGCAAGGTATCGCCTATTGCTCCGACGACCGCAAACGCGACGGCATCTTCGCCGATCGGGCAATCTTCGAGAATCTTTCCGCGCCGTCTTTGCAGCGCATCACCCGCTTGGGCGTCATTGATGCGGAACGTGAGCTTGCACTGGCAAACAGAATCGCCATGCGTTTCGAAATCGATCCGGAACGTATTCCGCGCCCGGCCGGTCGGCTAAGTGGCGGTAACCAGCAGAAGGTGGCGCTGGGCAAGTGGATTGGAGTTGAGCCGAGGCTGCTGCTCGTCGAAGAACCGACGCGTGGCGTCGATGTCGGCGCGCGCGCCGAAATCTACCAACACCTGCGCGCGCTCGCCGACGGCGGACTGACGATCGTGTTCGCGTCCTCCGACTCGCAGGAGGTTCACGGACTCGCCGATCGCGTGGCCACATTCTACAAGGGCCGTCTCATCCGCGTTGCAGATGCCCGGCTGCTGACAGTCGAGGAGATCACCCGCGACGTGACTCACCCGATCACGGAGCATGCAGCGTGACTGTTTCTCCCACCGCTGCAAATATCAGCCTGCGCCAGTCTGAACGGATGCGTTGGGTGGCGGTCGCGGCCGGCATCGCAGTCGTTCTCGCCGTGGCTGGCCTGACGACACATGCGTTCTTCACGTTCGACAACATGCTGGTCATTGTGCGTGCAGCGTCGATCACCGGCATCGTCGCGATAGGCATGAGTTTCGTCACGATTTCGGGCAACCTCTTTGCGCTTTCCGCCGGTCCGATGGCCGCGCTTTTCGGCATCGTCTTTGCGTTGGTACTCAAGAGCGGTTCCGGAGTTCTCGTCGCTATCCTGGTCACGCTGGTCGTTGCTATTGTTGCGGGTCTGCTCCAGGGCCTCGTCATCAATATCATTCGGAATCCGATCATCACCACGATAGCCTATGGAGCGGTGTTCACCGGTATCGCGGCCCTTCTGAGCGGCAATACGCTCATTCGTGTCCACGATACGACATCGCTTTGGTTCGGGACCGCGCGTCCGCTCGGCGTGCCGACGCAGAGCTGGGCGTTCGTGCTCCTTGCCTTCGTGGCCTGGTTTCTGACGACGAAGACGCGTCTCGGCCGGCTGATGGTGCTCTCCGGCGCCAACCGCGCCGCCGCAGTTGCCAGCGGGCTGCGCGTCAATGTGGCCACCAATACTGCAATGATTCTTTTTTCTCTCGGCGCCGCCGTGATCTCGATATTCGGCGTGGCGCAGTTTACGCTCGCCAAGGCGGACCAGTACGCCGGCCTCGACATCAACAGTATCGCATCGGTGCTCGTTGGCGGCATTGCACTTCGCGGCGGCAGGGGAACACCCGTGCGGGCGGCTCTCGGTGCAGTACTGATCGCGGTGTTGCAGAATTTCATGCTGTTGCGCGGCTGGTCAGCCGGTGTGCGGCTCGCCGTTGTCGGACTCGTCGTGGTTCTTGCCACAGCAGGCTTTCACCTTCTTCAACAGAGGCTGCGCTGATGAGGCCATGGCTTCGGACTGAAGCGCTCGCAAGAGCAGCGCTCGTGGCGATTCTCTATCTGGCGTTCGCTTCGCAGCTTCCGGCGTACTTCACGGCACGGGGGGGCGCAGCTCTCCTGGACGGTGCGGTGCTCACCGGGTTGGTGGCTGCTGGCGTGGGCCTGACAATGATCGCCGGTGAGATGGATCTGTCTGTCGGCTCGATGGCCGCCTTGGCCGGTGTGGTGACCATCGAGCTGATTGGCCTCGGCGTCGGCCTGGTTCCGGCCCTTCTCATTGTGGTAGCCGCGGCATCGGTCGTGGGAGCCCTGCAAGGCTACGCAATCCATCGTCTCGGGATCAGTTCACTCATATTCACCATCGGCACGCTTATCGGCCTGCGCGGCGTGGCCTTGATTGCGGCCAATGAGACGACACAAACGCTGGCCATCGAAGCGCTGTCCCTGTCGGACGACGTGAGTGCGCGCTGGCTCGTCTTTTCGCCGCTCAACGTCATTCTTTTTGCGGTCTATCTCGCGATCGGATTCTTCGCCTCGCGGACTCTGTGGGGGCGCGAGATCTATGCAATTGGCGGCGGCCGCAATGAAGCACGCGCTGCTGGCGTTCCCATAGGCAGGCCTATTGTCGTTGCTTTCGCGATCTCCGCGGCATTGGCTGCTCTGGGCGGCGGTCTGCTCTCTGTGCGTTCGGGTGGCGCCACGCCGCTCGGCTACGAAGCCGTGCTGCTTGAGGCGGTCGCCGCCTGTCTCATCGGCGGAATCGCGCTCCAGGGCGGCCGTGGCGATTTTTTCGGAGTGCTCGCTGGGCTTTTCACCTTGCGACTGGTCATCAGCGGTCTCGCCAATTTCGGTGCTCCGTTCTGGGCGCAGAACCTAGCGGCTGGTCTTCTGCTTATATTCGTTATCGCCGTCGAGACGCTCTCACGCGCCCTTCTGCAGCGTCGTACGGCGGATCTCGCCGCACGGAGGGCAGGCTGACATGGTCCGGCGCAAAGACGATCCAACCGAAGCGCTCAACAATCCCGCTCTCGGACGCGATTGGTTCCCGTCTCCATGGGGACCAGACGATCAGCGGGGGAATGCCAACCTCCTCGGTCCGGAAAAGGTGCTCGCGGCGATCAGATTGGTCCGTGACGGTCTCGTCGTCCCTCTCGGTTTTCCATATTCGGACGCCATGCCCCTCTCGCCCGGCCGTACCTTCGACCTTCGCATGCCGGGCGGCCCGACTGGTGGCCCGGTTGGCGAAAGATCTCAGGCGGTCTGGAACGACGACTTCGTTGTTACCGAGATTGGGCAGATCGGCACTCACATGGACGCGCTTGGCCATGCAGGCTGCGCGTGCGGCCAGCGATCTGCGCTCTTCTACAATGGCAAGACGATCGGGGAGGTCTGGTCGCCCTATGGTCTGAAGCAGCTCGGTATCGAAAATGCCCCGATCTTTTTTGTGCGCGGCATTCTCTTGGACGTTCAAGGATTTGCCGGCCGACCGCTCGACCCGGGCGAGGCCATCACCGCCGATATGCTTCGGGAATGCATTGCGGCGCAGGACATGACCGACCCATTGATTTCACCTGGCGAGGTCGTCCTCATCCGCACCGGCCATGGCTCGCGTTTCTTCAGCGATGCTGAGCACTGGTATGATGGCGCTCCGGGAATCGACCTCAGCGCCGCCGAGTTTCTGTCGGCTTATCGTCCTTCGGTCGTCGGTGCGGACAACTTCGCCGTCGAAGTCATTCCGGCGGCAGAACCGGGTTTGGCGTTGCCGTGCCACCAGCATCTCATTATGCGTCACGGCATATACCTGCATGAAGGCATGAATTTGGACGGGCTTGCAGAACACCGGCGGCATGAGTTTGCATACGTGTTTTCTCCGCTGCCGATTGTCGGTGCCACGGGCTCGCCCGGCATGCCGTTCGCTATCCTCTAGCAGTCGTTGTCCGTCTGCGGTCGTTAGGACTTTGATGTTGCGGGCCCCTATTGCCGGCAGTAGCCCCTGGAGACGCCAGGAGGACTGGCAAATCGCCAATGCATTGGATGCACCGGATCGAGCAGTGCCGCTCCGATGTGTCAGCTGCTCACGATCTTCGTGTCTGCCTGCGGGTAGCGGAATTTGGTGTCGGTCAGACTGGCGGCGTCGGACAGCTCCGCGGCGAGAAGCTGGGCCGGCAGGATGTCTAGGATGCCACGGGCGATCCGGCTCTCCTGCGCCGGGATGCGCATCACGGTCAGGTAGTCGCCGTCGCCGATGTCGTCGTTGGCGGTAAGCAGAAAGACGGGACAGCCGACGCTATCGAACTGCCGGGCGATCTCCAGCTCACGCCCATCCCCGAAAATCACGACGCCGGTGTTGCGGTCCATCGATTCCATCGGGCCGTGCAGGTAATGGCGGGTGTCGTAGCCGGAGGCCGGGATGCGGGCGGCTTCGCGCAGCAGGAGCGAGGCTTCGTCAGCCGTGCCGAACGAGGCGTAAGCGCCGACGCAATCGATCGCCCGGCGGTTCTCGAAGGTCTTGCGCAGGCGCGGCATCTTCTCGGCGGCACGATCGAGGATTTCCCTGGCGAGGCCCGGGATCGCGTCCCAGACGGTCGCCGTTGGCCCGCACAGCCGTTCGCAAATGAGGCCGGCAACCGCCAGCGCGCCCGTATAGGCGGTGCTCGACGGCGTCGCATCCTCTCCATTCTGCAACAGGACATGTGCATCCGCGCCGCGCGCGATCGGGCTGGCGGCGTCCTTGGTGACGGCGAGCCTGGGGAGGTTCGGATGGGCCGCAAGGGACTGCGCCACCTCGGCGCTCGTCCCGCGGTGGGAGAAGGCCAGAATGCAGTCCGCCATGTCACCGCCGTCGATGAGGTCGACGGAACGCACCGGAAACGTGCGCCGTCCACGGCGCACGAACTCCGAGGCAACGACGACGCCTGCGGCATAGCTGGCGCCGATGCCAGTCACTGCGAGCAGGCCCTTCTCGAAGGCGGAGAGGTCGGTGCCGGCGATCTCGGCCCTGGCTGTGGTCAGGCAATCAGCGAGGGCTTCCGGCTGGCGGGCGATTTGGGAGCGATTTTCATGTCTCGGGTCTTTCGGGAGTCGGGTAAAGTCATTTTGGCGCCGAGGCTACCGGCTGCGCCGGGGCAGCCCGCCGGTCGGCGCTGAGATCGGCGGCAAGCCTGAGGGCTCCGACCACCGGCGGCGCCGAATAGATCGTGGCCGTCATGCTCTGGCCAAAACGCAGGGCGACCTCTTCCAGAAATGCGTTGGCAAGGCTCGGCTGCGCCACGATCACGCCGCCGCCGGCGACGATCTTCTCGGCCTTCGCCCCGCGCTTCTTCAGTTGCGCGACAAGTTCGACAAGCTGTCTGGCGCCGTCGCGGATGACCTGCGCGGCAAGTGCCGAACCTTGTCGTTCTGCCTCGAATACCAGCGGTGCGTGGCGCCCGAGCCCGGCGGCGTCGCCGAGCTTGGCGAGCGCGCTGCCGACGCGCGTTCCGCTGCGGATGCCGAGCGTCTCGAAAAGATGATGGACGAGCGGGTCGCGCTTCGAGCCACCGCCGTCGACATGCAGGCGGACGGCGCGGGCGGCCTCGCGCACGAGCCCGGCGGCGCTTCCCTCGTCGCCGATGATCCAGCCCCACCCCCCCGCAACCAGCATGCCGTGCTCGGCATCGCGATAGACCGCGATCGAACCCGTTCCGGCGACGAGCCCGATCGCCTGCTTGTAGCCGAGCGCGGCCGGCAGCAGCTCGGCGTCGTTGACGACGCGGACTGGGAACGACGCGTGCCGGCTAAGGGCCGTCTCGAAGGCCTCGCATTCCTGCGCGTCGTCGCAGCCATGCGCGCCGACAGCAAGCGCGGCTACCGGCTTGTCGCCGACCAGCTTGCGCACGAGCGCATGGAGCGTATCGGCGTCCTTGTCCCAGTCGCGCACACGCCACTCGGCCGTCGGCAGGACGAGATCGTCGTGCCCGTCGCTCGCTTCGCTGGCGCGCAACTGCGTCTTGGTGCCGCCGATGTCCACGCCAACCATCAAACCCGCGAAATCCGTCATGCGTGGTCCACCCGGACACCAGCCTTGTCGAAGAGATGGATCGCGTTGCGGTCGAGCTTCGCCAGACACGGCGCTCCGCCGGCGTAGCGCCCCTTGGCGCTGCGCGCGATCAGCCGCTCGCCGCTCGGCAGATCGAAATGAACGAAGGTCACGTCGCCGAGCTCTTCGACGAAGGCCACACGACCGCTCAGCACGGCCGCATCGTCGGTCGTCTCGACCATGGCGATGTGTTCGCTGCGGATGCCGACATCGACGTCACCGCCGGGGAGAGCGGGACCGGACCACGGAATGTCGAAGCCGGCCTGTCCGCCGACATTAGCGAGCGTGATGGTTTCGTCGCCCGCGGCCTTCAGCCTTGCCCCGATGAAGTTCATCTTGGGCGAGCCGACAAAGCCAGCGACGAACCTGTTGGCAGGCTTCTCATAGAGGTCGAGCGGCCGGCCGACCTGCTGGATCACGCCCTGATTCATCACTACCATGCGGTCGGCCAGCGTCATCGCCTCGACTTGGTCGTGGGTCACGAAGATCATCGTGGTGCCGAGCTTGGCGTGGAGCTCGATCAGCTCGGCGCGCATCTGCACACGCAGTTCCGCATCGAGATTGGATAGCGGCTCATCGAACAGGAAGACCTGTGGCTCGCGGACGATGGCGCGGCCGATGGCGACGCGCTGCTTCTGCCCGCCGGACAGCTGACCCGGCCGGCGATCGAGCAGGTCGGTGACCCGCAGGATCTCGGCGGCGTGATTGACCTTCGCGGCGATCTTCGCCTTCGACTCGTGGGCCATGGTGAGGCTGAAGGCCATGTTCTGGAACACCGTCATGTGCGGGTAGAGCGCATAGGACTGGAAGACCATCGCCACGCCGCGCTTGGCCGGGTCGACGTTGTTGACGCGCCTGTCATCTAGTCTGATCTCGCCGCTGGTGATCTCCTCGAGCCCGGAGATCATGCGCAGCAGCGTCGACTTCCCGCAGCCCGACGGACCGACGAAGACGACGAACTCGCCATCGGCGATATCGAGGTTGATGTCCTGCAACACCCGGGTCGGGCCGTAGGACTTGCTGGCGTTGACAATCTTCACGTTGGCCATCTGCGGGCTCCCGATTGTCGATTTCGGCCCATCGCGCTCACGCCTTGGTTCCCGACATGGCAATGCCCTCGACGATCTTGCGCTGGAAGATCAGGAAGAAGACCAGCGGCGGCAGCGCGGCCAACAGGTTTGCGGTCATCACCACGTCCACCGTCACGTGCGAATAGGGCGAGTTGAACAGGCCGACGACCTGGCTGACCGTATACAGCTCCGGACGCGGCGCCACGACCAGCGGCCAAATGAAGTTGCCCCATGTGCGCATGAAGGTGAGGATGGCGAGCGTCACCAGCGCATTGCCCGACAGCGGCAGCGCGATGTAGCGGTAGAGCCGGAAGTGCCCGGCGCCGTCGAGGCGCGCCGCCTCGAGCATCTCGCGTGGGATGGTCTTCATGAACTGGACCAGCATGAACAGCCCGAAGGCAGACGACAGCCCGGGCACGACCAGCCCCTGCATCGTGCTGATCCAGCCGAGGCGGACGGTGAGCAGATAGGTAGGGATCAGTGTGACGGCGGTCGGTACCATCAGCGACAGCAAGACGATCGCGAAGAGGATGCGTTTGCCGGGAAACTCGAACAGGGCAAATTCGAATGCCGCCATCGAGCCGACCAGCAGCAGGCCGACGATGGTCAACAGGCTGTAGGCAAGCGAGACGAAATAGGCGTGCAGGTAGTCGGTCTCGCGCAGGATGGTCACGATCTTGTCGATACCGGAGCTCAACGAGGTCGGATAGAGGCGCGGATTGATAGCGACCGGCAGGCCGGGCTCGGCAAAGACGACATTGACCATCCACAGGATCGGGAAGACCGCCACCAAGCCGATGCAGATGGCGACCGCGAACCGCAGAATGGTTCCCAGCGTCTCCTCCGACACGAACGAACCCGCCGTGTCGTCGTGGGTCGACGGCGTCGCGGTCACGTGTCGTAGTCCTTCCTGCGCAGGGTGAACATTGCCACCGTCACCAGTACGATCACCATGGTCAGGATGAAGCCGTAGGCAGCCGCCTCACCGAATTTCAGCGACCCGAAGGCGCGTCCCATCATGTCCATGACCGGGAAGAGGAGCGCGTGCTGACGTCCGCCATAGGCGGTGAAGGACGAGCCGGTGAGCAGCCACGGCACCTCGAAGACCTGCAGCGCGGAAATGAAGCCATAGGTGACGACGAAGAACAGCACCGGGTAGAGCATGGGGATGGTGATGTGGATCGTCTGCTGCAGCTTGGTCGCCCCGTCGAGCCGCGCCGCTTCGTAGAAGTGTGCCGGAATGTTCTTCAGCCCGGCGAGGATGATCACCATGTTGAATCCCGCCGACACCCAGACGTCGACCGCGATCAGCGCGTAGAGCATGGTGTGGGTGTCGTTGAGGAAGCTGATCGAGCGGAAGCCGAGCCAGCCGAGGATCATGTTCAACAGGCCGAAGTTCGGCGTGTAGATCCAGCGCCAGATGGTTGCCGCAAGGAACATCGGCAGGATGACCGGCATGAAGAACAGGCTGCGGAAAAAGCTCCCCCAGAATCCCTTGAAGCTGTTGACCAGGAGCGCCAGGCAGAAGGCTACGGTGATGCCAATCGGCACCGTGATCGCGACATAGGTCGCGAGGTTGGTCATCGATCGGCTGAAATCCCGGGAGGCAAGGATGCGCTGGTAGTTGTCCAGGGCGACGAACTTCGCCGGATGGATCGCATCCCAGTTGAAGAAGCTGTAGGTGAAGCCGCTCAGGATCGGATAGAGGAAGAAGGCCGCAAAAAGCAGCATGAACGGCAATACCATCAGGTAGTGCGGTATGTGCTTCCTCATCAGTCGGCCGGCGTCCAAGTATTCATCAAACCTGATCGAAGGCGGTCGCGCTGCCGGTATGCCTGCTGCAGCGCGACCGAGGCGGCGATGGCCGGACCCAAAGGATCCGGCCATCGCTGATATCGCAGGCTCGATCAGCCGCCTGCAAGACAGGCATTGAGCTGATCGACCAGCGACTTTGCACCCTCCGCCGCGTCGACGTTGTTGTCGACGACTTCTGCGGCGTTGTCGGTGAGGATCTGCCGGTAGCAGTTCGGATAGGCACCGACGAAATAGGGCGGCATGTTGAACAGCGCGTCCTTTGCCGCATCCTCGGTGATCTTCACCAGCGGCAGAGAGGCAGCCTCGGCCATGGCCGCGGCGTTGGCGTTGAAGCGCGACAGGAGCTTCTCCCAGCGCACCATCTGCTCCTTGGCGGAGACGTAGGCGGCGAACTCGAAGGCGACGTCGGCATGAGCGTTCGGCGCGATGCCGATGAACTCGTAGCCCTTGATGCCGCCATGCGTGCCCTCGGTGGCGCCGGGGGCGAGCACGTAGTCGTACTGCAGGCCCGACTGCTTGGCGGCGTCCTCATAGGTCGGATTCACCCAAGGCCCGACGATGTGGAAGGCGAGCTGGTTGGAGATGAACAGGTCCTTGGTTGCCTGGTCGTTACGGCTGGTTCCGCTGTTGTACGGCGCCATGTCCTTGAACATCTGCAAGGCCTTGGCGTACTTCGCGGGATCGACCTTGGTGGTCTTGGCGTCGAAGTTCGCGCCCCAATCATCGTTGCCGGCGGCGCCGGAATAGGTCGCCACGACCGACTGCCAGGTCTGCGTCTGGTCGGGAACGGCGTACTTGCCAGCCGCCTTGATCTTCTTCATCTGCGCCAGCCAGTCCGCCCAGTCCTTGATCGGCTGCGACGGGTCGATGCCGGCCGCCTTGAGCACGGTCAGGTTCCGGTACATGAAGGTGGCGTAGCCGGTATAGGGGATGCAGTACATGGTATCGGGCGCCGGCTGGCAGACCGACACCGCGGCGGGATCGAACTGGTCCCGGTATGCCTGCGGTAGGGCCATCCACTCCGCGTAGATGTTCTTGAGGGCGCTCGCCTGGACGAGCGTCGCGCCGACATCGACGCCGTTCATGAACACATCCGGCAGGGTACCGCTGGCGGCGCCGGCGATCTCGCCGCCGGTCAGGTCGTCGTCGCCCTTGCCCGAGATGTTGATGGTGACATTCGGGTGGGTCTTCTGGAATTCTTTGATGAAGGTCTGCTGCATCTGCAGGGCATCGCCCTGGGCGTAGTCCGAGAAGACCCAATACTCCAAGGTGATTGGGTCCTGCGCATGCGCGCTGCCCATCGTTGCCGCAGCAACGAGAGCAGCGAAACTCATGGTCAGTCCTTGGCGGCTCAACATCCTTTTCCCTCCATTGCCCGCGCGAACGCCCCGCGGCGTCCACGCAAGACGCGTCACAGCGCCGGTCTATTTATTAAGCAGATTAACAAATTAATCAAGCGGGTCGACTGCCCGGACTTGACACCGCACGCTGTCCGGGCAGGGCGCAAAGGCAAGGAAATCATCAGTTTTGGATGAGCGCCAACCAGCGATTCGGACGTTGAGCGGCGGTCGACGCGACGCAGGGTCAGGCCAGCGGCGTGTTCGGCGCCGGCGTGTCGCCGAGGAGGAGATGGCTGGCATATTCGGCCGTCAGTTTCTCGATGCCGAGCACGGTTGCATCGAGACCGAGTGCGCTCGTCTCGATGCGGGTGGGCAGGCATAGCCGCGCCACCGTCTCGCGCACCCATGGCAGGATGATCGCATTGCTGCCGATACCGCCGCCGAGCACGACGAGGCCGGGATCGAGAACGCTGACACAGGCGGCGACGAGCGCACCGATATCCTCGGCGTGGCGGCGGACCTGTTCCAGCGCCGCCGGATGCTGCTGCTCCGCCAGGGTCAGGAGTTGCGCGGTGTCGCGTGGCGGCGGTCCGGCATCACCGGCGGCCGGCCAGTCGCGGTTCACGCGTTGCATGAGCATCTCCGCCCCGAGGTAATTCTCGAGTTCTTCGCTTGCCGGGCGGCGGTCCGTGCCCCAGGGAAACGGCAGGTGTGCGACCTCGCCGGCGGCGCCGTTATAGCCGCGCAGCAGCTGCCCGCGCAGGACGACGCCCATGCCGATTTTGAGGCCGACCTGAATGTAGGCGAAGTCGGGCGCACCGCGCGCGACGCCCTCGCTCGATTCGGCGACGGCCGCGCAGTTGACGTTGTTCTCTATCAGCAACGGCACGTGCGCAGGCGGCGCGAAATTCAGGAACAGGTTGTTTTGGCCGGTCGCTGCGGTGTCGGCATCCTTGGCCACGACGCGCGCCGGCAGGGCAATGCCCATCGCCCTCAGCGGCCCCCAGGCGGGCTCGGCGAGCGCGCGGATCTCCTCGACCTCCTTGGCGACTGCCTTGCTGATCTCGGCGCTGAGATAGCGCTGACCGGAAGCCAGGCGATAGACATGGCTGTGCAGCAATCGCCGGTCGAGAGTCGACGCGCGGAGGCGGATATGGGTCGAGCCGGCGTCGACGGCGATCACATGGCCCGCCGCGGCGGCCGGTCGATACACGGCGGCTCTCCTCCCTAGCGCACCGTTCACCTCACCGATCTTCTCAATCAGGCCCATCCGCTGCAGCGCGGCGACGGACGCCGACATGGTCGGTCGCGACAACCCGAGCGCGGTAGAAAGCTGCGGACGGGTCGCCGGCCCCTTGGAAAGGAGCAGCCGAAACACCGACTTCGCACTCGAAGTGAATGTCGTCCGGCTGTCTTGGCGACCGTTTGGCGGGATATCCAAAGGCGTGTCCATCGTGCAGGAAGCTGCCTAAAGCGCTATCCGATGCGGTTTGCAAGAGCAAAACCGCATTCAATCATACCAATGGACCTTGTCCTCTGTCTTCGTTCGGCCGATCCGCTCCGGACCGTTGAGTGATCAATCAGACGCCGCAAGTTCCGACAGCCTGACGAACGCGCCCTGCCTGAGCGCGAAGCTGCATACGAGACGGCCTCCGGCGCGGATCGAGTACCAGTGCGTCTCGTAGCCCTTGGCGCCGTTCTGGCCGCGATAGTTTGCAGCGGAAACCAAAAGCTTCTGGTCCTCGGCGAAGAGCAGGGCGTGCGGCTCGAAGGTGCCGGTGCTCAAGGTGATGGTTCGCCTGAGCGTCAGGTCGTTCGCCGAGAAGATCCAGAACCGCGCCGACTTTCGCAGAGTCCCATCGGACACGTGTGTATAGATCTCGGTCGTTGCGATGCTCGAATGACCGAGCAGTCTCTGCACTGTCAATCGGCCTCGAGTGTTGACCCCCGATCGGCGCTTGAAATTGCACGCCGGGTCTCAGGCATTCCTTCGGCAAGCCCAAGCGAAAAGTGGATTTCGGTGGACTACCCGGCGGAGCACCTAGTCAGCTGCAAACTCGTCTCAGAGTTCCAACTTCCTTACGACAACAGCGGCGCCGTCGCCGCCATGCCCGCTCGGCGGCACCTATCGCGGGCATCTCCCTCCGAGTTTGTTACCTGGATCGTAGGAGACCACGGAAACGGGCAGCGGCGACACCGTTCGCAAATTCGGACATAAACCGGTTCGCGCCGTTCAGCCGCGAAGATGTGGAAAGATGCGCGGATCGACACTCGCGGCAGCCAGCAGCCCGCCCCACATGGCCCCGAATATCCCCGGTGTCGCGACGTCCTGGCCGCTGAGGTAGAGGCCGGGAATGGGTGTCTTCATACGAAGAGCACGGCTCGTCGCCCGGCGCGGCGTGTTCTCGAGCCCGTAGAAGGCGCCGTGCTCGTGACCGGTGATCCAGGCGGTCGCCAGCGGCGTCGCCAGCTCGCGCAGCACGATCAAGGGAGCAAGGCGAGGAAACTGCCGTGCAAATAGCGCAAGCATGGCATCCTCGACGCGTGTCTTGAACGCCGCGTAATCGGGCCCGCGCTTGTCATGATCAAGCGTCGCCCACGGTTCGACCATCGACCAATCGGCAAAGGCAACAAGCTCGCCGGCATGCTGCTGCCGTGGACCGGGCTCATGGGCAGGGTCCTTGAGCGACGCGAAGGAAACGAACAGGCCGGGCGGTTCCGGCTGCGTTGCCAAGTCGCTCCACAGCGTTTCGGTGGACCAGCTGTCATAGATCCAATGGTTCGACCGCGTCGCTCCGGCCGCTTCAATATCGCCTTCGAACCCAAGGAAGAGCGAGAAATGGCAGAGGCTCGGTTGAAACGACAGGATTTCCCGGCCCCAGTCCGACTGCTGCAAGTCGGCCGGCAACAACCGCATCAGCGTTTCGCGTGCCCCGATGTCGGAAACAACGGCTTTGGCGCGATATGCGGCTCCGTCGGCGGTCTCCACGCCTTTGACCGCACCGTCTTCGACGACCAGCCGCTTGGCGGCGACGCCAGTGCGCGCTTCGCCGCCGGCTTTTTTGATCGTCGGGATCAGATGATCCGCGAAGCTTCCGCCGCCGCCGACCGGATAATAGGCGCCGCTCGGCAGGTACGAACCCACGGCCAGCGCATGCATCGCGAAACTGCCCTCCGATGGCGTTCCGCCGTCATCCGGCCACTGCGCTGCCATTACAGCAGCGAGTTTCTCGTCGCGGGTTGTCTCGTTGATGACGTCAGCCAGCGTGCGCCCACACCAACGCTTGACGGCGCGGTCGTTCCACAACGCGACCGCGGCAGCCAAAGGCCAGGGCATCGCGCGAACCTGCAGGACCGCCGTCATCGCGCGACCGCCCTGACGCATGGCATCGAACCAGGCGTCGATTTCGTTTTCATGCCCGGGGAACCGCTCCTTGAGATCAAGGCGCTGGGCGGCCTCGGGACGCGAAAGCGGCAGCGTGAAGCCATCGGGAAAATGGAGCGTGTCGTAGATGGCACCAAGCGAGGCGAATGCCATCCGACCCTCGGTCAGCCAGTCGAGAACGGCTCGGTCCGGATCGTTCGGCGCCAAGCCGCCAAGGTAGTGAAGACCGGCGTCCCATCGAAATCCGTTGCGGCTGAAGCTGTGCGACTGCCCGCCCAGCGACCCGTATTGTTCGAGCAGGAGGACCTTGTGTCCGGTACGAGCCAAGCCGGCGGCGCAGCTCATGCCGCCCATGCCCGACCCGACGACAACGGTATCAAATTCGGTCACGTCCACCTCCAGGGCCCGAGGTGCTCGAGCATGGAGCTTAGCGCTTGCCGTCTGCCGCGCCCCTGAGGCGGATCGACGCTCGGCCGCTCAGCGGCTGCTGAAGCGGTTCGCCACCCAGGACAGCCCGGCAAGCACAGCAAGGGTCAGGGCAATCAGCACCATGGTCAGCGCCGCGCCGTCGAACACTGCACCGCGGTCGGTGAGAGCAAAGATGCCGACCGGCAGGGTCACCCAGCCCGGCGGATAGACCATGACGGTGGCGCCGAGTTCGCCCATCGACAGAGCGAAGCTGAGGCTGAATGCGGCGACCAGATAGGGCGCCAGCAGCGGCAAGGTCACGCGCCGCAGACGATAGGCCGGACGCGCCCCGAGACTTTCGGCGATCTGTTCGTATTCCGGCGCCAGCCGCGCCAGACCGGCCGATACGGAACCATAAGTGAAAGCCGAGATCAGGATGAAATGGGCGATGATGACGATCGCCGTGGTGCCATTGAGCAGGATCGGCGGCTTCGAGAACGCCACCAGCAGGCCGAGGCCGATCGAAACCGAGGGCACCGCGCTCGGCGCAAAGAAGGCAATGTCGAGGAAGCGCCGCGGCAGCCCGGCGACGGTGCGCAGACCGAGCGCCGCCACGGTGCCGCTGACCAGCGCCACGGCGCTGGCGCCGAAGCCGGTCATCAGGCTCGCCCACAGCTCGCGGCCCGAGGCGCCGTGGAAGGCGTCGGCGTAATGGTGCAGCGTGAAGTCGCTTGGCCACACGCCGTTCCAGTGGCCGGCGATGCTGGCGGCGGCGATGATCATAACCGGGGCGCCGTAGATCAGACCAATGATCAGGGCGCCGACGACCCAGATGACCGCGCGGCCGGAACTAGACCAGACCAGCACCACCGCCTCCCGAGAACCGGACCAGCGCCACGCGATAGAGCGAGTAGAGCGACAGGGACAGGACGACATTGACCACCGCGACGACGCAAGCCGTGGTGTAGTCGAACTCCTGGATCGCCTTGTCGTAGATGAGCAGCGGCAGGGTGATGACGCCCTTGGCGCCGATGAACAACACGATGCCGAATTCGTTGAGGGTGAGCAGCAGGCAGAGGCTGCCGCCGGCCAGCAGCGCCGGAATCGCCGCAGGCAGGATGATGGTGAGCACGATCCGCCGCGTGCGGCCGCCGAGGCTGGTGGCGACCTCGAGCTGCGCCGGATCGATGGTCGAGAACGCCGCCAGCAGCGGCCGCATGGCAAACGGCATGTACACGGTGACCTCGGCCAGGATCACGCCCCAGGGCGAATAGAGGAAATCGACCGGCGGCAGCGGCAGGCTGAAGGCCTGCATCAGGACCTCGTTGAGAACGCCGGCCGAGCCGTAGAGGAAGGTAAAGGCGAGCGCCACCAGGAAGGTCGGCACCGCGATATAGGTCTCGATCAGGCGCGCCACGATGCGGCTGCCGGGAAACGGCACGAAAGAGAGGATCAGCGCCACGACGAAGCCGAGCACGATGCAGCCGGCGCTGGCGGCAAGCGAGATTTCAAGAGTGTTGAAGAGGGCGCTGCGGAACGCCGCGGTACTCATCACCCGGATGAAATTGGCGAGCGACAGGCCGGCGGCGCCGTTAAGCGCCTCGCCGGCAATCAGGCTCAGCGGGTAGAGGAACAACGCACCCAGAACGATGAGCGGCGGCAGCACCCACGCGCCGCCCGGAATCTCCATTGGACGCGGCGCGGCATCTACCCCCACCGTGTGAATGCTCGTCTGGACGACGAGGATTATGAGACGCTGAAAGCGATAGCGCGGGAGGTGCAGCCCATTGGCACACCGTCCGTGACAACGGCGTTGCGTTATCTCATCGCGCGGTGGCGGACACACAACACACTGAACGTCCCGACGACCCACGAGAGGTCCTCGTGAGAGCCGCCCCATTGAGAAGCGATCCGTATCGCTTTTCGGATGACTTGGTGGGGATCACTGCCCAGCAGCTCCTCGAAAAGAACTTCCCGCCCCGTTGGCACGTCATTGACCCATGGCTTCGCAACGGAGAGACAGCAATCATCTGGGCGGCCTCGGGCGTCGGAAAGACCATGCTCGGGTTGTCACTTGCCATGGCACTTGCCGGTGGCGGCAAGGTTGGCGAGTGGAAGACGCCACGTGCCCTCAATGTCCTCTATGTGGACGGTGAGATGCACGAGCAGGACATCCAAGACCGCCTAAAGATGCTGGTGGACAGCAAGGCGGTCGAGATCACCGACCCGGACGCCTACCGGAGGAACCTGAGTTTCGTCATCCGGCAGGCACAGAACCCGGACAAGGAGTTCTACGACCTGACGGATCGTGAGAGGCAGCGGGCGCTCGCCGAACGCTGCAAGAGACTCGGAACGAAGGTGCTTATCATCGACAACTTCACGACCGTGTCTGATGGCCTAGAAGACGAGAACGCCTCGGTAGCCTTCAAATCCGTTCAGAGCTTTTTCCTGTCCATGAAGCAGATGGGCATCTCCACGATCCTCATTCACCATTCCCGCAAAGACGGTCAGGCCCTCAGGGGCAGCCAAGCGATGGAGGTCACCTTTGAGGTGATCTTGGGGTTGAGCAAGGACCACCTGGGTTCTCCGGGACAAGCTTCCTTCATCGCCAGGTTCCAAAAAAACCGCTCACGCGGTGATGCACGTTTGGAGCCTCGACTGTGGACCCTGACGGATAGGGAAGGATGGCGGTTGTCCGACGACGTGCCTGAGGACGCTGCCAAGGACGCGGTGATCCACGCCGTGCGGTCGCTTGAGTTCGTCAGCCAGACTGAAATCGCCGAGCGGCTCGGCCTAAACAAAAGTACCGTCAGCCGCCGGATCAGCAGAGCGGAGGCTCGCGGCGATCTGAAGCATAACGAAGCTCATGACTGCTTCGCACAGGCTAAGAAGCTCAGAGATGGAGGTGTCGCCGCCAGCGACCACTACGATATATCTGATGACTTCTAGGGGTCGGTGACGGAGAGAGCGTAGCTCTCCCTCACCAGTGGCATCGTTGCAGGTTGTTTTGTCCTAAGCGCAACGCAACCTGCAACGCCTTCGGTTCTGGATCATGGGGGCGATATCCATGCAGTTTCGTTTATTGATTGAAGGCCCAATCCCTCCTCGTGGGAAGGCCAGTTTGCCCGTCATTCATGGCATCAGGCAGCGTTTGCACCCGCAACTGAAACGGCTCTGGGACTTTGAGCCGCTTCGAGATCGAAAGGCGAGATGGCTTGTTACCCAACCGTCCAGTCTAGGAGGAATAGCCATTCTGGAAGAGCGCGAGGGACGGATGTACGCGCCATTGGTCAGCCAGAAGAACGCAATGCACTGCGCTCTAAATGTCCTTCTTCTTAAATCAGAGGCGCCAGATGCGCTGCTTAACAATCGTGGCGACATCGATAACCGGCTGAAGACGTTGTTCGACGCCCTTCGAGTGCCTTCCAAAAGCCACATGCCGAAAATCGCTGCGGAAACCTCGAAAGACGAAAACCCTTTGTACTGCCTGCTTCAAGACGACTCTCTGGTGACCGACTTACGCATCCGTTCGGATAGGCTTCTGACGACAGATGTGCGCAATAGCGTCTTTGCTATCGTCACAGTCCGGTTGCTCGGTTCGCCGTTGACAATGGCAAATATCGACTTGATTGGCACCTAGCTGCTACGTCTGCTGCTGTACTAGAAGAATGTACTAGATGCTTACTCTTCTCCCTGACTAACCAATTGAAATTGTTTGGTTATCTATGGCTGGCTGGGGCGGGAGGAATTCGAACCTCCGTATGGCGGAATCAAAATCCGCTGCCTTACCTCTTGGCTACGCCCCATCAGAGAAGTCGGCGCGGCAAGGTCCGTTCCGGCCGTGGCTCCGTATATAGGCTCGGTCGGCCCCCCGCAACGCGCGGCGCGTGCCGGAGATTGCCGTCCTTCTGCGGCCTTGCCGGCCCCCGGTGGCAACGTTATAAGTCCGCTCCGCCAGGAACCGGAGTGTAGCGCAGCCTGGTAGCGCACCTGCTTCGGGAGCAGGGGGTCGCAGGTTCGAATCCTGCCACTCCGACCACCCTTCGCCCGCGGGTAGGCCCGTTGAGCAAAGGTCGAGTCATGAGCCGGTTCCCCACACCGTCTGCCGCGCCCTTCTAGGCGCCGCAGCGATGGCCGATATGGTCTTCGACCGTATTTTCGCGCCCCAATACGGGCAGGCCGTGCCGGTGGCGCCCGGCGTGCGCCGGGTCACGGCACCAAACCACGGTCCCCTCACCTTCGCCGGCACCAACAGCTACATTCTGGGCTCCGGCAGCGTGGCGGTCATCGATCCCGGGCCGGGCGACGAATCCCATTTCCAGGCGCTGATGTCGGCCACGGCCGGCGAGACGATAACCCACCTCCTCGTCACCCACGCCCATCGCGACCATTCCACCGGCGTCAAGCGCCTGGCGGCAGCCACCGGCGCGAAGAGCTACGGCCTCGGGCGCAGCGGGCGGGCGCTGGCAAGCGCGCCAAGGGTCGACACCGGCATCGACGAGGATTTCGTGCCGGATCTGGACCTGGCGGACGGGGCCGTGGTCGGCGGCGACGGCTGGCAGGTGGAGGCCATCGCCACGCCGGGCCACGCCAGCGATCATCTCGTCTTCGCGCTTCGCGGCAGCGACCTCATCTTCTCGGGCGATCACGTCATGGCCTGGTCGACCACCGTGGTGGCGCCGCCGGAAGGCTCGATGGCCGACTACCTCGCCTCGCTCGACCGACTGCTGGCGCGGCCCGAGGACACCTACCTCCCCGGCCATGGCGGGCCGGTGACACAGGCCCACGACTATGTCCGCGCATTGAAGGCCCATCGGCACCAGCGGGAGTTCGAGATTCTCGCCTCGCTGGCGGTCGGCACGCAGACCATCCCGGCCATTGTCGCGGCGCTCTATCCCGACCTCGACCCGCAGCTTGCCGGCGGTGCCGGCCTGTCGGTGCTCGCCCATCTGCAAGACCTGATGGCGCGCGGCAAGGTCGTCAGCGACGGCCCGCCGGGGCCGGCCGCCGCCTTCCGGCTCAACCGCCGCTGACCGCGCTGCTGACGCCCTGCAGCTTGGCGTCGAGATCCTGGAAGAAACTGTGGATGCGCTCGGCGTCGGCGCCGAGGTCGTGAGCGGCGTTGCGTGCGGCCGAGCGCATGTCGACCAGAGCCCCGTCGCCGTCGGGAACGATACGGATGACCACATCCTGACGAAAGCCGAAGATCAGGGTCGTGGCGACTGCCTCGATATGGGCGGTCTCGTCGGTCTCGGATGGCGCGCGCGCCACCAGGATCCGCCAATGGCGGTCGTCGACGATTCCCTTGGCCTCGTCGTAGACGCGCGCCGTCGACACCGGATAGTGGCGCGGGACAATTTCGGGATAGGCGTCCTGCTGCGCCGCGATCTCGTCTTCGCTCGGGTCGGTGATCGTCTGGTCGTCGGGGGCGCGGTCGAACTGGGCCCGCTCGAATTGCGGCGGATCCTGCGGGTCGGTGGAGATGTCGATCAGGCGCGGCAGGGTGACCACCTGCCAGGCGCCGATCGCCGGAAGCACCAGCACCAGCAGGCCGATGATCAGGCCGCGGGTGGCGGCGCCGGCGCCCTTGCGCCCGTCGCGCCAGATGCCGGAGAAGGCGGCAAGCGCAGTGATGGCTGCCAGCGCGGCCAGCGAGAAGCCGAGCGCCATGACCGCATAGGTCGGGGTCGCGGCGAGCATGCCGGCGCGATGGCCTATTGCCGCGATGATGAGGACGGGAACCGAGAGCGCCGCCAGGCGCGAGCTGACCGCCGCCAGCCGAGACCGCCTTTCGCCGAGTCGCGAGGTCATGCCGGCACTCCGGAAATGCAGCGGGAACGGACGGTCACAGAGAACCTTTCGAAGGAGCCGCGCCATTCAAGGCAGAACCGGCGAGCCTGTCCAGACGCCATGCGGTTGCGGAGGCATCCGCTGAGGCAGATATTCGCGGAGGTCAGGCGTGTGACGCAAGAAATCGGCGAGATTGCGAAAGCCGCAGCGAGGAGCCGGCGATGTCAGACAACGATCAGTCCCCTCCCACCCCGGAACCGGGGCCTTCCCCGTTCGATGCCATCAGCCCCTATCTCCATCCCGGCCGTGAGAACGTCCTCGCCAACTACGTTCTCTACCTGGCCGGCCTGGTGCCGGCCTTCGGCGTGGTACCGATCATCGTCGGGTTCGCCCTCGCCCTGATCAACCGGCCGAAAGCGACCGGAATCTGGGCCGAACACTATACATTCCAGGTGCGCAGCGCCGGCATCGGACTATTATATGTCGTCGTTTCGGGGATTCTGGTGCTGGTGTTCGGCCTCGGAATCGTCCTCCTGCTGATCACGGCGGTCTGGTGGATCGTGCGCGCGATCAGGGGGCTGATGGCCGCCAGCCGGACGGAAGGCATGCCGGATTCCCGGACCTGGAGTTGGTAAGTGTGATCGATATCAATGCGGTGCCGTAGCAATTCGGTAATCAGACGGTGCCAACATGGTTTCGCCTTAATCGGCGACCAGAGACGCGCCCCGGTGGCAGGTGCCGCCGGGTATTGAATGAAGACGAGACACTCCCGTGAAGCGCAATAATGAATTCGTCGAGCTCAGACCGTTCCGGTCCCGGGCCGACGACGCTCTCGAGCATTCGCTCGAAGCCAAGTACCGCCGAATTGCCATTCCCGAATTGGCGGAGATCGTGCAGCAACAGCAGCAGGCCAGCGATCCGGCGACCACCGGCGACGACAAACAGCTTGGCTGAGCTTTCATTGCGGCGCTGACCACGCCTCGCCCACCAGGCGGTTGGCGAGGGCCAGCATCCACCCCCGATCAGCGTGTCGAGGATCTGCCGGACTTTCGGCCGGGCAGAGAGCGATGTTGCCTGCCGGGCGCCGTAGGTCAGGCCAAAACCCACCTTGCCAGGGCAAGACGCACCCGGCGCCAGGAACAGCAGTGCCGGCGCCGGGTCCCTTTTGCATGGCCGCGGCTGCGCCTTTGCCGCCCCTTCCGCTAGGCGCCTGATTCGCCCGGAGGGGTCGTGCCCGCCGGCGCGCTTGCGCCGTAGCGCAATCCATCGACAAGCAGGGCAACCATGCGCCGCGACTGGCCGGGCGCCGCCAGATGGGCCGAGCCGCCGAGGACCGCGGCCGCATTCAGCAATTCGTTCGCATCGATATCGGCGCGCACTTCGCCCGCCGCGGCCGCTGCATCGAGCAGCGACTGGAGCGCGGGTACGAGGCGTTCTTCGAAATAGACCGGCAGCGACTCATAGGCCGGATCGCCGGAGTGCAGGGCCGCGCCGAGCCCGCGTTTGGTGGCTACGAAATCGACGAAACGCTGCATCCATGAGGCCAGCGCCTCCCCGGGGCCGTGTTCCGCCGCCAGGATAGATGCGGCACCGGCGCAGGCATCGACCTCCTTGCGAAAGACCGCGATGATCAGGTCCGAACGCTGCGGAAAGTGGCGATAAAGGGTAGCCGACGCCGACACCGGCCTTGTCGGCGATCTCGCGTACCGGCGCATCCACACCTGACTTCGCAAACACGGCCTTGGCCGCCTGGAGAAGCGCATCGGTATTGCGCTGGGCGTCGGCGCGCACACGACGATCGCCGACCTCGCGCGCCCCGCTGTCGCGGGCGCGCTTCGGCCCCTCCGGGTTCTTTTTCACATCAGCCGCCATTTCCGCCCTTGAAAAACGGAACGTTGTTCCATATTAAACCGGAACGTCATTCCGCTTGAGCCCCTATTTAGCGTCACCGGGCGGGCTTTGCCACCATCGAAAGACGACAAGGAGATGTCCATGACGGACAAGCGTATCGCTTTGGTCACCGGCGCCAACCAGGGAGTCGGTTTCCAGGTTGCCAAGGAGCTCGTCGGCGCCGGCCACACCGTGCTGGTCGGGTCGCGCGACTTCGCCAAGGGCGAGGCGGCCGCGGCCAAGATCGGGCCGGGCGCCATTGCGCTCCAGATCGACGTGACGGATCAGGCATCAATTGCCGCCGCTGCCGCGCGCGTCCGCAACGAGTTCGGGCGCCTCGACCTGCTGGTCAACAACGCCGCGATCTCAAATACCCGCAAGGGCGACCTGTCGCTTGCGGAGTACGCGAAGATATCGCGCACGAGCACCGTGTCCCTCGATGAAATGCGCGCCGTCTGGGAAACCAACGTGTTCGGCGTGCTCGCCGTGTATCAGGCGATGCTGCCTTTGCTGCGCGAATCGTCGGATGCCCGCATCGTCAATGTGTCGAGCGGCGTCGGATCGCTCACGATGAACGCCGACCCCGCCTTTTCGTACCGCGCGTTCTACGGGCCCGTCTACTCTGCGTCCAAGGCGGCGCTCAACGCCGTGACGCTCGCCATGATGATCGAGCTGGAGTCGAGCGGGATCAAGGTCAACCTGGTCTCGCCGGCCTTCACCAGTACGAACCTCAACGGATTTGAAGGCACGGAGTCGGTCGAGGACGGCTCGCGCGAGGTGGTGCGCGTCGCGCTGCTCGGCCCTGACGGACCGACCGGCACATTCACGCGCTGGGAGAACGTCACCATCCCGTGGTGACGGGCATCGGCCCGGAAATCAAACCGTTCAGCAACAGGAGTCTAAAATGCAGTACCGCACGCTCGGACGCACCGGCATCAAGGTCAGCCCCTATTGCCTCGGCGCCATGATGTTCGGCGCCGCGGGCAACCCGGACCATGACGATTCGATCCGCATCATCCACAAGGCGCTGGACGCCGGCATCAACTTCGTCGACACGGCCGATTTCTACAGCCACGGCGAATCCGAGGAGATCGTCGGCAAGGCGCTCAAGGGCCGGCGGGACAATGTCGTGCTCGCCACCAAGGCGCATCTGCCGATGGGCGAGGACCCCAACAGCCAGGGCAATTCGCGGCGCTGGCTGACATACGAGATTGAAGCCTCGCTGCGTCGCCTGCAGACGGACTACATCGACCTCTACCAGATCCACCGCCCCGCACCGGATACCGATATCGAGGAGACGCTCTCGGCGCTCACCGATCTCATGCGCGCCGGCAAGGTGCGCGCCATCGGCTCGTCGACCTTCCCGGCTTCCGAGATCGTCGAGGCGCAGTGGGTCGCGGAGCGACGCGGGCTGGCGCGCTTCCGCACCGAGCAGCCGCCCTACTCCATCCTCAACCGCGGCATTGAGCGCGAGGTGCTGCCCGCCTGCGAAAAGTACGGCATGGGCGTGATGGTGTGGAGCCCGTTGGCGATGGGCCTGCTCACCGGGCGCTACCGCAAGGGTCAGCCGCTGCCCGACAGCCTGCGCATGAAACACTTCCCCAAGCAGATGTCGGACAAGCGCAGGCTGGATGCGGTCGAACAGCTCATCCCCCTGGCCGAGGCATCGGGGTTGTCCCTCACCCACATGGCCATGGCCTTCGTCATCGCCCATCCCGGCGTCACCTCGGCGATCCTCGGTCCGCGGACGATGGAGCATTTCGACGATCTGCTCGCGGGCGCCGAGGTGCGCCTGAGCGACGACGTGCTCGACAGGATCGATGCGATCGTTCCACCCGGCACCGAGCCCGGACCGATGTTGTCCTACGATCCGCCGGCGATCCTGGACGCGGCGTTGCGCCGTCGTCCGGCGGTCGAGCGCGCTGCCGCCTGACGGCGTCAGCCGAGCCCCGACCTGGCCTCGGCGACCAGCCGGGCGGCGATCGCCAGCATGACCAGGCCGATGAGGATGTCGAGAACCTGCCAGGCGCGCGGCCGGGCAAAGATCGGGGCCGCCAGCCGGGCGCCGTAGCCGAGGCCATAGAACCACATCACCGAGGCAAGACCCGCCCCGGCGCCGAAGGCGACAGAGCCGGCGCCGGGGTGCCGGCCGGAGAGCGTGCCGATCAGCACCACCGTGTCGAGATAGACGTGCGGGTTCAGGAAAGTGAGCGCCAGGCAGGTGGCGACCGTCGCGGCCAGTCCGGCGGTCGAGCGGTCGGCCGGGGTCAAAGCGCCCGGGCGGAGCGCGCGATGGAATGACAGGAGCCCGTAGACCGCCAGGAACAGAGCGCCGGCCAGGCTGACCGCCGTCAGCAGCGACGGCATCTCGTGGACCAGTGTGCCGAGCCCGCCGACCCCGGCCGCGATCAGCGCGAGGTCGGAGAGCGCACAGATGCTGGCGACGGCGAAGACATGCCGCTGCGCCAGACCCTGGCGCAGGACGAAGGCGTTCTGCGCGCCGATGGCGACGATCAGGCTGGCGCCGAGCAGGAAGCCCTCGACGGCGGCGGAGAGCAGCGTGAAGCGGTCCATCGCGGCTCAGAACAGCGTCGGCTCGACCGGATCGAGCAGGCTCGGGTCGTCATTGGCGGCGGCATTGACCCGGCTCGAGATCGGGATCGCCTCGAGCAGTTCGTCTGGCGCGGGGCGAAGCAGCGCGCTCGCTTCGACCGGATCGCCGGTCAGCCACTGCTCGAAATCCTCTGGCGCGACGACCACCGGCATGCGGTCGTGAATCGGGGCCACGGCGCGATTGGCGGCGGTGGTGACGATAGCGCCCGAATCGATCTCGCCACCGGTCGCACGGTCAGCCCATGTCTCCCACAGTCCGGCAAAGGCGATCGGACCGCCGGCGCGCGGCCTCAGCCAGAAGGGCTGGCGGGTCTTGCCGGAATTGGAGCCCGGCAGCTTGCGCCATTCATAGAAGCCGGAGGCCGGCACCAGGCAGCGGCGGTAGCGCATGGCGGCGCGGAAAGAGGCTTTGTCCAGAATCCCTTCGGCACGGGCGTTGATGAGCAGCGCGAACTGCTTGGGGTCCTTGACCCAGGAGGGAACCAGGCCCCAGCGTACCAGAGCGAAGCGGCGGGCGCCGCCCATCATGCGCACGACGGCGATGGGCTGGGTCGGCGCGATGTTGTAGCGCGGCGGAAAGGCTTCGCCGTCGAGATAGCCGAACAGGGCGGCGAGCTCTTCCGGCGTGGCGGTCAGGACAAAACGTCCGCACATGATGGCTTGGTTCGCTCGGGCAGTGTGCACGGTGGCCGGGACAGGGCATTCAGGATAGCAGACAATTTCGCTCACCTCCTGCCGGCTTTCGGATACGGTCGCAGCAATGGATGCTCAGCCTGAATCCCCGCCGCAGCGGCCGCTGCTTGGCGTCAGTACGCTGGTACGCCGGGACGGCAAGGTGCTGCTGGTGCGCCGCGGCCGGCCGCCGGGAGCCGGGGTCTGGGCGCTGCCCGGCGGCAAGGTGAAATTCGGCGAGCGCCTTGAGGCGGCCGCAATCCGTGAGATTGGTGAGGAGACCGGCATCGCCGTCGACGCCCTGGCGCCAATCGACAGGGCGGAGATCATGAACCGCGACCCGTCGGGCGCCGTCGACTTCCATGCGGTGCTCATCGTCTTTGCCGGCCGCTACGTTGGCGGCGAAGTCCGGGCCGGCGACGATGCAGCGGAGGCGCGCTGGGTCGACCGCGCCGAACTGGACGGACTGGAACTGACGAAGGATACCCGCCGCGTGATCGAGACACATGGATTGACGCCATGACCAGCCTCAGGACGACGGCGCTGGCAATCGTGGCTGCGCTGATGATGACGGCGACGGTGCTCCCTGCCCGCGCCGCAGACAGCAGCAGCGCACCGGCCTACGAGCCGGACCTGCTGCGACTTTCGGAAATTCTGGGGGCGGTGCAGTTCCTGCGCGAGCTGTGCGGCACCGACGAAGGGGCGGTATGGCGCGACCAGATGCAGGCGCTGATCGACGCCGAGCAACCGACGGCGGAAGAGCGGGCACGCATGATCGACCACTTCAACCGGGGCTACGAAAGCTACCGCTCGGTGTACCGGGTATGTACCAACTCGGCGCGCCTGGCGGTGGATCGCTACCTGCAGGAAGGTGCCCAGATCGCCGCCGAAGTCGCCGCCCGCTACGGAAAATGATGGTTAATCAACGGTTACCGCAATCCCCTAAAATTTTAAGGACGCGTTAACCGTTTCTTCACGATGTGCTGGCGCACGCCCGGGCGCGTGATACCTTGCGCGAAGTCTTAACATCGCCGATGAATCGCAGCGGGCGACGAACCATGACGATTGCGACCGGACTGGCCCCAGCCGCCAAGGATGAGCGCTCGATTGCCGAGAAGAAGCGCCTGGCGCTCACCTATCTCAGCGATGCCTGGGACGAAGCCCTGGCGGACCGTATCGATCCCGACATCCTGGCGAATTCCGCCCTGTTCCTGGCGCTGTCGGACCTGGTCGCGGCCTATGGCGAGGAAGCCGTCGCCGAATTCGCCCGGGCGCTGCCGAAGCGCATCGAGGGGTTCGAGTTCAGCGTCGACGTTACCGTCCAGTAGCCGGGTCGCCTGCCCGCCGCGGCGGTGCATCGCCATGCCGCAGGCCGGGTGGAATTCGTCCCATCCGGCCGCAAAAGGCTCTAGGATGGCCTGGGACGACGCCGGGCCCGAGGGCAGCCATGCGGCAGATTTTTCCGTGTAATCCGTTTTTGCGGGCCGTCAATCTTGCGCTGATGGTCACGATGCTTGCCGCCGGCGCAATATCTACGCCGGCGCGCGCGGCAACCGAGGGCCGCCCCGTCCAGACCCAGACCATCGTCGTTCCGCCGGACAAGGCTATCGAACCGGGCATGCCGGAGGTGCCGCCTGACAGCGCCGAGGCGCCCGCCCCGGCAGCGGAGCCAGCAGCGCCCGACATGCCGATACCCGAGGTCCTCTACGACCTCTCCAAGCTGCCGGTTCCGGTGGCTCGCCTGCGCCAGCAGATCATCGATGCGGCGGCGACCGGCGACCCTGAGAAGCTGCGGCCGATCATCGACGCCAACGACCCGCCGCCGCAGCTCAGCCTCGACCAGGTCGACGGCGACCCGATCGCCTTTCTCAAGTCGTCTTCCGGCGACCAAGGCGGCCGCGAGATCCTGGCGATCCTGACCGAGGTGCTGGAGGCCGGTTTCGTCCACGTGAATGTCGGCAGTCCGGACGAAATGTATGTCTGGCCCTATTTCGCCTATTACCCGGTGGACAAGCTGACGCCGCCGCAGCTGGTCGAATTGTTCAAGCTGGTCTATGCCGGCGACTACGAGGACATGAAGGCCTACGGCACCTATCTCTATTACCGCGTCGGCATCTCGCCGGACGGCCAGTGGAAGTTCTTCGTGGCCGGGGAGTAGGCCGCAGCCTCACGCCGACCGGGCAGCCCGTGCCAGCCCGTGCGCCACCAGCCGGTCGATGATCTCGGCATAGCCGACGCCGCTCACCGCCATCGCCTTCGAATACATGCTGATGTCGGTGAAGCCGGGAATGGTGTTGAGCTCGTTGACCAGTACGCGCCCTTCCGCCGTGACGAAGAAGTCGGCGCGGGCCATGGCATCGCAGCCGAGCGCGCGGAACGCCCTGGCCGCGGTCTCGCGGACCCGGTCCTCGACCGCCTGCGGCAGGTCGGCCGGGACGTTCAGTATCGCACCCTTCTCGTCGACATATTTGGCGTCGTAGCTGTAGAAGCCATGGCTCTCCCCCGGGACGATCTCGCCGGGGCGGGAGACGAAGAGAACGCCGTCGGCATCCTCGATAACCGCACATTCGATCTCGCGGCCGGCGATGAATTCCTCGGCGAGAAGCTTGCTGTCGTGGCGAAAGCCCTCGGCGAGCGCCGTCTCGAATTCCTGGCTGGCGTGGACTTTGGCGACACCGACCGAGGAGCCCTGTCGCGCCGGCTTGACGAAGAAGGGCAGCCCGAGGGTGCGTTCCAGTTCGGCGAAGTCCGGGACAGCGCCCTGGTAGATCGTGAGCGAGCGCGCCGCCGGCAGACCCGCCTCGTTCAGGAGCCGCTTGGCGATGTCCTTGTCGAGCGCTACCGCCGACCCGGCAATGCCGCAGCCGGCGAGCGGCACCCGCGCCACCTCCGCCAGGCCCTGCACCGAGCCGTCCTCGCCGGGCAGGCCGTGCAGAACGGGAAACAGGATGTCGATCTTCGGCAGTTCATGCGGCGCTCCGCCGGCGGGAAACGCCATCATCCGGCCCCTGCCGCCGGGCATGAGGCAGACTTCCGTGCCGGCCGACGGCTTCTCCAGCGTGCCGTCCGCATAGCGCGTCAGCAGCCATTGCCCGTCGCGCGTGATGAAGATCGGCACGGCATCGTATCTGGCGGGGTCGAGCGCCCCCATGACGTTGGTGGCCGAGAGAACCGAGACGTCATGCTCGGCCGAGCGTCCGCCAAAGAGCACGGCGATGCGCAGCCTGTTCGATGAATCGCTCATACAGCCGATGTCCTCCGCCGCGATTTCCGGTCCCCCCGATCAGCGCCGCGAGCGTCCGGGGGCATCGGCGAAGCTGAAGCGATGGATCATCGTCTGGCGGTACCGTTTGGGGACCGGCACCATAGGGCAAGCGCCCCGTTGCGTCGATTGCCGCCCCAGCGCGACTCGTCCGGGCCACGCCGGCGCGCTCGGCCTCAGGCGGTCGCCATCTTCTCCCGCCAGACCGTCTGGCCGGTGAGCCGGCTCATCCCTTCGCGGTACTCGTCTTCCGAGGTCGACCAGCGCAGACGGGCGTATTCGTTCGCCGAGACGGTCGGCGCCGCGCCGGTGGAATATCTGATCAACTGGCGGATGGCGCTGGCCAAGGATGCACTGCTTCGCGGCCGCGGCACGCTGGACGAGATCGCCGATGCCATCGGCTACAAGTCGGCCAGTGCGTTCAGCACCGCCTTCAGCCACAGGGTAGGCTGTCCGCCACGCGACTATGCTTCGACGCTTGGAAACGGCGTGGCGGGACAGGCCGTTCCACCATGAGAAACACCGGTGATGCCGGCCGCCGCGCGTGGTATCATTGGCTCGGCAATGATCGACGGGATTCTGCAGATGACTGCATGCCCATTCGATCATCGATCGGGACGCATGCCTGCCCGCGCCTGGCTTGGTGGCCTGACCCGCGGCGGGGCGTCGTATTTTGCGATTGTGGCAGGCGGGACGGCATTGGCCGTCGCGGTGCTGGCGATGGCCCTGCTGGCTACGTCCGCGGGCACCGACCCGGCCGTGGCTCAGCGGCTCGATACGCAGGCGCTGCACTACCTTGGCGCCTTCCGTCTGCCCGAGGGTGGCCAGCGGCCCAGGACATTCGAGTATGGCGGCAACGCCATGACCTTCAGGCCGGACGGCGACGCCTCCGGGCCGCGTGACGGATTTCCCGGATCGCTTTTCATCACCGGCCACGAGCGCATACCCTACGGCGAAGTGCCGGATGGCGATCAGATTGCCGAGGTGACGATCCCCAGGCCGGTCCTTTCGAGAGACCCGGCGGCACTTCCCCGCGCGCGCTTCGTGCAGCCCTTCCAGGATGTCGCCAAGGGCCACTTCAGGGCCTTCGAAGAAATCCCCACAATCGGATTGCAGTACCTGAACGTGCCGGAGACCGGCCCGCGGATTCATGTCGCCTGGGGCCAGCATTTCGAACCGGAGACGCCGGCCGGCACCCATGGCTGGTTCAGTCCGGACCTGTCGCATCCCGACTTCAAGGGCGAATGGTTCCTGGCGGATCGCTCCTTCTACGCGATCAACGGCTACATGTTTGCGATTCCAAAGGCGTGGGCGGATGCGCACGTGGCAGGCCAGCGTCTCGCCACCGGCCGCTACAGGGATGGCGGCTGGTCCGGCATGGGACCGGCGCTGTTCGCCTATGCGCCGTGGCAGGACGGCAATCCGGCGCCGCCGCCGGGTGCCGAACTGAGGAGCACGCCCTTGCTCCACTATGCGAGTTCTCAGGACACCGACCGGATCGAGGGGGCTCTGACCGGCTATCAGCATCCGGACGACTGGAGCGGTGGGGCGTGGATCACCACGGCGTCGGGCAAGGCGGCGGTCCTGTTCGTTGGCACCAAGGCGACGGGCGCCAGGTACTGGTACGGCTTCGTCAATCCGGCCGGACCTGATCTGCCCTGCGTCTATGCGCCGGTCGTCGATGAATACACCGCCTGCCGGATGGCCGACGGCAGCGCCTGCGCGCGCAGCGAGCAGCAGGAGTGCGAGGGCCACGACGACATGCGTGGCTGGTGGAGCAGCCGCTTCGAAGGCCAGTTCATCCTCTACGACCCCGATGATCTGGCGCGCGTGGCGGCAGGCGAGCTGAAGCCGTGGGAGCCGCAGCCCTATGCCACGCTGGCGATCGACAAATATCTCTATCTGACGCCCTCGCCGGACGTGGACCAGCTTGTCGGCACGGGCGTGCAGCGCAGGTACCGGACCGGCGGCGTCGCCTTCGACCGGGCGCGCGGCCTACTCTATGTGCTCGAACAGTTCGCCGACGGAGCGGCCCCTGTCGTCCACACCTGGAAAGCGGATTGATTGTTCCGCCGGGACCGCGAGGCGCAGGACTTGCGTCATTTCTCCAGATGTCTGCAGGTGCGGCATTGCGGAAGCGCCGCCGGGCCCGAGCGGCTTCCGGATCGTGCGGTGCGGGCGGATATTCGCCGCCCACCTTGCTCCGCCGCGCGGCGCCACCTAGTTAGCTGTTAGCGACAAGGCTGGGGCGGAACGCTTCATGAGCGACGGACATATTGCGGTGCTGGTGCGCCGTGGCGTGGTGGCGGTCGGCGGACCCGACGCCGAAAAGTTCCTCAACGATCTGGTGACGGCCGATATCAGCCGTGCCGGCCCGGGACAGGCGGTCTTTGCCGCCCTGCTGACGCCACAGGGCAAGATCCTGTTCGACTTCGTCATCCTGCGCGACGGCGACCGCTTCCTCTTCGACCTGCCGCGCACGCTTGCCGCCGACTTCGTCAAGCGCATCGGCTTCTACAGGCTGCGGGCCAAGGTCACGGTCGAGGACATCTCCGCCGAAGCCCGGGTGCTGGCCGTTTGGGGGCCGCAAGGCGTCCATCACATCGACGGCGTGGCAGCGCCCGACCCGCGTCTGTCGGTGCTCGGCTGGCGGATCATCGCGCCGGCCGATCAGCCGCCGGTGCTCTCCGGCTTCGCGCCTGCAAGCGAAGCGGATTACGACGCCCACCGCATCGCGCTCGGTATCCCCGAGGGCGGCATCGACTTCGCCTATGGCGATGCCTTTCCGCACGACACCGACATGGACCAGCTTGCCGGCGTCGATTTCGGCAAGGGCTGCTATATCGGCCAGGAGGTGGTCTCACGCATGGAGCATCGCGGCACCGCCCGCCGCCGCTTCGTCATCGCCAGGGCGGCCGATCCCCTCCCCGCCACCGGAACCGAGGTGACCGCCGGCGGCAAGCCGATCGGCACTCTCGGCTCGTCGGCCGGCGAAACAGCACTGGCGCTCGTCCGCCTCGACCGGGCAAAAGAGGCCAGCGATGCCGGCACGCCAATCACGGCCGGCGATGTGGCGCTCTCCCTGTCGCTCCCCGGCTGGGCGACCTTCGGCTGGCCGGCGGCGACCGATAAGGACTGACAGGCGTCCCGGGAATCGGCGAAACTGAGCGCTGGATACGCCGAGCCCATACGAACCATGCCCAAAAAGGATTCCCCACCCCGCGCCTGGCAGCGGATGCTCTCCGGCCGCAGGCTCGATCTTCTCGATCCCTCGCCGCTCGATATCGAGATCGCCGATATCGCTCACGGTCTGGCGCGCGTCGCCCGCTGGAACGGCCAGACCGTCGGCGCGCATGCCTTCTCGGTCGCCCAGCACACGCTTGCCGTGGAGGAGATCACCGGCATTCTCAACCCGGAGATCGGCGCCGTCGGGCGGCTGGCGGCGATGCTGCACGACGCGCCGGAATATGTGCTCGGCGACCTTATCTCGCCGTTCAAGGCGCTGCTCGGCGGCGAATATCCGGTGGTCGAGCAGCGGCTGCTGGCCGCTATCCACCTGCGCTTCGGGCTGCCGGTGCCGCTGCCTCAGGCGCTGACTGCCAAGATCAAGCTGGCCGATCGGATTTCAGCCTATTTCGAGGCCGTGGCCCTGGCCGGCTTTGGCGAAGCCGAGGCGGCGCGCATATTCGGCCGTCCGCGCGACATCGATGGCGAGCGCCTGGATCTCGCGCCCTGGCCGGCGGCCCGGGCCGAGCGGCAGTTCCTCAAACGTTTCAAGGTGCTGGCGGCGGCAGCCGAGCGGGCATGAGCGGGATCAATCCCCCGTCATCACGAAAGGCTATACACTGCCGCGCCGATCAACAGGAAATCGCTCATGCCGGCCGTTCACGTCTGCCCCCTCTCCCAGGTTTCGGCCACCGTCGCGACCTCCGGCGCCAGCCATCTGATCACTCTGATCAACCTGGCGACGCCGGTCACGCGGCCGGATTCGATCCCGGTCGAGAACTATTTGTTCATTGGCATCAACGACATCACGGAGCCGGCTGACGGACTGGTTCTGGCCGACGACGATCACGTCAGCAGGCTGATCGATTTCATCGAGGGCTGGGACCAGACGCGCCCGCTGGTCGTCCACTGCTATGCCGGCATCAGCCGGTCGACCGCCGCCGCCTTCATCGCGCTGTGCGTGGCGCGGCCGGATCGCGACGAGCGCGCCATCGCCCAGGCGCTCCGGCGCGCCTCGTCCATCGCCACGCCCAATGCGCGGCTGGTCGCCATCGCCGACCGGCTGCTCGGCCGCGACGGCCGGATGATCGCCGCGATCGAGGCGATCGGCCGGGGCGAATCGGCCGTGGAGAACGTCCCCTTCGTCGTGGCACTGGAGGATTAGGTGGTCGTCGACCGGCCGCAGCCGCCGATCGAGATCGGACTGCATGCGGCGATCGTCGCGGTGGCCGAGCAGCAGCCGCTGATCCTGGTGGTATCGCCGGGCGGCAGCGAGCCGGACAACCTGCCGTTCGGTCCGTTCAACCCGCTGTCCCACCGGACGTTCGAGGCGGGCTTGCGCGCCTGGGTGGCTGAGCAGACCTCTCTGAAGCTGGGTCACGTCGAGCAGCTCTATACATTCGGCGATCGCGGACGCCACACGGTGCCCGGTGATACCGGCCCGCATCTGGTCTCGGTCGGCTACCTCGCACTGACCCGCATCAGCGACGATTCGCCGGAAGAGCTGGTGCTTGCCCGCGCCCATTGGCGGCGCTGGTATGCGTCCTTCCCGTGGGAGGATTGGCGCGACGGGCGGCCGCCGGTGCTCGACGAGGCGATCCTGCCGGCGCTGCACCGCTGGAGCCGGACCGAGCCGTCGTCGGGACCTGCCGAACGACTGCCGCTCGGGCGGCGCGAGCGCGTCCTGCTGGCCTTCGGCGACGATAGCGCCCGCTGGGACGAGGAGCGGGCGCTCGACCGTTACGAACTGCTCTACGAAGCCGGCCTGGTGGCCGAGGCCGAACGCGATGGCCGGCCGCTTTTCGACCGCGCCGTCACCCGCCTCACCGGGGCGCCCATGCGTTTCGACCATCGCCGCATCCTGGCCACCGCCATCTCGCGGCTGCGCGCCAAGCTGAAATACCGCCCGGTGGTCTTCGAGCTGATGGCCGACGCCTTCACGCTCACCGAGCTGCAGCGCACGGTGGAGGCGATCTCCGGCCGTCACCTGCACAAGCAGAACTTCCGTCGTCTGGTCGAAGGTGCCGCCCTGGTCGAGCCCACCGGCCACACTGCCCCGCAGAGGCGCGGGCGGCCGGCGGCGCTCTTCCGTTTCCGGCGCGAAATCCTGAAGGAACGCCCGGCGCCCGGCTTCCGCCTGGGCGTCCGGGCGTAAGGCTTCTGTCGGTTACTGAACCGGCGCCGGCGTCGCAATGACCAGCTTGCCGTCCTTCTCGGCGATGAAGGATTCGTCGGTGCTGTTCGATTCGCCGTTGGCGTCCTTCACGTGAATCTTCACGACCAGCTTCTTGTAGGGTTTCGGCACCAGGACGAACTTGCCGCCCGCCGGACCGTCCATGGGCTCGCTGGCCTTGGTCTGCTCGTCGGCGGTCAGATCACGCAGGCCGATCTCGGTGATCGTGCCGCCGAAATCGGCCGTCATCATCTGGCCGTAAAACTCGAGCGCCATGGGATCTGCGCCTTCCGTGTAGAGAAGCGCCTTGAGGGCCTCGCCGTCCTGGGACTCGTAGGCATGTCGGTAGGTATCGACGAAAGCCTGCTCCTGCTCGGCCGTAGCCGCGCGGGATGGGCCGGAGGACAGGCTGGCAAGCACCATGACGGCGACCAACGGAGCGCCGATCCGCAGCAGTCTCAACATCTTCTTGTATCTTTCTCAGGTTGCAGAACGTCACCGCAGTCTTCGCGGCAGAAGGCTCCCCAACCCCGATTGCCGCCAACTGCCTGTCCCGGTCGAGACGGCCGCGCCGAGGCTTCGTCATGCCCTATCGAAGGGTCAGAGACCGCCGGCGGTTCCGTCCGTGCCGGGACCGCGTCCTTGGCGCATCCCCGGCGCGACATTGCATGGCGCCACGACGCCCGGCAAGTGCTCCAGATCACAGGCAGTAGAGGCTGAAATCCAGCCGGCCGCCTAGCCGTTGACCTGCATCAAGGCCCGATTAACCCCCCTGTGGTTTGTGGCGGGCGATAAACTATCTCCCACCTCAGACTGCGGGTTTTCTCATGACTAAATGGGTTTATTCCTTCGGCGGCGGCAAGGCCGATGGCAACGCAGAAATGCGGAACCTCCTCGGCGGCAAGGGCGCCAACCTCCACGAGATGTCGAACCTCGGGCTGCCGGTGCCCCCCGGCTTCACGATTACCACCGAGGTCTGCACCTACTTCTATGCGAACGATCGCAAATACCCGGATGATCTGAAAGCCCAGGTCGAGGAAGCTGTCGCCAAGATGGGCAAGCTCGTCGGCCACACCTTCGGCGACGAGAAGGACCCGCTTCTGGTTTCGGTCCGCTCCGGCGCCCGCGCCTCCATGCCCGGCATGATGGACACCGTCCTCAACCTCGGCCTCAACGACAAGACCGTCGAAGTGGTTGCGGCACGCGCCGACAAGCGCTTCGCCTACGATTCCTATCGCCGCTTCGTCCAGATGTACGGCCATGTCGTGCTCGACCTCGACGCCGACCTGTTCGAAGAAAAGCTTGGCGAATACAAGGAAAAGCGCGGCTACAACCTCGACACCGAAATGACCGGTGACGACTGGAAGACGATGGCGGAGACCTTCAAGGCCATCATCCTGAAAGAATTGGGCAAGCCGTTCCCGCAGGATCCCAAGGATCAGCTCTGGGGCGCGATCGGCGCGGTGTTCGGTTCATGGATGGGCGCCCGCGCGGTGACCTATCGCCGCATTCACGAATTGCCGGGCGACTGGGGCACGGCGGTCAACGTCCAGGCGATGGTGTTCGGCAACACCGGCGAGAATTCGGCGACCGGCGTGGCATTCACCCGCAACCCGGCCACCGGCGAGCGCGCGCTCTACGGCGAGTTCCTGGTCAACGCCCAGGGCGAAGACGTGGTCGCCGGCATCCGCACGCCGCAGGACATCACCGAAGCCGCCCGCAAGCAGGCCGGCTCCGACCGCCCCTCGCTCGAGGCCGTGATGCCCGAAGCCTTCACGAAGTTCGCCGGCTATTGCGGCGTCCTTGAGAAGCACTATCGCGACATGCAGGACATGGAGTTCACGATCGAGGACGGGCGCCTGTGGATGCTGCAGACCCGCAACGGCAAGCGCACCACCAAGGCTGCCCTCAAGATCGCCATCGACATGGCAGACGAAGGGCTGATCACCAAGGAAGAGGCGGTGCTGCGCATCGAGCCGGCCGGCCTCGACCAGCTGCTCCACCCGACCATCGACCCGAAGGCGAAGCGCGACCTGGTCGCCACCGGCCTGCCGGCTTCGCCCGGCGCGGCTTCCGGTGAATGCGTCTTCAATTCGGACGAGGCCGAGGCGCTCAAGGCTCAGGGTCACAAGGTGGTCCTGGTCCGCGTCGAGACCAGCCCGGAAGACATCAACGGCATGCATGCCGCAGAGGGCATCCTCACCGCCCGTGGTGGCATGACAAGCCACGCGGCCGTTGTCGCCCGCGGCATGGGCAAGCCCTGCGTCTCCGGCGCCGGCGGCATCCGCGTCGACTACAATGCCCAGACGATGACGGCCAGCGGCCGCACGTTCAAGAAGGGCGACATGATCACCATCGATGGCAGCAGCGGCGAAGTGCTTGCCGGTCTGGTGGCGATGCGCGAGCCGGAGCTCTCCGGTGACTTCGCCCGGCTGATGGAGTGGGCCGACGGCGCCCGCCGCATGAAGGTCCGTGCCAACGCCGAGACGCCGATGGACGCCAAGGCAGCGCGTTCTTTCGGCGCCGAGGGCATCGGCCTGTGCCGTACCGAGCACATGTTCTTCGATGCCGCCCGTATCGTCGCGGTGCGCGAGATGATCCTCGCCGATACGCAGGAAGACCGCCGCAAGGCGCTCGCCAAGATCCTGCCGATGCAGAAGGGCGACTTCGTCGAGCTGTTCGAGATCATGAAGGGTCTGCCGGTGACCATCCGCCTGCTCGACCCGCCGCTCCACGAGTTCCTGCCCAAGACCGACGAGGAGATCGAAGAGGTCGCCAAGTCGATGAACGTCTCGGCGGAGAAGCTGCGTGACCGCGCGGTCGCCCTGCACGAGTTCAACCCGATGCTCGGCCTGCGCGGCTGCCGTCTCGACGTGGCCTATCCTGAGATCGGCGAGATGCAGGCGCGCGCCATCTTCGAAGCCGCCTTCGAGGTGGCCAAGAAGTCGGGCGAGTCGATCATCCCCGAGATCATGGTGCCGCTGGTCGCGACCAAGGCCGAACTCGATCTGGTCAAGGGCCTCATCGACAAGACCTACAAGGAAGTGTCCAAGGAGTACGGCAAGACGCTCGAGTACCAGGTGGGCACGATGATCGAGCTGCCGCGGGCGGCCCTGCAGGCCGGCAAGATCGCCGAGTCTGCCGAGTTCTTCTCCTTCGGCACCAACGACCTGACACAGACCACGTTCGGCATCTCGCGCGACGATGCCGCCGGCTTTCTGGGGGCCTATCTCTCGGCCAACATCCTGCCCGGCGACCCCTTCGTGTCGATCGACCAGGACGGCGTCGGCGAACTGGTGCAGATCGCGGCCGAGCGCGGCCGTGCCACCCGCGGCAAGCTGAAGCTCGGCATCTGCGGCGAGCACGGCGGCGATCCGGCCTCGGTCAAGTTCTGCGACAAGGTCGGCCTGGACTACGTGTCCTGCTCGCCGTTCCGGGTGCCGATCGCGCGTCTGGCCGCTGCCCAGGCGACGATCGTGGCAAAGGGCGCCAAGGCGTCGAGCACCGCCTGATCAGGGCCACGCAATCGCCCTGACTGAAACGCATTGTCGCCCCCTTTGGCGGGTTTCCTCCGCCAGAGGGGGCGATTTTTTGTTCGAAACCCGGTCGCGGCATTAACCGAGTTTCAAGGTTAATCCCCCATCACTGGACAATCCTGGGGCAGCGCAACTGCCCGCCCGCCGGGTTTGGTTGCGCTCAGTGTCAGTGGCGTGAGTGGAGTAACCGCGTGGTCGTACGGGGGAGACAGCGTAAGCGGATCCGCAGGAAGTGGCCTGCCCGCCTCGGTCGTCTTGTCCTGGCCGGCCTGCTGCTGTCGCTGTCGACCCAGAAGCTCACCCATCAGGATTCGCTCGATCAGGCCGGCAACCGGATTGCCGAAAACGGCCGCCAGGCACTCGATCCGACGGTCACCGGCTCGATCTCCGGCGCCGAGCGGATCAACCGCGGCCCGAAATCGGATCGCCTGGCCGCCCTGCGGTCGCAGGTCCTCACCGCCGGCGCCCTGAAGACGGCGAGCCTGTTCGCGGCGCCGGTGGCCGATCCGGCCCTGCCGCACATGGCTTTCGTGCTGCCCACGACCGAAACCAGCGCGGTCGCGGCCAACACCGCCCCGCCCGAGAAGGCATCGCCGGTCCCTAGGCCGGCGTCCGCCGCCAAGCCAGAGGCGGCGGCGCTGGCCTACGCCAATGCCGATGCCGGCGAGAAGTCGACCAACAAGATCTTCGACGCGGTGATGGCCAAGAAGGGCCGCGGGTCGGTGGTCCTCGATCCCACCATCGACGCCAACCACGCCTGGGTGAACTATGCGCTGCCGGCCAATGTGCGTTCCGCCAGCGAGGTCAAATGCCTCGCTACGGCCATCTATTTCGAGGCCCGCGGCGAACCCGAGCGCGGTCAGATCGCCGTCGCTCAGGTGGTGCTCAACCGCCTGAAGAACCCCGCCTACCCCAATACGATCTGCGCCGTCGTCTACCAGAACAAGAACCGGCGCCATGCCTGCCAGTTCTCGTTCGCCTGTGATGGCATCCCCGACCGCATCACCAACAGAAAAGCGTGGGACGCGTCGAAGACGCTGGCGACCAAGATCCTCAACGACGACCGCACGATGTTCCTCTCCGACGTCGGAGCGGCGACCCACTATCACGCCAACTACGTGCGGCCGCGCTGGGCGCGGGCGATGAAGAAGGTCGACAAGATCGGCCGTCACATCTTCTACAAGACGCGCGACGGCGGCTGGGGCTGAGCCTTACGCCCTCGTCACTCGACGCGGCGCTGGACGCCGACCAGCAGGGCGTCGTCGACTTCCAGAATCTTCCTGGCCTCCTCGATGACCTGCGGGTCGAGCGTCACCGGCGACAGGTCGACGCCGGCGGCCAGCCGCTTGGCGATCACCTTGAGGGCGGCGACACGGGCGTACTTCTTGTTTTCGGCGGGGATCGCGTGCCACGGCGCATAGGCGGTCGAAGTCTTGCGGAACATCTCGTCGGTGGCTTCGGCGTAATCCGCCCATTTATTGCGGTTGCGGAAGTCCTCGTAGCTGAGCTTCCAGCGTTTGCCGGGATCCTGGATGCGGCCGCGGAAGCGGCGGAGCTGTTCCTCCGGCGAGATGTGCAGGAAGATCTTGATGACACGCGTGCCGTGATCGACCAGCGCATGCTCGAAGTCGTTGATCTCGCGATAGGCCCGCTTCCATTCGGCCTCGCCGGCAAAGCCTTCGATGCGCTCGACCAGGACGCGCCCGTACCATGACCGGTCGAAGACGGAGATGGCGCCGTGCGGCGGCAGGCGCTCGAAGAAGCGCGCCAGGTAGTGCCGCTGCAGGTAGTACGGCCGCGGCGCCGAGATCGGCCACACCTTGAAGCCGCGCGGGTCGAGCACGGCGGACATGCAGCGGATGGTGCCGCCCTTGCCGGCCGCGTCCCAGCCCTCGAAGACGATCGCGGCCGAATGGCCGAGCTTGAGATAGGCCTGCTGGATGGTGCGCAGCTGCTGCTGGACGTGGGCGAGCTGCCTTTCGTAGACCGGCACCTCGAGCTTCTTGGAAAGGTCCACGGCGGAAAGCCGCGGCGTCTTTTGCTTCTGCGTGCTTGCTGACTTGCTCATGCGCCTTGCCGCCCGACAGGGATCAGTCGGCAATCGGTAGCACACTTGGCCGCGAGGCCGAAACGGAGCCGGCTAAGCGGTCCTCACCGCCACGTCGAGGGCCAGATCGAGGATCGGTGCGGAATGGGTGATCCAGCCGGACGAGATCATGTCGACGCCGGTCTCGGCGATGGCGGCGACCGTCTCCAGCGTGACATTGCCGGAGGCCTCGGTGACGGCGCGGCCGGCGACCAGCTTCACCGCCTCGCGTATCTCCGCCGGCGCCATGTTGTCGAGCAGCACCGCATCCGGTCCCTCGACCATCGCCTCGGCAAGCTGATCGAGCGTGTCGATCTCGATCTCGACCTTGACGAGATGGCCGGCGGCGGCGCGGGCAGCACGGATCGCGGCGATGACCCCGCCGGCAACCGCAATGTGGTTGTCCTTGATGAGGATGGCGTCGTCGAGACCGAAGCGGTGGTTGCTGCCACCGCCGCAACGCACCGCATATTTCTCGAAGGCACGCAAACCGGGCGTCGTCTTGCGCGTATCGCAGATGCGGGCGCGTGTGTGCTTCACCTTGTCGACGAGGGCGGCGGTGGCGGTGGCGATGCCCGACATGTGACAGAGGAAGTTGAGCGCCACCCGTTCGGCCGAGAGGACGGCACGCGCCGCCCCTTCGATTTCGGCAACGACGAAACCCTCGTCCATCGCATGGCCGTCGGGCGCTTTGGCATCGAAGCGGATCGCCGGATCGACCTCGTGGAACGCACACGCCGCAACATCGAGGCCGGCGAGAACGCCGGGCTGCCGCGTGACCAGATAGGCCGTGGCCGTCGCTTCGACGGGAATCGTCGCCGCCGACGTGATGTCCCCTGCCCGGCCGAGATCCTCCTTCAGCGCGGCGCGCACGGCGTCGGCAACAAGCAGGCCGGGCAAGGCGGGCAAGCCACTCATGCCGGAATTGCCACCGGCCGGGCGCCGATGGCGTCAGCGCTGATTGCCTCGGCCTCGGCCAGCGTGATGTAGGTGCGATGCTGCCAGGCCGGATCGTGCTCGGGGAAATCCGCGCGGAAATGGCCGCCGCGGCTCTCGGTGCGATTGAGCGCCGCGGCGGCGATGATGCGCGCGGCGGTGAGCATATTGAGGAAGCGCTCCGAGCGGCATCCCTGGCCGAGCCCGTCGATGATCGCCAAAGCCTCGATCAGACCGTCGCGCTGGCGCACGACGCCGACAAGGCCGGTCATGGTCTGGCGCAGGCAAGTCACGGCAACCGGGTCAGGCAGCGCGTCGAGCGTCGCATCGCCGGCCGCCTCCACCGAGAAGCGCAGCGGCTGCGGCAAATGATCGGCGAGATCGTCGGCGATGCGGGCACCGAAGGCGACCGCCTCGAGCAGGGAATTGGACGCCAGGCGATTGGCGCCGTGGGCGCCGGACGAGGTGCATTCGCCGGCCGCCCACAGGCCATCGAGCGTGGTGCGGCCCTGCCCGTCGGTGAGAATGCCGCCCATGTGATAGTGCTCGGCAGGGGCGATCGGGATCGGCTCGCTCACCGGATCGACGCCGGCCTCGCGGCAATAATTGTAGACGGTGGGAAAATGCTTTTCGAACGCCGCGCCGATCGCTTCGCGGCAATCGAGGAAGGCGCCGCGGCCGGCCTGGACCTCGGCATAGACGGCGCGGGCAACGATATCGCGCGGTGCCAGCTCGGCGAGCGGATGGACGGCAAGCATGAAGCGCTCGCCGGCCTTGTTGATCAGCCTGGCGCCTTCGCCGCGCAGCGCTTCGGTGGCCAGCGGCGCCGGGTCGCGGCCGACATTGATGACGGTCGGGTGAAACTGCACGAACTCGGGATCGCCGATCACCGCGCCGGCACGCGCGGCCATGGCAAGTCCGCCACCGGCAGCCTCGTTGGGATTGGTGGTGAGCGCATAGAGATGGCCGATGCCGCCGGAGGCGAGCACCACGGCACGCGCCGGGAAATGCATCGCCGGGCCGCCATCGACCGGACGGGCGACGAGGCCGGTGACGCGCTTGCCCCTGGTGGTCAGGCGCTCGCCGACATAGCCCTCGTACAGCCGGATCGACGGCGTCCGGTGCACGGTGGCAATCAGCGCCGCCATGATGGCCGCGCCAGCCATATCGCCGGCGACATGAACCACACGGCGTTCGGAATGCGCCGCCTCGCGCGACATGGCGAGATGGCCGGCAAGGTCGCGGTCGAAGGGCACGCCATATTCGAGCAGGTCGTGGACACGATCGGGCGCGTCGGAGATCATCAGGCGAGCGATCTTCTCGGCAACGATGCCGTCGCCGGCGGCGATGGTATCGGCAAGATGCTTCTCGATCAAATCGCCGTCGGCCATGGCGGCGGCAATGCCGCCCTGCGCCCAGCTCGATGACGCCCCCTCGCCGATCGGCGCGGCGGAGATGACGGTCACCGGACGCGGCGCCAGGCGCAGCGCGGTAAACAGACCGCCGAGACCGCCGCCGACGATGACGACATCGTCGGACACGAGGGGAGTGCGGCTATTGGCCGTTCGATCGAGCATTTCCTTGCGCCCGGTTTGATGGGCCGGCTTTGTCGGGAGGGGGCCGGCTCTTCTGATCAGCTCTTCAGATTGACCATGCGCTCGACGGCGCGGCGTGCCTTGGCCGCCACCATCGGGTCCACCGTGACCTCGTCGGCCATATTGAGCAGGCTGTCGAGAATCCTCGGCAGCGTGATCCGCTTCATGTGCGGGCAGAGATTGCACGGCCGGATGAACTCGATGTCCGGCTTCTCCGCCGCAACGTTGGAAGCCATCGAGCATTCGGTGACCAGCAGCACCTTGGCCGGCCGGTTCCTGTCGATCCACTCGGTCATCTTGGCGGTCGAGCCGGTGAAATCGGCCTCGGCGAGCACGTCCGGCGGACATTCGGGATGGGCGACGATCTGGATGCCGGGATTGGCCTCGCGGTATTCGCGCAGTTCCGCGCCGGTGAAGCGCTCATGCACTTCGCAGGCGCCGGTCCAGGAAATGATCTTCACGTCTGTCTGCGAGGCGGTCCACTTGGCGAGATACTGGTCGGGCAGCATGATGACCCGGTCGCTGGCGAGGCTCTCCACCACCTCGACGGCGTTGGACGAGGTGCAGCAGATGTCGCTCTCGGCCTTCACGTCGGCCGAGGTGTTGACATAGGTGACCACGGGCACGCCGGGATAGCGCTCGCGCAGCAGGCGCACGTCGGCGCCGGTGATCGAGGCGGCGAGTGAGCAGCCGGCGCGACGATCCGGGATCAGAACGGTCTTGTCGGGATTGAGCAGCTTCGAGGTCTCAGCCATGAAATGCACGCCGCACTGGACGATGACATCCGCGTCGGTCTTCGACGCGGCCATGGCGAGCTGCAGCAAATCGCCGGTTATGTCGGCAACGCAATGGTAGATCTCCGGCGCCTGATAATTGTGCGCCAGGATGACGGCGTTGCGGACCTTCTTGAGATCGTTGATCGCCTTCACGTAGGGCGCCATCACCGGCCACTCGATGGCCGGGATCACGGACTTCACGCGCTCGTAAAGGTGGGCGGTCTGGTTCGCCACCTCATCGGTGTATTCGAGCGAGGGCATGGGCAGCGGTTCGCGCAGCATATCGGCGTTGCGCGCGCTTGCGGTGGGACGTGCCCGCACCTCGGCTTCCAATCCGATCGTCATCCCTAGCTCTTCTCCGGTCGCCAACATATGCTCACTTCGAGCATATATCGGAGCTTAAAATAGCCGGCCAAAGCCGGGTCCACGCAGGACGATATAAGCACGATCCGAGCAAAAGACAAATCGTCAGGCATTCATGCCCGCCATGCATGTGTCACATCAGCAATTTTGATTATGTCTGGGCAAAGACCGCCGGTAGATTTTCCACGGGGAAAGGAGCGCAGCCTCGTGAAGATCGCGGTGATGGGTGCCGGCGGCATCGGCGGCTATGTCGGCGGCCGCCTGGCAGAGGCCGGCGAGGACGTATGGCTGATCGCCCGCGGCGCGCATCTGGCGGCGCTGAAGGCCAACGGGCTCACCATCGAGAGCCCGCACGGCAACGTGGCGCTTCCCAGCATTCCCGCGGTGGCCGAACCCGGCGAGGTCGGGCCGGTCGATCTGGTGCTGTTCGCCGTCAAGCTCACCGATGCCGAGGCGGCGGCGCGGGCGCTCAAGCCGATCGTCGCGCCGCATACGCGCATCGTCACCCTGCAGAACGGCATCGACGGCAAGGACATCGTCGGGCGCGCCACCGATCCGGCGCAGGTGGCGGCCGGCGTCATCTATCTCGCCGCCTACATCAAGGCGCCCGGCGTCATCATCAATCCCGGCGGGGTGCATCGCATGGTGATCGACCGCATGGGCGGCGATGCGGTGCTGGCGGCGTTCTTTGCGGCGTGCGAGCGGGCCACCGGCATCGACGCGCAGCCGACCGACCGCATCGAGCACATGCTGTGGGAAAAGTTCATCGTGATGATGGCCTTCGCCGGCGCCACCGGTATTGCGCGCCTGCCGATCGGCGCAGTGCGCCGGCAGCCGGAGACGATGGCCTTCATGCGCCTGCTCATCGACGAGACGGTCGCGGTGGCACGCGCCATGGGGCAGGATTTCGACGACGGCCATGCCGACCGGGTGATCGCGCTGACCGAGAACCAGCCTTACGAGCAGAAGGCGTCGATGCTGGTCGATCTTGAGGCCGGCCGGCCGCTGGAGCTGCCGTGGATTCACGGCAGGGTGGCGGCGCTCGGCCGGCAATTCGGCATTCCGACGCCGGCAAGTACCGCCGTGCTGGCGGCGCTGGGCACCTATGTCGACGGTCCCCCGAAACTCGAACGAAACCTGGAGGCAGCGGTCCGCCCATGACGGCCGAAGCGAAAAGACCTGCGCATGGTCTCATGCAGTCGATCCCGGTCGTGATCGCGGCCGGCAGCGTGATCGCGGCGGTCGGCTTCGGCCCGCGCTCGACCATGGGCTTCTTCCTGACCCCGATCACCAACGAATATGGCTGGGGGCGCGAAGTGTTCGCGCTGGCCATCGCCATCCAGAACCTCATCTGGGGCATCGGCCAGCCCTTCGTCGGCATGCTGGCGGACCGCTATGGAACGGCGCGGGTGCTTTCGGGCGGCGCGCTGGTCTATGCGGCGGGCCTGGCGCTGATGGCGCATAGCGGCAACCCGGTGGCGCTGCAGCTGACCGCCGGCGTGCTTGTCGGCTTCGGCATCGCAGGCTCGGCCTTCCTGCTGGTGATGGCGGCGTTTGCGCGGCTGCTGCCGCCTTCGATGCGCACGCTCGGCTTCGGCCTCGGCACGGCGGCCGGCTCGGTCGGCCAGTTCATCTTCGCCCCGCTCGGCCAGGGTTTCATCAGCGCCTATGGCTGGCAGACGGCGCTCACCATCATGGCAGGGATACTTATGGTCGTGCCGCTGCTCGCCTTCGTCGTGCGCGGCAAGCCGGAGGCGGCGCCGGTCGTCCACGGCCAGTCGGACCAGACGATCCTCGACGCCATGCGCGAAGCCTTCAGCCACTGGTCCTATCGTCTGCTGGTCGCCGGCTTCTTCGTCTGCGGCTTCCAGCTCGCCTTCATCACCGTCCACCTGCCGCCCTATCTCATCGATGTCGGCATCCCGGCGATGTACGGCGCCTACGCGATCGGCCTCATCGGGCTGGCCAACATCGCCGGCTCGATCGTCTCGGGCGTGCTCTCCGGCCTCATGGCACGGCGCATCATCCTGGTCGGTCTCTACCTCGCCCGCTCGGCGCTGATCGCTGCCTTCGTCCTGCTGCCGCCGAGCATCCCCTCGGCGCTCACCTTCTCGGCTCTGATCGGCTTCCTGTGGCTATCGACGGTGCCGCCGACCCAGCAGATCGTCGCCATCATGTTCGGCACCCGCTACATGGCCACCCTGTTCGGCTTCGTCTTCTTCTCGCACCAGGTCGGATCGTTCCTCGGCGTCTGGCTCGGCGGCTATCTCTACGATGCCACTGGCTCCTACATGATCGTGTGGTGGCTGTGCGTGGCGCTCGGCGTATTCGCGGCCATCGTCCACCTGCCGATCGTCGAGCGCGCGGTCGAGCGCCCGGCCATGGCCACCTGAGCGACTCCCCCTCGCCATTCAGGGGCGCTACCGACTATGGTGCCGCCACGAAAGAGGAGGAGACGACGTGGACCGCTTCAAGGCGCTGCTGATCACCCGCGACGAGGCGACCAAGGCACAATCGGTGGCCTTGACCGAGCTCGGTCTCGACGAGCTGATGCCGGGCGATGTCGATGTCCGCGTCGAGCATTCGACGGTCAACTACAAGGACGGCCTGGCGATCACCGGCAAGCTGCCGGTGGTGCGGCGCTTCCCCATGATCCCCGGCATCGATTTCGCCGGCACGGTGACCGCCTCCTCCCACGAGGGCATCCGGCCGGGCGACAAGGTGGTGCTCAACGGCTGGGGTGTCGGCGAGGTTCATTACGGCGGCTATGCCCAGATGGCACGGGTCTCCGGCGACTGGCTGATCCCGCTGCCTGAGGGCTTGAGCGGCTCGCAGGCGATGGCGATCGGTACTGCCGGCTACACCGCCATGCTCGCCCTTCTTGCGCTGGAGAAGCACGGGCTCACGCCCGACGCCGGACCGGTGGTGGTGACGGGTGCTGCCGGCGGCGTCGGCTCGGTTGCCGTCACGCTGCTTGCAGGCCGCGGCTTCACGGTCCATGCGGTGACCGGCCGGCCCGACAATATCGACTATCTGAAGGCACTCGGCGCCGACGAAATCGTTTCCCGTGACGAGTTGACCGCTCCGCCCAAGCTGCTTGCCAAGGAGCGCTGGGCAGCCGGCGTCGACTCGGTCGGCGGCACGCTGCTTGCCAATGTCCTCTCACAGACCAAAGCCGGCGGCGCCATTGCCGCCTGCGGCAATGCCGCCGGCATGGAGCTCCCGACCTCGGTTGCGCCGTTCATCCTGCGCGGCGTCGCGCTTCTCGGCATCAACTCGGTGACCGTGCCGAAGCCCGCCCGCATCGCGGCGTGGCAGCGGCTTGCCCGCGATCTCGACCGTGACAAGCTCAAGGCGATGACCACCACAATCGGCTTCGATGCCGTCGTTTCGGCGGCGCGCGCCATCGCCGAGGGCAAGGTGCGCGGCCGGCTGGTGGTCGCGATCGACTAGCTTCGCAGTGCTGACCTCAGTGCAATCCGCCGTGCATCAGCCCCGGCCACAGGCCGAACACGCCGATCAGGATGAGATAGATCGCGACGATGTAGTTGAGCAGGCGCGGCACGATGAGGATGAGGATGCCGGCGATCAGCGCGACGAGCGGCTGCAAAGAAACTGCGCCCAGGACCATGGGATGACTCTCCTTGTTGCGGGAATCGGCACGGCCGACGCCACAGGCGGCGCCAGGTGCCGTCGGTTGTCAAGCCGGCGGGAGGCTCCTGGTTCCACTGGGAGCCCGCGGCGAAAGCGCCGATGCAGGTGATGAAATCGATCTAGCCGCCGACGCGCGAGAAATCGGCGACGGTGAGGGTCGCCTGGCGCAGGCGGTCGAGCAGCTTCAGGCGATTGGCACGCAGCCTGGGGTCCTCGACATTGACCATGACCTTGTCGAAGAAGGCATCGACCGCGGGGCGCAAGCGCGCCAGGGCGGACATCGCCGCCTGGAAGTCCTCGATCTCGACGGCCGCCTTGGCCTCGCTGCCCGACGAGGCGATCGCCTCGAACAAGGCGCGCTCCTCGGGTTCGATGACCAGCTGGGCGTCGACGGAGCCGCTGTAGCGCTCGCCAGACTTGCGCTCCTCGTCGCGCAGGATGTTGGCGGCACGGCGGAATCCGGCAAGCAGATTGGCGCCATCCTCGCTGTCGAGGAAGGCAGCAAGCGCCTCGATGCGGCGGACGATCATGACCAGATCGTCCTGGTCGCCGAGCGCGAAGACGGCATCGACCAGATCGTGGCGGGCGCCCTGCTCGCGCAGCTGGACCTTGAGGCGATCGGCGAAGAAGGCAAGCAGGTCGGTGAGCACCTCGTCGCGCACGAAGAACTGGCTGGCATCGCTGCCGTCTTCGGCAGTCCTACGGATCGACGCGGCGACCGTGTCCGCATGCGCGGCAAAGACCTGCAGAAGGCGCAGGCGGATGCCGTGCTGGAGCACCAGCCGGATGACGCCGAGCGCTGCGCGGCGCAGTGCAAAGGGGTCCTTCGAGCCGGTCGGCTTCTCGCCTGCCGCCCAGAAGCCGATGAGCGTGTCGAGCTTGTCGGCGAGCGCCGTGGTGATGGCGATCGGGTCGGTGGGCACGCGGTCGGACGGTCCGACCGGCCGGTAGTGATCCTCGATCGCCGTGGCGACCGACAGGTCCTCGCCGGCCGCGGCGGCATAGTAGCGGCCCATCAGGCCCTGCAGCTCGGGGAACTCGCCGACCATCTCGCTGACGAGGTCGGCCTTGGCGAGCTGGGCGGCGCGCTCGGCGAGCTTGCCATCGGCCGGCACCAGCGGCGCGATCTCGCGTGCCAGCCGCATCAAGCGCTTGACGCGCTCGCCTTGCGTACCGAGCTTCTCGTGGAAGACGATGGCGTCGAGCTTGGGCAAGCGGTCGGCGAGCGTGGTCTTGAGGTCGGTCTCCCAGAAGTAGCGGGCGTCCGCCAGACGGGCGCGGATGACGCGCTCATTGCCGGCGATGACCGCCTTGCCGCCGTCGCTGGATTCGATATTGGCGACCAGGATGAAGCGGTTGGCCAGCACCGGCTGCCGCGCAGCGATGCGCCGCGCGATCACGTTGCTGGTGGTCGCGCCGCGGTTGAGCACGAAACATTTCTGGTTGGCGCGGATGGTGGCGCGGATGACCTCGGGGGGAATTTCGAGAAACCCCTCGTCGAAACTGCCGATGAGGACCACCGGCCACTCGACCAGTCCGGCCACCTCATCGAGCAAGGCCTCGTCCTCGACCAGTTCGAGGCCGAGGGCCAGCGCCTGGTTGCGCGCATCGGCGAGGATGATCTCCTTGCGCCGGTCGGCGTCGAGCACGACCTTGGCGCGCTCGAGCTTGGGCACATAATCATCGAAGCGCTTCACCGTGATCGGTTCCGGCGCCATGAAGCGATGGCCGCGCGTCGTGTCGCCGGATTTGAGACCGTCGACCTCGAAAGGAACGATCTCGGTGTCCGAGGTCTCCGGTCCGAAGACGCAGAGGATGGAATGCAGCGGCCGCACCCAGGTGAGGCTGCCGGCATTGGCCGAGCTCGCCCCCCAGCGCATCGATTTCGGCCAGGGGAAGGCGCGGACGATGCCGGGCATGAATTCGGCGATGACGTCGGGCGCCGGACGGCCGGGCTTCTCGATCACGGCGACGTAGAAGTCGCCCTTCTTGTCCTGCTGCACCCTCGCCTGCTCGATCGATTCCAGGCCGGCGCCGCGCAGGAATCCTTCGATCGCCTTGTCGGGCGCGCCGACGCGCGGCCCCTTGCGCTCCTCGCGCTGATCGGGCGAGCGCGCCGGAACGCCATGCACGGTCAGCGCCAGGCGGCGCGGCGTGACAAACGCCTTCGCCCCCTCATAGACGAGACCGGCATCGACCAGCGCATCGGTGACCAGCTTCTGCAGGTCTTCGGCCGCACGCCGTTGCATGCGGGCGGGGATCTCTTCACTGAACAGCTCAAGGAGAAGCTCAGGCATGGACGGCCCTCCTCGGCCCGCATGCTTTCGTCAGTCTGCTCGTCCTCGCGCCCGCGGCGCTGCGGGCGAACGGGCGGGCGGGGATCTCTTCGGAAAAGAGTTCGAGGAGAAGATCAGGCATCAGTATGGGCCGCCTTGCGTGTGAACGATGTCGAGGCCGTCTTCGCAGGCGGTCATGATGGATCGGCCTGCGCAAAATCGGCGCCGACGCCGATATCGTAGTCGCGCACGGCAAAGACCACCCGTTCTTGCGTGACTTCGTATGGCACCAGCGACAGCATCACATCGGCGCGGGACTTGCCGGCGCGGAAAAGCGTCGCAAGCACGTTGCCCCATGAATTGTCGAGCACACGATGGAGGAAGCAGACCGGCTTCTTCTCGTCGAGGGTGAGCCAGCCGATCGACCACGGTACCGGCAGCGGCGCGCCGGCGCCGCGCTCGAGATAGAGCTGAAGACCGCCGAGCCGCACCTCAAAGGGCTCGAACAGACCATGCAGCATGTCATCGTCGATATCACTCAGCATCAGCGGTACGTCGAGACGCAACATCGGCTGAACGAAATCGCCGGCCGAACGCCACATGCGTGCCTTCCAGCCGGCGGGGTGCAGCTTGAGCCTGTGGGAACGCTCGGTCGGTGGCGCGTCGGCCGATGTCCAGACGTCGACGGTGCTCATGCCCCGCCGCCCGCGGTCTGCAGCCAGGCGCCGCCGCAGGCTTTCGCCAGTTCGCGGACGCGCAGGATATAGCTCTGCCGCTCTGTCACCGAGATGACGCCGCGCGCGTCGAGCAGGTTGAAGGCGTGGCTCGCCTTGATGCACTGGTCATAGGCCGGCAGCGCCATGAGATGCCGGTCGTCGGCCTGCCCATCTGCGAGGTACTTGCGGCAGGCGGCCTCGGCCATGCGGAACTGCTCGAACAGCATGTCGGTGTCGGCGAACTCGAAATTGTGCCGCGAATATTCCTGCTCGGCCTGCAGGAAGACATCGCCATAGGTGACCTTGTCGTCGCCTTCGCGGCCGTTGAACGACAGGTCGTAGACGTTGTCGACGCCCTGGATATACATGGCCAGCCGTTCCAGCCCGTAGGTCAATTCGCCCGAGACCGGCGAACATTCGAAGCCGGCGACCTGCTGGAAATAGGTGAACTGCGACACTTCCATGCCGTCGCACCAGCACTCCCAGCCGAGCCCCCAGGCGCCGAGCGTCGGGCTCTCCCAGTCGTCCTCGACGAAACGCACGTCGTGCAGCGCCATGTCGAGACCGATCGCCTCCAGCGACTTCAGATAGAGGTCCTGGAGGTCGTCCGGCGACGGCTTGAGGATGACCTGGAACTGGTAATAGTGCTGCAGCCGGTTGGGATTCTCGCCATAGCGGCCGTCCTTGGGCCGGCGCGAGGGCTGCACATAGGCCGCCTTCCACGGCTTGGGCCCAAGCGAGCGCAGCGTCGTCGCCGGGTGGAAGGTGCCCGCTCCGACCTCCATGTCGTAGGGCTGCAGAACGGCGCAGCCATAGTCCGCCCAATAGCGCTCAAGGGTCAGGATGAGGCCCTGGAAGGAGCGTTCCGGGCGCATGTGGGGAGGAATGGCTTCGGTCACGGGTGGCGGTCCCAGAAGGAAATGATGTCGCGCAGCACGCGGCGCGCCACTTATTAGACGGGGCGTTCCCGGGGAGCAACTTCGAACGCGCTGCGGCCGCAAGCACGGCCCGGCCGGCCAGGCCACCCCCGCGGCGCCGGCGAGCGTGAGTGAGCTCGGCGTGAGCGAAAAAGTGGCGCGGCTTTGCGGTCAAGGGAAGCGGAGGTCACCCCTTGGGCGGGCGGTAGACGCCGGTGACCGGGTCCTTCTCGAGAGTGAGCTGTTCGGGTACCCGTCTGGCCTGCCCCGCCCCCTCGGCCCGTTTCCGCCCACCGCGGAAGCTCGCCTTGATCTGGGCGATGCGCCGCTTCACCCGCCACCACAGGTAAAGAACGATCAGGAAGAGGATGACGATGAGTTCGAGCCGGCTCATGCGTTCAGTCCTACAGGCCGAAGCGGCGCCAGATCAAATGTTCGTCGATGACGGCGATGACGCGCTCGACGAGGCTGGCGGCAAGTCGGTCGCTGCCGGCAGCGAGGCCCAGCCGGCGGCGCAGCATGCTGCGTTCGGTCGGGATCACCTTGAGCCGGACCTTCTCGCCGAACTCCTCACGCAGCACCGAACGCAGGTCGCCGATGCGGTCGGCGAGGCCGAGTTCGATCGCCTTGCTGCCCGACCAGAAGGCGCCGGTGAAGAGGTCCGGATCGTGGGAGAGCTTGCCGTTGCGCCGTTCCTTCACGAGGCCGATGAAGGCGGCGTGGACATCCTCCTGAAGGGCCTGGAGGCGGGCGACGTCCTCCTCGCGCTCGGGCCGGAAGGGGTCGAGGATGACCTTGTTCTTGCCGGCGGTATGGACGCGCCGCTCGACGCCGATGCGCTCGATCAGGCCGGTGAAGCCGAAGCCCGCCGAGACGACGCCGATCGAGCCGACGATCGAGCTCTGGTCGACGACGATCTCGTCGCCGGCCGCCGCGATCATGTAGCCACCGGAAGCGGCGACGTCCTCGACGGCAACGATCACCTTCTTCTTCTTCTCCTCGGCCAAAGCGCGGATCGCCCGGAAGATCAGGTGCGACTGGGCGGCGGCACCGCCGGGCGAATTGACGATGAGCGCAACCGCCGGCGCCGACTTAACGGCGAAGGCGCGGTCGAGCGATGCGGCCAGCCCCTGCAGCGTCAGGCCGGAGCGCAGCGGGCCCATGCTGCCGATGACGCCCGACAGGCGAACGACGGGAATGACCGGCTCGCCGCCGCGCCAGCGCGCCGGAATCAAGGACTTCAGCAAGAAAGCCACTCTTTCACCTCGTTCATTCAAGCGCGCGCCCCCCACGGCGGATGGGCTTCGGCGAGCCCGGTGCCGTCGCGCAGCATGCCTTCCACCGGAGACAGATAGGCCCCGCCGGTGTCGCCGTGAAGGACGAGAGGGGGAAGAAGACGCGTCGCCGCACGGCTGCCTTTGACGGCGCCGACCAGAACGCGGTGGGCATCGTGACCGGCACGCGGCTGGACGGGCAGAATACGAAGCGCACCGAAACGGGCCCCGAGCGCCGCCAGCAGTCCGGCAACAGCATCGGCCCGGAAGATGACGACGAGCCGCCCGCCGGGTTTCAGCACCGAGGCGGCGGTGCGGAACCACAGGTCGAGACCGCCTTCGCCGAGAACATGTGCCGCCGCCCGTGATGCAGTGGGTGGTGCCGTGGTCGTTGCCGGCACATGAAACGGCGGATTGGTGAGGACCGCATCGGCCATGCCACGGGTGAGGCCGGCGGCCTCGCGGGCGGCCTCGGCCGCTTCGATATCGGCGACGACGACGGATGCCCGCGCGGCGAAGGCCCGGTTGGCCGGCCGCGCCAGGGCCTCGCGGGCGCAGGCGAGCACATCGGCGTTGCGATCGGCGAGCACGACCCGGGCGGCCGCGCAGCGGGCCGCGGCGACCATGCCGGCAACCCCGGCGCCGGCGCCGAGGTCGACGATCGTGCCGGCAAAGTCCGATGCAAGGGCGGCGCCGAGCAGAACCGCTTCCAGGCCGGAGCGATGATGGCCGCGCGCCGGCTGGACGGCCTCGACACGCCCGCCGATGAAGGCATCGACGGTGGTCGCCGGCCGGTCGGCTTCTGCGACGCCGGAGGTCATCCCTTCCTCGGTTTCTCCAGTTCACCCCCGATCCCGGCATCGCGCACGATGTGCCGGGCATCTTCGAGGCGATGGTCGGGAACCAGGATTGGCGCGGCAAGACGCCCAGCGACCCCTCGATGACGCTCATGTTCTGGTCGAGCACGAGAACCTCGATGCCGGCGTCGCGCATTAAACTCTCGATAAAAGAAATCAGAACCAAGTCGTTGGTTTTCAACAGCTCTTCCATCTCGGCCCACAGCTCTCCAACGCCCTGAGGCGGTTGCCGCCACGTTAGGCGCTCGGCGGACACGGCACAATCGCCGCTGCGGCCTTGTTCCGCTAGCGCCCCTTCCCTAATCTCCCCCCAGGATCAACCGCGGAGCATGCGCGTGGGTGTCGTCATCGCCCTCGAGGGGGGCAAGAACAGGCCGAATGCGAGCATCGCGCCGTTGGTGCAGCTGACGCGCGAGGCCATGAATGCGGTCAACGAGATCATCCTCTCGCGCGCCGGATCCCAGGTCGAGCTGATCCCCGAGATCGCACGCCACCTGATCGATTCAGGCGGCAAGCGTCTCAGGCCGATGCTGACCGTCGCGGCCGCCGAAATGTGCGGGCACCGCGGCGACGGCCGGGTGAAGCTGGCGGCCTCGGTGGAATTCATGCACACCGCGACGCTGCTCCACGACGATGTGGTGGACGAAAGCGACATGCGGCGCGGCAGGGCTGCCGCCCGCATGGTGTGGGGCAACCAGGCGTCGGTTCTGGTCGGTGACTATCTGCTCGGCCAGGCTTTCAAGATGATGGTCGAGGTCGGCTCGCTCGACGCGCTCGACATCCTCTCCAATGCCGCGGCGGTCATTGCCGAGGGTGAGGTCATGCAGCTCGACGCGGCAAAGAACACCGCCACGACGGAAGACGAATACCTCGCCGTGATCCAGGCCAAGACCGCGGCGCTGTTTTCGGCTGCGGCGGAAGTCGGCCCGGTGCTCGGCAACCGGCCGCGCAGCGAGCGCGCCGCCTTCCGCTCCTACGGCACCAATCTCGGTCTCGCCTTCCAGCTCGTCGACGACGCGCTGGATTATGGCGGCAGTTCCCAGCAGTTGGGAAAACGGGTCGGCGACGATTTCCGCGAGGGCAAGATCACCTTGCCGGTGGTGCTCTCCTACCGGCGCGGCACCGACGCCGACCGGACCTTCTGGAAACGGGTGCTGGAGGACAGCACGATCGAGGACGGCGACCTGGAACACGCCATCACGCTGATGCGCAGCCAGGATGCGATTCGCGACACGATCGAGCGGGCACAGCATTTCGGCGCCGTCGCCCGCGACGCGCTGGCGCCCTTTCCCGATTCGCCCCATAAATCCGCCCTTATCGAGGCGGTAGACTTCTGTATCGGCCGGGTCAGTTAAACTCGGCAAGACGCCTTCGCTTGCGGCAGTGGCATGAAACCGTCATCCTGTCGTCTGACGCCAAGCCCGTGATTTTGCTCAAGTTGTGAGGGTCATGACCTTGCCGAACCGCTTCAGCATCGGCCTCGCCGCCATAGCCGGCCTCGTCGCATGGACCACCGCGGCATCCGCCAGCGCGGTGGCGGATCTTCCCACAACGCTTGCCGGCAGCTACCTGGCGGCGCGCAGCGCCGACGTGGCCAAGGACATCGGCGCCGCCGCCAGCTTCTACAGCGACGCGCTTGCCGACGACCCGGGGAATCCGACGCTGCTGGAGCGCACCGTCATCCTCAACGTCGCCAACGGCAATATCGATCAGGCGTTCGATCCGGCCGAACGGCTGATCAAGGTCGACAGCGGCAATCCGATAGCGCGTCTGGTTCTGGCGATGCGTTCGGTCAAGCAGCACGACTACACCGCTGCAACCAGCAGCCTTGCCAGTGTCGCCAAGGCGCCGCTGGCGACGCTGACCATCGGGCTGATCGACGGCTGGATCGATTACGGCCTCGGCCAGGTCGACAAGGGGCTGGCAACGATCGATGCGCTCAATGGACCGAGCTGGTACGGCATCTTCAAGGACTATCACAGCGCGATGATCCTTGACGCCGCAGGGCGGACCAAGGACGCGGTCACCGCCATCACCCGGGCCTACGATACCGACGGCTCGGCGCTGAGGGTGGTGGAAGGCTATGCCCGGATTCTGGCGCGTGCCGGCCGGCGCGATGCCGCCCTCAAGGCCCTGACCGATTTCGCCGGGATATCGGCGCTGCACCCGGCGGTGAAGGAACTGGCAGACGATATCCGCGCGGGCAAGGCGATCGCCCCGGTGGCGGCAACCGCCGATGAAGGCGTGGCCGAGGCGCTGTACGGGCTGGGCTCGGCGATCGGCAGCGACGGCGGACCGGAATTGCCGATGGCCTACCTGCAATTGGCACTCTATCTGAATCCGTCGCTTTATCTGGCCGACATGGCGATCGGCGATGTGCTGCAGGCCGCGTCGCGCTGCGACGAAGCCACCGTCGCCTATGGGCGGGTTCCCGAGACGCTGGCGCTGCGCCGCAACGCCGACCTGCAGATTGCCTCCTGCCTGCAGGACCTCGGCCAGCCGGCCAAGGCGGTGCGCTATGTCGAGCGCGTGCTCAACGCCGATCCGAGCGACATCGAAGCGGCCGTCATGCTCGGCGATATCTACCGGGCGATCGACAAGTTCGCCGAGGCTGCCGATGCCTACGGCCGCGGCATCGCGGCGATCAAGCACGAAACCGCGGACGACTGGCGCATCTACTACTATCGCGGCGTCGCCGAGGAGCGCAGCCAGCAATGGCCGAAGGCCGAAGCTGACTTCAAGCATGCGCTGAAGCTCAGCCCCGGCCAGCCGTCCGTGCTCAACTACCTCGGCTATTCCTGGGTGGACAAGGGCATGAACCTCGACAAGGCGCTGTCGATGATCAAGCAGGCGGTCGACAGCAGGCCGAACGACGGCTACATCGTCGACAGCCTCGGCTGGGCCTATTACAAGCTGCATCGCTACAAGGACGCGGTCGCGACGCTGGAGCGCGCCATCGAGCTCAGGCCCGAGGACTCGACCATCAACGACCATCTCGGCGATGCCTATTGGCAGGTCGGGCGCAAGCTCGAAGCGACCTTCCAGTGGGCGCATGCGCGCGACATGAATCCCGAGAAGGACCAGTTGCCGACGATCCTCGACAAGCTGCAGCATGGCTTGAAGGCTGCTGACCAGCGACGGCGTGACCAAAGGCAAGGCGGCCGGCATGCCGGGCGAGTGCCGCAATCCCAACGACCGCAGCGCCCTGCCGCAGCCGGTGACCGTCGGAGCGAACTGAACCCGGACGCAGGCGGCCACAGCAGCCATCCATGGACCAGGTTGCAAAAGCCATCGAGGACGCGACGGGGGCCGGCAACTCGGAGCTGGCAAGCGCCAAGATCAACCTGGCCCTGCACGTCGGAGCAGAGCGCGCGGACGGCTATCACGATCTGGAAAGCCTGGTGGTGTTTGCCGACATCGCCGATGTGGTGGTCGCGCGGCCGGTGGCGAAGGACGCCGCGGCCACGGCGCTCGACATGACCGGCCCCTATGCCGATCTGCTTGCGCAGACCACCGCGCCCACGGCCAATCTTGTCATGCGCGCCGTCGCAGGCAATCACAGCGGCGCCCCCCGGCGGCGGGTCAAGCCGGTGCATCTCAGCCTCGCCAAGCGGATTCCGGTGGCGGCCGGACTTGGCGGCGGCTCGGCGGATGCGGCAGCGACGCTGAGGCTGCTTGACCGCATGTGGAACCTGCAACTGACGCCGCAGACACTTGCCGAGATCGGCGTCTCTCTCGGCGCCGACGTGCCGATGTGCGTCACATCGCAGCCGCTGATTGCCCGCGGCATCGGCGAGATGGTGACGCCGGTCACCGGCATCCCGGCCCTGCCGGTGGTGCTTGTCCATCCGGGCATCAGCATGCCGACGGGCGCGGTCTTCGCCGGCCTCGGCAACGAGACGCGCGCGCCGCTGCCCGCCCTGCCGCCGAAATTCAAGTCGGCGCTCGATCTGGTCTTCTGGCTGCGCCAGACGCGCAACGACCTGATCGACCCGGCACGGGTGGTCTCGCGCAAGGCCGTGGCTGCGGCCAAGGCGCTGGCCGCCGACCCGGATTGCCTGTTCGCGCGCATGTCCGGTTCGGGCGCCGCCGCCTTCGGCATCTTCGTCAAGGCGAGCGCGGCAGAACGCGCCGCCGAGCGCATCAGGGCGGCCAAGCCGGACTGGTGGGTGGTGGCGGCGATGACCGGCGGCTCGTGAACAGGCTGGATGGCACCATGACAGAACCCGACGACAAGCCGTTCGTTCCGGTCAGCTTCGCGGTGCTGACCGTCTCGGACAGCCGCACGCTTGCTGACGACCGCTCGGGCACGACCCTGGCCGAGCGCATCGCGGCGGCCGGGCATAGGCTCGCCGACCGTCAAATCGTGACCGACGACGTCCGCAGGATCCGCGCGACGGTGCGCAAGTGGATCGCCGACCCGACCATCGATGCCGTCATCACCACCGGCGGCACCGGCTTCACCGGTCGCGACGTGACGCCCGAGGCAGTGGCGCCGCTGTTCGACAAGCACATGGAAGGCTTCGCGATCGTCTTCCACCGCATCAGCTACGACAAGATCGGCACCTCCACGATCCAGTCGCGGGCGACCGCAGGGCTCGCCAACGGCACTTTCGTCTTCTGCCTGCCGGGATCGCCCGGCGCCTGCCGCGACGCCTGGGACGGCATATTGGTGAAGCAGTTCGACTACCGGCAGCCGCCGTGCAACTTCGTCGAGATCATGCCGCGCCTCGACGAACACCTGAAGCGTTCGAAGCTTCGGAAGACGGCGAAGTAGAGCGCGCCGTTTCCGCCAGCCAAGCGGTCTTGGCCACCAGACGGGCGGAGCGACCGCCGCGCAAAGCCCCAAGCAGCCAGGTGAGCGGGCCGGAGATCAGCCGCCCGCCGCGGAACGTCGCCGAGCGCTTCTGCGCCTGACCGCCCTCGAGCGTGCGGTCGATGAAGGCCATGGCGTCGGCCTGCCATTCGGGCTGGAGAATGTGCGAGGCGGGGGTGAACAGCAGCCAGTCGCCGCGCGCCCGCTCGACGGCGGCGCGCCGGCCATCGCCCGCCACGCCGGCATCGATGATCGTGCAGCCGGCGGCGTCGGCCACCTTGCGCGTGCCGTCATGCGAGCCGTGATCGACGACGATGACGTCGCGGATCGAGGCCTTCGGTGGCCGCCGGCACCAGCGCGGCAAGCGCATGGGCGAGGCTGATCTCCTCGTTCTCGGTCTCGATGATGGCCGTGATCATGGGTCGTTCATACGGCACGGGCTCGGCCCATGACGACTGGAAATTTCGCCGACTAGCCATATTTGAAGTTCGTTCTTGATTTGTTCCAGCTTGACGAGCTAGGAATATTTTCATGAAGACGCGCACCTCCCGATTCGCCCAAAGTTCCGGCCGGCCGGCCAACGATTGCGTCGGTGTCGGCATCGACCCCGACCGTCGCCGCGGGCGCGGGGCCGAGACCAACCGCTCGGGGCGGTTCGAACGCACCACCCGCGAGGCGATCGACGACGGCTGGGCGTCGCTGGACCTGCTGCCACCGCTCAAGACGGAAGTGCAGGAGGAGGCGCCGCGCCAGATCATCACCCGCAACACCTCGCCCGACATCTCCTTCGACCGCTCGATCAATCCCTATCGCGGCTGCGAGCACGGCTGCGCCTACTGCTTCGCCCGGCCGACGCACGCCTATATGGGCCTGTCGCCGGGCTCGATTTCGAGACGCGGCTGTTCGCCAAGCCGAACGCGGCGCGGCTTCTGGAGAAGGAACTGGCCAGGCCCGGCTACCAGGTGCGCACCATGGCGATCGGCACCAATACCGACCCCTATCAGCCGATCGAGCGCCGCTATCGCATCATGCGCGAGATCCTCGAGGTGCTCGACCACACGAGCCATCCTGTCGGCATCGTCACCAAGTCGGCGCTGGTCACGCGCGACATCGACATCCTGGCGCGCATGGCGACGCGCGGTCTGGTCAAGGTGGCGCTGTCGGTGACCACCCTCGACCGCAAGCTGGCCCGCGCCATGGAGCCGCGCGCGGCGACGCCGGAACGGCGGCTCGATGCGCTCAGCCAGCTCTCCGCCGCCGGCGTGCCGACGGTGGTCATGGTGGCGCCGGTGATCCCGGCGCTGAACGAGAGCGAGATCGAGCGCATTCTCGAAGCCGCGGCCGCAGCCGGCGTGCGCGAGGCCGGCTATGTCCTCCTGCGCCTGCCGCTGGAGGTGCGCGACATCTTCAAGGAATTCCTCGAGCGCGAATATCCCGACCGGGCCAGGCATGTGTTGTCGGTGATCCGCTCCATGCGCGGCGGCAAGGACTACGATTCGGAGTGGGGCAAGCGCATGCGCGGTGACGGCCCCTATGCCTGGCAGATCGGCCGGCGCTTCGAGATGGCGGCGCGGCGGCTGGGCCTCAACCGCGAGAAGCTGAGGCTGAGGACCGACCTGTTCACGGCGCCCGGCGCCGAAAGACAGCTCGACCTCTTTGCCGGCCAGAAGGCGGCGTAAGCACCAACTTTCGCAAGAAATTGCCTCTCGTTCGTCCCCGCGACGGCGGGACCCAGGCGAGACTCGCCGCGAGCCCAGCACTTGCTGCAATTCCAGCCTGGATGCGCGCCTCCGCGGGCATGAACGGTGTGGGTCAATCCCGCTCATCGGCGCTTGCAGCGCGGTCCCGCCGGCGGCACGCTGCACCCATGCTGCGGAAATCGCCCGATTCGCCGGAAGCGCCCACCGACCGCTACGAACGAAGAGCGAAGCGGCAAGGCGCCAGGCTGGTTGCCGGCGTCGACGAGGCCGGGCGGGGTCCGCTGGCCGGGCCGGTGGTGGTTGCCGCGGTCGCCTTTGCCGACCGGCGCTATCCCGACGGCCTCAATGATTCCAAGAAGCTGACGGCGCGTGAGCGCGAGCGCCTCTATGACGCGATCCTCGAGCGCGCGGCCGTGTCAATCGTCGTCGCCAGCCGGGCGCGCATCGACCGCATGAACATCCTGCGAGCCTCGCTATGGGCGATGAGCCGGGCGGTCGCCGGCCTGCCCGAGATGCCCGACCACGTGCTTGTCGATGGCAACAAGACGCCGCCGGGCCTTGCCTGCGCCTCAGAGACCATCATCGGCGGCGACGGACTGTCGGTGTCGATCGCGGCCGCCTCGATCGTCGCCAAGGTGACGCGCGACCGCCTGATGACCGCCGTCGGGCATGCCTATCCCGACTACGGCTTCGAGCGGCACATGGGCTATTCGACGCCGGCCCATTTCGCCGCGCTGAAAGAGCACGGCCCCTGCCCGCACCACCGGCAAAGCTTCGCGCCGGTGCGCGAGCAGCAGCTTGCTCTGGATCTGTAGGAAGGCGCCGCCTGTCCCTTCCGTTCGTCCCCGCGACGGCGGACCCAGGCGAGACTCACCGGCAGGCGCCGGACGTGTTGTCAGTCCGGCCTGGATGCCCGGCCGGAGCCGGGCATGAGCGGAGTGTGTCGCGTCAGTTGAGCTTGGAACGGACCTCGCCGATCGCCTTGTCGATCAGCACTGCGCCGGTTTCGCCCTTGATGCGGGCGCTCAAGAGCTTCTCGGCAGCGGCGATCGCCACATCGGCCGACAGCGCCCGCACTTCCTGCAGCGCCTGGGCCTCGGCCTGGATGATCTTCTGCTCGGCCATCCTGGTGCGCCCGGCGACGTATTCTTCCATGCGCTTCTTGGTTTCGACCGCCAGCGCTTCGGCCTCGCGCCTGGCCTGATCGATGATCTCCTCGGCCTCGACCTCGGCCTCGCGCGCGCGGCGCTGGTAGTCGGCAAGCAGCGCCTGGGCTTCCTCGCGCAGCCTGCGCGCCTGGTCGAGCTCGTTGCGGATCCCCGCGGCGCGCCGGTCGAGCGCGGCGGTCATCTGCCCGGGAACCTTCAGGTAGATCATGATGCCGATGAAGACGAGGAGCGAGAACAGCGCCCAGAACGGTGCGTCGCCCCACACGAATGGTGCATCGAACATCCGGGCCCCCTATTTCGCCATCGCTTCGGCGACGGCTTGATCGGCCTCGCCGCGGCCGACCGTGGTGCCGGTGAGCGCGTTGACGATGGCTTCGGTCGCTTCCGCCGCGATGGCCCCGACGTCGGAGAGGGCCTTCGACTTGATCTCGCCAATGCGTGTTTCGGCGGTGGCAAGCTGCTTGTTGAGCGCGGCCTCGGCCTCGGCACGCTGCGCGTCGGAGGCCGCCTTGGCCTCCTCGCGGGCGGTCTCGGCGATGGTGAAGGCCTTGGCGCGGGCATTGGCCAGCGCCTTATCGTAGGCCGCCTCGGCTTCCTCCGACTCCTGCTTCAGCCGCTCGGCCATGTCGAGATCGCTGGCGATGCGGTCGCGGCGATCCTCGAGGATGCCGCCGATGCGCGGCAGAGCGACCTTCGCCATGACGTAGTAGAGAATGACGAATGTGATCGCCAGCCACAGGAGCTGCGAGGGAAACCACGTGGAATCGAAGGGCGGGAACGCCTTGTGCTCGCCCGGAGGCGGCGCCTCGGTGCCCGCGTGCGTCGCCGGCGTCGGCTGGGTTGCCTCGGCCAACGTCATCGGCAGCTCATGAGCGGCCATTGCCAATCCCCGACCTTTCGTCGTGCCTGTCGGTTCAGCCGAACAGCAGAATCAGGGCGATCAGCAGCGAGAAGATGCCGAGCGCCTCGGTGATGGCGAAGCCGAAGATCAGGCGGCCGAACTGGCCGTCGGCGGCTGCCGGGTTGCGGATGGCGCCGGCGAGGTAGTTGCCGAAGATGTGGCCGAGGCCGATGCCGGCACAGCCCATGCCGATACATGCGATACCGGCACCGATTGCCTTAGCTGCTGCAAGTTCCATGTCGATGCTCCTGCTCAAGAGATCCTTGGGGGTCGATAGGGACCAGCCGTCAATGGCTGGGGTGAAGCGCGTCGTTCAGGTAGATACAGGTGAGGATGGCGAAAACGTAGGCCTGCAGCGCCGCCACCAGCAGTTCCAGCGCGGTCAGCGCGATCGTGGCGAGCAGCGGCAGCACGGCGCCGAACCAGCCGAGCACGCCGATCGAGCCCAGTGCCGTGACGAAGCCGGCGAACACCTTCAGCGTGATGTGGCCGGCGAGCATGTTGGCGAAGAGACGAATCGACAGGCTGAGCGGCCGCGACAGGAACGACAGGAACTCGATGACGACGATGAACGGCAGGATCGCCTTGGGCACGCCGCTCGGCACGAACAGCTTGAGGAAGTGCAGCTTGTGCCGCATGAAGCCGACGACGATGACCAGCAGGATCACCACCACGGCGAGCGCACCGGTGATGATGATCTGCGCGGTGAAGGTGAAGAAATAGGGGAACATGCCCCACAGATTGCCGATCAGCACGAACATGAAGACGGTGAAGACGAAGGGGAAGTAGCGCATCCCCTCGCTGCCGGCCGAATCGCGCAGGGTCTGCGCAATGAATTCGTAGGTGAGTTCGGCCGCCGACTGCCAGCGCGACGGCACCAGACCGCGGCCGCGCGTCGACAGCATCAGGAAGGCCGCGGCGGCGACCACCGTCAGCGTCATGAACAGGGCCGAATTGGTGAAGGACAGGTTGAGCCCGCCGATCTGGATCGGGATCAGCGGTTCAATATGAAACTGGTGGATCGGATCGTACAAGTCAGTCCCTCGTCACCCCTTGCCGCCGACGAAATCGTCCGGCCCGGCCGGCCCCGGTTTCACCAGACCGGCCGACCGCATGACGGTCAGCATCCCGGCAGCAAAACCCAGAAGCAAGAACACTATCAACCCCCAGGGGCCGGTTCCGAACAGCCGGTCGACCCCCCACCCCAGTGCCGCGCCGAGGACAACCCCCGCCACGAAATCGGCGCCAAGCCGGATCGCCAGGCCATAGCCCGCTTGATCCGATTTCGGCTCGGCGGGCGACGACACTTTGCCTTGCGCACGCCGCTTGTCCAACTGCCGATCGAGATCGCTCAGCCGTCTGGACAACTCGGTCTTCTGGTCAGCTGACAGGTCCGGTTTGCCGTCCCCGTCGTCCATTAGCGCTCCCTCGCCCCGCGACAAGTCCCCGCGCCCCCGAAAACCGCGCGCACAATAGTTAGCACCCTTGAACGTGTCAAGGATAGGTCAACATGACTTATCTATTTGAAACACCGAAGCTTTCCAGCTTCAACCCGGGCCTGCGAGACCGCCGAGGGCGGCCTTTCCCTGGCCGCCTGCCGCGTGCGAAAAAGGCACCCATGGCCGATTCCAACGAAAAGCGCCGCAACCGCGGCGCGCTGCCGCTCTCCGCCCTGGTCGGGCGCGTGATCGGTCCGGTTGCCCGCAAGCGCGGATTTGCCGCGGCCGACCTGATCGCTGCCTGGGGCGCGGTGGTCGGGGCCGAGCTTGCCGAATGCACCCGGCCGGAGAAGATCGTGTGGCCGCGCGGCGAGTGCCAACAGCGACCTGCCCGGCGTGCTGACGCTCAAGGTCGATGGCCCGCGGGCGGTGATCGTCCAGCACCAGCTCGGCCAGATCATCGAGCGGGTAAACGCCTATTTCGGCTATGCGGCGGTGGGACAGGTACGCATCGTGCAGGCGCCGCTTGGCCGCGCCAAGACGCCCGCGTCGGTGGAGGACCGGCCGCTTGCCGCGGCAGATGAGGCGCGGCTGAAGGCCGCCACCGGCGGGGTCGAAGACCAACCGCTGCGCGAGGCCCTCGACAGGCTCGGCCGGGGCGTGCTCAAAGGCAACAAGCAAGCGTGATTGGACTGGGGCCCGAAACGCCGTAATTAGTCACTCGAGTTGGCCGCCGGGAACGGCGGCTTTCCGCCAAAAGCCCTTTCCCAAGGAAAACGACAAGTGAAGTGGAACTCCCGGCAGATACTCGTCCTCGTGGCGGCCGTCGTGGTCGTCGCCGCAGGCGCCATCTTCTTCATTACCCGCGGCGGGCAGTCGAACGTCGATCTTGGCGCGGGCGGCAACGGTAGCGGCGCTCCGGCCGGGCCGACCAAGGCGGAACTGATGACCGCCGGACCGCTCGGCGACATGACCGAGGGCGATCCCAAGGCGCCCAACACTGTCATCGAATATGCGTCGATGACCTGCTCGCACTGCGCGAACTTCCACAACACGGTCTACCGGGACTTCAAGAAGCAATACATCGACACCGGCAAGGTCTTTTACATCTTCCGCGAATACCCGCTCGATCCGCTGGCGACCTCGGCCGCCATGCTGGTCCGCTGCGGCCCCAAGGACCGCGAGTTCCCCCTGCTCGACCTGCTGTTCGACCACCAGGACGAGTGGGCCTTCGTCAAGGACCCCAAGACGGCGCTCATCAATCTGGTGAAACAGGCCGGAATCAGCGAGGCTGACTTCAACGCCTGCTTGACGAATCAGAAGATCCTCGACGGAGTGAACGCAGTGAAGGATCGCGCCTACAAGACATTCGGCGTGGATGCGACACCGACGTTCTTCATCAACGGGGTTGAGCACCCCGGCGAGCAATCGCTTGAGGAACTCGGCAAGATTCTCGGTGGCTAGACCGGAACTCGTCCTTGTCGGGCGGCGCCCCGGGGAACGCCGCCCGAAAACGGGAGTTGACGTTTGAAATTCACGCGCCTGCGCGTCCTCGGGTTCAAGTCGTTCGTCGAGCCGACCGAATTCCTGATCGAGCCGGGCCTGACCGGCGTGGTCGGGCCGAACGGCTGCGGCAAATCCAACCTGGTCGAGGCGTTGCGCTGGGTGATGGGCGAAAGCTCGTACAAGGCCATGCGCGCCTCCGGCATGGACGACGTCATCTTCCAGGGCAGCGGCAACCGCTCGGCGCGCAACACGGCGGAAGTGTCGCTGGCCGTCGACAATTCCGACCATGTGGCGCCGGCGGCCTTCAACGATGCCGACCTGCTGGAGGTCACCCGCCGCATCGAGCGCGAGGCAGGGTCGATCTATCGCATCAACGGCCGCGACGTGCGCGCCCGCGACGTTCAGCTGCTGTTTGCCGACGCCTCGACCGGAGCCCATTCGCCGGCAATCGTCGGCCAGGGCAAGATCGGCGAGCTGATTGCGGCCAAGCCCACCGATCGCCGCGCGCTGCTCGAGGAAGCGGCCGGCATTGCCGGCCTGCACAATCGCCGCCACGAGGCGGAGCTGCGCCTGCGCGGCGCCGAACAGAACCTCTCCCGCCTCGACGACGTGATCGGCGAGATCGAGCAGCAGCTCGACGGGCTGAAGCGGCAGGCGCGCCAGGCGGTGCGCTACCGCAACCTGTCGGGCGAAATCCGCCGGGCGGAGGCCACCGTGCTGCACTTGCGGGCGCTGGCTGCCGGCGAGGCGCTCAGCGAAGCGGAGACGGCGCTGGCCGCTGCCACGGCACAAGCCAACGAGCGCGCCAGCGAACAGGCCGAGGCCGCGAAGAATCAGGCGATTGCCGCGGCGCATGTGCCGGACCTGCGCGACGCCGCCGCCCGCGCCGGCGCCGCTGCACAGCGCATTACGCTGGCGGCGGAAGCGCTCAATGCCGAGGAAGGGCGCATCAAGAACCGTCTGGCCGAGCTTGACCGCCGCCTTGCCCAGCTTGCCGACGATATCGGGCGCGAAGAGCGCATGGTGACCGACAACAGCGCCATCATCGCCCGGTTGAACGAGGAGGAGCAGGAGCTCGAGGCGGCCAATGCCGCCATGAACGAGCGCCAGGCAACCGCCGCGAACCGACGCCGCTCCGCCGAGACGGCGGTCGGCGAGAGCGAGAAGGAGCTTGCCGAGTTGACCCGGCAGCATGCCGAGGTCACGGCCGAGCGCAGCCAGTATGAGCGGCGGTCGCGCGAGGCGTCCGAACGGACGGCGAGGCTCACCGGCGAGATCGACAAGGTGCGTGCTGAGCTTGCCGCGCTCGACGGCTCCGGCGCCGCCGCGACGGCCGTGGCGGAGCAGCGTCAGGCGGTGGAGACGGCCGAGGCCGGCACCGGCTCGGCCGAGGCTGCGGCCAACGCGGCGGAACAGCGCGTCGGCGCGGCGCGCGAGGCGCGCGGCAGCGCGCGCGAGCAATTGACCGCCAGCGAGCATGCGCTCAGCAAGCTGGAGACCGAGGCGGCGACGCTGGCCGCGATCCTCGCCGCGAACGCGCCGGACGGCCGCACGCCGGTGATCGATGCGGTGACTGTCGACGGCGGCTTCGAAGCGGCGCTGGGGGCTGCCTTCGGCGACGACCTCGACGCCGCAACCGACGAGGATGCGCCCGCCCGCTGGCGCCAGATCGACGCCACGAGCGACGACGGCGCCTTGCCGGAAGGCATCGAGTCGCTGGCCGCGCATGTCCGTGCGCCGACAGTGCTGGCACGCCGCCTCGCCCTCACCGGTCTCATCGACCGGGCCGACGGCGCCCGCCTGCAGACCCTGCTCAGACCCGGACAGCGTCTGGTCAGCCGCGAGGGCGACCTGTGGCGCTGGGACGGCTATGTCGCCGCCGCCGATGCGCCGCGCGCCGCCGCCCAGCGGCTGGCGAGCCGCAACCGTCTGTCGGAACTGGAAGCCGAAACCGTTCCCGCGCGGGAAACCGTTGAAGCCGGGCGCCAGGCACTGGAGCGCGCCGAGACCGAATTGCGCGACGCATCGGAAGCGGAGCGGCAGGCCCGCGTGGCCCTGCGCGACGCGCGCGCCGCCCTCGACGCGGCCCGCCGGGCCCTGGCCGAGGCCGAGCGCGAGGAGAGCCGCATCGCCGCCAAGCGCAGCGGCCTCGACGAGGCACTCGCCCGGCTGACCGCCAGCCTCGCCGAAAGCCAGACCGCCGAGACGCAGGCGCGTGATGGCCTTGCCGCCACCGCCGACCCGCAGGCACTGGCCGAGGCGCTCGGCACGCAACGCGACAAGGTCAACGAGGACCGCGCGGTGCTGGCCGAGGCGCGTGCCGCGGTCGAGACCCTGACGCGCGAAGCGGAGATGCGGACCGGACGCCTGGCGGCGATCGCGGTTGAGCGGCAGACGTGGAACGAGCGGGCAGCCAATGCCAGGAACCAGATCGCCACGCTGACCGAGCGCCGCGGCGAGAGCGAGGCCGAGAAGGAGAAGCTTGCCGACGAGCCGCAGCGCATCGAAGAGAGGCGCAAGGCGCTGCTCTCGGAAGCTGCTACGGCCGAGACGGCCCGCGCCGAGGCCGCCGAGGCCCTGGCCGCTGGTGAAGCGGTTCTGGGTGAGGCGGACAAGGTCGCCCGCGTCGCGCTCGATGCACTGGCCGAGGCGCGCGAGCAGCGCGGCCGCGCCGAAGAGCGTGTGGTGGCGGCCCGCGAGCGTGTCGGGGAAGTCAGCGAGCGCATCGCCGAGGCGCTGAACTGCACGCCGGCGGAAATCTTTGCCGAGACCGGCCTCAAGGAAGGTGCGCCACTGCCCGAACTCGCCGATACCGAGGCGCGGCTGGAGCGCTATCGCAACGAACGCGAGCGGCTCGGCGCGGTGAACCTGCGCGCCGAGGCAGAGGCCGCGGAACTGGCCGAGCGGCGCGACGCGCTGATCGGCGAGCGCGACGACCTGATCGCCGCGATCCATCGCCTGCGCCAGGGCATTTCCAGCCTCAACCGCGAGGGCCGCGAGCGGCTGATGGCCGCCTTCGACACGGTCAACGCGCACTTCCAGCGCCTGTTCACGTCGCTGTTCGGCGGCGGAACGGCCGAGCTGCAGCTCACCGAATTCGGACGATCCGCTGGAAGCGGGGCTGGAGATCGTCGCCAAGCCGCCGGGCAAGAAGCCGCAGATCATGACGCTGCTCTCCGGCGGCGAGCAGGCGCTCACCGCGCTGTCGCTGATCTTCGCCGTGTTCCTCACCAACCCGGCGCCGATCTGCGTGCTCGACGAGGTCGATGCGCCGCTCGACGACGCCAATGTCGTGCGCTTCTGCAATCTGCTGGAGGAGATGTCGCGTTCGACCGACACGCGCTTCATCACCATCACGCACAATCCGATCACCATGGCGCGCATGAACCGGCTGTTCGGCGTCACCATGGCCGAGCGCGGCGTCTCGCAGCTCGTCTCCGTCGACCTGGAAACGGCCGAGAGCTTCCGCGAGACGGCGTAGGCGCCGAGCCGGTGGCCCGGAGGCCACCCACGGGCAGTCGGCAATGGGTAGTCGGGGCAGTCGGCAGTCGGAGAACGTTTGCCGTACCCGTCCCTCTCTGTCCCCTCCGTCATCCCCCGGCGCGGCAGAGCCGCGACCGGGGGATCAGCTGCCCCAGACACGGCTGCGCCGTGCTCGTCGAGGCCGGTCCTCCGCTTTCGCGGAGGACGACGGGGAAAGCGGGCGCTGGTAGTCGGTGGCCCGGAGGCCACCGACGGGCAGTCGGCAATGGGCAGTCATAGGCTCCGGCTTCCGCGGGGCGACGGGCCGGCGAACCGGCATGACCGGAGTGTGGTGCAGGCTTGCATTTCGCCACCGTCTGTCCCAACTGAACGGTACGCATCAATTTCCCGGAGCAGGAGAGCCCCGATGAACGAGACCGCGACGAATGCCTTCGCCCGCGCCTCTTCCTTTGTTCCGGTCTCTCGCCATGCCTTCTCTTCCCAAGCCCGTCGTCGCGCTTCACGGCGTCACCCTGGCAACACCTGACGGCCGGCCGCTTCTCGCCAATCTCGATCTGGTCTTCGGTTCCGACCGCACCGGCCTTGTTGGCCGCAACGGCATCGGCAAGTCGACGCTTCTCGGCGTGATCGCCGGCGCGGTGCGTCCTTTTGCGGGCTCGGTCGAACGGTCGGGCCGTGTCGCCATGCTGCGCCAGAGCCTGCAGGCGGCCGACGGCGAAACACTTGCCGACCTGCTCGGCATCCGCTCCGCCCTTGCCTGCCTGCGCCGCCTGGAAGCCGGCCGCGGTTCGCTCGCCGATGCGGCGGAAGCGGACTGGACGCTCGAACCGCGACTGGAGGCGGCGCTGGCCGAGGTCGGGCTTGCCGGCTTCGAGACCGACCGGCCGCTTGCCAGCCTTTCCGGCGGCCAGCGCACGCGCGCCGCTCTCGCCGCCTTGCTGCTGGCCGAGCCGGACCTGATCCTGCTCGACGAGCCGACCAACAATCTCGACGCCGACGGGCGCGATGCCGTCGCCCGCGTCCTGGCCGGTTGGAAGATGGGTGCCGTCGTGGTCAGCCACGACCGGGCGCTTCTGCGTCCGATGGATCGCATCGTCGAACTGTCGGACCTCGGCGCCCGCCTCTATGGCGGCGGCTACGACCTCTATGCCGCGCGCAAGGCCGAGGAGCGCGCGGCGGCGGAGCGCGGCCTCGACGTCGCGAAGCGCGACGTGCTCGCGGTCGAACGGCGCATCCAGACGGCACGCGAGCGCCAGGCGCGACGGGATGCGCGCGGCGCAGAAAGCCGCGCCAAAGGCGACGCTCCCAAGATTCTGCTCGATGCGCAGAAGGAGCGCAGCCAGCACACCTCCGGCAACGCCAGCCAACGCGCCGACCGGCAACGCGCCGCGGCGGACGCGGCGCTGTCGCAGGCGCAGGCGGCGGTCGAACGCATCCGCCAACTGTCGGTGCGCCTGCCGTCGACCGGCCTGCCGGCCAGGCGGACGGTGCTCGCCTTCGCGCAAGTCGGCTTTGCCTATGCCGGGCACGCGCCGATGTTCACGGGCCTCGACCTGATCATGAGCGGACCGGAGCGGGTGGCGCTGACCGGACCGAACGGCACCGGCAAGTCCACCTTCCTCCGACTGGCGAGCGGCGCGGCGGAGCCGACATCGGGCACGGTGCTGAGGCCGGTGCCCTCCGTCGCGCTCGACCAGGGTGTCGCAATCCTCAACCCCAATGCGACGATCCTCGACAACTTCCGCCGGCTCGACCCGGTCGCGACGCCCAACCAGGCCCATGCGGCGCTGGCGCGCTTCCTGTTCCGCAATGCCGACGCCCTGAAGCCGGTCGGCGCCCTTTCCGGTGGGGAAATGTTGCGCGCCGGGCTTGCCTGTACGCTCGGCGGCAGCCACCCTCCCGGGCTGCTCATGCTGGACGAACCGACCAACCATCTCGATCTCGATTCGATCGCCGCCATCGAAGCGGCGCTCGCCGATTTCGACGGCGCGCTGCTCGTCGCCAGCCATGACGAGGATTTTCTCGACGCGATCGGCATCGAACGGCGGATCGCGTTTCCGCTGGCGAGGACCGCATGACGATCGCGCCCGCTTTGCTCGCCTGGTACGACCGCCATGCCCGCCGGCTGCCCTGGCGGGTCGGGCCCGAAGGCGCGGGCGCGTGGCGTGAACCCCGATCCCTATCGCGTCTGGCTCTCCGAGATCATGCTGCAGCAGACGACGGTCGCGGCGGTGAAGTCCTATTTCGATGCCTTCCTCAAGCGCTGGCCGGACGTTGCGGCGCTTGCCGCAGCGCCACGCGAGGAGGTGATGAAGGCTTGGGCCGGCCTCGGCTACTACGCCCGTGCCCGCAACCTGCATGCCTGCGCCCAAGCGATCGTGCGCGATCACGGCGGACGCTTTCCCGAAACCGCGGCGGCGCTGATGGCGCTGCCTGGCATCGGCGCCTACACGGCGGCGGCAGTGGCGGCGATCGCCTTCGACGAACCGGTGGCGGTGATCGACGGCAATATCGAGCGGGTGATCGCGCGCCTGGCCGCCATCGACACGCCGCTGCCGGCCGCCAAGAAGGACATCCGCTTGCGCCAGCAGGCGATGACGCCGGAGAGACGCGCCGGCGATTATGCCCAGGCAATGATGGATCTCGGCGCCGCGATCTGCACGCCAAAGCGTCCGGCCTGCGCGCTCTGTCCGCTCGCCGAACATTGCATCGCGCATGCGCGCGGCGACGAAGACGCCTATCCCGTCAAGGGCGCCAAGGCCGTTCGCCCGACGCGCCGCGGTGCCGCCTTCGTCGCCGTCCGGGACGATGGCGCGGTGCTGCTGCGGCGGCGGCCGGATGAGGGATTGCTGGGCGGCATGGCGGAGGTGCCCGGAAGCGATTGGACGAGCCGTGCCAACGGGTTGGCCCCGGAGGCTGACGCGCCGATTCAGGCCGACTGGCGCCCGGTGCCCGGCGCCGTCGTCCACGTGTTCACGCATTTCAGGCTGGAACTGAACGTGTATTGCGCCGCCGCCGGGCGGATGGAACAAGCACCGCCGGGCTGCTGGTGGGCGCCGGCACGAACGCTCGCCGGCGAGGCGCTGCCGAGCGTGATGAAGAAGGTCATCGAGGCGGCGCTGCCGGGAGCGACACGACGGAAACGGGGCGGACGCGCAGCGTGAACGAGATTCGGCACATCGTCTTCGACATCGGCAGGGTGATCCTCGAATGGGACGCGGAAATTCCCTATCGACGGCTGATCCCCGACGAAGCCGAGCGGCGCTATTTCCTCACCCATATCTGCACGCACGAATGGAACATCGCTCAGGACCGTGGGCGGACATGGCGCGAGGCGGAAGACGAGCTGATCGCGCAGCATCCCGAGCACGCGGCGATGATCCGCGCCTTCCGCCGGCACTGGGCCGAGATGGTGCCGTACCATTTCCCGGATACGCTGGCGATCCGCGACGCACTCATGGACCGTGGCTATGACGTGACGGCGTTGACCAATTTCGCCGCCGACACATTCGACGTAGCGCGGGGGATGTATCCCTTCCTCGATCGCTTCCGCGGCATAACCGTGTCGGCCCATATCGGCCTCATAAAGCCGGAACTCGCCATCTACCGGCACCACGAGACGGCCTTTGGCCTCGATCCGGCGGCGATCCTGTTCTTCGACGACAGCCCGGCCAATGTCGAAGGCGCCCGCGCAGCCGGCTGGCATGCGGAACAGTACACCGGCGCAGACGAGATGCGCGCCGATCTCGCCCGCTATGGTGTGGCGCTGAACTAGATTGCCGCGGAGGGCCGCCGGAGGGCGACCCGCCAGCCGGAATCTCAGCCCTGATAGCCCTGACGGGCGGCGTTGGCTTCGCAGTCCGCCTTGGACTTGTAGCCTTCCGAGGCCGCACCGACGATGTTGCCGTTCGACGCCTTGCGCCGCCAGCGGTGCTCGCCCTTCTTGTCGGTGTAGAACTCCCACTTGTCGGTGGGCACCGGGCCGCGCTTCATGTTCGCCTCGCAGTCGGCCTTGGACTTGTAGCCCTCGCACGCCGCTCCGACGATCTGCCCGTTCGACGCCTTGCGGCGCCAGCGGTATTCGCCCTTCTTGTCGGTATAGACTTCGAAGCTATCGTTTTCTCCTGCCATCCTGTTCCGTCCCGTCATGTGGTTGCGACTCGGGCCACGTCGATGACGCGCCGCGGTTACAATGAAGCCCGACCCGCAACCGGGCAAGTGAACGGGATCACCAGGTCAATCGAGCCAGACCGGATTGGACCAGGCCGAACGGCCGGCCGCATCGGTCACCACCAGGCGGAACCAGTCGCCGGCGAAGCGTTCGAGCGGCAGGCTGACCCGGGTCAGTTGGCGGCCGGCCAGGTTGACGGCGCGGCTGCCGCGCCCGACGAGCGCCACGTTGACCGCCGGTGAACATTCCACCTGCGCCTCGCCGCCGGCGACCGCGAAGGCGTGGATGAGCGGCCCCTGGCTGGAATAGAAGTCGCCGGCCTTCATGGCGGTGGTGAGCGCCTCGGGCTCGTTCGCTTCCGCCTTGACCATCATCCAGCCGCCAAAGCCGTCATCGATCCTGAAATGGGCATCGTCGGCGGCATAGGCGGTCAGACGATGGCCTTCGTTCAGCAGCAGATCGAGCAGATAGGTGCCGTCGGGGCGGGCGCATTCGAGCTGGCAGCCGTGATTGTATATCTCGACTGCATGGGCATGGGCAGCCATGGCGCGGCCGTCCTCGGCCGTCAGGCTCGACCATTGCGGATGGGCAATGCCGACGAAGGCACCGGCCGCCTTTGCCCGCGCAGCCAGCTCTGCGCCGGTTTCCGTCTCACCGGTCGGCGCAAAATCCTCCGGCAGGCCGGCGGCGAGCACATGCCAGATCTCGTTCTGGCTGTTGGCCGGGGCGTGAATCTCGGCGCCGAGGATGGTGGTGAAGCTGTTGGTGCGGAAGGGCCGCGTGTCGGCTACCGGGAAGCCGTATCTGGCGAGGAAGTGATCGGACAGGCAGAGGAAGTCATAGCCGGTGTCGCGATAGAGCCGGCAGACCTCCGCCGGCCCGAGCGCGCCGTCGGAAAGCGTGGAGTGGGTGTGGATGTTGCCCCGCCAGAAGCGGCCGGGCGCTGCGAAAGCGTGTGTGCCCATGGGTGTTCTTGTCGTCGATGTCGAAGACATGACAATGACAGTCGGACGCCGGGGTCAAGTGGCGGCCGGCGCGCCTCACGCCCCGGCGCTGTGCAGGACGCGCCGGGCTACCGCTCTCAATTCATCGATGGGCGCGCGGGCGCCGTCGACGATGGTGTGCCAGAAGGTCCAGCCGTTGCAGGCATCCAGCCCCTGCACCAGCGCGCCGATGCGATGGATGGAGCCGGTGTGCTGGCCGACCCGCACCGTGCCGTCGGCGCGCACTTCCGCCTCGTGGCGGGAGCGTGCATCGGTGAGGATGGTGCCGGGCGTGATCAGGCCGGCTTCAACCAGCGAGCCGAAGGGGACGCGCGGCTCGTTGCGCTTCCCCATGCTGACGGCAATTGCGGTTTCCGGTACCGGCTCGACGGCGTCGATGCGGGCATGGGCTGCGGCGATGTACTCTTCCTCGCGCTCGATGCCGACGAAATGGCGGCCGAGCCGTTTGGCGACCGCGCCGGTGGTGCCGGTGCCGAAGAACGGGTCGAGCACGACGTCGCCCGGCTTGGAGTTGGCGAGCAGGATACGGTGGAGCAGCGCCTCCGGCTTCTGGGTGGGATGGGTCTTGTGCCCCTCCTCGTCCTTCAGCCGCTCGTTGCCGGTGCAGATCGGGAACAGCCAGTCGGAGCGCATCTGGGTGCCGTCATTGGCTTCCTTGAGCGCGTGATAATTGAACGTATAGCCTTTGGCATTGGCGTCGCGGCTCGCCCAGATCAGCGTCTCGTGGGCATTGGTGAAGCGCCGGCCGCGGAAGTTCGGCATCGGGTTGGTCTTGCGCCAGACGATATCGTTGAGGATCCAGAAGCCGAGGTCCTGGAGGATGGTGCCGACGCGGAAGATGTTGTGATAGGAGCCGATCACCCAGACGGCGCCGTTGGGCTTCAGCACCCGGCGGCAGGCATAGAGCCAGGCGCGGGTGAAATCGTCATAGGCGGAGAAGCTGGCGAACTTGTCCCAGTCGTCGTCGACGGCGTTGACCTCCGACTGGTCGGGCCGGGTCAGGCGGCCTTCGAGCTGCAGGTTATAGGGCGGGTCGGCGAAGATCAGGTCGACCGAGGCGGGCGGGAGCTTCTCCAGCTCGGTAATGCAGTCGCCCTTGAGAATCGTATCGAGCCAGGGGGCCTCCCCGACAGCCTTCTGCAACGCACCCATGACCACCCCAACGCAACACAACTGGAAGCCGTGCGTCCCCCGCACGGCGAAACACTCCGAATCTTGCTCGGGATACGGTTAATCTCGGGTTAGGCGGCATGGTTAAGCAGCGGTGAAGACGGTCGCCGCGCGCACGACTGCCATGCCGCGACGCCCCTTCCGTGCCGCGGCCGGGCGCGCTAGACAGACGGCGCCGGGCCATCCTCCCTCCCCGGCCAGCAGACGGAATTCCAGATGCTCTATGTGTTCGATTGCGACGGGGTCCTCATCAATTCCGAGATCATCGCCTCCACCGTCGATGCGGAGTTCCTGGCCGAGTTCGGCTACGAGATCACGCCGCAGGAAGTCACCCGACGTTTCGCCGGCATGACGGGCCGGGCAATGGGCGACGTCGTGGCAGCGGAGACCGGGCGCGAGCTGCCCGACGACCTGTTTGATCGCATCACGGAGGAGATCGACCGGCGGCTGGCCCGCGACCTCAAGGCCGTGCCCGGCGCCAGCGAGATGCTCGACCGGCTGGACGGGCAACCGTCCTGCGTGTGCTCCAATTCATCGATGACGCGGCTGCGGATCTCGCTGGAGAAGACGCGCCTGTGGGACCGCTTCATTCCGCATGTCTACTCGGCCGTCGAGGTCGGCGACCTGCAGCCGAAGCCGGCGCCCAACGTCTATCGCTACGCCATGGCCCGGTTCGACACCGATCCGCGCGACACCGTGGTGCTGGAGGATTCGGTGTTCGGCGTGACCGCGGCCAAGGCGGCCGGTGCGCGCGTGATCGGCTTCACCGGTGGCGCCCATACCTGGCCCAGCCATGCCGATCTGCTGACCGAGGCCGGCGCCGAGACGGTGATCAACCGGCTCATCGACCTGCCGGCGACCGCAGAGGCGCTGCTCGCCTGGGAGGGAATGCCGGATTAACCATTATCACCTGCGGCATGTCACCGCAGGCCCCGGAAATGCCGGCAGAGAACAATTCGTTTCATGTTGCTGCCGTAATAGGCGGGGCATGGTCCCGCGCCAACCAAGCCCGTCTCCCCTGTCAGCCCGCGGGCTGACGCCTATTTGCGGTGCTATCAGCACTGCTGCCCATCATGACGATTGATCGCATCACCGCAAACGAACCAGCGCGGCTCCTGCCGCGTTTGCGCCTTGCGGTGCCCGACCGCCTGCGCGCGCTGGTGCGCGGCAGCGAGATCTGGCTGGTGCTTCTGGCGGCGATCGTCGGGGTCATCGCCGGCGGCGTCGTCATCATCATGAACGTCATCGTGGGCATGCTGCACCAGATGCTTTTCGGCATCGCTGCCGGCGACCGGCTGAGCGCGATCGAAGCCCTGCCGTCCGACAACGGCTTCCTGATTCCGGTGGTCGGCGGATTGATCATGGCCGCGACCGGGCTGGCGCTGGCGCGGGCACGCTTCAGGCGGCCGGTCGACCCGATCGAGGCCAATGCGCTGCACGGCGGCCACATGTCGATCCGCGACAGCTTCATCGTGGCACTGCAGACGCTCATCTCGAATGGCTTCGGCGCATCGGTCGGTCTCGAGGCCGGCTATACGCAGATGGTTTCGGGCATCGCCTCGCGGCTGGGCATCAACTTCCGCCTGCGCCGCGCCGACCTGCGCATGCTGGTCGGCTGCGGCGCGGCCAGTGCCATCGCTGCGGCCTTCGGCGCACCGCTGACCGGCGCCTTCTACGCCTTCGAACTGATCATCGGCACCTATACCACGGCGACCCTCGCGCCGGTGCTGACCGCCTCCATCGTCGGCGTGCTGGTGACGCACATATTCGGCCACGGGGCCTATTCGATCACGGTCGGACCGCTGTCGGCGTTCCACAGCTCGGACCTGCCGGACGTGCTCGTGCTGGCGCTCATCTGCGGCGGTATCGGCATCCTCATCATGCGCGGCGTCACGTTGACCGAACTCGCCTTCCGTCACTCGCATATCCCGCGCATCGTGCACCCGATCCTTGGCGGCCTGATCGTCGGCGGCTTCGCACTGATCAATCCGCATGTCCTTTCCTCCGGCCACGGCGCGCTCAAGCTGCAACTCGATTCGGCGCTGCCGGCGATCGCGCCGCTGGCCTTGCTGCTCGTCCTCAAGGCGAGCGCCTCGGCCGTGTCGCTGGGTTCCGGCTTCCGCGGCGGTCTGTTCTTCGCCTCCCTGTTCATCGGCGCACTGGCCGGCAAGCTGTTCGCCGCGATCATGGCCGCCTGGCTGCCGGCGCTGGCCCCCGACCCGCTGGTGGCGACCATCGTCGGCATGAGCGCCACGGCCGTGGCGGTTGTCGGCGGGCCGCTGACCATGTCGTTCCTGGCGCTGGAGACCACCGGCGATGTGCCGATTACGCTGGCGGTGCTGGCGGCGGCGATCGTCTCGTCGATCACCGTGCGCGAGCTGTTCGGCTATTCGTTCGCGACTTGGCGGCTGCATCTGCGCGGCGAGACCATCCGCAGCGCCCACGATGTCGGCCGCATCCGGGCGCTCAACGTCGGCAGCCTGATGCGCCGCGACGTGCGCACGGTGCTCGGCGACATGCGCCTGTCCGCCTTCCGCCGCGACTTCCCGCTGGGTTCCACCCAGCGCGTGGTGGTGGTCGACGGCGCCGAGCGCTATCTCGGCATCGCGCTGGTTCCCGAGATCCATGCCACCGACCTCAACGGCGACGGCGATTCGCGAACGATCAGCGAGTTCCTGCACTATCAGAAGGACGCGCTGGAGCCGCAGCTCAACGTCAAGGACGCGATGAAGATGTTCGACACGACGGAGAGCGAGGCCCTGGCCGTGGTCGAGACCGGCAGCCGGCGCGTGATCGGCCTGCTGACCGAGGCGCATGCGCTGCGCCGCTACTCGGAAGAACTCGACCGCGCCCGGCGCGATCTCGTCGGCGAAGGGCGATAGGTCCTACTCCGCCGCCTCGATCCAGGCCTGCGGCTTCTCCCATTTCAGCTTGGGGCTTCGCGCGGCGCGCGTCTCGTCGAGACGGCGGCGCGGGGCGTAGATCGGCGCCTGATGGAAACGCTCCGCCTCGCCGCGTTTTGCCCGCATGACGAGTTCGCGCAGCGTCGCCACGAAAAGGTCGAGCGACGCCTTCGATTCCGATTCGGTCGGCTCGATGAGCAGCGCGCCGTGGACGACCAGCGGGAAATACATGGTCATCGGATGGAAGCCCTCGTCGATCATCGCCTTGGCGAAATCGAGCGTGCTGACACCGGTGCCTTCGAGGAAGGTGTCGTCGAACAGCGCCTCGTGCATGCAGACGCGGTCGCCGAAAGGCTGGCTCATCGCATCGCGCAGGCCAGCGCGCACGTAATTGGCGTTGAGCACGGCGTCCTCCGACGCCTGGCGCAGACCGTCGGCGCCATGCGACAGCATGTAGGCAAAGGCCCGCACATACATGCCCATCTGGCCGTGGAAGGCGGTGAGCCGGCCGAAGGGCTGCTCGTCGCCGCGTGCGTCGGCGCGGGTCTCGACCAGCACCGCCTTGCCGTCTTCCATGCGCAGATAGGGCATGGGCGCGAAGGCGGCCAGCGCCTTGGACAGGACCACCGGGCCGGAGCCCGGCCCGCCGCCGCCGTGCGGCGTCGAGAAGGTCTTGTGCAGGTTGATATGCATGGCATCGACGCCGAGATCGCCGGGGCGGACCTTTCCCACGATGGCGTTGAAGTTGGCGCCGTCGGCATAGAAATAGGCGCCGGCCAGGTGGACGGCCTCGGCGATGGCGACGATATCGCGCTCGAACAGCCCGCAGGTGTTGGGGTTGGTCAGCATGATCGCCGCCACGTCCGGCGTCAGGCGCTTCTTCACCTCCTCCGGATCGACGGTACCGTCGGCGCGCGCCGGCACCGCGACGACATGATAGCCGAGCAGCGCCGCGGTCGCCGGGTTGGTGCCGTGGGCCGATTCCGGCACCAGAACGATCGAGCGTCGCTCGTCACGGGCGGCGAGCGCCGCCTTGATCGTCATCATGCCGCAGAGTTCGCCGTGGGCGCCGGCCTTGGGGCTCATGGCGACCGCCGCCATGCCGGTCATCTCCATCAGCCAGTGCGACAGCTGGGCGATGAGGTCGATGGCGCCGGGAACGGTCGAGAGCGGCTGCAGCGGGTGGATGTCGGCGAAGCCGGCAAGCCGCGCCATCTTCTCGTTGAGGCGCGGATTGTGCTTCATGGTGCAGGAGCCGAGCGGATAGATGCCGGCATCGATGGCGTAGTTCTTCTGGCTGAGGCGCACATAGTGGCGCATCGCCTCCGGCTCGGAGAGGCCGGGGAGATCGATCGGCGTCGTGCGCGCGTGCGCGCCGAGTTTGCTTTTCGCCGGCGCGACCTCGGGCAGATCGACGCCGGTGGTCTCGTTGCGGCCGATCTCGAAGAGCAGCGGCTCCTCCATCTGGAGCCCGCGATTGGCGGTGAAGGTGTCGTGCTGCGTGCCGGTGTTGGCAGCGGGGGCGGTCGGGCGGCCTTCGGTCAGCATCTAGAGCACCTCCTTCAGCGCCGCGACATAGGCGGCGCGGTCGGCATTGCTGTTCACCTCGGTGGCGGCGACGATCATCAGATCGGCCAAATCCGGCGCCTCCGGTTCGAGCCGCGACACCGGCACCCCGGCGAGCACGCCACGCGCGGCGAGTGCCTCGACGATCGGCGCAGCCGGCTTCGGCAGACGCACCGTGAATTCGTTGAAAAACAAGTCGTTCAAGATGCTTACGCCCGGAACCTTTGAAAGCAATTCCGCCAGCGCCACGGCATTGGCGTGGTTGAGCGCCGCCAGGCGCATGAGCCCGGTCTCGCCCAGAAGAGTCATGTGGATCGAAAAGGCGAGCGCACAAAGCCCTGAATTCGTGCAGATGTTCGAGGTCGCCTTGTCGCGGCGGATGTGCTGCTCGCGGGTCGACAGCGTCAGCACGAAGCCGCGCCGTCCCTCGGCATCGACCGTCTCGCCGCAGAGCCGCCCGGGCATCTGGCGGATGAACTTCGCCCGCGTGGCGAAGAGGCCGACATAGGGGCCGCCGAAGGAGAGCGCATTGCCGATCGACTGGCCTTCGCCGACGACGATGTCGGCACCCTGCGGACCCGGTGGCTCGATGGCGCCGAAGGCGACCGCCTCGGTGAACACCGCGATGAGCAGGGCACCGTGTTCGTGCGCCTTCTCGGCGATCGGCTTCAGATCGACGAGCTGGCCGTAGAAGGACGGCGTCTGCACGACGACGCAGGAGGTCTCGCCGTCTATTGCCGCTAGGATCGCTTCGCTGCCCGTCGGGTCCGGCGGCAGCTCGGAGACGACATCGCTGGAGGAGCGCGAATAGGTGCGTACGATCGAGCGGTATTGCGGATGCAGGCCGCCGGAGAGCACCGCCTTGGAGCGCTTGGTCAGGCGGTGGGCCATGAGCACCGCTTCGGCGGTTGCGGTCGAGCCGTCATACATGGAGGCGTTGGCGACCTCCATGCCGAGGAGATTGGCGACCTGGGTCTGGAACTCGAAGAGATATTGCAGCGTGCCCTGCGAGATCTCCGGCTGGTAGGGCGTGTAGCTGGTGAGGAACTCGGAGCGCTGGATGAGGTGATCGACGCTCGCCGGCACATGGTGGCGATAGGCGCCGGCGCCGACGAAGAAGGGCACGGAAGCCGCGGTGACGTTCTTTGCCGCCATCGCCCCGAGCACACGCTCCACCTCCATCTCGCCCTTGGCCAGGGGCAGATCGACCAGGCGGTCGAGGTACTTGTCGGCGGGAACGTCGGCGAAGAGATCGTCGATGGCATCGACGCCGATGCGGGCGAGCATCGCCCTGCGGTCGGTGTCGGTGTGCGGGAGATAGCGCATGGCTCTTGTCCTTCGGCGCCTCAGGCGGCGGGTGCGATGGTGACCTTGGTCAGCAGCGAATTGGCGATGAAGCAGTCGGCATGGGCGGCGTCGTGCAGGCGCGCAAGTTCGTCGGGCTCGGGCGCCTTGCCGGAAAACACGATCCGCGGCGTCAGCGTCACTTGCGACACCCAGTATTTGCCGGCCTCGTTCTTCTCCATCACGCCGACGGCATCGTCGTCATAGCTGTCGACGACGAAGCCGCCGCGCCGGGCGATATCGAGGAAGGTCAGCATGTGACAGGAGGAGAGCGAGGCGATCAGCGCCTCCTCCGGATCGACCGCCGCCTCGACGGTGAAGCGGGCGGGCACGACGTGGGGCGAGGCGGTAGCCGGCACTTGCGTGCCGCCGTCGAAGCGCCAGACATGGCCGCGCGTGTAGCGGCCCCTGGCGAAATCGTCGCTGTCGCTCTTCCACGATATGGTTGCGGTATAGGTGTTCCCGCGCATCAGCGGCTGCCTTCGGTTCAGATGGACTCGAGGAAAGCCTTGTAGGCGCCCTCATCCATGAGGGCGTCGAGATCGGCTTTGTCGTCGGGCTTCAGCTTGATGATCCAGCCGGCGCCTTCGGCCGCCTCGTTCACCGTGCCGGGGCCGTCGGACAGCGCCTCGTTGACGGCGACCACCTCACCGGACACCGGCGCGAACACCTCGCTCGCCGCCTTGACCGACTCCACCACTGCCGCTTCTTCGCCCCTGGCGATCTTCTTGCCGACCTCGGGCAGTTCGACGAAGACGATATCGCCGAGCTGTTCCTGGGCATGGTCGGAGATGCCGATCGTGGCGACATCGCCCTCCAGGCGGATCCATTCGTGGTCTTTGGTGTAGCGGGTGGCCATTGGGTTACCTCATCAGGACTTGGCTGTCTGGATCGGGGGTTTGCGGAAATAGCGGTGGGGCACGAAAGGCAGGGGCACGACGGTCGCGGCGACCTCCTTGCCGCGCACCATGAGACCGACCGGCGTGCCCGGCTCGGCCGCCCTGGCGGCGACGTAGCCCATGGCGATCGGCCCTTCGACGGTGGCGCCGAAGCCGCCGGAGGTGAGCACGCCAACGGCGCGGCCCTCGCTGTCGCGGATCTCGGTGCCCTCGCGGGCCGGCGTCTTGCCGGCCGGCTTGACGCCGACGCGGCGGCGGGCAGGACCCTCGGCGAGTTCGCGCAGGATGCGTGTCGCCCCGGGAAAATCGCCGCGTTCGCGGCGTCGCTTGGAGAGGGCGAAGGCGAGATCGGCCTCGACCGGCGAAGTGGTCGCATCGAGGTCGTGGCCGTTCAGCGGCAGTCCGGCTTCGAGACGCAGCAAATCGCGGGCGCCGAGCCCGACGGGCTTGACCCGGTCGTCGGACATGAGCATGTCCCAGAGCCTCTCGCCCTGTGCGGGCTGGACGAGGATCTCGAAACCGTCCTCGCCGGTATAGCCGGAGCGCGAGACGGTAAGCCTGCCGCCGTTCCAGTCGAATGCCCCGTAGGTCATGAAGCCGAGTTCGGTCGCGCCCGGCACGACGGCGCTCATCACCGCCGCCGCCTCGGGTCCTTGCAGGGCGACAAGGCCGCCGTCATCGGCGCGGGTGAGTGTGGCGCGATTTCCCGCTGCGGCCCGGATCAGGTCGAAGTCGCCGTCCTTGGTGCCGGCATTGACGACGATGTAGAGCGTGCCGGCAGCGGCCGGATCGGAGGGCCGCGCGACCATCAGGTCGTCGATGACGCCGCCGCCATCGTTGAGGAGCAGCGTGTAGCGGATCTGTCCGGGCCTGAGACCGGCGATGTCGCCGCAAATGAGCGGCTCGATCACCGCGGCGATGGCCTTGTGGTCGGCCTCGGCGTCGCTGCTCGGCGCGTTGAGCGCGAGGTGACACGGGCCCATGTGCGACACGTCGAAGAGACCCGCCTGGCTGCGCGTCCACTTGTGCTCGGCGATGATGCCGCTCGGGTACTGGACGGGCATGGCATAGCCGCCGAAGGGCACCATGCGGGCGCCAAGGGCGCGATGGCGCTCCGCCAGGACGGTCTCACGGAGAATTTCTGCGGGGGCCGGTTCAGCCACGGGACGATCCTTCGACAGCGGTGGACACGCGGTAGCGGGCTTCTTCCCGTCCGCGCCCCCTCTGTCTTCGGACCTGAGAGATTCCTGCCGGTGTCTCGCGCCCGCAGCTGATGCGGGCGCCTCCAGCAGTTACTCCGTCGGTGAGCAGGCGACTGCTTGCCCGCTGCTTTCCAGAGCGTCGCCGACCGTCCGGTCCTTCGGCCTGAGAGTTTCCGGGGCGGTTGCTCCTTCGGCGCCGGACCCGATCGAAGGGTCCGGTCTCTCCCGGGCGGTCATTGAGACCGCCGCTTGCAACAAGCGACGGTTGCCGGAACGCAACTCCATCCCGGCTGGAACCATCCTAGAACCGCAGGCAGCCGAGTCAATCAGGTGCCGGCCTTGCTCTTTGGTTTTCCTTCGTCGAAGCCGACATAGATGATCAGGTCACGATCGTCCGGTGTGACCTTGACCACCACCTGATCGAAGACCTCGCTGTAGTCGGCGGAAAATTCCGGCGCCACGAGCGTGGCGTTGACCGAAAACGCCTTTGAAAACAGCACACTGTTGTCGCTTTGGCGCGCCACGGCGATACGCAGCGGCATGGTGACGTTGCCGGCGCCGCCCTTCGGTCCGGCCAGGATGCGCCCGGCAACGCCCACCTTGATCGACAGGGTGGAGGCGTCGACCGCGTGGCATTCCCGCGCCGTCTTGGTGATCGACCCCTGGGTGCGGACGAAGGCAGCCTCGCCATCGTGGCCGCGCTCGTAGACGAGCATCGATTCCGTGCCGGGCAGGACCTCTAGAGGCGGGCAATAGCCGGACTTGAGGAAGAAGTTGGGATCGTATTTGTCGCTCTGGACGGTGGTCACGCCGGCATTGGGATTGCCGCCGCCGAAGAGCCCGAAGAACCCGGAGCCGCCGGACCCGGAGCCGCCACTGCCGGAGCCGCCGCCGCTGCTGGCACAGGCGGCAAGCAGGGCCGCAGCGGCGATGCTGGCAAAGACCCCCAACAGACGAGGCACGCGCCCCCCGGAAAACCTGGAAATGTAAGGCCGCATCGGCACTTCCTCGCAACTGAATGCGGCCTTTCTATAGCAGCGGTCCGTGGCCTTGGCGACCGGGGTCAGCAAGCCTTTTCCTTGCCGCGCCAGTCCCCGGCCGTTACGTTCGCCCGATGGCGTATACTCTCCCTTTCCGCCTCGAACATGGCTGAAGGCCCGGCCCGGCAATGAAATATGTGAGTACGCGGGGGCGCGCGCCCGCATCCGGCTTTTCCGACGTCCTGCTGGCAGGCCTTGCCGGCGACGGCGGTCTTTTCGTGCCCGAGACCTGGCCGGCGCTGACGCCCGACGCAATCGCCGCGCTGGCCGGGCGGCCATATGCCGAAGCCGCCTTCCAGGTGATCCGCCCCTTCGTCGGCGGCGAGATAGCCGACGATGCGCTGAAAGCCATGTGCGTGTCGGCCTATGCCACCTTCCGCCACCCGGCGGTGGTGCCGCTCACCCAAATCGCCCCGGGCGCGTGGCTGCTGGAGCTGTTCCACGGGCCGACGCTTGCCTTCAAGGACGTCGCCATGCAGCTGCTGGCGCGGCTGATGGACCATGTACTGGCTCAACGTGGCAAGCGCGTGACGATCATCGGCGCCACCTCCGGGGATACCGGCGCGGCGGCGATCGAGGCGTTCCGCGGGCGCGACAACGCCGACGTCTTCATACTCTTCCCCGAGGGACGGGTTTCGCCGATCCAGCAGCGGCAGATGACCACCGTCGCGGCGGACAACATCCACGCGATCGCGATCAAGGGCACCTTCGACGATTGCCAGGCACTGGTGAAGGGGCTGTTCGGCAACGCCACACTGCGCGAACGGCTGGGGCTCGCCGGCATCAACTCGATCAACTGGGCCCGCATCCTCGGACAGATCGTCTATTACTTCACGGCCGCAGTGGCGCTCGGCAGTCCGGCCCGGCCGGTGTCGTTCACCGTGCCCACCGGCAATTTCGGCGACATCTTCGCCGGCTACGCCGCCAAGCGGATGGGACTGCCGGTCGCGCAGCTGGTGATCGCCACCAACATCAACGACATCCTGGCCCGCACGCTGGCGAGCGGCCGCTACGAGGTGCACGAGGTTCACGCGACCACGTCGCCCTCCATGGATATTCAGGTTTCATCCAATTTCGAACGGCTGCTCTTCGAAGCCTATGGGCGGGACCCGGCTGCGGTCGAAAGCCTGATGCAGCGGCTCGCCCAGAGCCGGACCTTCGACATTGCCGCTGAACCGCTCGAACGCATACGCGACGATTTCGCCGCCGGCCGGGCCGACGAGGCCGAAGGCGCCGCGATCCTGCGCGAGATCAATGCATCGACCGGCGCGCTGCCCGACCCTCATACGGCGATCGCGCTTGCCGTCAGCCGCCGCTTCGTCGACCCGGCCGTGCCGATGGTGACGCTGGCGACCGCCCATCCGGCGAAGTTTCCCGACGCGGTCGCCGCGGCGACCGGCGTCGTGCCGGCGCTGCCGGAGCCTCTCGGCGGCATACTCGGCAAGGACGAGCGCTATGCGACGCTGGCCAACGATGCCCGGTCCGTCGAGGACTACATTGCGGCCCACAGCCGCGCCATGTCTGAAGAGAGTTCTGACATCATGACCGTTCGCCAGTCGCGTCTCGAGTCCGGCCTTACGGTCATCACGCACCCGATGAACGAGCTCGAGAGCGCCGCCCTCGGCGTCTGGGTGCGCGCCGGCTCGCGTTCGGAGCAGGAGCACGAACACGGCCTGTCGCATCTGCTCGAACATATGGCGTTCAAGGGCACGCACAGGCGTTCGGCGCTCCAGATCGCCGAGGAGATCGAGGCAGTCGGCGGCGAGGTGAACGCGGCGACCAGCGTCGAAACCACCTCCTATTATGCGCGCATCCTCAAGAACGACGTGCCGCTCGCCCTCGATATCCTGGCCGATATCCTGCAGAACTCGGCCTTCGATGCGAAGGAGCTGGCGCGCGAACAGCACGTCATCGTGCAGGAGATCGGCGCCGCCCTCGACACGCCCGACGACCGTGTCTTCGACCTGTTTACCGAGGCCGCCTACCCCACCCAGCCGATCGGGCGGACCATCCTCGGCACGCCCGAAACGGTGCGCGCCACTGCCTCGCCGATGCTGGATGCCTATCTCGCGCGCCACTATCGCGGACCGACCATGGTGCTTGCCGCAGCCGGTGCGCTGGATCACGACCGCTTCGTCGAACTGGCTGCCAAGCAGTTCGGGAATCTCGGCAGGGAGCCCGGTCCGCCGCCGGCGGCGGCGGTCTACAAGGGCGGCGACCAGCGTGAATCCCGCGACCAGATGGAGACGCAGATCATCGTCGGCTTCGAGGGGCGTCCCTATACCTCGGACGGCTTCTATGCGGCGCAGGTGCTCTCCGCCGTCCTCGGCGGTGGAATGTCATCGCGCCTCTTCCAGGAGGTGCGCGAGAAGCGCGGGCTCTGCTATTCTATCTACGCCTTCCACTGGAGTTTCTCCGACACCGGCATGATGGGCGTGCACGCGGCCGCCGGCCCGGGTGACGTCGGCGAGCTGATGCCGGTGATCCTCGGCGAACTGGAGCGGGCGGCTCACGACATCGACGAAACCGAACTCCAGCGTGCCAAGGCGCAACTGCGCGCCGGACTGCTGATGACGCTGGAAAATCCGGCGGCGCGGGCCGGCCAGCTGGCCCGGCAGATCCTCCTGTTCGGCCGGCACATCCCGGTCGTCGAACTGGCCGAGCGCATCGACGCCATCACGGTCGAGGAAATCCGCAAGCTGGCGGAGGAGATCATCACCGGCAGCCGGCCGACCCTGGCCGCCGTCGGTCCGCTTGACGGGCTGATGAGCGCCGAAAGGGTTGCAGAGCATTTCGGCGCACGCTTGAATGCGTGAGGCGGCGGCAGATGGCATTCCTTCGCTCGATATCGACCAACAACGTACCGCCGGTCCTGCGCGGGGACCGGGTCATGTTGCGCACCCCGGTGCTCGGCGACTATGCGCAATGGGCGAAGCTGCGCGAGGAGAGCCGCGCCTTCCTTGCCCCGTGGGAACCGATCTGGCCGGCCGATGACCTGACCAAGCTGGCCTTCCGCCGGCGCCTGCGGCGCTATCAGCGCGAAATCCGCAACGCCACCGGCTACCCGTTTTTCGTTTTCTCGCCCGACGGCGACACCCTGCTCGGCGGTCTCACCCTCTCCCAGATCCAGCGCGGCGTCACCCAGTCGGTGGTGCTCGGCTACTGGATGGGCGAGCCCCATGCCGGCAAGGGGCTGATGACCAGCGCCGTCAAGGCGGTCAGTCAGTTCGTCTTCGACACGCTGCACCTCAACCGCATCGAGGCCGCCTGTCTGCCCCATAATGCCGCCTCGATTCGCCTCCTCGAAAAGGTCGGATTCGCTCGCGAGGGTTACGCGCGCAAGTATTTGTGTATCGATGGCCGCTGGCAGGATCATTTGCTCTTTGGCCTGGTCCGCGACGATCGCCGGCCTTAGGCGGGGATCGGGGGCGGGACCAGCGGCCCGGCGGGCAGGTTGTGCTTGCCGGCGCGGCGGGATCAACCTAGTAGTCAACCACTTATTTCGGGCCCTGGAGGATCGGTTGCAGTTCGCGCGTCGTTTCGCGGTCCTCGTTCTGTCTCTGCTGAGCCTTTTTGCCGTGTCGGTCCCGGCCGACGCGCTGGAGGCGGTGTCGGTGCCGCTCGACGGCCGCACGCTCGACCTGACGCGCGCCATCCAGCTCTACCGCCAGCAGGACGACCGCATCCAGGTCTCCACGGCGCCCGGCGCCGACGGCATCGTCCGGCGCATCGAGGTCAAGGCGCGCGAGGCCAATGGCGGCACGTCGTTCTGGGCGGTGTTTGCGCTGGCCAACAACGGCGACGAGCAGATCGACCGCCTGCTGGTGGCGCCGCATTTCCGCCTGGCCGGTTCCGGCCTGTTCTGGCCCGACCTCGGCGCCTCGCGCATCGCCTCGATCACGCCCAGCCAGGGCTTCGCCCCCGACCGCCAGCCGAGCCAGGAGGCGGACGTCTTCCGCATCACGCTCGATCCCGGGTCGGTGGTCACCTTCGTGGCCGAGCTGAGGACGCTCGACCTGCCGCAGCTCTATCTGTGGGACAGCGACGCCTACAAGGACTTGGTCAACAGCTACACGCTCTACCGCGGCATCGTGCTCGGCATCTCCGGCCTGCTGGCGCTGTTCATGACCATCGTCTTCGTGGTCAAGGGCACGGCCATGTTCCCGGCCACGGCGGCGCTGGCCTGGTCGGTGCTCGTCTATCTGTGCATCGACTTCGGCTTCTGGAACCGGGTGATCAACATCTCGCCGGGGAGCGACCAGGTGTGGCGCGCCGGCTCGGAGGTCTTCCTTGCCGCTTCGCTGGTCATCTTCTCCTACACCTATCTCAATCTCAGTCGATGGCACGTGCGCTACAGCCACCTGACCATCGGCTGGCTGATCGGCCTTGGCGTCCTGCTCGGCGTGTCGGTGATCGAACCATCGGTGGCGGCCGGCATTGCACGCTTCTCGATCGGCTTCACCGCCATCGCCGGCTTCGGCATCATCGTCTATCTCGCCACCCACAGCTACGACCGCGCCATCATGCTGATCCCGACATGGGTGCTGCTGCTGGTGTGGACCTTCGCGGCGTGGCTCACCGTCACCGGCAACCTGGTCAACGACGTGGTCCAGCCGGCGCTGGCCGGCGGGCTGGTGCTGATCGTGCTGCTCATCGGCTTCACCGTGATGCAGCACGCCTTTGCCGGCGGTGTGGTCATGCAGGGGCCGCTCGGCGATACCGAGCGCAAGGCGCTGGCGCTGACCGGAGCCGGCGACATCGTGTGGGACTGGGACGTCACCCGCGACCGCATCTATACCGGGCCGGAAGCGGAAGACCTGCTCGGCCTGCCGCGCGGTACGCTGGAAGGGCCGGCGCGCGACTGGCTGGAGATCCTGCATTCCGGCGATCGCGATCGCTTCCGCACGACGCTTGACACGGCGGTGGAACTCAGGCGCGGGCGCATCCATCAGGATTTCCGCCTGCGCTGCGAGGACGGCCACTACCGCCACTTCCACCTGAGGGCGCGGCCGGTTCTGGGCGGCGACGGCGAGGTTCTGCGCTGCGTCGGCACGCTGCTCGACGTGACCGAGGAGCGCAACTCCGAGGAGCGCCTGCTGCACGACGCCGTCCACGACAACCTGACCGGCCTGCCCAACCGGGAGCTGTTCATCGACCGCTTGCGGGCGGCGATCACCCGCACCACGACCGAAGGCGCGGCGCGGCCGTCGGTCTTCGTGCTCGACATCGACCGCTTCAAGCAGATCAATGACGGCTTCGGTGTGGCGGTCGGCGACTCGATCCTGCTGACCATCGCGCGGCGCCTCGCCCGCCTGCTCAAGCCCCAGGACACGCTGGCGCGACTGGCCGGCGACCAGTTCGCCTTCCTGCTCATCTCGGAGAGCCAGCCGGAGCGCATCGCCGGCTTCGCCGAATCGGTGCGGCGCACGCTGCGCGCGCCGATCACGCTCGGCGAGAAGGAGATCTTCCTCACCGGCTCGATCGGCATTGCCATGTATGACGGCAAGCAGCAGATCGAGGCCGAGGACCTGATCAAGGATGCCGAGATGGGCACCTTCCACGCCAAGCGGCTGGGCGGCGACCGCATTGAAGCCTTCCGGCCGGCGTTGCGCCAGCACGGCAGCGACCTGGCGACACTGGAATCGGACCTGCGCCGGGCGCTCGGCCGCGAAGAGATCAAGGTGCTCTACCAGCCGATCGTGCGGCTCGAGGACAAGACCATCGCCGGCTTCGAGGCACTGGTGCGCTGGGACCACCCGAAGCTCGGCCGCATCCCGCCGAGCGACTTCGTGCCGCTGGCCGAGCGCACCGGCCTCATCATTCCGCTCGGCCTGTTCGTTCTCGACCGCGCCGGGCGCCAGCTTGCCGAATGGCAGGAGGAACTCGGCCGCCACGCCTCCCTCTTCGTCAGCGTCAACGTGTCGAGCCGGCAGCTCTTGCGCCACGACCTGATCAACGACGTGAAGTCGGTGCTGGTGCGCTCGAACCTGCAGCACGGCTCGCTCAAGCTGGAAGTGACCGAGAGCCTGGTGATGGAGAATCCGGAATATGCGGCGCAGGTGCTCACGCGGGTGCGCGAACTCGGCGCCGGCCTGTCGCTCGACGATTTCGGCACCGGCTATTCCTCGCTGTCCTATCTGCAGCGCTTCCCCTTCGACACCATCAAGATCGACCAGACCTTCGTGCGCGGCAGCGGCGTCGGCGACCGGCGCGTGATCCTGCGCTCGATCATCTCGCTCGCCCACGATCTCAACATGGAAGTGGTCGCGGAAGGGGCGGAGTCGGAGGGCGATGCAATCGAGCTGACCGAGCTCGGGGCGGAATATGTGCAGGGCTTCCTCTACGGTCAGCCGATGTCGGCGGCTGAGGCGAGCAAGCTGATCTTCCGCACGGCGGAAGAGGACGAAGAGGAAGAACTGGCCTGAGATACGCCTGTTATTTCAACAGCTTCAACAGTTTGACCGATTTCGGCTTGCTGTTGAAGTCATTGATCCGACTGAATTTTCAATGGCGCGGCTCCTTGACAGGCGTCGGTCCCCTCCCCCAAGTCCAGCACCATGACCGAGCCCAAGCCGCCTCTCGCCATCCTGCTGTGCAGCCCGCGCGGCTTCTGCGCCGGCGTCGATCGCGCCGTCCAGATCGTCGAACTGGCGCTGAAGCGGTTCGGGCCGCCGGTCTATGTGCGCCACGAGATCGTCCACAACCGCTACGTGGTCGACGGGCTCAAGGCCAAGGGGGCGGTGTTCGTCGAGGAACTCGACGAGATTCCGGATACCGACCAACCGGTGGTGTTCTCCGCCCACGGCGTCGCCAAGGCGGTGCCGGAGGCGGCACGGCTGAGGAATCTGTTCCATCTCGACGCCACCTGCCCGCTGGTCACCAAGGTGCATCGCGAGGCGGAGATCCATTATCGCAAGGGGCGCGAGATCGTGCTCATCGGCCATGCCGGACATCCGGAGGTGGTCGGCACCATGGGGCAGCTGCCGGCGGGCGCCATCACGCTGGTCGAGACCGAGGCGGACGCCCGCGCCTTCCAGCCGAAGGCGCCGGAGAAGCTCGCCTACATCACCCAGACGACGCTGTCCGTGGACGACACCGCCTCGATCGTGGCGATCCTCTTGGCGCGCTTCCCGGCGATGACGGCGCCGCACAAGGAAGACATCTGCTACGCCACCACCAACCGGCAGGAGGCGGTGAAGCGCATTGCCTCCGACATCGATGCCATGATCGTCATCGGCGCGCCCAACTCGTCCAATTCGCAGCGGCTGCGCGAAGTGGCGGAACGCGCCGGCTGCCCTGTCTCGGCCCTCGTCCAGCGTGCCGGCGATCTCGACTGGCAGCGCCTTGCCGGCATCCGCCGCGTCGGCATCACCGCCGGCGCCTCGGCGCCGGAAGTGCTGGTCGAGGAGGTGATCGACGCCTTCGCCGGGCGCTACGATGTCACCGTCGAGGTGGTGACGGCGGCGGAGGAAGCGGTCGTCTTCAATCTGCCGCGGGCGCTGCGCGAAGTGGCCTGAGCGGCACTGCCCCGTTGCTTCGCGCGGGCGCTCGTGTGATCAAGCTGTGACAAGCGAGCGACAAGCGATTCATGGCGGTCTACACCGAAATCCCCGACGACGAATTCGACGCTTTCATGAAGAGCTACGACGTCGGCCAGGTGCTCTCCTGCAAGGGCATCGCCGAAGGCGTTGAAAACTCTAACTTTCTCGTCGTCACCGAATCCGGCCAGTTCATTCTGACGCTCTATGAGAAGCGGGTGGCGGCAGGCGACCTGCCCTTCTTTCTCGGCCTGATGGAGCACCTGGCGGCCAAGGGCATCAACTGCCCGACTCCGGTTCACGATCGCCAAGGCACCGCGCTCAAGCATCTTGCCGGCCGCCCGGCTGCGATGGTGACCTTCCTCTCCGGCATGTGGGTGCGCCGGCCGCAAGCCGAGCATTGTGCCGCGGTCGGCGGCGCCCTCGCCCGGCTGCACCTTGCCGGAACCGATTTCGCGATCCACCGCAAGAACGCGCTGACCGTCGACGGCTGGCGGCCGCTCTACGCGCAGTGCGACGGGCGCGCCGACAGCGTTGCCCCGGGGCTGGCGGCCATCATCGAGGACGAGCTCAACGAGGCCGACCGCGCCTGGCCGATCGACCTGCCGCAAGGCGTCATCCATGCCGACCTGTTTCCGGACAATGTCTTCTTCCTCGCCAACAAGCTGTCGGGCCTCATCGACTTCTACTTCGCCTGCAACGACATGCTGGCCTATGACATTGCGGTCTGCCTGAACGCCTGGTGCTTCGAGGTCGACGGCTCGCTCAACGTCACCAAGGCGCGGGCGCTGCTCACCGGCTATACCGCCGTCCGCTCGCTGAGCGACGCCGAGATCGATGCCCTGCCGATGCTTGCCCGCGGCGCGGCGCTGCGCTTCCTGCTGACGCGGCTCTACGACTGGCTGACGGTGCCGGAGGGGGCGCTGGTGGTGCCCAAGGACCCGCTGGAATATTACCGCAAGCTGCGCTTCCACCGCAGCGTCAGCGACGCCTCCGCCTATGGGCTCGGCCGGTGACCGGCAAGCGGATCGCAATCTGGAGCGACGGCGCCTGCTCGGGCAATCCCGGGCCGGGCGGCTGGGGCGCGGTGCTCATCTGGAACGGCCACGAGAAGGAGCTGAAGGGCGGCGAAGCGGAGACGACCAACAACCGCATGGAGCTGACCGCGGCAATCGAGGCGCTCACTGCCCTCAAAAAGCCCAGCGCCGTCGACTTCTACACCGACTCGCAATATCTGCGCGGCGGCGTCACCGGCTGGATCGCCGGCTGGCAGAGAAACGGCTGGAAGACGGCCGACCGCAAGCCGGTCAAGAATGTCGACCTGTGGCAGAAGCTCGACGAGCTTCGCCACAGGCACGAGATCGAATGGCACTGGGTCAAGGGCCATGCCGGCACGGACGGCAACGAGCGCGCCGACCAGTTAGCGCGCGAAGGCATGGCACCGTTCAAGCCGAAGAAGAAGCCGAAGAAAAAGAAGGCTGCGGCAGACGCCAAGCCGTAGCCCGGATGAAGCGCAGCGCAATCCGGGTCAGGCGCCAGGCGCCTCTCCCGCACGGCGCTCCGCTTCGTGCGGGCGACAAGACGCGTCAGGGCGTTATCTGGCTCAGCATGGTGGCCGCACCCGTCGCCTGGATGCCCTTGCCGCCTTCCGGCTCGAAATTGAGCGTCTTCACCACGCCGTCCTCAACCAGCATGGAGAAGCGCTTGACGCGCGTGCCCAGGCCCACGGCCGAGAGATCGACGTCGAGGCCGAGCGCCCTGGCGTAGTCGGCATTGCCGTCAGCGACGAAATCGAGCTTGTCCTCGGCATTCAGCGCCTCGCCCCAAGCCCGCATGACGAAGGCGTCGTTGACCGCCATCACCACGATGCGGTCGATGCCGTTGTCCTTGAGCGTGGCGGCATTGGCGATGAATTGCGGGATGTGGGCGTAATGGCAGGTCGTGGTGAAGGCGCCGGGAACGCCGACAAAGACCACCTTCTGGCCCTTGAACAGCTCGTCGACCGTCACCTCGCGGATTTCGCCCTCGCCCCGCTTTACGCGAAACGAGCCCGCGGGGAGGCGCTCGCCCACCTTGATCATGTCCGTCTCCTGATTGAATGGCTGCGATGCGGTGCGGATAGGGACCTAGTTTACCGCACGTGTGTCGCCGAGAGCCAGCGTCTGTTCGACGGCGCGGCCACCGGTCGCCATGGTAATGCGGATCCTGGCGCCGGCGATCGGGGTCGTGGCTCCGAGGCGACTGAACTTGACGTCGAAGAGCGCCTTGCCGCCATCGTTGCCGACGAATGCCGGTGCATAGGGCGCCCAGTCCTCGGGACCCTCGACCAGAAACTCCGGCTTGGCGCCGTCCGGCACGGTGGCAACGACCCGGAACACCGGGCGGACGTCGGTGCCGCCTGTGCGGGCAATGCTGTCCACCGCAAAGACGCCGGGCTTCGCCGGACCCGGCAGACCGGCGCGCGCGGTCACCAGAATGGCCTCGCTCGCCGGGTCGTTCTCGCCCGGTGGCACCGTCAGATGCACGGTAACCTCGTCGGGGACGCAGACCTCGGCACAGACGCCGAGATGCATGGTGAGGGCGAGCGCCACCGGCTTGGACGGGTTGGCGACGGTGGCGCGGAACGGCAGGACCACGCCGCCGACATAGACGTTGGTCACGCTGTACCCATCGTCGACGACCTTGGGCACCGGAAAGGAGATCGCCGGCTGGTCGAGGTTCTCCGAGGCAGAAAAATCGAAGGCGGGTGCAATCCCGGCGGTGCCGGGGTTGCGCCAATAGGTCTTCCAGCCGGGCGGCAGAGCGATCTCGATGGCGCCGTTGAGAATGCCCTTGCCGTCGGCGCCGGAAGCGACCAGCCGGACCCGGCTCTTCTGACCCTGGGCCCAATCGCCGGTTGCAGCGACGGCGGGCGCAACAAGCACCAGCATCAGGACGACGGGCACCGACCAAAGGGATGTTTTCAGACGTGGTTTCATGGAGCGGACCATAGCGCGCGAACTGCCAAGGCGTGATCAACACGGGCTGGCGGCGCCTTCATTTGTTCGTGAGGCGCATCTTGTCGCAGCCGCCTGCGGCCCGGCTGTTGCCTGCGTGCCATGATCGTCAGGCGCATGCAAATCGCACCGTTGCGATGGTTCCATCCGGCCGGGAAAGGCTCTACGCTCGCTTCCACTATGGCCATGCCTTCGCAAACTGCTCCCAAAGGCCGAGGTTATCTCGACGGCCAGTTCCTCATCGCCATGCCGACGATGCAGGACAGCCGCTTTGCCCGTACCGTCGTGTTCATCTGTGCCCATTCGCCGGACGGCGCCATGGGCATCACTATCAACCAGGCGGCGCCCGAGGTTACCTTTCAGGATCTGCTGGTCCAACTCGATATCATTCCGGAAGGCCCGGAGATCAGGCTGCCGCCACCGGCGCGCCGCATGCTTGTCCACCGCGGCGGACCGGTCGAGACCGGCCGCGGCTTCGTGCTGCACAGCGCCGATTATTATGCCGAGAACTCGACCCTGCCGATCAGCGAGACCATCTCGCTGACGGCGACGCTGGAGATTCTCAAGGCGATTGCCGCGGGCAACGGACCGGAGAACGCGCTGCTGGCGCTGGGCTATGCCGGCTGGGCGCCGGGGCAGCTGGAAAGCGAGATCCAGGCCAATGGCTGGCTGCACTGCCCGGCCCGCTCGGACGTGATCTTCGATCCTGACCTGGAAGGCAAATACGACCGCGCCCTGGCGCTCATCGGCGTCGACGTGACGCGGCTTTCCGGCGAAGCCGGTCACGCTTAGGCGTTCAGTCCCGGTATCGGCTGAGGCGGGCCGGCTGTGCGACCCAAATCTTGCAGGCCTGTTCCTGCCGGTTCAGCCCCTTGAGGGTTTCAGGCGGCACACAAAAAAAGGGGCGCGTGATACGCGCCCCCTGAAGCTTCTGTTGCGCGATCGTCTATTGCGTGATCGTCGCCGTATTGCCAGTGCCGCTCTGCGTGAAATTCGCGGTGCTGTTGTTGTGGTTCTGACTCACGAAGGCGACGTTTTCGCTGCCAAACTGGGTGGCGAAGATCTGGTTACTGTCTCCGTGCTGGACGGTGTAGAGCTTGTTCAAGTCGCCAGTCTGGGTGCTCGACAGAAGGTTGTAGTTGCCAGTCTGGCTGCCGAACGCCCACAGTTTCATGCCGGACTGGTGCGCATAGTACTCATTGCCGGTCCCGGTCTGGGTAATGGGTTGGTAGTCACCATTCGATGACACCAGCGGGTTGGGGCTGCCGTCTGGCCAACCGGCCTCGCCGCCGATGAAGTTCCACCCGGTGTTGCCGTCGCTGCTTATCTGGTTCGAACTCGAAGATGTTGCTGCTGCCGATCTGGTTTGCGTCGACGCTGTTCGACGCCCCGGTCTGCTTGACAGTCATCACGTCTCCGTTGCCGTAGCCTTGCCCCAGTGCGGCATAGTTGACGCCAGTCGGATTGGTGCCTCCAATGCTCTGGTTGACGGTGATCGTGCTGCCGGTCAGTGCCGCCAGGGAGTGCGGCGTGTTGGCAGGATCGAAGGGATCACCGTGGGTCCAACTCCACAGATCCGGCCCCGTTGCTCCTTGCCGGATCCACAGATCGGCATGGGCCGTCTGAGTTCCCGTTATCTTGTTGTTGGTGCCGCCCTGGCCGATGCTGAAGACAGCGGCTTTCGGGGCGTACTTGTAGCTCGTCTGGGTGAGATCGATCTTGCTGCCGCTCGCAGTCCTGTCTTGCAGGATCACATTGCCGTAGGAACCATTGAACCACGGACCACCGCTGCCGCCGGGACCAACCGCACCGTTGTTCGCGCCCGTCTGCTTCAGGCTGACGGTGCTGTTGTTGCCCTCCTGATCGATCTCGGCACTGTTGGCGGTGCCGGATTGAAAGCCGGTGATCTTGTTGCCCGAACCCGCGTGGACGAAGCCAGCGATGTTGGGGAGCTCCGAGTTTGTCCCGGAGTTCTGGTTGATGACCAGGCTGTTGCCGCCGGACCCCGTTCCGTTTTCCTGAAGAAACGAATTACCCAGACTACCGACTTTGTCGCTCGTCCCGCCGCTCTGGTCGATATGCACGACCTGACTGTTGCCGGTCTGGGTGAGATACACGGACCCACTGCCGGCCGCCAGTGCCGCCGAAGCAAAGCCGATCGCGATCGCGCTCACGGATGTCAGCAACAACCCGTTCATACCCCTGTGCTTTTTCATGTCCATCTCCCTATGCGCCATTGCATGCACCCAAACGTCAACGGCACGCTGGCCGTTGACATGATTTCCCGCGCGACCACGGCATGCTTTGTGCCGCGATTGCTCGCATCGATCCGCTTCGCGCCGACGTTGCGCCCCTCGTTGGGGACTCACAATCATAAGGCGGTTATCGCGAATATTACCCGCATAAGTAGGCACAGCCTCATGGTTAACGCAAGCTTGATTCTTCAGTGGTGCGCCGCGGCACCAAAGCAAGGCAGGCGATTGGCCAAAGTCTGGAAAAGGGCTGCTTTGATATCAGGGTCTGACGAGCCTGCGGGCGGGCATCCCGGATTTGCGGTGACGGTGACCGTGCACCGTTTTTCCCGCTCTGCTTGAGCTTTCGGGACGTCACCGGCCCGTGCGTTGCAGGGGCGATTCTGTTCGCAGAGACCCCCGCAGGACGCCGCCGCGCCCGGAGCCGGTTACGTCGCGGCCCGTTTCCCCGCCCGCCTTTCGCTCAGCCGGCGCCACAGATAGGGGAGGTAGACCAGCGCCAGGCTGAATGCCAGGCCATACCAGGTGATGAGATAGCCAAGGTGGTTGTTGGGGAAGCTGACCACCGTCTCGCCGCCCTGGGGCAGGCCGCCAGGGCGCGCCGGATCGAAGCGCTCGTCGATGATGTACGGCGCGACCTGCGCCGCCGGCAGGCCCTGGGCCGCCGCATAGAGCGCCGGATCGCGCGAGAACCACTGGTTCTTCGCAGCGTTGTCGGCGGGCATGAACCACGACCGGCGGCCGGGCTGGCGGAGCGGACCGACGACGGTGGTGGTGCCCGTGACCTGACCTTCGGGGCGCGTCGCCGGATCGGCCTTGGCCGCCGGCACGAAGCCGCGATTGACATAGACGATCCAGCCGGCAGCGGTCTCAAGCGGCGTCATGACGAAATAGCCGAGGCCGCCGACCGGACCCTTCGGCTCGGTGAGCGTGTAGAGGACGTGAATCTCGTGGGCGTTGTCGAAGCGGCCGGTGACCGTCACCGGCTGATATTCGCGCGCGGCCACATCGAGGGTCGGCCAATCCTTTGGCCCGGGCGCGGGCAACGGATCGGCCTTGAGACCGGCGCTGACGCGGGCGATCAGCGCGGTCTTCCAGTGGAGACGCTGCACCTGCCAGGTGCCGAGGCCGCAGAGGATGGCGAAGGCGATGAATGCGGCCACCGACTGCCAAAGCAGGCTGTTGCCGCTGCCGGCCGGTTTTGCTGGTGCCTGTGCCACGCGCCGGCTCAGCTGTCGGAGATGCGGCCGAGTTCCGCCCGGTGGCGATATTGCTGGGCGATCATCAGGCCCTTCAGCGGCCGCAGCAAGCCGATCGACAGGCCGAGGACCAGCGGAACGAGGATGACGGCCATCAGCCAATAGGGCGGGTTGAACGAGAATTCGATGACCAGCGCCAGACCGACGACGACGAAGCCGACGAACATCATGATGAAGACCGCCGGCCCGTCGCCGGCATCGGCGAAGTCGAATTCCAGGCCGCAGTTCTGGCAGTGCGGCGCCACGGTGAGGAAGCCCTGGAACAGACGCCCCTCGCCGCAACGCGGACAGCGCCCGTGCCAGCCGACCGAGATCGGCTGCGGCGGATAGATAGCCTTGTCCTCTGTGGTCATCGTCCGTCCGAACGGCGGGCCCTTATCCGTGATGGATCGGTGCGCCCCAACCGCCCCAGATGTAGATGCAGAAGAACAGGAAAAGCCACACCACGTCAACAAAATGCCAGTACCAGGCGGCCGCCTCGAAGCCGAAATGCTGCTTCGGACTGAAGTCGCCCTTGACCGCGCGGATAAGACACACGGTCAGGAAGATGGTGCCGACGATGACGTGGAAGCCGTGGAAGCCGGTCGCCATGAAGAAGGTGGCGCCGAAGATGTTGCCGCCGAACGAGAACGGCGCGTGGGCATATTCGTAGGCCTGCACCGAGGTGAAGGTGGCGCCGAGAACGACCGTCAGGACCAGCCCCCAGATGAGACCCTTGCGGTCGTCGTGAAGCAGGGAGTGATGCGCCCAGGTGACGGTGGTGCCCGAGGTGAGCAGGATGAGCGTGTTGAGCAGCGGCAGGTGCCAGGGGTCGAAGACCTCGATGCCCTTCGGCGGCCAGTGACCGCCGGTGAATGTCGCCTTGGCGATCTGAATGGTGCTGTCGGCCGAAAGGCTGGAATCGAAGAACGCCCAGAACCAGGCGACGAAGAACATCACCTCGGAGGCGATGAACAGGATCATGCCATAGCGCAGGCCAAGGGCTACGACGCTGGTGTGGAAGCCTTCGTGCGCTTCCTTGATGACGTCCCGCCACCAGACCAGCATCGTGTAGAGCACGCCAATGATGCCGGGCGCGACGAACCAGACGCTGGCGCCGTGCATGAACGAGATCGCGCCGACCGCCAGAACGAAGGCCGAGATGGCGCCCAGCACCGGCCACGGGCTCGGGTCAACCAGGTGATAGGGATGATGATTCGCGTGCGCCTCAGCCATGGTTCACATGCTCCCAGATCGTCCCCCGCCGCCCCTTGGCAATAACGGGCATCAAAGCGGGTTTTCCCCCGATGTCGTCGCCGCCGAAGCGACCGGTTTCGGCTTAGCCGGATAGAAACTGTACGACAGTGTGATGGTCGTGATGTTCTCAAGGTTCGGATCGTCGGCATAGGCCGGATCGACGAAGAAGCTGACGCCGAGTTCCTTCTGCTGGCCAGGCGCGAGGGTCTGGTCGGTGAAGCAGAAGCAGGCGATCTTGTTGAAATAGGCGCCGGCCTGATCGGGCGCGACATTGAAAGCCGCCGTGCCGGTCTCGGTCCTGGTCGTGCGGTTCTCGGCAAGGAACGAGACGTTGCCGACCTCGCCGAGCCTCACCTGCACCTGACGCTTCACCGGGCGGAAGCTCCAGCCGAGATTGTTGCTGATGTTGCTGTCGAAGCGCACGGTGACGACGCGATCGAGAATCCTCTTGGGCGCGGCCTGCGCTACCCGCGTGGTGCCGCCATAGCCGGTCACCTGACAGAAGATGCGATAGAGCGGCACGGCGGCAAACGACATGCCGACCATGCCGGCCACGAACACCGCGCACACTGCGGCGGTGAGGCCGAGGTTGAGGCGCCGGCGCGGCTTTGGGTTGGCTCCGTCCGTCATGGTCACATCGGTGGCGTCATCACGTTCTGACCAAGCCGCACGATGGTCAGAAGGAAGAACAGAACCACCAGAACGGCGAGCGCAATCGCGGTCGCCAGCGAGCGTGCGCGTCGCCGCTTCTGTTGCGCCTCGGTCAGGCGCAGGCCGTCGTCGCCATCCGCCGTCATGACCGTCATGCCGCAATTCCGGTGAGGCCCTTCTCCGCCAGGATAACAGCGAAGAGCAGGAACAGATACAGGAGCGAGAAGGTGAACAGCCGGCGCGCCGGCAGTTTGGCAGTGTCGCCGGCCGGCATGCGGAACACGGCCCAGGCGAGCCAGACGAAGACGACACCGAGCCCGCCGGCGATCACCGCATAGGTCCAGGAGGTGACGCCGACCAGCGGCGGGAGAAGCGCGGCAACCACGGTGAGGACCACCGCATAGGCAAGGATGTGCCGCTTGGTCGAGGCCTCGCCGGCGACGACCGGCAGCATCGGCACGCCGGCCTTGGCGTAGTCCTCGCACTTGTAGAGCGACAGCGCCCAGAAATGCGGCGGCGTCCACAGGAAGATGATCAGGAACAGGCTGAGGCTCTCCAGCCCGATCCCACCGGTGACCGCCGCCCAGCCGACCATCGGCGGCAGCGCCCCGGCGGCGCCGCCGATGACGATATTCTGCGGCGTCGAGCGCTTGAGCCACATCGTGTAGACGATGACGTAGAAGGCGATGGTGAAGGCGAGCAGCCCGGCGGCGACGACATTGGTCGCCAGCCCGAGGAAGACGACCGAACCGATGGCCAGCGGCAGGCCGAAGCCCAGCGCCTCGCCGGCCGTCAGACGTCCGGCCGGCACCGGACGTTTCATCGTGCGGCGCATCACGGCGTCGATGTCGGCGTCGTACCACATGTTGAGCGCGCCCGAGGCACCGGCGCCGACGGCGATTGCCAACAGCGCCTCGAAGCCGATCACCGGGTTCAGCCCGACCGGGGCGATGGCCATGCCGACGAAGGCGGTGAACACCACCAGCGACATCACCCGCGGCTTGAGCAGGGCGACGTAGTCGCTGACGCTGCCGCCGAGCACCAGTTCGGTGCCCAGCGTGGTGTCCGCCTCACGGCTGTCGGAATAAGCCACTCTTTGTTTCCCTGTCCGCGTTTCCCAGTCCGGCCTGCGGCCGTCCACGCTTCCTGTCTACGTCCCGGTCGCGCTTGCGGCGCGACCGGCCTCCTGTTCGGTCCCTGTCGGGCTGCTGCCCGCCACGCCTCTAGCGGATGCGCGGCAGGGTCTCCCACTGGTGGAAGGGCGGCGGCGACGACAGCATCCACTCGAGCGTGGTGGCGCCCTCGCCCCACGGATTGTCGCCGGCGGGCCGCTTCTTCGCGAAGGCTTCCCACATGCAGTAGAGGAAGATGAACACGCCGACGGCGGCGATGTAGGAGCCGATCGACGAGACGAAGTTCCATCCGGCAAAGGCGTCGGGATAGTCGGCATAGCGGCGCGGCATGCCCGCCAGACCGAGGAAGTGCTGCGGGAAGAAGACCAGGTTGACGCCGACGAACGTCACCCAGAAGTGCCAGTTGGCGATCTTCTCGTTGTACATGTAGCCGCTGATCTTCGGGAACCAGTAGTACCAGCCGGCGAAGATGGTGAAGACCGCGCCCAGCGACAGCACGTAGTGGAAGTGGGCGACCACGAAGTAGGTGTCCTGCAGCACGTAGTCGAGGCCGGCATTGGCCAGCATGACGCCGGTGACGCCGCCGACGGTGAACAGGAAGATGAAGCCGATCGCCCACAGCATCGGCGTGCGGAACTCGATCGAGCCGCCCCACATGGTGGCGATCCACGAGAACACCTTCACGCCGGTCGGCACCGCGATGACCATGGTGGCAGCGACGAAATAGGCCTGCAGGTCGAGCGACAGGCCGACGGTGTACATGTGGTGGGCCCAGACGACGAAGCCGATGAAGCCGATGGCGACCATGGCGTAGGCCATGCCCATGTAGCCGAAGACCGGCTTCTTGGAGAAGGTCGAGATGATCTGGCTGATCATGCCGAAGCCGGGCAGGATCAGGATGTAGACCTCGGGGTGACCGAAGAACCAGAACAGGTGCTGGAAGAGCACCGGGTCGCCGCCCTGGTCGGGCTTGAAGAAGGCGGTGCCGAAGTTGCGGTCGGTCAAGAGCATGGTGATGGCGCCCGCCAGCACCGGCAGAGCGAGCAGCAACAGGAACGTCGTCACCAGGATCGACCACACGAACAGCGGCATCTTGTGCAGCGTCATGCCCGGCGCGCGCATGTTGAAGATGGTGGTGATGAAGTTGATGGCGCCGAGGATCGACGAGGCGCCGGCCAGATGCAGCGACAGGATGGCGAAGTCCATCGCCGGGCCGGGCTGGCCGGTGGTCGACAGCGGCGGATAGATGGTCCAGCCGCCACCAACGCCGTGGGCGCCCGGGGCGCTCGGCATGAACAGCGAGATGACCAGCAGCAGGAAGGCCGGCGGCAGCAGCCAGAACGAGATGTTGTTCATGCGCGGGAAGGCCATGTCCGGCGCGCCGATCATGATCGGCACGAACCAGTTGCCGAAGCCGCCGATCATCGCCGGCATGACCATGAAGAAGATCATGATCAGGCCGTGCGCGGTGACGAAGACGTTGAACAACTCGGGATCGCCGAAGATCTGCAGGCCCGGGTCCATCAGCTCCATGCGCATGGCCACCGACAGGGCACCGCCGATGATGCCGGTGCAGATGGCGAAGATAAGGTACATCGTGCCGATGTCCTTATGATTGGTGGAATAGAGCCACCGACGCCACCCGGTCGGGTGGGCATGCGCGTGCGCCTCGCTATGCGCCTGATAACCTGCGCTGGTCGCCATACCTGTCTCCTTTGATCGAGCCTTCCCGGCTGCTGCTGCGGGTCGACCCTAGTCCTTGGCCGTCGCGACCTTGGTCGCGGACGACTTTTCCACGGCTGCGGCGAGCTGCTTGTTGGCAGCCTCGAGATCGTTGACCGCGGTCTTCGCCCAGGCATCGAACTTGTCCTGGCTGACCGCCTCGACCACGATCGGCATGAAGGCATGGTCGCGGCCGCAGAGCTCCGAACACTGACCGTAATAGACGCCCGGCTTGTCGACCCTGAACCAGGTCTCGTTCAGGCGGCCGGGGATCGCATCGATCTTGATGCCGAACGAGGGCACCGCGAAGGAGTGGATGACGTCGGCGCCGATGACCTGCATGCGGACGACCACGCCCACCGGCACGACCATCTTGTTGTCGACGGCGAGCAACCGCGGCGTCCCGGTCGGGTTGCCGTTGGCGTCACGCAGCAGCAGCGAATCGAACGAGACATCGCCGTTGTCGGGATACTCGTAGGACCAGTACCACTGGCTGCCGGTCGCCTTGATGGTGAGCTGCTTGTCCTTGGCCGGATCGAAGCCGGCGATGGCACGCGCCGGATCGTGCTCGGCGAAGAGCAGGGCGAAGGACGGAACCGCGATGCCGACCAGGATGAGGATCGGTACCACCGTCCAGATCACCTCGATCAGCGTGTTGTGCGAGGTCTTCGAGGGGACCGGGTTGGCCTTCGCATTGAAGCGGACGATGACATAGACGAGCAGCCCCAGAACCAGCAGCACGATCAGCGTCACGACGATCAGCACGCCGTCGTTGAAACGGTGGATCATCTCCATGATCGGCGTGGCCGCAGGCTGCAGGTTGATTTCCCACGGATAGGGATTCGCCAGAGCCGGGCCGCCAAGCGCCATCAGCCCGCCACCGGCTAGCGCCAGACCCAGCGTTGCCCGCTTCAGTGCCGTTCTCACCGATTCGCTCCTTCCCAATCCGAGTTTTCCACTCGGCCCCTTGCCACGGCGGCCCCCCGGCCGCCGAAATCCCGGCGGTTCCCCGCCGCCGGAAAGACGACCACCCTGCCCGGCGACACGCCGGCCCGGCACGGTGGTTGGAATTATGCCAAAGAAAAACCATAAGCCAGCGTTTCCCGCAACGGCCTAACGTTGCCGTCCATGCGGCAAATTGCGCCTGTCGCCTTCGATTTGCCGCTATCACCGGGTGGCATGAGGGGGCGACGGCGGCCTGCGGTGATTCCTTCGGGCGTGCGTTTCATGCAAGATCGGCCGGGTCCACGAGCGATTCGGCGGATTTTTCGCTTGCCTGCGCGCTGCCAGGCTGATGTATCGACGGCAGAATGTACGAAGACGAAGATTACGACGTAGAGCCGCGAAAGAGCCCGCTCGTCCCGATTCTGGCGGTTGTCGCCGGGGTTCTGGCCATCGCCGTCGGCGTGGTGGTGGTCATGTTCGCCATGGGATTCTTCAGTCGCGGGACCTCGTCGGTCGCCACCACGGCGCCTCCGCCCGTCACCACCACAGCCCCGCCCGCCGATACGCCGGCAACGCCGGCCGCGGTGACCGACGTGCCCAAGGCGGCCGTCTCGGTGGCGCCGCCGGCCCAGGGCGAGCCGCCGATTCGCTCGACCCATGCCGACTGGCAGGTGCGCTGCGACACGCCACCCGGCGCCAAGAGCGAACAATGCGTGCTGATGCAGTTCGTCACGGCCGAGGACCGCGAGAATGTCGGCCTGACCGTGATCGTGCTCAAGACGGCCGACAAGAAGTCGCGAATCATGCGGGTGCTGGCGCCGCTCGGCGTGCTCCTGCCCTCCGGCCTCGGGCTCAAGATCGACAATGCCGATCTCGGGCGGGCGGGATTCGTGCGCTGCCTGCCGAATGGCTGCGTCGCCGAGGTGATCCTCGAAGACAAGCTGCTCAAGCAGCTCGAGACCGGCAAGACGGCGACCTTCATCATCTTCCAGACCCCGGAAGAGGGCATCGGCATCCCGATCTCGCTGAACGGCTTCGCCGACGGCTTCAACGCCCTGCCCTAGTCGAATCGCAGCGCTGTGGCCGCCCTCGTCCTTCGAGGGCCGCCTCAGGATGAGGCCATCGGTCAGGGGGCGTGAGCGCCGTATGGCGATTTGCGGCATGCCGGCCGGCGCCCTATCTGTAGGGCCAACCCTCCCCGCTTCCCCCCAGGAGCCGCCCCAGGACCCCGCCATGACCGACCAGCCGCACAGCATTCTCGACCGCGCCGGGCTCGACCGCGAGACCGCCCGCAAAGCCGTCGCCGACGCGCTCGACGGCGCCGATGACGGCGAGCTCTATGTCGAATTCGCGCAGGCCGAGAGCCTGCTGTTCGACAACGGCCGGCTGAAGGCGGCGAGCTTCGACACCAATCAGGGCTTCGGCCTGCGTGCGGTGGCCGGCGAGGCGGCCGGTTTCGCCCATTCCGGCGAGATTTCTGAAGGCGCGATCCGCCGGGCCGGCGACGCGGTTCAGGCGGTCAAGGCCGGCTACAAGGGGACCTATGCCGAGCCGCCGCGGGGCACCAACCGGGCGCTCTACGGCGACGACAGCCCGCTCGGCAGCCCGACCTTCGCCGAAAAGGTGACGCTGCTCGAGACCATCGACGCCTATGCGCGCGACCGTGACCCGCGCGTGCGTCAGGTGACGGCGTCGCTTGCCGGCTCCTATCAGGAGATCGAGATCCTGCGCGCCGACGGCAGCTTCGTGCGCGATGTACGGCCAATGGTGCGGGTCAGCGTCTCGGTGGTCGTCGGCGAAGGCGACCGCCAGGAATCCGGCGCCCACGGCATGGGCGGGCGCGAGGGCTTCGGCGCCTTCATCGCCACCGACCAGTGGCAGTTCGCGGTCGACGAGGCGCTGCGCCAGGCGCTGGTCAACCTCAACGCGGTTCCCGCCCCCGCCGGCACCTTCGACGTGGTGCTCGGCCCCGGCTGGCCGGGCATCCTGCTGCACGAGGCGGTCGGCCACGGTCTGGAAGGCGACTTCAACCGCAAGGGCGAGAGCGCCTTTGCCGGCCTGATGGGCCAGCGCGTCGCCTCCCCCGGCGTCACCGTCATCGACGACGGCACGATTGCCAACCGGCGCGGCTCGCTCAGCGTCGACGACGAGGGCACGCCGACCCAGTCAACCACGCTGATCGAGGACGGCATCCTGGTCGGCTACATGCAGGACCGGCAGAACGCCCGGCTGATGGGCATGCAGCCGACCGGCAACGGCCGCCGCCAGTCCTATGCCCATGTCCCCATGCCGCGCATGACCAACACGATCATGCTCGGCGGCAAGGACGACCCCCAGGAAATCCTCGCCTCGATCAAGGACGGCATCTATGCCGTCTCCTTCGGCGGCGGCCAGGTCGACATCACCCGCGGCAAGTTCGTCTTCTCCTGCACCGAGGCCTACCGCATCGAGAACGGCGTCATCGGCCCGGCGATCAAGGGCGCCATGCTGATCGGCAACGGGCCGGACGCGCTCACCCGCGTGAAGATGATCGGCAACGACATGCAGCTCGACCCGGGCGTCGGCACCTGCGGCAAGAACGGCCAGGGCGTGCCGGTCGGCGTCGGCCAGCCGACGCTCAGGATCGACCAGATCACGGTGGGCGGCACCGCGACATAAGCGCAATCCCCTTTCGGCCCTGTCATCTGCGCGCCTTGCGCCAGCCGGCGGCGCGGGCCTCGGCCTCCGTGCAGAACCAGCGCTCGTCGTATTGCGGGCTGATGACCGTCGCGTCGTAGAATTTCTGGCCGGGCACGTGATAGATGCGCTCGCCGGTCGCGATGCTGATATTGCCCTTGATATTGCACCCGACACGCGGCTGGCCGACGGCAGCCTGGGAGTTGATGACCGGGTCAAAGAACGGCCGGACATCGGGGAGTGAAAGGTGCGTTTGGGCGACCGCCAGAGTGCCGAGAGCGCCCACGCCGGCAGCAATGGCTATCTGGATGGGAAGGGGTACGCCCATCTGCAGTTCCTCGCTGCAGATGAGGTAGCGGCAAAGGCGCCGCAACCAAAGTTACAGTGTCGCTGAGGGTGAATCGAAGGTTTCCGGCGGCATGCACCCTGCATGACGTCACTGGACCCCGGCTTCCGCCCGGGTAACGTCAGGGTAATGTGCGGCGTCCGTACGAGGGGGCGACAGATGGCGATCGATTCACAGGGCTCCGAACTGGTGAGTGCGGTGGCGCTGCTCGGCGCGGCGGTGGTTTCCGTGCCGCTCTTCAAGCGCATCGGGCTGGGCTCGATCGTCGGCTATCTCGTCGCCGGCATCGCCATCGGACCGTTCGGGCTGGCGCTCTTCCGCGAGCCCGACCAGATCCTCGGCGTCGCCGAATTCGGCGTCGTCCTGCTGCTCTTCGTCATCGGGCTGGAACTGAAGCCGTCGCGCCTGTGGGCGCTGCGTGCCGATATCTTCGGGCTGGGTGCCGCGCAGGTGATCGTCTGCGGCGCGCTCCTGACCGGCGTCGGGATGATCGCCGGTCTCACGCCATCCGTCGCCTTCGTTGCGGCGTCAGGCGTGGCGCTCTCCTCCACGGCTATCGTCATGCAGGTTCTGGAAGAGCGCGGCGAGATGACCGAGACGCACGGCCAGAAGACCTTCGCCATCCTGCTGCTACAGGACCTCGCCATCGTGCCGCTGCTGGCGGCACTGGCGGTGATCGCGCCGCATCACGTCGACGGCGGGCAATCGCGCCTGGCGCAGATCGCCATTGCGGTTGCCGCCATTGCCGGGCTGGTCGTCGTCGGGCGCTACCTGCTCAATCCGCTGTTCCAGGTGCTGGCGGCGGCCAAGGCGCGCGAGATCATGGCGTCCGCCGCGCTGCTGGTGGTGCTCGGTGCGGCGCTGGCCATGCAGGAGAGCGGCCTGTCGATGGCGATGGGCGCCTTCATCGCCGGCGTGCTCCTGTCGGAATCGAGCTTCCGCCACCAGCTCGAGGCCGACATCGAGCCGTTCCGCGGCCTGCTGCTCGGCCTCTTCTTCCTCGCCGTCGGCATGTCCATCGATCTCTCGCTGATCGCGCGGCAGTGGCCGCTGGTGCTGGCGGCGGTGGCGATCTTCACCGTCGTCAAGATCGCCGGCATCTACGGCGTGGCGCGCCTCTTCCGCGCCGGCCACGGCGATTCGCTGCGGCTCGCCCTGCTGCTGGCGCAGGGCGGCGAATTCGCCTTCGTGCTGTTCACCACGGCACAGGGGCTCGGCCTGCTCGATGCCGGCACCTCGGCGCTGCTCACCGCCGCCGTCATCATATCGATGGGGCTGACGCCGCTGGCGCCGATCCTGCTCAAGCGTCTGCTGCCGGAGAAACCGGATTCGCTCGACGGCATCGAAATTCCCGACGGGCTCACCGGCAATGCGCTGGTCATCGGCTTCGGCCGCTTCGGCCAGATCGTCTGCCAGGCGCTGCTGGCGCGCGGCATCGACGTGACGATCATCGATTCCGACACCGAGATGATCCGTGCCGCCGGCAATTTCGGCTTCAAGATCTATTACGGCGACGGCACGCGCCTCGACGTTCTGCGCGCGGCCGGCGCCGCAAGCGCCAAGATCGTTGCCGTGTGCATCGACAGGCGTGCCGATGCCGACCGCATCGTCGAGATTCTGAAGACGACCTGTCCGATCGCAAAGGTGCTGGTGCGCTCCTACGACCGCGGCCACACGCTCGACCTGGTCGCCGCCGGTGTCGACTACCAGATCCGCGAGACCTTCGAATCGGCGATGGCCTTCGGCGAGGCGGCGCTGCTGGCGCTCGGCGTGCCCGAGGACGAGGCCGCCGAGGTTCTCGACGGCGTGCGCAAGCGCGACGCCGCGCGACTGGAGCTGCAGATGGCCGACGGCATCACGGCCGGGCGCGATCTGATGAAGCACAACGTGCCCACCCCGACGCCGCTCGTGCCGCCCAAGCACAAGGGCCGGCCGCTCAGCGAGGAGACGGCCGTGGTCGCCGCCGGGGCCGATGAGGAGCGAATAGGGAGTAGCGAATAGCGAGTGGTGAATAGTGAATGGTCAATGGTGAGTGGGCGATGAGGTTGGTCCGCCTCCTATCCACTACTCGCTACTCGCTATTCGCTATTTCACCATTCACCATTCACGGGTAGAGCCGCGACGTCTTCCAGCCCTGGTCGGTCTTGCGATACTGGACGCGGTTGTGCAGGCGGAAGGGCATGTCCTTCCAGAACTCCCACTCCACCGGCGTCAGGCGGTAGCCCGACCAGTAAGGCGGCCGCGGCACCTCGCCGATCGGATATTTGGCGGCGTAGACGGCAACCGCCTTCTCCAGAGCGAAGCGCAATTCCAGCGGGCGCGACTGCTGGCTCGCCCAGGCGCCAAGGCGGCTGGTGCGTGCCCGGCTGGCGAAATAGGCGTCGGCCTCCGCCTCGCTGACCACGGAAATCGTGCCGCGCACGCGCACCTGGCGCTTGAGGCTCTTCCAGTGGAAGAGCAGCGCTGCCCTGGGATTGGCGGCGAGTTCCTGCCCCTTGGCGCTCTCGAAGTTCGTGTAGAAGACGAAGCCGCCGGCATCGTGCGCCTTCAACAGAACCATACGCACATTGGGCATGCCGTCGCCGTCGACGGTGGCCAGCGCCAGAGCGTTGGGATCGTTGGGCTCGGACGCTTCCGCCTCGCGAAGCCATTCGGCAAACAGCGAATTCGGATCCGCTGTTGCTGGGAAGTCACTGTTCATTAACGAAGTTTTCCGATGCTTCGACTTCTCGCGGCAAGCAGCCAGGAGTGTGTTCGTGCGTAGGCCTTCATATATCCCCGCCTTGCAGCCACGCCAATTACCACGCGTCTGCCGCGCCGTCGCGGCCGTCGCCCTGGCCCTTTCGCTCGGCGGCTGCGCCGGCCTCGGCCTGCCCTTCGGCTCCGACATGGCACGCCTCGACACCACGACAACGGGCAGCGTCAGGCCGACCCTGGTCAGTGCCCGCGTCGTCGACGGCGTCGATGCCTCCGACTGGGAGGCGATCCGCCGCACCGTGGCCGCGGTCCCCGCCGGTTCCACCGTCGACAGCCTCGCCTGGCGCAACCCGGATACCGGCTCGGCCGGCACCGTCTCGTCCTTGAGCGCGGCGCACAAGCGCGGCGCCCTGCAGTGCCGTACCTTCGCCACCACGATCAACGACCAGCGCGGCGTGCGCCGCTATCGCGGCGAGACCTGCCAGCGCAGCGACGGCCGCTGGCAGCTCTACGGCATGGCGGCCGACGACGCCCAGCTGTCCTGACCCGGGCTGACGGCAGGCAGCGCCAAACGCTGGCAATTGCTCGCGGAATGACCATATTGACGGTGGCCGGCAATTCTTCCGGCCGGCGACCAGTCTGCTGTTCATTCGACCATGCGCGATCCCTATGAGGTGCTCGGCGTCAGCCGGACGGCCAGCGAAGGCGAAATCAAGTCGGCCTTTCGCAAGCTCGCCAAGAAGCACCACCCAGACCAGAGCAAGGACCCGGGAGCGAAGGAACGCTTCGCCGAGGCCAATGCCGCCTATGAGATCGTCGGCGACAAGGACAAGCGCCGGCAGTTCGACCGTGGCGAGATCGGCGCCGACGGCAAGCCGCGCTTCCAGGGTTTCGAGGGCTTTGGCGGCGGCGGATTCGGCGGCGGTGCCCGGCCCGGCGGCGGCGGGCGCACCTTCCGCTGGTCGAGCGGTCGCCCTGGTGGTGGCCCCGGCGGCGGCGAGTTCTCGGCCGACGACATCCTCAACGACATTCTCGGTGGCTTCGGGCGTGGCGCCGGCGGGGCGCGCGGCGGAGCCCGACCGCAGCCGCAGCGTGGCCAGGACGCGACCGCCACCGCTGCGGTGACGCTGGAGCAGATCGTCCATGGCGAAAAGGTGCGCGTCGATCTGCCCACCGGGCGCACGGTCGAGATTTCCGTGCCGCTCGGCACGCGCCCGGGCCAGGTCATCCGGCTGAAGGGCCAGGGCCAGCCGGGCGCGCTCGGCGGGCAGCCGGGCGACGCGCTGGTCACCATCGAATTCGTGCCGCATCCGCTGTTCAAGATGGACGGCGACACGCTGCGCCGCGAGATCGCCGTCACCCTCGACGAGGCGGTGCTCGGTGCCAAGGTGCGGGTGCCGACGCTGGACGGACCGGTGACGCTGACGGTGCCGCCGAAGTCGAGCGGCGGACGGGCGTTGCGGCTCAAGGGCAAGGGCCTGCCGCGCTCCGGCGGCGGGCGCGGGGACCTGCTGGTGACGCTCAAGATCGTTCTGCCGGAAGGCGGCGATGCCGACCTCGAAGCGCTGATGAAGAAATGGCGCGAAACCCGCCGCTACACCGCCCGCGACGAAACCTCGGAAGCCTGAGCGGGAAAGCACGCAAGAGCCGGTAGAACCTAGCCGCGTGGCGCGGCGGCGCGGCGCAGGCGATCGTTGATCGCCTCGCCCAGCCCCTCTTCAGGGATCGCGACCACCGCAATCATTGCTGCCTGCCGGTCGAGCGTTCTCAGCGCAGCGAAGAAGTTGGCGGCCGCTTCGGCGAGATCGCCGGACGGGCTGAGATTGACCGTCGCGGCCGCCTGGTGCGCGCCGTCCGGCAGATGCGGCCCAAAGGCGAGCAGCCCCTCCCCCGCGCGCACCTCCGTCGCGTTCAGCCGCAGATTCGCCGCCGGCGCGTAGTGCGAGGCGAGCATGCCGGGAGCCACCGGCGCGTTTCCCGCCGGTCCGGCCATGCGCAAGGGCCGGCCGAGCACCGCCTCGATCTCCGCCCGCGCCAGCCCGCCGGCGCGGAGCAGCAGCGGAGCACCGCCGGCCAGGCCGACAATGGTCGATTCGAGGCCGACCGGCGTCGGGCCGGCATCGAGGATGACGCTCACCTGAGACCCGAGATCCTCGAAGACATGGGCGGCGGTGGTCGGGCTGACATGGCCGGAGCGATTGGCGCTGGGCGCGGCCAGCGGCCGGGCGCTGGCGGAAAGCAGCGCCTGCGCGACGGCATGCGCCGGCACGCGCACGGCCAGCGTATCGAGGCCGGCGGTCACCAGATCGGCGATTTCGGAATCGGGGCGGAGCGGCAGCACCAGCGTCAGCGGCCCCGGCCAGAAGGCTTCGGCCAGCCTTTCGGCATCAGCGTCGAAACGCACGTGGCGCATGGCTTCGGCGGCGGAAGCGGCATGGACGATCAGCGGATTGAAGCGCGGCCGCCCCTTGGCGAGGTAGATGCGGCCGACGGCGGCCGGATTGGTGGCGTCGGCAGCCAGCCCGTAGACCGTCTCGGTCGGCATCGCCACCAGTTCGCCGCGCGCAATTGCGGCAACCGCGGCGGCCAGACCGGCTTCGCCTGAGCGATCCATGTCAAAAACGCTGGGTAGATTTGCGCTAGCCTGTGACATTGGGTGAGAGTGTCGGCCGTCCGGGCGAGCCGGGTTCTCGCGCTTAGCAACAAGCCGCGTCAAGCGGCAGCCGGAGGTCATACATGAACGGCAGGACGCGCGTCGCCGAGATTTCCTTTGCACTCAAGGCCTGGGGCGGGCTCGACCAGCTGATCGCCACGGGCGCCTTCCCCGACCTCGACGGCGAAACCGCGGCGGCGATCATCGAGGAAGCCGACCGTTTCGCCGAAGAGCAGCTTGCTCCCCTCAACCAGCCGGGCGACCGCGCCGGGGTGATGCTGACCGATGGCGTCGTCACCATGCCACCGGGCTGGAAGGAAACCTACACGCGCTGGCGCGAAGCCGGCTGGAACGGGCTCGGCAGCCCGACCGAATGGGGCGGACAGGGCCTGCCGATGGTGCTGCAGATGGCGCTCCAGGAGATCTGGAACGGCGCCAACGCCGCCTTCGCCGTCGGCCCGATGCTGAACGGCGGCGCTGTCCATGCGCTGCTTGCCCATGCCACCGAAGACCTCCAGAAGCGCTACCTGCCCAAGCTGGTTTCCGGCGAATGGATGGTGACCATGGACCTGACCGAGCCGCAGGCAGGCTCCGAACTCGGTGCGATCACCACCAAGGCGGTGCGCGCCGAGGACGGGACCTACCGGCTCTTCGGCCAGAAGACCTTCATCACCTATGGCGAGCACGACCTTACCGACAACATCGTCCATCTCGTGCTGGCGCGTATCGCCGATGCGCCGCACGGCTCAACCGGCATTTCCATGTTCCTGGTGCCGAAGATGCTCGAGGACGGCAGCCGCAACGACTTGGTGGCGACCGCCAACGAGCACAAGCTCGGCCTGCATGCCTCGCCGACCTGCACCCTGGTCTATGGCGAGGCCGGCAAGGGGGCGACCGGCTGGCTGGTTGGCAAGGAAAACCGCGGCCTGATCTGCATGTTCACCATGATGAACCATGCCCGCCTCAGCGTCGGCGCGCAGGGCGTGGGGGTCGCGGCGCGAGCGCTGCAGCTGGCGCTTGCCTTTGCCGCCGAACGCCGCCAGGGGCACGCGCTGGGCGCCCCACGCGGCGAGATGAGCCCGATCGGCCAGCATCCCGATATCCAGCGCGAGCTCATGCAGATGACCGCGCTCACCGCCGCATCGCGGGCGATCTGCTACGCCTGCGCCGAGGCGATCGACATGAGCGTGGCCGCACCGGAAGCCGAACGCGGCGCATGGGCCAACCGGGCGAGCCTGCTCACCCCGGTCGCCAAGGCCTTCGCCACCGATGCGGTGAACGCCGTCACCTCGGCCGGTATCCAGGTGCATGGCGGCGCCGGCTATATCGAGGAGAGCGGCGCGGCGCAGCTCTATCGCGATGCGCGCATCTTCGCCATCTATGAGGGAACCAACGGCATCCAGGCGATGGACCTTGCCAGCCGCAAGCTGAAGCTTGGCGGCGGCGCGCCGGTGGCAGCGGTCATCAACGAGATCGCCGAAACCGCCGTCGCGACCGCCGAGGCCAACCGGCCGGAATTCGGACAGACCGCTGGCCGGCTCGCCGAGGCCGGCAAGCATTTCGCTTCGGCCACCGCATATCTGGCCAAGGCCCTGGCAAACGGCGACCATCAGCCGGTGCTGGCCGGCGCGACGCCCTATGCGCGACTTTTCAGTCTTGCATTCGGCGGTGCGCTTCTGGCAAAGGGCGCGCTCGGGGCAGACGAGACAAATCGCGATCGAGCGATCGCCCTTGCACGATTCTTCAGCGAATCGCTGCTGGGCGAAGCGGCGCCCCTGGCGGCGGCGGTGATCGAGGGGGCGGAAGGTCTGCAGCAGGCCGCTCGCCACTTCGGTATCGCCCGGCCATCGTCGTGAAGGCTTTTGCTCGCGTGAGGCCAGGAGTGAGCAGATGAGCGAACAGGTGATCAGCGAGATCGCCGAGGGCGTGCAGACGATCCGCATCGAGCGGATGGATGCGGAAAACCGGCTGACTGCCGAGATGTGCGAAGGCGTGGCCGATGCGCTCGCCTTCGGCGAGAGCAGCTCGCGTGTGCGCGCCGTGCTCCTGACCGGCACGCCGGGCATGTTCACCGCCGGCCACGATGCCAACGAGCTGCAGGGCTTCCTGACCGCCGGCGGCATGGGCGAGAGCGTCATCCGGCTCCTGAAGACGATTGCTTCCATCGACAAGCCGGTGGTTGCCGCCGTCGATGGCCCGTCCTTCAGCCTCGGTACGATCCTGCTGATGCTGTGCGACTACGTCGTGGCCAGCGAATGGTCGATCTTCTCGGCGGCTTCGGCCGAGATGGGCATGCCGCCGGAGGGCGCCGCCAGCATCCTCGCCCCGGCGCTGATGGGCTATCACCGCGCCTTCGGCCTGCTGGTGATGGGCGACCATTTCGATGCCCCGCAGGCGATGCATGCCGGCCTGGTCAACAAGGTCGTGCCAGCCGACGCGGTCGAGACCGCCGGCCGGGAAGCCGCGCGCATCCTCGCCGACAAGCCGCCGGAGGCGGTGCGCATGCACCGCCGGCTGATGCGCGGCGACCGGCTCAATATCCTCCAGCGCATCGACCTGGAGGCGACCAGCTTCGCAGATCTCTTGCGCTCGCCGGCGGCGCGTGATGCCCTGCAGGCCTATATTGACGCCAACCGCTGAACGCGACCTTCGACTGGAGCCTTCTTGTCCACTCTCCTCATTCAGGACGCTGTCTTCCTCGAACACATCGCACCGACCGGGCACCCCGAGCGGCCCGACCGCATCCGCGCCATCGACAAGGCGCTGTCCGCACCGGCCTTCGACGATCTCATCCGTGTCGGCGCGCCGGCGGCGGCCACGCCTGAGCTGCTCGCCACGGCCCACAGCGAATCCTACGTCGCCGAGATCCGCGCCGCCGTTCCCGACCAGGGCATCGTCCCGATCGAGGCCGACACCTATCTCTCCCCGCGGAGCTACGACATCGCCGCGCGGGCTGCGGCGGCGGCGTGCCTGGCGGTGGACGAGGTGATGAGCGGCAAGGTGGCCAATGCCTTCTGCGCCATCCGGCCGCCGGGCCACCATGCCGAGCCCGATCACCCGATGGGCTTCTGCCTGTTCAACAATGCGGCCATCGCCGCGCGCCAGGCGCAGCGCCGCCACGGCGCCGAACGGGTCGCCATCGTCGACTGGGATGTGCATCACGGCAACGGGACGCAGGCGATCGTCTGGGACGATCCGCAGCATCCTCTACTGCTCGACCCACCAGATGCCGCTCTATCCGGGCACGGGCGCGGTTTCGGAGACCGGTTGCGGCAACATCGTCAACGCGCCGCTCAAGGAGGGCGCCGGCGGCACCGAGTTCGAGATGGCCTTCAATGACAGGATCGTGCCGGCAATCGACGCCTTCGCACCCGACCTGATCATCATCTCAGCCGGATTCGACGCCCACTGGCGCGACCCGCTGGCGCAGATCAATCTCAACGAGGAGGATTTCGTCCACGCGACGCTCACCCTGATGGAGGCCGCCCAGCGCCATTGCGGCGGCCGCATCGTCAGCCTGCTCGAAGGCGGATATGATCTGGCCGGGCTCGCCGGATCGGCGGCCATGCACGTGGCCGACGCTGATGAAAGCCTGAGAAACGAGGAGACCGGATGGCCGACCACGACCCCGCGCCCGTCGACAGCATGACTTTCGAGGCGGCGCTCAAGGAACTCGAGCAGATCGTCAGCCGGCTCGAGCGCGGCGAGGTGCCGCTTGCCGAGTTGATCGTCATCTACGAGCGCGGCGACGCGCTGAGGAAGCATTGCGACGCCCTGCTCCGCCAGGCCGAGGCGCGGGTGGAGAAGATCCGCGTCGGCGCCGACGGCAAGCCGGCCGGCGTCGAACCGCTCGACGCCGACACGCCCTGACCCGCCCTATTCGGCCCAGGGCGGCGTGAACGGCTGGCCGCCGGCGTGCATGGCCTGTCCGCCGACCGGAAACGCCACCACGGCTTCGAACGGCCGCTCGCCGGGATTGCCGAGCGCGAAGTCCGTGTCTGCGGGAATGATGGCCGCATCGCCGGCGGCGAGTTCGTGGACGACGCCGTCCAGATGCACCTGTGCACATCCCGAAAGGGCCACGAAGATCTCCTCGCGCGTCAGGCGGTGGACGGTCGGCGCGGTGCCGGGAGCGAGGCGGACGCGCCAGGCGCAGGTCTCGCGCGCACCCCGTTTCGGCGAGGCCAGGCCGGTGAAATGCACGCCGGGTATCTCGAACACCGGCGCCTGTGCGGAACTGATGATGGTCATTTCGTTGTCTCTCTCTGGCGGGAAGCGATTTCGTCTGGTAACTTGACCATATCGTGCGATGACCAAGATAGTCAAGTCACTTGACGATGCCGGATTCCCGGAGCTGCTGGATCATGTCGGAATCCAGCTCTGGCGGGCCGCCGCCCTGTGGAAAGCCGAATTCGACGCCGGCATGGTCGCCAGGGGCCACGCGCTGTTCGCCCATGCCCGCTCCGGCCTGCTGGCCTACATGGACCGCGGCGGCACGCGGCAGGTCGACCTGACCGCGCGCAGCGGCCTGACCAAGCAGGCGGTTCAGCAATTCATCGACGAACTGGTGGCGGACGGCGTCGTGGAGCGAATCCCCGATCCGCAGGACGGGCGCGGTCGCATCGTCGTCTTCACCGAGCGCGGCCGGGAGGTTCTGGCGGACGCCAACGCGGTCAAGCAGCAGGTCGAGGAGCAATTCCGCCGCAAACTCGGGGCAAAGCGATTCCAGCAGCTTGTCGAAGCGCTCAAGGAGCTGGCGTGATCCGGCGGGCGACCGGGCGCAGGGCGCGGCACCGCCAGCGTTGCACCGCCCGGGCGAGCGTGCCAATAGTCTCTGGTCAAAATTGTCAGGCGGCCACGTGAATTCTTCGCCAGCCACTCCCCTCCTCGACCGCGTCAAGACGCCCGAGGATCTGCGCAAACTGCCCGCATCCGACCTGCGCCAGCTGGCGGACGAGTTGCGCCAGGAGACGATTTCGGCGGTGTCGGTGACCGGCGGCCATCTTGGCGCCGGTCTCGGCGTGGTCGAACTGACGGTGGCGCTGCACTACGTCTTCGATACCCCGCGCGACAAGCTGATCTGGGACGTCGGCCATCAGGCCTATCCGCACAAGATCCTCACCGGCCGCCGCGACCGCATCCGCACGCTGCGCCAGCCGGGGGGCTCTCGCGGCTTCACCCGGCGCGCCGAGAGCGAATACGACCCCTTCGGTGCCGCCCACTCCTCGACCTCGATTTCCGCCGCGCTCGGCATGGCGGTCGCCCGCGACCTCAGGGGCGGCAACGAGAATATCGTGGCGGTCATCGGCGACGGCGCCATGTCGGCCGGCATGGCCTACGAGGCGATGAACAATGCCGGCCACCTGAAGTCGCGCCTGATCGTCATCCTCAACGACAACGACATGTCGATCGCGCCGCCGGTGGGGGCGCTGTCGGCGCATCTGGCCAAGCTGGTGTCGGGGCGCACCTATCGCGGCCTCAGACGCCTTGCCAAGCAGCTTGCCGAATACCTGCCGCGCTATTTCCGCGAGCGGGCGCGGCTGGCGGAGGAATTCACCCGCAGCTTCTGGACCGGCGGCACGCTGTTCGAGGAGCTCGGCTTCTACTACATCGGCCCGATCGACGGTCACAATCTCGACCATCTCCTGCCGGTGCTGCGCAACGTCGCCGCGATGCGTAACGGCCCGGTGCTCGTGCACGTACGCACCATGAAGGGCAAGGGTTACGCCCCGGCGGAGGAGGCCGCCGACAAGTATCACGGCGTCAGCAAGTTCGACGTGATCACCGGCGCGCAGGCGAAGAGCCGCTCCAACGCGCCGGCCTATACACGCGTGTTCGCCGAGAGCCTGATCAAGGAAGCGGAGAAGGACGAGCGCATCGTCGCCGTCACCGCGGCGATGCCGGCCGGCACCGGTCTCGACCTCTTCGGCGAGAAGTTCCCGGAGCGGACCTTCGATGTCGGCATCGCCGAACAGCATGCGGTGACCTTCGCCGCCGGGCTGGCGACGCAGGGCTTCAAGCCTTTCGCCGCCATCTACTCGACCTTCCTGCAGCGCGCCTACGACCAGGTCGTCCACGACGTGGCCATCCAGAGCTTGGCCGTCCGCTTCGCCATCGACCGCGCCGGCTTCGTCGGTGCCGACGGGGCGACCCATGCCGGCGCGTTCGACACGACCTATCTCGCCAGCCTGCCGGGCTTCGTGGTGATGGCGGCGGCGGACGAGGCCGAACTCACCCATATGGTGGCGACGGCGGTGGCGATCGACGACCGCCCGTCGTCCTTCCGCTATCCGCGCGGCGACGGCGTCGGCGTCGAGATGCCGGAGCACGGCGTGCCGCTCGAGATCGGTCGCGGCCGAGTCCTGCGCGAGGGCGGCAAGGTTGCCCTGCTCTCCTTCGGCGCGCGCCTCCAGGAATGCCTCAAGGCGGCCGAGGACCTCGACTCCTACGGCCTGCCGACGACGGTCGCCGATGCCCGCTTCGCCAAGCCGCTCGACACCGCCCTGATCGACCGGCTGGTGCGTGAGCACGAGGTGCTCATCACCATCGAGGAAGGCACGGTGGGGGGCTTTGCCGCCCATGTTCTGGCCCACCTCGAACAGAGCGGTGCGCTCGACCGCGGCATCAAGGTGCGCTCGCTCGCCATGCCCGATCGCTTCGTCGATCACGGCAAGCCGGAGGCAATGTACGCCGCCGTCGGCCTCGATGCGGCCGGCATCGTGACCGCCGTCTTCGCCGCGCTCGGCCGCGACACGCCGGCCGCTGTGCATCCGCGCTTGGCCTGAGACGCACGCAGGCCGGACGGCCTGTGACGAATTGCTACTTCGGAATAGTTCCATTCAGACGGGAAAGGCCCTACAAGCCCCCGATGTCCAGGCGCCCGCTCCTTGCCCTGTTGCGTGGACCCGACGGTCGCTCGCTGGCGCGAAGCCTGGCGGTGATCGTCCTGGTCAATGTGATGCTCGCCGGGCTCAACGGCGGGGCCCTGGCCCATGCGGCGACGACGGACAGGTCGACCGTCTGCACCACGATCGGCGCCAACAGCGACCCCGCCCATCCGGCCAACGATTTCGATCGTCGCGCCTATGGCATGGTCGGCACCCTCAGCGTGGTCGCCAGCGTCGTTCCACCCGAACTCGCCGGTTCTTGCCGACGAACCGCCGGCCGTCGTGCTGCCGGCGTTCATTGCGTTGCCCGCCGGCCATGCCGCGCCCGATCCTCTCGACCGGCCGGCAAATCCGCGCGGCCCCCCGCTCCTCGGCTGATTCCGATCCATTTCACTGATCCGTTTCAACCGGCGGCCGCATGCCGACGCGGTTCCGCCAATCTGCCGAGGACAATGCTCGCATGACCCGTTTCTTCACCCGTGCCGCAATGGGCGCCCTTTTCGCCATCGTCGCCTTCACCGCTCCGGCCTTCGCCGGAGACGTCACCGTCGGTTCGCTGACGCTCTCCAATCTGTGGGCACGGGCGACGCCGCCCAAGGCCCCGACCGGCGCCGGCTATCTGACCATCACCAACAAGGGCAGCCAGCCGGACACGCTCACCGCCGTCTCGACACCGGCCTCGCAAGTGAGCGAGCTGCACATCATGGAGGTCAAGGACGGCGTCATGACCATGCATCCGGTGGAAGGCGGCATCAAAATCCCGGCCGGCGCCACGGTGAAGCTTGCGCCCGGCGGCTACCACCTCATGTTCATCAAGCTGAAGCACGACCTGAAGCAGGGCGAGACGCTGCCGGTGACGCTGACCTTCGACAAGGCAGGCACCGTCGAGGTCATGCTGCCCATCATGCCGGTCGGATCGAAGGGCCCGGCCGGGGCCGGCGGCGCCATGAACATGGACATGAAGGGCGGACAGATGGGCAAGGACAAATGACCGGCATGCGCGCCATTCGCATCCTCGTCTGGTTGGCGGTCGTCGCACTCGTCGGCACCGTCGGCTGGATCTATTTCGCCAGCCAGCGCGGAACCGTCCCTGGCATTGTCGCGTCGCAGATCGGCGGGCCGTTCACGCTCACCGATCAGAACGGCAATACGGTCACCGAAGCCGCGCTGCAGGGGCACCCCTCGGTGATGTACTTCGGCTACACCTATTGCCCGGACGTCTGCCCGACGACGCTGGCCGACCTGACCCAGTGGATGAGCGACCTCGGCACGCAAGCCGACAAGCTGAAGGTCTATTTCATCACCGTCGACCCGGAACGCGACACGCGCGCGGCGATGGCGTCCTACATGCAGGCCTTCGACCCGCGCTTCACCGCGCTGACCGGTACCAGGGACCAGATCGACAAGATCATCAAGGCGTACCACATCTACGCGCACAAGGTGCCCGACAAGGACGGCAGCTACACGATGGACCATACGGCCACCGTGTTCCTGCTCAATGCCAAGGCCGAACTGGTGTCGACCATCGACTACCAGGAGAACTCGGACAAGGCGCTGGCCAAGCTCAGGCGGCTCACCGGAGCATCGTGACCAAACGGGGCGCCGGCGCTATGCTGGCGCCCCATGAGCCTGACGTCGAAACTCGCACTGTCGTTTGCCGGCCTCGCCGCAGTCGCGCTGGGCGGGTTTTTGTGGCTGCGCTTCGGCAATCTCGTCTATTTCGACGTGATCGCGGCCTCCTTCGCCGGCTGTTTCCTCTAAGAATCGGCGGATAACTCTCACCCATGACCAAACGGCTCGATCTGGCGCTGGTGGAGCGCGGGCTGATGCGCACGCGGGCGCGGGCGCGCGACGCGATCCTGCGCGGCCACGTCACCGTCAACGGCAGGCTGGTGGCGCGGCCGGCCGCCACCGTCGAGCCGGATGCGGCGATCGCCCTCGACGATCCGGCCAGCGGCTATGTCTCGCGCGGCAGCCTCAAGATGATCGCGGCGCTCGACCGCTTCGGCTATTCGCCGAAGGGCCGGGTGGCGCTCGACATCGGCGCTTCGACCGGCGGCTTCACCCAGGTGCTGCTCGAACGCGGCGCGACCAAGGTCTACGCCATCGACGTCGGCCACGGCCAGCTCGACCCGGAACTGGCTGCCGACCCGCGCGTGGTTTCGCGCGAGGGCGTCAATGCGCGCGACCTCAGCCCCGAGGATATCGGCGAGCCGGCCGGCGCCATCGTTGCCGATGTCAGCTTCATCTCGCTCAGAATAGTCCTGCCGCCGGTGCTGGCGCTTGCCGGTGCCGCCGCCTGGGGCGTGTTCCTGGTCAAGCCGCAATTCGAGGTCGGCCGCAAGGCGCTGGGCAAGGGCGGCATCGTCCGCGATTCCGGGCTGGCAGAACAGACGGCGGCGGATATCGCCGTGTGGCTCGAGAGCGAGATGGGCTGGCGGGCCGACGGCATCATCCTGTCGCCGATCGAAGGCGGCGACGGCAATCGCGAATTCCTGCTCGGCGCGCGTCGTGAGTGAGACGGTGACAATTGCCGAACTCGGCCATGCCGGCGACGGCATCGCCGAAGTCGACGGCAAACGCATCTTCGTCCCCTTCACGCTTCCCGGCGAGACGGTTGCGATCGCGCGCCAGGCCACGCGGGCGCATCTGGTCGAGGTCATCGCACCGAGCGCCGAGCGCGTGGCGCCGGCCTGCCGGCATTTCGGCAGCTGTGGCGGCTGCGCGCTGCAGCATATGGAGGAGAGTGCCTATCTCGCCTGGAAGCGGGAGATCGTGCGGCGCTCCTTTGCTCTCCACCGCATCGATGCGGAGATCGAGCCGGTCTCGGCCACGCCCAGGGCATCGCGCCGCCGGGCCATCTTCTCGGCCGTCCATACCAGGGACCGTCTGGTCCTCGGCTTCCACCGCCGCGGCAGCCACGAGATCATCGCGGTGGAAGAATGTCCGGTGCTTGCCGGCGACATCGTCGCGGCCCTGCCGCTCATCCGGCAGATCGCCGCCGGCACGGTGCGCAAGCGCCGGCAGGCGCGCATCACGGTCACCGCCGGCAACGGGCTCGATATCGCCATCGACGGCGGCGGCCGGCTCGACCGCGGCGCTGTGGAGACGCTCGGCACCTTCGCCCGCGAGCGGTCGATCGCCCGACTGACGGTGGACGGCACCGAAATCTTCATCAACCGCCGTCCGGAGATCGATGCCGGCGGCGTTGCACTGCTCCCCGCCCCGGGCGGCTTCGTGCAGGCCTCGACCCACGCCGAAGCGGCATTGGCCGAGGCGGTCATTGCCCATGTCGGCGATGCGGCGCCGGTGGTCGACCTGTTCTCAGGCATCGGCACCTTCACGCTGAGGCTCGCCCGTCATGCCGCCGTGACGGCGGTGGAAGGCGATGCCGTCTTGCTGGACGCGCTGGAGCAAGCGGTGCGCCACGGCAGCGGGCTCAAGCCGGTGACGGTGCTGCGCCGCGATCTGTTTGCCAATCCGCTTGCCGCCACCGAGCTCGACCGCTTCGCAGCAATCGTCTTCGACCCGCCTGCCGCCGGTGCCAAGGCACAGGCCGAGGCGATCGCGCGGTCGCGGGTTGCCAGGGTGGCGGCCGTCTCGTGCAATCCGGCGACGCTTGGCCGCGATGCCCGCATCCTGCTCGATGGCGGCTATCGCCTCACCCGCGTGCTGCCGGTCGACCAGTTCCTGTGGTCGGCCGAGATCGAGGTGGTGGCGACCTTCGAGAAGGCGTGAGGGAGAGGCGGGACGCTCAGCGATCGATGATGTCGGTCGATTCGATCTCGATGCCGAAGCCGTCGAGGCCGACATAGTACCGCTCGCGGCTGGCCAGCAGGCGGATCGACTTGACCCCGAGATCGCGCAGGATCTGGGCGCCGAGCCCGACTTCGCGCCATTCGTCCTCGCGCGCCGGGCCCGCTTCGCCGGGATTGGCGGCGTCGCGCGTACGGCCGCCTTCGCTGGCAACACCGACCGAGCCCTCGCGCAGATAGACGATGACGCCGCGTCCACCCCTGGCCAGCTGGTGGACGACGCGGTTGAGCACGCTGTCGGCACCGAAGACGTCCTCGATCACCGATTCGCGGTGGAGGCGCACCGGCACGCTCAGGCCATCGCCGATGTCGCCGAAGACCAGAGCCAGATGCTGGGTGGCGTCGTAGGGCAGATGATAGGCATAGGCGTGCGCCGGGCCGGCATCGGTGCTGACGGCGAAATCGGCGACGCGCTCGACCAGCTTTTCACTGCGCTGGCGCCAGGCAATCAGATCGGCAACCGAGACCAGGCGTAGCTTGTGTTCCTCGGCGAAGCGGACCACGTCGGCGCCGCGCTTGACGGTGCCGTCGTCGTTGACCAGCTCGGCGAGCACGCCGACCGGCTCCAGGCCCGCCAGCCGGCAGAGATCGACCGCCGCCTCGGTGTGGCCGGAGCGCATGAGCACGCCGCCGTCGCGGGCAATCAGCGGGAAGACGTGGCCGGGGCGCACGAAATCGGCGGCGCCGGCATTGGCATTGGCCAGCGCCCGGATGGTGTTGCAGCGCTCCTCGGCCGAGATGCCGGTGGTCATGCCGTGACGGAAATCGACCGAGACGGTGAAGGCGGTGCCGAGCGGGGCATCGTTGTCGGCGACCATCGGCTGCAGTTGCAGCCGGCGGGCGCTGTCGCGCGGCATGGGCGCGCAGACGATGCCGGTGGTATGGCGGACGATGAAGCCGATCTTCTCGGGCGTCGCGTGGACGGCGGCGACGATCAGGTCGCCTTCGTTCTCACGATCGGCATCGTCGGTAACAACGACGATCTCGCCGCGCTTGAAAGCCTCAATGGCTTGTGCCACCGGGTCGGTTTTTTTGGTCATTGTGGTCTGTTCCAAAGCCCGGCCGGTCAGCCGACCTGGCCGCGATGCCTGAGATAGTGATCGGCAAGCACGATGGCCAGCATCGCCTCGCCGATGGGAACCGCGCGGATGCCGACGCAGGGATCGTGACGGCCCTTGGTGGAGACGTCGACCTCCTCGCCGGCCTGGTTGACCGTGCGGCGCGGGGAGAGGATCGACGAGGTCGGCTTGACGGCGAAGCGCACCGTCACCGGCTGGCCGGTGGCGATGCCGCCGAGAATGCCGCCGGCATTGTTGGCGACGAAGTCGGGCCGGCCGTCCTCGCCGGCGCGCATCTCGTCGGCATTGGCCTCGCCGGAGAGCGCCGCGGCGCCGAAACCGGCGCCGATCTCGACGCCCTTGACCGCGTTGATCGACATCATCGCCGAAGCGATGTCCTGATCGAGCTTGCCGTAGATCGGCGCCCCCAGGCCCGGCGGCACGCCCTCGGCCTCGACCTCGATCACCGCGCCGACCGACGAGCCCGCCTTGCGCACGCCGTCGAGATAGTCGGCCCACAGTTCGGCGGCCGTAGCGTCCGGGCAGAAGAACGGGTTGCGTTCGACCTCAGCCCAGTCCCAGCGCGACCGGTCGATCTTGTGCGGGCCGACCTGGACCAGCGCGCCGCGCACGGTCAATCCCGGCACGACCTTGCGGGCGATGGCGCCGGCGGCGACGCGGCTTGCCGTTTCGCGCGCCGAGGCACGGCCCGAACCGCGCCAGTCGCGGATGCCGTATTTCATCTGATAGGTGAAGTCGGCGTGGCCAGGCCGGTACTTGTCCTTGATGTCGCCGTAGTCCTTGGAGCGCTGGTCGACATTCTCGATGAACAGCGAGATCGGCGTGCCGGTGGTCAGCAACTGCCCGCTGGCCTCGTCCGCAAAGACGCCCGAGAGGATCTTCACCGTGTCCGGCTCGCGCCTTTGCGTGGTGAAGCGCGACTGCCCGGGGCGGCGCTTGTCCATGTAATGCTGGATCTCGGCCTCGGAGATCGGGATCAGCGGCGGGCAGCCGTCGACCACAGCGCCGATCGCCGGTCCATGGCTCTCGCCCCAGGTGGTGACCCGGAAAAGATGGCCGAAGGTGTTGTGCGACATGGGGTTCCAGCGTTTGGGGCGACCCGGAGCCCGCATTTTCTAGGCGGGCGAGGCCGGGGCGTCAAAGCAAAACGCTGCGAGCACCAGGGCCCTAAAGCCAGCGCCCCTCGCCGTTCCGCCAGAGAAACACGCGGTCGTGGGGAAAGTCCTCGACGACCGATTTGAGCGGATCGAGGTTGAGCAGATGGGCGCGCAGCACGCGGCCGACGCCGCCGTGGGAGACCACGACCGTGGGCTTGGCGACCGTATTCAGCCAGCCGACGATGCGCTTGGACAGCATCGCGTAGCTCTCGCCGCCCGGCGGCTGGAACATCCATTTGTCGGCATGGCGCTGGGCGATCCAGCCGGGATGCGCCTGCTCGATGTCGCTGTAGGTGAAGCCTTCCCATTCGCCGAAGGTCAGCTCCTTCAGACGGTCGTCGGTGCGGTAGCCGGTCGGGTCGAGGCCCATCGCCGTGCGCGCGATCTCCATGGTTTCGCGCGCCCGGACAAGGGGGCTCGCAACGAAATCATAGGCCAACGCCTCGGGCACCTCGCGCAGCACGGTCTCGCCGTTGCGCTTCGCCTGGCCGCGGCCCCTGGCGTTGATCGGCACATCGCGTTGGCCCTGAAGGCGAGCCTCGACGTTCCAGTCGGTTTCGCCGTGGCGCAGGAAGACGAGCGTAAGGTTTGCGGGCATGAGGGTGGTTCTTGGGCCGGCGGCGGCCGATCGGATTCGGTGGTCTCTAGATGGTGGCGATGTCCGGGGCATCCACCGCCTTCATGCCGACGACGTGATAGCCGGAATCGACGTGGTGGATTTCGCCGGTCACGGCGCGCGACAGGTCGGAAAGGAGATAGAGAGCGGCGTCGCCGACTTCGTCGGTGGTGACGGACTTGTGAAGCGGCGCGTTGTATTCGTTCCACTTCAGGATATAGCGGAAATCGCCGATTCCGCCGGCGGCAGCCAGCGTCTTGATCGGGCCCGAGGAGATGGCGTTGACGCGGATGCCCTGCTTGCCGAGGTCGACGGCGAGGTAGCGCACACTCGCCTCGAGCGCCGCCTTGGCGACGCCCATGACGTTGTAGTGCGGCATGACCTTCTCGGCGCCGTAATAGGTCAGCGTGACGATCGAACCGCCATTGGTCATCAGCTTCTGCGCCCGCTGGGCGATTGCCGTGAGCGAATAGCAGGAGATGAGCATCGTATTGGTAAAGTTGTCGGCGGTGGTGTCGACATAGTGGCCGGTGAGCTGCTCGCGGTCGGAAAAGGCGATGGCGTGGACGACGAAATCGAGCCCGCCCCACAGCTCCTTGACGCGCTCGAACACCGCATCGACAGTCGTCATGTCGGTGACGTCGCAATGGCCGACGACTTCGGCGCCGACTTCGGCCGCCAGCGGCTCGACCCGTTTCCTCAGCTGGTCACCCTGGTAGGTCATGGCCAGCGACGCGCCCGCCCTGTGGCAGGCCCGGGTTATGCCCCAGGCGATCGAATGGCGGTTGGCGACACCCAAAATCAGGCCGCGCTTGCCTGCCATCAATCCTTCCGCACCTGCCATTGTCTCTGTTTCCCGCGATTTGTCCGGCGGCGTTCCTATCGCACAGCCCCCCGGGCGCTTCAAGCAAGCCGACAGCGCGCCATTCGAAACCTGCGGCCGTGCCCGGCACAAAACCCGCCCTAGAATAATTCCAGGGGCCGGGTGTTATCGGGCCCGGGCGCTCGCCGGTGCGGCCGCCCGGCGTAAGAAAAAGGAGGTTTTCTGATGAAACGATTGATTCTGAGCCTTGTCGCGGGCCTGTTCGCGGCCGTGGCGATCGCCAGCACGGCCAATGCCATGGAACCGGCCAAATTCGCCGACAGCTCGCTCGGCAAGATCCTCGTCGATCCCGCCGGCATGACCCTCTACACATGGGCCAAAGACAAGCCGGGCGAAACCAAAGCGGCTTGCACCGGCGGCTGCGCCGGCGTGTGGCCACCCTTCGTCGCCCCGGCGGACGCCCAGGCAATGGGCAAGTGGACGACCGTCGACGTCACCGACAAGAACGGCAAGACCGAGAAGATGTGGGCTTACGGAGGTATGCCGCTCTACACCTTCGTCAAGGACAAAAAGCCCGGCGATGTCGTCGGCGAGGGATCCAAGGGGTTCGGCGCTCTCTGGAGCGTCGTCAAGGAAGGCATGTAGCCCATCCACCTCTCCGGCGGCGCCGGGATGCGCCGCCGGAGAGGGCCTGTTCGCGACGGCGGGACTTGCCTAAACTCCCGCCCGCCATGAATGCTCCCTCCCAGCCTCTGCTCGACCGTTTCGCGGCAATCGTCGGCTCCGCTTATGCCGTCCGCGACGCGCAAACCATCGCACCCTACCTGACCGAGCCGCGTGAAAAGTTTCATGGGGCGACCGGCATGGTGCTCCGGCCCGGCAGCGTCGCCGAGGTCGCCGCCATCCTCAAGCTCGCCAATGAAACGCGCACATCGATCGTGCCGCAGGGCGGCAATACCGGTCTTGTCGGCGGCCAGATCCCGTCGATGACCGGCAACGAGATCGTGCTGTCGCTGACGCGACTCAACCGGGTGCGCGCGGTCGATCCGGGCAGCAACACGATGACCGTCGAGGCGGGCGTGACGCTGGACGAGGCGCGTGCGGCGGCCGACGCGGCGGACCGCCTGTTTCCGCTGAAGCTGGCCTCGGGCGGCTCCTGCGACATTGGCGGGACCGTCTCCACCAATGCCGGCGGCACCGAGGTGCTGGCCTATGGCAACATGCGCGAGCTGGTGCTCGGCGTCGAAGTGGTGCTGCCCACCGGCGAGGTGTGGGACGGCCTCAGGACGCTGCGCAAGGACAATACCGGCTACGACCTCAAGCACCTGTTCATCGGCGCGGAAGGAACGCTCGGCGTCGTCACCGCCGCCGTGCTGACGCTGATGCCGAAGCCGCGCGGCATCGCCGTCGCCTTCATCGGACTGAAGGACCCGGCGACTGCGCTGAAGCTGTTCCATCTCGCCCGCGACCGCTCCGGACGCAGTCTCACCGCCTTCGAGCTCATCCCGCGCATCGGCCTCGAATTCACGCTCCGCCACACGCCGGGCACCCGCGATCCGCTGGCCGAAGCGCATCCCTGGTACGTGCTGATGGAATATTCCTCCGCGCAAGGCCAGGAGGACGCCGACGCGGCGGCGGAAGCCATCTTCGCCGCCGGCCTCGAAGAAGAGCTGGTCGACGACGGCGCGCTCGCCCAGTCGCTGGAACAGGCGGCAGCGTTCTGGCATCTGCGCGAAACCATGTCGGAGGTGCAGAAGCTGGAAGGCGGCTCGATCAAGCACGATGTCGCGGTGCCGCTGGCGCGCGTGCCGGAACTGATCGATCGGGCGTCGGCGGCGGTTGCGGAGATGATCCCCGGCGTGCGCCCCTGCCCCTTCGGTCACATCGGCGACGGCAACATCCATCTCAATATCAGCCAGCCGGTCGCCATGGACAAGGCCGCCTTCCTGGCGCGCTGGGATGACGTCAACGCGGTGGTGCACGGCATCGTCGGCGAGCTTGGCGGCACGATTTCGGCCGAGCACGGCATCGGGACGCTGAAGCGCGACCTGCTCAAGACGATCAAGAGCCCGCTCGAGATGGCGCTGATGAACAAGGTCAAGCAGGCATTCGATCCCAACGGCATCCTCAACCCGGGCAAGGTTCTCTAAACTCATGGCCTTGTCGGTGACACACTGCTAACCCTCTCGAAAATCACTCAAATTTAACCCAACCGGTTAAGCCGACTCCAAGCCTGCTGTGGCATGGTGCTCTCCAACAAGCGAGGACCCAAAAAAACGGGCCCGCTTCGGGAGCGTTAAGAGGCGTCAAAGTGGCCGGTGAAGCGACCGCCGGGTCGAGTCGGGAATTCCGGCTCGACCCGCACACTCTACCTGTGCGTGGCGCCGCCCGAGACGGCGGCACGGCAGGATTCATCCTCGACCGCGAACGGGCGATCGTGCAGCGGCAGCGCCTGGCGGGGCCGCCGTTCACGCTGACCGTGCCGCTGTCGAGCTATCGCGGCGTCTCGGTGCGCATGGAGGCGACCGCCACGACCGGCAATGTCCGCGTCTTCGTCGAGCTGCTGCACAAGGATCCCGCTCTCACTTTGCTGCTCACCGTCGGCGACGAACCGGAGGATGTGGCGGCCGACTGGCAGGCCTGGGGGCGCACTCTCAAGCTGCCGCTGCTGGTGATCGGCCAGGATGGTTCGGTAAGCGAACCTCTCGGCGACCTCGGCGGGGTCATCACCGGTCCGCCCCGGCCACGTCGGCGCTATTCCTTCTTTGCCGGTCGCCGGCCGCGATTCCTTACCCGGCGCAAGACCGGCCATTCGCACCCGACCGAACAGCTCAGCGGTCGCGAGATCATCGCCCGCAATTAGCCGCCCCAGTGGCGGACGACCGTGTCGGCGACCAGTCCCGCGAAAACGATCCAGCCATAGTCGCGGCTGGAGCGGAACAGCATCAGGCAATTGTCGGGATCGTCGATGGCGATCACCGTCACCTGCCAGCCGAGATGGACGGCGCCCAGCGCCAGTCCGAGATAGGCGAGAGGGCCGACGCCGGCCATCCACCAGGCCGCCGCGAACAGGATCGTCGCCACGCCGTAGAACAGGGCGAGCAACGGGCGGGTGTGCGCGCCGAACAGGCGCGCCGTTGAGCGCACGCCGATGAGGGCGTCGTCCTCCTTGTCCTGATGGGCGTAGATGGTGTCGTAGCCGATGGTCCAGGCGATGCCGCCGAGATAGAGCAGCACCGGCGTCCAATCGAGGCGTCCGAAGATCGCCGGCCAGCCCATCAGCGCGCCCCAGGAAAAGGCGATGCCGAGCCCGACCTGTGGCCACCAGGTGAAGCGTTTCATGAAGGGGTAGACGGCTACGCTGGCGAGCGACAACACGCCGAGGCCGATCGTGAACCAGTTGAACTGGAGAAGGACGGCAAGGCCGATGAGCGCCTGCAGGACCAGGAAGGCCGCGGCCTGGCGCACCGTCACCTGCCCGCTGGGGATGGGGCGCGAGCGGGTGCGTGCCACTTGCGCATCGAGGTCGCGATCGACAATGTCGTTGTAGGTGCACCCCGCCCCGCGCATGACGACCGCGCCAATCAGGAACAAACCCAAGTGCCAGACATTCGGGAAGCGCCAGCCGGCGGCGTCGGTGGCCAGCGCCGAAGACCACCAACACGGCCACATCAGGAGCCACCAGCCGATCGGCCGTTCCAGCCGGGCGAGGCGGGCATAGGGTCGCAGGGCGGGCGGGATGATCCGGTCTGCCCAATGGCCGCGCACGGCATCGGCAACCGTGTGATTGTCGGCGTTCATGATCACGGTCATAGGGCGTTCGGCGCACGGCGGGAAGCCGCCGGTTGGACATTCGGCACGCCGATTGCTAATCGCGCAGCATGACCGGCGGGGCGAGGGCGTGAGTCCGTCATGAATGTATTGCTCATCGGCTCGGGCGGGCGTGAACACGCGCTGGCGTGGAAGCTTGCCCAATCGCCGCAGCTTGGCCGGCTCTACGCCGCGCCGGGCAATCCCGGCATCGCCGAGGTTGCCGAACTCGCCGCGCTCAACCCAGCCAACCATGACGCGGTCGTCGCCTTCTGCAGGGAACAGGCGATCGACCTCGCCGTCGTCGGCCCGGAGGCACCGCTGGTTGCCGGCATCGCCGATAGGCTCGCCGCGGCCGGCATCAAGGCATTCGGGCCGAGCAAGGCGGCTGCCCAACTCGAAGGCTCCAAGAGCTTCACCAAGCAGATATGCGCTGAAGCGAATATCCCGACCGCCGCCTGGCGCCACTTCAGCGATGCCGATGAGGCGGCAGCCCATGTGCGCGCGCTTGGCGCGCCGATCGTGGTCAAGGCCGATGGCCTTGCCGCCGGCAAGGGGGTGACCGTGGCGGGATCAGTGGACGAGGCGCTGGCCGCGATTGCGGCCTGCTTTGCCGCACCCGGCGCGGAGGTCGTCATCGAGGAGTGCCTGACCGGCGAAGAGGCGAGCTTTTTCGTCCTTTCCGACGGCACCACTGCCCTCCCCTTCGGCACCGCACAGGACCACAAGCGCGTCGGCGACGGCGACACCGGACCCAATACCGGGGGCATGGGCGCCTATTCGCCGGCTCCGATCATGGACGAGGCAATGGTGGCGCGCGTCATGGACGAGATCGTGCAGCCGACGCTTGGCCTGATGGCGAAACGCGGCACGCCCTTTCGCGGCGTCCTCTTCGTCGGGCTGATGCTGGCCGCCGACGGGCCGAAGCTCATCGAATACAACGTCCGTTTCGGCGACCCGGAGTGCCAGACGCTGATGCCGCGCTTCGACGGCGACCTGCTCGATATCATGCTGGCGACGGCCGAAGGCCGGCTGGCCGACGCGAGGCCGGCGTGGCGCCCGGACGCGGCGCTGTGCGTCGTGATGGCAGCGCGCGGCTATCCCGGTGCCTATGAAAAGGGCGAGCCGATCGGTGGCATCGATGCCGCCGAGAAACTCACCGACGTCAAGATCTTCCATGCCGGCACAGCCATGAAGGACGGGCGGCTCACCGCCGCCGGTGGGCGTGTGCTCGGCGTCACAGCGCTCGGCCCGACAATTGCTGAGGCGCACAAGCGCGCATACGCGGCAGTAGCCGCCATCGACTGGCCAGGCGGCTTCTGCCGCACGGACATCGGTTGGCGGGCAGTCAGCAGATAGGACATCCATGACCTCCCCAATCACACCCTTCGCCGGCAAGACCCGCATCGCCTATTTCACCATGGAACTGGCGATCCGCTACGAGATCCACACCTATTCGGGCGGCCTCGGCGTCCTGGCGGGCGATATCGCGCGCTCCGCCGCCGACCTCGGCCTGCCGATGGTCTTCGTGCTGCTGGTCAGCCGCGCCGGCTATTTCCGCCAGATCATCAACCACGACCGCTGGCAGATCGAGCAACCCAACTGGTGGGAGCCGACCGACTGGTGCACGCCGCTGGAGACCACCGCCACTGTCGAGATCGAGGGACGGCCGGTGGCCATCCGCCCCTGGCTCTACGTGCAGACCGGGGTGACCGGACACCAGGTTCCGATCCTGCTGCTCGATACCGATCTCGAGGAGAACAGCGCCATCGACCGCACCCTTACCCATCATCTCTATGGCGGGGATGCCGCCTACCGCCTCAAGCAGGAGATCATTCTGGGCATGGGCGGGGCACGCGTGCTGCGCGCGCTCGGCTTCGACATCGAGACCTTCCACATGAACGAAGGCCATGCGGCGCTGCTCACCCTCGACCGCCTTGCAGAAGCGCGGGCGAAAGCCGGCAGCGACGGCCTCGCCGCGACGCGCAAGCAGTGCGTGTTCACCACGCACACGCCGGTCGCGGCCGGACAGGACCGTTTTCCCTATGATCTCTACGCGCAGACCGCACCGGACCTGGTTCCGCTCGATACCGTCAAGGAACTCGCGGGCCCCGAGGAACTCAACATGACGCGGCTTGCGCTCAATCTCTCCGGCTACTCCAACGCCGTGGCGATGCGGCACGCCGAAACCACGCGCCATATGTTCCCCGGCCACGAAATCCATGCCGTCACCAACGGCGTCCACACGCTCAGCTGGGCCCATGACGAGATGGCAGCGCTCTTCGACCAATACGTTCCCAATTGGCGCCTGGACCCGAAGGCGCTGGCCGGTGTCGCGTCGGTGCCGCCGGACGCCATCTGGAAGGCCCACCGCAAGGCCAAGGCCCAGCTTGCCGAACTGGTTTTCGGACGCACCGGCATCGCGCTCGACCTGGACAAGCCGATCCTCGGCTATGCACGGCGCATGACTCCCTACAAGCGGCCGCAGCTCATGTTCAGCGATATCGAACGCTTGGCCGCGATCGCCCAGTACCAGCCATTCCAGATCGTAATCTCGGGCAAGGCCCATCCGCGCGACCACGGCGGTCACGAGGCCATCCAGCGCATCCTCGAATATGCCGGCCACCTCGCCGGCCGTCTGCGCGTCGCCTTCGTGCCGGCCTACAACATGAGGGTGGCCCACTCCATCGTCGCCGGGGTCGACGTGTGGGTGAACACGCCGGTGCCGCCGCTGGAAGCCTCGGGCACCAGCGGCATGAAGGCGGCCCTTAACGGCGTGCCCAATTTCAGCGTGCTCGACGGCTGGTGGGTGGAAGGCTGCCAGGAGGGCGTCAATGGCTGGGCGATCGGCACCGATGGCGGCGACGGCTCCGACAGCGCCCATGCGCTCGCCTTCTACGAGAAGCTCGAGAAGACCATCCTGCCGCTGTTCCATACCGACCGCAGCGGCTGGTGCTCGGTGATGAAGCAGGCGATCGCCACCACCGGCTGGCAGTTCAGCTGCAACCGGATGCTCGGCCAGTATTCGGCGGAGGCTTACGGCTTCACCGCCAGCAGCGTCGCGGCGCCGCCGGTCGTGGCCTGAGGTCCGGCGGGGAACCAGCGCTTTCAAGCCCTTTCCCCGCCCGCCCGAATCCGCCAGACTCGGGGCCATGCCCATCCGCCGTCTCAGCGAGGACATGGTCAACCGGATCGCCGCCGGCGAGGTGGTCGAGCGTCCAGCAAGCGTGGTCAAGGAGCTTGCCGAGAATGCGCTCGACGCCGGCGCTACCCGCATCGAGGTGGTGACAGCGGCCGGTGGCGTATCGCTTGTCCGGGTCACCGACGATGGCGGCGGCATCGCCCGCGACGAGCTGGCGTTGGCGGTCGAACGCCATTGCACCTCGAAACTCGAAGGCGGACTCGACCATATTGCGAGCCTCGGCTTTCGTGGCGAGGCGCTGGCGGCGATCGGCGCGGCGGCGCGGCTCACCGTCGCCTCGCGCAAGGACGGCGCCGACGAAGCCTGGGAAGTCTCGGTGACGGGCGGCACGGCGACGCCGCCGAAGCCCGCGGCACTCGCCAAGGGCACACAGGTCGCGGTGCGCGACCTCTTCTTCGCCACGCCAGCGCGGCTGAAATTCCTGAAATCCGAGCGGGCCGAGGCCAGCGCCATCACCGACGTGGTCAAGCGCCTGGCACTGGCTCATCCGGCGGTGCGCTTCACGCTTGCCGGCAGCGACCGTAGCGAGATCGACTATCCGGCGGCTGCCGGCGATGACGGGCTGGCGGTGCGCATCGCCCAGGTGCTCGGCCCCGATTTCCGCGCCAATGCGCTGGCCATCGATGCGCTACGCGAGGGCGTGCGGCTGACCGGCTATGCCGGCCTGCCGACCTTCAGCCGCGGCAACGGGCTCGCCCAATACTTCTTCGTCAACGGAAGGCCGGTGCGCGACCGCCAGCTTCTCGGCGCGCTCCGGGCCGCCTATGCGGACGTCATGAAGCGCGAGCGCCATCCTGTCGCCGTGCTCAATATCGGCCTCGATCCGGCGCTGGTCGACGTCAATGTCCACCCGACCAAGGCCGAGGTGCGCTTCCGCAATTCCGGACTGGTGCGCGGGCTGATCATCGGATCCCTGCGCGAGGCACTGGGGCAGACCGAGCTGCGCTCATCGAGCGAAGCAGCGGGCGCGACCATCGCCGCCTTCCGCCCGGCTGGCGGCTTCACGCGGCCGCAGCGGCCGGTGATGCCCTCATGGCGGCGAGCGCCCATCACCGGCAATGCGGCGCTGGCGCCCGGCTTCGCCGAGGCCGCGCAAGCCGCCTTCGCGGGCGTCGAGCCCTCGGCCGAAGCCCATACCACCGAGCCCGATCCGGCGCTCACGGCCCGTCCGCTGGGTGCGGCGCGGGCACAGATCCACGAGACCTATATCGTCGCCCAGACCGAGGACGGTCTGGTCATCGTCGACCAGCATGCCGCGCATGAGCGGCTGGTCTATGAGCGCATCAAGGCGGCACTTGCCGAAAACGGCGTGCCGCGCCAGATCCTGCTCATCCCCGAAGTGGTCGACCTCACCGCAGAGGATGTCGACCGGCTGGCCACACGGGCCACCGAGCTGGCCGAGCTGGGCCTGGTCATCGACCGCTTCGGCACCGGCGCGGTCATCGTGCGCGAAACGCCGGCGCTGCTCGGCACGGTCGACGCCCCGGGGCTCATCCGCGACCTCGCCGACGAGATCGCCGAATGGGAGCGCGCGGCGGGCTTGAAGGACAAGCTCGACCGCGTCGCCTCGACCATGGCCTGCCACGGTTCGGTGCGCGCCGGGCGGCGGCTGAAGCCGGCGGAGATGGACGCGCTCCTACGCGAGATGGAGGCAACCCCCAATTCCGGCACCTGCAATCACGGGCGGCCGACTTTCATCGAACTGAAGCTCGCCGACATCGAGCGGCTGTTCGGGCGACGCTAGGATCGACGGCCCGAAATCGGCCGTTTTCCGGTACAATCCTGCGTTGGTTCAGGCAAATCATGCGGAGGTTGACCCTGAGACGGCTCATCATCGGCATCGTGGCGCTGGTCGCGCTGGTCGTGGTCGCGGCCCTGATCGTGCCCGTGTTCATCCCCACCGCCACGATACGGAGCGAACTCATCGCCCGCGTCGAGCAGGCGACCGGCCGTCAGGCGCGCATCGACGGGCCGATCTCGATCAGCCTGCTGCCCACGGTGCATGTCTCGGCCGGCGGCATCGGCCTTGCCGGCGTCACCGGCAGTGGCGAGGCGCTCAAGGTCGATTCCGTCTCCTTCGGCGTCAGCCTGCTGCCGCTCATCTCCGGCCGCGTGGCGATCAACTCGGTCACCATCGTCAAGCCCGAGATCGTCTACGCGATCGACAAGAACGGCCGCAGCAACTGGCAGGCGGCGGCAGCGCCCGCGTCACAACAGACGGCCGCCGGCGGTGAACCGAAGTCGATGGAGGACCTCATCGCCACCTCCGAGGCGCAACAGGCGGCAACGCAGGAGGCGCTGGCCGCAATCGACCGCATCGGCATTTCCAGGCTGACGATCAGCGACGGCACGTTCACCTATCGCGACCAGCGCAGCGGCACCGATCAGACGGTCGCGGCGGTGAACCTGACGCTGGCAGCGCCCGACCTCGCCCGCGGCGCCTCGCTCGACGGTTCGTTCACCTGGGACGGCAAACAGGAGAAGATCGCGCTCAAGCTCGGCGCGCGTCCCGACCCGAGCAAGCTTGCCGCGCTGCCCGTCGATCTCACGCTCTCCGACGACCTCGCCACGATCGCCGCCAAGGGCACGGCGCTCGACGGCGACAGCCTGTTCAAGGGGACCGTCGCGGCCAATGGCGGCTCGCTCGCCGGTCTCGTCGGCCGCTTCGGCACGTCGCTGCCGGCGGCGCCCGCCTATGGCAAGTTCGACATCTCGGCGACGCTTGCCGCGACCAAGGACCGGGTGACCCTCAACCAGTTCGCGGTGACCCTCGGCGACGCCCAGTTTTCCGGTCAGGCGGTGATCGCGACCAACCGGCCGCGGCCGGGCATCGGCCTGCGCCTGGCTGCCGGGTCGATCGATGCCGACGCTTTCGTCGCGCCGGCAGCGTCCGGCAGCAGCAGTGGCGGCAGTAGTGGCAAGGATGGAAAGGGCGGCGGCAAGGGCGGCGGCGCGGCGGCCGAGAAACCGATCGATCTTTCGGCGCTTGGGGCTGTCGATGCCAATGTCGCCTTCACGGCGCAGGCGGTGAAGATCGGCTCGGTGGCGCTCAAGGATCTCGGCATCGACGCGAAGCTCGTCGGCGGCACGCTGCAAGCGACGATCAGCAAGGTCACCGTCAACGGCGCGCCCGGCTCGGGCAACCTCACCGTGGCGGCGAAGGACGGCCAGCCCGCGATCTCCGGCGCGGTGAAGATGACCGGCCTCGATGTCGCCGGCGTTCTGGCGCTGGCCCGCGTGTCGGCGCCGGTCACCGGCAGCGGCAATGTCGATGTCGCCTTCAGGACCAACGGTGCCACCACCTCCGCACTTGTCGCCAATCTCGACGCCAGCGGCGCGCTGTCGCTCGCCAACGGCAAGGTGACCGGGCTCAACCTCGCCGACACCGTCGGCGGCGACAAGACGGCCGACGAGATCGACGACATCAATGTCACGGCGTCGTTCAAGTCGCTCAATTCGCCGGTCTCGGCAAAGGGTGCACTCACCTGGCGCAAGGTACGCTTCGACGTTTCCGCCGATGCGGACGTGCGCGCCCTGATCGCCGGCAAGGAGACGGCGGTCGCCCTGCAAGCGAGTTCGAAGTCGGTCAGCATGGGCTTCAACGGCGAGGCCGGCATGGGCGGCCTCGGCAAGGGCGAGGTCAGCCTGTCGACACCGTCGCTGCGCAACCTGCTTGCCTGGATCGGCCGGCCGATCGGCTCGGGCGGCGGCCTGCAGAACTTCTCGATCAAGGGCGCGGTGGCGCTCGCCAAGGACAGCTTCAAGTTCGACCGCGCCGCCTTCACCATCGACAAGTCGAGCGGACTCGGCACCGGCACCGTGACCTTCGGCAGCCGTCCGTCGGTGAGCGCCGGCCTGTCGATGAAGGTGCTCGACGTGACGCCCTATGTCGCCGCCTCGGGCGCACCGACCGGTGGCGGTGGGACTGGCGGCGGCGGTGGAGCCGGCGGCGGCGGTAGCGCGGGCGGTGGTGCCAGCGGCGGCTGGAGCACCCAGCCGATCGCCTTCGACGGCCTCAAGACGGCCGATGCCAACCTCAACCTCAAGGCCGACGAGATCATCGCCAACAAGATCAAGATCGGCGCGACGGCGATGACGGTGACGCTCTCCGGCGGCAAGCTGGTGGCGAACCTCACCGACATGAGCCTCTACAAGGGCAAGGGCAGCGGCACGTTCACGATAGACGGTGCGGCATCGACGCCGGCGGTCGCGGCCTCGTTCCAGCTCAGCGGCCTTTCCGCCCAGCCGTTCCTCACCGACGCCATCGGCTACGACAAGATTGAAGGCACCGGCGCCTTCTCCTTCGATCTGTCGGCCACCGGCGACAGCCAGGCGGCCCTGATGAAGAGCCTTCAGGGCAAGGGCGCGACGGAATTCCGCGACGGCGCCATCCGCGGCTTCAACCTCGCCTCGCTCAAGGGCCTGTCGCTGCAGAGCGTTCTCGGCGGTCAGCTCGGTACCACCGACAGCACGGAATTCAGCCGCCTGGCCGGCAGCTATACGGTCGCCAACGGTGTGCTGACCAATAGCGACCTGGTGCTCATCGGTCCGCTGGTCCGCGCCAGCGGCGCCGGTACGGTCGATATCGGCCAGAGGACCATCTCCTACCGGCTGCAGCCGAAGATCGTCGGCACGCTCCAGGGACAGGGCGGCAGCGCCGATGCGAAGGGACTGACGCTGCCCTTCCGCATCGAGGGCTCGTGGGACAATCCGCGCTACGTTCCCGAGTTCGGCGACCTTCTCGCCAATCCGAACCAGGCGGTCGACCAGCTCAAGAGTGTCGGCGGCGGCCTGCTGAACTCGATCTTCGGCGGCGGCGACAGCCAGGCGCCGGCCGCACAGCAACAGCAGACGGCGCCGCCCGCCAATGCCGGCGCGGCGCAAGCCGGCCAGCCGCAGGCAGACGGCACGCCGTCAGCGGATCAGCAGCAGCCGCAAAGCCCGCTGCAGTTGCTGATCCCCCAACTCCTGCCGAAGGGCCAGTAGACGAGGCGCTTCGAACGCTTATGTTAGGGGTGCGCCCCGGTTGGGCGCTGGAAGGCTCGTATGACATGATGAACCGTATGGAACGACCGGGTCGCGGGGGTGAAGCGCGGTTGCGCTATCTCGACGGCGACTATCAGGTGCTGATCCCCGGCGGCTTCGTGCGCTGCGCCGTGACCGGCCTCGAAATCCCGCTCGACGAGGTGAAGTACTGGAGCGTGCCGCGGCAGGAGGCCTATGTCGACGCCAACGCCGCGCTGAAACGCTTCCAGGAGACCGGCCGGATCTAGTCCGACCGATGGCGGGCGGCGCGCACCGCCGCGTCGATGGTCTCGCCGATCGCCGTCAGGTTCTCGAATTCCAGCATCACCTGCAAGGCTTCCGCCTTGTCATGCAGCGTGCCGGCCATGCCGTTGCGGCCGGCGAGGCGGACAAGGTCCTTCTCCGTCGTCACCAGCCTCAGATTGCCGGGCTCCGCCGCGGCGATGAGCTCGGCGGCTTCGGCGTCGGTATAGCGATGGTGGTCGGGAAAACTGACGGTGCGGGCGACCGGGGCGTGGGCCTCGGCGAGCGTGGCGAAGAATTTCTCCGGACGACCGATGCCGGCGAAGGCAAGGATCGGCTGCTTGCGCCATTGGCGCAGCCTGGTCGGCCGGAGCTGGGCGCGCAGCGTGCCGCGCCCCGAGCGGGCGGCGGCGCGGACCAGCGGCTCGGCCGCGCTGCCCTCGCCGATGACCAGCAGCACGTCGGCACGGCGAAGCTGAAGGGCCAGCGGCGCGCGCAGCGGCCCGGCCGGCAGGACGCGGCCATTGCCGATGCCCACCCTCGCATCGACCACCACCAGCGACAGGTCCTTGGCAACGGATGGATTCTGGAAGCCGTCGTCCATGATGATGAGGTCGACGCCCTCCTCCACCAGACGGCGGGCGCCGGCGGCACGGTCCCTGGCGACCACAGTCGGTCCGGCAGCGGCGAGCAGGAGAGGTTCGTCACCGACCCGGTCGGCATCGTGGCTTGCGGGATCAACCAGCAGCGGCCCGGTTTCGCGGCCGCCATAGCCGGAGGCGAGAAGGCCGGGCTTCAGCCCGCGGCCGCGGGCGATGCGCGCCAGGGCGATCGCCGTCGGCGTCTTGCCGGCGCCGCCGACCACGAAATTGCCGATGCAGATGACCGGTACCGGCGGGCGGTAAAGCGGCGGGCGCTGCATGCGCCACGCCGACGCCGCACCCCATAGCCGGGCGACCGGCCACAGCGCCATGGCCGCGATGCTTCCCGCCTCCCGCCACCAGAAGGCCGGCGCCTTGCGCGTCATGGTGCCTCCGGTGGGCCGGCAAGGAAGGGCGAAATGGCGGTCATGGTCGCTTCGAGGGCCCCGGAGAAGCGGGAAAGCGCCTGATTGGCGGCGGCGGCACGGGCGGCAACGACAGCGGGATCGCTCATCAGCGTGGCCACGGCATCGGACAGGCTGGCGGCATCGGTGATCGCGGCGGCCGGCACGGCAGCATCGAGCGCAGCGTAGATGTCGGCGAAGTTGTGGACATGCGGCCCGTGCAGCACGGCAGCGCTCAGGCGCGTCGGTTCGATCGGGTTCTGACCGCCATGGGGGATCAGCGAGCCGCCGAGAAAGGCGATCGGCGCCAGGCGATAGAACAGGCCGAGTTCGCCGAGCGTGTCGGCGAGGTAGACGTCGATCTCGTGCAAGAGCGGATTGCCGCGGCTGCGCTGGGCAACGGTCAAGCCCTTGCCGGCGAGCATGGCGCGCACCGCGTCGCCGCGCTCGGGATGGCGCGGCACGATGATGGTCAACACCTCCGGGTGTCGCAGGCGGAGGAACCGGTGCGCCTCGGCGACGACCTCTTCCTCGCCCTCATGGGTGGAAGCGGCGACCCATGCCGGTCGCCCATCGACGGCGGTCATCAGGCGGGCAACGGCGCCGCTGTCGGCGGCCAATGGCGGAACGTCGAATTTGAGATTGCCGACGGCCTGCACCGCGGTGGCGCCGAGCCCGGCAAAACGGGCGGCGTCGGCCTCCGACTGGGCCAGGCACAGGGTGATGCGCGGGAAGACCTTGGTGGCAAAGCCGGCGAAGTGCTTCCAACCGCGAAAGGAGCGCTCCGACAGGCGGGCATTGGCGACGACCAGCGGAATATCGGCCTCGGCGAGTTTGCGCACCATGGTCGGCCACATCTCCGATTCGACGAAGATGGCGAGATTCGGCCGCCAGTGCGCAAGGAAGCCGCCGACGAAGGGCGCCAGATCGAGCGGGGCGAACTGATGCACGGCGCCGCCCGGCAGCTTCTTGGCCGCGATGGCCGCCGAGGTGACCGTGGTCGTGGTAAAGACGACGGCAAGCCCGATCCCGGTCAGCCGCTCGATGAGCGGCAGGATCGCGTTGGTCTCGCCGACGCTTGCCGCGTGCACCCAGACCAGGCGTCCCGGCGGGCGCGGCAGCGAGGCGCGGCCATAGCGTTCGCCGAGACGCTGGGGATCCTCCTTGCCGCGGGCGACGCGACCGGAAAGGATGAACGGCACGGCCGGGCGCAAGAGCACGCCGACAAGGCGGTAGCCGCCGGCGATGGCCCCCGCGACGACGTCAGCCACGGCGCCGATCCGCTATCGCGTAGGCGCGGGCGGTGATCGCGATGAGGGCGCGCTCGACTTCGAGACGCTTCTCCTCGAGCTCGGCTTCGCTCGCGCGGCGGGGAACCGTGACGGGATCGCCGTGGACGAAGGCGATCCGGCTGAACGGCAGGTTGAAGACCGTTCGATCCCACGAGCCGAGGCGGAAGCGATTGCTGGAAACGATGACCGCGGGAATGATCGGCCGCTGGCTGAGGCGTGCCAGCGCAATCACGCCGGGGCTCACCGTGCCATGGGTCCTGGCGTCGAAATCGGCGGTCAGCACCACGCTGTGACCGTTGTCGAGTGACGTCTTCAATCCCCGGAAGGCGGCAACCGCTCCCTTCTCGAACATGCGGGTCCGGTCGGTGGCGCCGGAACCGCGTACCGTGCCGCAGCCGAGCTTGCGCAGGGTGCGGCCGATGATCTCGCCGTCGCCGGCGCGCGACACCATGACGTCGACGGCGGTGTTGCGCGGACGGGTAAGCGGCAGAAGAAATGCCTCACTGTGCCAGGTGGTGCTGATCAGCGGCGCATGGCGGTCGAAGACCGCTTCGGGCGAGTCCGGCTCGACGGTCAGGCGGCTGGTTGCCCAGATCGTCCGCAGATAGGCTGCCAGAAGGGACGACACGACCTCATAGGTGAAGTCCGAGCGCAGGAAACGCCGGCGCAGGGAACTTGCCCAGCCGCGCGTGCTGCGCGGTTGCGTGAGCGGTGGGTCGAAGTGGTCATCCATGGCAAGACGTGGCCGGCCGTCGGCGCGTCAGCGGCCGCCCGTGCCCCCCTCCTCGTCGATTTCCGGCTCAAGCAGACGGTGAAGGTGAACGATGAAGTAGCGCATGCGGGCGCTGTCGACGGTGGCGTGCGCCTTGGCGCGCCAGGCGTCATAGGCGGTGCGGTAGTTGGGATAGATGCCGACGATGTCGAGCTTGTGGAGGTCGGTGAAGCGAATCCCCTCGACCTTCTCCAGTTCCCCGCCGAAGACCAGATGCAGAAGCTGATCGTTCGGCCCGGCTGCGCGCGCACTCGGCTGGCTCATCGCTGGTCCCCGTCCATGCATCTACGGCACCGGGTGCACTTCGGCGCCGGTGCGACAAAAGTGATGATCCGGGCGGCTTGGTGCATCAAAAGGCAGGGTTCCGCAAGTCTCTCCGGCCCTCCCCGGCAGGCCGCCGCGCCCGGCAAGGCAGCCGCAACCCGCGAAAACGCCTAGTTTCCGGCGATCGTCATGCCCTCGATCGCCACCGTCGGCGCATTGGTCGCAAAGCGATAGGTGAGATCGTTGGCGACGCGCAGAACGCCATACATGTCGATCAGGTTGCCGGCGATGGTAACTTCGCTCACCGGGTGGCCGAGCGCGCCCTTGTCGATGACGAAGCCGGCGGCGCCGCGGCTGTAGTCGCCGTTGTTCATGTTGACGCCGTGGCCGATCAGTTCGGTCACATAGATGCCGCGATCGATCCCGGCGATGATCTCGTCCGGCGTCTCGGTGCCGGGAAGCAGCGTCAGGTTGGTCGGTCCCGGCGAGGGATTGCCGCCGCGCCGGGCGGCGCGGCCGTTGGTGGCAAGGCCGAGCTCGCGCGCGGTAGCGCTGTCGAGCAGCCAGGTCTTCAGCACCCCGCCGGCGACGATATCGAGGGCCTGACCGGAAACGCCCTCGCCGTCGAAGGGGCGCGATCCGAGGCCGCGCGGGCGCAGCGGGTCGTCGGTGACGCGGATCGTCTCGGGAAAGAGCGGCTTGTCGAGCCGATCGCGCAGGAAGCTCGTCTTGCGGGCAATTGCCGCGCCGTTCACCGCGCCGGCCAGATGTCCGATGAGGCTGACGGCGATGCGCGGATCGTAGACCACCGTCACCCGCCCGGTCGCCATCTGGCGCGGGTTGAGGCGACGCACGGCGCGTTCGCCGGCATTGCGGCCGATGACCTCCGGGTCCGGCAGGGTGGCGCGATAGACCTGGCTCTCGCCGTCATAGTCGCGCTCCATCGCCGTGCCCGAGCCGGCGATCGCCGAGGCGCCGAGGCCGAAGCGCGAGCCGAGATAGGAGCCGGCGAAGCCGCCGGAGGTGGCCAGCACCAGGCCGCCCAGCCCCCAATCGGCGCTGGCGCCGCCGGAATTGGTGACGCCGGGCACGGCACGGGCGGCGTCCTCAACGGCAAGCGCGGCCTCGGTGAGCTCGTCGGCGGAGGGAATGGTGGTGTCGAGCAGGTCGAGGTCGGGAAAGCTGGAGGCGAGCGTCTGCGGCTCGGCCAGGCCAGCGAAACGATCTTCGGGCGCGACCTTCGCCATGGCGACGGCGCGCTCGGCGAGTTCGGCCGGGTCGGTCAGCACATTGGCCGAGACGGTCGCCGAGCGCCGGCCGACGAAGGCGCGCAGCGTGAAGTCGTCACCCTCGGCACGGCGGGTTTCCTCGACCTTGCCGAGGCGCACGTCGACCGACAGCGAGATGCCTCGCACACAGACCGCATCGGCCGAATCGGCCCCGGCCTTGCGTGCGGCGGCAACCAGGCGCTCGGCGCGCTCGGTGAGGTCGGTCTGGTCGAGCATTTCGGTCATGGGGCGTTCCTTGGGACTTCCGTGGAATTCCTGGGCAGGCGGGTTCGCGCCCTGATCTAGGTGCATAGGCTGCCGTCAACAAGCTCGCGCGGGCCGGCGATCAGGATTCCGGCGGGCCAACGCGCAGCACGGTCAGGTCGTTGCCGGCGAAAAGCCGGCGGGTGACCCTCCGCACGTCGTCGATGGTGACGGCGGCAAACAGGCCGTTGCGGCGATCGACATAGTCGATGCCGCGTCCGGTGAGCTGAAAGCCGAGGAGCTGATCGGCAATGCCGCCGGAGGTGACGAAACGCAGCGGATAATTGCCGGTCAGGTAGGCCTTGGCGTTGGCGAGCTCTTCGGCGGTCGGACCGTCCTTGGCGAAGCGGGCGATCTCCTGCTTGATCAGCGCGATGACTGCCTCGGCCTGGTCGCTGCGGGTCTGGGTGTCGCAGCTGACGACTCCGGAATGTTCGAGCGGATCGAGGCCGAGGCCGACCGAATAGGCAAGGCCGCGTTGTTCGCGAACCGCCTTGAACAGGCGCGAGTCGGAGCCGCCACCGAGAATGTAGGTGGCAACGACGGCGGGAATCAGGTCCGGGTCGCCGCGCGTTATCCCCGGCGCGCTGATGCTGATGATCGTTTGCGGCACCGGCAAGGCGATGTCGATGCGGCTGCCGGTCTTCGCCGTCACGTCGGGAACCGGCACCAGATCGGCCTTCGCCGGCAGGTCGCCGAAGATCTCGTCGAGCATGGCGCCCGCCGTCTTGGCGTCGATCGCCCCGACGATGGCGACCTTGAGGGTGTCGCGGGCGAAGGTCTTCTGGCGAAATGCCTTGAGGTCATCGACGGTGATCGCCGCGACGCTTTGCGCCGTTCCCTCAATGGGTCGTCCATAGGGATGGTCGGGGAAGCGCGCCTTCATCAGGGCGAGCGCGGCGAGTTGATTGGGACTGCGCTCGCCGCGCTTGATCCCGGAGAGGAGCTGGGCACGGATGCGCCCGACCGGTTCCGTATCGAAGCGCGGCGCGCTCAGCGCCAGCTTCAGCAGCCGTGCCGCCTCGTCGCGATTGGCGGACAGCGTCCGCAACGAGCCGTCGAAATCGTCGCGGCCGGCATAGAAATCCATGCCGATGGAGAGGTCGTCGAGACGTGCCTGGAATGCCTGGCTGTCGAGCGTGCCGGCACCTTCGTCGAGCAGGCCGGAGAGCATGTTGGCGACGCCGGGCTTGTCCGCCGGGTCCTGCGCCGCGCCCCCCTCGAAGGCGAACGACATCGAGATCAGCGGGATGGAATCGTCCTCGACCAGCCATGCGGTGATGCCGCCGCGGGCTCACCACCTTCTGGATGTCGATGGCTTGCGCCGCAGCGCTCCACATGAATGCGGCGAGTGCCAGGCCGACGATCGCGGCCAGGCGCGTGTGTCCTTTGCGCAGCGCCATCACGAACGGCCCTCCGGCGCCTTGGGCAACAGATAGCCGGTAACCGCATTGCGGGTGGCGAGGTAGCGGCGGGCGACCGCCTGCACCTGATCGGCGGTGACCGCGGCAATCCGCTCGGGCCAGGACTGTATCTCGGCCAGCGTGTCGCCGCTGGCGAGCGCCGCACCGACCGCGTTGGCGAGCGTGCGCGGGCTGTCCTCGGAATAGATCACGCTGGCGCGCACGCGCTCCTTGGCGCGGGCAAGCTCCTGGTCGGTGACGCCCTTGTCGATCAGCCCGCCGACCACCTTGTCGATCGCCGTGCCAAGCTGCTCGACGGTCGTGGCGCCGCGCGGCGTCCCGTAGAAGCTGAAGACCGAGTCGCCGATCTGGCCGGAGTCGTAGCCGGCGGCGACACTGGTGGCGATGCCCTGCTCGACCACGAGCTGGCGATAGAGGCGACTGGTGCTGCCGCCGCCGAGAATGTCGGCGAGCACGTTGAGCGCCTCCGCCTCGCCCGGCTGGCCGGTGTGCTCGGAAGGCGCCAGGTAGAATCGGCGGAAGCTCGGCTGGGTTACGCGCGGGTCGGTCAGCGTGACCAGGCGGGCGGCGTCCGGCGGCGGCTCCCGCAGGCGCACCCGCGGCGGCGGATCGGCGCGGCGGGCGACCTTGCCGTAGGTCTCCTCGGCGAGCTTTCTCACCTCGTCTTCGGTCACATCGCCGGCAACGACGACGATGGCGTTGTTGGGCGTGTAGTAGCGATCGTAGAAGGCGAGCGCATCGGCACGGTCGAGAGTCTTCATCTCACTGGCCCAGCCGATGGTCGGGATGCGGTAGTGGCTGTTGACGTAGAGCGTCGCGTCCATCGCCACGCCGAGGCGGGCGCTTGGCCGGTTGTCGATGCGCATGCCCCGCTCTTCGAGGATCACCTTGCGCTCGGGCAGAAGCGCGGCATCGGTGATCTGAAGATTGGCCATGCGATCGGCTTCGAACTGCATCATCAGCTTGAGGTGCTGACTGGCGACGGTCTGGTGATAGGCGGTGTAGTCCTCGGCGGTGAAGGCATTGTCGTCGCCGCCGACCGCTTCGACCCGCGCCGAGAACTCGCCCTCGGGGTGGGCCTTGGTGCCCTTGAACATGAGGTGCTCGAGGAAATGGGCGATGCCCGACTTGCCGGGCGGGTCGTCGGCGGCGCCGACCTTGTACCACACCATGTGGGTCACGACCGGGGCACGATGGTCGGGGATGACGACGACCTGAAGCCCGTTGGCGAGGGTGAAGCTGACGGCGTTGGCCGCGAATTTCGGCGCGTCGGCGGCAAGGGCGAGCGTGACGCTCACGGCCAGCAGCAGTGCTGCCACAGCGCCGGTCGCCGCGCGTTTCATGGGGAGGTGGGTCAATCGCTTCTCCATGCCACGGGAATCGCGGCGATATCTGTCGGCCGACATATAGCGGGCAATTGTGGCCTATCCAGTCGCGCGATCTCCTGCCCGCAGAAAGACGATCTGCGTGTCCCCTGCCCGGCGCGTGTCGAGCACGGCAAGGCCCGGAATCGCGGCGATCCCGGCGGAAGCCGCCTCCTCCAGGACGACAAGGGCACCGGGCTTGAGCCAGCCGCCGGCAAACGCCGAGGCAAGCGCCTCTTCGCCGAGACCCTTGCCATAGGGCGGGTCGGCGAAAGCCAGCGCGAAGGGGGCGACGGTGCCGGCGGGCCCCAGTTGCGTGGCGTCGCGGCGGAAGACGCGGGTGCGCCCGGTCAGGCCCAGCGCCTCGATATTGGCGCGGATGGCACCGCGCGCCGCCACGGCCTCTTCGACGAAGAGGGCAAAGCCGGCACCGCGCGACAAGGCCTCCAGGCCGAGTGCCCCGGTGCCGGCGAAGAGGTCGAGCACGCGGGCACCCGGCAGGACATCGCCGTGGCCGCCATGGGCGAGAATGTCGAAGATCGTCTGGCGCAGCCGGTCGGCCGTCGGCCGCGTGTCCCGGCCGGAAGGCGCGGCGAGCGCGCGGCCGCGAAACTCACCGCCGACGATGCGCACGGCCAGGGCCTCTCGCCGGCTTGGCGCGCTTGGCAGCCGGCGGTGCCGGCGGCTTCGGCGGCGGGCGCAAAGGCGCGGTGAAATCGGCGTGCGCCGCGGCGGCGAGCTTGGCGCCCAACTGATCGCGCAAGACCCGCCCGCGAATCTCGACCAACGCGCCGGACTTCAGTTCGCCGAGTTGAAACGGGCCATAGGAGATGCGGATCAGCCGCGTGGTGGCCAGCCCGAGATGGGCGAGCACGCGCTTGACCTCGCGGTTCTTGCCTTCGCGCAGCCCCAGCGTCAGCCAGAGATTGCTGCCCTGGCTGCGGTCGAGGGTCGCCTCGACGGCACCATAGGTCACGCCATCGATGGTAACGCCGCTGGCGAGCTGGTCGAGCGTTTCTTGCGAGATGCTGCCATGGGCACGCACGCGGTAGCGCCTGAGCCAGCCGGTCGACGGCAGTTCGAGCAGGCGCGCCAGGCCGCCGTCATTGGTCAGGAGCAGCAGGCCCTCGGTGTTGATGTCGAGACGGCCGACAGCGACGACGCGCGGGATGTCCGGCGGCAAGGCCGCGAACACGGTCGGCCGGCCGTCAGGATCGCGCGTCGTGGTGACCAGGCCTTTCGGCTTGTGATAGAGCCACAGCCGCGTGCGCTCGCGCGCCGGCAGCGCCACGCCATCGACGGCGATGCGGTCCGCCGGGCCGACATTGACGGCGGGCGAGGTCAGCACGCGGCCGTTGACGGCAACGCGGCCGTCGGCGATCCAGCGTTCGGCGTCGCGGCGCGAGCACAGGCCGGCGCGGGCGATCACCTTGGCGATCCTCTCGCCGGTCGCCGGGTCGTCGGCCTTCCTGGGTGCGTTCATGGTGCCGGTGATTAGCAGAGCGGGACGAACGAGGCGAGTGGAGGCGTAACCAGGTGGCGAGCGAAGCGAGTCCGATGGAGATGGCGCTCACGGAAGCGCGTGCCGCGGCGGCACGCGGCGAGGTGCCGATCGGCGCCGTCATCGTGCAGGGCGGCGTGGTGCTGGCGCGGGCGGGGAACCGCACCATCGAACGCGACGATCCGACCGCCCATGCCGAGATGCTGGCGATCCGGGAAGCCGCCGAAGCCGTCGGCTCGCAGCGGCTCACCGACGCCGACCTCTATGTGACGCTGGAGCCCTGTGCCATGTGCGCCGCGGCCATTTCCTTCGCCCGCATCCGCCGGCTCTATTTCGGGGCCACCGACCCGAAAAGCGGCGCGGTGGAGAGCGGCGTGCGCTTCTTCGGCGATCCGACCTGCCACCACGCGCCAGACGTCTATGGCGGCATGGCGGAAGACGAAGCTGCCGCGCTGTTGCGGGATTTCTTCAGGGAGAGACGCTAACCCGGGGGCGCGGTGCCCGTCGTCGCGGTGTCCGGCGTCGCGGCGCTGGGCGCCAATGCATCGGCCGAAGGCGGCGCCTTTTCCCACGGCCAACGCCACTTCTTCTGCGCGGACTTCTTTTCGAAGACGACAGGAGCGTTGGGATCGGGAACGCGATAATCGCTGGGCGGATCGGTCAGATAACGACGGATCGGCTTGCCGTTGGCGTCGATCGCGACCGTGCCCTTGGCCTCTGCGAACAGCTTCTTGGCCTGCGCGTCCTGTTCCGGGGAGCTGTGCGCCAGTTTGCCGGCATCGACGTTCTGGTTGAGCAATGTCGGGCTAGGCGCCCGCGACGCGTTCTTGGACGGAGCCAGACGGAAGCCGGGGTCGCGGCATTCCGGCAGGAGCTTGTTTTCCGACTTGGCGCAGAACTGCTCGCGGGCGGCAGCCTGTTCCTTGAAGAGCCGCGCCTGAGCGTCCGGATCGTTCGGCCAATTGGCAGCGACCGCCTGCTGGTCGGCGCCGGGCGGCGGCAGCGGCGTGCCGGGCGGCGGTGCCACCAGGCCAGGCCTGGCGGAATATTTGATCGGCTCTTTCTTCTGGCCGCCAAGATCAGCGATGCCGGCGATATCCTCGACGGTCTGCATGCCGACGGGGGTGCCCGTGCCATAGGTCGTTTGGCTGCAAGCCGCCAGGCCGAAGGCCAGCGCCGCGATCGCGGCGCCGATGCAAATGGACCGAATCGAACCCGTCATCACACTCGTTGTCCGTGGCCAGCCTGCCCGATGTGCCAGCATCCATCTTGTGGCGGCGAATAGGGGCAAAAATCCGGCCGATCCGGCGTCTGTCCTAGCCGAATTGGGCTTTCGGGACAACACACCTCGTCAAACGTCAATCTCGCCAAGCGCCCGGTCGAGGTCGCTTCCCGGACCGGCGCTGGCCTGAATCGCCTTCGCAGCCGCCGAATCGTCGTTCATCGCGGCGATCAGGGCCTCAACCGAAGCGAACTTCTTCTCCGGCCTGATCCAGGCGAGGAAGCTCACCGCCAGCGTCTTGCCGTAGAGATCGCCGGAAAAGTCGAACAGATGGGCCTCGAGCAGCGGCGGCCCGTCGTCGAAGGTCGGCCGCCGGCCGTAGCTGGCAACGCCGTCATGCTCGATTCCGTCGGGGGTGCGCACGCGAACGGCGTAGATGCCGTGGGCGAGCCCGCAATCGGGCGCCAGACGGAGATTGGCGGTGGGAAAGCCGAGCATGGGGCCGCCGCGCCGGTCGCCGGCGACCACCGTGGCGACGACGAACCAGCGATAGCCGAGCAGGCGGTTGGCACGGGCGATGTCCCCCTCGACCAGCGCCGCGCGGATATCGGTCGAGGCAAACAGCGTCCCGTCGGCGTCGCCGACCGGCTTGACGATGTCGACCGCGAAGCCCAGCCGTTCGCCGGCTTCGCGCAACACGGCGGGGGTTCCCGAACGGCCCTTGCCGAAATGGAAGTCGTAGCCGACCGCAGCCGCCTTGAGCGCGAAGCGGTCGCGCAGGATTGCGGTGATGAACGCCTCCGCCGGCTGCGATGCGAAATCCTTGTCGAAGGTCGCGACGACCAGGCCGTCAAGCCGCAAGGCGGCGAGCAGGCGCGCCTTGGCGGCGACCGACGTCAGGCGGAACACCGGAGCTTCGGGGCGGAAGAAGGTGCGCGGATGCGGCTCGAAGGTGAGCGCCACGGCGGGCAGGCCAAGGCGGTCGGCATCGGCCCGGGCGCGCCCGAGCAAGGTCGCATGGCCGCGATGCACGCCGTCGAAATTGCCGACCGCCACCACCCCGCCCTTCAGCGAATCGGGGATGCGGTCGACCGTCAAGGGCACCAGCGCCGGCTTGAAGCTCATCGCCCGTTTCCCCAGACCAGGCGCGGCATGACCGCACGAGCGGCGAGACCGTCCGTCGCCAGTCGCTCATGCACCTTGGCAAGGTCGGGGGCATCGCGGTCGCCGAATTCGTCGGCATGGATACCGCCGGTGATGAACAGCAGGTCGAGTCCCTGGCCGATCGCCCCGCGGGCGTCGGTAACCACGCCATCGCCGATGGCAAGCACCGATTGCTGCGGGACGGCTTCGCCGGCGATGGCGGAGATGCGCTCCAGCGCCGCCTCATAGACCAGCGCGTGCGGCTTGCCGATCATGATCGTCTCGCCGCCCAGTTCGCGATAGCGCTGGGCCATCGCGCCGGCACACCACACCATCCGGCCGCCGCGCTCGACCACGATATCGGGATTGGCGCAGATCATGGGCACGTCGCGCGCCCGCCACGCGACCAGGCTCTCCTGGTAGTCGTCGGGGCTCTCGGTGTCGTCGTCGAAAAAGCCGGTGCAGCAAACGACCTCGCAGTCGTTCTCGCCGGTCAGGACATGCGGCAGGCCGTCGTAGATCGAAAGGTCGCGCTCGGGACCGAGATGGTAGATGCGCGTGGCGCTCCGCCTGGCGAGGTAATCGCGGGTGGCGTCGCCGGAAGACAGGATGTCGTCATAGGCGCCGGGCGGCACGCCCAACCTGTCGAAGACCGCCAGGAGGTCGGCCTTGAGACGCGGAGCATTGGTGATGAGCAGCACGATGCCGCCCCCGGCGCGGTAGCGGACGAGCGCATCGATTGCATCCGGATAGGCATGCACGCCGTTGTGCACCACGCCCCAGACGTCGCAGAGCAACGCCCGATAGGCGGGAGCGAGTTCGGCCAGGCCGTTCACGAAGGCGGGCGTCGCATTATTCGTCACGCGCACCGCCTATGGGCTCGCCGTGTCGTGGTCAAGAGGGCGCACGCGCCATTTCGACATGCCGGCTGCGGCAAAGCATACCGTTTGTTTACCGTGTTGGCCGACAGTCGCCTGTTGAAGGTCGGGGTGACGGGTCGCCGGGGTCATGGCACTGGTTCACGAGCTATCGCAGCCGGTTGGCGTCTTCGTCGTGGACGCCGACCCGGGTCAGCGTCGTCTGCTCGCCGGGTTGATCGCCGAGCGCACCGGCGGACGTTTCACCGCAACCACCTGCGCCAGCTACGAGGAGGCCATCGCCGCCTCGGGCGCGCGCCACGATGCCATCCTCATCGCCGATCTCGCCACCATCGGCGGCCTCGCTCGTGTGCCCGAATTCGCGCGCAACGGCTCGACCCTGATCGCGACCAGCGACAGGGGCTCACTGAGCACGGCGGTCGCGGCGGTGAAGGCCGGCGCCATTGATTTCCTGCCCAAGCCGATCGGCGCCCGCGTCCTGATCGAACGGCTGAATGCCGCCGTTGCCGCCTGGCGGCCGCCGGCGCAGGAGGCGGCGGCCCCGGCGTCGCGCGGCGATGCGCACATGGGGACGGACGACGATTTTGCCGGTTTCGTCGGCCGCGCGCCGGCGATGCGCGCGGTTTACGACAAGATCCGGCGGATGGCGCCGTCGCCGGCGCCGGTGTTCCTCACCGGCGAGAGCGGCACCGGCAAGGAATTGGCGGCGGAAGCCATCCACGCCCATGCCGGGGCGGAAAAGCGGCCGTTCGTTGCCATCAATTGCAGCGCGATCCCGCGCGAGTTGATGGAGAGCGAAATCTTCGGCCATGTGCGCGGCGCCTTCACCGGCGCCACCGAGAACCGGGCGGGCGCCGCCGAACTGGCCGATGGCGGCACGCTGTTTCTCGACGAGATCGCCGAGATGGACCTGCGCCTGCAGGCCAAGCTGCTGCGCTTCGTCCAGTCGGGAACGCTGAGGCGCGTCGGCGGCACCGAGCAGAAGCGGGTGAATGTGCGCATCGTCTCGGCGACCAATCGCGATCCGCTGGCGGAGGTGAGTGCCGGGCGCTTTCGCGCCGACCTGTTCTATCGGCTGAACGTTCTGCCGATCCACCTGCCGCCGTTGCGGGAGCGGCGCGAGGACATCCGGTTGCTCGCCGTGCACTTCCTGGCCCGCTACGCCGAGGAGGAGGCTTGCGGTCCGGTGACGCTCGACGCCGCCGCGCTCGCCGCGCTCGACCGCCACGATTGGCCGGGCAACGTCCGCGAACTCGCCAATGCGATTCGTCGCATGGTTGTGCTCGGCGGCCTTTCCGAGATTGCCGAAGCGCCGCCGGTGGTGACTGCGCCGGCGTCGGTGGTTCTGCCCGATCCGGCGCCTGCCGCGGCGGTTGAACCCTACTGGCGCCAGGAGCGGCGCATCGTCGAGGCGGCGCTGGAGGCTCACGGCGGCAACGTCGCCCGCGCTGCCGCGGCGCTTGAACTCTCCCCCTCGACCATCTATCGCAAGCGCCAGTCGTGGCTGGAGCACGGGGCGGACAACGCCTGACCCTGCGGCTTTCGGTCGGCGGCCTGCGGCTTGCATGATGGCGCCGGGGGTCGGATCATAGGTGCTGCGGCACTGGAGCCAGGGGACAAATCATGGGCAAGGGCATTTGCCGGCAAAGCATTATTGCGGCAGCGGGGCTGGCGCTCCTGGTCGCCGGCAGCCTGTCGACGACCGCGACGGCCGGTGCGATCACCAATTACGCCACCGATGCGGACAACCTGCTCATGCAGGGCAAGCCGGCGGACGCACTTGCCGCCTTCGATCGCGCAACCGACGCCTTCTGGGCGGCATCGCCGCTTCAGTTCCGGGTTGCGACGTTCGCCTCTTCGGCCAAGGGATTCGGCCAATACGAGCCACTGGCCGAGGCCAGCTTCCGCTCCGGCGATACGGCCACCGTCTATCTCGAGCCCGTCGGCTATGGCTTCACGCAAAGCGACGCCGCTTTCGCGGTCGCCTTCACCGCCGGCATCGAAATCCGCACGGCCGGCGGGATCCTGCTGGCCAAGGCTGACGATTTCGTCCACATCGGCTGGCAAGGCCGCAGCCAGAACCGTGCGGTTCCGGCCATCGTCAATGTCACGCTGCCGACGCTCAAACCCGGCAATTACAAGCTGTCGCTGACGTTGAGCGATGCGGCCACGGCCAAGCAGGCCTCGGTCACCCTGCCCTTCACAATCATCGAGTAGGGGCGAGGCGCGGATTCGCCGGCGGGGTTCATCTTGGTTAACAACATCTTGCGTTAACCTATTGGTAATCAAAAAGGTTTGCGGCCCCTTCATTTGATCGCCGGGGTGCAATCGGCGAAATTCCTGGTATTGGCGTCGCCCGCCCTGCCACCCTCATCGGGCCTTGACTTGCGTCAACAGCCTCCCTAAATGCGGCGCGGCTGTTAGCACTCACTCTGGTCGAGTGCTAACAGGTCCCCATTTGCAGGCTGATCCGCTCACGGATCGCGCCGCTCAGAGAGGAACCGAAAATCATGAAATTCCGTCCCCTCCACGACCGCGTGGTCGTTCGCCGGGTCGAATCCGAAGAGAAGACCGTCGGCGGCATCATCATTCCCGACACCGCCAAGGAGAAGCCCCAGGAAGGCGAGATCATCGCCGTCGGCCCGGGCGCCCGCGACGAGGCCGGCAAGCTCGTGCCGCTCGACGTCAAGGTCGGCGACCGCATCCTGTTCGGCAAGTGGTCCGGCACCGAAGTGAAGATCGACGGCGAGGATCTCCTCATCATGAAGGAGTCCGACGTCATGGGCGTCATCGAAGGCAAGGCCGCGGGCCGCAAGGCCGCCTGACGGCGCCAGCGCCCCCTAGCTTCCCCCTTTCCAGAATTCAAGGAACAACAGCAATGGCTGCCAAAGACGTAAAATTCTCCACCGACGCGCGCGACAAGATGCTGCGCGGCGTCGACATCCTCGCCAATGCGGTCAAGGTGACGCTCGGTCCGAAGGGCCGCAACGTCATTCTCGACAAGTCGTTCGGCGCGCCGCGCATCACCAAGGACGGCGTCACCGTCGCCAAGGAGATCGAACTTGAGGACAAGTTCGAGAACATGGGCGCCCAGATGGTGCGCGAGGTCGCCTCGAAGACCAACGACGTCGCCGGCGACGGCACCACGACCGCGACGGTGCTCGCCCACTCGATCGTCAAGGAAGGCGCCAAGGCGGTGGCCGCCGGCATGAACCCGATGGATCTCAAGCGCGGCATCGACCTGGCCGTCATCGAAGCGGTCGGCGACCTCAAGCGCCGCTCGAAGAAGATCAAGACCTCCGAGGAGATCGCCCAGGTCGGCACGATTTCGGCCAATGGCGAGAAGGAGGTCGGCGCCATGATCGCCGACGCCATGCAGAAGGTCGGCAACGAGGGCGTCATCACGGTCGAGGAGGCCAAGGCGCTCGAGACCGAGCTCGAGGTCGTCGAGGGCATGCAGTTCGACCGCGGCTACCTGTCGCCGTACTTCATCACCAATGCCGAGAAGATGGTGACCGAGCTCGAGGACCCCTACATCCTGCTCCACGAGAAGAAGCTGTCCAACCTGCAGGCGATGCTGCCGGTGCTCGAGGCCGTCGTGCAGTCGGGCAAGCCGCTGCTGATCGTCGCCGAGGACGTCGAGGGCGAGGCGCTGGCGACGCTGGTCGTCAACAAGCTGCGCGGCGGCCTCAAGGTCGCGGCGGTGAAGGCGCCGGGCTTCGGCGATCGCCGCAAGGCCATGCTCGAGGACATCGCCATCCTCACCGGCGGCCAGGTCATCTCCGAAGACCTCGGCATCAAGCTCGAGAACGTCAACCTCCAGATGCTCGGCCGCGCCAAGCGCGTCACGATCGCCAAGGAGAACACCACGATCGTCGACGGCTCCGGCAAGAAGAAGGAGATCGAGGGCCGCATCGGCCAGATCAAGGCGCAGATCGAGGAGACCACCTCCGACTACGACCGCGAGAAGCTGCAGGAGCGGCTGGCCAAGCTCGCCGGCGGCGTCGCGGTGATCCGCGTCGGCGGTGCCACCGAGATCGAGGTGAAGGAGAAGAAGGACCGCGTCGACGACGCCCTCAACGCCACCCGTGCGGCGGTCGAGGAAGGCATCGTTCCGGGCGGCGGCGTTGCTCTGCTGCGCGCCCGCAAGGCGGTCGAGAAGCTGTACTCCGACAATGCCGACGTCGAGGCCGGCATCAAGATCGTGCTGCGCGCGCTGGAGCAGCCGATCCGCCAGATCGCCGAGAACGCCGGCGTCGAAGGCTCGATCGTGGTGGCCAAGGTGCTCGAGTTCGAAGTCCGACACGTTCGGCTTCGACGCCCAGACCGAGAAATACGGCGACCTGGTCGCGGCCGGCATCGTCGACCCGACCAAGGTCGTGCGCACCGCGCTGCAGGACGCCGCTTCGGTCGCCGGCCTGCTGGTGACCACCGAGGCGATGGTCGCCGAGCATCCGAAGAAGGAAGCCGCGGCTCCGGCCATGCCGCGGCGGCGGCATGGGCGGCATGGACTTCTAGTCCACGCGCCCATCCTGTTCCCTGCCGAAGTCGGGCAAGCCCGACTTCGGTGGCGGCGTGGACTTCTCGTCCGCGCTTCTCACACGGAATACGGAAAGGCCGCCCTGTCGGGCGGCCTTTCTCTTTTCATCGGCGGACAAGCGGATATCAGGCGGTGGCGCGCGCCGACACGGCTGTCTTGCCCTCCGCCGGCAGGTCGTCGACGCAGCGCTCGAACATCTCGGCCGTCGCGCGCAACCGGCGCGCCAGCAGCCGCATCACGGTGCGGGCGAAATCCTCGTCGTCGCGCACCAGCACGCCGAACAGGTCGCGGTCGATCGGCAGCAGCTCGACGTCGCCGACGGCGACGGCGGTATCGAGCTGCGGCGCGCCGGTGATCAGGCTCGCCTCGCCGAAGATCTCGCCGGGGCCGATGGTCTCCACCGGGCGGCCTCTTCTGGCGCAGCTCGACGCCGCCGCGCTTGACGATATAGGCGCAGCGTCCCTCGTCGCCGCGCTGATGGATGGTCACGCCGTCGACGAAGATGAGGATCGCGCTGCCGCTGGAGGCGATGACATCAACGTCGAAGATGGTTCCGTTCATGGGGGTCTCCTCGCGGGCCCGTCCAGCGGCGGCGAGTGTCGACCCCGGGGATTTAAGAAACGGCGTAGGCCACCGTTCAAATTGCTCCGATCGGGCGCGGCACTTGCGTCAGCCGGCTCTCCGTCACCGGTTCGTGCCTCGATCGGCGGCAGCGGCTCGTCGCTGCAGCGTGGCTTCGAAAGCGCGCAGGCGCTTGTAGATCGACATCAGCTCGACGATCGTCGACCACGAATTGACCAGATATTGGAAGGACGATTCCACCTGGCCGAAGGCGCGCAGGATCTGCTGCATGACGCCGAGGGTGAAGCCGGCGGCAACGATGGTCGGCGCCAGCGCAACATAGGGCACCATGACGCCCGCCTGAAGATAGCCGTAGCGGGCGACGTTGAAATACAAGTAGTTGAGATAGATGCGGAAATAGTTTCGGCGCACGTTCGCGAAAAGTTCGAAGAGCGTCGGCGGCTGGGCCATTTCGGCGCTGTCCTCGCCGAGCACGAGTTCCTTGCGATAGGCCGCTTCGACGCGCTGATTGCGGAACTCAGCCCGGCAACCGGATGCCGGCGACGGCCAGCAGCCCGGTGCCGAAGATCGCCCAGATGACGGCGACGATGACCAGTGCCTGGGGCACGGCGCCGATGATCGGCAGCTCCTTCACGAAGGAGGACAGGCCCCACAGGATCGGCAGGAAGGCGATCAGCGTCATCACCGAGTTGACCAGGCTGACGCCGAGATTCTCCATGGTGGAGGCGAAGCGCATGGTGTCTTCCTGCACGCGCTGCGAGGCGCCTTCGATGGCTCTCAGCTTCTGCCAGTTGGCGACATAGTAGTCGTTCATCGCCGTGCGCCAGCGGAAGATGTAGTGGCTGACCAGGAAGGCGTTGAAGACGGCGACGAAGATGTAGATCATCGCGATCGTCAGGAACGTCGCGAGCTGACCGAAATAGGCGGCGCTGGTGACGGCATGCGGCGTGGCCAGGGACTTCTGGATGAGGTCGTAGAACGAGCCGAACCAGTTGTTGATCAGGACATCGAGCTGGACCTGGAACCAGACGATGAACAGGATCACGGAGCTGAGCCACCACCGACCAGCGGAACCAGGGATGGGGCGAAAACTGCCGCCAGGCAACAGCGAAGATGGCGCCGCAGATGAACATGTACTGGTAGAGCCAGGCATCGACCGCAATGTCGTGGGCGGAGGCATAGGTGGTGCGGGCGGCGTCGCCGCTGACCGGCTGGTAGCGGCGGGGGATAATGGATGCCGAAGATCGGGCCGAGGCTGACGTGGCGTCCCAGCTCCCGCGCAAACAGATACCAGATGGCCATGCAAACGGCCGTCCACAGGATCGCGGAACCAAAGAGCACACGTGGTTTGGGGAAGAACGAAGCGAACATGCGGGTGTTTCCTTCGCGCACCACCGGCTGGCGGTCGCTGGTTCAAGGCGGGATTCGCGATCGACGGCGCAGGATGGAGAAGGCGCTACGCGGACGCAATCGTGATTTGACCGGTGAAAATGGCCCGCAAATGGCAGATTCCAAGGTCTAACCGGAGGATTTCCCCGGCCAAACCACTGGATTACCAATAGTTCACGCGGAACGGCGTGGCGCGCGCTGGATCGGCAGGCCGGTTTCTGCGGGTGCGCGTGCATTGGCGGAGCGCAGGCGCAGAGCGAGAAGCTGCATCACCTTGATGGCGAAGTCGGGCACCTCGCGGGCGAGCCGGACGAACGTCGCCTGGTCGATGACGACCAGTTCGGTGGCCTTGCGGGCCACCGCCGAGGCGCTGCGCGGGCCGCCGTCGATGAGTGCCATTTCGCCGAACAGCCCGCCCGGCCCGACCACTTCGAAGGCATGGCCGGCACCGCGGATTTCGACCTCGCCGGAACGCACGAGATAGGCGAACTCACCGCGGTCGCCCTTGACGAAGACGACCCCGCCATCGGCGAAAGCTGACGGTGCGTCCGTTCGGCACCGACGGTCAGATCGACATCGAAACGCAGGTCGCTCACCGCTTGCACTCCATACCCGGCACGGGCCGTGGATGACTGCCACGATCAGGCTTAACGAAAGCTGGCGCTCCCCCGGCGATCTTGCCTCAGGGTTAACCGGCGATCACGGGCCGGAAAGGCTTTTGAACGACCTTCGGCAACCTTGCCGCTCCCCCGGCGATGGGATAGGAACCGCGCGCCATGGCAAGCAATGACACAGAAACCGAAAGCCCGGCTGCCGCGCGGGCTGATCGACCGCTCGGCGGCGGATATCCGCGCCGCCGAGCGCATGATGGCGCGCATCCGCCGCGTCTACGAGCGCTACGGCTTCGAGCCGGTCGAAACCCCGCTGATCGAATATACCGATGCGCTCGGCAAGTTCCTGCCCGACCAGGACCGGCCGAACGAGGGCGTGTTCTCGTTCCTCGACGACGACGAGCAGTGGCTGTCGCTGCGCTACGACCTGACGGCGCCGCTGGCCCGCTACGTGGCGGAGAATTACGAGCGCCTGCCCAAGCCCTATCGCAGCTATCGGTCGGGCTGGGTGTTCCGCAACGAGAAGCCGGGTCCGGGCCGCTTCCGCCAGTTCATGCAGTTCGACGCCGATACCGTCGGCGCGGCTTCGGTCGCCGCCGATGCGGAGATGTGCATGATGGCCGCCGACACGCTGGAGGAACTGGGGATTCCGCGCGGGCAGTACGTGATCCGCGTGAACAACCGCAAGGTGCTCGACGGCGTCATGGAGGAGATCGGCGTCGCCGACGAGCGCCAGAAGCTCGCCGTGCTGCGCGCCATCGACAAGCTCGACCGCCTCGGCATCGAGGGGGTGCGCGACCTGCTCGGGCCCGGCCGGCGCGACGAGAGCGGCGACTTCACCAAGGGCGCCGGCCTCGACCCGCACCAGGTGGCGACCGCTCTGACATCGCTCGAAGCCGGGGAACAGGGGCGCCCGCATCCGGGCAGGACCACCATCGGCCAGGAGGGCTCCGCCGAGCTCGACAAGATCGCGGCCCAGGTCGCGGCTGCCGGCTACGGCACCGACCGTATCCGCATCGACGCATCGGTTGTGCGCGGCCTCGAATATTACACCGGGCCGGTCTACGAGGCCGAACTGCTGTTCGAGACCGTCAACGAGAAGGGCGAACCCGCCCGCTTCGGCTCGGTCGGCGGCGGCGGGCGCTATGACGGGCTGGTCGGTCGCTTCACTGCCGAGCCGATCCCGGCAACCGGCTTTTCCATCGGCGTGTCGCGCCTGCAGTCGGCGCTGTCGGCGCTCGCCAAGGGCGAGACCGGCGACACCGACGGTCCGGTCGTGGTGCTGGTGCTCGATCACGATCGCATGGGCGAATACCAGCAGATGGTCGCCGAACTGCGCCGCGCCGACATTGCCGCCGAGCTCTATCTCGGCGCCGCCGGCATGCGGGCGCAGATGAAATATGCCGACCGGCGCAACGCGCCGCTCGCCATCATCCAGGGCGGCGACGAAAAGGCGCGCGGCGTGGTGCAGATCAAGGATCTGGCGCTCGGCAAGAAGCTGTCGGCAGGAATCGAGGACAACGCCCAGTGGCGCGAGGAGCGGCCCGGCCAGGAGGAGGTCGCGGAACGCGATCTGGTGGAGGCGGTCAATCGCCTGCTCGGCCGCGGCGAGCGGCGCCCGTAGCGATGAATGACCGCGTCCTATGAACCGCTGCGCCGGCTTTTCGCCGAGGCCGGCTACGCCTTCGTCGAGCCGCCGATCGTTCATCCGGCGAGCGTCTTCGTCGAGCTGGCCGGCGAGGATCTGCGCCGGCGCCTCGTATCTGACCAGTGCCGCCGACGGCACCGAGCTGGCGCTCAGGCCCGACTACACCATCCCCGTCTGCCTGCATCACCTGGCCACCGGCGCGGCCAAGCGCAAGGCAGGCTATGCCTATCTCGGGCGGGTGTTCCGCCATCGCCGGGACGAGCCCGGCGAGTTCCTGCAGGCCGGCATCGAATTGCTCGGCCGCATGGACCGGGTTGCCGCCGATGCCGATGCGCTGAAACTGGCTCTCGATGCCATCGCGCTGCTCGGCGTGAAGAAATCTGCCGTGCGCATCGGCGATTCCGCCATCTTCGGCGCCGTGCTCGACGCGCTCGAACTGAGCCCGCCGTGGAAGCGGCGGCTGGCACGCAATTTCGGTAACGCCGAGCGCCTGGCGGCGCTGATTGCGCGGGCCAATGGCGGCACCAGGGCCGCCGCCGCGACCGGGCGTGACCAGCGCGCCAGCGCCCGCCGCCGTGCGGCGGAGGCACTCGAACTGGCCGGCCTGGCGACAATAGACGGTCGCACGGCGGAAGAGATCGCCGACCGCTTCATCGAGAAGGCGGTGATCGCCGCCGGCATCGGCGACCGGCCGGCCAAGGTGCTGTCGCGCTTCTTGGGCGTTTCCGGCACGCCGGCCCGGTCGCTCGCCGCCATGCGCAGCCTGGCGCGCAACGAGAAGCTCGCCATCGACAAGGCGCTCGATCGCTTCGAAGCGCGCGCGCAGGCGCTCGACCGTCGCGGTGTGGCGCTTCCGCGCCTCACCTTCGCCGCCGATTTCGGCCGGCGGCTCGACTACTACACCGGCTTCGTCTTCGAGGTTCACGATGCCGGCCGCCCGGGCAGCGGACAGATCGTCGGCGGCGGCCGCTACGACCGCATGATGGCTCTGATCTCGGCCGGCGCCGCAGTGCCGGCGGTCGGCTTCTCCATCTGGCTCGACCGCATCGGAGGGACGCGATGAGCGCGCCGCTGGTGATCGCCGTTCCGTCCAAGGGCCGTCTGCAGGAGAACACGCTCGCCGCCTTCGCCGGGGCCGGCCTGGAACTGGTGCGCTCGGGCGCGGCGCGGCGCTATCGCGGCCGCATCGCCGGCGTCGCCGGAGCCGAGGTCGCCTATCTGTCGGCGCCCGAGATCGCACGAGAGATCGGCGCCGGCGCCGTTCATCTCGGCGTCACCGGCCGCGACCAGGTGGAAGAGACGGTCCCCGACTGGCAGGCGCGCGCCGCCTTCGTGACGCCGCTCGGCTTCGGCCATTGCGACGTGGTCGTCGCCGTGCCGGAAGCCTGGATCGACGTCGAGACCATGGCCGACCTCGACGACGTGGCCGCCGACTTCCGCCCGCGCCACGGCCGAAGGCTGACGGTGGCGACCAAATATATCAACCTCACCCGCCGCTTCTTCGCCGGCCACGGCATCGCCGACTACCGCATCGTCGAGAGCCAGGGCGCCACCGAAGGCGCGCCGGCTTCGGGCGCGGCCGACCTGATCGTCGACATCACCACTACCGGCACGACGCTCACCGCCAACGGCCTGAAGATCCTTGCCGACGGAGTCATCCTGAAGTCGGAAGCCCATCTCGTGGCGGGGCTGACGGCGCCCTGGGACGCACCGCGCCGCGAAACGCTCCGCGCCCTGCTCACGCCCTTCAAGATCGGGCGCAAGGAATTCGACCGCCCTCATGGGACGGCTCAAGCAGGGCTGACGAGCCGCCGCAGCTGCCCTTTCGGGTCGAGACGACCATGTGATGGTCATATTGGGCAGCAAGCTGCCCAGTTTTTGCCATATCCCGACGGTGGCCATGCATGAATTGCATTGGTGCAATGCAGCAAACCCCCTGCCGCCAATTTCTACAGTGCTTATCTTCCGGGCAGAGATTGGAAGGAGAGTACCGATGAACAGCTTTGCCCGTGCCTTCAGCAACCTGACCGTTGGCTTCAACACGGCCCGCCTGAATCACACGCTAAACCGCATGAGCGACCGCCAGCTCGCCGATATCGGCCTGACCCGCGAGAACGTCTCGCTGCGTGCGCTCGAGCAGGCCCAGTCGCGCTAGGCAGCGAACCGAAACGCTTCGCGGGGGCAGCCCGACGCCGCCCCTGACGCCGAAGGGATCGGGCTCCCGGCATTACGCCGAAGAGCCGCATGGTTTGAAGGAGAATACCGATGCGCACGTTCAAACGTGTTGCCGCCGGCCTTGCCGAGGGGTTTTTGACCGCCCGTTACCATGAGGCCCTGAGGCAAATGAACGACCATCAGCTGGCCGATCTCGGCCTCACCCGCGAGGGCATTCCCCAGCGCGCGCGTGAACTGGCGCGGATGCGCTAGGCGGTACGCGGAAACGGAATCTTCAGCGAGGGCGGCGCAGAGCCGCCCTTCGCGTTTTCACAGCCGATTGATCAACCGCAGGACCTCATCGGCGAAGCGGCGGCATCGTATTGCCAGCCCTCCGGCGAGCCGTGGCCGGCGATCATGTCGGCCACCGACGGCGCGCCGATGCTGTCGAAATGCAGGACGCGCATGGCCGGCGGACTGGCGCCGAGACGTACCGCGATGGTGGTCTTGCCGCTGCCCGAGGTACCGGTGAGGATGACGATGCGCCCGGTCACTTGCGGGGACGGACGAAGGCCTTGCGCTCGCGCTCGACCTCCTTATGGCACCAGCAGCCGGGGTGGTGGTCGTTGACCAGACCCATCGCCTGCATGAAGGCGTAACAAGTGGTGGCGCCGACGAATTTCCAGCCGCGCTTCTTCAGGTCCTTCGACAGCGAAATCGACATGATGGACTGGGACAGCGGCACGAAGCTTTCCGCGTCTTGCGGCTTGATCCATTCCGTCTCCGCTTCAAAATCCCAGAAATAGGCGGCGAGCGACCCCGCCTCGCGCTCCAGCGCGACGGCGCGCTGGGCATTGTTGATGGTCGCCTCGATCTTGCCGCGGTGGCGGATGATGCCGGCATCGGCGAGCAGGCGCGCGACGTCCTTCTCCTTGAAGCGGCCGACCTTGTGATAGTCGAAGCCGGCGAAGGCCTTGCGGAAGTTCTCGCGCTTCCTGAGGATGGTCAGCCAGGACAGGCCGGACTGGAAGCCCTCCAGGCAGATCTTCTCGAACAGGCGGAAATCGTCGGCGACCGGCCGGCCCCATTCATGATCGTGATAGGGGATGTAATCGGGCGTGCTGGCGCCCCAGGCGCAGCGCGTCCTGCCGTCCTCGCCCTTCACCAGTGCCGTTTCGTCAGCCATGTGGCTCCCCCCGTAACCGTTCGTTCACCATGGCCGAACGTGGCCACCATTGGTTTACCATTTGCTTGGCGGCGCCCACTACCGTCGGTCATGGAAGCGGCCCAACGAAAAACACATCGGCGTCAGGCAGGTCCGTTCCGCCGCGCGGGGGGTAACCCCGCAAGTCGCGCACAGTAACCGAGTACGCCGATGATCAACCGTTTCTTCCCCTCGATCGCGCTTGCCGCCTTTGCCTTCGGCATCATGCACAGCGGTCATGCCGCCGCCCAGCCGGTCACCTTCACTGACGGTCCGCTGCTGCTGCAACTCATGGCGCCGCACCGCGTCGGCGTCGCCAGGCCGGCGCCGCAGCAGGCCTCGTTCTCGCCGGCGGTCTTTCCGCGCCAGCAGCGCCAGGCGCCGACCACCGACCCCAATTACGGCCATCCCATCGACCCGGCCTTCCTGCCACGGGAAGTCGCCTATCAGACCGATCGGGCCAAGGGCACGATCATCATCGATACCGAAGCACGCTACCTTTACCTGATCCTCGGCAACGGCATGGCCAAGCGCTACGGTGTCGGTGTCGGCCGCCCGGGTTTCGAATGGGCGGGCGTTCACACCGTCACGCGCAAAGCCAAGTGGCCGGACTGGACGCCGCCGGAGGAGATGCGCCAGCGGGTGGCGAACCTGCCGGTCCATATGGTCGGCGGCATCAACAACCCGCTCGGCGCCCGTGCGCTCTATCTCGGCTCGACGCTCTATCGCATTCACGGCTCCAACCAGCCGTGGACGATCGGTCATGCCGTCTCGTCGGGCTGCATCCGCATGCGCAACCAGGACGTCGTCGACCTCTACGACCGGGTGAAGGTCGGCACCAAGGTCGTCGTCAAGTAGCCTCGGTCCAACCGGCACGGGAGAGCGGCCGGGTTTGCGGCCGCTCGGGGATTGGACGCGCAGCGGCCAGCCTCACCTCACCACCTCGTGACTGAAGAGGTGGTTGCCGCTAGCATCGTGAGTTCGTTATCGTTTCAAAATATACGCGGCGGCTGGCTCCGGCGATGCCGGAGCCATACCCAGGGGGATTGAAATGGCGTTCAGAAGGCTGATTTGGGCGGCGGTTCTCGGCTTTGCGCTCGCCAGCGCCGGCACGGCCAGTGCCCAGGAAGACAACCCGATCGATGCGTTCTTCAACGGCCTCGGCCAGATTTTCTCAGGCGACGGCGGGCCGGCGCTCTATCCCGAGCAGGTGTCGCGCTATCGCCAGGTGCCGGGCCAGTACCGGCGCACCATCGTCGGCTACAAGACCAGCGAGAGACCCGGCACCATCATCATCGACCCGCGCTGGCACTTCCTCTACTACGTGCTCGGCAAGGGCCAGGCGATCCGCTACGGCATCGGCGTCGGGCGCACCGGCTTCGGCTGGCACGGCACCGTGCATGTCGGCCGCAAGGCGCAGTGGCCGGGCTGGACGCCGCCCAAGGAGATGGTCATCCGCGAGGCCGAGCGCGGCCATAAGCTGCCGCGCTACATGAAGGGCGGCCCGGGCAACCCGCTCGGCGCGCGCGCCCTCTATCTCTACGGCAAGGGCGGCGACACCGGCTACCGCATCCACGGCACCAGCGAGCCGTGGACGATCGGCCTCAACGTCTCGTCCGGCTGCATCCGCCTGGTCAATCCGGACGTCATCGACCTCTTCAATCGCGCCAAGGTGGGCGCCAAGGTCATCGTGCTTTAGGCATAGCCTGACCGCATGGCCGCAATTCCGGGGCGCCCCAAGCGGGGCGCCCTTTCTTTTCGCGCCGGCAGGTCTAAAGATAGCCGCCTACCCTCCTGATTTTCGCTCTCCACCCTCGCCGACGCTTGCGATGACCGACGCCACGCCTGTCCCCTCTCCGCCGGAACTCGACAAGGCGGCCGTCCGGCAGATCATCCTCGGCATCCTGCTGGCGATGCTGCTGGCGGCGCTCGACCAGACCATCGTGGCGACCGCCTTGCCGACCATCGGCTCCGAGCTGCATGACCTCGAACACCTGCAATGGGTGGTGACGGCCTATCTGCTCTCGGCGACGGCGGTGACGCCGCTCTACGGCAAGCTTGCCGATATCTACGGCCGCCGCCGGATGCTGCTCATCGCCATCTCGACCTTCGTCTTCGGCTCGCTCCTGTGCGCGCTGGCGCCGGCGATGATCGTGCTGATCACGGCACGCTTCATCCAGGGGCTCGGCGGCGGCGGCCTGATCGCGCTCGCCCAGACCATCGTCGCCGACGTCGTCCCGCCGCGCGAGCGCATGCGCTACCAGGCCTATTTCGCGTCCGTCTTCGTCACCTCTTCCGTCGTCGGCCCGGTCATCGGCGGCTTTTTCGCCCAGGATCTGCACTGGTCGTTCATCTTCTGGATCAACCTGCCGCTCGGTGCCGGCGCCCTGGCGATGACCTATGGCGTGCTCAAGCGCCTGCCGCGGCACGAGCGGCCGCACAAGCTCGACGTCATCGGCGCACTGCTCATGGCCTTTGCCGCGACGACCCTGCTCCTGGCGCTGTCATGGGGCGGCAGCACATATGCGTGGATCTCGCCGCAGGTGATCGGCCTCATCGTCGCCACGGTGGCCGCCTGGGGCCTGTTCGCCGGGCGCCTGCTGACCGCCAGCGAACCGTTCGTGCCGCTCACCGTCATGCTCAATCCGGTCGTCGGCACCGGCACGGCGTCCAATTTCTTCGTGGTCGGCACCATGGTCGGACTGACCATCTTCGTGCCGATCTATTTCGAGGCGATCGTCGGGCTCTCCGCCAGCCAGTCGGGCCTGGCGCTGATCGCACTGATGGGCGGCACCGTCACCGGCGCGCAGATCGCCGGACGCATCATGGCGTGGACGGAGCACTACAAGCGCGGGCCGCTGGTCGGGCTGGTGGTCGCGGCGATCGGCATGACGATTCTGGCCTGGGGTTCCGGCACGTTGCAGCTGTGGCAGATCGAGGTGCTGCTCGCCATCTCCGGCGTCGGCATGGGCACCATCTATCCGGTGACCACGGTGTCGATCCAGAACGCCGTCGAGCCGCACCAGCTCGGCACCGCGACGGCGACCTACAACTTCTTCCGTTCGCTCGGCAGCGCCATCCTGGTCGCCGTCTTCGGCACCATCTTCCTGAGCGGACTGGGGGTCGGCGGCCAGTCGGCCGGCTCGCTCGAAAGGCTGGTGGCCATCGCGGCGAAGAACGGCACGCCGATCGGCCCGGTCTTCACCATGATCTTCGGCGCCGCCGCGATCACGCTGGTAATCGGCTTCCTCTGCTTCCTGGCAATGGCAGAGAAGCCGCTGAAGAGCCGGGCGGGGACGTGACGGCCCCGGCGGCGCGGGAGTTTCAGGAGGCGAACTCCTGATATTGGGGAAGATCGTCGGTGATCGTGTGCCAAGGCGCCTTCGAGCCGACGAAGATGTGGTGCGAGGGGCGGATCGACGGTGCGTCGATCAGGCTGCCCATGGCGACGTGGACACGCTCGCCGATGACCGAGACGAGGAAGGCACCGCATCGCGCACAGCGCAGGTCGAAGGCACCGGGACCGCCGACGATCATCAGGCTGTCGTCGCCGGCGACCACCTCCAGCTTTTCCCGCGCGATTCCCGCAAATGACTTGAAAGCCGATCCGGTCGCCGTGCGGCACCGGGAGCAGTGGCAGTTGGCCGCGTAGAGGAACGCATCCTCGACCACGTAGCCGACGGCGCCGCACGTGCACCCACCCCTGATCATGGCCGCTCGTTCCCCGCTTTGCGTCATGTCCCGCTCCCACAGCCGGTATAGCCGATGACACAACGACGAGCGGCGCGGTCGGATTTCGACCGCGCCGCCAGGGAAATTTCGGCCGTGGAACGCTAGACGATCAACCGATAGGCCGGCAGCGTCAGGAAGGGCGTCAGCGTGTCGGCTACCGACAGGTTGCGGAAGAGCTCGATGGCTTCCGGGAAACGGCCGGCGGCATAATTGTCGGCGCCGATCTCACCCTTCACCCGTTCCATCTCTTCGCCGAGCAGCCTGTCGAAGAGTTCGGGCGTCACCTTCTGGCCGTCGTCCAGCTCCGCATTGAAATGCATCTGCTGCCAGATCTGCGAGCGGCTGATCTCGGCGGTCGCGGCATCCTCCATCAGGTTGTAGAGCGGCACCGCGCCACGGCCCCTCAGCCACGCCTCGATATATTGCACGCCGACGCGGATGTTCTGGCGCACGCCGTCTTCTGTGCGCGTGCCCTCATGCACTTCGAGAAGCTCCTTCTGGCCGACATGCACGTCCTGGCGCAGCTTGTCGAGCTGGTTCGGCTGCGGCATCACGCGGTCGAACACTTCCATCGCCACCGGCACGAGATCGGGATGGGCGACCCAGGTGCCGTCATGGCCGGCCTTGGCCTCGCGCTCCTTGTCGGCGCGCACCTTCTCGAAGGCGACGCGGTTGATCTCCTGATTGCGGCGGTCGGGGATCTGCGCCGCCATGCCGCCCATGGCGAAGGCGCCGCGGCGGTGGCAGGTCTTGATGAGGAGCTCCGAATAGGCCTTGAGGAAGGCCCGGCCCATGTCCACCTGGCCACGGTCGGGCAGCAGGAATTCCGGCTTGTTCCTCAGCGTCTTGATGAAGGAGAAGATGTAGTCCCAGCGGCCGCAGTTGAGGCCGGCCATGTGGTCGCGCAATTCGTAGATGATCTCGTCCATCTCGAAGGCGGCGGGCAGCGTCTCGATCAGAACGGTCGCCTTGAAGGAGCCGACCGGAATGCCGAGGGCCTGTTCGGCATGGCTGAACACCTCGTTCCACAGGCGCGCCTCGAGATAGCTCTCGAGCTTGGGCAGGTAGAAATAGGGACCGGTGCCGCGGGCGAGCAGCGTCTTGGCGTTGACGAAGACATAGAGGCCGAAATCGAACAGGCCGCCGGCAATCGACTGACCGTCGACGACCAGGTGATCCTCCGGCAGATGCCAGCCGCGCGGGCGCACCAGGAGAACGGCCGGCTTGTCGGAAAGCTTGTATTCCTTGCCGCTCGTCGGATCGGTGAAATCGATCTTGTCGGCCCAGCGGTCCTTGAGGTTGATCTGGCCTTCGATCTGGTTGGCCCAGGTCGGCGCATTGGCGTCCTCGAAATCGGCCATGAAGACCCTGGCGCCGGAATTGAGCGCATTGATCACCATCTTGCGGTCGGTCGGCCCGGTGATCTCGACCCGGCGGTCCTGAAGGTCGGCGGGGATCGGCGCCACCGTCCAGTCGCCGTCGCGCACATGGGCCGTCTCGGGCAGGAAATCCGGCAGGGCACCGGCGTCGAGGCGGGCCTGGCGCTCGTCGCGCAGCGCCAGCAGCCTGAGGCGCGAGGCATTGAACTTGCGGTGCAGGCCGGCGAGGAAGGCCAGCGCCTCGTCGCTCAGGATCTCCTCATAGCGCGGGCCCCACGCACCACGGATCTCAACGCCCGGCACCCTGGACTTCTGTTCGACAACCGACATTTGCTGGTTTTTCACTCCCCACCTGCTGTGGCCCCTGTATGGCACAGCCTCCGGGGGGAAAGAACCCGATTGTCAGTGGTTTGCAAGAGGCTCGACGCCGCGCCTTGCAACCCGGACGGCCGCGCTCCATATGTGTCGCCCACCGCGGGGGACCCCTCATTCATGGCGACCGCAACAGCTTCCACACAGCCGATCATAGCGATTTCCGGTCTTTCCAAGACCTATGCGTCCGGCTTCCAGGCCCTCAAGGGCATCGATCTCACGATTCACCGCGGCGAGATCTTTGGCCTGCTCGGCCCCAACGGCGCCGGCAAGACGACGCTGATCGGCATCATCTGCGGCATCGTCAATCCCGGTCCGGGGTCGATCACCGTCGACGGTCACGACATCGTGCGCGACTTCCGCCACACCCGGTCGATGATCGGGCTGGTGCCGCAGGAACTCACCACCGACGCCTTCGCCACCGTCTGGCAGACGGTCAGCTTCAGCCGCGGCCTGTTCGGCAAGCGTCCCGATCCGGCGTACCTGGAAAAGGTGTTGAGGGAGCTGTCCCTGTGGGACAAGAAGGACTCCAAGATCATGACGCTGTCGGGCGGCATGAAGCGCCGGGTGCTGATCGCCAAGGCGCTGTCGCACGAGCCGAACGTGCTGTTTCTCGACGAGCCCACGGCCGGCGTCGACGTTGAGCTGAGAAAGGACATGTGGGCGGTCGTCCGGGCTCTGCGCGATTCCGGCGTCACCGTCATCCTGACCACCCACTACATCGAGGAAGCCGAGGAGATGGCCGACCGCATCGGCGTCATCAATCACGGCGAACTGATCCTGGTCGAAGAAACCGGTGCGCTGATGCGCAAGCTCGGCAAGAAGCAGCTGACGCTGGAGCTGCAGAGCCCGCTCGACGCGGTCCCCGAGGCGCTCTCCGCCTACAATCTTGAACTCAACAACGGCGGCTCGGAGCTGACCTACACCTACGACACCCAGGCCGAGCACACCGGCATCACGGCGCTGCTTGCCGCCTTCCGCGGCGCTGGCCTTCACCTCAAGGACCTCAAGACCAAGGAAAGCTCGCTTGAGGACATCTTCGTCAATCTGGTGAGTGAACGCCGATGAATCCCCGGGCCATATGGGCGATCTACAGCTGGGAGATGGCGCGGACCTTCCGTACCATCATGCAGAGCATCATCTCGCCGGTGCTGTCGACCTCGCTCTACTTCATCGTCTTCGGGGCGGCGATCGGCTCGCGCATCAGCAGCGTCGAGGGCGTCAGCTACGGCGCCTTCATCGTCCCCGGCCTGATCATGCTGTCGCTCTTGACCCAGAGCATCTCCAACGCGTCGATCGGCATCTATTTCCCGAAATTCATCGGCACCATCTATGAAATCCTGTCGGCGCCGGTGTCCTATCTCGAGATCGTCATCAGCTATGTCGGCGCCGCAGCGACGAAATCGGCGATGCTCGGCCTCATCATCCTGGCGACGGCGGGGTTCTTCGTGCCGCTGCACATAGAGCACCCGCTGGTGATGATCCTCTTCCTGGTCCTGACCGCGCTGACCTTCAGCCTGTTCGGCTTCATCATCGGCATCTGGGCGGATGGCTTCGAGAAGCTGCAGATCGTGCCGCTCCTGATCATCACGCCGCTCACCTTCCTCGGCGGCAGCTTCTATTCGATCAAGATGCTGCCGCCGCTGTGGCAGACGGTGACGCTGTTCAACCCGGTGGTCTATCTGGTCAGCGGCTTCCGCTGGGCGTTCTATGGGCTGGCCGACGTCAACGTCTTCGTCAGCCTCGCCATGACCCTCGTCTTTCTGGCGATTTGCCTCGGGATCGTCGCCTGGATCTTCCGCACCGGCTACCGGCTGAGGACGTGAGGCGCTTCACCGGCGTTTCTTTGCAGCGGCAACGATTTCGGCGAGACCGCGCGTCGCCGCCCCTGCATCCGGCGCTGTGCAGATCGCCGAGACCACCGCTACGCCATCGGCACCGGCGGCGATGACCTCTGCCGTATTGGTGTGGTCGATGCCGCCAATGGCGACGATGGGCAGATCGCTGGCGGCACGCACCGCGGCAAGCCCGTCGAGCCCCATGGCCGGCGCCGCGTCTGCCTTGGTGGCGGTCGTGAAGACCGGGCCGACGCCGAGATAGTCGACGCCGGCGAGATCGGAGGTGGCAAGGTCGGCGAGCGCGGTGATCGACAGGCCGAGGAGCGGCCCGGGGCCCATCAAGCCACGCGCGTCGGCAACGCTCATGTCCGACTGGCCGAGATGGACGCCGTCGGCGCCCGCGGCCATCGCCACGTCGACGCGATCGTTGACGATGAACGGGATGCCGGCTGGCCGCAGCAGCGCGACGAGCGCGCGCGCCTGCTCAACCAGGCTCCTCGTCTTGGCGACCGGGTCGCGCAACTGCACCATTGTCGCGCCGGCGGCAATCGACTGGCGCACGGTCTCGACCACGCCGCGCGTGCCGCACAGCTCCCGGTCGGTGACCAGATAGACCGACAGGTCGAAAACGATGCGAAGCGGCATCAGACCATCGCAATCTTCGCTCGCCGCGCCAGCAGCGTCGCATTCATGGCATGGAGCGCATCGCACAGTTCCGCCGGCAGATGGCCCGGGCCACGGCAGCGGCTGGCGGCCTCGGCGCCGGCTGCCGCATAGACGGCGAGGGCTGCGACCGTCGCCTCGAAGGGCGGGCGCACCGCGGCGAAAGCCGCCACGCAAGCGGTCAGCGCGCAGCCAAGCGCCGTGGACAGCGGCATCAACGCATGGCCGCCTTCGACCGCAATGATGGTGGCACCGTCGGTGGCGTAGTCGGTCTCGCCGGTCACGGCGACGACGGCGCCGGTCGTGTTGGCCAGCGCGCGTGCCGCTTCGACCGCGGCGTCGGAGCGGGACGTCGAATCGACGCCTCTGCCGCCGGCGCCTGCCGCGCCGGCGAGGCTCATGATTTCGCTGGCATTGCCGCGGATGATCGTCGGCTTCATGGCCGCCAGTTCCGCCGAGGTCTTGGTGCGGTAGGGCGTCGCGCCGCAGCCAACGGGGTCGAGCACCCACGGCTTGGCGGTTTGCACCGCCTTGGCCGCGGCAAGCTTCATGGCCTCGACCCAGGGCGGCGACAGCGTGCCGATGTTGACGGCAAGAGCGCTCGAGATCGCGACAAAATCCTCGACCTCCTCGCGGGCGTGGACCATGGCCGGCGAGGCGCCGAGCGCCAGCAGAGCATTGGCGGCGATTTCCATCGCCACATAGTTGGTGATGTTGTGGACGAGCGGGCGTTCAGCACGCAGGTCGTCAAGCGCCGCCCCGATTGCGGGGATATCGATATTGGTCATGGCTCAGCGCCCTCCAGGCAGTTGCCCGGCGGACGGTGCTTGGCGCTTTGCTGATTGGCGCATCCTCAATCCCTCCGCCGGCATGATCCGGATCAGGTTCGACGGGTTGGCGATGCCTCTCAGCCCGGACGGGCACCCCGTTGAGACACCTGAACCCTAAGGATTTGTGACGAGGGGCGCAAGGCCCGCAGAATCACAGACCTGCGGGGACCTTGAGGTCCGACGGCTGGGGGCCGCCATAGGCCCAGTCGATCAGTTCGACGGTGTGGACGACAGTAAGATCGCCGCCGCCGGCGATCTGGGTGATGCAGCCGATATTGCCGGCGGCGATGATGCCGGCGCCGGTCGCCTTGATGTTCGCCACCTTGCGCTGGCGCAGGCGCTGGGAGAGTTCCGGCTGGAGCATGTTGTAGGTGCCGGCCGAGCCGCAGCACAGGTGCCCCTCGGGCACCTCGCGCACGTCGAAGCCGGCGCGGGCAAGCAGGGCCTTCGGTGCGGTCGTGACCTGCTGGCCGTGCTGCAGCGAACAGGCGGCATGGTAGGCAACACTCAGTCCCTTGCCGTTCTGGGGCGTGCCGAGATCGAGGGTTTCCAGATATTCGGAGACGTCCCTGGCGAGGGCGGACACCCGAGCGGCCTTTTCGGCATAGGCGGGGTCATCGCGCAGGATGAAGCCATAGTCCTTGATGGTCGTGCCGCAGCCCGACGTGGTGACGATGATGGCGTCGAGACCGCCGGCATCGATCTCCTTCACCCAGGCGTCGATATTGCGTCTCGCGTTCTCATGCGAATCGTGCGTGCGGCCCATGTGATGGGTGAGCGCGCCGCAGCAGACCTCGTCCGGCGCCTGGACCACCTCGACGCCAAGCCGGTTGAGCAGGCGAATGGTGGCGGCGTTGATGCCGGGGTCGAGCACCGACTGGGCGCAGCCGCGGAGCAGTGCGACGCGCTTGGCGCGCGTGCCGGTGGGGCGAAAGATGCCGGGACGGCTTGCCGGCGACGGCGTCGGGAGCTTCCTGGGAGCAAGCTTGAGCATGGCCGAGAAGCGACTGCCACCGGGTAGTTTCGCCACAAGACCGGCGAAGGGGCGGGCAAGACGTGCACCGGCAAGGGCCGCGCGGAAGCGCCTGGGATAGGGCAGAACGAATGCCAGCAGCGCGCGGACGAACCGGTCGGCGAAGGGCCGCCGGTAAGTCTTGTCGATATGAGCGCGGGCATGATCGACCAGATGCATGTAGTCGACGCCCGACGGACAGGTGGTCATGCAGGCGAGGCATGACAGGCAGCGGTCGATATGGCGGACCACCTGCTCGTCGGCCGGCTTGCCGCCCTCCAGCATGTCCTTGATCAGGTAGATGCGCCCGCGCGGGCTATCGAGCTCGTCGCCGAGCAGGAGATAGGTCGGGCAGGTCGCGGTGCAGAAGCCGCAATGGACGCAGGAACGGAGGATCTTCTCCGAATTGGCGACTTGCGGATCGGCAAGCTGGGCAAGGGTGAAGCTGGTCTGCATGGCTCACACCCCCGCATACATGCGGCCGGGGTTGAGAATGCCGGCGGGATCGAAACTCTCCTTGAGCTTGCGGGTGAGCGCCATCAGCGGCTCGGGCAGCGGCTGGAAGACGGCGACGGCATTGCGCAGGTCGTCGGGCGCGCGGACCAGCGTGGCGTGGCCGCCGACGGTGGCGACGGCAGCACGGATCGCCTCGGCGCCGGCGTCCGGCCCGTCGCCGCCGGCGATCCACACCAGTCCCCCGCCCCAATCGTAGAGCGCCCGGCATTCAAAGGCGCGATGCAGGGTCTCGACCAGTGCCGGGGCGTCGCCGGGCCTCACCGACAGGCGCCAGACCGGTGCCGTGTCGGGTGCGGCGAGCGCATCGACGTCGCGGATCGAACGCCACAGGGCGGCCGACGCCTCGCCATCGAGGACAGCAGCGCCGGCAAAGGGTCCCGGCATTGCCCGCATGCGCGCGACCCGGTCGGCAAGCGAAGCGGCAAAACCCTCCAGCCGGACACAGGTGCGCCCCGGCCCCTTGCTGGTCAGCGGCATATGCGCCGCACCGGTCACCGAGAAGGGCGTGCCGAGCGCCGCCGAGAGCGCGGTGACCGCGGCGCCGTCGTCGAGACCCTCGACCACCAGCGTCGCTTCGCTCTCCGGTGCGGGCAGCACCTTGAAGGTCACCTGGGTGAGCACGGCGAGCGTGCCGTAGGAGCCGGCGAGGAACTTGACCAGGTCGTAGCCGGTGACGTTCTTCATCACCCGCCCGCCGGATTTCATCACCTCGCCGCGACCGGTCACCGCACGCAGGCCGATCAGGCCGTCGCGGGCCGCACCGCCCATGATGCGGCGGGGGCCGGAGAGATTGGCGGCGGCCACGGCGCCGATGGTCGGCTCGCCGGCAGAGCCGTAGAGCCGGCGGTAATCGGGCGGCTCGAAGGTCAGGCGCTGGCCGTTTTCGGCGAGCAGCGCCTCGATTTCGGCAAGCGGCGTACCGGCCCGGGCCGAGATCACCAGCTCGGTCGGTTCGTATAGCATGATGCCACTGAGTTCCGCCGTGGAGAGCGCCGCGGCGGCCTGTACCGGGCGACCGAGGCCCGAACGCGTGCCGCCACCGTTCACCGCCAATGGCGTCCGGCGGCTGGCCGCCACGGCAACGATGTCGGCGACCTCGGTCTCGCTGATCGGCAAAAGGGGTTCGCTCACGCCCACTCACGTCCCTCGCCGGCGCCGATTGTCGGCACGGGAGCTTTCGCTCGCTTCGGCCAAGTAGCAATAGCCGCCGCGACGAAACGAGGGAAGACCGGCGATGCGATCAGCCGGCGAGCGTCGCCACCCAGCTGCCGATGTAATAGGGCCAGACGATGATGGCGAAGACGCCCTTCCAGAAGCCGAGCTTGAGGAAGCCGATGGTGAAGAGCCAGCCGGCGGCCCAGATCAGGCCGAGGCACGAATGCTGTTCGATACGGACCTTTTCCATGGCGCCACCATCCGCGATTGTCTCGCCGATTCCTTGACTCCGCTCAATTCTGGGATGCTTCCATCTCCTGCCACAAGGCTGTCAGCAGGGACCCGCTAGAGTCTGCGCCCATCCGATCCGACAGACACAGGAGATGGGGCGTGGTCATCACGGGAAGCTGCCACTGCAAGGCAACGCAATTCGAGGTGAGCGCCGCGCCGGAGAGCGTCACTGCCTGCACCTGCTCGTACTGCTCCAAGAGCGGGGCGCTGTGGGCCTACTACACACCGGAGGAATTCCGCCTGACGACGGCGCGCGACCGGGTCGCGACGTATCAGTGGAACAGCTACACCGTGCAGCATCACTTCTGCCCGATCTGCGGCTGCACCACCTATTCGGAATCGCCGGACTGGTCGACCGGCAAGCCCGATTTCGACAATCCGCGGATCGGCGTCAACGCCCGCCTGTTCGACGATTTCAACCTCGCCACGGTCGAACACAAGGAGGTCGACGGGAAGAACTTGTGGTGAGGCGCCGGTCGCGCGACGGCACTCCCCTTTCCCCGTCATCCCCGGCGAGGCGAAGGCCGAGACCGGGGATCGTTCTCCACCGGCTGCAGCATTTCATCGATACGCCGGACCTGCCGCAAGCCGATCCTCCGCTTGCGCGGAGGATGACGACGGAGGAGGCGGAATACGCGGACGATGCCGCGGCTACGGTGACGTCGCCGCCTTCTCCGGCCGTGCCCTCGAGCGGGAAGACCTTGGCCGGGTTGAGCAGCCAGGCGGGATCGAAAACGCTCTTCACGCGCATCTGCTGGGCCAGATCGACGGTCGAGAACTGCACCGTCATCAGGTCACGTTTCTCGATGCCCACTCCGTGCTCGCCGGTCAGGCAGCCGCCGACCTCGACGCAGAGCTTGAGCACATCGGCGCCGGCAGCTTCCGCCTTCTCGATGTCGCCCGGCTTGTTGGCGTCGTAGAGGATCAGCGGGTGCAGGTTGCCGTCGCCGGCATGAAAGATGTTGGTGACCGCCAGGCCGTAGCCGGCGCAGATCTCGCCGGTGCGGGTGAGCACTTCCGGCAGGCGGCCGGTGGGGATGACGCCGTCCATGCACAGATAGTCGGCGATCTGGCCCATGGCGCCGAAGGCCGCCTTGCGCCCCTTCCAGATGGCGGCGCTTTCGGCCTCCGATTTCGACACGCGTACGACCTGCGGCTGGAACTCTTCGGCGACCTTTGTGATGCGGGCGATCAGGTCCGCGATCTCGGCTTCAGAGCCTTCGACCTCGACGATCAGCATCGCCTCGACATCGAGCGGGTAGCCGGCATGGGCGAAGTTCTCGCAAGCCTTGATCGCCGGGCCGTCCATATATTCGATGGCCACGGGAACGATGCCGGAGCCGATGATGGCGGCGACGCAGCCGCCGGCGGCTTGCGCCGAGGCAAAACCCATCAGCATCGGCCGGGCGCCTTCGGCGGCGCGCAGGATGCGCACCGTTACCTCGGTGACGACGCCGAGCTGGCCCTCGGAACCGACGACCAGGCCGAGCAGGTCGTAGCCCGGCGCATCGAGATGGGCGCCGCCGATCTGGACCACGGTGCCGTCGATCAGCACCATCTTGACGCCCAGCACATTATTGGTGGTGACACCGTATTTCAGGCAGTGGGCGCCGCCGGAGTTCATGGCGACGTTGCCGGCAATGGTGCAGGCGAGCTGGCTGGAGGGGTCAGGGGCGTAGAAGAAGCCCTTGTGGGCGACGGCGTTGGAGATGTTGATGTTGGTGACGCCGGCCTCAACAGTGGCCACGCGGTTGTCATAGTCGACGGCAAGGATGCGGTTCATGCGCGCCAGGCCGAGCACCACCGCATCGGGCGAAGGCAGCGCGCCGCCCGAGAGCGAGGTGCCAGCGCCGCGGGCGACCACCTTGACGCCTTCCTTGCCGAGAAATTTCAGCACCGCCGACACCTGGCTGGTCGATGCCGGCAGGACGACGGCCAGCGGCACCGCCCGATAGGCGGTGAGCGCGTCGGTTTCATAGGCGCGGCGCTCGCCTTCTTCGGCGATGACCGCATCGGCGCCGACGATGGCGGCAAGCCCGGCGACGATCGTCTCGCGGCGGGCGACAATGCGCGCGTCTATCTCGGGCATGGCGATGGCAGTCATGGGCACTCCCGCAACAGGCGACGGCTGAAGATCCATCGCATCATAGCCGTCGTTGGCGGCGGATGGCATAGCGCGCTGACGGCAGCGGAGGTCATCGCATGCACGAGTTCGGGCGGCCGCGCCAGCACGGCCTCCGCGCGTCGGCAACCGCAGATTGCGATACAACGAAAGAAATATTTCTTAAAATTGAAATCATGATTTGTTTCTATGTTTTGTTCACTCGGTGTTTATTTCATTTATAGATCGCATATTTGCATCTATTGTTAACCACCCAAGCTTTATTAATTTTTATTGTTCCATTTCTTGCTATCGGATGTCGATAAGCGCGAAGTTGGCTTCGTGCCGCGCCTCTGACTGGAGTCAAACTCATGAAGACCTTCGTTGTTGCGTGCACTGCCTTCGTTCTCGCTGCTGCAGCGGGAACTGCAATGCCACAGAAGGCGGAAGCCTTCTTCTTCAGTGCGGGGCAGTCGAAAGACTGCCACCGGGTCGAGACGCACCTCTTCAACGTCACCTATATCTGGGTCTGCAAGGCCAGCGGCCTGCCGTGGTGGTGGACCCGCAACGAAACCGGGCCCATCTACAGCCACCACTCGAACAAGACCGGGTCGACCCCGGCGCCGGCGCCGGCTGCACCAGTCAGCCCTTCCTATACGCCTCCCACCTGACCGCTGCGGCGTTGGGGGCGGCGTCGGCCGATCCCGCCCGCAAGCCTTGTTGAAATGCATCGGCTTAGCCTGCTATCGATCTCCTCGCGCGGTTGTCCGCGCGAGGAAATCTGATGCCTGAAGAAGTGCGTGCCCCGCGGGTCGGTCTGTTCGTCACCTGCCTGGTTGACCTGTTTCGCCCCACCGTCGGCTTCGCCGCCGTCAAACTGCTGGAAGCCGCCGGCTGCACGGTCGAAGTGCCGACGGCGCAGACCTGCTGCGGCCAGCCGACCTACAATTCCGGCGACCGCAAGGATACGCGCGCCATCGCCGAGCAGGTGATCGCTGCCTTCCAGCCCTACGACTACGTGGTGGCGCCGTCGGGTTCCTGCGCCGGCATGCTCAAGGTCCACTATCCGACGCTGTTTGCCGGCGACGCGGCATGGGAGCCGCGCGTGCAGGCCTTTTCGGCCAAGGTGTTCGAGCTGACGAGCTTCCTGGTCGACGTGCGCGGCATGAACCAAGTCGAAGCGTCGTTCGACGGTACAGTGACCTATCACGACTCCTGTGCCGGCCTGCGCGAGCTCGACGTCCGCGACCAGCCGCGCAAGCTGCTCGCCTCGGTCGCCGGGCTTGCCCTGAAGGAACTCGAGGAAGCCGACATCTGCTGCGGCTTCGGCGGCACCTTCTGCGTCAAATATCCCGACATCTCCAACGGCATCGTCGAGAAGAAGGCGGAGCGAATCGTCGAATCCGGCGCCGGCACGCTGCTTGCCGGCGATCTCGGCTGCCTGATGAACATGGCCGGCAAGCTCAAGCGCCAGGGCCAGCCGGTTGCTGTCCGTCACGTCGCCGAGGTGCTCGCCGGCATGACCGACACGCCGCCGATCGGCGAGGCCGAGAGCTGATGCAAACCACCTCCCCCGCCTTCAAGCAGAATGCGCGCCGGGCGCTCGACGACGCCCAGTTGCAGAAGACGCTTGCCATCGTGCGCGGAAACTTCGTCCACAAGCGCCAGGATGCGGTCGATGCGCTGCCCGAATTCGAGGCATTGCGTGAACGCGCGCGCGACATCAAGAACCATACGCTCGAGCATCTCGACCTCTATCTCGAGGCCTATGAGGAGAAGGTCACCCAGTCGGGCGGCGTGGTCCACTACGCCGAGACGGCGGCCGACGCGCGCGACATCATCCTTGGCATCTGCCAGCGCGTCGGCGCCAAGACGGTCACCAAGGGCAAGACGATGATCGGCGAGGAGATCGCCCTCAACGATCATCTCGAAGCCAACGGCATCGAGCCGGTAGAGACCGACCTCGGCGAATACATCATCCAGATCCGCCACGAGCCGCCGAGCCACATCATCGCGCCGGCCGTGCATCTGACCAAGGAACAGGTGGAGGCCGATTTCCGCCGGGTGCACACGAATCTGCCGGCCGACCGCGACCTGTCCGAACCGACGGCGCTGCTGGCCGAGGCACGCAGCATTCTGCGCCAGCGTTTCCTGGCGGCCGATGTCGGAATTACCGGCGCCAATTTCCTGATTGCCGAGACCGGCACCTCGGTGATCGTCACCAACGAGGGCAATGGCGACCTCACCCAGACCCTGCCGCGGGTGCACATCGTGCTGGCGTCGCTGGAGAAGATCACGCCGACGCTCAACGATGTCAGCCAGATCCTGCGCCTGCTCTCGCGCTCGGCCACCGGCCAGGACATGTCGGTCTATACCACCTTCTCGACAGGCCCACGGCGGCCGGGAGACCCCGACGGGCCGGAGGAGTATCACGTCGTCATCCTCGACAACGGCCGCTCGGCAATGCTCGGCACCCAGTTCCAGGACATGCTGCGCTGCATCCGCTGCGGCGCCTGCATGAACCATTGCCCGGTCTATCAGGAGGTCGGCGGCCACGCTTACGGCTGGGTCTATCCGGGACCGATGGGGGCGGTGCTGACGCCGACGCTGATCGGCGTCGACCAGGCCGGCCACCTGCCCAATGCCTCGACCTTCTGCGGACGCTGCGAAAGCGTCTGCCCGATGAAGATCCCGCTGCCCAAGATGATGCGCCACTGGCGCGAGCGCGAGTTCGAGCGCCACCTGTCGCCGACGACCTGGCGCTGGGGCCTGGGCGTGTGGGCGTGGGCCGCGCGCCACCCGCGCCTCTATCAATTCGGCACCAGACTGGTGATGCGGGCGCTCGGCAATCTCGGCGCACGACGTGGCCGCTTCCGGCGGCTGCCGCTCGCCGGCGGCTGGACGAAATATCGCGACCTGCCGGCGCCGCAAGGGCAGACGTTCCAGGAGGCATGGGCGGCGCGGAGGAAGGGACATTGAGCGGGCGCGACGCGGTCTTCGGCAAGATCCGCCGTTCGCTCGGTGTCACCGGGGCGGAGCCCGCCCGCAATGCCGCCGTCGACAACCGCCTGCGCACGCACCCGCGCGGGCTCATTCCCGCACGCGGTCAGCTCGCCGATGCCGAGCGGCTGGCACTGTTCATCGGCAAGGCCGAGTCCTATTCGGCCAGCGTAGCGCGGGTCGCCGACGGTGGCGCGGTGCCGGCCGCGATCGCCGAGTTCCTGCGCCAGCGCAACCTGCCGGCGGCGGTCCGCATGGGCGACGACAAGCGCCTTGCCGCCATGCCCTGGGACAAGACGCAGATCGAGACGACGCACGGTCCCACCGACGGCAACGACACTGTTTCGGTCGGCCATGCGTTCGCCGCGGTCGCCGAGTTCGGGCACGCTCGTGCTTACATCGGGCGCGGACAATCCGACGACGCTCAACTTCCTGCCGGAGACGGCCATCGTCGTGCTCGACGCCGCCGATATTGCCGGCGACTACGAGACGGTCTGGGAGCGCCTGCAGCAGCAGGCCGGCGAAAATCCGTTGCCGCGCACGATCAATCTGATCAGCGGCCCGTCCCGCTCCGCCGACATCGAGCAGACGCTCCTGCTCGGCGCCCACGGGCCGCGCAACCTGCACATCATCGTGGTCGGCGGCTAGCGGATTTCGCCCGATAGCAGGCGTCGATATCGTGGTTGCCTGCCGCGCACCGGCTTCAGGATTTTTCCTGTCCGGTCCCCGCCCAGCCGTGCTGCTTGAGAGTGCGCTCGAGGGCGCGGACCATGAGCGACAGGCCGACCGTCATCACCAGATACAGAAACGCGACGACGTTGTAGGTCTGGAAGAAGAGGAAGGTCGAGGCCGAATAGACCTTGCCGATCTGGGTGATGTCCTGGACGCCGAGCGAGGAGACCAGCGCCGAATCCTTGATCATGGCGACAAAGTCGTTGCCAAGCGGCGGCAGCACCGTGCGGAAGGCCTGCGGGAAGATGACGAAGCGGAAGGTCGCCATGCGTGAGAGCCCGAGCGCATGGGCACCCTCGACCTGCGTCTTCGGCACCGACTCGATGCCGGCGCGGAAGATCTCCGAGAGGAAGGCCGAATAGCTGATGGTGAGCGCGAAAATCGCCCGCGCGGTCATGTCGAAGCCGCGCGTGGTGAGTTCCGGCAGCAGGCCCCAGGCGATCGGCCAGGCGGCGAGCCAGTTCCACGCCTGGACAAGAGCCGGCGCGCCGACGAAGGCGACGTAGAACAGGAGCACCAGCACCGGAATGCCGCGCACGATCTCGACATAGAAGGTCGAGACCTCGCGGACGACGCGTGAGCGCGAACCGCGCCCGAGCGCGACGACGAGACCGACGACGGCGGCGGCGAGATAGGCGACCAGCGACACCCAGGCGGTGGTGAAGACCCCGTGGCTGAGGGCGCCCAGAATCGTGCGGTAGTCGCCGTTGACGACGAACAGCCAGCAGAGCAGCAGCCCAAGCAGGATTGCCGCGAGCAACCAGAAGGGAAACTCGCGGCGCTCTGCGTTCCTGCCCGGCGCACGCGCCGTGGGCGATGCCGCCTTCGTCACTGCTGGTTGTTGTAGTCGAAGAACCACTTCTTGTTGAGCGCGTCGAGCGTGCCGTCGGCCTTCATTGCTTGAATCGCGGCGTTGACCGGTTGCACCAGGTCCGAGCCCTTCTTGAATATGAAGCCGAATTCATCATGGCCGATCGGATCGCCGGCGATCTTGAACGAATTGGGCGAGGCGCCCATGTAGCCGGCAGCGGAAGCGTTATCCATGAACACGGCGTCGACGTCGCCGGCCTTCAGCGCCTGCACGGTCGCACCGAAGGTGTCGAACAGCTTGATGCGCGGGCTCGGATTCTTGTCGTCGGTGCCGGTCACGTCGAGGGCGGTGTAGAAGTTGGTGGTGCCCGCCTGGGCGCCGATGAGGAAGTCGCCGGCGCCGAGCGACTTGGCGTCGGTGAAGCGCGTCTCGTCGGCGCGCACCAGCATGAACTGCTCCGAGACCATGTAGGGAATGGAGAAGTCGACCTGCTTGGCGCGGTCGGCGGTGATGCTGATGCCGTCCATGCCGACGTCATAGAGGCCTTGCTGGACGCCCTGGATCATGGTGTCCCAGCTCGACAGTTTCCATTCGACCTTGAGGTTGAGCCGCTTGGCGATCTCGTTGAACCCGTCATATTCCCAGCCGATGCCCTTGCCCGTCTTGGGATCGGCGAAGTTGAGCGGCGTATAGGCGTTCTCGGTCACCGCGATGACGGTCCGGCCCTTGAGGTCGGGCAGCGAAGCGGCGTGCGCGACGCCGATGGTGGCGGCCACAGCGGCGGCGAGAATGGCTAGCGATTTCATCGGTCTGCTCCTTCAGGACGCTCATCACGTGCAATTCTACCCGCCCCCGGGCGAAAGACCGAGGGGCTTTCCGCTGGTCTTTGCGCCCCCGCCGGCCGTCTCACCCGATGAGCTTCACCCAGGCCCGGGCAAGCGCCAGGCCGGCGGCGTCCGCTTCGGCGCCATGGCGGGCAGCATCGCGTCGGTGACGCTCGGGCCAGTCGGGCATCTCCTCGGCAATCAGTTCGGCGAACGCCTCGTTCCAGCTTTCGACCAGCCGGCGGTCGGCCTCGAAATGGAACTGGATGCCGTAGACGGCGCGGCCGATGCGGAAGGCCTGGTTCTCGGTCATGGCACTCGAAGCCAGATGCGCCGCCCCTGGCGGCAGGCTGAAGGTGTCGAGGTGCCAGTGGAAGAGCGGCGCCCCCTCGCCCAGCGCCGAAAGCACCGGGTCGCTGCGTCCGGCCGCGGTCGGCTTCACCTCGTGCCAGCCGAATTCGATGGGGCGGCCGAGGATGTTCTCGGCGCCGTGGCCGCGGGCGACAAGCTGGGCGCCCAGGCAGATGCCGAGCACCGCCTTGTCGGCCTCGCCGAAGGCGCGGGTCAGCGCCGCCACCTCGGGCAGGTAGGGGTGCTCGTCGTCGTCGACGGCGCTCTGCTCGCCGCCAAGCACGACCAGCCCGTCATAGCCATTGGGGCCACGGGGCAGCGCGCTGCCCTTCCAGACGCGGCGCAGGTCGGTTTCGATGCCGGCTTCGGCCAGCGCGGTGCCGACCTGGCCGAGCGTCGTTCCGGTGAAGTTTTCGATGACCAGTGCACGCATTTCACAATCCACTTCCAGGACTTGGTAGCATGGCCGGCGCGGCCGAACGAGCGGGCGCGGCAGAGGACACGGTGGATGCGACTGGGCGAATCCCACACGCCTGAGGGCATGCGGCTTTATGCCGTCGGCGATGTGCACGGCTGCGACGGCTTGCTGGCGGAGGCGCACGAAGCGATCGCCCGCGACCTTGGCGAGCGTCCGGTCACCGACCACCGCATCATCCATATCGGCGACTATACCGATCGCGGTGCCGATTCCGCCGCCGTCATCGCGCGGCTGGCCGAGATGACGGAAGCCGATCGGCGGGTGATCTGCCTCAAGGGCAATCACGACGAGTTCTTCGCCGGCTTCCTGGTCGAGCCGGAGGAATACGGGCCGGGCTGGCTTGCCAATGGCGGCGATGCGACGCTGCGCTCCTACGGCGTGACGCCGAGCCGGTCCTTCTGGGGCGGCATCGACTACCGCGACCTGTCGCGCCGGCTTGCCGACGCGCTGCCGCCGGCCCATCGCGCCTTCGTCGCGGGCCTGCCGCTCACGGCACGCCTCGGCGATTACCTGTTCGTCCATGCCGGCATCCGGCCGGGCGTACCGCTCGACGCCCAGGACCCGGAAGACCTGATCTGGATTCGCGAGGAGTTCCTGTGGGACGGCCGCGACCACGGCTTCGTCGTCATCCACGGTCACACGCCGGCCAATCCGCCCGAGGTCATGCCGAACCGCATCAATGTCGATACCGGCGCCGTCTATGGCGGCCCGCTCACCTGCCTGGCGCTGGAGGGAACGGCGTACCGGTTCCTGTGAGGCTCTTTGTGGCCTGCTCTCCTTCGTCCGTCATCCTCCGCGCAAGCGGAGGATCGGCCTCGGCAGGCTCAGCGCAGCCGTGCTCGCGGCGAGCGATCCTCCGATCTCGCTTCGCTCGTCGGAGGATGACGAAGAGGGTGGGGCGATGAAGACCGCACAAACCAAAACGGCGCGGCCGGGGCCGCGCCGTCGCAGTTCCGTTGCCGGGGCCGCGGCTACTTCGGCTGCGGCACGATGCGGATATAGGGCTTGGGCTCCTTCCAGCCGGCGGGCCAGATCTTCTTGGCCTCGTCGTTGCTGACCGAGCCGCCGATGACAACGTCGTCGCCGACCTTCCAGTTGGCCGGCGTCGCCACCCTGAACTTGGCGGTGAGCTGGATGGAATCGACGGCGCGCAGGATCTCGTCGAAGTTGCGCCCGGTCGACATCGGATAGGCCATCATCAGCTTGATCTTCTTGTCGGGGCCGATGACGTAGACCGTGCGCACGGTCTGGTTATCGGCGGCGGTGCGCGGGCCGGACGGGTCGGCGGCGGCCGGCAGCATGTCGTAGAGCTTCGACACCGTGAGGTCGGCGTCGCCGATCATGGGGAAGTTGAGCGCCGCCCCTTGCGTCTCCTCGATGTCCTTGGCCCATTTTCCATGGCTGTCGACCGGATCGGCGCTGAGGCCGATCAGCTTGACGTTGCGCTTGTCGAAATCGGGCTTGAGCTTGGCTGCGGTGCCGAGTTCGGTGGTGCAGATGGGGGTGAAATCCTTGGGGTGGGAGAAGAGTATGCCCCAGCTGTCGCCCAGCCAGTCATGGAAGCGGATCTTGCCTTCGGTAGTCTCCGCCTCGAAATCGGGTGCGGTGTCGCCAATGCGCAGTGCCATGAGAATTGCTCCTGTTCCAAATTCATGAAGAGGATGTAGGCCACCCCTCCGGTCGTCTTCAAGCGAGGCTTTTCGCCGCGCATCGGGCGTGACCGGAAAAGGCGTTCGGCAACCGGCCGAACGGCGCATTTCCATTCCAGTACGCGGTTTCAAGCGGCCGCGACCGCGCGGCACCGACAGGTTGTCGAGGGAGGAGACGATGTGTTCGGCAAGCGCGTCGACGATCGGCGAGGCCGGCCGGTTCCATGAGCGCACCAGGCCGATCTGGCACATCGGCAGGCGGGGGAAGTCGTCCGCCTCGCCGAGCACCCGCATGCCGGGCCTGAGCGCCGATTCTGCCAGCACGCTCACCGCCAGACCGGCGAGCACGGCCGCCGCCGTCGCGGTGGCGTTGGCGCTCTGATAGAGCACGCGATATTTGCGCCCGGCACCGGTCAGCGCCTCGACCGCCGCCGCGCGCCACATGCAGGGCGGCTTCGACAGGGCCAGCGGCAGCACTTCCTCCTCCTCGACCACATGGTGGGCCGAGGTCACCCAGAGCAGCGGCTCCTGGCGGATCACTTCGACATTTTCCTCGCCACAGCGGGTGACGATGCCGAGGTCGATTTCGCCGGCGCGGGCCTGGCGGATCAGCTCGGACGACTGGTCGCAGACCACCGACACCTCGACGCGCGGGTTGGAGCGGGCGAAGCGCGCCAGCACTTCGGGCAGGAAGCGGTCGGCATAGTCGTCCGGCGTGCCGAGGCGCACGGCGCCGGAAAGTTCGGCATCGTCGAAGGCGGCGACGGTCTCGTCGTTCAGCCGCATCATGCGGCGGGCGAAGCCGAGCAGCCGCTCGCCCTCCTCGGTCAGCTTGGAGGCGCGGCCGTCGCGCTCGAAGATCGGTTTGCCGATGCGCTCCTCCAAGCGGCGCATCTGCATCGACACGGCCGATTGGGTCTTGAAGACCGCGTCCGCGGCCTTGGTGAAGCTGCCGGTTTCGACGATGGCGATGAAGGTGCGCAGCTGATCGAGATCGAGTGTGGCGGCCATGTCCTGCCTCTCCGGGGTACATCAACCAAACCGATGACAGATATTAGAAACATTCGTTGGAATGATCAATCTCGCCCCTGCATATTCCGGGTGTCGCTGAAGCAGCGAGACCCCTAACGCTGCGCCCTGGGGGCTGCAGACGGGCCCCGCGACGCCCCGAAGGAGCACGAAAATGGCCACCACCGAACTCACCCAAAGCACACCGGTCGGCGCCGGCGAAAAGCTGCGGCGCCTCGTCGAGGCCGGTCTTGCCCGCATCGTCGCCCTCTGGCGCGCCGCACAGAACCGCCGTTCGGTCGCCCGGCTCCTGGAGTGGGATGCGCACATGCTGCGCGACATCGGACTGACGCCGGGCGATGTCCATGCGGCGCTGTCGGCGCCGCTCGGCAACGACCCGTCGTCCCATCTGCACGAGATGGCGCTCGAGCGGCGTATGGCCGTGCGCTTCGGCGCCCGTGAACGGCTCGAAAAGCAGGGCCATTTCCTGCGCACGCTCACCAGGCAGGCGGCCCTGCGCCCCTCGCCCGGCGATCGCGACGGCCGCCTCAGCGCCTGAACGAGATTCATCGGAGCTGCTGGTCCCCTGGAAGCTCCGGCACACTGGCCCGCCGTTCATTCGGCGGGCCTTTTTCGTCTGTGCGGTACAGGAGCAGGCCTTCATCGGGACGCGCTCCCTCTGCCCTTGCGGGAGAGGGCCGTTTTTCTTTGAGCGAAGCGAGCCTGGAAAAACAGGGAGAGGGCGCGCCTCTCCCGGATTGCCTGAGCGCGGCTCAGCCTCACAAAGGCAATCCGACCTCCCCCACGAGGGGGAGGTCGGGATCACTCGAGCCTTGCAGGTGGGCGCGCCTAGTGCGTCATCAGCACCGGCAGGGTCATCGATTCGAGGATGCCGCGCGTCGCCCCGCCGAGGAAGAACTCGCGCATGCGGCTGTGACCGTAGCCGCCCATCACCATCCAGTCGGCCGCCTCGTCGGCGGCAAAGCTGAGGATGGTCTGGCCGATATCGCCGGTGGCATTGGTGATCTCGCGTACTTCCACGTGCAGGTCGTGGCGGGCGAGATGAGTGGCGATGTCGGCGCCGGCAAGCTCGGTCGAGCGCTTGATGTGCTCCTTGACGATGACCACGACCACCTCCTTGGCGAGATGGAGGAGCGGCAAGGCGGCGCGCACCGCATGCGCCGCGGCGGCGCCGCCGTCCCAGGCGACGATGGCGCGACCGGGCGAGAAGGACTCCACTCCGGTATAGGGGACGATGAGGATCGGCGCGCCCGACTGGAACAGCATCGCCTCGATCAGCGCCTCGCGCATCGGCTCGGGCGCGTCGGGGTTCTGCTGGCCGACGACCAGCAGGTCGCTTAACGCCAGGCTGCGGGTGACGCCTTCCAGCCCGTCGCTGCCCACCGACTCGGTCGTCCGGGACTCGTAGCGCACGCCGGCGGCAGAGGCGATCGCGCCAAAGGCGGCGGCCGCTGCCTTGGCATCGTTCACAGCCTGCTCATGGGCGGCAACGATGAGATCGGTCGGCAGCGGCGTGGTCATCGTATAGACCGGCACCACCGGCTCGAAGGCAAGGGCAACGCCGGTAAGGTGGGCATCAAGCTGGCGGGCGAGATCGGCGGCGATCACCGTCGGGCGGCGGGTGCCGCTGAGATCGACGATGACATGCATGTCATTGATAGTACTGACCGCATTATTCATTGTAATGCCCCTCCTCCTTTATATTTATTCCGGCCAGCATCGGGTCCAGCAGACTGTGCCACCTTGACCGGGATCAAACCACTCTTTGCCAAGGCGGCGCGATTCCTCAATAGGCATAAGCCTCGAACATCCTGTCGATGTCGCCGTGCCAGTCGCGTTCGTATTCGCGCATGATCTGGTCCGCCGGTGTCATGCCGCTGGCCAGGACTTCCTCGATGGACGACAGGAAGATCGTCTCATCGATACCCTCACCATTGAGATAGGAACGGCGGGAGAGACCTGCACGCGCGAGTGCCACGATGTCGCGGCCGATATCGCGGACGCTGCGGCCGCGAACCGTCGCCTTCAGCCCGTTCCTTGGCACGGCGTCGCGCAAGGCCTCGCGGTCGGCGCCGGTCCAGTCCTTGACGATCTCACCGGCGGCGTCGAGGGAGGCCGCATCGTAGAGCAGCCCGACCCACAGCGCAGGCACCGCGCAGATGCGCCGGCCGGGGCCGCCGTCGGCGCCGCGCATCTCAAGGTAGTTCTTCAGCCGGACCTCGGGGAACAGGGTGGAGAGGTGGTTCTTCCAGTCCGCCATGGTCGGCCGGGCATCGGGCAGGCTGTTGTCGAGGCTGCCGCCGAGATAGCTGCGGAAGGTGGTGCCGGTGACGTCGTAATAGCGGTCGCCGCGCTTGACGAAATACATCGGCACGTCCAGCGCCCAGTCGACATAGCGCTCGAAGCCGAAGCCGTCCTCGAAGGCGAAGGGCAGCATGCCGGTGCGCGCCGGGTCGGTGTCCTTCCACATCTCGGCGCGATAGGACTGGTAGCCGTTGGGCCGCCCGTCCGCGAAAGGCGAATTGGCGAAGAGCGCAGTCACCACCGGCTGCAAAGCGAGGCCGACCCGCATCTTGCGCACCATGTCGGCCTCGTCGGAGAAATCGAGATTGGCCTGGATGGTGCAGGTCCTCAGCATCATGTCGAGGCCGTGGCCGCCAACCTTGGGCATGTAGGCGCGCATGATGTCGTAGCGCTGCTTGGGCATGACCGGCGTCTCATCGCGGCTCCACTTGGGCGAGAAGCCGGAGCCGAGGAAGCCGATGCCGAGCGGCGTGGCGCATTCGCGCACCTGGGCGAGATGGGCGTTCACCTCGCGGCAGGTCTGGTGGATGGTCTTGAGCGGCGCGCCGGAGAGTTCCAGCTGGCCGCCGGGCTCCAGCGAGATGGCGCCGAGATCGAGCGGGTCGGTGAGGCCGATGATGCGGCCCTCGTCCTCGATTCGGTGCCAGCCGAGGAGCCCCTCCATCGCCTCCAGCAGCCGGCGGATGCCGCGCGGGCCCTCATAGGGCACGGGGCTGTGGTCGGCGAGATAGAAGCCGAACTTCTCGTGCTCGGTGCCGACGCGCCATTCGGACTTCGGCTTGCAGCCCGATTCGAGCGTCCCGACGAGCTGGTCGCGGGATTCGATCGGCGTCGCGTCAGAGACGTCGCGTGCCATTCAAGAAGGGCTTTCCGGGCGCTAGAGGGAAACGGGGCGGCAGATTAGAGCAGTCCGGGCCGGGTGCAAGTCCGCTCAATGTGGGGTGGGCGGCGAATTCTGCCAGTCCCCCAGCGCCGACTGGACCAGCGCCAACGCGGCCACGGCGGCGGTGTCGGCGCGCAAGATGCGCGGTCCCAGCGGCAAGGCGATGACAAACGGCCGGGAACGCAGCAATTGGCGTTCCTCGACCGAGAAGCCGCCCTCCGGGCCGATCAGGACGGCCAGCGGCGCCGGTCCCACCCCTGCCAAAATCGACAGGGGATCGGCGCGTTCCTCGCTCTCGTCGCAGAAAACCAGCCGGCGACCGTCCTCCCGCCCCGGCCAGGTTTCGAGCAGGTGGCGGAGCGCGATCGGCTCGTCGATGGCGGGAATCGTGAGGATGCCGCATTGTTCGGCGGCCTCGATGGCGTTCAATTCCATGCGTTCCAGGTTCACCTTGCCGACCTGGCCGTGCTGGGTGAGCACCGGGCGCAGCCGCCCTGCCCCCATCTCCACCGCCTTCTGCACCATGTAGTCGAGGCGCGCCTGTTTCAGCGGCGCGAAGATGTAGTGCAGGTCGGGATGGGGCGGCTGGGCGCGCAGCGGCTCGCCGATCTCGAGGCTCCACGACTTGCGCCCGCCGCCGCGCAGGATTGCGCGCCATTCGCCGTCGCGACCGTTGAAGACGCGGATGCCGGTGCCGTCCGACATGCGCAGAACGTTGACCAGGTAGTTGGCCTGGTTGCGGTCGAGCACCACGGTCGAGCCGGCGACGAAGCGGGTCGAGCGCAGGAACAGGCGGGTGGCGGTGAAATCTGGGGCCGTCATTGCCGGCTTCATATCATGGGCCGGGCGCCGACGCCTCAGTCTTCGTTCGGCGCCGAAGCGTGCGCGTCCTTCAAGCCGCGTCTGGCGCGGCCCTGAGGCGGAGATGCCGCGCGACCCACCACCACTGGATCAGGATCACCGCCAAAGCAGGGACCGCGACCATGACCAGGAAGACGACCAGACCCGCCAGGGCAGACTGGTCCGCCACGTCCGTCGGGTCCGTCGTCATGAACCCAAAGATCGCAGGAGCGGCCAGCACCAGCAGGAGGAGGACCATGAGAACGATCGCCGCCCAGCGAATCGCCGTCCGTTTCCCGCCGGCCGCCATGACGATCAAGAAGACAACGGCGGCCCCGATCGACACGAGCGCCATACCCACCGCCATGGCGGCGAAGGCAAAACCCACGTGCGGTCCCGGCGGAACAACCAGCCCCAGCAATACGGCTCCGCCGGCGAACACCATGCCCATGGTCCACGTGCCAACCGCCGCCAGTGCGACGGCACCGAGTGCACGCATCAAATCTCCCACGCTTGGCCGCCCGGCCTTCATGTACCACGGCTTGGGCCCGGTGATTAGCTATGCGCAGGCGATCGCCCGGAAGAAGCGAACTGCGGAGCATCGGGCCTTGACCCGGCCCCATCCGGCGGCACCCATGGCGCATGAGCGACACCACCGCCAATGTGGCCGAATATTCCGTCTCCGAAATTTCGGCCGCGCTCAAACGCACGGTCGAGGACACCTACGGCTATGTGCGCGTGCGCGGGGAGATATCCGGCTATCGCGGCCCGCATTCCTCCGGCCACTGCTATTTCTCGCTCAAGGACGACAAGGCGCGGCTGGAGGCCGTGGTGTGGCGCGGAACCCTGTCGCGGCTGAAGTTCAAGCCGGAGGAAGGCGTCGAGGTGGTCGCCACCGGCAAGCTCACCACCTTTGCCGGCCAGTCGAAATACCAGATCGTCATCGAGGCACTGGAACCGGCCGGCGTCGGCGCGCTGATGGCGCTGCTCGAAGCCCGCCGCAAGGCGCTCGCCGCCGAGGGCCTGTTCGCCGAGGAGCGCAAGCAGCTCCTGCCCTATCTGCCGCGGGTGATCGGCGTGGTCACCTCGCCGACCGGCGCGGTCATCCGCGACATCCTGCACCGCCTCGCCGACCGCTTCCCGACGCGCGTCCTGGTGTGGCCGGTGCGCGTGCAGGGCGAGACCAGCGCGGCGGAGGTGGCGGCGGCGATCGAAGGCTTCAACGCGCTTCCCGAGGACGGCGCCGTGCCGCGTCCGACCTCATCATCGTGGCGCGTGGCGGCGGCAGCCTTGAGGACCTGTGGAGCTTCAACGAGGAGATCGTGGTGCGCGCCGCGGCAGGCTCCGCCATTCCGCTGATCTCGGCGGTCGGCCACGAGACCGATTACACGCTGATCGACTATGCCGCCGACGTGCGCGCGCCGACGCCGACCGCCGCGGCCGAGATCGCGGTGCCGGTGCGCTCCGAACTGATCGAGACGGTCGGCGATCTCGGCGGCCGGCTTACCGGAGCCGCGCTCAGGCATATCGAAACGAACCGGCGCGAACTCCGCGCCGCCGCCCGGGCGCTACCGCGTGCCGAAGACCTGTTCGCCATGCCGCGGCGGATGTTCGACGAACTGGCGAGCCGCATCGGCCGGGCGCTTACCGCCAATACCAACGCCCACCGCGCCGCTACGAGCGGGTCGCCGTGCGCCTGACGCCGGCCGGTCTCGACCGCCTGGTCGAGCGGGCGCGTGAGCGGCTGACCGCAGGATCGCCGAGCGCAAGGCCAACGTTCTTCATGCGCCGGGTCGAGCGGCTGCGGTCGCGCTTCGGCGAGGCGGCGCAGGCTTCTCGACGTGGTCAGCTACCGCTCGATCCTCGAACGCGGCTTCGCCCTGGTCAGCGACTTCGAGGACCGCGAGCCGATCCGCTCGGCGGCGGCCGTGCCCGACGGCAAGGCGCTCGACATCGAGTTCCACGATGGCCATGTGCGCGCCGTCTCCGGCGGCGCGACGCGCCACGGCCGCGCCGCCGCAAGCCGGCCGACGACGGCTCGCAGGGGAGCCTGCTGTAGGTGGTGAAGTTCTGAATGGTGAATGGTGAGTAGCGAATAGCAGACGGAGCGCGTCCTTCGCTATTCACTATTCACTATTCGCTATTCACTATTCGCTTTCACTCAGCTTCAGCCGCATCACATGCCGCCGCGTGCCGGTCATGCCGAGGTCGCGGAAGCCGGCTTCGGCGAAGACCGGGACGAAGCCCATGAAGCGGAAGCTCGGCGAGTCCGGGATCGACCGGATAGGCCTCGACCACGGTCGCGCCGTTCGCCCGCGCATGGTCGACGGCGCCGGCGAGCAGCCTGCGCACCAGCCCTCGCCCGCGCAGGCGGCGGGGCACATAGAAGCAGACCAGCGACCAGATCGACCTCGCCGGGTTCGGCCGGCGGGCCGCCGAGAGCGCGATGGGTCTCGCGCGGCGCGATCGACACCCAGCCGACCGGCTCATCGCCGTCATAGGCGAGCAGGCCGACGGGCGTGCCGGCGGCGATGCGCTCCATCATCATGCGCTTGCGCTCGGCCGGCGCCTGCAGTTTCGCCTCGGCCGCGGTGCGCCGCCAGACCATGCACCAGCAATGCTTGGGCGCGCCGGGCGCGGAGAAGAAGCGCTCGAAGGCGTCGGCGTTGGCAGCGGTCACCGGCCGGAAGTCGAGATCGGTCTGGACATGCCCGGCACCATGCCGCGCGATCCGGAGTCGGCGCCACCCGTTTCCGGCAGAGCTCTAGCGTGCGCCGCGGATGCTCATCAGATAGGCGGTCAGGTCGGCGATGTCGTCGGGCGGGACGACGAAATTCGGCATGCTGGCATGCGACGTGCGGAAGAAGGCGTAGAGCGCGATTGCGCTCATGCCCTCGGCATTGGCGATGTCCTGGAATACCGGCGCTTCAGGCTCGGGGCTGTCGAAATGCCCGGGGCGCACCTCATGGCACTGGGCGCAGTTGGTCTCGGCATAGGCAAGGCCGCGCTCCGCGTCGCCGCTCTCCCGGTCCTGCGCCAGCGCCGGGCCGGCCGCCAGGAGGGCGGCGGCTGCCAGGACGCACCGGATGCCATGTTTCGGCATGGCGCCATGGTGCGCCCAACCGTGGCGGCGGCCTTGATCCAGGTCACACGGCGCGGCTATCGCCGGCCGGTGCCGCGGATCTCGGAAAGCGTGCGCGACGGGGTGATCGCTTCCGGGTCGAAGGCAAGGTCGATGATCGCCGGCTTGGCCGAAGCCACGCAGCGCTCGAAGGCGGCGGCGAAATCTTCCGTCCTTGCCACCGTCTCGCCATGGCCGCCGCAGGCGCGGGCAAAGGCGGCGAAATCCGGATTGTCGAGGTCGGTGGCGACGGGGCGGCCGGGATAGGCCGCTCCTGATGCATGCGGATGGTGCCGTGGATGCCGTTGTTGACCACCACCACGACGATGGCGGCGCCGGCCTGAACCGCGGCGACGAATTCCTGCATGGTCATCTGGAAGTCGCCGTCGCCGGCAAAGACGACCACCATGCGCTCGGGATATTTCAGCTTGGCGGCGAGCCCCGCCGGCAGGCCATAGCCCATGGAGCCGGAACCGGGCGCGAGCTGGGTGCCAAAGCGGCGATGGCGGAAGAAGCGATGCACCCAGACGGAATAATTGCCGGCGGCGCTGGCGATGACGGCGTCGTCGGGCAGGCGCTCGCGGAGCCAGGCGACGATCCGGCTGAGCTGCACCGGGCCGGGATTGGTCGAGCGGCGCCGACCAGGCGCGGTAGTCCGCGTTGGCGGCTTCGGCGCTGCCGCGCCACGGGATCGTCGTTCGGCGGCTGCAGGCCTTCCAGCGCCGCGGCGAAGGCGGTCGGGCTGGCATTGATGGCCAGCGTCGGCCGGTAGAGGCGGCCGAGCTCCTCGGCGCCCGGATGGACATGGACCAGCGTCTGGCGCGGGCTCGGGGATGTCGATCAGCGTATAGGCGGAGGACGGCATCTCGCTCATGCGCCCGCCGATGAGAAGCAGCAGGTCCGCCTCCCTGACGCGGGCGGCAAGCGCCGGATTGATGCCGACGCCGATATCGCCGGCATAGTTCGGGTGCTCGTTGTCGAAGAGGCCCTGGCGGCGCCACGAGCAGCCGACGGGAAGCGCGAAACGCTCGGCAAAGCGCTGCAAGGCGGCAACCGCCGCTTCGCTCCAGCGCGATCCGCCGGCAATGACGAAGGGCTGCTTCGCCCGCCACAGCATCTTCTGCAGTTCGGCCATCTGGGTGAGGCCGGGATGGGTCTCGACCTGGACCCAGGGGCGCGGGTTGGCCGCACCCGAAGTCTGGCGCAGCACGTCTTCGGGCAGCGACAGCACCACCGGGCCGGGGCGGCCGGAGGTCGCCTCGTAGAAGGCGCGGCTGACGGCCTCGGCGGCGCGGTCGGCGTCGTCGATCTCCTCGATCCACTTCGCCATCTGGCCGAACATGCGGCGGAAGTCGATCTCCTGAAACGCCTCGCGCCCGCGCATGGCGCGTCCGACCTGGCCGATGAAGACGATCATCGGGGTCGAATCCTGGCGGCCGACATGGATGCCGGCCGACGCATTGGTGGCGCCCGGTCCGCGCGTCACCATGAGGATGCCGGGGCGGCCGGTGAGCTTGCCCCAGGCTTCGGCCGCCATGGCCGCGCCGCCCTCCTGGCGGCACAGCGTCACGGCGATACGGGAATCGTGGAGCGCGTCGAGAAGCGCCAGATAGCTCTCGCCGGGCACGCAGAAGATGCGCTCGACACCGTTTTGCTCCAGCGCCTCGACGATCAGCCGCGCCGCCGTCGGCCGGTTCTCCATGCCGTCCGCCATCACCCTGCCCTCCGGCGATCAACTCCATGTGCGGCAGCATATAGCAGGGTCGGGCCCGAATCGGCATTTCGCCCGTCTTCGTATTTCAAAAGCCCGCCGTATTCGTCCCCTCTCCCCAGCGGGAGAGGGAAAGGGTGAGGGGCGCTGGAGAAGTTGGAGAAGTCGGCGCCCCCTCACCCGGCGCTGCGCGCCGACCTCTCCCCGCCGGGGAGAGGTGACCGTGCCGTGCCGCGCGATCTTGCCTGACCTCAGACGTCGGTGATGGTGACGACGCGGAAGGTGTGCATGTCGCCGTCCTCGTCGCGGATCGAGACATATTCGCCCGGCACGAAGCGGTGGGTGGCCAGCTTGAAGCCGGATTCGTCGCCCTCGTCGCCGTCGATGTCGTAGTGGAAGCCCCAGCTGCCGCCCGGCCGATGGACCAGATGGCCGATGTCCTCCTCCTCTCCCGCCCAGTTGCGCACGACGCGGCAGCGCTCCCGGTGCTTGCGCCAGCCCTCCGGGTCGAGATGGCCGTCGGCGTCGAGCGGGGCGGTGAAGCGGTAGTAGTGGCGGTCGCTGCCGTCGGGAAATTCGGGGGTGCGGGCGAGGTTGAGCCGGATCGTCTTGAGGCCGCTCTCTGGCATTTCTGCCTCCCGGTGGTAACACACGTGAACCGGCAGCCTACAGAGCGGCGCAGTCGGGGACCAGCCGACAATTCCCCTCACCGGCGCCCGCCTGCTAGAGTGGGCGTTCGCCGACCAAGGAGGATGCCCGTGCCAGGCGGGAAATGGATATTGCCGGCGGCCGTCGCGGCCGCCGCGCTGGCGATGGCAGGCGCCGTCGCCCATGCCGAAGACGACGTCAACACCCCGGAATTCCCGACCACGGTGTTCGCGGACGGCGCCCACAGCGCCTCGGTCAGCGTCGGCGACGTGACCGCGACGGTGCGCCTCGACCGCGGCGCCAGAGCCCAATCCCGACGCGGACAAGGTGTGGCTGCAGGTCAAGGTCGGCATCCTGCCGGTTGCCGAGGCGTCGGCGCCGGACGCCGGTTTCGACGTGCCTGAGGCCGAGGCGAGCATCGCCGAGATCGACCCCGGCAACCGCTATCCGGAAGTCTATTTCGCCGCCTATACGGGCGGCGCGCATTGCTGCACCAAGGTGATCGTCGCCGAGGAGCAGCCGCACGGCTGGGTGACGGTCGATGTCGGCGAGTTCGACGGCGGCGGCGACTATCTTCAGGACATCGACCATGACGGGCTGGCGGAGATCGTCACCGTCGACAACCGCTTCCTCTATACCTTCGATTGCTACGCCTGCAGCGCGGCGCCGCTGGTCATCGATACCGTGCGCAACGGCGCCGTGGTCGATGTCTCCACCGACCCGCGCTATCTGCCCGCCCACCGCGACTGGCTGGCGCAGCTCGAAGACACCGTCGAGCCGTCCGATCGCTGGACCTCTCCCGGCTTTCTCGCCGGCTGGGTCGCGGCCAAGGTCCGCGTCGGCGAGGGCGCGGATGCATGGAAGCAGCTGAAGGCGCATTGGGACTATGCCCATGACGCGGGCGAGGAGACCTGCCTGACCGGCGCCGATCTCGACAGCCTGCCCCAAGGGCGAGATCAAGGTGCTGAAGTTTCCCGACCGCCTGAAGCTGTTCCTCGACCACAACGGCTACGGCGTCGTAGGCCGCAGCCGTCTCAGGCGACCAGGTAGGATTCGCTCTTGGCCAGCCAGGACGACGAACTGATCGCCGGGAACCGGCTTCGAGAAATAGTAGCCCTGCAGGTGGTCGACGCCGACGTCGCGCAGCATGGCGACCTGCTGCTTCGGTCTCGACCCCCTCGGCGACGGTGCGGAAGCCCAGCTTCCTGGCCATTTCGACAACGGCGTGGACGATCGTCTCGGCGCCTCCCTCCTTGCCGATGTCGCGCACGAAGCTGCGATCGATCTTGAGGCGTCAGAGCGGCAGGTCCTTGAGCAGCGACAGCGACGAGAAGCCGGTGCCGAAATCGTCGACCGAGATGCCGATGCCGAAGGCGCGCAGCATGGCGAGGTTCTTCTGGATGATCTCCAGGCCCTTGAACATGGTCGATTCGGTGATCTCGATGTTGATCAGCTGCCGGCTTGATCTGCGCCCGCTCGACGGCATTGATCAGGCGCGCGCCGAAGCCCGGATCGCGACACTGGATCGGCGAGATGTTGAGCGATATCGGCACCAGCGCCTTCTGCAGCTCGGTCCAGCGGCGCAGGTAGGTGCAGGCCTCGGTCAGCAGCCGGCCGCCGAGCTCGGCGATCGACCCGGACTCCTCGGCGATCGGGATGAACTCGTCCGGTGCGATCAGCTTGTTGTTGGCGTCGCGCCAGCGCGCCAGGCCCTCGGCGCCGACGATCTTGCGGGTGGTGGCGTCGACGATCGGCTGAAACACCAGGTAGAACTTGCCGTTGGCGATGTCGTCCGGCATGCAGCGCTTGAGCGCGTGGCGCGCCTTCACGGCGGCATCCATGCGGGCGTCGAAGTAGTTGATCGAGCCCTTCTTGCTGGCCTTCGACTTGTACATCGCCATGTCGGCGTGGGTGACCAGAACGTCGGCGGTGGAATCGTCGAGCGGGAAGACCGAAATGCCGATGCTGATCGAGATCTCGACGCTGACGTCGTTGAGCTCGGTGATCGCTCCGACGCCTCTGGCGATCTTCTCGGCGATCTCCATCGCCGCCGCCGCCGATTTCAGGTTGGTGGCGAGCACCGCAAACTCGTCGCCGCCGATGCGGCCGATCGAATCGGTCTCGCGCAACTGCGCGCGCAGGACGTCCGCCACCGCCATCAGCAGATCGTCGCCGGTCTTGTGGCCGAAGACGTCGTTGATCTCCTTGAAGCGGTCGATGTCGAACAGGATGACGGCGCAGGCGAGTTCGGAGCGCCGCGTCTGGACGAGCGTCGCCTCGAGCTGCTCGAAGAAGGCCCGCCGGTTCAACAGCCCGGTCAGCGAGTCGGTGCGCGCCAGGCGCATCAGCTCGGCTTCGGCCTTCTTGCGCTCGATGGCATAGCGGATGGCGCGAAACAGCGTGCGCGGCCTGAGGTCCGCCTTGTCGAGATAATCGGAGGCGCCGGCCTTGAGGGCCGCGGTGGCGGTCGCCAGATCGGACAGGCCGGTCAGCACCACGATCGGCACGTCCGGGATTGGCGATGCGCACGGAGCGCAGGCCGTCGAGCCCGGCGGCGTCCGGCAGGCCGAGATCGAGCAGGACGACGGCGAACTGGTGGGTCGGAGTCGGCGAGCCAGGCCAGTCCGTCGGCAAGCGTGCCGACCGCGTGCAGCTCGCAGCGGATGTCCGCGTCGCTGGCGGCTTCGCTCAGGGCGATCTCGGTCAATCGCCGGTCGCCCGGATTGTCCTCGATCAGCAGGATCTGGAAGTGGCGGTCTTGCTTCGCTATCCATGTGCTGTTCCGCGCAAATTCATGCTGCGCCCGGCAGCTTGACGACCGTGAACCAGAAATCCTCGACGGCGTGGACCACGCGCAGGAAGCCGTCGAAATCGATCGGCTTGGAGATGAAGCAGTTGGCATGCTCCTCGTAGGAGCGCACGACATCGGACTCCGCCTCGGACGAGGTGAGCACGACGATCGGGATCGTGCGCAGGGCGGGATCGTCCTTGACCTGTTTGAGCACGGCATGACCGTCGATCCCCGGCAGGTTGAGATCGAGAAGGATGACGTCGGGGCGCGGCGCATCGCGGTAGGCGCCGCGGCGATAGAGGAAATCGAGCGCCGTCTTGCCGTCCATGACGGCATGCAGGCGGTTGGTGACCTTGGCCTCCTTCAGGCCTTCCTGCGTCAGGCGGACGTCGGCGGGATTGTCCTCGACGAGCAGGATCTCGATCGGCTGCAGGCTCAGCTCACTGCGCATCGCCGCTCTCCCTCGCCGCCTGCCTGACGGGCAGCGTGAAACGGAAGGTCGTGCCGCCGCCCGGCGTCGCTTCGACCCAGATCGTGCCGCCGTGGCGCTCGACGATGCGGCGGCAGGAGGCCAGGCCGATGCCGGATCCCGGGTATTTGTCGCGGCCGTGCAGCCGCGCGAAGATCGTCGAAGACCTTCTCGCGGAACTCCGGCGCGATGCCGATGCCGTTGTCGGCCACCGAGAATTCCCAGGCGTCGTCCTGGCGTTCGGCCGCGACGCGGATCTGCGGCGGCGCCTCGCCGCGATACTTCACGGCGTTCTCGATCAGATTCATGAACAGCCGTTCCATCTGCATGGGGTCGGCCTCGACGCTGCGGCAGCGGCGCCACCGAGATCTCCGCTCCGCTCTCCGCGATGCGCTCGGCGAGCATCTTCGACGACATTGGCGACGACGGCGGCGATGTCGACGTCGATCGAGATTGAGCGGCCGGTTGCTGACCCGCGAATAGGCGAGCAGGTCGTTGATCAGCGCATTTCATGCGGCGCGCGCCATCGACGGCGAAATCGATGAATTCGCGGGCGTCGCCGTCGAGCCTGTCGCCGTAGCGGCGCACGAGCAGGTTGAGATAGCTGTCGACCATGCGCAGCGGCTCCTGCAGGTCGTGCGAGGCGACATAGGCGAACTGGTTGAGTTCCTTGTTGGTGCGCTCGAGGTCCTCGGCCTTGGCGCGGATCTCGTCTTCGCGCAGCCTGATCTCGGCGGCCATGGCCTCGATCGAGCGGGCAAGTTCGCCGACCTCGTCCGTTCCTGCTGGCGGCGGCATCGACATGGATCTCGTGTTCGCCGGCGGCGATCCTGGTGGTGGCGTCGGTCAGCGCGCGCAGCGGCCGCACCAGCGCCACCGGCAAGCAAGGCGACGGCGACGACGCCGAAGACGAGCAGCGCGCCGGCCACCAGCAGGGTGCGGTTCCTGAGCGCCGCAATCTCTTCGGCGACGTGCGACCGCGGCCACAGCGTCGCCAGCACCAGATAGCGGTCGGGCTGGTGGAGATCGTAATAGATGCGGCGGGCGTCGGTGACGTATCGCCGGCCGCCCATGCTGACGATGCCGGAAAAGTCCGAACCGCCACGCGCGAACAGCGGCACAAGCTGCGGCAGGGCGTCCTGGATCAGGTCCGATTCGCTGGCGGCAACGGTGAATGCCTCCGGTGCATCCGGCCGATACAGATATTCGCCGCTGCGGTCGGTGACGAAGTGAAGCGATTGCTGGCGGACCGACTGGGTGACGAGGCGCGAAGAGTTCGCGCAGGTCGACGTTGACGACCACGACCCCGAGCAGACCCCCGGCCGGATCATATGTCGGGCTCGCCACACGCACGATCGACCGACGGGGTTGCTCGATCGTCCCGTTGGGCTGGTTGAGGCCGACGTCGGAAACGTAGACGTCGCCTTGCGGCAGAGCCTTGGCGTCCTTGAAATAGGGACGGTCGGCGAGGTCCCTGAGGGCCTGCCGGGGCGCGGTCTCGATCTCGCCGTTGGGCAGCCGCTCGGTGCGCACGGCCTCGCGCCCGTCGGCAGCGATGTAGCGCAGCTGGATATAGCCCGGTCGCCCTTCGAGCAGGGTACGGAAGGTTGTCGCCAGGCGCGCGCGTGCCTGATCCGCGCCGGAGCCGGCGGCCGGATCGACGCCGGCGCTGTGCTGCGTGCGTGCAACCGCGATGACCTCGGGCAGACGGGCAAGGATCAGCGCATCCTCGCGCGCGAACGCAATCCTGGTGCTGAACCTCAGGCCGCCTGCCTGGTTGGTGGCGGCCAATTCGTGCAGCTCGCCGGTGATCAGCGCGTCGACGCTGCCCTGATACATGTACGAGGTGAGAACCGCCGTGACGACGGTGCCGAGGATCGCTGTGTAGAGAGCCAGCCTGGCGGCGAGTCCGAAGCCCGGCCGGCGGAAAATCGGCGAAGAGGTGCGATCCGTGTCATGGGTGACACGGGACTGCTCACATGCCTGTGTCCCGCCGATCATCGGCTCGGATAACGCCATCAACGCTCACTTTATCCAGATATGGAAGTAGTAAGCCTAGAGCTTCTCTAAACAAGCCGGTACACTATGGATGAAAACTTTCTAAAATTTCGGTAAAGCAGTTTTTGACACCCCACCCTTTCGTCAAAACAATGCTTTTGCCTAAATTGCTCCTGATTAATTGGCAAACCTGCCAGGGAGCCTGCGATTTTTGACGAGAGGACGTGGCAGGCCTATCCAGATTCCGCTGCCCGCCCGTTGGTGATTCGCGGCAAACGCAACGACGGCGCGGGGCCGCTTCGGGGACGACGGAATGACTGAGAAATCGGAGCCGGTGTTCGACGCGGACGTGCCGGTGTGTCCGCGTTGCCTGAAGCCGCTGCCGCTGTGCGTATGCGACGAGATCCAGCCGATCGCCAACCGGACCGCCCTCCTCATCCTCCAGCACCCGCAGGAACAGGACCGGCTGCTCGGCACTGCCCGGATCGCGGCGCAGCAGTTCAGCGACGCGACCTTGCGCGTCGGCCTGTCGTGGCCGAGCCTGGCCAAGGCGCTCGGCCGGCCGGCCGATCCGAAACGATGGGCGACGCTTTTCTCGGCCCGACCAGGGGCGCCGACTTCCCGCCCGGACGCGAGATCGCCGCGTTCGACCGCAAGGGCGCGGCGCTCGCCGATCAGGACGCAGCGCTCGCCGGCATCGAGGGGGTGATCCTGCTCGACGGGACGTGGAGCCAGGCCAAGACGCTGTGGTGGCGCAATGCGTGGCTCTTGAAGGGCAAGCGCATCGCGCTGAAACCCCGGCGCCCGTCGCTCTACGGCAGACGCCGGCGCGAGGCGCGCCGCGAGGGCCTGTCGACCATCGAAGCGGCCGGGCTGGTGCTCGCCCGCCTGGAAGACCGGCCGGAGGTGGAAGCGGCGGTGGCGACGACCTTCCGGCGAATGCTGGCGCGCTACGACAGCGCCGCAGCGCAGACGCCCGCCGGTTGACCGCCGTCGCCGCCTGTCCTTGAATCGCCCGGTCGCGGAGGAGGTTCGGCCATGCCGTTCCGTGACCGCAGGGACGCCGGGGTACGTCTGGCGGCGGCGCTCGCCGGTTACAAGGCGGAGAGCCCGGTGGTCCTTGCCCTGCCGCGCGGTGGCGTGCCGGTCGCGGCGGAAATCGCGACTGCCCTCGCCGCACCGCTCGATCTCATCCTGGTGCGCAAGATCGGCGTGCCCTTCCAGAAGGAACTGGCGATGGGCGCCGTCGTCGACGGCGGCCAGCCGACCATCGTGCGCAATGCGGACGTGATCGCCATGGCCGACGTTTCGGAAGACGAGTTCCAGGCGGTGTGCGCGGCGGAGCTTGCCGAGATCGAGCGGCGGCGGCGGACCTATGTCGGCGAACGGCCGCCGGTGACGGTCAGCGAGCGCACGACAATCGTCGTCGACGACGGGCTGGCGACGGGCGCGACCATGAAGGCAGCGCTGCGGGCGCTGAGGACACGCGCGCCCAGGCGTCTGGTGATGGCGGTGCCGGTGGCGCCGGGCGATACGCTGGCCGACATGGAAAGCGAAGCCGATGACATCGTCTGCCTGGAAGCGCCCGAAATCTTCGGCGCCATCGGCGCCTTCTACGACGACTTCCGGCAGATCAGCGACCGGGAGGTGATCGCGCTCCTCGCGGCTTGCGCGGCCAGGTCGGAAGCGGGGCCGGATTGAACACAGTCGGTGCCGGGCCGGTGGGTCCCCGCAAGCTGACGCCGGATCAGCGCCTGTCTGCGCATGCTGGTCCGCCGCGATCCCTGAGCAGCCGGGACAATCGCCTTCTGACGCCGGTTTCGCCTGGGGCGCATATCGGGCCCGCCAGCCGCGCAGGAGAAGCGGACAGGCCGTCACGGATGCTGCCCGCGGGGCAACCGGTCGATCGTGTCGTGATGGAAGGCTGGTACAGCTGGCTGGGCTCGAACCAGCGACCTACGGATCCACAATCCGCCGCTCTACCAACTGAGCTACAGCTGCACGTCAGGCCGGCGGGAACCTAGGATCATTGCCGGGGCGGTTCAAGAAAAAAGCCGCCCTGGCGGAGCCCGGAAATGAAACGGCCCGGAACCGTCTCCGGTCCGGGCCGCCAAGCGGATGCTACAGGAGGGCCGTCAGGCGGCGTTGAGGTCCTTGAAGGTCTTCTCGACCTTCTCGGTCACCGGCTTGGTGGTCGTGGTGATGTACTTCTCACCGAGCGCCTGGAGTTCCTTCATCTGCTCGGTCATCGCCTCGAACTGCTTGCGGGCGAAGGCCGACTGAAGTTCGACAAGATCGGACATGGTCTTGGCTCCGAACATATCGCGGGCAAAGGCAAAGGACGCGTCACTATTGGTCTTGGCAGCATCGATCGCCTTGACGCTGATGGCCAGAGCGCCGTCGCGGGCATTTTCGAAGGTCTCCTCGAAAAGACCGGTGGCTTCCTCGCTGGCGGTTTTCAGCTTGGCATAGGCGTCGCGTGCCTGGGTCGCCGACTTCTCGGCGAATTCACGAAATACGGCAGGAACCTCGAAGCTCGGCGTCGGAAAGCTGAACGCTTCGAACGGGGTTGCGGTCGGTTTCGCCGTCTTGCTGGTCTTGCCGGTTGCGGTGGGCATGGGTTCGTGATCCTCGAATGTGTTGGCCGGATCGGCGGAAGGGCGCTTCCAGATCCGGGGAGTGGCGTGATGATCTGTCCATCAATATAGGCAGGAATTTGTGCATTGCAACAAATATATTGCATCGCACAAGATTGCCATGGCCGCGGCGCTTTATCCCCCCTTGCGCCGCGGTTCCCGTGGCAGGCATGCTCGGCCGAACCGCCATCTGAGACCGGTCGGCCGGTTAACCGCGATCACAAATGGTCGATGCGAAAGGCCGCAGGCACGTGGACCGTGACCAAATCCGGCTGTATTAACATATTGTTAAGCTTCGAGACGGCGCGCGGGGAGCGCGAGGACGGGCTGACCGGATGAACGGCAAGACCTATCCCTATCTCGACCTGGTTGCGCTTGCGCCGGTCGGCGCGACGTTGCTCGACCCGCGCCCGGCAATGGTGTTCAGCGCTGACGGCACGCGCATCCTGTGGGCCAATGAAGCCGGTGTCGTGCTGTTCGATGCACGCCACATGGCCGATCTGCTTGACCGGCAGCTTACCGGCATGAACCCGCTCAAGGCCCAGATCGCGCGCCTTGCCCGGCTGTTGCCGACAGCGACAAGCCGGCTCGAGATCCTGCGCATCGGACAGGGTGTCACCTTCACCGCGCTTGCCGCAGCCTGTCGTCGGCTCAATCTCGCCGACCGGACGAGCGCGGTACTTGCGGTCGCGGCGGCCGGTGGCAGCAGCGAGTCGCTGGTCACGCGCGCCGAACGGCTTGCCGACGCGATCGCCGAGGACGATTGTCTGGCGGCGGTCCTCACCCATGACGGCAAGGTGCTCGGCGCCTCTGGCGGCTACGACGCGCTGGCCCCGGCGGAAAGCGCGATCGACGCGCTGGTTGCCACGGCGGCAGGGGCGCGCGACGGGCTTGCCAAGCAGGCCATTGCCATCGGCCGCAGCGAACGACCGGCCGGCGTGGCGCGCTTCACTGCGGGCGCGCGCGAATGCTTTCTGCTCATTGTCGGCCCCGCCGAGAGCGTGCAGGCGGTTGCTCCCGCGCCCGTGGCCGAGCCCGCACCGGCGGAGCCGGTCGCCGAACCGGAACCCGAGCCCGAGCAACCGGCGCCGCAATCCGAACCGGTCGCCATAACGCCGGCGCCGGTCGAAGCGCCGCCACGGCCAGCACTGCAAAACGTCCTGCGCTTCGCCTTCGCACTCGATCGCAATCGCCGCTTCAGCTTCGTCTCGCCCGAACTGGCAGAGGCCGTCGGCACCGACCAGGCTGCCGTCATCGGCAAGTCGTGGGAGGCGGTGGCCGAGGTCCTCGGTCTCGATCGCACAAGGTACTGTCGGCGCCGCCCTGCCGGCGGCGCGGACGTGGTCGACCCGCGTGCGTTGGCCGACCAGCGGCGGCGAGACCATTGCCATCGACCTGTCGGCCTTCCCGCTGCCGATCCCGAACGGGCACGGCTATCGCGGCTTCGGCCTTTGTCATCTCGACGACCGCCAGCCGGATGCCCGCGCCGAACGGCGGTCGCTCTCCGAAATCGTCGCGATCGCCGAGCCGGAGCCTCAGCCGGAGGAGCCGGACACGGTCGCCTCTGCCGCGCCTGAAGCCGATGCGGCGCCGCCGCCCGAGGCCGAGCCCCCTGAGCCACCGCTTGCCGAACCGGAGGCAGAGGCACCTGCCCCACAGGAACCGGAGCCGCCGGCGCCGCGCCGCTCGCCGATGGCGATCACCGACGATCTTGACGATGTGGCGCGCAAGATCGTCGAACAGGGTGGCGGGCAACCACCGCAACGGCTCGCCGGCGCCGGCCACAACAAGGCGGCGCGAGAGCCGTCCAACATCGTGCGTCTGCCGAATGCTGCGTCGCGGCCGCCGCCGCGGCTTTCCGGCATGGAACGCGATGCTTTCGAGCGCATCGCCGAAACGCTGGGTGTACGGCAGAGCGCCGACGAGCCGCCGCCGGACGGGCAAGCGAGCGCAGACGCCGAAGACCAGAAGGAACCGGCGAAGCCGACGAAGGCGCCGGCGATCGAGACCGACACGCGCCTGCTCGATCGCCTGCCGGTCGGGCTGGTGGTGTTCCGCGACCACCGGACGCTGTTCGCCAACCGCGCTCTGCTCGAGCTTGCCGGCTACGAGTCGCTTGCCGCGTTCGTCGCGGCGGGCGGTGTCGATGCCATCTTTCCGGACGGCGCCGAGGGCTGGGCGAACGGCACGGCGGTCGGCGGCGGACCGCTGACGGTGCGGCGCGCCGACGGCGAGCCGACGGCCGTGGAAGCGCGGCTCAACGCCGTCACCTGGGGCGAGGTGACCGCCCTGATGCTGACGATCTCACCGAGCCACGCGGAAGACGACGAGGACGAGGAGTCGCTGGTTGCAGCGCTGGCCACCGCCGAAGCGCGCAGCGAGGAACTGGCGGCGATCCTCGACACCGCCACCGACGGCGTCATCGTGACCGACCGGGCGGGGCGCATCGGCAGCATGAACCGGGCGGGCGAAGCGCTGTTCGGGATCGATGCCAGCGAATATGTCGGCCGGCCGTTCACCGATCTGCTCGCCGACGAAAGCCACCGCCCGGCCCTCGACTATCTCGACGGGCTCGCCGCCAACGGGGTTGCCTCGGTACTCAATGACGGGCGTGAGGTCATCGGCCGGGTGCCGCAGGGCGGGCTGATCCCGCTGTTCATGACCATGGGGCACATCGGCGAGGGCGAGAAGTTCTGTGCCGTGCTGCGCGACATCACCCACTGGAAGAATGTCGAGGAGGAGCTGGTGGCGGCGCGGCGCGCGGCCGAGACCGCCAACGCCCAGAAGTCCGATTTCCTCGCCAAGATCAGCCATGAGATCCGCACGCCGCTCAACGCCATCATCGGCTTCTCCGAAGTCATGATGGAGGAGCGCTTCGGCTCGATCGGCAACGAGCGCTACCGCGCCTACCTCAAGGACATCCACGTCTCAGGCCAGCATCTGATGAGCCTGATCAACGACCTGCTCGACCTGTCGAAGATCGAGGCCGGCAAGCTCGACCTGTCGTTCGAGGCGGTCGCGGTCAATGCGGCGATCCAGGAATGCGTCGCGCTGATGCAGCCGCAGGCCAATCGCGCGCACATCATCATCCGCACCTCGCTGTCGGGCGATGTGCCCAGCGTCGTCGCCGATCCGCGCTCGCTCCGCCAGATCCTGCTCAACCTGCTCTCCAATGCGGTGAAATTCACCCGCCCCGGCGGTCAGGTGATCGTGTCGAGCGCGATCGAACCGAACGGCGAGGTGGTGGTGCGCATCCGCGATACCGGCATCGGCATGTCGGAGAAGGACGTGGAGACGGCGCTGAAGCCCTTCCGTCAGCTCGCCACGACCAAGGGCGGCGACCAGCGCGGCACCGGCCTCGGCCTGCCGCTGACCAAGGCACTGGTCGAGGCCAACCGGGCGAGCTTCGCCATCGACAGCGCCGTCGACCAGGGCACGCTGGTCAAGATCACCTTCCCCACGACGCGGGTGCTGGCGGGTTAGGGCGCGGCGCTCCCACAGCAGAACCACCGGAGCTGGCACCTCTTCATCTCCCCCCTTGAGGGGGAGAACGGCGAAGCTTGCGGATCGCGTTAGCGAGACGTTAGCGGAGCCGAGGGGGGTACCGGTATGCCCGTGCCACGACCCCCCTCTTAGCTGCGCCAACGATTTCCGCCTTCGGCAAAATCGGGCTCCGCTATTCTCCCCCTCAAGGGGGGAGATGGGAGATTGCCGCGGCGCCTCAGCTCTTCAGCACCTCTAGATCGCGAAAATCGTCCAGCGCCTCCGGGTTGGCCAGAGCGCCGACATTCCTGACCGGGCGGCCGTGGACGACGTCGCGCACGGCAAGCTCGACGATCTTGCCCGACTTGGTGCGCGGAATGTCGGCGACGGCGACGATGCGGGCCGGAACATGGCGCGGGCTGGCGCCGGCGCGGATGATCGCCTTGATGCGCTTTGTCAGTTCCTCGTCCAGCGCAACGCCGTCCTTCAGGCGGACGAAGAGGACAATACGCACGTCGCCCTGCCAGTCCTGGCCGATGCACAGCGCCTCGACCACTTCCGGGATCTGCTCCACCTGGCGATAGATCTCGCCGGTGCCGATGCGCACGCCGCCGGGATTGAGCGTGGCGTCGGAGCGGCCGTGGATGATGAGGCCGCCGTGTTCCGTCCATTCGGCGAAATCGCCGTGGCACCAGATGCCGGGGAAGCGCTCGAAATAGGCGGCGCGGTATTTCGCCCCGTCGGGGTCGTTCCAGAAGCCGATGGGCATGGACGGGAATGCCCTGGTGCAGACCAGCTCGCCCTTGCCTTCCGCCAACGGCCTGCCGTCCTCGCCATAGACGTCGACCGCCATGCCGAGGCCGGGGCCCTGGATCTCGCCGCGCCACACCGGCTCGGTCGGAACGCCGAGCACGAAGCAGGAGACGATATCCGTGCCGCCGGAGATCGAGGCGAGATGGACGTCGCGCTTGATGGCGTCATGGACGAAGTCGAAGCTCTCAGGCGCCAGCGGCGAACCGGTCGAGGCGATGGTTCTGATCGCAGACAGGTCGTGGTGATCGGCCGGCCGGTAATTGGCCTTCTTCACCGCGTCGATGAACTTGGCCGAGGTGCCGAAGAAGGTGGCGTGCTCGTCTTCCGCATAGGCGAAGAGCGCCTCCGGACCAGGGTGGAAGGGCGAACCGTCGAAGGTGAGCAGCGTCGCGCCCGAGGCGAGCCCCGAGACCAGCCAGTTCCACATCATCCAGCCGAGCGTGGTGAAATAGAAGACGCGGTCGCCCTCGCCGATGCCGGAATGCAGGCGATGCTCCTTGAGGTGCTGGAGCAGCGTGCCGCCGACCGAATGGACGATGCACTTGGGCACGCCGGTGGTGCCCGAGGAGAACAGGATATAGAGCGGGTGAGCGAAGGGCACGCGCGCATAGACGACCGGCCGCACGGCAAACGGGGCCAGCGCCGCGTCGAGGGTCATCGCCTGCGGCAGCGTGGCGGCAACGCGCTCCGCCTCGCCGAGGAAGGGCATGATGATGGTGCGCGCGAGCCCGCTGCCGAGCTGCGGGATGATTTCGGCCAGCTTGTCGCCGAGACGGATCTTCTTGCCGGCATAGCGGTAGCCGTCGCTGGCGAAGAACACCTTGGGTGCGATCTGGCCGAAGCGATCGACGACGGCATTGGCGCCGAAATCGGGCGAGGCCGACGACCACACGGCGCCGAGCGAGGCGGTGGCAAGCATCGCCGCGATCGCTTCGGGCGTGTTGGGCAGCAGGCCGGCGACATGGTCGCCGACACCGACGCCGGCGGCGGCCAGAGCCTGCTGAAGACGCGACACCAGATCGCTCAGCCCGCACCAGGAAAGCCGCCCGGTGGCGCCGTCCTCGCCGCGAAAGACGATCGCGTCGCCGTCGTCGCTACGCCTCAGGAGGTTCTCGGCATAATTCAGCCGCGCATCGGGAAAGAAACGGGCGCCAGGCATCCGCTCGCCATCGACCAGAGGGCGCTCGCCCTTGTCGCCGATGACGCCGCAGAAGTCCCAGATCAGGTCCCAGAAGCCGGCGCGGTCGTCGACCGACCAGGCATGCAGCGCGCGGTAGTCGACAAAGCGCCGGCCGGCCCGCGCGCCAGCCTCAGCGGCAAAGCGGGTCAGCGGATGGGCTGCCACTGCCTCGCGGCTCGGCCGCCACAGCGGCGTTTCGCCCGTCATCGATAGCGCTCCCTGCCTTGTCGCCCCGTTATCGATAGCGTTGTGGCCGGTCCCTGTCATCGCCCGCGTGCCGGGCGCGCGCCAAGATCGTCCGCGACCAGAAATTTCTTGCGGTTGGCGGCTTTTCTTCCTACCCAGAGACACCCATTCGAGGAAACTCCGATCGCATGAAACGCATAGCCATCCTGGCCATCATTGCTGTCGGATTGGCGGGACTTGGCGCATTGGCTGTGCCGCTGCTCGTCTCGCCCGACCTCATCAAGCAGCGCATCGCCGAGCGGATTGCCACCGCCAGCGGACGGCAGGTGACGCTTGCCGGCGAACCGAGCCTGTCGATCTACCCGCATCTTGCCGTCACCATCGATCACCTGACCATCGCCAACCCCAAGGGCATGGGCGACGATCCGTTCCTGGTGGCGGACGAGGTGACGACCCGCCTTCGTCTGTTGCCGCTGTTGACCGGGCGGGTGCAGTTCGACGCCTTCGAACTGGTGCGGCCGCGTGTCCATCTGATCACCGACGAGGCCGGCCACTCGAACTGGCAGATGGCCGGCAACGACAGCAACGGCGGGCCGGCGATCGCCGATCTCGCCCTCGGCCGGCTGCAGATCGCCAGTGGCACCGTCATCTATGACGATCTGGCGAACAAGCGCCACGAAGAGATCGACGCGCTCGACCTCGACCTCAGCTGGACAGCGGCAGAGTCGGGCGTCAGCGGCAACGGCAAGCTGCAATGGCGCGGCGAATCCATCGAGTTCAACGGCTCGGTCGCCAATCCGCTGGCCCTTTTCGCCGGCAACGGTTCGGCCGTCCGCTTCGCCGTCGCTTCGACGCCGCTGCGCGTCTCCTTCAACGGCAACGCGCTCGGCGTCGATGGCGCCAATCTCGAAGGCGATGCTTCGGTGAGCACGCCGTCGCTGCGCAAGGTGGTGGCGTGGCTGGGCACGCCGCTCGGCAACGGCTCGATCCTCGGCCCGGCGTCGATCGAGGGCAAGCTCGCCTGGCACGGGTCGGGGCTTCTGTTCTCCAAGGCCAAGCTCAGCCTCGACGGCAACGACGCCCAGGGGGTCATGTCGTTGGACTTCGGCGGTGCGCGACCGACCGTGCAGGGCACCTTCGCCTCCGCCAAGCTCGACCTGTCCCCCTATTTCGAGGCCGTGCGCGCCGACATGAGCGCCAACGGGCCGTGGCCCTTCGCGGCGACGCGGCTGCCGGTTGCCGATCTGGTCGACTGCGACCTCCGGCTTTCGGCGAGCGAGGTGCTGATCGGCGCCATACGCATGACCGGCGTCGGGGCGACCGGCACCATCAAGGACGGCGCGGTCACGGTGAACATCGGCCAGGCGCAGGTCTATGGCGGCAAGCTTGGCGCCACCATTGCCGCGAAGATGGACAGCGACAGGCTCGTCGGTCACGTCAAGGCATCGATCGACGGCGCGCTGACGCAGGCACCGCTCAAGGATCTCCTGGATATCGGCGTGCTCTCCGGCAAGGCGCAGGCGAGCATCGACATCAGCGCCGCCGGCGCCACCTGGGGTGCGCTGGTCCAATCGATCGCCGGCGATGCGTCGATTGCCGTCGTCGACGGCACATTGGCCGGGATCGACATGAAGGCGATCGCGACACGCATGATCGACCCGCTGGCCGAGCCGATGCCGCTGGGGGACGGTTCGGCATCGTTCGACGAACTCGCCGGTACGCTGGTGATCGCCAACAGCATTCTGAGCACCAGCGACCTGACGCTTAAGGGAAAAGACTATGCGGTCGCACTCACCGGACGCGGCTCGCTGGTCACCGGCTCGGTCGAGGCGAACGCCACGCTGGCGATGAAGGCCGGGGCGGGCAAGACCATACCGCTCGCCGTCACCGGCACCTGGCGGGCACCGCTGATCGGCCCGCGCCAGCTCACCCTCGAGGGCGGCGGCGCTGGCCAGCCGCGCGGATGACCGATATTTAACGTTGGCAGACGTAGGGCGCCGGTTGCTCACCCGTGTTGGTGGTGAAGGGCGTCGAATGGGCGATGCCCGCAAGAGGAAAATCCTTATGTCTGCCAAGACCTTGATCATCGCCAGCGCGATGCTTGCGGCTTCCACCGCTCTGACTGTTCCCGCCTTCGCAGCCGGCGGCGACGGCACCGGCCCGAACGGCGACAATCCGCCGCCCGCTGCCCAGCAGCAGGCCCCGGTCCGTGCCACGATCATGTTCAACCTGCTCGACACCAATCACGACGGCGCGGTCGACAAGGACGAATTCGCGGTTCTGTCGACGGCGACCTTCGAATCGCTCGACACCAACCATGACGGCAAGCTGACGGCGGACGAACTGCGCGGCCGCTTCGGCCCGATGCTCGGACAGCGCGGCGGTCGCGGCGGGCCCGGCATGCAATGGCAGGACCGCGACGATCGCGGCGGCTGGGGCCGTGGTCCCGGCATGGGCCGTGGCCCCGGCATGGGCCGCATGGGCTTCGGCGGTGCCGGTCCGCAGGGCTTCGGACCGCGGCTGAGCTTCAACGATATCGACACCAACCACGACGGTGTGATTTCGGCTGACGAGTTCGCGGCCCACCAGCCGGCCCCCGGCCAGGGGCGCGGCTACGGTCCGCGGCGGTAACAAGGGCGACGCACTCGGGGCGAGCTGAGGGAGACCGATGGAATGGCTCATGACGCTCGCCCCGGTGGCCACGTCGCGAAAAACGCGACGGGAGCCGGCTTCTGCCGGTAAGATCGCGGCCACCGGGGGGCGACGCTCGTTGGAAACGAATGCCGGCACGACCGATGAGGCGCTGGTGGCGGAGATCGCCGCCGGCGATCAGCGCGCCTTCGCCGAGATCGTGCGGCGGCACGCCGGCCGGCTGAGGGCCCTGGCGCTGCGCTTCAGCGGCGGCATGGCGGAAGCCGACGATATCGTGCAGGAGACCTTCTGGAGCCTGTGGCGGAACGCCGGCCGCTGGCAACCGGGCGGTCCGCCGTTTGCCGCCTACCTCACCCGGATGGCGATCAACCGCGCCATCGACGGGGAGCGCAAACGCAAGACCCGGCGCTTCTTCGGGCTGGATGCGGTCGAGGATGCGGCCGATCCGGGCCTGCCGGCCGACCAGCAGATGGAGACCAGCAGCACGCTCAAGGCGGTCGCCCGCGACATCCATGCATTGCCCGAGCGACAACGAGCGGCCATTCTGCTGGCGGCGGACGGGGAACGGTCCAATGCCGAGATTGCGGAAGCGATGGGACTGTCCGTCGGGGCGGTCGAACAGCTTCTGGTCAGGGCGCGGCGAACGTTGAGGATGCGACTCGCCGAGCGCGAGGCGCAAGGGGGACTGGAAACATGAACCTTGAACGATTTGAAGAAACCTTGAGCCGGCTTGGCGGAGACCTGACGCGGTGGCCGGCGTCCGAACGCGCCGAGGCCGAGGCGTTGATTGCCGCCGATCCGCAGGCGGCAAAGCTGCACGGCCAGGCGACCAGACTCGACGCGGTCATGGGGGCCGTCATGGCGCCGGTGGCCATTGACGCCGCCGCGATCGGCCGGATCATGGCCGGCATCGACCACCGCAGGCATCGCGACCTGACGCTGCAGCCGACGCGGCGCCTGTTCGCCTGGGCAAGCGCGGCGATGGTCGTCTTCCTGGTCGTCGGCTTCGCCGCCGGCGTGGCAATCCCGACCAATCAGGGCGAAGACACGCTGGCCGGGCTGATGTTCGGTTCGAACGGCAGCTCATACGCCGATTCCGGGAGCGTGCTATGACCATCCGTGGTCCCTTCGCGGTCACGCTGATCGTCCTGCTTTTCGTCTCGCTGGCCGCGAATCTGGTGGTCGCCGGCTTCGCGGTGGCGCGTTTCGCCGGACCACGGCCCGGCGGCGGCGAGATCGACCGCATCGTTGCGCTGGGCATCCGCGCCTTCCCGCCGGAGATTCAGGGCGACATCATGACTCAGGTGCGCGCCCATCGCGACGAGTTCCGCGCCGGTCTCGATGCGGTGCGTTCGGCGCGCCAGCAGATGTTCGCGGCGATGCGCGCCGATCCCTTCGACCGCGCGGCGCTCGATGCGGCCTTCGCCGACGTGCGCCGCTCGACCAACGACGTTCAGACCATCGGCCAGACCATCGTCGCCGATGCCATCGCCAACGCCCCGCCGGACGTGCGGGCGCGGATCAGGCCGCCGCGCGGCCCCTTCCCGTAGTCGACAGGACCGGCTTTCAGGCGCCCTGTTCGGCGAGCCGCTCGGCCCGCTGGCGTTCCACCTCGGCCCGCTTCGAGGCGAGCGAGGCGATGATCACCCCGACGGTGACGACGCCGATGAGGATGGTGCACACGGCATTGATCTCCGGCGTCACGCCGAGACGGACCTGGCTGTAGATCTTCATCGGCAGGGTGGTGGCGCCGGGACCGGTGGTGAAGCTGGCGATGACCAGGTCGTCGAGCGACAGGGTGAAGCCCAGCATCCAGCCGGCGACCACGGCCGGGAATATGATCGGCAGGGTGATGACGAAGAACGTCTTGAGCGGCGGACAGCCGAGGTCCAGCGCCGCCTCTTCCAGGCTGCGGTCGAAGGTGACCAGCCGCGACTGGATGACCACCGCCACGTAGCACATCGAGAAGGTGATGTGGGCGAGCGTGATGGTCCAGAAGCCGCGCGCGATGTCGAGGGAAACGAACAGCAGCAGCAGCGACAGGCCGGTGATGACGTCGGGCATGACCAGCGGCGCGTAAATCATGCCGGAGAACAGCGAACGCCCCTTGAAGCGGCCGAAGCGGACCAGCGCCACCGCCGCCATGGTGCCGAGCACGGTCGCCACGCTCGCCGAAAGCAGCGCGACACGCAGCGTCACCCAGGCGGCGTCGAGCAGGGCGCGGTCGGTGAGCAGCTCGCCATACCACTTGGTCGACCAGCCGCCCCATACGGTGACCAGCTTGGAGGCGTTGAACGAATAGATGACCAGCAGGACGATCGGCGCGTAGAGGAACGCCAGACCGAAGGTGATCGAGGTGAGGTTGAATCGCGAGAAGCTCTTCATCCTTCTCGCTCCGCGCGGATCTGCTCCTGGTTCTGGAACAGCACGATCGGCACCACCAGGATGAGCAGCAGGATGACGGCGACGGCGGAAGCCAGCGGCCAGTCACGATTGGAGAAGAACTCGTCCCACAGCGTCTTGCCGATCATCAGCGTGCCGTTGCCGCCGAGCAGGTCGGGGATGACGAATTCGCCGGTGACCGGGATGAAGACAAGGAAGCAGCCGGCGATGACGCCGGGCAGCGACAGCGGGAAGGTGATCTTCCAGAACGCTTTCAGCGGCGGACAGCCGAGGTCGGCGGCTGCCTCGAGCAGCGAGGTGTCCATCTTCTCGAGCGCGGCATAGAGCGGCAGCACCATGAAGGGCAGATAGGAATAGACGATGCCGATATAGACCGCCCAGTTGGTGTTGAGGATGGTGAGCGGGTGGTGGATGAGGCCGAGCCAGAGCAGCAGTTCGTTGAGCAGCCCCTCCTTCTTGAGAATGCCGATCCAGGCGTAGACGCGGATCAGGAACGAGGTCCAGAACGGCAGGATGACGAGCATGAGCAGGGTCGGCTGCCAGCGCCGCGCCGCCCGCGCCATGCCGTAGGCGATGGGATAGCCGATGAGGAGGACAAGGACGGTGGAGGCGATGGCGATCCACAGGCTCGACAGGTAGGCCTTCCAGTAGAGCGCGTCGGTGGTCAGGTAGGTGTAGTTGTCGAGGGTGAACTTCTTCGCCTGTTCCCACAGCGCGGCGAAGCCGGCACCGATGTGGAAGGTCGGGAAATAGGGCGGCTGGGCGAGGATCGAGGTGGAGAAGGAAATCTTCACCACGATCAGGAAGGGAATGAAGAAGAGCACCAGCAGCCAGGCATAGGGGACCGCCAGAACCAGCCAGCGCGCCCAGCCTCCCTTGCGCTTGGGAGCCTCGGCGGTCGGTGCGGCCTTGGCCAGCTCAGTCACGGCCATCGGTGTCCATCCCAAGCAAGGCGCTACCGCATCCGAGCACCCGCTTTCCCCTCACCCGGCTCGGCCTGCGGCCTCGCCACCCTCTCCCACAAGGGGAGAGGGTGCGCTGTGGCAACGCCGCGAGTCCCAACCCTCTCCCCTCGTGGGAGAGGGTGGTGCGCGCAGCGCACCGGGTGAGGGGGAGCGGCGTGCCCGTCATTTGGTCAGCACGACGCCGCCGTCGCGCGACCAGGTGAGCCAGACCTTGTCCTCCCAGGTGATCGGCCGCTCGACCAGGCGCGTCGCGTTGGCGACGGTCGCCTTCAGCGTGGCGCCGCTGGCCAGGCGGACGTGATAGATGGAGATGTCGCCGAGATAGCCGATGTCCCAGACCTCGCCGGCAACGGCGTTCACCGACGGATCGGCGGGCGCGGCGAGCGAGACGCCGATCTTCTCCGGCCTGACGGCGAACCAGGCGGTGTCGCCGACGCTTGCCTGGACCTCCTGGCGGTCGACTTCGACGGTGGCGCCGGTGCCGGCGCAATCCATGCGGATGGCGCCACCCGCGGCGGCGGCGACCGTGCCTTCCAGCAGGTTGATGTTGCCGATGAAGTCGGCGACGTAGCGCGAGTTGGGCTGCTCGTAGATCTCGGCCGGCGTGCCGATCTGGACGATCTTGCCGTGGTCCATCACCGCGATGCGGTCGGCCAGCGTCATCGCCTCTTCCTGGTCGTGGGTGACGATGACGAAGGTGAGGCCGAGATCGACCTGCAGGTCGGAGAGCTCGAACTGGGTCTCCTCGCGCAGCTTCTTGTCGAGCGCGCCCAGCGGCTCGTCGAGCAGCAGCACCTTGGGCTTCTTGGCCAGCGAGCGGGCAAGCGCGACGCGCTGGCGCTGGCCGCCGGAGAGCTGGTGCGGCTTGCGCTTGGCGAAGGGCGTCAGCTTGACCAGCTTCAGCATCTCCTCGACGCGCAGCTTGATGTCGGCTGCCGGCATCCCCGCCTGCTTGAGGCCGAAGGCGACGTTGCGCCTCCACCGTCATGTGCGGAAACAGGGCGTAGGACTGGAACATCATGTTGCTCGGCCGCCGATAGGGCGGCACGCCGGCGAGGTTCTTGCCGTCGAGCAGGATGTCGCCCATCGTCGGCTCCTCGAAGCCGGCGACCATGCGCATCATGGTGGTCTTGCCGCAGCCGGACGGCCCGAGCAGGGCAAAGAACTCGCGCTCGTAGATGGAAAGCGAGATGTCGTCGACGGCGGCGAAATCGCCGAAGCGCTTGGTGACGCCGTGGAACTCGATGAAGGGTTTCGGCGGCGGGGTCGTTCCACGGAGCAAACTTGCGCCGAACCGGTCCGAGAGCGGTGCTTGGCCATCCTGCCCCCTGAGGTCGGCGGCGGCGCGCGACGCTGTGCCGCCGCCCGACCAGTCGGTCATTGCCCCGTCTTGATCGACGTCCACGTCCGCGTCCACAGGCGCTGGAACTTCTGATCCGGGGGCGTCGTGGTGAACGTCTTGTCGAGGACGTTCTGCGGCGGATAGATGGCCGGGTCGCCAATGACGTCCTGGCTGAGCAGCTTCTGCGAATCGAGATTGCCGTTGGCGTAGTAGACGTAGTCGGAATTCGCCGCGGCGACCTTCGGGTCCATCATGTAATTGATGAAGGCAAGGGCGTTGTCGGGATGCGGCGCATCCTTGAGGACGGCCATCGAATCAAACCACATCAGCGCCCCTTCCTTGGGGATCGAATAGGCGATGTGGACGCCGTTCTTGGCCTCGTCGGCGCGGTCCCTGGCCTGGAACACGTCGCCCGAATAGCCGATCGCCATGCAGATGTCGCCATTGGCCAGCGCGTCGATATATTCGGACGAGTGGAACTTCTGGACATAGGGCGCGACCGCCTTCAGCGCCTCTCCCGCCTTGTTCAGATCGTCCGGGTTCTTGGAGTTCGGGTCGAGGCCGAGATAGGCCAGCATCGACGGGATCACGTCGTCCGGCGAATCGAGGAAATAGACGCCGCAGCTCTTGAACTTGGCGATGATCTTGGGATCGAAGACCATGGCCCAGGAATCGAGCGGCGCATCGGGCATGATCTGCTTGATCTTGTCGACGTTGTAGCCGATGCCGGTGGTCCCCCACATGTAGTCCTCGGCGTACTTGTTGCCGGGATCGTAGTTGGCCAGGCGATCGGAAATGAATTTCCACTGGTGCTTGTCGTTGGGCAGCTTCGATTTGTCGAGCGGCTGCAGAACGCCTGCCTTGATCATGCGTTCGAGGTTCGGGTTGGTCGGAACGATCACGTCATAGCCGGACGCGCCGGCATAGACCTTGGCCTCCAGCGTCTCCATGGAATCGTAGACGTCGTAGGTGACCTTGATGCCGGTCTCCTTGGTGAAGTTGGCCAGCGTGTCTTCGGCGATATAGTCCGACCAGTTGTAGACATTGACCACCTTGTCCTCGGCCGAGGCCGATGTGGTCACGAAAAGGGCAGCGGCGGCGAGCAGGAAGGCTGAACGGGCGAGCATTTCGGTCTCCTTCGGGCAAACCGGCCGGGAGCCCCCAACACGCCAGACGGCGCCGGTTCCGGCCGAATTCCACCCCACGTTAAGGTTGATTGCGAACGGCGACAACCAGATCCTGGGCCGACCATGCTAGAATCGGGCCGCTCGCCGTCCGGTTGCCGCTTTCCGCAATTCCGCGCAAGATCGCCGGACTGTGCGTTTTCCATTCGCCATGGCCGGCCCAACCCCAGGGGTGCCGGCGCTCTGGCGGCAACATAGGTGAATCGTGGCACGCAAGAAGAAGGCCTCGTCGGTCTCCGAACAGACCCGGGGCGTGACATCGCTGAAAGAGGCGGAGGCGTGGATCGCCCGGCGCGGCATGGAGGACATCGAGTGCATCGTCCCCGACCAGGCCGGGGTGGCGCGCGGCAAGATGATGCCGGTGCAGAAGTTCCTCGCCGGGCCGACAATGGCGATGCCGGTGTCGATCTTCACCCAGACGATTGCCGGCGACTGGCCGCACGACGACGAAACCTTCCAGAACGACAGCGCCGACCAGGACATCCACCTGGAGCCGGATTTCTCCACCCTGTCGGTGGTGCCGTGGGAAAGCGACCCGACGGCGCAGGTCATCCACGACGCCTATCACGCCGACGGGCGGCCGGTGGAGATTGCGCCGCGCCAGGTGCTGCGCCGGGTGATCGAGCTCTATCACAATCGCGGCTGGGTGCCGGTGGTGGCGCCGGAGATCGAATTCTATCTGGTCAAGCCGAACAAGGATCCCGACTACCCGCTGGAGCCGCCGACCGGCCGCTCGGGGCGGCCGGAATCGGCGCGCCAGTCCTATTCGATCGCCGCTGTCAACGAATTCGACGACCTGTTCGACGACATCTACGACTTCTCCGAGCAGCAGGAACTGGAAATCGACACGCTGATCCACGAGGAAGGCGCGGCGCAGATGGAGATCAACCTGCGCCACGGCGATCCGCTGGTGCTGGCCGACCAGGTGTTCCAGTTCAAGCGCACCATCCGCGAGGCGGCGCTGCGCCACGACATGTATGCCACCTTCATGGCCAAGCCGATGAGCCATGAGCCGGGCTCGGCCATGCACATCCACCAGTCGGTCAACGACATGAAGACCGGCGCCAACATCTTCTCGGACGCCGCCGGCGACCCGACGCCGGAGTTCTTCGCCTTCATCGGCGGCTCGCAGAAATACCTGCCGGCGGTGACCTGCATCATGGCGCCCTACGTCAATTCCTACCGGCGGCTGGTGCGCTACGGCTCGGCACCGGTCAACACCATGTGGGGCTACGACAACCGCACGGTCGGCCTGCGCGTGCCCTATTCCACGCCGGCGGCGCGGCGCATCGAGAACCGCATCCCCTCCTCCGACGCCAATCCGTATCTGGCGGTCGCCGCGTCTCTCGCCTGCGGCTATCTCGGCATGACCGAGGGGCTGATGGTCACCGAGCCGGCAGCCGGCTCGGCGCACCAGGAGGATATCGCGCTGCCGCGCGGCCTCTTGGAAGCGGTGGCGCTGTTCGAGGAATGCGAGGAGCTGGTCGAGATCTTCGGCAAGCGCTTCGTCAACACCTACCGGGCCATCAAGCAGGCCGAGTTCGAGACCTTCATGCAGGTGATCAGCCCGTGGGAGCGCGAATACCTGCTGCTCAACGTGTAGACACGAACTTGCCGGCGTGAGGCCTATGTCGATCAGGTTGTCGTCCAACGAAATCCGAGGCCGCCAATCGATCGCTCGAAGCATCCGCACTGCTGATCCGCTGCGGCTATCGCGTTTATCGACCCGAGGCCGACACGGATGGCGAGGATCTGGTGTTGAGGACGCCGGCCGGTAACACGTCATTCCCGTACAATTGAAGGGCCGTATTACCGTCGACTGAGGATCGCTACGGCAGCTTGCCGGAGATCCAGCATGTTCGTTTCAGCGGACGGCCCCTTTCGGCAAGACACGCACCGCGAATGGTATTTGATCCCGCACGGCTCGCAGTCCCGAATGGATGAAGAAGCGCGGCAACGGGCACCGGCGAAATGGAATGGCGCGATTTGTCGAGGTGAGCGAGTCCATGTCTCCAAGCTCGATCGGGGCTTCCTTCGGGCCCTATCGTATCCGGCGTCTGCGCGAGGGACACTGAGGAGGCACCGATGCCGAAGAAGATCAACCTTGCTAGAGCGCCGTCGAGCGCTGGCACACTCTATCCGCCGCCTTTCGACGAACCGTGCCGCGCCCGCCGCCGCTTCAAGCTCGGCGACGCCGCGGGGCTCACCCAGTTCGGCGTCAATCTGTGCACGCTGCCGCCGGGCGCGTGGTCGAGCCAGCGCCACTGGCACAGTCAAGAGGACGAGCTCGTCTATGTCGTCTTCGGCAGGGTGACGCTGGTCACCGACGAAGGCGAGGAAGTGCTCCGCGCGGGCGAGGCCGCCGGCTTCAAGGCGGGCGAGGAGAACGGCCACTGCTTCCAGAACCGCTCGGACGAAGACGTCGTCCTCATGGAGATCGGCACGCGCGTTCCCGGCGACATCGCCGTCTATTCCGACATCGACATGAAGACGACACCCGACGGCGCCTATGTCCACAAGGACGGCACGCCCTATCCGGAGCAGGAGCGCCGCAGCGGGTGACGCAGGCCCACGCACCCTCCCTCTATGCCGCGACGGCCGACGACGCGCTGGCGTTTCCGCCGCTGACCGAGTCCGTGCGTGCCGACGTCGCCATCGTCGGTGGCGGTTTCACCGGCCTGTCGGCGGCGCTGCATCTGGCGGAGGCCGGTGTCGACGTGGCGCTGGTCGAGGCGAACAGCGTGGGCTGGGGAGCCTCGGGGCGCAATGGCGGCCAGCTGCATAGCGGCCAGCGGCGCGACCAGGACTGGCTGGAGGCGCGCCTCGGCGGCGATGCGGCGCGGCAGCTGTGGGTGTTGGCGGAAGAGGCCAAGGCGGCCACGCTCGGCCTTATCGAGACCCACGGCATCGCCTGCGACTGGCGGCCGGGCCTCATCGAGGCGGTCCACAAGCAGACGCTCACCGCCGACGAGATCGCCTATGTCGACAAGCTCAGGAACGATTACGGCTATGACGCCGTCACCTGGCTTGATCGTGCGGCGCTGAGCGACGCCATCGGCACCGATGTCTATTTCGGCGGGCGGCGCGATGCGCGGCGCCGGGCATCTCGATCCCCTGAAGTTCGCGCAAGGCCTGGCGCGCGCCGCGTGGCAGGCCGGCGCCCGCATCTTCGAGGGAACGCGCGCCACACGGATCACCGGAGAGGCGGCAACCGGGTTCTCGGTCGCAACGCCGTCTGCCGCCATTTCGGCCGAGATCGTCATCCTCGCCGGCAACGGCTACCTCGCGGGGATCGACGGGCAAGTCGAGGCGCGGGTGATGCCGATCGACAATTACATCGTCGCCACCGAGCCGATCGGGGCCGGGCGGCCGGGCGGCCTGATCGCAAATGGCGAGGCGGTCTCCGATACGCGCTTCGTCGTCTACTACTTCCGGCCAAGCGCCGATGGCCGCCTGGTCTTCGGTGGCGGCGAGACCTACGGCCACAATAGCCGTGATAATGTTGCCGCGCTGGTGCGCGGGCATCTCGCCGCGATCTATCCGCAGCTTGCCGATGCGCCGCTCGCCTATGCCTGGGGCGGCACGCTGGCGATCACGCTCAATCGCCTGCCCTATATCCGCCGCGTGCGGCCGGGCGTCTATGCCGCCGCCGGCTATTCCGGCCAGGGGGTCGCCATTGCGCCGTTTGCGGGAAAGATCCTGGCACAGGCGATCGCCGGCAATCCGGCCAGGCTCGACAGCTTCGCCGCCCTGCCCATGTCGGCCTTTCCGGGCGGCGCCCTGCTGCGCTTCCCGGCGCTGGTCGCGGCCATGATGTGGTACCGGCTGCGCGACCGCCTCTGACGCGTCCTGGCGCTTCCGGTCACGCGCGGCGCGATGTAGAAGACGCGCGCCGAAGGGGCGCTGCCATGTCCGAAACCGCCACTGCCGCCACCGTGACCGATTCGGGCATGGACCCGCGCCGGCGGCGCATCGCCCTGTGGGTGGTGCTGCTCGCCTTCGCGATGGACCTGCTCGATTCGACCATCGTCAATATCGGCATTCCCTCCATCCAGCGCGAACTCGGCGCCAGCTATGCCTCCATCCAGTGGATCGTCGCCGGCTATCAGCTGACCTTCGCGCTCTTCCTGATTACCGGCGGGCGGCTCGGCGACATCTTCGGCTACCGCAGGATCCTGCTCATCGGCATGAGCGGCTTCGCGCTCACCTCGGTGCTCTGCGGCTTCGCCGTCTCCAGCGAGATGCTGGTCGCCGCGCGGCTGTTGCAGGGCCTGTCGGCAGCCCTCATGGTGCCGCAGACTCTGGCCCTCATGCAGGTGATGTATCCGAGCATCGACGATCGGCGGCGCGTGTCGTCGCTCTACGGTGCGGTGGCCGGCGTCGCCACGGTCTCCGGACCGATCGTCGGGGCGCTGCTCATCACCGGGAACCCTTACGGTTTCGGCTGGCGCACCATCTTTCTCATCAACCTGCCCTTCGCCATCGCCGGGATCAGTCTCGGCCTCGCTTATCTGCCCAAGCGCAAGTCGCCGCATCCCCTGCATGTCGACACGATCGGCGTCGGCCTGATCCTGATCGCCATGCTCATGCTGATGTTCCCGCTGATCGAGGGACGCCAGCTCGGCTGGCCGCAGTGGGCCTTCATCGCGATGGCCGCTTCGCTCCCTGTCTTCGGACTGTTCGCCGCAAGCCAGGTCTGGAAGGACCGGCGCGACGGCTCGCCGCTGGTGGTGCCGCATCTCTTCCGCGCGCGCTCCTTCGTCGGTGGCGTCGTCATCCAGCTCGCCTTCTATGCCGTCGTTGCCTCCTTCTTCCTGGTGCTGACCCTCTTCCTGCAGATCGGCCTCAGCTACGACGTGCTCACGGCGGGCCTTACCAGCGTCCCCTTCTCGCTCGGCATCGGCGTCACCGTGGCGCTTGCACCAACCGTGCTGGTGCCGCGCTTCGGGCGCGCCGTTCTCACCGTTGGACCGCTGATCATGGCGGTCGGATTCGGTCTGTTCACCTTCCAGGTCGTCACCCTCGGCGGGGCACTGTCGCCGTGGGACGTGCTGCCGATGCTGTTCGTGACCGGCGTCGGCATGGGCTGCGTGGTGGCGCCGATCTACCCCTTCATCCTGGCGCAGGTGCTGGTCAAGGACGCCGGCTCGGCCTCCGGCGTCATCAATGCGGTCGGCCAGGTGGGCGGCGCCGTCGGCGTGGCGGCCGTCGGCGTCATCTTCTTCGGCCTGCTTGGCAGCCAGGCAACGGTCAGCGTCGACAGCGTGCGTGACACATTGACCGCCGAGCTGACGGCGGCAGGTCTGCCCGAGTTCGCCGTGCCGCAGGTCGTCAGCGCCTTCGAGACCTGCTTCCACGACCGCGCCAACGCCAAGGACTTTTCCGAGGTGCCGGCGAGCTGCGCCGAGGCCGAAAAGGCTCAGGCCGCCTTCGCGGCGTCCAATCCGGCGCTCGCCGCCAGGATCGGCGCGATCATCGCGCGCCACGCACGCGACGCGACGCAGCGCGATTTCTCTGCGGCCATGTCGCGGACGCTGATCTGGCTGGTGGGGGCGTTGCTCGTCGTTTCGCTGCTCACCCTGCTGCTGCCGCCACAGCCGAAACGGCCCGAGGACCTGGCCGAAGCCGGCATCGGGGTCTAGACCCTTCATAGTCGGATGGAACCATTCCGACGGCGACGATAATGGCGCAATAGCACCCGTCCCTTCGGATTTCCGACCGGCATCTTTCCCCTCGCCTGTCCCCGCTTCCGCCCGCCCGGCACCGGGCCTGCCGTGGCTAACAAAATATTAATCAATCGACCGATTGACAAATTCAGTCACACGACTGTATGAAGACAATCGAAACACGGACCAATGGCATGCGGGATGGCTCGCGCCCGGCCGATACGGAGCCCGAAATGGAACACGCAAAACCCACCGGAAAGCCGGCAAGAGATGCCGACGACGCGCCGCGCTCCGGCTCGCCGCACTACCGGCGCGCCCGCCGCGACCGTGGCGCCGAGACCCGTGCCCAGCTCATCGAGGCGGCGCTCGATGTCTTCGGCCGCCTCGGCTACGAGGGTGCCAGCACGCGCGAGATCGCCAAGGCGGCCAACGCCAACCTGGCGGCGATCGTCTATCACTTCGGCGGCAAGGAGGCGCTGCACATCGCCGTCGCCGAGCATGTCGTGCAGAGCATCCTCGCCAGGATCGGACCGACGCTGGCGATCGCCAACGAGCCGGATGCCACCGCCACGCCGGAGGCCGCGCGCGCGACCCTGCACCGCCTGATCGAAACCATGATCAACGTGCTGCTGGGCACGGAGGAGGCGACACGCTGGGCGCGCTTCCTGGTGCGCGAGCAGATGTATCCGACCGCCGCCTTCGAGGTGGTCTACGGCTTCATGGGCCGCGCCACGAAGACGGCGGCGCATGTCGTGGCCACCATTCTCGGCACGCCGGTGGACGAGAGCGTGCGCCTGCGCGTCTTCACCATGCTCGGTCAGGTCCTCGTCTTCCGGCTGGCGCAGGCGCTGGTGCTCAGACGCATGGAATGGAACGCCATCGGCGAGCGCGAGCGCGACGCAATCAAGCAGGTCGTCCACCAGAACATTGATGCCATTCTCGAAGGAGCCAAGTCATGAGGCGACGGATCATCGTCCTCCTGGTTCTCGTCGTCGCCATTAGCGGCGGCTTCGCCTGGTGGTGGTTCAGCCAGAACGGCAACGGCAACGGTCCGCTGGTGCTTTACGGCAATGTCGACCTGAGGCAGGTCGACCTCGCCTTCAACGACGGTGGGCGGATCGCGCAGGTGCTGGTCGACGAGGGCGCCAAGGTGAAGCAGGGCGAGGTGCTCGCCCGCCTCGATACCAGCCGCATCGAACCGCAGGTCGCGCAAGCCGAAGCCACTGTGGCGGCGCAGGCGGCAACAGTGGAGAAGCTCCACAACGGCAATCGTCCCGAAGACATTGCGCAGGCGCAGGCCAATGTCGATGCCGCGCGAGCCAACGCCCACAACGCCGAACTCAACTATGACCGCCTGGTCAAGCTCCAGCAGAGCCCCAGCGGCAGCCCCTCGGTGACGCAGAGCCAGATCGACGCGGCCAAGGCGACCAGGGATTCCGCCGTCGCCCAGCTCGAGGTCGCCAGCCAGGCGCTGATCCTGGCCAAGGCAGGCCCGCGCAAGGAAGACATCGCTGTGGCGGAAGCCCAGCTCAGGGCGGCGCAAGCGCAACTGGCCCTGCTCCGCCAGCAGCTGAAAGACGCGACGCTGGTCGCACCGTCCGGCGGCATAATCCGCTCGCGCCTGCTTGAGCCGGGCGAAATGGCGTCGGCCGCCAAGCCGGTCCTGTCGATCGCCATCGTCTCGCCGAAATGGGTGCGCGCCTACGTCTCCGAGCCGGATCTGGTCAAGGTCGCGCCCGGCGCCAGGGCGACCGTGACGGTCGACGGCGACAGCCAGAGCTTCTCCGGCCACATCGGCTTCATCTCGCCGGTGGCGGAATTCACGCCGCACGCCATCCAGACGGCGGAGTTGCGCACCAGCCTTGTCTACGAGGTGCGCGTCCTGGTCGACGATCCCAAGGACGTGCTGCGCCTCGGCATGCCGGCGACGGTCCACCTGGAAGACGAGCCTGCCCAGCCATGAGCGAGGCCGCTCCCGCGATCGAAGGCCGCGGCATCATCAAGCGCTTCAAGCGCGCCGGCGGCGAGGTGGTGACCGCCCTCGACGCGGTCTCGCTGACGGTCGAGCATGGCGGGCTGACGGCGCTGGTCGGACCCGACGGCGCCGGCAAGACCACGCTCATCCGGCTGATGGCGGGACTGATGACGGCGGATGCGGGCGACCTCTCCGTGCTCGGCATCGACATCGCCCACGACCCGCAGGCGGTGCAGGACCGCGTCGGCTACATGCCCCAGAAGTTCGGGCTCTACGAGGACCTCACCGTCCAGGAGAACCTCGACCTCTACGCCGATCTTCACGGCGTCACGGCCGCGGAGCGCCGCCAGGTCTATCCGCAACTGATGGACATGACCGCGCTCGGGCCTTTCGCCAGCCGCCTCGCCGGACGTCTGTCCGGCGGCATGAAGCAGAAGCTCGGCCTTGCCTGCACGCTGGTGCGCGCCCCCGACCTCTTGCTCCTCGACGAGCCGACGGTTGGCGTCGATCCGCTGTCGCGGCGCGAGCTGTGGGAGATCATCCTGCATCTGGTCAACGAGCAGGGCCTGACGGTGCTGATCAGCACCTCCTATCTCGACGAGGCGGAGCGCTGCAAGCACGCCGTCGTCATGCATGACGGCACGGTGCTGGCCAAAGGGCCGCCGCAGTCGATCACCGCGGTCGCGGCCGGGCGTTCCTACCTGGCCACGCCGCCGGCAGGCCAGCCGGCACGCCTCCTGCAGGCCCGGCTTCTCGACGACCCCAACGTGACTGACGCGGTTCCGCAGGGTGGCCGCGTGCGCCTGGTCAAGGCCGACGGCGGCGCGCTCGCCGGGATCGACATCACCGCCGTCAAGCCGCGCTTCGAGGATGGCTTCATGGTGCTCCTGCACCAGGCGACCAAGGCGAAGAAGGCCGCCTCGCTGTCGCTCGGCCACGCGGCCGAACGGCGCGATGGCGGGACCGTGGTCGAAGTCCACGATCTGGTCCGCCAGTTCGGCACCTTCACCGCCGTCGATCACATCAATTTCGCGGTGAAGACCGGCGAGATATTCGGCCTGCTTGGACCGAACGGCGCCGGCAAGACGACCACCTTCCGCATGCTGTGCGGCCTGTTGCCGGCGTCGAGCGGCGCGCTCAAGGTCGCCGGCGTCGATCTGAGGACGGCGCGCGCCTCGGCCCGCCAGCGCATCGGCTACGTGGCGCAGAAATTCTCGCTCTACGGCCAGCTCTCGGTCACCCAGAACCTGGAATTCTTCGCCGGCGCCTATGGGCTTGCCGGCCGCCGCCGCAAGCAGCGCATCGCCTGGGCGATGGAGCAGTTCGAGCTGGGGCCGCTGGCCAAGCTTGCCAGCGGACAATTACCCGGCGGCTACAAGCAGCGCCTGGCCATGGCCGCAGCCCTCATCCACGAGCCGGAGATCCTGTTCCTCGACGAGCCGACCAGCGGTGCCGACCCGCTGGCGCGGCGCGAGTTCTGGCGGCGCATCACGGCACTGGCCGAGGAAGGCGTCACCGTCATCGTCACCACCCACTTCATGGAAGAGGCCGAATATTGCGACCGCGTCGTCATCATGGACGCCGGTCAGGTGCTCGCCCGCGGCACGCCCGCCGAAATCCGTTCGCACGCCCCGGCCGAGGAGGACCGCGAGCCGACCATGGAGGATGCCTTCATCGCCGTGGTCGAGGAGGCGCGGCGCGAACACGGCCGCCCGGGCGAGAAGAGCGCGGCATGAACGACGCACGCCCCGCCTCCGCGACGAGTCACCACCGTTCCGGGCGCGGCCGGCGTGTGCGCGCCCTGATCGTCAAGGAGAGCCGCCAAATCATCCGCGACCCGAGCTCGATCGCGCTCGGCGTCGTTATGCCGGTGATCCTCATCCTGCTGTTCGGCTACGCCCTGTCGCTCGACGTCAGGAACGCACCGATCGCCCTGGTCATCGAGCAACCGTCAGCGATGGCCAGCGAGGTCGCCGCCGGCTTCCGACTGTCGCCCTATTTCGACGCGCAGACGGTGACCTCGATGGCCGAAGCCGAGAAGCTCATGCGCGCCCACGAAGTCGACGGCATCGTCCACCTGCGCGACGACTTCGCCCGCAACGTTGCCAGCGGTAACGCCCAGGTGCAGGTGCTGCTGCACGGTACTGATTCCAATACCGCGCGTATCATCCAGAGCTATGTGCTCGGCACCATCGGCACCGCCGCGCAGCGGCTCAAGGCGGAAGGCAACCCGATCGCCGGCAGCGGCCCGGTCTCGGTACAGAGCCGCGTCTGGTTCAACGAGGCCGCTGACAGCCACTATTTCCTCGTCCCCGGCCTGATCGTGCTGATCATGACGCTGACCGGCGCCTTTCTCACCGCGCTGGTCATGGCGCGCGAGTGGGAACGGGGAACGCTGGAGGCGATCTTCGTCACCCCGGTCAGGGCAACCGAGATCCTGCTCGGCAAGATCATTCCCTATTTTGGCCTGGGCATGATCGGCTTCGCGCTTACGGTCGTCGCGGCCGAACTCTTGTTCCACGTGCCGCTGCGCGGCTCGCTCTTCGTGCTGACCGGCGTGTCGATGCTCTACCTGCTGGTCTCGGTCGGCTTCGGGCTGTTCATCTCGTCGGTCACCAAGAGCCAGTTCATCGCCTCGCAGATCGCGCTGATCGCCAGCTTCCTGCCGGCGATGCTGCTTTCCGGCTTCGTCTTCGACATCCGCTCGATGCCTGTCGCCGTGCAGACCATCACCTACATCCTGCCTGCCCGCTATTTCGTGACGCTCCTGCAGACCATCTTCCTGGCCGGCGACATCTGGGGCGTCATCCTGCCCAACGCTGCCGTGCTGGCGCTGATGGCGTTCTTCTTCGTCGCCGTCGCCGCCCGCGCGACACGCAAGAAACTGGCCTGAGGTCCGCCGATGAAAGACAGCCTGCTGCGTATCCTCAGTCTTCTGCGCAAGGAAGTGCTGGCGCTGCTGCGTGATCCGCGTAGCCGCGTCATCCTCGTCCTGCCGCCGCTGCTGCAGTCGTTCCTGTTCGGCTATGCCGCCACCTTCGACCTCAACCACGCTCCCTATGCCGTCTATGACGAGGACCACGGCGCCGCTGCGAGCGACCTCCTGGCCCGCTTCGACGGCTCCGGCGTGTTCCTCCGTGTCGCCACCATCGAGCGCTCGTCCGACATCGCCCGGCTGATCGACAACCGCGACGTGCTGGCGGTCGTACGCATCGGTCCGGATTTCTCCCGCCGGCTCGCCGCCGGCCAGCCGGCCGATATCCAGGTCATCGTCGACGGTCGCAATTCCAACACCGCCGGCACGACGATCGGCTACATCAGCACCATCGTCGACGACTTCAACAAGGACTGGCGGGCGGTGCACGGCCTGGCAAACCCGCCGGTCTCGGCGAGCGTGCGCGCCTGGTACAACGGCAACCTGGAAACAAGCTGGAACATGATCCCCGGCCTGATCGGCACCATTACCCTGTTGCAGGTGCTGATGCTGACCGCCCTGTCGGTGGCGCGCGAACGCGAGGACGGCACCTTCGACCAGTTGCTGGTCACTCCCATCCGCCCGGCGGAGATCATGCTCGGCAAGGCCCTGCCCTCGATCGTCGTCGGCCTGGTCCAGGCGACCATCATCTTCCTGGTGGCACAGCTCTGGTTCCAGATTCCCTTCGCAGGATCGATCGTCACGCTTTACAGCGGTCTCGTCCTGTTCGTCATCGCCGCCGTTGGTATCGGGCTGTTCGTCTCATCGCTGGTGGCGACCATGCAGCAGGCGATGCTGTTCTCCTTCGTGCTGCTGATGCCGTTCATCCTGCTCTCCGGCCTGGCAACGCCGATCGCCAACATGCCGGAGGCGTTCCAGGCGATCACGCTGATCGATCCGCTGCGCTATGCCATCGACATCACGCGACGGGTCTATCTGGAGGGCACCGGTCTTCGTGCGCTGTTCGGCGATCTGTGGCCGATGGTGGTCATCGGAGCGGTGACGCTGCCGATCGCCGCCTGGATGTTCCGCAACAAACTGACGTGAGAACGCGAAGCCGTCCTGGTCGTTTCTTGAAAGCGGAGAGCCCGGCCGCAGCCGGGCTCCGCGTCAGTGCCACCGGGAGGAAAGCGGCGGCTGTGACTGACGTCACCGTCAGGAATTGATCGGGGCGGGCGAATCGGTGGCCGCCGCGAAGGGCAGAACGATCTCGGCGGTGAGGCCGCCCCCGGGCCGGTTGGTAAGGACGACGTCGCCGCCATGCGAACGGGCGACGGAGCGCGCAATGGTGAGCCCCAGGCCGGCGCCGCCGGTCTCCCGGTTGCGCGAGGCTTCGAGCCGGCGAAACGGCCGGAAGACGGTCTCCATCTCCTCCGGCGGAATGCCCGGGCCGTCATCGTCGACGGCGATGCGGATGGCGGCCGGATCGAGGACCAGCGAAACGCGGGCGGCGTTGCCGTACTTCACGGCATTGTCGATCAGGTTGGCGATCGCCCGGCGCAGGCTGACCGGCCCGGCCAGGCATTTCAGGCGCGGCGGCAAGCCGGGCGAAAGCGTCAGGGAGACGTGCGGCATGTCGGTGCACAGCGATTCGGTGAGCGAGATCAGGTCGATCTGCTCGCGCTGCTCGGGCTGGGCGGTGTCGCTGGCGAAGGCGAGCACCGAGCGGGTCATCGCTTCGATGTCGTCGAGATCGGCGAGCATGCGGGCGCGCTGATCGACATCCTCGACGAACTCGGCCCTGAGCTTGAGCCGGGTGACCGGCGTTCGGAGGTCGTGCGAGATGGCGGCGACGAGCTGGTCGCGATCGCCGATGAAGCGGCGCAGCCGCGCCTGCATCAGATTGAAGGCATGGGCGGCGGCACGCACCTCGCGCGGCCCCTTTTCGGACAGCAATTCGGCATTGATGTCGCGGCCGAGCCGCTCCGCCGCATTGGCGAGCAGCGCATAGGGAGCGGTCAGCCGGCGCAGCGCCCAGATCGAGCCGGCGAGTACCAGCGCGATGATCACCATCGTCGCCAGCATGGTGTTGTCCGACCACAGGCGCGGCGACGGCGCCACCGGTACGGTGAAATTGGCCCAGCTGCCGTTGCCCAGCTGCACGGAGACCAGATAGGCGTCGTCGAAGGCGTAGCGCTCCTCGATATCGGAGAGGAAACGCTCCACCGGACCGGCGTCGTCGCCGGGCGGGTCGAGAACGGTGCCCGGATCGGCAACCACCGGGCCGCGGCCGACATCGACCTCGGTGACGCCGGAATCGCCGAGGCGAGTCTGCAGCACGTCCTCCAGTTCGGCGATCTCGTCGTCGCTGGCACCCTTGCTGGTGGCGATCGGCTTGGCGCCGACGGTCACGCGCAGGGTCGGCGTCGACAGGGCATCGGCGAGATCGGCGCGGCTCTGCACGGGTTCGGCGGCAATCGCGCGGGACAGCGACGACACCCGTTCCGCCAGATGGAAGAAGACGTTCATGCGCGCGCTGAGCGCGCGGCTCTGCAGGATGACGCCGACCGTGGCGACTTCGGCGATGACCAGCCCGCCGATGACGATGAGCAGCGCCCAGGCGGCAAGGCTGTCGGGCAGGAAGCGCCTCAAGCCGGTTCGACCTCCGGTGTGAACATGTAGCCGTCGCCGCGCACGGTGACGATCATCTCCGGCGCCTTCGGATCGGCCTCGATCTTCTTGCGGATGCGGCTGACCTGGACGTCGATGGAGCGGTCGAACGGGGCGGCATCGCGACCGCGGGCGAGGTCGAGGAGCTGGTTGCGGGTGAGAACGCGCTGCGGGCGCTCGACGAAGGCGATGAGCAGTTCGTATTCGCCGGTGGTGAGGTCGACGATGAGACCATCGGGCGCCTCCAGCCGGCGCCGGCCGAGGTCGAGCGACCAGCCGGCAAAGCGCATGCGCTTGGGCGTAGCGGCCGGCTTGCCGATGGTGGCGGCGGTGCTGGTGCGCCGCAGGATGGCACGCACCCGCGCCAGAAGCTCGCGCGGGTTGAAGGGTTTGGCAATGTAGTCGTCGGCACCCATTTCGAGGCCGACGATGCGATCGGTCTCGTCGCCCATGGCGGTCAGCATGAGGATCGGGACGGATGAGCGGGCGCGCAGATCGCGGCACAGCTCCAGGCCGCTTCTCCCCGGCAGCATGAGGTCGAGGATCACCAGATCGATGCTGGCAGCCGCCAGCGCCGTCTCCATGGTTCGCGCGTCGGAGGCGGTCGAAACCTTGTAGCCATGCTTGACGAAGAAGCGCGAGACCAGGTCCCTGATTTCGCGATCGTCGTCGACGATCAGAAGCTGTGGTGTGGCGCCCACGGTGTTGCCCGCCCGGGAGAGAAATGAAGCCGTCCGGAATAGCCGGCACCCGGAGGGCAATTCTGCTCGGCCCGGATCGCGGCAAAATTCGGGCAAACGCGTCACGCGCCGGCAGAGGCCGCCGGCGCGTGATGCGCAGGTCAGCCGGCGCTTAGGCCTTGCAGGCGGCGTCGGCCTTCATCGCCTTCTCGGCATCGGCCTTGGTCTTGTAGGTGTCCTTGCCGATCATCGTGAAGGTCTTGCCATTCGGCTTGTGGCTGGTCACCGAGCACTTGTGGGTCTTGACGCTCTGCTCGACGTAATAGGTCGTGGCGGCGAAGGCCGGCGCGACGAGGGCGGTGGTGAGCGCGGCGGCAACGATAACCTTGCGAAGCATTGGGTAGTCTCCGATACGGGTTGACCCCCCGCCGGCGGATGCCGGATGCGGGGCATCGCCGCGGCGCGTCGGGCGTCTGCCGATTCGCGGGCGAGCGATGGCGCGGAGATCACCACGGCTCTGTAAGCCCGGTGTTTCGCGACTGTCGCCGTTTGTAACGGTGTGTTTCAGCCGGGTGCGGTGCGGCCGACCAGCGGTTTGGCGGCGCTCTCCAGCGGCGGCAGGCGCCGGGTGAGGCCGAGGCGCTCGCGCATGATCCAGCGCGTGGTCATCAGAACCGCGACCGCGGCAAGGCCGGTGGACAGGCCGATCCAGATGCCGATGCCGTTGAACTTCAGCCAGAAGGCCAGCGCGACGCCGATCGGCAGGCCGATGCCCCAATAGCCGAGGCCGGCGAGCCACATCGGCACGCGCGTATCGCCGAGGCCGCGCAACATGCCGGAGCTGGTCACCTGGGCACCGTCGACGATCTGGAAGATGCCGGCCCAGACCAGATAGGAGGCGGCAAGGCCGGCGACGACCGCATCGGCCGGATTGGACCAGTCGAGAAAGAGGCCGACGAGTTCGTGCCTGAACAGCAGGATCAGGGTCGCAGCGCCGCAGGCATAGACCAGCGCCATGCCGTAGGCCGACCATCCGGCGCGGGCGATGCCGGCGATATCCCTGGCGCCATAGGCGCGGCCGACGCGCACGGTCGCCGCGGTGCCGAGGCCCAGCGGCACCATGAAGGTGAGCGAGGGAATCTGGATGGCGATGGCGTGGGCGGCGAGCGCCGAGGCACTGATCACGCCCATGAGAAAGGTCGACGCGTTGAAGATGGTCACCTCGAAGGCCAGCGTCACCCCGATCGGCAGGCCGACCCGCCAGATGGCGCGGAAGCGCGACCAGTCGGGCCGCCAGAAGCGGCCGAAGAGATGATAGCGGCGGAAGCGCCGGTCGAGCGTGATGAGCAGCGCCAGACCGCCGGCCATATAGATGTTGGTGAGCGTGGTGGCGATGCCGGCGCCGGGCAGCCCGAGGGCCGGCAGGCCGAAGTGGCCGAACATCAGCGACCAGACCAGAACCGCATTGATGACGAGCGCACTGCCGCCGATCCACAGCGCGACCAGCGGCCGTTCCAGCGCCGAGATGAAATTGCGCAGGATCACGTAGACCAGGAACGGCAGGAACTGCCACTGGAAGGTGTGCAGATAGGAAGCCGCCTTGGCCGCAATCGCCGGCTGCTGGCCGAGCGCCAGGAAGATCGCGTCGCCGTGCCAGAGCACCACCCAGATCGGCAGGGTGATGGCGATCGCCACCCAGAGGCCCTGGCGCACGGTACGGCGCACGTCGCGCACCGAGCGGCGGTTGCGGCCGAGTTCGATGGCCATCAGCGGCGCTGTCGCCGTCACCACGCCGATGGCGAAGATGAGGAAGGCGAAGTTGAGGTTGACGGCAAGGGCGCCGGCGGCAAGCGACTCCGGCCCGAGCCAACCCATCATGACCACGTCGGTCGTCTGCAGTCCGACCTGGGCGACGTTGGTCAGGATGATCGGCCAGGCGAGCGCAAGCGTAGCGGAGATTTCTGCGCCCCACGCCCCGCGCGAGGACGGCGCCCTGGCTACCATGACAGTCATGGAGCGAGCTTCTAGACCGGCTTCTCGGCTGGCGCCACCCCCGCGGCGCGGAGGACGTGACCGTTGTGTCGTTCCGGTCACGCCCCCGACGGGTCGGCCTATCGCGGCCGGCAGGTCGCCGGATAGCTGCCGCCGCGCGACCAGGTGATGGTTTCGGCATAGCCGACCAGCATGTCGCCGCCGCGGTCGACATAGCGGGCGCCGCGGCGCGAGGCGACGCGGTGCAGCGTCGTCGGCGGACCGCCCGGCTCGCTGACGATCACTCTGGCATGGGCATCGTCGAAGACGACGCGGATGAAGCTGCCATCGTCACAGGCAAAGGGAATGGCGCCGAGTCCGGCGAGGGCATCGGCGGCCCGGAAACCACCGGCGGGGCCGGGACGACCGGCGGCGGGCTGCAATAGCCGAGGAACTCGCGCGCCTTGGCGGCACTGCCCTTCAGCGACAGGGTATAGGGCGCCGCCGAGCCGATGCGGACCGTCAGATAGCTTTCGCGGATGATCGCGGCCCACAGCGGATCGTCGGTCTTCAGCTTGATCAGCGGGTTGGACAGGCCGCTCAACTGCGACACGTCGGAACCGGTCGCCTGATAGGTCTGGGTGAAGGCGCCGGCGGAGAAGTCGACGCTGACGGCGGCGCCGGGCCGCACCTCCGCGGCGCTGCGTCCGAGCGCGACGGTCGTCTCGTTCGAGCCCGGCGAACAGACCGCGGTGAACTCGCTGTCGTCGGAGTTGGGGATGGCGAAGGCAAGGCTGCCGCTGTCCTTGGTCGAGGTGAACATCCATACGGCGTCGCCCGCGACCGGCGCCGGCGCGCCGGATGTCACGGGCGGCGCTGGCGGCGCTGGCGGTGCGGCGGCCGTGCCGCCGGAGGAGAGCAGCGTCACGCTCACCTTCCAGTCGTTGGCGCAGATATCGACGGCGCGGGCGATGCGCCGACCGTCGGAGAGCACCAGGCCAAGATCGCGCGGGCAGGTAATGCCGTCCGCGCCCGGCGCAACCAGCACCTCGACCGCATTGCCGATGCGCCGGTTGATGGCGATCGCCTTGCCGGCCATGAACACGCTGTCGATGGTGACGTTGGGATCGTCGACGCTGATCACCACCGGCTGGAAGCCGGCCGGTTGAGCGGAAGCGTCCGGTCCGCCGGCGGCAGGCGGCCGGGGCGCAGGAGGCGCCGGCTTGCTGGCGGTCGAGAACGGCACCGTGACCTGGGCCCCATTGGCGCAGATGTCGGTGTCGATCGTCGCCACCGTGCCGTTGGAGCCGGTGAAACTGACGTGCTCGGCGCAAGGCACCGCGCCGCCAGGATTGTCGAGGCGGAAGAAGGTCACGCCGCCGCCCTGTCCGGCGACGGCAAGATCCTTGCCGTTCACGCTGGCGCTGGTGACCGAGACGCCGGCCTTGTCGCTGCGTGCGCTGAACAGACGGCTGTCGGCATGGGCAACGCCCGCCAGCAGTACGATGGCGACCGTGCCGGTCGCCAGAATTTCAACAAAACGGGGCATCCCGTTCTCCCCACGAGGTCCTGCCACCCTCTATACGTTCATTTGCGCCAAAGCCTACGGGCCTGACAAGCCCGACAAGGATGGCGAGATCGCGGCGGCGGTCAGCCGAGGAGGTGGAAGCGGTTCTCGGGCTGTCCGCGGATGTCGACGGCAAGCGCGTAAAGACCGCCCGGACAGGCGCTCGTCGGGCCGCCTGCCGGTAGTGATGAACAGCAACGTCAGCTGCGGTCCGCCGAAGGTGCAGGTGGTCACGTCGGTCACCGGCATCTCGACGATGCGGTCGATCTCGCCGGTGGGCGCAATGCGCACGATGCAGCCGCCGCCATAGCGCGCATTCCACAGATATCCCTCGCTGTCCATCGCCGAGCCGTCCGGCAGGCCGCGCTCGAAGGCGGTGAAGAACGGGCGCTGGTTGGCGATAGCGCCGGTCCTGAGATCGTAGTCCCAAACGTAAATGGCGTTGGCGAGCGTATCGGCAGAATAGAAGCGACTGCCGTTCGGGTTCCAGCAGAAGGTGTTGCTGATGCCGATGCCGCTCTTCTCGGTCGTGCACGAGCCGTCGGGACGAACGCGGAACAGGCGCCCCAGGTCGTCGCGCTCGACCGGAAGATCCTCGCCCCCCGCGCCGACATTGTTGGGCATCGAGCCGACCCAGAAATTGCCGGCCGGGTCGGGGCGGCCGTCATTCAGGCGCACGCCGGCGCGACCGCGTTCGGGATTGACGAAATCGGCGCGGGCGTCGTTGGCCGGCTGCCACAGGATGACGTGGGAGCCGAGCGCGACGATGAGGGTATCGGGGCGGTCGGTGAGGCCGAGGGCGACCACCGGCTCGGAGAAGAACCAGTTCTTCACATTGCCGGTTTCAGGCTCGAAGCGGTGTATGAGGAAGCGGTTGATGTCGACCCAATAGAGGGCCTTGTGCAGGGCGTGCCAGACGGCCCCCTCGCCCGTCCCGTCGCCGGACGGAACCACACATAGTGGTGAACGCATGTTACCCCCTGAAGTCGCACTGGCACTATTCGTGCAACGAATCCTCTGCCAAAACGCTCCCGGTCAGTGTAGACCGCACCAACCGGAACCCGAAATCCGTCGGGGCCTTGTCTCCTCCCACTAGCCGCCTCCGGAGTTCTTGCCGCCATGACCAGCCGCATCATTGCCGTCGAGCCGTTCGATTTCGTCATTTTCGGCGGCGCCGGCGACCTCGCCTACCGCAAGCTGCTGCCCGCCCTCTACGAACGCCATCTCGACGGCCAGATCCCGACGGTCACCCGCATCATCGGCGTCTCGCGCCGGCAGATGAGCGACGACGACTACCGCGAGGCGACGCGCCGGGCGCTCAACGAACATGTACCCGACGGCACCGGCGACGACGCGGTGCTGCAGACCTTCCTCAACCGCCTGCATTTCGTGCCGGTCGATGCGACCGCGAGGCGGGCTGGGACGACCTCTCAGCCATGCTGCAAGGACGGCCAGGAGCGCATCCGCGCCTTCTACCTCGCCGTGGCGCCGGAACTGTTCGGCACGATCTGCGCCAAGATCGGCAATAAGGGCCTGATCACGCCGCGCACGCGGGTGATCATCGAGAAGCCGATCGGCCATGACCTCCAGTCGGCCCGCGACGTCAACGACTTCGTCGGCAAGGTGTTCGACGAGCGCCAGATCTACCGCATCGACCACTATCTCGGAAAAGAGACGGTGCAGAACCTGATGGCGCTGCGATTCGGCAACGCGCTGTTCGAGCCGCTGTGGAATTCGGCCCATATCGACCACGTCCAGATCACCGCGGCGGAGAGCATCGGCGTCGGCGGGCGCGAAGGCTATTACGACCAGGCCGGTGCGCTGCGCGACATGGTGCAGAACCACATGATGCAGCTTCTCACGCTGATGGCGATGGAGCCGCCGACGCGCATGGACGCGGACGCGGTGCGCGACGAGAAGATCAAGGTGCTGCAGGGCCCTGAAGCCGATCGATGAGGGCAATGTCGCCCAGCTCGTCGTGCGCGGGCAATACCGCTCGGGCATCGGCGCCGAGGGGGCGATGGCGAGCTACATCGAGGACATCGACAACCCGGCCAGCACCACCGAAACCTTCGTTGCGCTCAAGGTCGAGATCGAGAACTGGCGCTGGGCGGGGGTGCCGTTCTATCTGAGGACCGGCAAGCGGCTGCCGGTCGGGACCTCCGAGATCGTGCTGACCTTCCGCAACATCCCCCACTCGATCTTCCAGCCGACCGTCGGCGCCATCGAGTGCAACCGCCTGGTGCTGCGCATCCAGCCCGACGAAGGCGTCAAGCTGTGGCTGATGATCAAGGACCCCGGCCCCGGCGGCATGCGCCTGCGCTATGTGCCGCTCGACATGAGCTTCGCCGAAGCCTTCGGCGTGCGCAGCCCGAATGCCTATGAGCGGCTGATCCTCGACGTCATCCGCGGCGACCAGACCCTGTTCATGCACCGCGAAGAGGTCGAGGCCGCGTGGGCGTGGATCGACCCGATCATCGACGCCTGGGCGACGACCAGCGAGGGCCCCCGGCCCTATCCGGCCGGCACCTGGGGTCCGACGGCCGCCATCTCGCTGATCGAGCGCGACGGCCGTACCTGGCACGACGACGGGGCATAAGGCCGATGCTGTGGGCGATGCTCGGGAACGCCGGTGGCGATCGGGCGGTTTTGCCGCCCCCCTCGTCCTCGTCGCCTGCCTGCGTCGCCCGGAGGCAGGCGCGCCAAGGTCCGCCCGGTTTCGACGCCCTGGAGGGCGCGTCCTGACGCTAACCGCACGGGCGGCCCGCTCCTTGCTACGCCGCCATCGAACTTTCACGATTGGGCTGCTAGGTCGGCCCTGAAATCCAACGAGCCCGGCCGATGAC
>CAVUOD010000015.1:0-53799 GCA_963743015.1 uncultured Alphaproteobacteria bacterium
ACCTGCTCGATGATGCCGGCGCGCAGCACCACGATGCGATCGGCGAGCGTCATCGCCTCGACCTGGTCATGGGTGACGTAGACCATGGTCACGTCGTCCATGCGCTCGTGCAGCTTGGCGATCTCGATGCGCATGGAGACGCGCAGCGCCGCGTCGAGGTTGGAGAGCGGCTCGTCGAAGAGGAACACGCGCGGATTGCGCACGATGGCGCGGCCGATGGCGACGCGCTGGCGCTGGCCGCCGGAAAGCTGCTTGGGTAGGCGGTCGAGATATTCGGTGAGCTGGAGGGTCTCCGCGGCCTTGCGGACCTGCTTGTCGATGTCTTCCTTTTTCGCCTTCGCCAGCTTCATGCCGAAGGCCATGTTGTTGTAGACGGTCATATGCGGGTAGAGCGCGTATGACTGGAAGACCATGGCGATACCGCGCAGCGCCGGCGGCAGTTCGTTGACCACCTCGCCGTCGAACTCGACCTCACCTGAGGTGATCTCCTCGAGACCGGCGATCAGGCGCAGCAGCGTGGACTTGCCGCAGCCCGAGGGGCCGACGAAGACGACGAACTCGCCCGACTTGATATCGAGATCGACGCCCTTGATCACTTCGACGTGGCCGAAGGACTTCTTGACGTCACGCAGCCGCAGCTCGCCCATTACAGCTTCCCTCTTTCGTCCATCGTACTCACCCGCCCTTCACCGAGCCGGCCAGCAGGCCGCGCACCAGATAGCGTTGCAGTGAGAAGAACACCGCCAGCGGAACAATGATCGACACGAAGGCGGAGGTGGTCAGAATCTCCCAGTCGCCGCCGCGGGATCCCAGCAGCGCCCGCAGGCGCCCGGTCAGCACCATCTGATTGTCCTGCTGGCCCAGGAACACGATCGCCACCAGCAGGTCGTTCCACACCCACAGGAACTGGAAGATGGCGAAGGAGGCCAGAGCCGGAACCGAAAGCGGCAAGACGATGCGCACGAAGATCTCGAAATCGGTGGCGCCGTCGACACGCGCCGATTCCATGATCTCGTTGGGAAGCCCGGCTATGTAGTTGCGCAGCAGATAGATGGCGAGCGGCAGGCCGAAGCCGGTATGCGCCAGCCATATGCCGAGATAGGTCTTGGCCGGCACGCCGAACACATGGCCCACCTCGTTGTAGAATCTGAGCAGCGGGATCAGCGACATCTGCAGCGGCACCACCAGCAGGCCGACGACCACCGAGAGCAGCAGTGCCCGACCGGGGAATCGCATCCAGGAAAGCGCATAGGCCGCGTAGGCCGCGATCAGGATCGGGATGATCGTCGCCGGAATGGTCACCGTCAGCGAATTGATGAACGACTGGCCGAGCCCCGAGGCGGTCAGCACGGTCTTGTAGTTATCGAGCGTGAAGGTCGGCGGCTTCAAGGCCGTGTAGAAGAGCCGGCGGCCGGAGTCGGCGGCAAACTGCGTATCCGAGACCATCTCATAGCTGCCATCCTTGTTGATGGTCAGCGTGCCGCCATCGGGCAGCGGCGCGGTCTCGCCGGCCTTGAATTCCTCGGGCTTAATGATCCTGGTGCCGAAGGCAACCACGCTGCCGGAGCTGCCGGCAAGCACATTGCCCTTGATCACGTATTTGCCGTTCTCCTGCACCTGGGTCGAGGGATCGGCGGAATGCGTGATGAAGTTCTGCTGGCTGGTGGTCAGCGCCGTCCACCAGCCCGAGACGGCAATCGCATCCTTGTTGCGGAACGAGGTCACCAGGATGCCGAGGGTCGGGATCGTCCAGATGAGGACGATCAGCACGACCGAGGCATGAACGAAATACTTGCCCCACTTCCCTTTGCGGCGTCCTGACCCTAGCCATATCAGCGCCCCGCCTGTTCGGCGTTCAGACGCCGGATGTTCCAGATCATGATCGGGATCACCGCGATCATGATGACGACGGCGATGGTGGCGCCGCGACCGAAGTCGCCGCCACCACGGAACATCCAGTCGTACATCAGGTTGGCGAGCACGTCGGTGTTCCACTGGCCGTTGGTCATGGCGAGCACGATGTCGAAGACCTTGAGCACGGTAATGGTGATCGTCGTCCACACCACCGCGATCGAACTCCAGATCTGCGGTACCATGATGTAGAAGAAGATGTGCCAGCCCTTGGCGCCGTCGATCGTCGCCGCTTCAATGGTCTCCTCGGGAACGCCGCGCAGCGCCGCCGACAGGATGACCATGGCAAAGCCGGTCTGGATCCACACCAGGATCACCATCAGGAAGAAGTTGTTCCAGAACGGAATCGTGATCCACGGCTCCGGTGCCAGCCCGAACAGCCTCATGAGCGCGTTGAGCAAGCCGATCTGGGGCTGGTCGGCGCCGCGATACTCGTAGATGAACTTCCAGATCACGCTGGCGCCGACGAAGGAGATCGCCATCGGCATGAAGACCATGCTCTTGGCGATGTTGCCCCACCAGACGCGGTCGGTGAGGTAGGCGATCACCAGGCCGATGAAGGTGCTCGCCGCCGGCACCACGATCAGCCACTGGATGTTGTTGAGAACCGATTCCCGGAACTGCTGATCGTTGATCGCCCAGGCGTAGTTGCTGATGCCGACGAAACGCACGCCGCTGCGGCCGAAGAAGCTCAGGCGCAGCGAGTCGAGGGCCGGATAGATCAGGTAGAGCCCAAGGAAGAACATCGCCGGACCGAGGAACAGCCAGGGCCGGATGGAGGCTGCAATCCGCTGGTTGCGCGCGGCTTCGAGCGCGCGACCGCGCGGCGGCCAGATCAGATCGAGGATCTTGTTGGCAAGGTAGAAATAGCCGGCCGCACCGCCGACGCCGATCACAATCGTGATGAGCGCGCTAAACAGCTGCTGCCACATTCGACTCCCCCCCTCGCCGAAGGATGGTACGGCACCGGTCCTTGTTGTTGTTGCGTTAAGGCTACCGGTAAAGCCCGGGCGGCACAACTCGCAACCCCACGTCGCTGCCCCGCCTTACGTGCAGGTCCCGGGGGAAAACCCCGGAACCTGCTGCTTGATCAAGTCAGTGCGAAACGTGGCGCACGATCTACTTGAGCGCGTCCCAATCCTTCTGGATCTGGTCGGCCACGTCCGTGGCGGACTCGCCGCCCACGTAGTTGACCATGCCTTTCCAGAACGAACCGGCGCCGATCTTGCCGGGCATCAGGTCCGACGCGTCGAAGCGGAACGTGGTGGCGTTCTGAATGATCGCGTTTTCACCCTTCAGCGTATCGTTGGGATAGACGTCGGTGTTGACCAGCTTGGACGGCGTGAAGAAGTTCCACTGGTTCATCGCGATCTCGGAAGCGATCGGCGTCTCCAGGAACTCGATGAAGGCACGCGCCGCCGGCGAGTCCTTGGTGATCCCAAACAGGGTGCCGGCACCCTCGACCGGGTTGCCCAGCTTCGCCTCGCTGGCATAGGGCGGGAAGTAGAAGAAGTTCGCGTCCGTGCCGAGCTTGACGTCCTTGGGGAAGAAGGCCGGGATGAACGACGCCATGTGCATCATGTAGCAGCGCGGCGGCGAGGTGAAGAGGCCCTTGGGGGCGTCGCGGAAGTCGGTCGAAGCAACCGCTGCGGCACCGCCGTCGACGAACTTGTCGTTCTTGGCGAACCAGCCGAATTCGTCGATCGCCTTGATCACGCGCGGGTCGTTGAACTTGACCGAATTATCGACCCAGCCGTCATAGACGTCCGGGGGATTGAGGCGCAGCATGAGGTCCTCAACCCAGTCGGTCGCCGGCCAGCCGGTCGCAGCCTGCGAGCCGATACCGATGCACCACGGCGTGCCGCCGTCCTTGACGATCTGCTCGGTCAAGGCCTTCAGCTCTTCCATCGTCTTGGGGATCTTGTAGCCGGCATCCTTGAAGTTTGCCGGGACATACCAGACGAGGCTCTTGAGGTCGGCCTTCCACGGGAAGGTGAACAGCTGCTTGTTGCCGCTCTTGTCCTTATAGGTCGACAGGTCGACCCAGGACTGTCCGGCCGCGTAGTTGTTCTGCAGCCAGCTTTTCACACTGTCGCCGAGCGGGCTCAGATAGCCCTTGCTGGCAATGTCGGCGGCCAGGCCAGGCTGCGGAAACACCGAGATGTTGGCCGGGCTGCCAGCCTGGGTGTCGATGACGATCTGCTGCTCGAACGAATCGGAGCCGGTGTGCTGGATCGTGACGCCGGTCGCCGCCTCGAAATAGGCGAGCACCTTCTTGAAGCCGACCTCGTCGGCGGTCAGCCACGGGCTGAAGATCGAAAGGGTCTGGCCCTTCAGGTCCTGATGCGCGGCGGAAAAGTCGTGATAGCTCTTCCAGTTGAAGGCCGGATTGCTGTCGACCGGGACAGCGAGATCGGCGGCAGCGGCTGACCCGACGGACAGTGCCAGGATCGCAGCAGCGCCTAACAAGGCATGGCGTAGTTTCATCGTAGGAACCCTCCCTTGAAGCAAGTTTGGCGATGGAATGGGTGTTGTGCCTCGGGTGACGCGCGCGCCTCTCCCGGCCCGCGCATCATATCGACTACCTCCCATGAAGCCCCGGGTTGCAGGCTTACGCAAATCAACTCTGCACCCAAAGCGCTTTGGAGCATCATGTTCGATGGTGCCGGAACCGTCAAGCGATCCGAAATACAGGCCGCTTTGGCGACGCTGTCGTGACGTCGCGGAGGCCTCGAATGAGGCGCGGCACTTTCGTGCTCCGGTTGGGCCTTCGTCCGTTGGCCGGGCGGGAAACCGCCTGTACCCCTGCCCTTTCAGGGCGTGACTTGCGCGACGTTTCCGAAAGCGCTTTGAATCGCGCGGGAGGCGTATAGCGAAAATGAGGCTCAAGGACCTGGCCGACCACCTCGGCCTGTCGCCGACGACCGTCAGCCGGGCGCTCAACGGCTATCCGGAGGTGAGCGCGACGACACGCCAGCGCGTGCTCGAGGCGGCCCAACGCTATCACTACCGGCCGAATCCGAGCGCCCGGCGGCTGGCCACCGGACGCGCCGGTGCGGTCGGTGCGGTGCTGCCGACCGATCGCAATCTGCTGGTCGACCCGCATTTCGTCGAATTCCTGGCCGGCGTCGGCGAAAGGCTGGTCGAGGACGAGATGGACATCGTGCTCAGTCCTTCGCGCGGCGGCGACGAATCGGGCACCTATCGCCGGATCGCGGCCGGCAACCGGGTCGATGCGCTCATCCTGTCGGGGCCGCTGGTCGAGGACGAGCGGGTGGCGCTCTTGACCGAACTCGACCATCCCTTCGTGGTGCATGGCCGCACCATCAGCACCACACCTTACGCCTGGCTCGACATCGACAACGAGGACGCCTTCCGGCGCGCCACCGACCACCTGCTCGACCTCGGCCACAGGCGCATCGGCCTCATCAACGGGAGCACGCGCTTCACCTATGCGGTGCATCGCGAGCAGGGTTTCCGCAAGGCGCTTGCCGCGCGCGGCCTGACGCCCGACGAAAGGCTGATCGGCGACGGGCCGATGACCGACGAGGTCGGCTTCCGCCTGGCGGAACGCTTCCTCGCCGAGGAGCCGCGCCCGACCGCCTTCCTGGTCTCGTCGATGATGCTGGCCTTCGGCTGTGTGCGCGTGATCCGCGCCGCCGGGCTGACGCTTGGCCGCGACGTGTCGCTGATCGCCCATGACGACGTGTTTCCCTTTCTCAACCCCGACCGCATGGTGCCGCCACTGACGACCCTGAGGTCGCCGATCCGGGCGGCCGGGACGCGGGTCGCCGAGATGGTGATCGACCTCCTCGGCGGTCGCACGCCGGAAACGATCCACGAGCTGTGGCCGGTCGAACTGGTGGTCCGCGCCTCGACCGGACCGGCGCCGTGACCGGCGCTTGACGGCAGCCGCCGTCTTGACGCCACCTGACGCTTGCGGGACATAGCGCTTCATGGCTGAGCAGCTTTCTGCGGGCGTTCTTATCGCCGTCGACTGGGGAACGAGCAATGTGCGCGCCCGGCTGGTCGATGGTGCCGCAACGGTGCTCGCCGAGGCCAGGAGCGACGATGGCATCGCCAGGCTCGCGCCGGGCGAGCACGAGCCCGCCTTCACGCGCCTTGTCGCCGGCTGGCCACAGGTTCCCGCCATCATGGCCGGCATGATCGGCAGCCGGCAGGGCTGGCGCGAGGCCGCCTATCTCGCCTGCCCGGCGGCGACCGCAGCGCTTGCCGATGCCGTCGTCCGTTTCGACGCGGCAGACGGCCGGCCGATCGCCATCGTGCCCGGCGTCATGGTGAAGAGCGACGAACGCGACGGCGATGTGATCCGCGGCGAGGAGACCCAGATCGTCGGCTTGCTCGACGGCGAGCCCGGCTTCGACGGCGTCGCCGTCATGCCCGGCACCCATTCCAAATGGGTGAGCATCGCCGACGGCGTCATCCGCGACTTCCAGACCGTGATGACCGGCGAGCTGTTCGACCTGTTCGCCCACAAGTCGTTCCTGCGCCATTCGGTCGCGCAGGAAGCCGGCGACCTCACCGCCTCGCCCGATTTCACGCTGGCCGTGCGGCGCACCGTCACGCAGGGCCTGCCGTTCCTCTCCGCCCTCTTCTCGGTCAGGGCGCGGGCGCTGCTCGACGATGCCCGGCCGGACGACAATCTCGCCTATCTCTCGGGCCTCATCATCGGCGGCGAGATCGCCGCGGCGCAGGCGACCGGCCGGCTGAGACCGGGGGCCGCCCTGCGCATCATCGGGTCGCGGTCGCTTGCCCGCGCCTATGCGCAGGCGCTCGCCATCGCCGGCATCGACGCCGCTGTCCGCGACGGCGATGCATTGGCGCTGGCCGGTCTTGTCCATCTTGCCCGCGCCATCGATTTCCTTCCTTCCGCTTCCCGGAGTGCTTCATGACCGACGTCTTCCATGGCCAGCGGCCGCTGATCGCCATCCTGCGCGGCATCGAACCGGGAGAAGCGGGCGCCGTGCTCGAGGCGCTGATCGCCGCCGGCATCGGTCTTATCGAGGTGCCGCTCAATTCGCCCGATCCGATGAAGAGCATCCGCATCATGGCGCAGGCCGCCCAAGGCCGCGCCGTGATCGGCGCCGGCACCGTGCTGACCATCGAAGAGGTCGAGGCCGTCCAGGCGGCGTGCGGCGAATTCGTCGTCTCGCCCAACGTCAATCCGGCGGTGATCCGCAAGACCAAGGCACGGCGGCTGGGTTCCTTTCCCGGCGTGTTCACGGCCAGCGAAGCACTGGCCGCCATCGCTGCCGGTGCCGATGGCCTGAAATTCTTCCCCGCCAGCCAGCTCGGCCCCGAGGGCATCAAGGCGATCGGCGTGGTCCTGCCGAAAACGATCCCGCTGCTCGCGGTCGGCGGCGTCGACGCAACCAATATCGCCGCCTATCGCAAGGCGGGCGTGGTCGGCTTCGGCCTCGGCTCGAACCTCTACAAGCCGGGTGTCAGCGCGGCGGAGGTCGGCAAGCGCGCCGAGGCCATGGTGGCCGTCTATGACGCCGCGGGCTGATCCGGCTGAGCCCATCATCCGCGCCATCGAGGACGACGACGTCGCGGCGGTCATCGCGCTGTGGCATGCCGCGAAGCTGACCCGCCCGTGGAACGATCCCGCGCACGACATCGCGTTCGCCCGCCGCGGGCCCCATTCGACCGTGCTGGTGGCGGAGATCGACGGCAGCATCGCCGCGGCGGCGATGATCGGCGAGGACGGTCACCGCGGCTGGGTCTATTACCTCGCCGCCCTGCCGGAGCGTCAGGGCAGCGGCCTCGGCCGGGTGATGATGGAAGCGGCGGAAGCCTGGCTTGCCGCCCGCGACATCTGGAAGGTGCAGCTTCTCATCCGTGAAGAGAATGAATCCGTGCGCGGCTTCTACGAACACCTCGGCTATCGCAAGAATCCGACCGTGCTCATGCAGAAGGTGCTGGACCAGAAACGCGATTGATCTCTCCCGATACTACGCTAGCATCGGTGCCGACGCCCTCGACAATGGAGTGACCGATGCGACGCATTCTTGCGGCAGTGCTGCTTTTCTCGTTCGTTACACCGGCCTTCGCCGGCCCCTATCTGTTCGAACTGCTGGAGATCCAGGGCTATCGCAAGGGCTTCAACGCGATGCTCGCCCAGGAGAAGGGGCTGCCGGCCTGGCTCAAGTCGTTCGCCAAGACCATGAACGGCGTCGCCGAATCCGAGCGAGGACATCACGGTGGACGGGACGCTCGACGTCTATGCCACCGTGTGCAAGCCGCACGACTGCTGGGGCAATACGCTCCATGTCGTCTTCGCCAATGGCGGCGATCCGGCCTGGGGACTGCTCGAGACGCCGGCCGGCAACGGCATCAAGACCCGCCTGCTCGGCCATCCCGACAAGGCCATGGCCGATGCCCTCAGGGCGAAAGTGACCGCCAACTAGAGGCCGATCAGACCGTCAAATGCCGGCGGACCTTGTCGGGGTCCATCTCCTCGCGCGTGCCGGAGAGGATGATCTCGCCGCGGTCCATCACCGAGAAGGTGTCGGCGAGCTGGTGGACGAAGTCGAAATACTGCTCGACCAGCAGGATCGCCATCTCGCCCTTGAGCCTGAGCCACTCGATGGCGCGGCCGATGTCCTTGATGATCGACGGCTGGATGCCTTCGGTCGGCTCGTCGAGGACGAGGAGCTTCGGCCGGGTGACCAGCGCCCGGCCGATGGCGAGCTGCTGCTGCTGGCCGCCGGAGAGGTCGCCGCCGCGCCGGCGCAGCATGTCGGCGAGAACCGGGAAGAGATCGAACACGTCGGCGGGAATCGAGCGCTGGCTGTTGGACAGCTGGGCATAGCCGGTCTTGAGGTTCTCCTCGACGGTCAAGAGCGGAAAGATCTCGCGGCCCTGCGGCACATAGGCGATGCCGAGACGGGCGCGGTCGTGCGGCGCCATGCGGCCGAGCACCTTGCCGTCGAGCGCGATCTCGCCGCCGGCGATCGGCTGCTCGCCCATGATGGCGCGCAGGAACGAGGTCTTGCCGACGCCATTACGGCCCATCAGCGCCGACACCTTGCCGATCTCGGCCGAGAACGACACGCCGCGCAGCGCCTGGGCGGCGCCGTAGTAGAGATCGACGTTGGTGGCTTTCAGCATGGCAGGCTCCTTCGGAGCTGGCAGTCGGCAGTCGGCAGCGGCAGTCGCGTTATTCTCGATTGCCACTGCCGATTGCCGATTGCCGATTTCGTCCCGCGCATCGTCATCTCCCCAGATAAACTTCGACGACGCGCGGGTCGGCCGAGACCTCGTCGAGCGTGCCCTGCGAGAGCACCGAGCCTTCGTGCAGCACCGTCACCCTGACGCCGAGCGCGCGCACGAAAACCATGTCGTGCTCGACGACAATCACCGATTTCTCCTTGGCGATCTCGCGCAGCAGCTCGGCGGTCGTCTCGGTCTCGGCGTCGGTCATGCCGGCGGCCGGTTCGTCGACCAGCAGCAGCTTCGGCTCCTGCGCCAGCAGCATGCCGATCTCCAGCCACTGCTTCTGGCCGTGGCTGAGAGTGGCGGCGAGCACGTCGCGGCGGTCGCTCAGGCGGATGATGCCGAGGATCTCCTCGATGCGTTCGGCCGCCGCAGCATCCGAGCGACGGAAAAGCGCGGTCACCGGCGCCCGCGAGCCGGCCAGCGCCAGGTCGAGATTGTCCCACACCGTATGGCTCTCGAAGACGGTCGGCTTCTGGAACTTGCGGCCGATGCCGAGCGTGGCGATGGCGGCTTCGTCGAGCCGCGTCAGATCGACGGTGCCGTCGAAATAGATGTCGCCGGAATCGGGCCGCGTCTTGCCGGTGACGACGTCCATCATGGTGGTCTTGCCGGCACCGTTGGGGCCGATGATGGCGCGCATCTCGCCCGGCTCGATGATCAGCGACAGCTCGTTCAGCGCCTTGAAGCCGTCGAAGGAGACGGTGACGCCGTCGAGATAGAGCAGCGAGTTCTTGGCGTGATCGTTCATTTCCCTCACTCCGCCGCGGGCACGGTGTCTTCGACCATGTCGGTGGTCGGCGGAGGGCTGGTCGCCGGTGCCTCGTCGGCCGGCGGAACGCCTTGGCGCTCGCGCTTCACCCGGCCGGCAAGCGTGCCGACGATGCCCTTCGGCAGGAACAGGGTGACGGCGATGAACAGGCCGCCCAGTGCAAACAGCCAGTACGGGGCGAAGACGCCGGTGGTGAACCAGGTCTTGGCGAAATTGACGACAAGCGCGCCGACGATCGGCCCGACCAGGGTGCCGCGGCCGCCGACGGCGCACCAGATGACCACCTCGATGGAATTGGCGGGCGCGAATTCGCTCGGATTGATGATGCCGATCTGGGGCACGTAGAGGGCGCCGGCGACGCCGGCCATGCAGGCCGACAGCACCCAGACGGTGAGCTTGTACTTCTCGACGCGATAGCCGAGGAAGCGCGTGCGGCTCTCGGCGTCGCGCACGGCGACCAGAACCTTGCCGAACTTGGAGGCGACGACGGCGCGGCTGATCAGATAGCCGATGGCGAGCGCCAGCGCCGAGGCGAAGAACAGCGCGCCGCGGGTCGAGTCGGCCTGGATGTTGAAGCCGAGGATGTCCTTGAAGTCGGTGAGCCCGTTATTGCCGCCGAAGCCCATGTCGTTGCGGAAGAAGGCGAGCAGCAGCGCATAGGTCATCGCCTGGGTGATGATCGACAGATAGACGCCGGTGACGCGGCTCCTGAAGGCGAACCAGCCGAAGACGTAGGCAAGCAGGCCGGGCACGACGAGCACCATCAGCGCCGCAAACCAGAACATGTCGAAGCCGTACCAGTACCAGGGCAGATGCTTCCAGTTGAGGAAGACCATGAAGTCGGGAAGGACCGGATCGGCATAGACGCCGCGGGTGCCGATCTGGCGCATCAGGTACATGCCCATGGCGTAGCCGCCGAGCGCGAAGAAGGCGCCGTGGCCGAGCGACAGGATGCCGGCATAGCCCCAGATCAGGCCGACGGCGAGCGCCAGCAGGCCGTAGGTCAGGTACTTGCCGACAAGCGGCACCAGGTAGCTCGGCACATGCAGCGGGCTGCCCACCGGCATCCACAGATTGAGCGCCGGGATGAGCGCACCGAAGCCGACGATCAGCGTCAGGACGATGAGAGCGGTGCGGTCGACGCCGCCTGCGAGAAACCGGCCGATCATGCTTCCACCGCCCGGCCCTTGAGCGCGAACATGCCGCGCGGGCGCCGCTGGATGAACAGGATGATGAAGACGAGGATGGCGATCTTGCCGAGCACGGCGCCGGCATAGGGCTCGAGGAACTTGTTGGCGATGCCGAGCGAGAAGGCGCCGACCAGCGTGCCCCACAGATTGCCCACCCCGCCGAAGACCACGACCATGAAGCTATCGATGATGTAGCCCTGGCCGAGATTGGGGCTGACATTGTCGATCTGCGACAGGGCGACGCCGGCAATGCCGGCGATGCCCGAGCCCAGCCCGAAGGTCAGCGCGTCGACCCAGGGCGTGCGGATGCCCATGGCCGAGGCCATGGCGCGGTTCTGGGTGACGGCGCGCATCTGCAGGCCGAAGGTGGTGAAGCGCAGCACCGCCAGCAGCAGGACGAAGACCGCGATGGCGAAGACGATGATCCAGAAGCGGTTGTAGGTGATCGACAGATTGCCGATGTCGGTGGCTCCCGACATCCATGTCGGATTGCCGACCTGACGGTTGTTCGGCCCGAAGATGGTGCGTACCGCCTGCTGGAGGATGAGCGACAGGCCCCAGGTGGCCAGCAGCGTTTCCAGCGGCCGGCCGTAGAGGAAGCGGATGATGCCGCGCTCGATGGCGACGCCGACGATGCCGGCGACGAGGAAGGCGAGCGGCAGGGCGATGGCCAGCGACCAGTCGAACAGCCACGGCGCCTGGGTGCGGATGACCTCCTGGACGACGAAGGTGGTGTAGGCGCCGAGCATCACCATCTCGCCATGGGCCATGTTGATGACGCCCATCACGCCGAAGGTGATGGCCAGGCCGATGGCCGCGAGCAGCAGAACGGAGCCCAGCGACAGCCCGTACCAGAGGTTCTGCATGACGTCCCACAGGGCAAGCGAGCCCTTGATGATGCCGATTGCCTTGTGGGCAGCGGCAAGCACGGATTTCGGCGTCGTCGGCGGCAGGCTGTTGAGGATCGCCAGGGCGTCCTGGTCGCCGCGGTCGCGGATGACGTCGACGGCGGCGAGCATGTCGGCTTCGCTGGCATCGGGCATGGCGAGGATGACGGCGGCGCGGGCCTGAAGCTGGACGCGCTTGATGTCCGCGTCCTTCTCGGCGGCGATTGCCTTGTCCAGCGCCGGCAGGGCAGAGACGTCGCGCGACTTGAACACGGCTTCGGCCGCAGCGCGGCGCTTGTCCGGGTCGTGCGCCATCAGCTGCAGCGCGCCCATGGCGGCTTCCAGAGCGCCGCGCACGAGATTGTTGACGCGTACCTTCTTCAGGCCGAAGGGCACGTCGCCCTGATGCGGCTCGCCGGTCACCGCAACGATGAGATTGCCGGAAGCGTCCTTGATGTAGGCCTGCTTGTCGGAGGTCGGCGAAATAGAGCTTGCCGTCCTTGAGCGCCTTGAGGATGACCTCGGCGCGGTCGCTGCCGCTGACGGCAACCGCGTTCACCACCTTGACGGTCTCGGTGTAGCTGTCCTGTGCCAGCCCTTCGAGGGCCGCGGCCAGGTCGTCGGCCGGCGCGGCAGCCGCGCGGAGCGTCAGGCCCACGAGGAGCAGGATCAGCAGGATCGGCGTGCGCAGTATCGACATTCAAAAAGACCGTTGTCCTGGCAGGAGGACCGGACGGGGCGCACGCCCCGTCCGGCAAGTCTTCACGCAGGGTCTAGTTCGCGGCCGTCTGTTCTCCGCCGCACTTTCCGGTCTTGACGTTGAAGTTGCCGCAGGACATCGGCGCACGCCAATCGGAGATCAGGTCCTTGGAGCCGGGCAGGTAGTCCGACCAGGCATCGCCGGGGACTTCGCCGGGCGACTGCCAGACGGTGTTGAACTGACCGTTGTCCTCGATCTCGCCGACCAGAACCGGCTTGGTGATGTGGTGGTTCGGCATCATGGTGGCATAGCCGCCGGTGAGATTCGGCACGGTGATGCCGACCATCGCCGGGATGACCTTGTCGGGATCGGTGGTGCCGGCCTTCTCGACCGCCTTCACCCACATGTTGAAGCCGATATAGTGGGCCTCCATCGGGTCGTTGGTGGTGCGGTCGGCCTTGCCGGTGAAGTCGTGCCACTCCTTGATGAACGCCGCATTGGCGGGCGTATCGACGCTCTCGAAATAGTTCCACGCCGCCAGGTGACCGACGAGCGGCTTGGTGTCCATGCCCGACAGCTCTTCCTCGCCGACCGAGAAGGCAACGACCGGGATGTCGGTCGCCTTGATGCCCTGGTTGCCGAGCTCCTTGTAGAAGGGAACGTTGGCGTCGCCGTTGATGGTCGAGACCACCGCCGTCTTCTTGCCGGCCGAGCCGAAGGCCTTGATCTTCGACACTTCGGTCTGCCAGTCGGAGAAGCCGAACGGCGTGTAGTTGATCATGATGTCTTCCGGCGCGACGCCCTTGGCCTTGAGATAGGCCTCGAGGATCTTGTTGGTGGTGCGCGGATAGACGTAGTCGGTGCCTTCCAGCACCCAGCGCTTCACCGAGCCGCCGTCCGCGCTCATCAGGTAGTCGACGGCCGGAATCGCCTGCTGGTTCGGCGCGGCGCCGGTGTAGAACACGTTGCGCTCGCTCTCCTCGCCCTCATACTGGACGGGGTAGAAGAGGATGTTGTTGAGCTCCTTGAACACCGGCAGAACCGACTTGCGGCTGACCGAGGTCCAGCAGCCGAATACCGCGGCGACATGATCCTGGCTGATCAGCTCGCGCGCCTTCTCGGCGAAGAGCGGCCAGTTGGACGCCGGATCGACGACGACCGGCTCGAGCTTCTTGCCGAGCAGACCGCCCTTCTTGTTCTGCTCGTCGATGAGCATCAGCATGACGTCCTTCAGAGTGGTCTCCGAAATCGCCATGGTGCCCGAGAGCGAGTGCAGGATGCCGACCTTGATCGTGTCGTCGGCAGCCCGGGCCGACGTGGCGAGCGGCACCGCTACCGCGGCCGCCAGCGCCAGTGAGCCGAGGAAACGGCCCGTCGATGTGAACATGCGTGAACTCTCCTCTTGACGTCGCCTGCGGGAGGGCAGGACGCTCGTTGGTTCGGCGTGTTGCGTGACGACCGCCCCTTGGTTCCGGCCACCCTCATGCACTCGGCATGCCATCGCCGGGCCGTTTGGTCGTCGTGCGGAACCTTCGGATAGTTCGTGCGCGTGCGCATATACGTCGATTGACGTAGGCCAAGGTGTGGGCGGGGCGTGAGGTGGCTCACCTCTCCACCGAACACGGGCTTGCCCGTGTTCGGATTTGATGGTGCCAAAGTCGGAAACATCCGACTTTGGTTGGGAGAGGTCGGCGCGGAGCGCCGGGTGAGGGGATGTTGCCTCACGAGGGTCCGTACGCCCTCACCCTGCGCACCTAATTCGCTCCGCTCCATAAGGTACGGCTTCCCTCTCCCCACGGGAGAGGGAAGCCGTCGCCGCTCCTCGGCCCGCATCTTGCATGGCAAGAAAGCAGCGGAAACCGGCAACTTGCGGCGACTTCGGGCGGGGGATGAACGATGGCGGGGCGACAGAGAATCCTGCCGGTCCGTCGTGAATATAATCGCTGGGTCGCCAACCAGACGCTGGAAGACTATGCGCTGCGCTTCACCGCCAAGAGCGCGCGGCGCTGGTCGACGCCGCGGGTGGCGCAGACCGCCATCGGCGCCATTTCCTTCCTCGCGCTGGAGGCGATCGGTGGATCGATCACGCTGTCCTACGGCGTCACCAATACCATCGCCGCAACCATCGTTGCCGGCATCCTCCTGTTTCTCACCGGCGTGCCGGTGGCGCGCTACGCCTCGCGCTACGGCGTCGACATCGACCTGCTCACCCGCGGCGCCGGCTTCGGCTATATCGGCTCGACCATCACCTCGCTGATCTACGCCACCTTCACCTTCATCCTCTTCGCCATCGAAGCCTCGATCATGTCGACGGCGCTCGATGTGTGCTTCGGCATTCCGCTACCCGTCGGCTACGTCATCAGCGCGGTGGCGGTGATTCCCCTGGTCACCCACGGCATGACGCAAATCAGTCGCTTCCAGCTCGTCACCCAGCCCCTGTGGATCGGGCTCAACATCCTGCCGGTCGGCTTCATCGCCTGGCAGAACTGGGGGAGCTTCGAGATCTGGCGCAACTTCCCCGGCCTCGGCTCGACCGATCCCGGCTTCGACCTGCTGAAGTTCGGGGCGGCGGCCAGCGTCATCCTGGCGCTGATGCCGCAGATCGGCGAACAGGTGGACGTGCTGCGCTTCACGCCCGTGGGCGGCAGCAGGCGCGGCTTTCTCGGCACGTTGCTGGCCGGCCCCGGCTGGGTGGTGCTCGGTGCGCCCAAGCTGCTCTTCGGCTCGTTCCTGGCGGTGCTGGCGCTCAGCCACGGGGTGCCGGCGGAGCACGCCGCCGATCCCGCCCGGATGTACCGGGTTGCCTTCGGCTACGTCATTCCGTGGCAGGATTTCGTGCTGCTGCTGACCGCCGCCTTCGTGGTGGTGTCGCAGCTCAAGATCAACGTCATGAACGCCTATGCCGGGTCGCTGGCCTGGTCGAACTTCTTTTCGCGGCTGACCCACAGCCATCCCGGCCGCGTCGTCTGGCTGGTCTTCAACGTGTCGATCGCGCTGGTGCTGATGGAGCTCGGCATCTACACGGCGCTGGAGAAGATCCTCGGCCTGTTCTCGATCGTCGCCGTCGCCTGGCTGGGCTCCATCGTCGCCGATCTCACCATCAACAAGCGCCTCGGCCTGTCGCCGCCGGGCATCGAGTTCAAGCGCGCCCATCTCTTCGACATCAATCCGGTCGGCGTCGGCGCCATGGGCATCTCGGCGACGCTGGCGCTCATCTCGGCGACCGGCCTCTTCGGCGCCACGGCGCAGGCGCTCGCCGTCTTCATCGCTCTTGCCGTGCCCTTCATTGCCGCGCCGGCGATCGCCTGGGCGACCAAAGGCAAGTACTACCTGGCGCGCAAGCCGCGGGCGAACTGGCAGGCGCTGAGCGAAATCCGCTGCACGGTCTGCGATCTCGAATTCGAGCCCGAGGATACCGCCTACTGCCCGGCCTATTCGGGGCCGATCTGCTCGCTGTGCTGCTCGCTCGACGCCCGCTGCAACGATCTGTGCAAGCCCAAGGCACGCCTGCAGGCGCAGGCCTCGGCGGTCGTCGCCGCGCTGCTGCCGGCTTCGTTGACGGCCCATATCAGCCCGCGCATCGTGCAGTATTTCGGCCTGCTCGCCGTGTTCATGGCGCTGATCAGCACCGTCCTGCTGCTGGTCGATTTCCAGGTGACGAGCGCCGCGCCCGCCTATGCCGATACCGTCGCCCGCTCGTTGTGGGCGGCCTTCTTCATCCTCATGATCATCGCCGGCATCCTCGCCTGGTTCCTGGTGCTGGCGCATGAGAGCCGCCGCGTGGCTGAGGAGGAGTCGGCCCGCCAGACCACCCTGCTGTTGCGCGAGATCGAGGCGCACGGCCGCACCGACGCAGCCTTGCAGAAGGCCAAGGAGGTGGCCGAGGCCGCCAACCTCGCCAAGAGCCGCTACCTGGTGGGCCTCAGCCACGAACTCAGGACGCCGCTCAATTCGGTCTTCGGCTACACCCAGATCCTGGAACGCGATGCGACGATACCGGCCGAGCAAAAGGGCCGCGTCCACGTCATAAGGCGCAGCGCCGAGCATCTTTCCGGCCTCATCGACGGCCTGCTCGAGATCTCCAAGATCGAGACCGGCCGCCTGCAGCTTCAGCGCAACGAGATCCATCTCGACGAGTTCCTCGCCGACATCGTCGAGATGTTCCGGCCGCAGGCCGAGGCCAAGGGCCTCGCCTTCCACTACGTCAAGCCCGACTCCATGCCGGAGATCGTGTCGACCGACGGCAAGCGGCTGCGCCAGATCCTGGTCAACCTGTTCTCCAACGCCATCAAGTTCACCGAGAGCGGCCATGTCGCACTGAAGGTCGCCTTCCGCAGCCAGGTGGCAACGCTGACCATCGAGGATAGCGGGGTGGGCATCGCGGCCGATGACCTGCCCAAGATCTTCGAACCGTTCGAACGCGGCACGGCCGAACGCACGCGGCTGGTGCCGGGCACCGGCCTGGGGCTGACCATCGTCAAGATGCTGGTCAACCTCATGGGCGGCGACGTCACCGTCAGGAGCGAGCCGGGAAAGGGAAGCACCTTCGACATCCGCCTGATGCTCTCGGCGGTCCGCCAGCGGCGCCCGTCGGCAGCGCCCCGCCAGCGCGTCGCCGGCTATGCCGGCCAGCGCCGCACCGTCCTCGTGGTCGACGACGATGCCGACCAGCGCGATCTCATCCGCCAGATCCTCGAGCCGCTCGGCTTCATCGTGCTGGCCGCTCAAGACGGCGCCGAATGCCTGGCGCTCACCACCGATCTCAAGCCCGATCTCTTCATCCTCGATATCTCCATGCCCGGCATCAACGGCTGGGACCTGGCCAAGGTGCTGCGCGAGCGCGGCCAGCGAAACGCCATCCTCATGCTCTCCGCCAATGTCGGCGAGAGCCCGGCGCCGCCGTCGGAAGAGGACGCCCACGACGCGGTGATGGCGAAGCCGTTCGAGGTGCAGCGCCTGCTCGACCACATCGCCGATCTGACCGGCGTCGACTGGCAGGAGGAGGCGCCGCCGGCGCCCGTGAACGGCAAGCCGGCGGCGGCGCTCGCCTCGCCCGGCCGCGAACACGTCGCCGAACTCAAGCGCCTCGGCCGCATCGGCTATGTGCGCGGCATCGAAGGCAAGCTCGACCAGCTCGATACGCAGGAGGGCAACCGCGCCTTCGTCGCCGAAATGCGCAAACATGTGCGCGCCTTCGACTTCCGCCGCTATGCCGCAGCGCTCGATGAGATCGGCGATGAGTGAACCGGTCAAGGCGCGCGACATCGTCCTGGTGGTCGACGATTCGCCGGAGACGCTGGGCTTCCTCACCGATGCTCTGGAGAAGTTCGGCGCCACGGTTCTGGTCGCCACCGAAGGTGCCCAGGCGCTCGATATCGCCGAGCGCATCACGCCCGACATCGTGCTCATGGACGCGGTCATGCCGGGCATGGACGGGTTCGAGACGACCCGGCGCATGAAGCGCAATGCGGCGCTCGCCCATGTGCCGGTGATCTTCATGACCGGCCTCAGCGAGACCGAGAACATCGTCGAAGGGCTGGAATCCGGCGGGGTCGACTATGTCACCAAGCCGATCGTGCTCGATGTCCTCTTCGCCCGCATCCGCGTGCATCTGGCCAATGCGCGCACGGCGCAGAGCGCCCGCCATGCGCTCGACACCGCCGGCCGCACGCTGCTTGCCGCCGGCCGCGACGGCGAGATCCTGTGGTGCACGCCGCAGGCGGTGAAGCTGATCGAAGAGGCCCTGCCCGGCTGGGACGGCGCGGCGCTGCCCGAGCCGCTGCGCTCATGGTTGCGCGGGATCGGGCTGCGTGGCGTCGCCAAGGCGCGAGGCACCGTGCCGGCGCCGCCGACGATCGCCATCGACGAGGCGCGCCGACTGATCTTCTCGCTGCTCAGCGCGACCAGCGAGAGCGAGATCCTGTTCCGCATCTCCATCGACGGCACCGACGCGCAGACGGCGGTCCTGCGCAAGCTCTATGCGGTCACCGTGCGCGAGGCGGAGGTGCTGCTGTGGGTGGCACAGGGCAAATCCAACCGCGACATCGCCGAAATCCTCGGCCTCTCCCCGCGCACGGTGAACAAGCACCTGGAAACGATCTACCAGAAGCTCGGCGTCGAGAACCGCGCCTCCGCCGCCATCGCCGCGGTCAAGGCGCTCGACGAGCACTGAGGCCGCACAGCAGCGCGGTCGGGTTATAGACGCGAACGCGCAAGGACGTCTATAACTGGTTATAGACGCAAGTAGCCGTTTTCGTCTATAACCGCTGCATGAAGAAGATCAGCCTTTCCCTCTCCACCCTGTATTCAGACCTGACCCAGCGCGTGCATTCCCGTCCAATGCGCCCCGGTTCAGTATTCACGATGACGGTGAAGGGGCGGCGCTACGTCTATGTCAAACGTCAGGTCGGCAAGGCCCGCAAGGACGACTATCTCGGCCCGGCGGACGATCCTGGAAATCAAGGCCGGCAGTCGACGAAATGCGCAGACTGCAGCAGGAGGCCCAACAGGACCGGCAGACCATCCGGCTGCTTGTCAAGGCGGGCGTGCCCGCGCCGTCGCCGCAACTCGGCAGGGTTCTCGACGCCCTCTCCGATGCCGGCGTGTTCAAGGACGCGACGCTCATCGGAACCGCGGCCTATCAATGCTACTCACCGCTCGTTGCCCACAAGCTGCCGCGCCCGACGCTCATGACCGGAGATGCCGACCTCGCGACGGCCCGGCTGGCCTCCGCGAGCCTCCCGAAAGACGAGACCTTCATCGACGTGCTCAGGCGCGCCGAGCCGAGCTTTGCGCCCATTCCCACCCTGTCTCGCAAGGCGCCAGCGTCCGCCTTCCGGGCCGCTGATGGCTTCATGGTTGATCTGGTGACGCAGCAGCGCACGCGGAATGACGCGAACCCGCTTCCGCTCAAGGGAGCGGGGGCTGGCGCGACGCCGCTTCAGTTCATCCGGTGGCTCATCACCGAGCCTGTTCCCGCAGTTGTCCTTTTTGGCAGCGGCGTCGCCGTGACCGTTCCACAACCAGCGCGGTTTGCCATCCACAAGCTGCTCCTCGCGCAGGAGCGTCGAGATGTCCCCAAGCGCCAGAAGGACTTGCTGCAGGCCAGCGCCCTCATCGAAGCGCTTCAGGAATCCGATCCATACGCGCTTGCCGATGCCGTGACGGATGCCCGCAGCCGGGGCAGACGCGGTTGGGCGGCGAGGATCGACCGGTCGCTTGCGGAACTCGGTTTGGCGCTCGGAGAATTGGCTTAGGGCGACGCCCCCTACTCCACCCTGACGGTCACGCGGTCGGATTTGCCGTCGCGGTCGACCACCGAGAGGGTGACGAAGCCGGGGCCGTCGGGCTTCCAGGTCTCGGAACGGGCAAACGGGGTGCGCGCGATCGGACTGCCGTTGACGAACCAGGTGAAGGGCGGCGCCCCGTTCCTGACCTTGATGATGAGCGGCGACGGGTCGCCATCGGCGATGCCGAGATCGACCGAGACGCCGTCGCGCGGATAGGCGATCTCGGGATCGTTCTGCTTCTGCTCGAAGGTCGCCTGGCCCGGATCGCGGAAATAGCGCAGCGGCGCCGGCAGCGCGGCGGTGGATGAGACGGTGAGCACGCCGGGCGGCGCCCGCCGAAGGGCAACGCGCTTCGGCCCGATGCGGTCGAAGGCTTCGAACAGGACGGGCGCGGCGCTGACGATGCCCGACAGCCCCGGCACCGGCGTGCCGTCCGGCCGGCCGACCCAGACGCCGACGACATGGGCACCGTCGAAGCCGACCGCCCAGGCATCGCGATAGCCATAGGAGGTGCCGGTCTTGTAGGCGATGCGGCCGGGCGAGCCGTTGAGCGGCGGCGGCACGCCCTGGAGAACGTCGGATACGTACCAGGCGGCGGTGGGCGAGAGCACCGGCGCACCGGAAAGCGCTTCCGCCGGCGTGCCGACACCGTCGGTGAGGGCCACGGCGGTGCCGCCACGGGCAATCGCCGCATAGAGCGAGACGAGGTCGCGCAGCGTCACGCCGACACCGCCGAGCCCGATGGCAAGCCCCGGCGCGGAGCTGTCGGGCAGTTCGGCATGGACCGCGGCGCGCTTCAGCCGTGCCACCAGCCGCGCCGGGCCGACGGCGTTGAGCGCCACGATGGCCGGCACGTTGAGCGATTCCTGCAGCGCCTCGCGCACCGTCACCGTGCCGCGATGGAAGCCGTCGAAGTTCTTCGGCGCATAACCGTGGAAGCCGGTCGGGCGGTCCTCGATCAGCGTCTCTGGCAAAGCCAGGCCCTGCTCGAAGGCGAGGCCGTAGATGAGCGGCTTCAGCGTCGAACCCGGCGAGCGGACGGCGCGGGTCATGTCGACATGGCCGTCGCGGGCATCGTCGAACAGGCCGGCCGAGCCGACCGAGGCGAGGATATCGCCGCTGGCTTCATCGGCGACGAGAATGGCGATGGAGAGCTTGGCGCCGAGGCCGGCAACGCGGTCGGCAGCAAGCTGCTCGAGCGCGGTCTGCAGATCGCGGTCAACGGTCAGGCGATGGACGGCCAGGTCCGGTTCGGCGGCAACCGCCTGCAAGGCGAGATGGGGCGCAAGCAACGGGAAGGGCTTGCGCGCGGTCGGCACGCGTTCGCTGAGCGCGGCTGCGGCCGCGTCCGGATCGGTGACGCCTTCGGCGACCAGACGGTCGAGCACGCGATTGCGGGCGGCGCGGGCGGCGGCGCCGTCGCGGTCGGGCCGGCGCGCCTCGGGCGATTGCGGCAGGGCGACCAGCAGCGCCGCTTCGGCGGTGGTCAGGCGCTTCGGCTCCTTGCCGAAATAGGCGAGCGATGCGGCGCGCACGCCCTCGATATTGCCGCCATAGGGGGCGAGCAGAAGATAGAGATCGAGGATCTGGTCCTTGCTGAAACGCGCCTCGAGCCTTTCGGCGAGCGCGATCTGGCTGAGCTTGCCGAGAATCGAGCGCGTGCTGTCGCCGTCGATCAGGCGCGCCACCTGCATGGTCAGCGTCGAGCCGCCGGAAACGATGTGGCCGCCGGCAAGGACGAACTGGCCGGCAGCGCGCAACAGCGCGGCCAGGTCGACGCCGCCATGCTCGTAGAAGTGCTGGTCTTCATAGCCGATCAGCATCTTCAGGAATTTCGGATCGACATCCTTGGTGGTCACCGGCAGGCGCCAGCGCCCGTCGGCGATGGTGAAGGGCCTGAGCAGCCTGCCGTCGCGGTCGACCACGATGGTCGAAGTGGCAATCGCCTTCGGGTCCGGCAGCGGCGGCAGGGAGGCTTCGATGTCTTTCCAGACGATGGCGCCGCCGATGCCGGCGGCAATCGCCGCCGACTGCAACGACCGCCGCGGCGATCAGGGCGAAGCGACGCCATCTTCGTCCCCTCTCCCACCAAACACGGGCCTGCCCGTGTTTGGATTCCATGATGCCAAAGTCGGAAACATCCGACTTTGGTGGGAGAGGGACAGGGAGGGGGGTATTCGCCTCAGCCGTGCCTGCACCCCCCTCTGGATTCGCTAAGGTCCGCTGCGCGGACCCAAGCGAATCCGTCTCCCCCGCAAGGGGGGAGAGGGAGTCAGAGCCGCGCCTATTCGTCATGACGCTAACTGCTCTTCACTTCTCCTCCCCCTGAAAGGGGGAGGTCGGTTGGCGCAGCCAACCGGGTGGGGGTCAATCTGTCCGACAGGACCTGACCCCTCCCCGCCGCTGCGCGGCGACCCTCCCCTTTCAGGGGAGGGAGAAGCGCGTTCACTGCGCACGCCTTGTTCATGCTCGCTCGCCTACCGCGTCGGGCCGACCACCTCGACCGTACCGGTGGCGGTGCGGGCGTTGAACTCAGGACGATACATGTCCTCGACGGTGGCCGCCGGATAGACGAACTTGCCGGGCGACACCGCGCGCACCGTATAGGCGACGGTATACTCCGTGGAACCGCCGTCCTGGCGGTTGATGGCCGCGACGAAGCGGTCGGTGCGCGCCTCGGTATGATCGACCTTGTCGGCCTTCAGCCAGTCGAGGCTCGTCGTGCTGCCCGATGCCGAGATGTCCGGATTCTCGATCTCGAAACCGGCCGGGATCTGGTCGACGACCAGCAGGCGGCCGCCGGCATCGTGCTCGGCAGTGACCGTGAGCGCCACGACGAAGCGGTCGTTCTGGCCGACGGTGGTGATGTCGGCCGGCTGACCCTCCGGCGTGTAGACGGCGCGCTCTATCTTGTAGCCGTTGCCGCCGGCGGGTTCGGGCGTCAGCGGAACGCCGGTCGCCGCCACCACCGCCTCGAGCGGCTGTCCGCCGAGATTGGTGATCGCCACCGGCTTGGCCGCCAGCCCTTCGCCGGTGTAGCGGCGGAAGAGCGGCGCGGCGATATGCTCGCCGTCGATCGAGAACTCGGTCTTGGCCGAATCCTTGATCAGCGCCGCGGCGGCAAGCAGCATCCAGCTGTCTTCCTGGGTGCTGGTGTAGCGCTTGTTGCGCTCCATCGCCGCGATCCTCAGCGCCAGGCTGTGCAGATCGACCGAAGCCACCTGCGTCTCGGCAGCCAGCGTCAGCACGGCGGCACCGTCTCTGAGCGACGTGCCGTAGTCGCTGCGCCAGCCCTTGTCGGCGTCAGCCCGATCGAGATCGGCCATGGCCGAGGCGAAGGCACGGCTGGCGCGGACCTGGTCGCCATAGAGCGCCATCGCCGCGCCGAGCTGGGCCTTGGCCAGCGGTGTGGCAAAGGCGTCGAGCTTGGAGTCGGTGTAGTAGCGCAGGTCGCCGATGGCCGCACGGCCGGCGCGGGCCAGCACATAGAGCGCATAGGCGATGCTCTCGCCGCCCTTCTCGAAGTCGTTGGCATAGGCGACGCCATTGGCGAGATTGTCGAGGGCGATGGTACGGGCCACGTCGGGCACGTCATAACCCTTCTCCGCTGCGCGGGTGAGGAAGTCGGTGACGTAGGAATCGAGCCACAGATCGCCACCGGCGTCATACGGACCCCACAGGCCGAAGGCGCCCGAAGCCGCCTGATCGGCGAGCACGCCGCGGATCGCCTTCTGCACGCGCTCGTGGATCTTCGTGTTCGCGGCGATGCCGACCGAAGCGGCGACATCGTCGAGATAGACCAGCGGCATGGCGCGGGAGGTCAACTGCTCGACGCAGCCATAGGGGTAGCGGTCGAGCGCGGCGAGGATGCCGGCGACGTCGAGCGGCCCGGCGCCGCCGAGCGACACCGCGACCGAGGCAGTGCCCGGAACGAAATCAGCCGTCAGGGCGCCGTCGACGGTGAGTGTGCCGCCGGCCGCAACCGAGATGACGCTCCGGTGGGTGACCGGAGAACCTGCCGGGCGCACGCCGAGCATGAGGCTGGTCGGCCAGTCCTCGCCGGTGGGCGCCTTCAGATCGACGGCAACGTCGAAATCGCCGATGGCCTTGGCGTCGATCGGGATGACGAAGGAGACGCGTTGCTTTTCGGCAAGCGTCACCGTCCGCTCGGCATCCTCTGTCGGGAAATCGATGCCCTCGCCGGTGGCGATCGACAGGTGATAATCGCCGGCCGCGCCGGAGACGTTGTTGATCTCGACCAACAGGCGCGATGTGTCGCCCTTGGCCAGGAAGCGCGGGATCGACGCCGTCACAACGACCGGATCGCGGACGAAGACGTCCCGGCTGGCATGGCCGACGCCGTCCTTCGACCAGGCCATGGCCATGACCCGGACGCTGCCGTTGAAGTCGGGGAGATCGAAGGTTACCGACGCCTTGCCGGCCTCGTCGACCTTGACGATGCCGGAATAGAAGGCGAGCAGCTTCTGGGTCGGCGGTGGCGCCTTGAGCCGGGTCATGCCGCCGTCGCCACCGGAGCGCACGACGCCGGGAATTCCCTGCGTGCGGTCGATCAGCAGACCGTAGATGTCGCGGATCTCCATGCCGAGCTTGCGCTGGCCGAAATACCAGTCGTCCGGCGCCGGGGCCTTGAAGCTGGTGAGGTTCAGGATGCCGACATCAACCGCGGCGACGGTGACATAGGCGTCCTCGCCCGGCTTGAGATTGCCGATGGAGACGGGAATCGTCATCGGTCCGCGCGGGCGTATCTCGTCGGGCAGATCGAGCGACAGCTTCAGGTCGCGGTCACCGGGATCGACCTTGGCCCAGGTCAGGCCGAGGGCGCGCGAGGGCATGCGCTTGGCGGCGATGTCCATCGGCCGGTAGAGCGTCGCCGTGACATAGGCGCCGGGGCCCCATTTGTCGGTGACGGGAAGATCGACGGTGGTACCGCCTTCCGGCACCTCCACCGCCTTCATGGCGATCAGCCGGTCGTCAATGACGCTGATCAGCGCAATGCCGGGGAAGCGCGGATCGAGCCTGAGCTTCGCCGTGTCGCCGAGATGATAAGCGGGCTTGTCGAGCGCCACCTGCAGCGTGTCGGGCGTATCCGAGGACGACACCGCGCGATACCAGCCGGCATAGAACTCGACGCTGGTCGCGGCCGGATTGTCGCCGTCGTCCTCGATCGTCAGGCGGTACTGGCCCCAGTCGGTCGGCGCTTCGATGGCCGTGGGCTGGTCCGTGGTGAAATCGGCCGTGCCGCCGGCAACGCGCGAGGCATTGGTGACCAGCTCATAGGTCCAGCGCCCGTCGGCGCGATACCACTGATAGTCGCTTTCGATGCGCTCCAGCTTCCACTTGATCCCGGTCTTGGCCATGCGGGTGCCGTCCGGCGCAACCAGGATCGCCTGGAAACGGGCATTGGCGCCCTGATCAAGATCGCCGGCGAAGAGCGGCTTGACGCCGATCATCGGGGCGGTCGGCTGGATCGGCCGGGTGAGCGTGCGCTCGACGGCGCGGCCGTTGGTATCGGCGACGCGGATCACCAGCCCCGCCTGCAGCGGGTGGGTGGTGACCGGCAGTTCGGGCAGGCTGACGTCGAAGTTCGCCTTGCCGTCCGCGTCGGTCGTGGCGTCGATCTCGAGCGGCTGGCGCGACGGCTCGACCGAATCGTCCTTCAGCCCGAACGTATAGCCGGGGAAGGCCGCCAGGCTGTCGGTCGCCTTGATGTCGAGATCGCCTTCGATGGGCAGATCCGGCGCCGGAGCGCCGTAGAGATAGCGGGCCGAGAGGTCGATGGTGACCGGCTTGTCGGCATCAAGCGCCTTGGCAGCGGTGTCGAGTTCGACCGCCAGCCGTTCCGGCTCGAAGTCCTCGACCAGAACCGATGTCTCGGCGACGGCCGTGCCCTTGGGATCGGCATAGAGCTTCGCCGTCCATGAGCCGCGCATGGCGTCGGCGGACAACGCCACGTCCTCGGAATAGCCGCCGAGGCCGCCGTCGGAGAGCGTCTTGCGCAGGAACTCGACGCCGTCGGGGCGCTCGACGACCAGGGTCATCGGCAGGTCGGTGACGGCTTCGGCACGCGGATCGCGCACCAGAGCGGTGAGATGGATCACCTCGCCCGGCCGGTAGATGCCGCGCTCGGGCGTCAGGAACACGTCCAGCGTCTTGGGGGCCGGCCGTCCGGCGACGCCGCGGTCGGTGAGATCGAAGGCGGCGCGGGTGAGATCGAGGAAGGCATAGTCGCTGTCGGTCTTGGCGACGACCATTTGCGGGGCGAGGCCGCCGGTGCCGCGCGCCAGACCAGGATCGAAACGGGCATAGCCGGCCTGATCGGTCACCGCTGTCCCGAGAATCTCGTTGTTGACCGCAATCAGCTGCAGATCGACGCCGGCAACCGGCTCGGCGGTGGCGAGCGAGCGGACGATGGCGTGGATGCCGTCATGGCCGGAGAGCGCGGTGAGGCCGAGATCGGAAACGATGAACCACTGGGTGGCGAGCTGCCCCCATTGGTTGGGGTCTTCGGTCGAGGGCTGCGCGGTGATGACATAGGCGCCGGGCTTCATCTCGGGCACCGCATCGGCGATCGGGATCGCCGTCACCATGGTCTGGTTCAGCTTCGACGAAATGTCGATCGTGCCTTGCCACACCTTCTCGCCGGTCTGGTCCTCGATCTGCTGGGCGGAATAGGTGGCAAGTCCGCTCAGGAAACGGCCGTCGCGGATCGCCGCGGCAATGCCGCGGTCGCCGATGCGATAGATGGTCGCCCTGGCCTTGTCGGTGTTGACCGAGCTCAGGGGAATCGAGGCACCGGGGCCGGCGGGGAGCACATAGGCGTTGCCGGCGAAGCCGACCCAGGGGGCGCGGTCGCGCACATAGACGCTGAGCTGGACGGGGCTCGCCAGCGTCTCGCCGTCGGCGGCGGGCAGGCCGGCGCGCACGCGGATGATGTAGCGGCTGCCGTGCTGGACGCCGTTGATGCAGATCTGGCTTTCCTGCGGCTCGACGGCGAGGCCGTCGCCGCCTTCTACCGTGACGAAATCGGCAAGATCGGGCCGCGAGACTGCGAGCTTGTCTGAAAAGACGATGCAGATCTGCGGCACGGCGCTGTCGGCCTGGACATCGTGGGAGAGGATGCGGAAGCCGTGCTCGGCGACCAGCTTGTCATAGGCGGCGCGCACGCTTCTCACTTCAGCGAGGGCGAGACTGGCGCGATAGGCGCGGATGGCGGGCTTCCACTCCTCGCGCTTGGTGAGGCTGCTGCCGGCAAGGGCCAACGCCACGGCGCGGGCCGCCGAAGTGTCGGCGCGCAGATAGCCGTCGATCGCCGCGGCACTGGCATCGCTCGCCGCCTGTTGCTGTTCGGTATAGTCCTTGGGCGTGCGGGCGAGGTTGGCGCGGGAGAAATCGAGCCAGGCGATGGCTTCGTCATTGGCGATGGCGAGCGCCCGGCCGAAGGCGATGGCCGCCTCGTCGTAATTGCCGGCGCGCATGGCGTCGGCACCGGCGGTGCGCAGCGCGCCGTAGCTGGCGCCGGAGGCGGTGAAGCGGTCCTTGATGGCGCCGACCAGCGTGCGCGCCTCATCAATGAAGCTTGTCGGCAGGAAGTTCAGTTCGGCCAGCCGCTGGCGTTCGAGCGACGGAGTCAGGTCGACTGCTTCGACGACACGGCCGGCGACCGCGTCCGGCGTCTGGGAGAGCACGCCGAAGTCGGATTTGAGGAAGCACCACTGAGCCTTGATGTTGAAGGTGAAGGCGCGACAGCTCTTGTCGGCGAGACAGGCGGCCTGGCAGCCGGCCTGGTCGACATTCTTCACCGTCTTCATGTCGAAGCCGGCATAGTCGGCGTTCGGCGTGACGATGATCCGCTTGCCGGCGGCCAGGGCCGGTGTTGCGGCGGCATAGAGCGTAATGGGAAGAAGCAGACTTAAGGAAAGGGCTGCGAGCAGCCGGCAAAATCCGTCGCGCATCTGAAATCCTCCGCAACGCCCCCGCTCCGAAGAATTGGCGATCTTATGGGGGCGTGTCGCCAGCGTAAAGGCGGACAACCGCTATACATGTATTCTCGCGAATTGGCGCAGTTTGATGACGAAAACTGGGCCGTCGGACGCTGTCTAGCAGGCGGATTGGCGACAGCAGAGTGATGCAGATCACAGGTCACACAGATTCTTCGACTGAATTGCCGATGGTTGCCGAAGCGCACCGGCTCGCCCAGGCTCGTGCGACCTCCCTGCGACTTCCGGCAAGAGACCTCGGCTTTGCGCCGGGGTGACGCGTTCCGCGCCCGCCCCTACCCCGGTCCCTGCGCCCACGGGCCGTGGAAGCCCTTGCCGTCCCTGTCGGTGCGCTCGAAGCCGTGGGCGCCGAAGAAGTCGCGCTGGCCCTGCAGCAGGTTGGCGGTGGTGCGGCCGGTTCGGACCGTGTCGAAATAGGCCAGCGCATTCCCCAGCGCCGGTACCGGGATGCCCTTCGACACGCCCGTCGCAACGACATGGCGCAGAGCCCCGTGGCACTCCTTCAGCCAGCCGGTGAAGGGCGCGACCGTCATCAGATTGGCGATCTCGCCGCCGGCCGAATAGCTGCGCGAGATGTCGTCGAGGAAGACCGAGCGGATGATGCAGCCCGCGCGCCAGATCTTGGCGATCGTTCCCATCGGCAGGTTCCAGTTCCACAGGTCGGAGGCGGCCTGGAGCACGACGAAGCCCTGCGCATAGGCGGCGATCTTGCCGGCGAGCAGCGCCTGCTCGAGCGCGGCGAGGACCTGCTGACGGTCGCCGGCTCCGGCGCCGAGCCTGGTGTCGGCCTTGCCGAAGAGCTTCTCGCCGGCCAGCCGGAAATCGCGCTGGGCGGAGAGCCCGCGCGCCGCCACCGCCGCCTCGATCACCGTCGCCGGCACGCCGAGGTCCTGCGCCTCCATCGCCGACCAGCGGCCGGTGCCCTTCTGGCCGGCGGTGTCGAGGATGATCTCGACCATCGGCTTGCCGGTCTCGGGGTCCTTGGCCTCGAGCACCTCGCCGGTGATCTCGATGAGGTAGGATTTCAGCCGCCCCTCGTTCCACTTGCCGAAGACGTCGGCCATCTCGGCGGGGCTCATGCCGAGCCCGTCGCGCATGATGCCGTAGACCTCGGCGATCATCTGCATGTCGGCATATTCGATGCCGTTGTGGATGGTCTTGACGAAGTGGCCGGCGCCGTCGGGGCCCATGCGCGCGGCACAGGGTTCGCCGTCGAACTTGGCCGAGATGTCGGTGAGAATCTTCTCGACCCGCTGCCATGCCGGTTCGGTGCCGCCGATCATGATCGAGGGGCCGTGGCGGGCGCCGACCTCGCCGCCGGACACGCCGATGCCGAGGAAGTCGAAGCCCTTGCCGGTGTATTCCTTCACCCGGCGCTGGGTGTCGCGGAAATTGGCGTTGCCGGCATCGATCAGCATGTCGCCCTGGGCGAGGTCGCGGCTGATCTTCTCCGCCTCCTGGTCGACCGGCGCGCCGGCCATCACCATGATGACCACCGGGCGCGGCGGCGTGATCGCGGCGGCCAGCTCCTCGACCGTCTTGCACGGCACCAGCCGCTCGGCGAGCGGGCCGGCATTGGCCATGAAGGTGTCGATCTTCGACGTCGTGCGGTTGTGGACGGCGACCGTATAGCCTTTCTCGGCCATGTTGAGGGCGAGGTTGGAGCCCATCACCCCGAGACCGACGAGACCGATATCCGCCATAGTGCAATCCTCATTTTCCGTGAACTGAATGTCTTGGGCCGGCGGTCGAGGCGTCGGCGGGCGAGACACTATGAAAGATAGGGCCTGCCGGTCCATGCCTGCGGGGCGGCTTTTGTCCGGCGCCGGTCGCCTCTAGAGGCCGAGGTCGCGCTCGCCGCGCTCCAGGATCAGCGGCACGATCAGGTCTTCCTCGTCGTCGAGGTGGCGGCTGAGCATGGCCATGAGCCGGTCGCTGGCTTGCGCATAGGCGTCGCCGGCAAAGCGTGAGGCGTCGCTGTCGTCGGGTGCGACCGCCAGAAAGCCGTTGGCGGTCTCGACCAGCCGATCCATCGCCGCGTGGATGACCGCGTGGTCGTTCTCGAGAATGTCGAAGCCGCGCTTCAGCCGCGATTCGGCCGCCACGAAGATCGGGAAATACTGGTAGTCCTCGATCTGGTGATGGCCGGTGAGGTGCGACAGAAACATGTCGAGGCGCGGCACGAACCAGGCGCGGAAATGGGCCGGCGTCACCCGCCCCTCGCGGAACTCGCCGGTGGCGGCGTTGAGCTTGCCGGCAAAGCCGCGAAAGCCGTCGTGGATGTCGAGCCAGAACTTCGCCACCGCGCCGATTTCCTGACGCGGCGGCCAGCTCGCGCGCGGGAAACGATCGAGGAACAGGCGCAGTTCGTCCGGCCAGCCGGTGCGGGTCTCGAGGTCGAAGATCGAGGGGTCTGACATTCACACCATATGGCCCGGCGGGCCCAGTTTGTCAGGCAGGCACTTTCGGGTAACCGGCCGCGTCGCGGCCCCGCCGCCGGACGCGGCGCGCCGGATTGATGGTAGGATCGCGCTGTCCGGCAAAGGGGGAAGGGCACCGTGAGCTTGATCCACTATCTCACTAGCGTCGAATTCGGGCGCGGCGCACTGGCGAAGCTGGCCGAGGCGCTTGTCGCCTGCGGCATCGAACGACCGCTGGTCGTCAGCGATCGCGGCATCGCCGCTGCCGGACTGCTCGCCCGGGCCATGGACCTGTTGCCCGGCGCAGCGCCGACATTCCTCGACGTGCCGACGAACCCCAGCGAAGCCGCCGTCCATGCAGCGCTGCAGGCCTATCGCAGCGGCGCGTGCGACGGCCTGGTGGCGATCGGCGGCGGCTCGCCGATCGATCTCGCCAAGGCGGTGGCGCTCACGGCCACCCATGCCGGGCCGCTGGAAAGCTTCGCCGCCATTCATGGCGGCGGCGCGCGGATCGGGCCGATCGCTCCGGTGATCGCGGTGCCGACCACCGCCGGCACTGGCGCCGAGGTCGGCCGCGCCGCCCTGATCACCCTCGACGACGGGCGCAAGCTCGCCATCATCAGCCAGCACATGATCCCGAAACGGGCGATCTGCGATCCCGAGCTGACGCTCGGCCTGCCGCCGCCATTGACCGCGGCCACCGGCCTCGACGCCCTGTCGCACTGCATCGAGACGCTGTTCTCGCCGCGTTTCAATCCACCGGCAGAAGCCATCGCGCTCGACGGCGCAGCGCGCATCTGGCGCAACATCGAGACGGCGACGCGGAACGGCGCCGACATCGAAGCGCGCGAGCAGATGATGATCGGCGCACTGGAAGGCGGCCTGTCGTTCCAGAAGGGGCTTGGCGCGGTGCACGCCCTCAGCCATGCGCTTGGCGGCCTGAAGGAACCGCGCCTGCACCACGGCACGCTCAACGCCATCCTCATGCCGACGGTGGTGCGCTTCAACCAGGCCGATGTCGGCGACAAGATCGACCGCCTGAAGGCGGTGATGGACCTGGCCGCGTATGCCGACCTCGCCGATACGCTCGATGCCCTCAATCGCCGGCTCGGCATTCCGGCGGGCCTGAAGTCGCTCGGCTGCACCGACGACGTCTTCGACTGGGTGGTCGAGCGGGCGCTGGCCGATCACAGCCACGCCACCAATCCGCGCGAGGCGTCGGCGGCCGACTACCGCGCCATGCTCGACGCGGTCATGCACTAGGCGGTCAATCTCAGGGCTCTGCCCCGGCCGACAGCCTGGCGATCTCCTGGCGGATCGCGTGCCACTCCTGCACCCTGCCGACCGTGGCGGCGCTGTCGCCGCTGCGATAGATCAGCCGGTCGAGGGCGGCGAGCGCCGCTGCGCCCTGCTTCTTCAGCAGGGTCAGCGGCGGCAACCACGGCGGGGCCGTCGCATCTGCCGGGATCGAAAACCCAGGCGCGACCGGCCGATACGTCGCGCTCGTCCATGCCGCACCGCGAGGCCGGCGGCACGTTGCGCCAGAACAGGGTCGAGCATGTCGATCAGCGCCGAGCTGGACTTGGCGAAATAGCTGTGCGCCAGAATGTCGTCGCCGAGCACGCTCATGTCGATCGAATCGAGCCGCCGGCGAGACGACGATGCCGGTCGCCCGCCTGCCCCGCCCGCGCGCAGGTCGCCGTGGACCTTCTCGGAGATTTCGAGGGCGAGGTCGCGATCGGAGCCGTAGAGCGTCAGGCGTTCGGCGAGCGGACGGATCGCGCGACAGCATGGCAGCGAACAGGCCGGCGTCCTCGTCGGGCGCGGCGAAGATGATCTGGTCGAAGACGGGACCTGGTCTAGTCCGGCGCCGCGGCGCTCGGCGGCCATCAGTTCGAGCGCGTCGAGCAGGGCCCGGTTGCCCATGGAATGGGCGATGCAGGTTGATGCGCGACGCGCCGGAGCGGGCGACGATGTCCTTGAGGAAGTGCAGCAGATGGCGGCCGCTCAGGCGGACCACGGCCTCGTCGCGGATATAGGAGAAGGCGTTGCCTTCCGACGGCCACGAGAAGAGCACCGGCGCGCCGGTGAAATTGAGATCGTAGACGATCTGGGCGGTGCGCTTGGCGGCTCTGGCGAAGGTGACGTTGAAGCCGTGAACGAAGACGAAGGCCTCGTCCGACTGGCGCTCGGCAAGCGTCGCCTTGAGGTCGGCGAGCATGCCGTCTTCCGTGCTCGGTGGCGAGCCTGGAGATGACGAAGTGGTGCGGCGGGATTGGCCGTCCATTCGAGCTTGACGATGGACGGCGATTCGATCGCGCCGGGCTTGTGGGTGCGCGGTACGGTTACCTCGACCGTGCCGTAGTCCATGCCGCCGCGGGCGCTGCCGTAGAAATCGTCGGGACGCTCGCTGCCGCTGCGCGCCCGGTCGGTGGCGAAGAACAGCTCGACGCGGGCGAAGCTGTTCTTGTCGGCATCGCCGAGGTCGTTGGTGACGACGACCGGCGGCCGGGCCGTCCGGCCGGAGCGCTCGCCCGAACAGCGCGCGGCCGGCGGCGCTTCGCCAAGGCGGCGCTCCTCGGCCGCCAGCCCGGCCCGGCCGAGCGCCGCGAGACTGCCGGCGAGGCGCATATGGTCCTCGGCGAGCACGTCGGAAGCGCAGTCGTAATAGATGGCGTCGATGCGGATCGCATTCCGCGCCGCCGCGAGCGCCGCCTCGTGGTTGCCCGCCCGTGAATAGGCGTCGGCCGCCCGGCTGTAGAGACCGGCGAGTTCCGGCGCCGTGTCGCGCTGCGGTGTGGCAAGCAGCGCCGCCTGCCTGGTCAGCGCGTCGGCGGCTGCCGCGAATTCGCCGCGCGCAAGGTGCAAGCGCGCCAGCGCATCGTAAAGATCGGCGCGGCTGGCGGCCGGCGTCTCCGTGTCATCGATCGCCGACCGGATGAGGGCGAAGCCGCGCGCCGCCTCGCCGGAGAGGATCTCGGCGCGGGCCCGGTCGACCAGCAGCGGATCGACGTCGGCACGCGACGGGGCGACCTGGGCCAGCCACAGGATGCTGGCCAGCCCGATCGACGCAAGACAGATCGTCCGGCTCGTATGCGAGGCCATCGCGCGTCAGCTCCGGAAGACGGGCGAGCGGCGTCATTGTCAACCGTTGACGCCTCGGGAGCAAGCCCGGCGCCAGTCTGGCGGGCTTCGCGGCAAAGAAATGACGCCGGAGTGGCCGCGACCGGGCTAGACGGCGAGATAGTTGGTGCGCAGTTCGGCGTTTTCGAGGACGTGGCCGGCCTCGCCGTCGAAGACGACCTGGCCCATGTCGAGGATGACGGCGCGATCGGCCAGTTCGAGCGCGGCGATGGCGTTCTGCTCGACAATGACGGTGGTGATGCCGGCGGCCTTGATCTCGGCGACGATCTTCTCGATCTCCTGGACGATCACCGGCGCCAGCCCCTCATAGGGCTCGTCGAGGAGCAGCAGCTTGAGCTCGCGCGCGAGCGCGCGGGCAACCGCGAGCATCTGCTGCTCGCCGCCCGAAAGCGTCGTCGCTTCCTGCCGACGGCGCTCGGCAAGGCGCGGGAAATGCGCGTAGATGCGCTCGATCGACCAGCCGATGGGCTTGGCCACCTGGGCGAGGATGAGGTTCTCCTCGACGGTCAGGCCGCCGATGATGCGCCGGTCCTCGGGCACGAGCTGGAGGCCCGCCTGGGCGGCCTCATGCGCCTTCATCTTGTGCAGCGCCTGGCCGGCGAGCAAGATCTCGCCGCTCTTCATCGCCGGGGCGTCGGCACGGGCGAGGCTGCGCAGGGTCGAGGTCTTGCCGGCGCCGTTGCGGCCGAGCAGCGCCAGCACCTCGCCCTCGTTGACTGCGAAGGAGACGCCCTGAACGATGTAGCTCTCGCCGTAATAGGCATGGATGTCGCGGCAGGAGAAATAGGCTGGTGCACCGGTCGTCGGCGCCGCTTCGGCGGTGGCGTCGATGGTCGCGCTCATTGGTGGGCGCCTCCGAGATAGGCTTCCTGCACGCGCGGATCGCCGCGCACCTGTTCGGGCGGGCCGTCGGCGATGATGCGGCCCTGGGCGAGCACGGTGACGCGGTCGGCGAGCGAGAAGACGACATGCATGTCGTGCTCGATGATGACCTTGGTCATGCCGCGCGCCTTGATCTTCTTGAGCAGGTCGATGGTGCGGTTGGTGTCGAGCCGCGACATGCCGGCGGTGGGCTCGTCGAGAAGCAGAAGACGCGGCTGCTGGACCAGGCACATGGCCAGTTCGAGCCGCCGCTTGTCGCCGCGCGACAGGCTCGCCGCCTCTTGGCTCATGTGGTCCTGCAGGCCCACATCCTCGATCATCTCGTGCGCCTTGTCGTGCAGACCGCGATCGCGCTCGATGTTCTTCCAGCCGCGGAAGCGGAAGGCACCGTCGCGCTTGGCCAGCGCCGGGATCAGTACGTTCTGGAAGACGGTGAGTTCCGGAAAGATCTCCGGCGTCTGGAAGACGCGCGCGACGCCGAGCTGGTTGATCTCGTGCGGATGCTTGCCGGTGAGCGTCGTGCCGTCGAGGCGGACCGAGCCGGCGTCAGGCGTCAGGCGGCCGATGCAGATGTTGAGCAGCGTCGACTTGCCGGCGCCGTTGGGACCGATGATGGCCCGGGTCATGCCCTCTTCGATCTGCAGGTTGATATCGGAGAGGGCGTGCAGGCCGCCGAAGCTCTTCTGAACGTCGTCGACATCGAGAACGATGTTCGCCATTGCGTCGCCCCTTCACTCGGCCGGCTGTTGGGCACGTTGCAGAGACGGCGACGGCCCGTCGCCGTTGCGGTGCAGCAGGCGGCCTATCCGGCGCACACCCTCCATGATGCCGCCGGGCAGGAAGACCACGATCAGCATGAAGACGAGGCCGAGGGTGAGCTGCCAGTTGCCGCCGACGAACAGGCCGACGACCTTGGCGACCACTTCACGGACGCTGTCGGGCAGGAACGAGAAGAGCGCCGCGAGCTGCTGGTCGTTGATCGTCGACAGGATGTTCTCGAAATACTTGATGATGCCGGCGCCGAGGATCGGGCCGACCAGCGTGCCGGCACCGCCGAGGATGGTCATCAGAACGACCTCGCCCGACGCCGTCCACTGCATGCGCTCGGCGCCGGCCAGCGGATCGGTCATCACCAGCAGCGAGCCGGCGAGCCCGGCATACATGCCGGAGACGACGAAGGCGGCAAGCGCATAGGGCCGCGTGTTGAAACCGGTGAAGTTGAGGCGCGTCTGGTTGGACTTCAGCGCCCTCAGCGTCATGCCGAAGGGCGAGCGGAAGATCCTGACCGAGAGGAAGAAGACGAGGATCAATACGACGGCGGAAACATAGAAGCCCGAATAGCCGGTGAGCTTTATGGCAAACAGGTTGGGCGCCGGCAGCGAGTCGGTCGGCGTCCAGCCGAAGGCCGCGTCGAGCCAGTGGGGGTCGCCGTTGAGCACGCGCAGCCCGTTCTCGCCGTTGGTGATCGGTGTGAACACCGAGTAGGCGAGGTTGTAGGACATCTGGGCGAAAGCCAGCGTCAGGATCGAGAAATAGATGCCCGAGCGCCTGAGGCTGATATAGCCGATGATCAGGGCAGCCAGACCGGACAGCGCCAGGGCGAAGACGACCGCCGGCAGCACGTTCATGCTGACCAGCTTGAACGACCACATGGTGGCGTAGGAGCCGACGCCGAGAAAGGCGGCGTGGCCGAACGACAGGTAGCCGGTGAGGCCGAACAGGATGTTGAAGCCGATGGCGAAGATCCCGTAGATGGCGAAACGCTGGATGAGGTCGGGATAGCCGGCACCGACCGGCGCCAGCCACCACGGCATGGTGAGCACGACGACCGCGAAGACCGCCATCATGACGGCTTCGTTGCGCAGCAGGGCAGCGACAGCCTTCATCGCCTTAGCTCTCCATCACGCCGGTGCGACCGAGAAGACCGCGCGGGCGCAGAAGCAACACGACAACGGCAACCAGATAGATGACGATGTGGTCGATGCCCGGAACGATCGCCTTGACCTGGTTCATCGCCGAGAACGATTCGAGCACGCCGAGCAGGAACCCGGCGAGCACGGCGCCGCCCAGCGATCCCATGCCGCCGACGACAACGACCACGAAGGAGAGCACGAGGAAGTCCATGCCCATGGTGTAGGCGGGCGAAACGATCGGCGAATACATGACGCCGGCGAGCCCGGCGACGACCGCGGCGATGCCGAAGACGACCGTGAAGCGCCGCTCGATATTGATGCCGAGGAAGCCGACGGTCTCGCGGTCGCGCATGCCGGCGCGCACCACCATGCCGTAGGTGGTGAATTGCAGGAAGGCGAAGACCAGCGCGATGATGATCAGCGAGAAGCCGAAATAGATCAGACGCCACCAGGGATAGACGACGCCGCTGCCGAGGCCGATCCAGGCGCCGACATCGGCGCTGCCGGCGAAGATCGGCGGCGCCGAGATCGGGATCGGGTTGGCGCCCCATATCGCCTTGACGATCTGCTGCAGCACGATGGCCAGGCCGAAGGTCACCAGGATCTGTTCGGCGTGGGAGCGCTTGTAGAAGAAGCGGATGACGCCGCGCTCCATCGCCAGCCCGATCAGCAGCATGACCGGTATGGCCATCAGGATCGACAGGGGAACCGCCCAATCGATGATCGTCTGACCGAAATCGCCGAACCAGAGCTTGAGGTACGGCACGTCCTTGAACGCCTCGAAGAAGGTGACGGTGGGGTCCTTCACCTTGGTGGAGAGCGTGAGAAGATTCTCGAAGGCGACGGTGCAGAAGGCACCCAGCATGAACAGGGTGCCGTGGGCGAAGTTGACGACGCCCAGCGTGCCGAAAACGAGCGTCAGACCGAGCGCGATCAGCGCATAGGCGCCGCCCTTGTCGAGCCCGTTCATCATTTGAAGGACAATTGCGTCCAGCATGTTTCCCACCCGCCCAGCTCATCCGCGAGCACAGTCTACAGCATCAACCCTGCGCTGCGGATAGCCGAAAATGCGACCGGCCGCCCACAATGGAGCGGCCGGCCGTCGCGTCAAACGAGACCTAACCCGGCACGTAGGGGCCGAGCTCGGCCTTGCCGTCCGGATTGAAGTCCGGGATGTTCGGGTCGTATTCGACCTGTGCCCGCGGAACGACCTTGTAGACGTTGAGAAGGTCGAACTGGTTCGAGGGCTTCTCGTTGCCCTGAACCACCAGGACGTCCTTGAAGCACTGGTGGTCGGCGGCGCGGTACTCGGTCGGGCCGTTGCCCATGCCGTCGAACTTGAGACCTTCCAGCGCCTTGATGACGTCGGGCGGATAGAACGTGCCGACCTGCTCGACGGCGTTGGCATAGAGCAGGGTCTGCACGTAGCAGGTCTGCGCGGCCTGCGACGGCGGTGCACCATATTCGGCGCCGAAGGACTTGGTCAGCACCTTGGTGGCGTCGTCGGGCAGCTTCCAGTTCCAGTTCGAGGTTCCGAGGATGCCCTTGATGGCATCGCCGGCGCCCGCCGCCATCAGCTCGGAGATGAGCGGCACGACGATCTCGAACTTCTTGCCGTTGACCATCTTGTCGCGCAGGCCGAACTGGGTCGCCTGGGTCAGCGAGTGCACCATGTCCCCGCCGTAATGGTTCAGGATGAGGACGTCGGCGCCGGAATTCAGCACCGGCGTGATGTACTGCGAGAAGTCGGGCGCACCGACCTTGGTCAGAACGGTCGCGACGGTCGACCAGCCCTGGGCCTCGGTGGCGTCCTTCATCGACTTCTGCTGGGTCCAGCCCCAGGTGTAGTCGCTGGTCAGGTGATAGGCCTTGCGGTCCTTGCCGTAGACCTCGGCGAGAACCGGCCCGAGCGCCTGGCCGGACATGTAGGCGTCGAAGAAATGGCGGAAGCCATAACGGCGACGGTCCTTGCCGGTGGTGTCGTTCGAGTGGGTCAGGCCGCACATGAAGATGATGCCGGCATCCTGGCAAAGCGACTGCACGGCAACGGCGACGCCCGACGAGGAGCCGCCATTGATCATGATGACGCCGTCCTTCTCGATCATCTGCTTGGCATTCGAGCGGGCGGTGTCGGCATTGGTCGCGGTGTCGCCGGTGACGAACTTCACCTTCTTGCCGAGGATGCCGTTGCCCTTCAGGTGCTTGGGCGACATCGTGTTGAAGAGGCCGCCGTCGCCCTCACCGTTGAGGTGCTTGACGGCGAGTTGCTGGGCCTTCAGCTCGTCCTTGCCCTCTTCGGCGTAAGGACCGCTCTGCGGGACGTTGAAGCCGAACGTGACGGTCGAACCCGAAGTCGCCTTCGGGAAGTTGCCGATCGGCATCTGGTCGGCCCAGGCGTCACGCACGAAATGCAGCGGGCCGACGCCGGTCAGGCTGAGCGCGCCGAGTCCGGCGCTGGCGGCGAGCGATCCTTTCAGGATGGCGCGCCGCGAATACGGCTTTATCAGCCGCGACTTGCGGTCTGTCATGAGCTCCTCCGGTCGTTTCCAATTCGGTTGGGGCCGAGGATCGAACCTCGGGAGTCTTCTGTCCTTCCCCCGCACGCAGCCTAGCAGCGATTGTCAATCGATCAATAAATGATTGATTTTATTGCCGTTATTTGTCAACTTATTGCACTGCTAACCGTAAGGTTGTAAAGAAATTACAAAACGGAAGGGGGAGGCCATGGCGCGGGCTCCTGTCGGGCACAGAATTCGCAAGCGACGCCAAGAGCTTGGCAAGTCGCAGCAGGGGCTGGCCAGCCAGGTCGGCATATCGGCGAGCTATCTCAATCTCATCGAGCACAACAAGCGGCCGATCGGCGGCGCGCTGCTGCACCGCATCGCCGACGCCGTCGGCCTCGACAGCCGCTCGCTGGCCGGCACCGAAGAGGCACGACTGATCGCCGAGCTGGGCGAGGTCGCCGCCGATGCCGGCGCCATCGGCGTCGACCTCGACGCCGCCGACGCGGCCGAACTGGTGGCCCACAATCCGCGCGCGGCGCGCGCCATCCTCGCTCTCTATCGCGTCTATCGCGAGGCGCGCCTGCGCTCCGACCTGCTCGGCGAGCGCCTCGGCGAGGACACCTTCCTCTTCGAGGTGAGCAACCAGATCCTGGCGCTGATCACCACCATCCGCTCCTACTCGGAGATCCTGCAGGACTACGGCGACCTGTCGGACGACGAGCGCATCGGCTTCGTCAACACGCTGGTGGCAGAGGCCGAAACGCTGGCGGCACGCGCCGGCGACATGTTCGACTTCCTCAGCGGCCGCGGCGCCCGGCGGCCCCGTCCCGCGCCGCGCGAGGAGATCGAGGATTTCATCTCCGACCACGCCAACCATTTCCCCGCCTGGAGACGGCGGCCGAGCGGACGATGGCCAGGCTCGCCGTCGGAGCAGCCGACGCTCGAATCGCTCCGCGACCACCTGGAGCGCGACCTCGGCATGGCCGTACGCTTCGTGCCGGCAACCGAGGTCTCGCCGGCCGGCGAGCGTCTCGAAGGGGCGGCGTTCCTGCTTTCCGACGAACTGGCGCGCTCCAGCGTCCGCTTCCGTCTCGCCCGGCTGATCGGCACGCAGGTCCATGGCAGCCTGCTCAGCGAAATCGTCGAAGGCGCCGGGCTGGCCGCGCCGGGCGCGGATGTTCGCCTGCACAAGGCGCTGGCCAGCTATTTCGCCGGCGCGGTGCTGATGCCCTATGCGGCGTTCCTGGCGGCGGCCGACGAGCTGCGCTTCGACATCGTGCGTATCGGCCACCGCTTCGATGCGAGCTTCGAGCAGGTGTGCCACCGGCTGACGACGCTGCGCCGGCCGGGCGCCGAGGGCGTGCCGCTGCATTTCCTGCGCACCGACATCGCCGGCAACATCTCCAAGCGCTTCTCCGCCTCGGGGCTGCGCCTGCCGCGCTATGGCGGCGCCTGTCCGCGCTGGATCGTCCACCATGCCTTCGCCTCGCCGGGGCGGGTCGTCAGCCAGATCGGCCGGCTGCCGGACGGCGAGACCTTCCTGTGCGTGGCGCGCGCCGATGTCGCCGAGCCCGGCGGCCGCGACACCGCCGGCCATCACGCCGTGATGATCGGCTGCGCCATCGAACACGCCCCGCGCTTCGTCTATGCCGACGGGCTGGATCTGGCGGCGGCGCGCACCATCGTGCCGATCGGCGTCACCTGCCGGCAATGCCCGCGCGAGGACTGCGCCCATCGCGCCTTCGACCGGGTGCCGCTGCCCGGCGGCCCGCTGTCGGCGCCGATGACATGACTTGCGGACCACTATATGCTTTCGGCCCGAACCGCCGTCAGCCGCGGGCTGGAAGTGTCGGACGAATCGACCGGAGGGAGGGGCCGTGGCCCAGTCGGTTCTCGTTGCCGAGGATGAACGCAATCTCGTCGAGGCGCTGTCCTTCCTGATGCGGCGGGCAGGCTACGAGGTCAGCGTCACCCATGACGGTCCGTCGACGGTCGAAATGGCCCGGCGGATTCAGCCCGATCTCGTCCTGCTCGACATCATGCTGCCCGGCTTCGACGGTTTCGAGGTGGTCTCCGCGATCCGCCGCGAGGCGCGCGAAAAGCAGCCGCGCATCATCATGCTGACCGCCAAGGGCCACGAGAAGGACCGCCGCAAGGCGGTGGACCTCGGCGTCGACGACTACGTCACCAAGCCGTTCTCCAACCGCGACGTGGTCGAACGGGTGCGCGCCCTGCTGGCGCAGGAGGACGCGCCCCGTGAAGCGTGATCCGGCCCTGGTGCGGACCGGCGGGCGGCTGGCCGACCGCGCCTTCGTTCTGCCGGTGGCGGCCTTCTTCCTGCTGACGCCGCCGATCCTCGGCATCTTCAACGTCCCGGCGCTGGTCTTCGGCATCCCGCTCCTGCACGTCTATTGCTTTGCGGTCTGGCTCGGCGCCATCGCCTGCGGCGGCTGGCTGGCAAGCCGCATGGTCGCCGACGGCGAGGAGCCGGGCGGTGCGGCGGAGTCGGCCGAGCGGAGCTGAGGCGTGATCAGCTCAACCGCCGTCGTCGTCGTCGCGCTGGCCTATCTCGGTCTCCTGTTCGCCATCGCCTGGTACGGCGACCGGCGGGCGCAGAGCGGCCGCAGCCTGATCCGCTCGCCGCTGGTCTACACGCTCTCGCTCGGCGTCTACTGCACGTCGTGGACCTTCTACGGCGCCGTCGGCACGGCCGCCCGGCGCGGCGTCGAGTTCATCACCATCTACACCGGACCGACCATCGTCTTCCTCGGCTGGTGGTTCCTGCTGCGCAAGATCGCGCGCATCTCCAAGTCGCAGCGCATCACGTCGATCGCCGACTTCATCGCCTCGCGCTACGGCAAGAGCGCGCTGCTCGGCATGCTGGTCACGGTGATCGCCACGGTCGGCGCGATGCCCTACATCGCGCTGCAGCTCAAGGCGGTGTCGACCTCCTTCGCCGTGCTGGTCAACTACACGCTCTATCGCCGACATCAACGGCACGCTGGCCGGAACGCCGCCCTCGATCTTCGGCGACGCGGCGTTCCTGACCGCGATCGGCATGGCGATCTTCGCCATCCTGTTCGGCACCCGCCATATCGACGCCAACGAGCACCATGAGGGCATGGTCGCGGCCATCGCCTTCGAATCCTGCGTCAAGTTCCTCGCCTTCCTGGCGGTCGGCATCTATGTCGTGCTCGCCTTCGGCCCGGGCATCGGCGAGGCCGAGGCGAAGCTCGACGCCGGCGCTCGACAATCTGGTCCTGCTGCCGCATGGCGACGCGGCGCGCTTCCTGACCATGACCTTCCTGTCGATGGCGGCGATCATCTGCCTGCCGCGCCAGTTCCACATCACCATCGTCGAGAACGTCAACGAGCGGCACCTGGCCACCGCCGCCTGGCTGTTCCCGCTCTACCTGCTGCTGATGAGCCTGTTCGCGCTGCCGATCGCCGCCGCCGGGCTGACGCTGCTGCCCGCGCGAAGCCAATCCCGACTTCTACGTGCTGACGGTGCCGATCACCCAGGGACAGAACGCGCTGGCGCTGCTCGCCTTCATCGGCGGCCTGTCGTCGGCCACGGCGATGGTGGTGGTCGCGGCGATCGCGCTGTCGACGATGGTGTGCAACGACCTGGTCATGCCGGCGCTGCTGCGCATCCGCTGGCTCAAGCTCGACGCGCGCGGCGACCTCACCCAGCTTCTCCTGTTCATCCGCCGCGCCGGCATCTTCGCCATCCTGCTTCTCGGCTACGCCTATTACCGGGTCACCGGCGAATCCGGCCCGCTCGCCCAGATCGGCCTGGTCTCCTTCGCCGTCGCCGCGCAGTTCGTGCCGGCGCTGGTCGGCGGACTGTTCTGGCGCAACGCCACGCGGCTGGGCGCCGTGACCGGACTGGGGCTGGGCTTCCTCACCTGGGCCTACACCATGCTGGTGCCGCTGCTGGCGCGCAGCGGCGTCATCTCGGAGGCGATCCTCGACGGGCCGTGGCACATCGCGGCGCTGCGGCCCGAGGCGCTGTTCGGCCTCACCGGCTGGGACCCGCTCTCCCACGCGCTGTTCTGGAGCATGGCCGCCAATATCGGCGGCTACGTCCTGGTGTCGCTGTTCTCGCAGCAGGACCTGATCGAGCGCATCCAGGCGATCGCCTTCGTCGACGTCTTCCGGCGGCCGCCGGGCGAGGCGGAGATCTGGCGGCGTTCGGCGGCGCTCGACGAACTCTATGCGCTGCTGCAGCGCTTCATCGGGCCGGAGCGCGCCGCGCGCGCCTTCAGCGACTATGCCGAGAAGCGCGGGGAGAACATCGGCGAGCGGCTGGAGGCCGATGCCGAGCTGATCGCCTTCGTCGAGCGGCTGCTTGCCGGCAGCATCGGCGCGGCTTCGGCGCGCGCCATGGTGGCGGCGATCGCCAAGGGCGAGACGCTGTCCTTCGACGAGATGATGGCGATCCTCGAGGAGACCCAGCAGGTCATCGCCTACAGCCGCGAACTCGAACAGAAGTCGCGCGAGCTGGAGGTGACGGCGCGCGAACTGACCCATGCCAACGCCCAGCTCAAGGAACTCGACCGGCTGAAGGACGACTTCCTGTCGACCGTCAGCCACGAGCTGCGCACGCCGCTGACCTCGATCCGCACCTTCTCGGAAATCCTCAGCGAGCCGGAGGGGCTCGGCCCCGAACAGGCCGAGCGCTACCTCGCCATCATCCAGAGCGAGACCCAGCGCCTCACCCGCCTGCTCGACACCATCCTCGACCTCACCCGGCTGGAACAGGGCCAGGCCGACTGGAGCATGGCGAGACGTCGATCCGGCCGCGGCGCTGGAGGACGCCGTGGCGGCGACCGGCGGGCTGTTCCGCGGCGCCCACGGCGATGTCGAGGTGGCCATCGAGCCGGCCGAGCGCATGGTCCATGCCGATCGCGACCGGCTGATGCAGGTGTTCATCAATCTGCTCTCCAACGCGGCGAAGTTCGCCGACCCGGCGCACGGCCATGTCTGGGTCACCGGCCGCAACTACAGCGGCGGCTATCTGGTCGAGGTGACGGACAACGGCGAAGGCGTCCGGCCGCAGGACCAGCAGATCATCTTCGAGAAATTCGCCAAGGCGCGCGACCGCAATACCGGCCGGCCGTCGGGCAGCGGCCTCGGCCTGACCATCTCGCGCCACATCGTCGAGCATCACGGCGGACGCATCTGGGTGCGCTCGCCGCCGGGCAAGGGCGCGACCTTCTCGGTCTTCCTGCCGGCGTCGGCGAGCCCATCCGGGCGCCGGCGACCGCGCCCGACCTGCCGGGCGCGAAATAGACGATGGCGGCCTCCCCTGCCCTTGCCGGCATCCGCGCCTGCGTCTTCGACGCCTATGGCACGCTGTTCGACATCGCCTCGGCCGTGGATGCCTGCCGCGACGAGATCGGGCCCGAGGCCGACCGGCTGAACGCAGCTGTGGCGCGACAAGCAGCTCGCCTATACCTGGCTGCGCGCCGCGCAGGGGCGGCATGCCGACTTCTGGCAGGTGACCGGCGATGCGCTCGATTTCTCGCTGGAGACGCTCGGCCTCGACCGGCCCGGCCTCGCCAGCGCCTGATGGACCTCTATCTGAGCCTCGAGCCGTTCCCGGAGGTGCCGGAGGTGCTTCGCCGGCTGAAGGCGGCGGGCTTCATGACCGCGATCCTCTCCAACGGCACGCCCGACATGCTGGCCGCGCTCGTTTCGGCGGCCAGTCTCGATGCGCTGTTCGATCGCGGTGCTGTCGGTCGAAGAGGTCGGCGCGTTCAAGCCGCACCCGAAGGTCTACCAGCTTGCCGTCGATCGGCTCGGCGTGCCGGCGGAGCCAATCGCCTTCCAGTCGTCCAATGCCTGGGACGTCCACGCCGCCGCCGCCTTCGGCATGAAGGTGGTGTGGTGCAACCGCTACGGCCAGCGCCGCGAGCGCCTGCCGGGCGCGCCGGCGGCGGAGGTCAAGACGCTGGCCGAGCTGCCGGGGCTGCTCGGGATCGGCTGACGACGCCCTCTGCTGTCTCTCCCCCGCAAGGCAGGGCAATCGCATTGGGCATGTGCTCTCGGCGGCTGCCGTATTCAGTCCCTCTCCCCTTGCGGGGAGAGGGACAGGGTGAGGGGTACTGGCAAGGCCGTGCCTGACACCCCTCACCCGGACCGCTGCGCGGTCACCCTCTCCCGCAGGGGGAGAGGGTTTGGCGCCCTGCCAAATGCGATTGCCCTCCCCTGCATGGGGAGAGGACCACTGCGGCAAGGCCATGCCGCAGACCAGGCAGGGGCGCCCGATTATCCCACCGCTTGGCCGACCGGGGATAGCATGCGGACTTATTCCCCCTCTCCCAATCCGTGAGATGATGCGCGCATCCGCTCCCGAAAAGGGGTCCCGTGTCGACCGGAACTTCATGGGGGAGCGGAGCGGTGCCCCCGCCCGGGAGAGGTTTCCGACCTTTCCCCCTCGGGGCGTTCCCGGCGGGATCGTCGGTCTCTGCGACCGGCCGCCCTAAGGGCCTGAGCCCCATCTACCATTCGGGGCGAAGAGCCTGCCGGGAGACGGAGAAAAATCGCCGCGGCGGGCGCTCGGCGAGCGCCCCAGTTTTCGCGGAGTAACCGCACGGCATTCGCCGGGCGCCCGCCACCCCCTTGCGCCTCAAGAGGCGCGGAGGGCCGAAGGCCCGACAGGGATCAAAAGAATCCCGAGGGGCGCGTCCTTTGAAAGGTCCATCACCCGGTGCAAAGCGCTCGCGGGACTATATGGCTGTGCGCCGATCTCCTCCTCTCCCACGGGGAGAGGGCCGCGCACCTTATGAGCAATGCGAATTAGGTGCGTGGGGTGAGGGGTTATGAATCTTCGTAAGGCAACATCCCCTCACCCGGCGCTTCGCGCCGACCTCTCCCCATGGGAGAGGTGCAACGCGCTCGGGCACAGGCGGATTCTGGAGGGATGCCGGATCAGTTCCGTCTCCCGGACACGGCGACCCAATCGCCTACTGGCTGACCGCCTGGCGCTGGTAGTCCTTGATGTCGGAGAAGGTCAGCTTGGGCGCGCGCTCGATCTCGTAATTGAGCATGAAGGCCGAGGGCGCCATGAAGACCGGCGAGCCGTCGAGGTCCTCGGCCATGTCGGCGCGGTGCGCGGCGGCGAAGGCGTCGAGGTCGGCGCGATTGTGCGGCGCTGACCCAGCGGCAGACCTCGAAACGCGAGGTCTCGAAATCGATCGGCAGGTTGTATTCGTCGTTCAGGCGCTGGCGCAGGACGTCGAGCTGCAGGGCGCCGACGACGCCGACGATGGGCGGCGAGCCGTCGGTCGGCATGAACACCTGGACGACGCCCTCCTCCGCCATCTGGGTGAGCGCCTCGCGCAGCTTCTTGGCGCGCATGGCGTCGCCGACGCGCACGCGCCGGAGGATTTCCGGCGCGAAGCTCGGCACGCCGCGGAAGGTCAGCGCCTCGCGCTCGGTCAGCGTGTCGCCGATCCTGAGCGTGCCGTGATTGGGCAGGCCGACGATGTCGCCGGCATAGGCCTCGTCGGCGATGGCGCGCTCCTGGGCGAAGAAGAACTGCGGCGCGTTGAGGGCGATGGTCTTGCCGGTGCGCCCGAGGCGGGCCTTCATGCCGCGGGTGAGCTTGCCCGAGCAGACGCGCAGGAAGGCGATGCGGTCGCGGTGGTTGGGATCCATGTTCGCCTGGATCTTGAAGACGAAGCCGCTCATCGCCGCTTCGTCCGGGGCGACGGTGCGCTCCTCGGCGCCGCGCGGCTGCGGCGCCGGCGCGTAGGTTGCCAGCCGCTCGATCAGGTCGCGCACGCCGAAATTGCTGCAGGGCACTGCCGAACAGCACCGGCGTCAGGTGGCCCTCGCGGAACGAGGTCAGGTCGAAGGGGCGCGAGGCGGCCTTGGCCAGCGCGATCTCCTCGGCGACCGTCTCGCGCTCGCTCTCCGGCAGATAATCGGCGAGCGCCGCGGCATTGAGTTCGGCGATCGGCTGGGCGCTGCCGTCGGAATCGAGGCGGTGGATGGCGTCCTTCTCCAGATCGTAGACGCCGGCGAAGCGGTTGCCCATGCCGAGCGGCCAGGTGAGCGGCGTGGTGTCGAGCGCCAGCCGCTTCTCGATCTCCTCGAGCAGGTCGAAGGGATGGCGCCCCTCGCGGTCGAGCTTGTTGATGAAGGTGACGATGGGGATGTCGCGCAGCCGGCAGACCTCGAACAGCTTGAGCGTGCGCGCCTCGATGCCGCGGGCGGCGTCGATCACCATGACGGCCGAATCGACCGCGGTCAGCGTCCGGTAGGTGTCTTCGGAGAAATCCTCGTGGCCGGGCGTGTCGAGCAGGTTGAAGACGGTGTCGCCATATTCGAAGGTCATCACCGAGGTGACGACCGAGATGCCGCGCTCGCGCTCCATCTCCATCCAGTCGGAACGGGTCTGGCGGCGGTTGGCCTTGGCGCGCACCTCGCCGGCAAGCTGGATGGCGCCGCCGAAGAGCAGCAGCTTCTCGGTCAGCGTGGTCTTGCCGGCGTCCGGGTGCGAGATGATCGCGAAGGTGCGCCGGCGGGCAGTTTCGTCGGAAAGGGTCATCGTCGGGATTGCGGCCGTCTGTGCGGTGACTGGAGTCAGGAGGGGCCCAAGCGCGGCCGCCCTCCGACTACATCAATCCCGCCATTGGGCACAAGGTGCCGCCGGGCGGCCGTCCGGCAAAGCAAAAGCGGGCGCCGGGGGAGCGCCCGCTTTCGCGGGAGGAGGAGATCAGGCGGCTGTGCTTAGCGGAGGGCGTAGCGGCGCGCGACTTCGTGGATGTTGCCGCGGCGGATGCCGATATCGTCCAGATCGCGGTCCGAAAGCCGCATCAAGTCACTGTAGGCCTGCCGGTACTGGCGCCAGGTGGTGTAGGCCTTGGCAATCCGATCCATGTTCATCGTCGTGTCTTCTTCGTCGCTTGCTTGCTGTCTGTCCGCTCCCCAGGGGGCGCCGGGAGCGCGCCCACGAGGGGATGAGGCCAGGGAGGAACTCGCCTATTTCAGGGCGTAGGCTTTCGACAGCGCAGGAATGTCGCCGCGGTTTACGCCGATGTCCCACAGATCGCGGTCCGACAGACGGTTCAGCTCGTTGTAGCTTTTGCGGTACCTGCTCCAGGCGCGATAGGCTTTGCCAATCCGATCCATGTTCATCGTCGTGCCCTCTGTCTCTCACTTTCTCTCTTGTACGCGAGGTAGATAGGCCCGTTTTCTGCCCCGCGTTAGTGGGGATTTTGCAAGGCAGCAATGCAGAAATCGGGTCCCGCAGTTTGCGCCCGGGCAAAGATGGGCGAGCCGCCCGGTGCGAGAGTGGTGAGATCAACCCGTCAGACGAGCCGCGCCGCCTGGGCCGCCATCACTTGATTGGCGAGGGCCGGCTTTTCCATCTGGACCAGATGACCGGCCCCGGCGACGCGATGGACCGGCAGCCGATCCGGCAGGCCGTCCGCCGCCGCAACCGGGATGATCGCATCCTCGCTGCCCCACAGGATCTCGACCGGCAGATCGAGGGCCAGCAGCGCCGGCCGCAGGGCGTCGTCGCCGAGGTCGCGACGGATGGCGTTTCCGGCGACCATGGTCAGCGTCTCCGCCACCCCCGGCTGGCGGTTGTGGTTCCAGACGCCGGTCGCCATGTCCGGGCTGACGAGGCTGGGCCTGGCCACCAGCCGGGCGAGGACGCGCCGGGCATCCTCCGGCGACGGCATGGCGAGAAAATCGTCGAGGAACGCGCCGTCGACGGGAGCGCCGATGCCGGCCGGCGCCACCAGAGTGAGCGCCGCGGCCAGCCCCGGCCGGTCGGCGGCGAGCCGGATGGCAATCGCCGCGCCGAGCGAATGGCCGACGAGATGCACCCGCGACAGACCGAGCCCGGCACAGAAACCGCTCACCACGTCGACAAGCTCCTCCAGGCTGCCCGAATCGAGACCGGGCTCGGATTCTCCGTGGCCCGGCAGGTCGAGGGCATACACCGTCCGTCCCGTCGCAAGCGCCGGCACGTTGAACGACCAGACGCTGCGATCGCTGCCGAAGCCGTGGACGCAGACGACCACGCCGTCGCCCGGCCCCGAGGCGCTGTAGGCGATCGACCGGCCCGCGACATCGAGCGTGCCGCGCCGCGTCTGGACGGCCATCAGTCGCCCGACTTGGTGATGATGGCGAGCGGCGCTCCGACGGCGGCGATGTCGCCGGCCTCGACCAGGATTTCCTTGAGCACCCCGGCGAAGGGCGCCTCGACCTCCATGTCGACCTTGGGCGTGCCGATGGCAACCAGCGGCTCGCCGGCAGCGACCGTGTCGCCCGCCTGCTTCAGCCACTGGCGGACCTCCGCCTCCTCGATCTCGACGCCGATCATCGGCATGACGAATTCGGTATCCATTGCTGTCTTCCCTGGCTGTTCTAGAGACCCTGACGGGCAAGCTCGAGGTCGTCCCAGGCGCGCCGCGGCGCGCGGTTGATCTTGCGCTCCGGCACCAGCTCCGCGCAAACCACGTCGACGATGTCGGCGGCCTGGGGGAAATACGAGGCTTCGAGGTCGGCGCCGGGCACGATCCAGTTGGGCGATCCCAGCACCCGCACCGGCACCTTCAACGAGGCGAAGGCGTGGCGCTGGATGGTGGTCGCCATGGTCATCAGCACGCTGCCGCGCTCATTTGCCTCCGAGACCAGCAGAACGCGCCCTGTGCGCCGCGCCGATTTCGAGCACCGGATCATAGTTGAACGGCACCAGCGAGCGCGCGTCGATGATCTCGCAGGAGATGCCGTAGTCCTTCTCCAGCACGTCGGCCGCCTCGATCGCCCGGTAGAGCGACGGGCCGATGGTGAGCACCGTCACGTCGCTGCCGGCGCGCTTCACGTCGGGCTCGCCGATCGGCACACGGTAGTAGTCGCTTGGCACGCCGCCCTCGTGGAACAGCTCGACGGTGTCGTAAAGCCGCTGGCTCTCGAAGAAGACGGTCGGGTCGTCGCTGGCAAGGGCCGATGCCATCAGGCCCTTGGCGTCATAGGGCGTGGCCGGATAGACGACCTTCAGCCCCGGAATGTGAGCGATCAGCGCCGACCAATCCTGCGAATGCTGGGCACCGTACTTGCTGCCGATCGAGCAGCGCAGGACGACCGGCATGCGGAACACGCCGCCCGACATGGCCTGCCACTTGGCCATCTGGTTGAAGATCTCGTCGCCGGCGCGACCGATGAAATCGGCATACATCAGCTCGATGACGACGCGGCCGCCCTCGAGCGCGTAACCGACGGCGCTCGACACCGTCGCCGCCTCCGAAATCGGGGCATTGAACAGGCGATGGTAGGGCAGGATTTCCGAAAGACCGCGATAGACGCCGAAGGCGCCGCCCCATTCGCGGTTCTCCTCGCCATAGGCGATCAGCTTGGGGTCGTAGCGGAAGTGATGGAGGACCGCCTCGAAAAGGCTGTCGCGGATGGTGATCGCCTGCATTGCCGATAGCTTCTTGCCCTCGGCGGAGACGCCGGCACGGCTGCGCTTGGCAAGCTGCACGACACGCGTCGAGGAATCCCACGCCTGCGTGAGTACGCCCTCGGGCTCCTGCGGCAGCACGTGCTCGGTGCCGGAAAACATGAAGCGGCCGACGGCGATCGGATCGTTCTTGACGTCGACCGGCGGCGAGGCCTCCGGGTCGACCGCCAGCGCGGTGATCGCCGCAATCAGCTCACCGACCTCGGCGGTCATGGCGGCCGGGGCATCGCCATCGAGCACGCCGGCCTCCTGCAGAGAGGCAGCGTAGGAGTCGATGGCATCGACCTTGCGCCACGCCTCGATCTCCTCGCGGGTACGGTAGGCATTGGCGTCGGTGGTCGAATGGCCGACATAGCGGTAGCACTCGACATCGAGCAAAGCCGGCCCCCGCCCCTCGACCAGCAAGGCGCGCTTGCGCTTGACCGCATCCAGCACGGCAAGCGGATTGGTGCCGTCCACCGTCTCGCCATGCAGGGCTTCGGCGTTGAGGCCGGCGCCGATGCGCGACAGGCGGTCCCAGGCCATGGTCTCGCCCGAAGTCTGACCGCCCATGGCGTAAAAGTTGTTGTTGAACTGGAAGAGCACCGGCAGGCCGCCGCGCCACTCCGCCTCCCACAGGCGATGCAGCTGCGCCATGGCGGCGAAGTTCATCGATTCCCACACCAGACCGCAGCCGGTCGAGCCGTCGCCGATATTGGCGACGGCAATGCCGTCCTCGCGCGCCAGCTTCTTGTGGAGCGCGGCGCCGGTGGCGATGCCGGAGGAGGCGCCGACGATGGCATTGTTGGGGAAGATGCCGAAGGGCGGGAAGAAGGCGTGCATGCTGCCGCCCATGCCGCGATTGAAGCCGTTGTCGCGCATGAAGATCTCGGCAAGCAGTCCGTAGACGAGGAACTGGGTGGCGCGCTGACGCACGCTTTCTGCCGGCAGGCGCTTGTCGAGCGCCGAGAGCAGCGCGCCACCGCCATAGTCGCGCATGGTGCGCTGCAGTTCGTCCTCGTCCAGCTCGGCGACCGCCGCCAGCCCCTTGGCGAGGAACTCGCCGTGGCCGCGGTGGCTGCCGAAGACGTGGTCGACCCGCTTCAGGGCGCGCGCCGCCCCGACCGCCGCGGCCTCCTGGCCGACCGAGAGATGGGCCGGGCCGAGATAGATGTACTTGATGCCGGCATAGACGCCCTGCGACTTGAAGCTGGCCAGCATCGTCTCGAATTCGCGCAGGATCATCATGTCGCGCAGGATGTCGACGAGCAGGGCGTCGCCGAGTTCCTGGCGCTCGTCCGCCAGGCTGCGGGCATAGGCGTGGATCGGCACCGCGCGGAAGGTCAGCGCACCACTCTGCCGTGTGCGGTTGGGGTCAACAAGCTGGGACTTCGGCATTTCGTGGTTCTCCCAAACCTCTGGGACGACCGGCCGGACTGGCGCCGGTCCCCATTCGCGTTATTGAAATTTCTTTCAATTTGCAAATTTCTTTCATATAGTAATAGGCCGGTGCGGCATCGACCGTCAAGGAGACGCGCTGCGTCAGAGGCGGCAACGGAAAGACGGAGACGTGCGGAAAAAGCGGGATCTGGACCTGACCCTGCGCATTGCGCGCATGCGCTATGAGGAGCGCCGCGCGCAGCGCGATATCGCGCGCCAGCTCGGGATTTCCGAAGCCGCCGTCAGCCGGGCGCTGAAAGAAGCCATGGATCTCAATCTTGTCGAGATCCGGGTTCAGCCGCCGCCCGGCCGCGATCCCGCCCTCGAAAGGCGGCTCAGGGAGAGCTTCCATCTGGAGCGCGTGGTCGTCGTCGAGACCGAACGCAATCCGCGCACCACGCTTGAACATGTCGGCCAGGCCGTGGCCGACGAAATCGCCTTCCGCCTCGCCGACGATTCGGTCATCGGGGTTGGCGACGGCGAAAGCGTCGCAGCGGTCGCCCGCTCCATGCCCCGGCTATGGCTGCGCGATGCCGAGATCGTGCCGCTCATCGGCGGCGTCGGCCAGCTCGACCACGCTGCGCAGCCGGCCGAGATCGCCCGAGAGATCGCGCGCCGGATCGACGCGCGCGTGCGCCACCTGCCGGTGCCGGCGGTGCTGCCGAGCGCGGCGGCGGCAACCGACCTCATCGCCGCCCCGGCGGTGCGCGACGCCTTCGGCGCCATGGCGCGGTGCTCGCTGGCGCTGGTCGGCGTCGGGGCGCTCGACGACACGCTGTCCCTGCTGCAACAGGGCGTGGTGACGGCGAGCGAGCTGAAACACATGCGCCGGCTCGGTGCCATCGGCATGATCTGCGGCCGTGCCTTCGACGGCGACGGTCGTCACATCTCCTCCGACTTCGACGAACGGATGCTGAGCGCGTCCATCCCGCTCCTGCGTTCGATACCGATGCGTTTCGGCGTGGCGTTCGGGGAGAGAAAGGCGGCTGCGGTGGAGGCGCTCGTCAAGAGCGGCACCATCAACGGCATCGGCACCGACGCCGAAACGGCGCGCCTGGTGCTTGACCGGCACCAGGCATGACCCGTGCCCGTCGAATCTTGCCGTGGCGGGCCCGCGGGCCCGCGACGCGGCTCTAGATATCCTGCCCCTGCGGAAACATGATCAGGTCGCGAATGGTGACGTGGCTCGGCTGGCGCAGCATGAAGACGGCTGCCTCGGCGACATCTTCAGATCGCAGGCCGCGCCGTTCGGCTATTCCGTGTTCGATCTCGGCCGGGTCGGTGATGCCCCACAGTTCATTGAGCACCATCCCCGGCGCAAGAGCGCCGACACGGATGTGATCGTTGATGACCTGCCGCCGCACATCATAGGCGAATGCAGTCACCGCATGCTTGGAGGCGTTGTAGACGGCCTCGTAGGGGACGGTGAGATGGCCCGAGATCGAACTGGTCACTAGGATGTCGCCACCGCCCATCGCGCGCATGTGCGGCAGCACCCGGCGGATCATCCGGAAGACCGCGTTGACGTTCACCATCAGGAGCCTGTCCCAGGCATCGGGATCGCCGTCGATGAGGTCCTCGGCGATGTAGATGCCGGCATTGGCGAACAGCACGTCGAGCCGACCGAGCTTGGCGATCGCGTCTTCGACGAGCCTGTCGACCTGTTGCGGCTGGGAGAGATCGGCCGGAAGAACGACCGTTTCGCCGGGAAGCTCGGCGGCGAGGCTCTCGAGCTTATCGGTCGAGCGCGCCGTCAGCACAACCCGCATGCCTTCGCGGGCGAAGGCGCGCGCCGTGGCGCGGCCAATGCCGGAACTGGCGCCGGTAACGAGTACGCTTTTTCCCTGCAGAGATTGCATTGGGCCGAATTCCTCCACGTCGACGGCGCGGCAGCACAGCACCGCCGCGGCTCGCGATTATTTGTACGACCGCGTCCTGTCGTCGGTCATGTCTTTAAATCGTCGCGGAAATCGTAATCGACCCTTTGGCCGGCCGCGCGACATGGAAATCCGTGAGGGGTGGTGCC
>CAVUOD010000016.1:0-156366 GCA_963743015.1 uncultured Alphaproteobacteria bacterium
ACCAGCCCGAGTTCCACCGTGAAAGCCAGCGTGTTGCTGATGTTCAGCGGCGAAAGGAAATTGTGGTTGATCGACCAGAACACGAGGAGCTCGGCCGCCAGGAGCACGAATGGCCCAAACTCGGGAGCGGCGATGAGGCGGGCGAGAACAGATCGTTTCTGCACGTGACTTGCCGTCTGGATTGATGAGACGCTTCGTGCCGGACGCATCATGCGCCGGTTCCAGCCGCCCCGTGGGGTGGACCTCCGCGGCGAGGAACTTTCGCCGCGGAGCCTGCATCGGATGGTGCCAGGCCGGGGATTTTCCGGCATGGCATCATGACATTCCCGCTCTCGGTTACTTCTTGCCCGACAGGATGTCGTCGTAGACCTGGGCGGTGTCCTTCTCGTAGAGCTTGCCGGTGATCACGTCGAATTCCGGAGGAATGCCGCTGGCCGCCATCGCGGCGAGCGACAGGGCGACGTAGCTGGTTGCCTGCGGATCCTGCCACTGCGCGGCGTTGACGTAGCCCTGCAGCACCTCCTGAGTCGTATCGAGCGAATTGCCCCAGCCGACCACCGGGATTTCGCCCGGCTTGACGCCGACCTGATCGAACACCCGCTTGATGCTGCCGTCGACCAGATCGCCAAGCGCGATGATGGCCTTGATCTTATCCCGGTTGGTCGTCAGGTAATCGACCATGCGGTTGATCACCTCGGCCTGGTCGAGGGTGGCGTCAGTGACTTCCCAGGTGATGTTGAGCGGCTTGAAAACGCTCGCGATGCCCTGCTCTTCCTGCACGCCGTAGGTAGCGCCGGGCACTTCGACCGGCATCCACACGAAGTCACCCGACTTCACCAGCTTGTGGTCGACGAGGTACTGGGCCCAATGGGTGCCGAACACCACGTTGTTGCCGCCGACATAGGCGTTGAAGTTCGCCGAGGGGTCGGGGCTGTTGAAGTTGATGATCGGTATCTTGGCGTCGCGGGCTTCCTTGACGACCTGGACCAGGCTTCCCGGATCAGGGCTCGTCGTCACGATGCCGTCGGCTCCGGCCGCGATGGCGGCGCGGATGGCTTCCTGCTGGGACGGCACGTCGCCGTTGTGGAACGACGTCTTGACGTCCTGGCCGGTATCTTTCGCCCACATCTGCGCGCCCTGCAGGAAATAGGTCCACACCGGGTCGGCGGGCGATCCGTGAGAGACCCAATAGAACGTCTTGGCATAGGCGGCGGCCGGCAGCATCAGCGCTACAGCCAGCCCCAAGGCCAACAGTTTAAAATTTCTGAACATGTCCTTACTTCCTCCCTTTCATTTTCTCTCACCTGCACAATCCCGCCGCAGACGGGGATCACCCCTCTGGCGCCGGAATGCGCCTTACGAAACAAGCTCACGCGATCACACTGCGCTCACCTGTCCGATTCTCAAACAACCTCCCAACGGCCGGCCCCCGGTGTTGCTGACGGGGCGCGGCCGATTTCTCTGCGCGCCGCCACTCGTCAATCCGATCAGCCCACGGCCGGCTGAACGGCACCTGCCGATTGCCAGGTGAATTGCAGATCCGGAATATTCTCCTTGAAGATTGCCTGGATTCTGATCGGCGGGAGGTTCGGCTGGGCCTGGCCTCCTGCCGCCTGGATAAGCCACTCGACTGCTTCGCGCGCTTCGACGCGGGGATTCTGATCGATCGCCGCGTCCAGCGTTCCCGAGAGGAGAAAGCGCCGCGTATGTTCTGTCACCTCGTGGCAGATGAAGACAACCTGGCGCGTGCGGCCGGCCTCTTCGAGCGCCTTGGCGATGCCGCGATTGCCTCCGCCGATATTGTAGATGCCGGCAAGGTCCGGATAGTTGCCAAGGAGCTTCCGGGCTTCCTGGTAGGCGCGGCCGGTGTCGTCCTCGATCTCGCGCAGCTCGACCACGGAAAGGTCCGGAAACGCTTCGTGAAGGATGTGGCGAAAGCCCATTTCGCGCTCTTCGTGCCCGCGATAGCTCAGGCTTCCCGCAAACAAGGCAACCTGGCGGCCGCCAGGCCGCACAAAACGTCCGAGCAGGTGCCCCGCCAGTCGCCCGGCGGCACGATTGTCGATGCCGACATAGCCGATGCGCGGGACATTGGAGATGTCCGAAACCATGGTCACCACCGGGACCCCGGCATCGACCACATCGCGGATCGCTTCGCGAACCGTAGGATGGTCGAGGGCAACAACGCCAATGCCCCTGGACTGCGATTTCAGGCCAACCAGCGTGTCGGCGAGGGCATCTGGGTTGAAGCCTTCGATGACGTGAACACGAACCGTGGCGTCGTCGCTCCGCCATGCTCCGATGCGCCGCAGGTGCTCGGCGAGGACCGCCATGAAGGTGTTGGTGCCACCCGGCAGAATGAAGTCGATCGCGACCGCCTCCGACCGATTTGCCTCGCCGCGCCCGCTATCGTCCGACAGATAGCCGAGCCGCTGCGCGGCAGTGATGACCCGGTCACGCGTCCGCGCCTTTACGCCCGGTCGGTTGTTGATGGCCCGGTCGACCGTTGCCATGCTGACGCCGGCTGCCCGGGAAACCTCCTCCATCGTGATGCGGGCTGGCGCTGGCCGCTCGTGAACCGCACTCATCGGCATTCCGTTCTCCGGCCAACTTCTGCGGACCACGTCAGCTCGCTTCCCTGACGGCCTGTCTCGCCCTTCGACCGCTGCCTCGGTGCGCGGCGTCATCTGCATACCTATCAATACCTGAATTGATGGATTTCGACAACCCTACCGACGAATTCGATCACGAGCATGATTGCTTTGATCGGCTATATGACGAAAAACGCTTGACTTATCTGATGTGAAACGATTGGTTGGCGCGATCGGTTTTGATGGTAATGCCCGGGATCATGGCGCCGCGCTTATGTCGGCGGCGCAGTCCGGTGCCGGCACCGGTGGTTCCGACCCGCACCGCCGAAGGGGCAGGAAAAGGCTCCTTGCCTAGCGTCGCGACGCCGTCGCGGCTGCGCACGTGGAACGGTCTGATGGTTGAGCTCTATGGCCAGTCCCTATCGCGGCGCGAGGTGGCGCGGCGCTCCGGCATGCTGTCGCAGTTCGCCGGCGTGCGGCTCATGACCCTCGATGACGGGGTCGAACGCGGGATCCGGATGCTCGAGTTCCGCACCGGCACCGGCTTCCGCTTCACGGTTTTGGTCGACCGCGCGCTCGATGTCGCCGACTGCGAGTATCGCGGCGCCGCGATCGGCTGGCATTCGCCGTCCGGGTTCCGTCATCCCGGCCTTCACGAATATGAGGGCGAAAAGGGACTGGCCTTTCTGCGCTCCTTCTCAGGTCTCTTCGTGACCTGCGGCCTCGATCATATCCTCTTCATGCATTCTGAAGCCGCCCCCCAGTACCACTATCCGCACCGCCAGACGGTCGACAGTTCGATCCACGGACGCATTGCATTCATCCCGGCGCGGCTGACCGGATACGGAGAACGGTGGGACGGTGAGGAATGCACGCTGTGGTGCGAAGGAGTCGTGCAGCAATCGACCGTCTTTGGCGAGGACCTCCACCTGCTGCGCCGGATCGAGGCAAAGGTCGGCGGCAATGAATTCGTCGTCAGCGATACCGTCGTCAACCACGGCTTCTATCGCACGCCGCACATGTTCCTCTACCACATCAACCTCGGCTATCCGGTGCTGGCGGAAGGCAGCCGCTACCTGGCGCCGATTCGCGAAACGGTATGGGCCAGCCACGCCGGTGACGGGTATCGCAGACAAGACGTCGGCTACCGGCGCCTGCCCGCCCCTCGGGCCGGGTTCGTGGAACAGGTGTGGCAGCACGCGATGGTGGCCGACGCGTCGGGCAAGGTCCCCGTCGCGCTCGTCAACGACGGATTCGATGACGGCCGCGGGCTCGGCTTCCTGGTTGAGACCAACCACGATGAGTTTCCCGCGCAGTTCGAATGGCAGAACCTGCAGGAGGGGCAGTACGCACTCGGCATCGAACCCTCGACCAATCACGTTCTGGGAGAGGCCTTCGCCAGAGAACGCGGCGAACTGATCTGGTTGGAGCACGGCGAAAAGAAGACCTACAGCACGCGCTTCGCGGTTCTCGACGGCCGGGCGGAGATCGCCGCGGCCGAGAAGCGGATTGCTGCCATCGCTGCCCAACCGGAGGACGATTATCCCGAACCGACGGGCAGGTGGGAGCAGATCGAGGGACGCGGATAGATGACGCCGTTTGCGGATTTCTCCGGCAAGACAATCCTTTACACGGGGGCAGCGGGCGGCCTCGGCCAGACGACCACCCTGTCGTTCCTGGCCGCCGGCGCGACGGTCGTGGTGGTCGACAACGATCAGGCCAAGATCGCCTCGCTGGTCGCGGCACGGGACCCGGCCACCGCCGAGCGCCTGGTCGTCGCCCCCCTCGATCTTGCAGATCTGGGTGAACTGGCGCGCCAGCTGGAGGCGCTGTCCGGTCAGCTTGGCGGCTTCGACATCGTCATCAACAATGCGGCGATCTACCCCTCGAAACCGTTCGACGAATTCACCATCGAGGAACATCAGGCTGTCCAGCGCGTCAATGTCGATGCCGGCGTCGTCTGCGTCCAAGTCGCGCTGCCGCATATGCGCGCGGCGCATTGGGGCCGGATCATCAACGTCGCCAGCATCACCGCCTTTGGCGGCTGGTCACTCCTGTCGCCGTACGTCGCATCCAAGGGCGCGCTGATCGCGCTGGCGCGCGCATGGGCGCGCGAGTTCGGCAAGGACGGCATCACGTCGAACGCCATAGCGGCCGGAGCGTTTCCGACCGATGCCGAAAAGATTCATCCCGATCAGGAAGGCTACAACCGCTTCATTCTCGAACACCAGGCCCTGAAGCGGCGCGGGCACCCGCAGGACATCGCCAACATCCTGATGTTTCTGGCCTCCGACTATTCCAGCTTCATCACCGGTCAAACGATCAACATTGACGGCGGCTGGGTGATGCATTGATCAACCCGGGCCGAAGAAGGCAAAAATGAACATACTCAGCGGCTATCGCGTGCTCGACTGCTCCATTGCCATGGCGGGGCCCTTCGCCGCCCAGAGGCTTGGCGATCTCGGCGCCGACGTGATCAAGGTGGAACCGACCAAGGGCGAATGGCAGCGCCACACATCGGCGGGCGGCATCAAGGGCAACAAGATCAACGTCTCCTTCCTGTCGCTGAACCGCAACAAGCGTTCGCTCGCCATCGACCTCAAATCGCCCGAGGGGAAGGCGGTGTTGCTCGAGCTGGTGAAGACCGCCGACGTGTTCCTGCAGAACTACCGGCCGGGCGTGGCCAAGCGGCTGGGCGTCGACTACGAGAGCCTTTCGGCGGTCAATCCGCGCCTCGTCTATGTATCGATGTCGGGCTATGGCGAGGATGGTCCCTATCTCGACTGGCCGGGCCAGGATCTGATCGTGCAGGGGCTGTCGGGCGCGATGCTGTCGGCAGGCCGCGAAGGCGAACCGCCCAATCCGGCGGGCCAGTACATGGTCGATGCGGTCACCGCCTACAACGCGTTTGAAGGTGCGCTGGCCGGTCTGCTCCATCGCGAACGCACGGGCGAAGGGCAGAAGGTCGAGGTCAACATGCTCGACGCCATCATCGCGCTGCAGATGCAGGAACTGTCGGTGTTCACCGTCGGGCACAAGCCGCAAGTCCGCTCGGCCGAACCCCATGCGCATGTCTACATCCGCGCACCTTATGGCGCGTTCGCCACCAGCGACGGCTACATCATCGTCTCCTTCCCGCCTCTCAAGAAGCTCGGCGAGGTGATCGGCGAGCCGTCCTTTCTGACCATGGACGAAGAGGTGGACGGGTGGACCCGGCGCGACGAAATATACGCCAAGACGCGCGAGCGATTGACGGCCAAGACGACGGCGGAGTGGATGCGCCTGATGCGCGCGGCCGATATCTGGTGCGGGCCGGTCTACGGCTATGCCGAGCTCGTCGACGATCCCCAGGTCAAGCACAATGGCAGCTTCGTCGAATACGACCATCCGACCGAAGGCCATGTGAAGACACCGGGCTTCCCCATCCGCTTTTCCAAGACGCCGTCACACGTCGAACGGGGAGCGCCGCTGACCGGCGAACACAGCCGCGATGTGCTGCGCGAAGCCGGCTACCAGGAAGCCGAGATCGACAGGCTGGTCGCTGCGGGCGTCGTGACCGCGGGCGGCTGATGGCACGGCGCTACGCGGGGCTGACCTGGGATCACCCGCGCGGCCATGCGGCGCTGAAGCGCATCGCTGCCGAGATCGCGCCGGCGCAGGGGGTGCAGATCGCGTGGGATGTGCAGCCGCTCCAGGGCTTCGAATCCAGTTCGATCGCTTCTCTTTGCGCGGACTACGATCTGGTGGTGCTGGATCATCCGCATATCGGGGAAGCCGTCAGGGCGGCGTGCCTGCAGCCCATCGAAACGTTGCTCGGCGAAGCAGAGCTGTCGGAAGTCGGCAGGCAGATGATCGGGCCTTGCCTGGAAAGTTACCGATATGCCGGTTCGACCTGGGCCTTGCCGCTCGACGCGGCGGCGCAGGTCATGGCCTATCGGGCGGATTTGCTCGACGCCCCGCCGCCCGCCACCTGGTCCGAGATCGAGGTCGTTGCGCGCCACGGGGGTGTCGCGCTGTCGCTGGCCGGTCCGCACGCCATCCTCTGCCTGATGTCGATCGCGACGGCTCTCGGCGAGCCGCCGGCGACGCACGATGCGAGGCTGCTCGTCAGCGAGACGGTCGGCGTCGAGGCTTACCGGCTGCTGGCGGCGGTGAATCGCAATGCCGCGCCGGCCACCGCCGAACGCGATCCGATCGGCATCCTCGAGCACATGGCATGCAGAGACGACGTCCGTCTCTGTCCGCTGATCTTCGGCTATGTCAACTACACCAGGCCCGGCGGCGCATGTCATGCCATCAGCTTTGCCGATGCTCCGGCGATTGCGCCGGGCGGGATTCCCGGCTCGACCCTCGGCGGAGCAGGCATTGGCATCTCGTCGCGCTGCCGGGTCGGGCCGGAGCTTCTTGACCATCTGCGTTGGCTGGTCGGCGACGGGGCACAGCGCGATCTTATCCCCCGCAACGATGGACAGCCCAGCCGACGGTCGGCCTGGCTTGACGACGCGGTCAACGGCGATGCGGGCGGTTTCTACAAGGCCACCGCTGATGACGCTGGAGCACGCCTACGTCCGCCCGCGCTACGCCGGCTATGTCGCCTGGCAGCAGAAAGCGTCCGAATTCCTGCGCACGGCCCTGGCCGGCGGGTTCGCACCCCAGGCCGTCATCCGCGAGCTCAATTCCACCCATCGGCAATGCATTGGAGATCAGCAGCGATGAGCGACAACATTCTCGTCGAACGCGACGGCCATGTCGGGATCATCACCATCAACCGCCCCGAGAAGCTCAATGCCATGACGCCGGAGATGGCCGATGCCATGGTCGCCACGGTCAATGCCTTCAATGTCGACGACGACATTCGCTGCGTGATCCTCACCGGCGCCGGCGAGCGCGCGTTCTGTGCCGGCTCCGACATCCGCATGCTGGACGACTACGACACGCCCTGGAACTTCCGCAACCGGCCCGACTATGGCGATGCCATCCGCGCACTGCTCAAGCCATCGATAGCGGCGGTCAACGGCTATGCTCTCGGCGGCGGGCTCGAAACGGCAATGAGCTGCGACATTCGCATTGCCTCGTCTTCCGCGAGCTTCGCCGCGCCCGAAATCAAGCTCGGCTGGATCGGCGGCGGCGGCATGGCGGTGAACCTGTCGCATGCCGTCGGGCCGTCCAATGCGGCGCTCATGATCATGACCGGCGATCCCATTGATGCGGCGACGGCGGAGCGCTGGGGCCTGGTTTCGCGCGTCGTGCCGCCGGGAGAGTTGATGCTGGAGGCAAAGAAGATCGCGGCAGTCATCGCCAGCCGTGCGCCGATCGCCGCCGAAACCGCGAAGCTGAATCTCCGCGCCGCCTGGGAAATGTCGATCGCCGATGCCATCGCTTATGAGCGCGACCTGCAGACCATCTGTTTTGCGACCGAAGATGCCCAGGAGGGGCGAGCGGCCTTCAAGGAGAAGCGCTCGCCTGATTTCCATCGACGGTAGGTGCGATTTGCCGCGGCGAAGATGAGTGCATTGCGACAGTCGGACGTTTGCGGCGTGCTCACCTGACCGCGCTACCCGAGATCGTCTCGGCACGTGGGCACGCGACGAGCGCCGTCACGTCGGCTATTTGCTGAGGTGTAACGCACTCTTTGATCGAGCAGCCGGCGACCATCATCTCCTCGGTCTCGGCGAATGAAAGCCTCTTCTGCTGCGCCTCTCCTCGAGAACGCGTCGGGTTCGGTCACCGGCAACAAGCCCCGGCAGGCGGAGGCAGTGCCGGCAGCCTCAACCCGAGCCCCGCAAGTCTTTGTTCGGGAAGTGAGAAGGGCTTATGAGAGTTGCACTCCCAACTGTTCGCGCAACCTGTTCAGAAAGCCGCGATCAACGATGGCATCGTGGGCGATGCCATACGGCAGCCCTGCTCGGCGAACGAACTCGCTGAGCCCGGAGAGGGCTTCGTCGACGGCGTTCCAGTCAATTCCCATGCTCTCCGGGCGTATGTCGACGCCCACGAAGCGGATTGCATCGCGGAGTTCTTCGACCCGGCGCTCATGCATCATGGCACCGACAACGATTCCGAGACAGACCGCTTGGCCGTGAAGGAACTTGACCCCCGTCAGCGCCTCCAGCGCATAGAAGACGTAGTGTTCAACCCCTTCGATATGGCGCGGGCACCAACCAGCTCCGTGGTAGGAAGCCCCTCCCCATCGGAAAGCCTCAACAATCAGATCAATCCCTTCCGGGGTAAGGCGACGAATAGCATCACGGCCAGCAAGTGCGCGTTCCGCCATCGCGATCGAATGGTTGGCGAGGGTCTCGTTCCATGGCCAGCGTGTTTCGCATCGCCCCTTTCGGGTGGCGTAGTCCCAATCCCAAACACCAGTGAAAAAACAGAATACGTCACCGATTCCCGCCGTGTTGATGTGTCTGGGAGCGGCTTGAATGATTGCATAGTCCAAGTAGACTGATTCCGGCACCGCCCATCCGACATAGCGTACCAGTCCATCCTCGCGCACCCCCGCGCGGTGACCAAACATCGCATCCACCGACAGCGACGTTGGAAATTGATGCAGCTTCAAATCTCGTCGCCATGCGAAATACTTGGCGCAGTCAATGGCTTGGCCGCCACCCAAGCCAACTACGGAGGCAATTCCGTCAAGGCTTGGCAGTGCTGCCTCGAGGGCGCCGCGATCCATGCTGCGCACAAAATGGACGGGGGTGTTTTCGGGCAGCCGACCGCGAAAGAGCGGCCACAGGTCCTCCATAGTCACGACGACGTACGGACCAGCGACGAAGTTCGGTACCTCGGCGAGCAAATCGCGGCCATAAACGGTTGGAAATGATCGAATGTCCTCGGGCTTGACCGTCATTTTGCTTCTCCCGGAATTTGTTCCATTGTCTCGCAGTCAAACAAATGCTGGCAAGAGACATTCGCCAGCAGCCGCACCTTCTCGCCGGGCCGGAGGCTGGTTTGCGGCGAGCAGGCGTCGTCTTGTCCCATGTGGTGGTCACGATGCGCTTGCCGGCATGCCTTGGGCTGGACAGATGCCTGCGCTCAACTAACATCGCGCGCGATTCAAACCCCACCAGGCCGTGCCACGCGAGAACGGTGGCGACGGCGACGCGGAGAGTACCGCCTCGTGCCTGATCACAATCCCCTCTGCCACTGGCGAAAGCAGATGTCCACGAAAGCGGGCGGGGCTCTACGGCCGTTCCCTGAAACCCAACCCGCTGCGCCCCGATCGGTGGCGCCATGATCGTTGCGGTGACAGGAGCGAGCGGTCTGCTCGGTCGGCATGTCTGTGAGGCACTGCTTGCCTGCGGGCACAGCGTCACCGGCATCGACGTCGTCGCACCGACCATGGCGCTGCCGGCCTACCTTCAATGTGACATGACGCGGCTGGACGACGCGATCCTGGCCCTGCGCGGCGCCGACGCCGTCGTGCACGTTGCGGCTATTCCGCGGCCCACCGGGCGGGTTCCGCACCAGGTCTTCTCGACCAACGTGGCGGCGACCTACAACGTCGTGGAGGCGTGCGTCATTCTCGGCATCGAGCGCTTGGTCTATGCGTCATCGTTCAGCGTCATCGGCTTCCCGTTCAATCCGCAGCCGGTCGATCTCAGATATCTGCCGCTGGATGAGAATCATCCTGTCGGTCCACAGGATTCCTATGCTCTGTCGAAGTGGCTCGGCGAGGAGATCGTCGATTCGGGCGTGCGCCGCCGGGCATTTGCGGCCGTCAGCTTGCGCATGCCCTGGATCCAGACGCGCGAGAGCTTCCAGCGCGATGTCGTGCCGCTGCGATCGGACCGTGCGCGTGCGGCGGGCAGCCTGTGGAGCTACCTCGACGGCAGCGATGCCGGATCGGCATTCGTCGCCGCCGTCGAATCGCGCGCCACCGGGCATCTTCGCCTCTTCCTGAGCGCGGCCGACACCTTCATGGAGGAAGAGACCGAACCGCTGGTTCGCGAGGCCTATCCGGATGTTCCGCTGCAAGGTCCGCTGGCCGGCCATGCAACGGTGGTCGGGTTCTCGGCGGCGCACGAGGCGCTGGGCTTCACGCCGCGCCGGTCGTGGCGCGACTATTGATCTGCTGGAGGGGGCGATGACTGCAAGATTCGATGGGAAAGTTGCGCTGGTGACCGGTGGCGCCGGCGCTATCGGCAGCGCGGCGGCGCGGCGTCTGGCGACGGAAGGCGCCAGGGTCGTCATTGCCGATCGCGACGAAACGGCCGCCGAACGGACGCTGAAAGCGTTGCGGGCGGCCGGCGCCGATGCGGCCAGCGTGGTCGCCGATGTCGGAGCGGAGGCGGGGGCCGAACAGGCCGTCGCGGCGGCGCTCGACGCCTATGGCCGCCTCGATGTCCTGTTCAACAATGCCGGCATTGCCGGGGTGCGCGCGCCGGTGCACGAGCTTGCCGTCGAAGCGTTCGACGAGATTGTGCGCACCAATCTGCGCAGCATGTTCCTCGTCCTGCAGCAGTCGGCGCGCGCCATGATCGCGGCCGACATCGCGGGCGCGATCGTCAACATGGGCTCCTCGATGGCGGGCTGGGACGTGCTCGATGGCGGGGCCGGCTATGCCACGACCAAGCACGGCGTCGTCGGCCTGACCCGCGTGGCGGCGCTCGATCTCGCCCGCTACGGCATCCGCGTCAACGCCGTCTGTCCGGGCGTCATCGAGACGACACTGGGTGTTCCCGTCGCCAGTGAGGCCGACACCGCTTCGGCGGTGGGACGTTTCGCCGACCGGATTCCGCTCCGCCGGATCGGACAGCCGGAGGATGTCGCGGCGGTGGTCGCCTTCCTTGCCTCGTCCGACGCCGCCCACGTCACCGGCGCCAGCTGGCTGATCGATGGCGGGCAGACATTGCAGAGCTGGTCGAACGCGCCCGACGGCGCCACCTTTCCTCTGGTGCACGGCGCCAAGTAACCCGCCGGCATCCGCCACCGGCGCAGGCGCTCGGCGTCGAGCGGCAAACCACTTCGCATCTCTTTTGAGATTGCCGCTCGCCCGCTCCGTCTCTCCTGTCGAGGGATGGAGCGTTCGCCGCTTTTGTCGTCGCACGAAACCATCCGGCGCCGTGTCGCATGGATCAGCGCGCGCCGCCGGTCGCCACCGTCCCGGAGACAAAACCCCGATTGCAGGATTGACAGTGTTCCAGACTGTCATCAAGATTGTATGACCATCAACGATCTCGGGCGAGCGTTTCGATGGATCGCTGAGATTCGTGCGTGGCGACGGAAGGGTTCGTTCGGTCCCGGTTCTCAACAATGCGGGAGTTCAGTGATGACGTTCGGTTCGACAACAAAGACTATCGCAGCGTTCGGCATGTCACTCATGCTGTTCACCGGCGCTGCCGCTGCCAAGCAGATCTCGATCGCTGCGATCTCCGGTTACTTTTCGCAGGGTTTCGGGGTTTCGATTGTGAACGGCCTCAAAAAGGCGAAAGCCGATTTCGGTATCGATCTGAAGCTGATCGATACCGGCAACAGGGCGCTCGACTACGAAGAGCAGTTCAACAACGTTGCCAAGGACGGAAAGTACGATCTCGTCTTCGTCATGGGATGGGAGCTGGTCGACGCGCTGCAGAAGACCGCAGAAGCGTATCCCAATCAGCGCTTCGTCTTCATCGACGGCGTGCTCGACAGCAAGAAGATCATCTATGCCGACTTCGCGCAGGCGGAAGGCTCGTTCGTGGCCGGAGCGTTCGCCAGCCTGATGGCGGAAAAGGGTAGCCAGATTTCCGGCTTCGGCGACGGCAAGTCGATCGGCTTCGTCGGTGGCCGCGACATTCCGGTGATCCGTGACTTCCTGCGCGGCTACACGCAGGGCGCCAAGGCCGCCGCGCCCGACGTTGCCGTCGATTCCGTCTTCGCCGGCACCTTCGACGACCCGGCCAAGGGCAGCGAACTGACCATGGCTCTCTACGGCGAAGGCAACGACATCGTCTACAACGTTGCCGGCCCGACCGGCGAAGGTGTTCTGCAGGCCAGTGCCGCCGCCGACAAGTACAGCATCGGCGTCGACATCGATCAGTGCGGCGAGGCCCCCGGCCACGTCATGGCCAGCATGATGAAGCGGGGTGACATCGCCGTCTATTCCCTGGTCAAGGACGAAGTCGACGGCCATCCTGCGCAGCCGGGCAGCACGCACACCTTCGACCTCAAGTCGGGCGGCGTGGAGCTCAAGATGTGCCCGCAGGTGGCCGACAAGATCCCGGCTGACGTCACCGCGAAAGTCGACGAACTGCGCAACGACCTGATCAGCGGCAAGATCAAGCTCACCCCCTAGCAGCCGACAGGTGAACGCTCTCGCACCCGGCCGGATAGTCGGTACAATCCGGCCGGGTGCAGGTGATCGACATTCCAGACGGGAGCGCATCGGCCGTGGACCATGCCGTAGAGTTCAAGGCGATCACCAAGCGCTTTGGCTCCTTTGTGGCCAACGATCGCGTCGATCTTGCAGTGAAAGCCGGTGAGGTTCACGCCATCATCGGCGAAAACGGCGCCGGCAAGACGACCCTGATGAACGTTCTGTTCGGCCTGTTGCAGCCGGACGAAGGCGAAATTCTTCTCGACGGCACGCCGCACGTCATGGCCAATCCCGCAGCCGCGATTGCCGCCGGTCTTGGCATGGTGCACCAGCATTTCAAGCTCGTGCCGTCATTGACGGTGGCCGAGAACATCTTTCTCGGCATGGAGATCCTGCGCGGCGGCCTGATCGATCATCGCGCCCAGATCGAGCGCACCCGCCAGCTCTCGCGCGATTTCGGCCTCCAGGTCGATCCGACCGCAAAGGTCGGCCTGCTCTCGGTCGGCATCGAGCAGCGCATCGAGATCCTGAAGGTTCTGGCGCGCGGCGCACGCATCATCATCCTCGACGAACCCACGGCCGTGCTGACGCCGCAGGAGAGCCGCGAGCTGTTCAAGACCCTGCGCGACTTCGTTGGCCAGGGCATGACGGTCATCTTCATCAGTCACCATCTGGAAGAGGTGCTCGAGGTCTCCGACACGATCACCGTGCTGCGCCACGGCAAGCACATCGCCACCCGCCCGACGACAGAGATGTCCAAGGGCGAGCTGGTACAGATGATGGTCGGCCGCTCGATCAGCTTCGACCGGCGGCCGCGCGGTCCGGTGACCGGCGCGACGGTGCTCTCGGTCGACCGGCTGTGGTGTCGCGACGATCGCAACCTGCCGGCTGTGCGCGGCGTCTCCTTCGAGGTCCGCGCCGGCGAGGTGGTGGGCATCGCCGGCGTCGCCGGCAACGGCCAGAGCGAGCTGGCCGAGGTGCTCGCCGGTCTCAGGCCCGCCAGCCACGGCACCATCAGGCTGGGCGACAAGCGCATCGACGGCGCCACACCCCGCGAAATCCGCCAGTCGGGCGTCGCCCATGTGCCGGGCGACCGCCTGACGCGCGGCGTCGACCGCCAGGTGGACATCGCCTCGAACATCCTCATGGGACGGCAGAACGCCGCGCCATGGTCGCATCGCGGGCTCATCCAGTGGCCGAAGGTGATGGACCACGCCGCCGACCTGATGAAGCAGTACGACGTGCGCGCGCCCGGCCCCCAGGCGATCGTCAAGAGCCTGTCCGGCGGCAACATGCAGAAAGTCGTTCTGGCGCGCGAATTCTCCGGTGGTGCCGGCTTCCTGCTCGTCGACCAGCCCACCCGCGGCGTCGACATCGGCGCCACGGAAGCGATCCACGACGAGATCATGCGCCAACGCGAGGCAGGACGGGCAATTCTGCTGATCTCGGTCCAGCTTGATGAACTGATCGCGCTCGCCGACCGCATTCTCGTGATGTTTGCCGGCAGCATCATGGGCGATCTGCCGGGCGACGGGGTCAGCGAAGAGGCCGTGGGACTGTTGATGGCCGGCGTCTCCGACGGCACAGCGCAGCCGACAGCGGGGGTTGCATGAACGACCGGCTGCGTGCCTTCATCGGACAGTTGCTGGCGCTTGCCATTGCGCTCGCCATCGGCGCCCTCATCATCGTGCTCATCGGTGAAAGTCCGCTGAAGGTCTTCCTGACCCTGGTCGAGGGCGCCTTCGGCGAGCCCGAGCGCATCTCCGGCACGCTGCTGCAGACGACCCCGATCCTGATCTGCGGCGTCGCCGCCTGCATCTCGTTCCGCGGCGGCCTGTTCAACATCGGCATTGAAGGCCAGCTTTTCATGGGCGGCTTCGCCGCCGTGCTGGTCGGCATCTACGTGCCGCTGCCGCATGCCTTTCATCTCACGCTGGGGCTTGCCGTAGCGGCACTCGCCGGCGTTGCCTGGGTCGCTGTCCCAGCCTTCTTCCGCGCCCGCTACAACGCCAACGAGGTCGTCTCGACGATCCTCGCCAACTATGTCGCGGTGCTCTTCACCTCCTACCTGACCATCTTCGTGTTCAAGCGACCCGGCGGCTGGTCCGAGACGGCGCCGATCCTGCCGTCGGCCTATCTTCCCGAGATCTTCTCGTTCTCGCGCCTGAACTGGGGGCTGGTCATAGGACTCATCCTGGCGGTGGCGACGCAATGGTACTTCCGCTTCACCTCGCCCGGCTATGCCGTCACCATCATGGGCTCCAATGTCCAGTTCGCCGAATATGGCGGCATCGACGTCAGGCGTTTCGCATTCCGCGTCCTGCTCGCGTCGGGCGCGGTTGGCGGGCTCGCCGGCGGTATCGAGGCGCTCGGCGTCCATCACCAATTCATGGAGGGCTTCGCCCCGGGGTTCGGCTTTGACGGCGTCATTGCCGCGCTTCTCGCCAATGGCAGTCCGATCGCGACCATCGGCACGGCACTGTTCTTCGGCGCGCTGCGCAACGGCTCTCTGCTGCTGGAGGTCAACACCACCGCCTCCCGAGAAATCATTACCGTCATCCAGGCGCTGATCATCCTCAGTGTCTCGGCCCAATTCCTGCTGCGCCGGCGCGGCGACAGCACGGCGGGAGAGCGGCGATGGAAATTCTAGAGCGGCTGTTCAGCATCGCGCTGGTCGTGGCCACGATCCGCACGACCGCACCGATCCTGCTGGTCGCGCTGGGCGGCTCGTTCACGACGAAAGCCGGCATCTTCAATATCGGCCTCGAGGGCCAGATGCTGGTCGGTGCCTTTTTCGCCGTCATCGGCTCGATCGCCACCGGCTCGGCATGGCTTGGCGTGCTGTGCGGGGTGGCCGCGTCGGTCGTCGTCGGAATGGTCTTCGTCGCGCTGGTCGTCTCGTTCCGCGCGAACGAGGTCGTGATCGGCCTCGCCCTCAACATTCTGGCGGGCGGCGTCACCATATCGCTGACCAAGGCGATCTTCGGCACCCGCGGCTCGGTCGTCGGCCACGGCATCGTCGGCCTGCCCATCCTGCGCCTGCCCGGTGCTCACGCGCTGGGGTCGTACGGCCAGCTCATCTCGGGCTTCACGCCGCTGGTCTACGTCTCTTTCCTGCTCGTGCCCCTGCTGATCCTGTTCTATCGCAGCGCGCGGCTGGGCCTGCATATCCGGGTCGTCGGCGAAAAGCCCGAGGCGGCCGAGGCAGTCGGCATCTCGATCACCCGGGTGCGCTATCTCGCCTCGCTGCTATGCAGCATTCTCGCGGGCCTGGCCGGCGCGCATCTGTCGCTCGGCTACATCACCATGTTCGCCGAGAACATGTCCTCCGGACGCGGCTTCATGGCGGTCGCGATCCTGATCTTCTCCAACGGCGATCCGCTCAAAGTGCTCGCCGGTTGCCTCCTCTTCGGGTTCTCCGACGCCATGTCGCTGCGCCTGCAGACGTCCGGGTTCCCGTCCTATCTGGTGCTGACCGTCCCCTATCTGGTCGCCCTGACGGCGCTCTTCGCGCTCTCCTACCGTTCGCGCAAACGCATCGTCCGCGAGACAGCACAAACCATGCGGCGGGTCTTCCAGATCGGCGGCGACCGGGATCACCCCCAGACGACGAGCAAGCAGGAAGCGTGATGGAACGGATCATTCTCGACGTCGATTCGGCCGGGGACGACATCCTGGCGGTGCTGTTCGCCGCAGCCTCGCCGCACATCAAGCTCGAAGGCGTGACCACGGCGAACGGCGCCGCCGGCCCGATCGAGCAGGTCACCAATGTCGTCCTCAATACGCTGACGCTGGCGGGCCGCGAGGACATTCCGGTTGCCGCAGGCGCGTGGCGGCCGATCGTCGGCAACGCCAAGGCGGACATGGAAGCGCCGGTCCACTTCGAGAAGCGGCTGGTCGAGCGCTTCGGCGACAGGCTGAAAGCCTTCAACCCCAAGGCGCCGCCCCCCAACCGCTCGGCGATCGACCGCCACGCAGTCGACTTCATCATCGACACGGCGTTCGCTGCACCCGGCGAAATCACCCTGGTGGCGACCGGGCCGCAGACCAACGTCGCCATGGCGCTGCTGCAGGAGCCGAAGCTGGTCGAGGTGCTCAAGCAGCTGATCGTGCTCGGTGGCTGCTTCACCACGCCCGGCAACATGACCCCGGTGTCCGAATACAACATCTGGGCCGATCCCGAGGCGGCGCGCATCGCGCTGACCGCCAACGTGCCCAAGATCCTGGTGCCTCTCGACGTGTGCGAAGACAATCGCGCCGCAACCGGCATGATGAGCCGCGACGACATCGCCGATCTGGTGGCGGCAGCCGGTGACAATCCGGTCGTCCGCATGATTGCCGACGTGTTCCCCATCTACATCGACATCTGGCGGGAGTTCTTCGACCTTGTCGCCTTCCCCATGGACGACGTCATTGCCGCGGCCCTCGCCTTCGCTCCTGATCTGTGCACGATGACCGAGCCGCTTTTCGTCGACGTGGTGCTCGACGGCCGGCTGGCGCGTGGTCAGACCGTGGCGCATCGCGGCCGCCAGATCCTGCCCGGCGGCGGCCCGGCCACCACGCGCATCTGCACCGCCATCGATGGCAAGCGCTTCCTGAAATTGTTCAAGGATGCGATCGGCCAGTATGAGCGAGTCCCCGGAGCATCCCGATGAGCGCCGCCCAGCCCATTCCGATCCTGATGGATTGCGATCCCGGCCACGATGACGCGATCGCACTGGTCATGGCGCATCGTTCACCCGCGATCGACCTCAAGGGCGTCACCACGACCTGCGGCAATGCCGAGCTCGAAAAGACGACCGCGAACTGCCTGCGCGTCCTCGATTTCATCGGCGCCAACAACGTTCCGGTAGCTGCCGGCTGCGTGCGCCCGCTCGCCCGACCGCTGCTTCTCGGAACCGCCGACGGGCCCAGCGGCCTCGAAGGCTCGCCGTATCTCCCGGCGCCCAGCCGCCCGGTCGTGCCGCAGCACGCCGTCGACTTTCTTGCGGCGCAGCTGAAGGCGGCGCCCGAGCCGATCCGCATCGTCGCCACCGGGCCGCTCTGCAACCTCGGACTGCTCATCCTGAAGCATCGCGACGTGATCCCCAGGATCCGCGAAATCATCTGGATGGGCGGTGTCTTCTATCGCAAGAGCGAGATCATCACGCCGACCGAATTCAACGCCTTCTGCGATCCCGAGGCGCTTCGCATCGTGCTGGCGAGCGGCGTGCCCATGACCATGGTGGGCCTCGACGTGACCATGCAGGTGCTCGTCGAGGAGCCGCAATACGAGGCGCTCGGCAAGATCGACAGCCAGCTCGGCCGTGTCGTCGTCGACTGGCTGAAATTCTATGAGAAGCTTCACCGCAACAGCATGGGCATCGGCGGCGCGCTGCATGACCCGCTGGCGCTTGCCGTGGTCATCGACCCGACGCTCATCCGGACGCGCGAGGCGCATATCGGCGTCGATCTCGCCGGCGTCTACACATTCGGCGCCACCGTCGCCGATTTCTGGAACGAACGTGGCGAGGCGCCAAATGCGCGGATCGCCACCGAAGTCGAATTCAGACCGCTTCTTCGACCTGCTTTATGACCTTCTTCGCGACTGAATAGCTGGAGGGAAAGAACCATGTCCGTCGACGTCTTTTCCGCGCACAGGAACCGCGGCGAGATTCAGCTCGATCCGAAGCGATCGGCGGTCATCGTCGTCGACATGATCAATGAGTTCTGCAAGCCGGGCGGGCGCATGGTCCTGCCAGGCTATGAAACGCTGGTGCCCTATCAGCTCAGCGTCATCGATGCTGCGCGGCAGAGCGGCGTTCCGGTCATCTGGGTGCGCGACAGCCACAGGCGCAACCTGCGGCGCGACCGCGAAATGCTGAAGCGCACGCCGCATGGCGTCGAGGGCACCTGGGCGACTGAGGTGATTGAGGAACTCGGCGTGCGCGAGGACGAGTTCGTGGTCTTCAAGGGCCGTTATTCGGCGTTCTTCCAGACCGATCTCGACCTTCTGCTCAAGGACATGCAAATCGATCAGCTCGTCGTGTTCGGCGTCGTCACCAACATCTGCGTTCGCTCGACGGTTCACGACGCCTTCTTCCTCGGTTACGAGGCCGTCGTCCCGCGCGACTGCTGTGCTGCGACCGGACCGCGCGAACAGGAAAGCACGCTATACGATGTTTCCACCCACTTCGGGATCGTCACCGATGCCGAGTCAGTGGTGGCCGCGTTTTCTTTTGGACGGAAGATCGAGAATCAAGAAATTGCGGCCTAGTTGGTGGCCAAAGGAGTGCCTGCGGAATGTCGAGGGCGACGCGCAAGAAACGAGCGACGGTCGGTGACGAGAAAGACGAAGCCGGCAGTCAATTGACGAGCCTGGCGGAAGTCACCCGTCGCTTCGCGGCGTCGGGCTACGACCTGTATGAACATCCGGCCCACATCATCCGGCGCGCCCATCAGCGTGCGACGACCTGCTTTCAGGAGGTCATGAACGAGAAGAACCTGACGCCGACCCAGATGGCGGCCCTGGCGACCATCATGAAGCACGGCGAGCTGTCGCAGAACCAGCTCGGCCGGCTGACCGCCATGGACCCGTCCACGATCAGCATCGTCGTCAGGAAACTGCTCAAAAACGGACTGGTGGTTCGGTTGAACGCGGCACATGACCAGCGACTGTCGATCATCCGGCTGACCAAGAAGGGCATCGATTATACGTTGCCGCTCCTCGGCCTGAGCATGGATGTCGGTCGCCGCGTTCTGCAGCCTTTGAACCGGAACGAACAGAAAGTGTTCATGGCGCTGCTGCGGCGGGTCGCCGACGCCGGCACCGACCGGCAAGGCGAAAGCTAGGTGACACCGCGGCTTGCGATACACAGTTCCGACCACGCGGAAAGAAAGTGAGACCCGATGTCAGCCGACATTCCCTCCACTGAAGGCGGTCCGGCCAAGCTGGTGATCCGCAACATCGGGTTGCTCCTGTCGGGCGCTCTCGAACAGCCGATCCTTGACGCTGATACGCTGGTTGCCGTCGACGGTCGCATCGCCGCCGTCGGACGCGAGAAGGACGTCGACTGCGACGACGCCTCGACCGTGGTCGATGCCAACGGGACGGCGCTCGTCCCCGGCCTTATCGACAGCCATGTGCATCCGGTTGCCGGCGACTGGACGCCGCGCCAGAATCAGCTCGGCTGGATCAACTCGTGCCTGCATGGCGGCGTCACCACGATGATCTCCGCCGGCGAAGTGCACATGCCCGGCCGACCGCGCGACATCATCGGGATCAAGGCACTCGCCGTCTCCGCGCAGCGGACCTTTTCGGCCTTTCGCCCGTCCGGCGTCAAAGTGCATGCCGGGGCGCCGATCATCGAACACGGCATGGTCGAGGAGGATTTTCGCGATCTCGCCGAATCCGGTGTCAGCTTGCTCGGCGAGGTCGGGCTGGGCTCGGTGAAGGACGGTGAGACGGCCCGCCAGATGGTCGCCTGGGCGCGCAAATACGGCATCCAGAGCACCATCCATACTGGCGGCCCGTCGATCCCCGGCTCGGGGCTGATCGACAAGGACGTCGTCCTGGCCGCCGACACCGATGTCATCGGCCATATCAATGGCGGGCATACCGCCTTGCCGGACGATCAGATCACCTGCATCTGCGAAGGCTGCCGGCGCGGCCTCGAAATCGTGCACAACGGTAACGAGCGCGCCGCCCTGCACGCTTTGCGTACCGCGCGGGAGATGGGCCAGACTCGACCGCATCCTGCTCGGCACCGATGCGCCGGCCGGCTCGGGCGTCCAGCCGCTCGGCATCCTCAGGACCATTTCCTTCCTGTCGGCGATGGGCGGCGTTCCGGCGGAAATCGCCATCTGCTTCGCCACCGGCAACACGGCCCGCATCCGCAATCTCGACTGCGGCCTGATCGAGGTCGGGCGGTCCGCCGATTTCGTCCTCATCGACAAGGCACAGCATTCACCGGCCGACGACGTTCTCGGCAGCATCGGCCTTGGCGACCTGCCCGGCGTCGGCATGACCGTGATCGACGGGATCGTCCGCTCAATGCGCTCCCGCAATACGCCGCCGGCGACGCGCTTTCCCAAGATCGTCCGTCAGCCAGTCCCGGTCAGCTGAGACCATCCTCGCCGACGATGTCTTCCTTTCTGAGGCCGCCGACCCGCGGGTGAGGCCTGCCGGAATCGGTCACGACGATCGCCACCATGATCTCGTTCTCCCGCGGCGCGTCGTTGATGCGAACTTCCATGCCGTCAAAGTGACTGCGGACCTTGGCGGCGTCCTTGTGGCCGAGCGGGACATCGAGGGGAGCTCCCGGTCCGCTGCGTTTCTTGGCCGACGGGATCAGCGCGGCGCCGTGCCCGAGCGCCTTGCGGAACGGCGCACCCAACTTCGGATGCAGAATCGCCGCGGCATGCTCCAGCTCGCCTTCGGCACCGACCGCTGCGGCCTTGCCGAAACTTTCGACGCCCTCGCCGGGGATGCCGAGCGCCGCGACCGCGCGCCGTGCCAGAACGTCGCCGAGTTCCTCGCCGATCTCGATCAGCTCGGCGAGGTCTTCGACATAACGGCCGGCGAACGGATTGGCGATGACGGCAACCGCGGCCGCCCGACGCGCCGGCGGCGTCACCGCGCGACCGCCTTCGATCCGTGTCTCTTCGGTGATCGTGGTGATCTTGCGAACACGGGCCTTCATCGAAGTCCGTCCTCGCCCTTGATGTCCGCTGCTGCAAGGCCGCCAACCCGGGCATGCACCCGCGGGCCGATGCTCATGACCAGCGCCAGCAACATCTCGCTTGCCCGCGGCGCATCGCCGATGCCAACCTCCATTCCGTCGAAGTGGCTGCGGACATAGGACGCATTCACATGGGTGATCGGGACGTCGAGCCGCGTTCCGAGACTGCCAACCTTTTTCGTCGACGGAACGATCGCCTTGCTGCCGCCGAGCAGTTCACGCATGGCGTAGCCGCCCGGAACATGCCAGAGCGCGCCGTGTTCGAGCTCACCGGCCTCGCCGACAATGGCGCCCTTGCCGTATCCGTCGATCGTGGTGGGGTCGCCGCCAAGCGCGTCCAGGAGGCGGCGCGCCATGTCGAGGCCGAGGGGCTTCAGATCCTCCATGAAGGCGACGATATCGTCCACATAGCGGCCGGCGTAGGGATTGGCGATGACGGCAAGAATGGCGCCGCGTCGGCGCGGCTGCTCCGGCAGCGGGCCGCCCTCATGAAAGATCTCGTCGATCTGGGTGACGAACTTCCGCACCTCCACGTCAACCATCGTACCTCCTGTTGGCGCCCCGGCAGAGTGGGGAGTGACCGGATAGGAAAGAATAGTTTGTTAGACCATCAACAATTACCGGCGCGCCGCGCCTTGTCAATTTCTGAAATGCGCACTCAGGCCGACGGCCCGTTCGTGCGGTTCGACTGGGCCATGGGCAGGTTGTTGCGCTTCGTACGCGCTGCGCCGCCGCGGTCTTCCCTGCCCTGCCTTTTGGCGCGGCAGAATGGCATCCGGCCGCCAGCAGCGGGTCAGCGCACCTTGCCGCGCGCCGCCACGTCGTAGGACGCCTCCACCGAGCCCTGCCGCGCCGCATAGATGCGGTCGAACAGATTGGTCACCACGCAGACATGGTTGGGGATGATGGTGACGCGCTCGCCGATCCTGGGTCGTGCCGCGCCCGGCGGCACGTGGACGTGTCCGTGCTCTTCGCTCAGGCCGCGGATCTCCCACTCGGGGTGCTCGACGATGCGACCATGGTTCGTCATCCCAAGCAGATCGGAGGAGAGGCTCTTCGAACCGGTGTCGATGACGCAGCGATCAGGCGCGGCATGGGAGACGACCGTGGCGTGGACCCGCAGCGCGCAATCGTCCCAGGACCCGAAGGCCTGCGTCTCGACGAGAGACCGGTCGCTGTAGATATAGGTGCCCGGCCGGTGCTCGGTGGCGATCGTCACCTCATGCGCCCGGTAGAGGTCCGGCGTGCCGCCATTGCTGACGACGGCGACATCGAGACCGGAGGCTGTGCAGCGCTCGGCGATTTCGGCAAGCCGCGCCTGAACCTCGGCCGGTGCGTTCTTGGGCGGATAGGTCATCAGGCCGCGAAAGGCGAGACCCGGCGCACGGTCGATGGCCTGGGCAAGGGCGAGGGCCGCAGCCGGCGTCGTCGCCCCGCAGCGCTGCGCGCCGGTATCGCATTCGACCAGCACCGGCAGGGTCAGCCCGGCGGCGGACATGGCCGAAGACAGGCCGGCGATCACCTCGGCGGAATCGGCCACGACCTTGATGTCGGCCCGGCGTGCCAGCGCCACCAGACGGTCGAGCTTGGCCTGGCCGACGATATTGTAGGTGAGCAGGATGTCGGTGATGCCGGCGTCAACCATCACCTCGGCTTCGCCGAGCTTCTGGCAGTTGATGCCGCTGGCTCCGAGCCTGATCTGCAGGTGGGCGAATTCGGGAATCTTGTGGGTCTTGATGTGCGGGCGCAGCGCAAGGCCGTGCTCGTCCATGTAGGACTGGCAGCGCCGCAGATTGTTCTCCATGACGTCGAGGTCGACGACGACCGCGGGCGTTTCGAGATCCATGACAAGCATCACAGCCAAACCTTCCTTTCGCCGGCAAGCGCAGCGACGGTCGATGCCGATCCGGCGAACCGGCCGGCCGGTCGGCTGCCGTCAGCGCCTGGCGTGTCGGCGGCCGACGCCATTGCCGGGGCGTTCCGAAACCTTGTCGGCAGCCGCCAGAAGGCTGTCGAGATAGCTCTGCCGATTCCGCAATCCGTCTTCCTTGGGCGCCACCAGACAAAGGGTCCCGATGCACACTCCGTCCGCCTGATAGACGGGAACCGCAAAGCAATACGTGAAATTCTCGACGACGCTGTTGAAATAGAAATAGCCGTCGGCGGCGGCCTGGCGTACCTCAGCGAGGAACTTTCCAGGGTCGATCGCCTGCCCGTCGGGCAGCACGAAATCTTCCGGCGGGATGAAGTCGAGGATTTCCTCGTCGCTCATGTGGGAGACCAGCAGGCGTCCGGAAGCCGTCCACGGAATGGGAACCAGTTCACCGATCTTGGACGATATGGGAAACGGACGACCGCCTTCGCGCATCATCGCGACGGTGTATTTGTTGCCTTCGAGAAGGCACATCTGGGCCGTTTCGCGCGTCTCCTCGGCCAGCCGGGTGAGCAGCGCATCGCATTCGCGCATGAGGTCGTACTGCTCGGCATAGACGGTGCCGAGGAAATAGAGCTTCCGCCCCAGAAAGACCCGCCCGCTGTCGTCGACATATTCGAGCATGTCGTGCCTGAGGAGCACGTTCACCAGCTCGTAGACCGAAGAGCGCGGCGCGCCGATGGCCATCGCGATCTCGTTGGGCCGCATCGGCTGACGCCGGTCGCGCAGGAATTCGAGGATTTCGAACGCCCGGTCGAGCCCACGCGTCCGCCTGACGACGACATCATCGACCCCGCTGGCCATCTGCAATCCTCTCAAGTGAAAAAAAGCGGAATCGGTCCCGCAATCCGTTTCTCAAATCTTGTCGGCACGAAAGGCAACACATTCAACTTCCACTTTGCAATCGACCATCATCCTCGACTGGACGCAAGCGCGCGCCGGCGGGTTGGCGCCGAAATACTGCGCGAAGACACCGTTGAAGCTCCAGAAGTCGCGCGGATCGTCAAGCCACACGCCGACCCGCACGACGTCGGCAAGGCCGTATCCCGCCTCGTCGAGAATGGCGATCATGTTTTCGATCGCCTTGCGGCTTTCGGCGACGACGCCGCCCTTGACGATTTCACCGCCTTCCATGGCCACCTGGCCGGAGACATAGAGCCAGCCATTTGCCTGGACGGCGCGGGCAAAGGGCAAGGGCTGACCGCCGGCGCCGCTTTCGCCGGCGCCGAAACGCTTGATAGTCATTGCGTATCTCTCTTCCATCAGTTGAAGCTCGACGATTTCAGGAACTCGGTCAGCCGCTCGGTCTGCGGTTTGATGAACATCTCCCGCGGATTGCCCTGTTCGCCGATGCGCCCCTGATTCATGAAGATGACGCGGCTCGACACCTCGTATGCGAAGCGCATCTCGTGGGTGACGATCACCATGGTCATGCCGTCCTTGGCCAGGTCCTTGATGACCTGAAGCACTTCGTCGACGAGTTCCGGATCGAGCGCCGAGGTGACCTCGTCGAACAGCATGAGCTTGGGATTCATCGCGATGGCCCGCGCGATCGCGACGCGCTGTTGCTGACCGCCGGAAAGCTGTCCCGGATAGTGATCCTTGCGGTCAAGCAGCCCGACCCGTTCGAGCCAGCGTTCGGCCACCTGATGCGCCTCGTCCTTGGCCATGCCCTTGACCTTGACCAGCCCGAGCGAGACGTTGGCGAGCGCGGTCATGTGCGGGAACAGGTTGAACTGCTGGAACGCCATGCCGGTCATCAGGCGCTGGCGGGCGATCTCCTTCTCGCGCTTGCGCTTGCGTACGCCGCCGACGACGTCGTAGCCGATCGCCTGTCCGTCGATGCGGATCGTGCCGTCCTGGAAGTCCTCGAGCATGTTGATGCAACGCAGCATCGTCGTCTTGCCCGAGCCGCTGGAGCCGATCACGCTGATCACTTCGCCGGCGACCATGTCGCAGTCGACGCCCTTCAGCACTTCGGTCTCGCCGTAGCGCTTGTGCAGGTTGGTGATCTCGAGAAGCTTGCTCATGGGCGGCATCTCCTAGGTGGGAATGGTGGTCTTGCGTTCGACGTATTTGCCGAGCCGCTCGATGCCGTAATTGATGAAGAAGTAGATGGCGCCCGCCAGGAAATAGAAGGGCAGGCTCATGAAGGTGCGCGAGATGATCTCCTGCGTGGCGAGCAGCAGTTCGCCCACGCCGATGATCGACAGCAGCGTCGAGGCCTTGACCATCTCGGCTGCGGTGTTGACCCAGGTCGGCAGGATCTGGCGGATTGCCTGCGGCACCAGGACGTAGATGAAGGCCCGCGGGAAGGTCAGGCCGATCGCCTTGCAGGCTTCCAGCTGGCCGTGCGGAATCGCCTGCAGGGCGCCGCGGATGATCTCGCCCATGTGCGAGCTGCAGAAGATGGTCAGCGCGAAGACGCCGGCCTGGAACGGGCTCAACTGCAGACCGATGGTGCTCAGCACGTAGAAGCTGGCCAGGACCAGGACGAGGACCGGCGTGCCGCGGATAAAATCGACATAGCCGCGCATCAGCCAGCGTATGGGGCGCACGCCGTAGGTCAGGCCCAGCCCGACGAGTATGCCGAGAACAGAGCCGGCGAGGATCGCCAGCGCCGAGATCGTCACGGTCAGCTCGATGCCGCGGATGAGCGGCATGCGGGCGATCCAGATCTGGTCGAGGAAGTGGATCATGGCGCTCACTTGGGGATCGCGAGACGCCGCTCGACGACGCGCATGAGGGCGGCGAGCGCGGCGCAGGTCGCCACGTAGAGGCAGCTGGCGACAATCCAGGTCTCGACCACGCGGAAGGTCTCGACGTTGATCTTGCGCGCTTCGAAGGTGAGCTCCGGCACCGCGATCACGGCTGCCAGCGAGGTGTCCTTGAACAGCGAGATGAAGGTGCTCGACAGGGACGGCAGGACGTTGCGTACCATGACGGGAATGGTGATCGAGGTGCGGATCTGCATCTCGCTGAGCCCGATCGCCAGCCCCGCCTCGCGCAGGCCGGGCGGGATGGAAAGCAGACCGGCGCGGAAGACCTCGGTGAGATAGGCGCCCGAATAGAGTGCCAGCGTGAGGATGAAGGATTCGAGCTTGCCGAGCCGGATGCCCATCTCGGGCAGGGCGAAATAGGTGAACAGGATGAGGACAAGGATCGGCGTGTTGCGCAGCACCGTCACATAGACCGATGCCGGCGCCTTGAGCCATTGCGATTTGCCGATCATCGCGAAGGCAAGCACGAGGCCGATCACGCAGCCGAGCGATATGGCCGCAATCGCCAGTCCGAGGCCGAGCGCAAGTCCCTGGAGCAGAAGGTCGAAGCTGCGCCAGACGGCCGCGAAATTCAGTGTGTAGCCCATGAGGTCATGCCCGCCGAAGGGAAGCGGTGGGCCAGGCCCGCGCCCGGCCCACCCGATGGCATCAGCCTACTTGTATTCGACCGGGAAGCCGATCTGCGGCGGCGGCAGTTCCTTGCCGAACCACTTCTTGAAGGAGGCCGCATAGGTGTCGAATTCGACGCCGGTCATCGCTTCGTGCAGGGCCGTGTTGACGAAGTTGAGCCAGTCCTGGTCGCCGCGCTTGACCGCACAGGCATAGGTCTGCGGATACCAGCCGTAACCGCCGTCCTTATACTGGTTGGGGTTCTGGGTCATGTACCACAGGATCGACGACTGGTCGGTGGCGACAGCATCGGCGCGGCCCGAATTGAGCGCCTGATAGATCAGGTCGACCAAATCGTACTGGTCGACCTTGGCCGCCGGCAGGCCGGCGTGGACCATGGATTCGGCATAGACGTTCTGCAGCACCGCGACGGTGACCTTGTCGCCGGCCGCCTTGAGCGCGGCATAGTCGGCATAGGAACTGTCGGCCTTCAGCATCAGGCCGACGCCTTCGCGATAGTAGGGAATGGTGAAGGCAACCTGCTGGGCGCGCTCGCCGGTCACGGTCATGAACTGGCAGGTGACGTCGACCTTGCCGGTGGTGATGTTGGGAATGCGCGCGTCCGAGGACTGGATCACGTACTCGATCTTGTCGGGATCAGCGAACAGCGCCTTGGCGATGATGTGACCCATGTCGACATCGAAGCCCTGCAGCTTGTCGTCGGCGCTCTTGAAGTGCCACGGCGGATTCGTGCTGCCGGTGCCGAGGATGAGATGCCCGCGCGCAAGGACCGTGTCGAGAAGGCTGGCGTCCTGAGCGAAAGCCGGTGCCACTGAAAGCAGTAATGCGGTGGTCAGCGAAAGTGCGCCGACGCGCAACGAAAAGGTCATGCCGGTATCCCCCTGTTGACGGAGTGGTGTGTCCAATATTTTGGACATATGTCCTTGCTATTGGATTGGCGTATCAAGCGCCGCATGACTGAGGATTGTCAAGACGGATCTGCCCGACGGGCTCCGGGGCTGGGGCGGATCGCCATCGGCGCGTGAGACGATGCGGGATCCGGCGTCTGAAATCGGATCGTTGCGGCCAGCGCCTTTCGCCGGCGCGACGAACCGCAAGGCCGCGGCGCGAGGGGGAAGCCGGTATCCGGCGTCGAATTGCGAGAAAGCGATGCGCCATCGGCGGCGCAATTCTCCCGGCAAATCGTCCGAGGGCCGATTCGGCGAGCGCGCGACGACGCGGCGTTGCGCTCGCTGGGCTGATTTGCCGAGAGACGCGCCGCAGCTAGGCCGGTTCGATGCCGAGATATGCGGCACGGATGGCCGGATCTCCGGCCAGGTCGCGCGCCGTCCCTTGCTTGACGATCCGCCCGGTCTCCATGACATAGGCGCGGTCGGCGATCGAGAAGGCCGCGAAGACGTCCTGTTCGACCAGCAGGATGGCGATTTGCCGTTCGCGCACCGTGTCGAGGATGGCCAACAGCCGGTCGACGATGACCGGCGCCAGACCGAGGCTCATCTCGTCGATCATCAGGAGGCGCGGTGACGCCATCAGCCCACGGGCGACGGCACACATCTGCTGCTCGCCACCGGACAGGTTGCCGGCGAGCTGGTGGCGGCGCTCGCGCAGGATGGGAAAGAGCGCGTGCACCCAGGCGAGGCTGTCGGCGACCGCAGCCTTGTCGGTCAGCCGGTGAGCGCCCATGATCAGGTTCTCCTCGACCGTCATGCGGTGAAAGAGCTGGCGTCCTTCAGGCACCTGAACGAGGCCGCGGGCAAAGACCCGCTCGGGCGTCAGCGGAAGGATGTCCTCGCCATCGAAGGCAATCGTGCCGGTGGCGGCGATGACGCGCGAGACGGCGCGCAGCAGCGTCGTCTTGCCGGCGCCGTTGTTGCCGACGAGCGCGACGATCTCGCCGCGCCCGACTTCGATGTCGATGCCGAACAGGGCCGGCGCGGCGCCGTAGCCGGCCTCGAGCCCGGCGATGCTGAGCAGCGGTGCGTCGGGTCGGCTCATGTCCGCCGCTTCCCGAGATAGGCTTCGATGACCTTGGGATCGTCGAACACGGTGGCGGTATCGCCTTCGGCGATCGGTTTGCCGTGGTGCAGCACCAGCACCCGGTCGGCCAGGCTGCGCACCGCCTTCATGATGTGCTCGATGATCAGGATGGTGATGCCGCGTTCGCGGATCTGCTGGACGACGTCGACCACCTCCTCGACCTCGACCGCATTCAGTCCCGCCATCACTTCGTCGAGCAGCAGGAGCTTCGGCCTCAGCGCCAGCGCCTTGGCGAGTTCCAGCCGCTTGCGGTCGGGGCCACTGAGCGCCCCGGCCTTCTGGTCGGCGCGCGCGCCGAGCCCGACGAAGGTCAGCCATTCGCGGGCGTGCTCGCGGGCGACCGTCATCGATCGCTGGCCGCCGCCATAGCCGAACAACGCACCGACGGCGACATTCTCCAGCGCCGTCAGGCCGAGGAACGGCTTCATCACCTGGAAGGTCCGGCCAATGCCGAGGTGGGCCCGCCGGTAGGGCGGCAGACCGCCGATCGTGCTGCCGGCGAAGATCAGTTCGCCCTCGTCTGCGGCAAACGTGCCGCTGATCATGTTGACCAGGGTCGTCTTGCCGGCGCCGTTCGGACCGATCACCGCCAGGATTTCGCCGGGAGTCAGCGTGAAGCTGACCGCATCCACCGAGACGAGACCCTGAAAGCGTTTGGTCAGGCCGCGTGCCTCGAACAGTGGAGGGGCGGTGCTCATAGCCGGTGTATCCGGATGTTCTGCAGGAGATAGGCCGGCCCGTGCCGCCGGATTCCGGGCAGAAGGTCGGCAAGGCCGCGCGGCATGAAGATCACCGACAGGACGATGACGATGCCAAAGAGCAGTGCGGCGGCGGTAGAGATCCAGTTCGCCAGCAGTTCGTACACTGCGGAGAGCAGGAAGGCACCGAGAACCGGGCCGAACACGGTGCCCGGTCCGCCGAGCATGGCCATGATGACCATGCGGACGTTCAGCGTCAGGTCGAAGGCACTGGCCGGGTCGATGAAGGTGATCCAGTAGGCGTTGATTCCCCCGGCGATCGCCGTGAACAGGGCGGAGAGCACCAGAGCCATCGTCTTGTAGAGCGTGGTGTTGACGCCCATCGAGGCGGCCGCGTCCTCATCCTCACGGATGGCGATGAGGCCCGCGCCGAAGCGGCTTCCTGCGATCCAGGCGACGGTCAGCACACAGGCAATGAGCAATGCCAGGGCTAGCTCGTAGAACATGTTGTCGGCGCGGGTCAGCGGCAGGACGAGGCCGGTATTGGCGCCGGCGATATCGAGATTGGCGATGATCGCCTGCATCGCCGCGGAGACGCCGAGAGTGGCGATGGCGAAATAGTGGCCCTGAAGGCGCAGAACCGGCAGGCCGATGAGCAGCGCGCACAGCATGGCGAGAGCCGCGCCAAAGGCGAGTCCGACGCCGAAGGGCAAGTTGAACTGGACCATGGCAATGGCGGTGCCATAGGTGCCGAGGCCGTAGAAGACGGAATTGCCGAAGGATGGATAGCCGGTGAATCCGCCGATGATGTTCCACGATTGCGCCAGCGTCGCGAAGAGCAGCGCATTGATGCCGTACTGGATCAGCACGGCGTCGCCGAGAAGCGGCGCAGCGGCGAGCAGCGCCGCACCGATGACTGCAACGATCCAGATCCAAGCGCGCATCAGGCCGACCTCAGAGCCCGGGTCGGGCGCAAGACGAGGACGAGGACGAGAAGTCCGAAGCTGATGACGTCGGAGAAGGTCGGGCCGAGGTAAAGCGCGGCAAGCAATTCGGCAATGCCGATCGCCAGCCCCGCAAGAATTACCGCGAAGGGATTGTCGAGGCCGCCGATCACGGCAATCACGAACGACTTCGCCGTCAGGCTTACGCCGACATAGGGCGTGAGGTGCGAGATGAGGCCATAGAGGCCGCCGGCCGCACCGGCGAGCGCCGCACCGATGCCGAAGGTCACGGCATAGACCTGGCGCGGGTTGATGCCGTAGAGCCGCGCTGCCGTCAGGTTCTGTGCGGTGGCGCGTATGGCGCGGCCGAGCGGCAGGCGGGTGAGGACGAACCATAGCGCCGCCGCCAGGATCCAGGCGATGGCAAAGGCAGCCAGGCGGGCCAGCGGGATGGTCACGCCGAGAACGGTGACGTTGGCGCCGGCATAGCTTGGATTGATCGTGCGGAAGTCGGCGCTGAAGGCGAGCAAAGCGAGATAGGTCAGCACCACGTCGAGGCCGAAGGTGATGAGCAGGGTGTTGAGCTGCGCCGAGCGGATGATCTGGTTGAGGACGGTGATCTGCAGCAGGTAGCCGAAGCCGAACATGATCAGCATGGCGAATGGCAATGCGACGAACGGATCGAGGCCGGCCAGCGTGAACAGGTAGTAGGTGGCGTAGCCACCGAGCATGATGAAGGCGCCGTGCGACAGGTTGACGATGTTGAGGACACCCCACACCAGCGCCATGCCGAGGGCCATCAGCCCGTAGAGACCGCCGAGCAGGATGCCGTTGACGATGATCTGGGCAAGCAGCACGGAAGACGCCTTCTCAAACGCCCGCCGCCGGCGCACCGGCGACGGGCGATCTCCGCATCAGGTCAGGACTGCGTCACTTGCGGGAACCCCATGCCGGCGTCGGATACATCGGCTTGCCGAGGAAGTCGCTGGTATAGACCGGAACGACGTTGCCATCCTGGATCTGGATGACGATCTGCGGCAGCACGATCTGCCCGTTGGCGCCGTATTTGACGTGGGCATAGAGGCTGTCGAAGCTGATCGAGGCGATCGCATCGCGAACCTTGGCGGGGTCGAGCGAACCGGCCTTCTCGATGGCCAAGGCATAGGTCTCGACATCGGCGGCGCCGGAGGCGGCATGGTAGTCCGGATCGGCGCCAAACTTGTCCTTGTATGTCTTGGCAAACTCGGCGGCGTTGCCGAACCACTTGTCGGTCAGGTGCTCGTCGGGCAGCCAGGTGGTCATGCCGAAGGCGTAGTTGGCGTCGTTGCCCAGCGACTGGCGGAAGTCGTGCGTCGGCACGCCGACGGTCAGCGCATAGAGCTTGGGATTGACGTCGAGGCTCTTCATCTGGCGGATGAAATTGAGCGCATCGGTCTCGTGGCCGGTCCACAGGATCACGTCCGGATTCTTCGACTTGATGATCGAGAGGATCGAAGAGAACTCCCCGTTGCCGTCGGCGAACTTCTCGTCGGCGACGAGATCGAGGCCGGCATCCTTGAGAAGCGCGCGCGTGCCCTTGGCGACCGAGACGTCGAAGCTGTCATCGGCGGCGACCAGCGCCGCGGTTGAGGGCTTGGGATCGAGCTTGCCGAGCATCTCGATGGTGCTCGAGAAATAGGCTCCGGCGGGCGGCAGGGTGCCGAAGACGTATTTGTAGCCGCGCGAGAAGATCTGGCCGGAGGCGCCGCCGCCCTCGACCATGGGCACCTGATATTTCTCGGCGACCGAACTGGTGTCGAGCACATAGTTGCTGGCAAACGGCCCGAGCAGGAAGTTCACCTTGTCGGAGGTCAGGAGCTGCGTGTACTGGCGCACGGCCAGACTGGGATTGGACTGGTTGTCGTAGAGTTTGAGCGCCAGCTTGTAGGTCTTGTCACCGACCTTGATGCCGCCCTTGGCGTTGATGGTGTCGACGGCGAGCTGATAGGAATTGGCGTAATAGCGCCCGGTATTCGCCTGGCCGCCGGTCTGCTGGACCGCGGCGCCGAGGGTGATGACATTGTCCTGTGCATGGGCGGCAACCGACGCCGACAACATGAAAGCCGGCACGGTGGCAAGGACTGCAACCGAAAATTTCATGAATATCCCTCCCCTTGGGTAACCCAGTAAGAAATGTCGCCCTGCTGCATTCAACTCCCGATGTCGCGACTGTTCGTGCTCGTCAGCAGCGATAGCGCGTGGCTCTGTGAACGTCCCTTGCGGACAGGCATAGAACATCACGGCAATGGTTTGATGTCCACCTATTGGCAGCGGTCACCGCTGGCGGCCGCTGGGACCTCGCGTTTGACGAGGCCGGAGCCTCGCCGCTGTCCGCAGGCTCGAGAACACGCCGCACCGCGCACGGCATGATGTCAGGAGGAACCAGCGTCATCCGGCGGCGGCGCCCCGGCCAATGCGACCAGACGAACCAGGCGACGCCAGCCAGCAGAACGAGAACGACCACCAGGTCGAACTGATGGAAGACCGTGCGCAGCGTCGGGTTGCTGTTCCACTGCGCGCCGAGCACGTAGCCAATGTAGGCAAGCGCAAAGCACCACGGCCACGAACCCACGAAGGTATAGATCTGGAAGCGCAGCATCGGCATGCGCGCAAGCCCCGCCGGAAAGGCGATGAAGGTGCGCACCACCGGCAGCAGGCGGCCGATGAAAACGGTTGCGCCGCCATAGCGGGCAAAGAAGCGCTCGGCGCGACTGAGGTCGTCCGGGCGGATCAACAGATAGGGGCCCCAGCGCTCGATGACACTGCGGCCGCCATAGGCAGCCACGTAATAGGCGACCGTCGAGCCAAGGTTGCAGCCGATCGCGCCCATGGTCGCAGCCCCGATCAGGCTGAAGCGACCGGTCGAAGCGAGATAGCCGGAGAACGGCATGATGATCTCCGACGGCAGCGGAATGCATGCCGACTCTATGGCCATCAGGACGGCGACGCCGGCATAGCCGCCCGCAGAGATCACTGCGACGATGAAGCTGGCGAGGGCGGCGATGATGTGTTCGAGCATGGGCGTCCAGCCTGTTTGATGGATCTGCCGCTGCAATATCATCTGGCGGTCAAACAGTCAGGCGAACGTTGGCAATCAGGCATGCTTCGGTCGCATCAAATCGCGGCCGAGGCATGCCTGGCGCGCTGAAAGCTGGTTGAAAGGTTCGCCGGCTAGCCTCGCATTCGCGTCGCCCGCTCTTTGCCAGGAGACAGAAGATCTCGGCGGCGGCGCGAAGAGGTTGAGGAACGCCTTAATGACATCGTGTCCGAGGCGGCTTCGGGTGCTATCCGCCCCGGCCGCAACACACTTTCGTATTTGCGCGGCGGCAAGTCCGTCCCTCCCGGCTTTGTGCGAGGGGGAGGCCTGATGGCGTCGGCGGACGGACTTGGCGGGATCGTGCTGACGAACGTCACCAAGCGCTTCGTCACGCCGACGGGCAGCGTGATGACGGCCATTCGCGACGTCGACCTGACCGTTTCGCCGGGCGAGTTCTGCGCCATCGTCGGGCCGACCGGCTGCGGGAAATCCACGAGCCTGACGCTGGCGGCCGGTCTCGACCTGCCGAGTGCGGGCACGGTGCAAGTCAATGGCAAAGCTGTGGACGGCATCACCAAGGGTGCCAGCTTCGTCTTCCAGACCGATGCGCTGCTGCCGTGGAAGCCGGTGGCGGCCAATGTGGCTCTCGGGCCGATGTTTCGCGGCGTCGCCAGGAAAGAGGCGATGGCCAAGGCCCGCGACTGGCTGAAGACCGTGGGGCTTGCCGGCTTCGAGGATCACTATCCCCACCAGCTCTCCGGCGGCATGCGCAAGCGCGTGAGCCTCGCCGCGGCGCTCATCAACGAACCGTCGATCCTGCTGATGGACGAGCCGTTTTCGGCGCTCGACGTGCAGACGCGGGCGATCATGTCCAACGAACTGCTCACGTTATGGGAGCAGAGCGAGCCGTCGGTGATGTTCGTCACCCACGACCTCGAGGAGGCCATTGCGCTCGCCGACAAGGTGGTGGTGATGACGGCGGGGCCGGGCACGGTGAAGGCGGTCTACGACATCGATCTGCCGCGTCCCCGCGGCGCGGTGCAGGAGATCCGGTTCGAACCGCGCTTCCTGGAATTGCATCACCAGATCTGGGAGACGCTGCGCGACGAGGTCCAGCGCGCCTATTCGCGCACCGCCGTGGCAGCGCGCAGCGGGGGAGCAGCCGCATGACGGTGCAGGTCGCAACCTCCGTCGGCGCCGCCGCGTCGGCGAGCGAAGACGATCCGATTGCCGCCAATGCGCGCCATCGGGCCAAGCGCCGCAAGCAGCTCGTCCTGCTCGGCCAGGTGCTCGCCTTCGTTGCCGTGGTGGGCAGCTGGGAACTGCTCAGCGACCTCAAGATCATCGATCCTTTCTTCTTCGGCTCGCCGCTGGGGATCATCCTGCGACTGGCCGACTGGGCGGTGAACGGCACCGCCTATGGCTCGCTGTGGCTGCAGATCGCCGTGACGCTCGAGGAGTCCCTGCTCGGCTTCATCTTCGGCGTCGGCAGCGGCATCATCTTCGGCGTCCTGCTCGGCGAGATCCGCTACCTCGCAGATGTTCTTGGCCCCTACATCAAGATCGTCAATGCGCTGCCGCGCATCGTGCTTGGCTCGATCTTCACCATCTGGCTCGGCCTCGGCCTGTCTTCCAAGGTGCTGCTGGCCGCGGTGCTGGTGTTTTTCGTTGTCTTCTTCAACGCCTTCCAGGGCGTGCGCAGCGTCGATCGCAATCTCGTCGCCAATGCGCGCATCCTCGGCGCCTCGCGCTGGCAGGTGGTGCAGCACGTCGTCTTTCCCTCGGCGCTGACCTGGATCATCGCCAGCCTGCATGTGGCACTCGGCTTCTCGATCATCGGCGCCATCGTCGGCGAGTTCCTCGGCTCCCAGCGCGGCCTCGGTCTGGTGATCGCGACCGCGCAGAACACCTTCGACGCCAACGGTGTGTTCGGCGCCATGCTGATTATCGGGGTGCTGGCGCTCAGCGCCGAAGCCGTCATGGCCATGATCGAGAAACGGCTGCTCGCCTGGCAGCCGGCCTCGACCTCTCAGAAAGATATCGCGGGCATCTGACCGCGAAGCGATCGGGCGACATCAGGAAGGGGGAGCTCGAGCAGAGCTTCCATAAGTGGAGGAAGGAGCAATGAGCATGAAGAAGCTGACAGGGAGGCTTGCCTGCGCCGCAGCCGTCGTGGTCATGGGCGCATGCTTGTCCGGAGCGGCGGTGGCCGCCGACATGCCGACGTTCAGACTGATGGTCGGCGGCATCGACAAGCAGATCTATCTCGAATACCAGCTCGCCCAGAGCCTGGGCTTCTACAAGAAGTACGGCGTCAACGTCGAATTGAGCACGGAACAGGCCGGCGGCGTCGGCGCAGAGGACGCGATGGTTTCGGGCCAGGTCGATGCGGCCGGCGCCTGGTACGTCCACACCATCGACTTCCAGCAGAAGGGCAAGGACGTCATCAATCTCATCCAGCTCGCGGTCGCGCCGGGCGAGCGCATCATGTGCGCCAAGGGCTCCAACGTGAAGTCGCCCGCGGACTGGAAGGGCAAGTCGGTCGGCGTGACCGACATCGGCTCGGGCACCGACGATCTGGTGAGCTACGTCTCGTCGCGTGCCGGCCTCACCTCCAAGGACTACTCCAAGATCGCTGCCGGCGCCGGCCAGACCATGATCTCCGCGCTGAAATTCGGCAAGGCGATCTGCGGCATCACCAGCCAGCCGACCGTGAATGCAATCGAGAAGCTCGGCGTGGGCTACTCCGCCATCGACCTGTCGACCGGTGCCGGCGTGCAGAAGTGGCTCGGCGGCGACTACCCGGCCGCCGGCGTGCTCGTCCGGGCCGAGTGGCTGAAGACGCACCAGAAGGTGGCTCAGGGCGTGGTCGACGCGCTGGTCGCGACGCTGGAATGGATGAAGACGCACGATGCGGCGGCTGTCGCGAGCAAGCTGCCCAAGGACTTCGTCAGCAACCCGCTGACCTCGAAGGCGGAATATGTCGCCGCGCTGAAGGCGGACTGGGGCCAGTACAACCTCGACGGCCTCGGCATCATGCCGAAGAGCGGTCCGCAGACCGTCTTCGACATCCAGAAGGCCGCCGGCAAGATCACCGGCAAGGTGGACCTCGCCAAGACCTTCACCAACGAATACGTGCTCAAGGCCCAGAAGCTGGAGCACATCGGCTCGTAGCCGCCGCAGTCCGGCGGCGTGCCTGACCCCGGTCAATCGCGCGCGGCCACCATGGAAAGGAGAAAAGGCGGCCCGCGGGCCGCCTTTTCTTTCAAGCCTGGCGCCACGAGGCGGGTTTAGCGGTCAATCGCGCGTCGCCTGATGACGCGCCTAGCCGTTTGCTGCAAACTGAAGCCCGGCGGCGGGTGCCCTGGCGCCCGCCGCCGAAGCCAGCTTGCTGCCATCTCCCGCGACCCTGGACCCGTTTCCAGGGTGGGGAAAGACGGGAGCCTCGGTCGGCAAGCGCGGCGGCAGGGGAGGAATTGGGGAGGTCAGCCGTGGCATTGCGTTTCGCGACGCCGGCCGTTGCAGCCATCGTTGGCCTGATGTCGCTGGCCCCCGCCCATGCCGAGGATGTCTCGATCATGATCGGCGGCATCGAGAAGCAGATCTACCTGCCGGCGGTCCTCACTCAGAAACTGGGCTACTTCGACGACGAGGGTCTCAACGTGTCGCTGCTCAGCGAGCCGGCGGGCGTCGAGGCGGCCGACGAGATGCTGGCCGGCGCGGTGCAGGGCGTGATCGGCTTCTACGACCACACCATCGACCTCCAGGCTCTCGGCAAGTACACCGAATCGGTCGTCCAGCTGAGCCGCGTTCCCGGCGAAGTCGAGATCGTCTCGACGGCACACCCGGAAATCCGGACGATCGCCGATTTCAAGGGCAAGCGCATCGGCGTGACCGGCCTCGGCTCCTCGACCGATTTCCTGACCGAGTATCTGTTGCTCAAGGCGGGGGTGAAGACGAGCGAGGTAACGCCGGTACCTGTCGGCGCCGGCGACACGCTGATCGCCGCCATGCAGCACGACCAGATCCAGGCGGCGATGACGACCGAACCGACGGTCTCGCGTCTGCTCAAGACGGGAGAGGCGCGGATCCTGATCGACATGCGCGACGACGCCGGCACGATCGCGGCACTGGGCGGCATCTATCCGGCCGCCTGCCTGTATATGGAGACCGTGTGGGTCGACACGCACAAGCAGACGGTCCAGAAGCTGGCGAACGCCTTCGTCCGTACGATGCACTTCATCCACAGCCACAGCGCGAAGGAGATCGCGGCGCTCATGCCCAGCGATTTCTACGTCGGCGACCGGGCCATGTATGTGGCCGCCCTGGCGCGCGGCAAGGCGATGTTCACGGAAGACGGCCGCATGCCGGATGGCGGCCCGGAGAACGTTCTGGCGGTGCTCTCGGCGATCAAGTCGCGCGTCCACGACAAGCCGATCGATCTTGCCGCGACCTACACGAGCGAATTCGTCGACGTTGCGAACCACTGATCCAGGCGGGTCAGGCGCCCTGCTGCACGCTCAGGTCCGGTGACGCCGCCAGCGGCAGGCTGACGACCACGCAGAAGCCCTTGCCGGCGGAGGGCGGGGCCGGCTCGGCCGAACCGTCGAACATCTGGGCAATCTCGGCGACGATCGAAAGTCCGAGGCCGCTGCCGCTGGCCTGCGCATTGTGGCCGCGACGGAACGGCTCGAACAGATCCGGGCGTTCCTCCTCCGTCACACCGACGCCGTCGTCGTCCACCGTCAGGATCGCCGTGTCGGCGTCGGCGCGAACGGAAACCGTCGCTGTCGTACCCGCCCCGGCGTGGTGAATGGCATTGTCGATCAGGTTGTTGACCATTTCGCGCGCCAGGACGGCGGTCGCCATCACCAGGCACGGACCGTCCGCCTGAAGGACAAGCTCGACGTCATGATCGAGCGCCCGCGGCGCGGCCTCGGTCACCGCGTTACGGGCAATCGTCGCGAGATCCACCGGCTCGCTATGCAGCGATGTGCGGTCGTGATCGACACGGCCGAGCGTCAGAAGCTGGTTGGTCAGCCGCGACATGGCGGTGAGGCTCTCGTCGACGCCGGCCAGTGCCGAGCTGCCTTCGGCGCTGTCATGGGTGCGTCGGGCCACGCCGATCTGCGTCTTCATGATGGTCAGCGGCGTGCGCAATTGATGTGCCGCGTGATCGAGGAAGCGCTTCTGGCGGTCGAGATGCTGGCGCAGGCGTTCCATGTGATGGTTGAGGGCCTCGACAAGCGGCCGCACTTCGGATTGCACGGATTGGGCATCGAAGGGTTCGAAGCGGTCGGCCGGCTGCGCGAGGACCGCCTGGCGGAGGCGGAGCAGCGGCCGCAGCTCGCGATTGATGCCGATCCAGATGGCCAACGCAGCGGCCAGAACCAGGGCCGCCTGTTCGGCGAAACCACGCAGCCACAAGGTGCGGAACAGCTCATAGCGCGCCTTCTGCGTCTCGCCGACCATGACGGAGACGGTCACCGTCCCCGATGGGGTCACGACGGGCTGACGGAGGACCACAGCGCGCATGTCCTCCGTCGTCCGGAAGGTCGTCTCGAAGAAACGCGATTCGAATTCCGGCGGCAGGGTCGCAGGGGGGGCGAGACCCGGAAAGCCGGCGATCAGCTCGTGCTGCGGGCCGATGACCGCATAGGCCACCTCGTCATGGCTGTCGGAGGCGAACAGCTCGAGGGCGGCGGGCGGGATGACCGCGCCGATCTGCCCGTCGCGATATTGCAGCTGCTCGGCGATGATGCGCGCCGAAGCGGTCAGGTTGCGGTCCATCGCCAGCGTCGCCTGGCGGAGCGCACTGCCGTAGGACAGCCATACGCTGATCGCCAGGATGGCGGCGACGGGCACCACCAGCCACGCCATCAGATTGAGGCGCAGGCTGCCGCGGCTGCGGGTCGCCGTCTTCAAGAGGGGTCGAGCCTCAGCAGGTAGCCGAGCCCGCGCAGGGTCACGATCGAGACGCCGGAATTCTCAAGCTTCTTGCGCAGCCGGTGGACCAGGACTTCGATCGCGCTGAGATTGACGTCGTCGCCGAAGCCGTAGCTGCTCTCCAGCAGCATCTCCTTGCTCACCGTTGTCCCGGCCCGCCTCAACAAGGTTTCGAGCAGCGCATGCTCGCGCGGCGAAAGATGGAGATCGGCGCCGTTGACCGCGAAGAGGCGCGTGTTCTGATCGAACGACAGGGAGCCGAAGCGAAGTTCGGACTTCAGCGTCGTGTTGGAACGCCTGAGCAGGGCGCGCAGGCGTGCATCCAGTTCCTCCACTTCGAAAGGCTTGGTGAGATAGTCGTCGGCGCCGGCATCGAGACCTTCGACGCGGCTCTCCAGGGCGTCCTTGGCGGTCAGGATCAGGATCGGCGTCGACAGGCCCCTTGCGCGCATGTGACGAACGACGTCGATGCCGCTCATCTCGGGCAGGGCCAGGTCGACGATCAGGAGGTCGTAGTTCTCGAGATCGGTGCCGCCGACCGCGGCCTCGCCGTCGTGGACACAATCCACGACGTAGTTGCTGGCGCGCAAAAGCTTGGCGAGCCAATCAGCAAGAGTCTTGTTGTCCTCGACGATCAGGAGACGCATCAGCCGGGCATGTTGTCCTGGTTGTTCCAGGCACTGTACAGGCTCCGGTGAATGGTAACCATCGCCATCGCGCAGTCCTTCCGCTGCACGGCTGATGTCGATTGCCTGCATCAAGGTGAATCACCGGTCGTTTCTCGTCCGGGCTTGCACTACGGCAACATCCGCTCCCGACCCGAGGTGAATTTGCTTAAAATACTAGCGTATCGACGCAACTAGGCCGCGCTCAAAAGCATGATATGGTGTTGTCCGCTTGGCCCAAGAAGGCTGGCGATCCAATACTTGGCCGCGCTCTGGTTGGCCGAAAGCCAAACCGGTCGATTCATGTGCTTCGAGGAGGTTGCTATGCTCAAGAGCCGGATGAATACCCTTTGCGCCGTGGTTTTCGCGCTGGCAGGCGGCGCGATGGTATCGCTGCCGATCGGCGCTTCGGCGGCTGCCTATGTGTGCAAGCCCGCCTACATCGTGCGGAGCGCATCGGCTCCGGTTCAGTCCAATGCCCTGAGCATGGCGCGGAGCGCCTGGTCGTCGGCCGCGGGCGCGCGCTACGGCATTTCATGGCAGGTGTGGGCGCTTGCCCAGAACAAGAGCCAGCACTGCTCGAAGTCCGGTGGTATCTGGACGTGCAACGCCAGCGCCAAGCCCTGCCGCTAGTGCGACGCCATTTGGCTTGTCGGCAAGGCTCGCGTCAGGTGGTCGTGGCGGCAACGACGACCGCCGCCATCATGCCGGTGATCGCGTGAACGCCTGGTTCGGCTTGCATGTCGAGCCTGCCTGGAACGCCTCGGCTTCATCGCGGGCTCCGGGGCGTGGTCATCGACCTGGATTTGTGGAGAGGGCCGCAACACCGCAAACTTGACTTGCATGCGACACGACAACCCGCTCGGGAGGGAAGGCTGATGAAACGCATTGCATTGCTTGCTGCGGCGGCGCAGATGGCCGCCGGCCTGCTGGTGGCCAACGTGGCCCTGGCCGACGACAGCTTTCAGGACTTGCTCGAGGCCGACGTGAGCACGGTCGAAACCAGGCTGCAGCTTTCCGGTGACGAGCTGAAGCAGGTCGACGCAATCCTCCAGGACGGCGTCAAGAAGCGCATGGCGGTGATCACCAGCCTGAACGTCGTCTATGGCCACAAGCCCTCGTTCGGGACGCTGCTCAAGCTGCAATCCGAAATGGACGACATTCGCACCGAACAGCAGACGGCGCTGGCCAAGATCCTCAGCGAGGATCAGATGTACGTCGTCGACCAGTTGGCGCAGACGTCTCAGCAGCAGTTCAGGGCGGTGCTTCTCGGTTCGAAATAGCCGCGGGCCCGCCGCGCCTCACCGGCGGAGAAACCACCAGTTCCAGCTGCCGTCGTTGGGGCAGTCGACAAGGCCGCATTCCAGGAAGGTGGTGACCGTTTCCGCGGCGGCCATCACGAACAGCAGCCCGACGGCGATTGCCGCCAGCCGGCCGAGCTTGTCGGCGCCGGGCGTCGCCGTGGCGTACTGGCCTTTCAGCAATTGCATGATGGCGACGGCCAGGATCACCACCCCGAACAGGACGATGCCCCACACATAGAGATGCAGTCCCCAGACCGGCTGGCCGAAGGGCGGATTGCTGGTCGCCTGCAATGTCGGCTGGCCCGTGCTGGTGTCGAAGAACGGGTTGATGTGCAGCAGCGACTGGCGGATCGAAATGCCGCCACCGAACACGGCAGAGACGAGACAGACGCCATAGTGGCGGGGATCCGGGCCCAGCATGACGTTCATCGCGGCGCCGAATGCGACTGCGACCATGGCCAGCCGCTGCAGCTGACACAGCGTGCAGGGCAGCTCACGGAAATAGAACTCGTAGACATAGGCGCCTGCCAGCACGCCGATCATCGCCAGCAGGCCGAGGAAGTTGAGAACCCGGGCGAGTTCGGGTGAAAGCGCGCCGCTTTTCACAGCTGGATGCCCAGATTGGTCGAGAAATCCACGTCCTGGACGAAGATGACGATGCCGAGGAGCAACGCCGCGACGACCAACGTCCACGACCATTGGACACGCCGCCAGAGCAACAGGCTGGCCACCGCCAGCAGCCCGAATGCGATTGTCATCATCGCCCTGCCCCCCGTTGATCCATTTCTGCTAGGCGCGCTTCGGGTGTCGTGTCAACAAAAGCGCGCGTCACCGCATCGATTGACAGGGCCACCGCCGGTGCAGACATTCTTTCATCCGGCGCGGCAGGGGCGAATATTTCGGTCTTGTCGCACTTTGTCCGCCGATCAACATGCCAGGAGCTAGACGACATGGCCGACCACCCGGCATCTCAACGCGAATACGAACGTCGCGAAGTAAAAGGCGCCCTCGACGTGCTTTTCACCCTCCGCGAAGAGCTGGCGCAATGGCTGGAGGAGGCTCAAGACGAGTCGAAGCAGGAGGCTCTGGAAAACGTCCTCGCGCATATCGAGTCCATGGAGGAGACGTTCAAAGCCCGTCAGCAGGATCTGGCGAGATGATCCCGGTCGGTCCGATCACGAATCCGTGATCGATGCGGCCAGGCGGTCACCGCGCAGCGGCAAGTGCGGTTTACCGTTAGTTTAACCGCAATCGCAGCGCGGGAACTTTGTGCTTTGCAAGCCGGTAGCGTGGCCATAGGCTCGATCCAACGGGCAAGCCGAGGCGACGGGCGGCACAAACAATGATCAGGGACGTTCCGGCGGACGCACCTTTCATTCCGGGTCCGATCGACATCTACACGTATCTGATGTTCGGCTTCCTCGTGCTGGCGGTCGTCGCATTCTTTTCGATCATCATCTGGGTCCTCGGACTGCCCGGCAAGATTGCCATCGAGCGCCGGCATCCGCACGCCGAGACCGTGAAGCTGATGGGCTGGGCCGGCGCGCTGGCGGTGGTGCCGTGGATCCACGCTTTCATCTGGGCCTATCACGACTCGATGACCATCGACATCCGCCGCTTCCCGGACGCGGAGAAGAAGGCGATCGACGAGGAGATCGCCAAGCTCGCCCCGGAGAGCAAGCCGAAGACGGTCGAAGTCGACCGGCCGCCGCCGCCTCTGCCCACCCCCACGGCCGAAGCCTGACGGAGGCGAAGCGCGATGGGCATGGCAATCACCATTACGGTCCTCTACGTCGTCGCCATCTGGCTGGTCTTTTTCAAGTTCAAGTGGCTGAAGTTCAACATCGTCTGGGGCGTGGTCTCGTTCTGGATCGGCTTCCACCTGCTGCTCATCTTCATGATCGGCCTGCGCTTCAACGCGCCCTACACGATCGATGCTCACCTCATTCGCAACACGATCCAGATCGTGCCGCGGCTGGAAGGCCCGACGCTTCTGAAGCAGGTGCTGGTCAAGGCGAACGAGCCGGTGAAGAAGGGGACGCCGCTCTACAAGTTCGACACCACGATCTACGAGCAGAAACTGGCCGAGGCCAAGGCGCAGCTCGCTGGCGCAGAGCAGAACGTCAAGATCCTCGACGCCGACGTCCAGGCGGCAAGAGATCAGCAGGCCCAGGCAGAGGCCCAGCTCGCCTATGCGAGGGCGCAGCAGAAGCGCTTCACCAACCTCGCCCAAGGCGGCGGCGCGCGCCAGGAAGACGTCGACAAGTGGAACGCCGAGGTGGAGGCCGACACCGCTGCCCTGGGCGCGGCCCAGGCGACGCTGCAAAAGGCCCAGCTCGCCCGCGACAACAACATCGACGGGATCAACACGAACGTTGCGGCGGCCACGGCCCAACTGGCCCAGGCGCAATACTACCTCGACCAGACCACCATCGTGGCACCGGCCGACGGCTACATCGTCTCGCAGCAGGCGCAGCCGGGACTGGTCGTCGGCGACTTCCGCGTCGGCGCCATCGCGGCCTTCGTCACCGATGATCCGCCCTATATGCTCGCCGCCTTCTATCAGGAGCACATCAAGTTCGTGAAGCCGGGCGATGCCGTCGAGATCGCCCTCGACCTCGATCCCGGCAAGGTCTACGAGGGCAAGGTCGAGGCGATCTGGTGGGCAACCGGCCAGGGCCAGTACGTGCCTTCCGGCGACGTGCCGAAATTCATCCTGCCGAAGTTGCAGGGCAAGTTCGCCGTCCAGGTCAGCTTCGACGATCCCAACGCGTTCCTGCCGGCCGGCGCGCATGGCGCCGTGGCCATCTATACCGGCAGAAGCAGTGCCTTCGAGCTGCTGAGACGGATCAACATCCGCCTCTACAGCTTCGCGAATTTCCTGTTCCCGCTCGATCTTTGAGCGGTCGTTGAAGGGCGGCCACAGCGCATGTGCGGGCGCGTTCTGTTGAGGTAGTCGGCCGCGATCGGCCGATGACGGGGAGGCGTAACGTGATGGGTACCGGCGTTTTGATGACGACAGTGGGTCGCGTGTCACTGCCGGTTCTCCTGAGTTCGCTGGTTGGTGGCTGCGCCCTGGTCGGGCCGGATTTCATCGCGCCCTTCGCGCCCGAAAAGGCGGCGTGGACGGATGCCTCGAGTCCAGCCGTGAGCCCGCGGACGGAACCGGCGATCGAATGGTGGAAACGTCTGCGCGATCCGGTGCTGAACCGTCTGGTGGCGATCGCTCTCGACCAGAACCTCACCCTGCAGGTCGCCGCCATCCGCATCTTCGAAGCCCGCGCCCAGCTCGGCATCGTCCTTGGCGACCGCTTCCCGCAGAGCCAGAAGGTCGGCGTCGGCTATGAATACGAGAAGGTATCGAAGAACGTCGGCCTGACGAAGGAAATCGCAAGGATCGATCCGCGCTTCGACCCGACATCTCGAAGCCTGGTCGGCCGGGCTTCGACGCCAGCTGGGAACTCGATATCTGGGGCCAGGTGCGCCGCGGCATCCAGGCGGCGACCGCCAATGTCATCGTCCAGATCGCCAACTACGACGACGTCAAGGTGACCCTGGTCGGCGATGTCGCCACCGCCTATGTCACGATCCGCGAACTGCAGGCGGAAATCGCCTTGGCGCGCGACAATGTGAAGACGCAGTCGGACAGCCTGAAGCAGACCGAGTTGCGCTTCAAGGACGGCGTCACTACCGAGCTCGACGTGCAGGAAGCGACCGTCCTGCTCAACAATACCAAGGCCGAGATCCCGGCGCTCCAGGCCGACCTGGCCAAGGCCGAGAATGCGCTGGCCGTGCTGCTCGGCATGGTCGCCGGCGAGGTCCACGCTCGCCGTCACCCGGTGGGGCGCCATTCCCAATCCGCCGGCAAGGATCGGCGTCGGAATCCCGGCCGATCTGCTGCGGCGGCGGCCGGACATCCGGGCGGCGGAGATGCGCGCCGCAGCGCAGTGCGCGCAGATCGGAATCGCCAAGGCGGACCTCTATCCGCAGTTCGGCCTCACCGGCCAGATCGGCTTCAAGGCATCCGATTTTTCGACGACTGTTCACCAGTGCCAGTCTCACCGGGCTGATCAATCCCGGCATCACCTGGAACTTCCTCAACTACGGCCGCATCATCAACAATGTGCGCGTACAGGATGCCCGCTATCAGGAAGCCATCGTCGAATATCAGCAGACCGTGCTGAAGGCCTATCGCGAGACGCAGGATGCATTGGTCGCCTTCCTCAAGGCGAAGGTGGAGCTGGTCTACCTGGCGCGCGCGACGGCGGCGGCGAAGAAGGCCGCGACCATCGCCCTCGACCAGTACAAGCAGGGCACGGCCGACTATTCGCGCGTCCTCAACACCCAGACGGCGGTTCTGCATACCGAGCAGCGGCTGACCCAGGTGCGCGCCGCGGTGGTGACCAATCTGATCGCGATCTACAAGGCGCTTGGCGGCGGCTGGGAGCCGGGCAGCAACGGACCGTTCCTGTCTGACGGCAACCGGGAGGAGATGAGCAACCGCACCAACTGGGGCCGGCTCCTCGACATAAACGCAATCACGCCGGCAGAGCGCTCGCTGAGCCCGCCAACGCCAACGATCCGCCCGCTGCACGCAGGCGGCTAGCCGTTGCCGTTCACGGCTGAAAGATCAACACGATATAGGTGAAGAAGATCACCAGGTGCACGGCGCCCTGAAGCATGCTGGTACGCACCGCGCCGAAGGTCAGAACGCTGATCACCAGGGTCAGCAGGAGGAGGACCATCTCGGTCGAATCCAGGCCCAGCTCGACGTGGATTCCGCTCAGCAGGCCGATGACGACGACGGCCGGGACGGTCAGGCTGATGGTGGCGAGCGCGGAGCCAAGGCAGATGTTCACCGCGCGCTGCAGGTGATTGGCCGACGCTGCTTCGAAGGCGGCCAGACCTTCGGGAGACAGAACCAGGAGGGCGACCAGGACACCGCCCAGCGCCACGGGCAGTCCCAGGGTCTCCGTGCCGAAATCGACGACGATCGCGAGCTTCTTGGAAAGCAGGACGATCGGAATCAGCGTCAGCAGAAGAAAGACGGCATGGTAAGGCACCGAGCGCGGCTCGACATGGCCATGGCCGGTATGATGCTCTTCATGTTGCGCGGCATCCCCGCCTTCGGCGAGCACGACAAAATAGTCGCGATGACGGACGGTCTGCATCGCCAGAAATGTCGCGTAGAGGAGGACCGTGATCGCGGCAAAGAGCAGGCCCTGCGTCGTGGTCAGGGTGGGACCGGTCGTCGACCTGGTGAAGCGCGGCAGAATCAGCGAGAGGGTCGCGAGCGTGATGATGACGCTCAGATAGGAACGCGTGCCCTGGAGGTTGTAGGACTGCTCGCGGTGGCGCAGGCCGCCGACGAGCAGTGACAGGCCAACCATGCCGTTGAGCACGATGACGATCACGGCAAGCATGGTATCGCGGGCGAGCGTCGGGTTCGGCCCGGCGTGAAGCATGACCGCCGCGATCACCGAGACCTCTATGCTGATCACCGAGATGGTCAGGATCAGGGTGCCGAGCGGCTCGCCGAGCAATTCCGCCAGGCCGTCGGCATGGCGGACGGCGGAAAACGAGCTCCACAACATCGCCCCGAAGAGCCATACGAAAAGGCCGGCAAACACAAACGGGTTGCTGAGATTATCGAGCCAGTCTTTGCCGATCGTATAGAAGAGCGCAGCCGACAGCGCCGTGACAATGAACGCAGCTTCGGAACGGATCGTCTTGAGCATGGCGCCGCCGCTTTGCCTAGTTCCGGGAAGTAGCGCAGTGATTATGGCGTGCTCTGCGTCGGTCGTCTTGCCAATCTTTGCCGGTTGCTGACCCTGGCGCGACCTAGACCGAGGACGACTGCCGGATATCCGCTCCCGCAGCCGGCGCGAAAACGCGGCAACGCGGCTGCCCGTCGATGCCCCTCCCCGCTCCGCTCGCCACGGGTGGCGGCCCTCACGCGCGCAAGCGCACGACGTCGCTGGTGAGTTCCAGCGCGTGGATGAATTCGCTCGCCGTCTGCGGGTGCCCGAACAGAAAGCCCTGCACTTCATCGACACCCAGGGAACTGAGCAACGCCACCTGCGCAGCGTTTTCCACGCCCTCGGCGACAAGGCGCAGCCCAAGGTCCTTGGCAAGGCCGGAGACTGCCCGGACAATCGCGGCCGAGTCCGTGTTGTCGGGCAGTTCCGCCACGAATGTCTTGTCCAGCTTGATCTTGGTGATCGGGAACTTCTGAATGTAGCTGAGCGACGAGTATCCGGTGCCGAAGTCGTCGAGGGCGATGCCCACGCCCATCGCGCGCAAATGCGCCAGCGTGCTCTGGACCGCCGTGCTCGGCTGCATGAACAGCGATTCGGCGATTTCCATATCGAGCTGCGCTGCGGGCAATCCGGTCCGCTCCAGCACACGCGAGACGAATTCGGCGATCTCGCCACGTGCGAACTGCGCCGAAGAGACGTTGACGGCCAGCCGAATTGGTTGCGGCCAGGCGGCGACTTCAGCGCAGGCCGTTTCCAGAACCCATCGTCCGAGTCCATCGATGAGCCCGGTGGATTCTGCAACCGGGATGAACTCATCCGGCGCGACCAGCCCGCGTGTCGGATGACGCCAGCGCACCAGCGCCTCGACCCCGATCAGGCGACCGGAACGCAGATCGATCTGGGGCTGGTACCAGACCTCGAATTCGCCGCGCTCAAGGGCCTGGCCGAGTTCGAGTTCGAGACGCTGCTGCTTCATGAACGAGCGCAACATCGTCCGGTCGAACGCGACGAACCTGCCGCCACCGCCAGACTTGGCCCGGTACAGGGCTATGTCGGCGCGCTTCAGCATATCGTCCGGACTCTTGTCGCGCGCATCCGCCAAAGCGACGCCGGCGCTCACCCCGACCAGCACCTGGCGACCATCCACATCGAGGAGCTTGCTGCCGATGGCGACGATGCGGGTGGCAAACGCGACGGCATCGTCACTCGCCTTGGCACCGGAGAAGAGCGCCGCATACTCGTCGCCGCCGAGGCGCGCGACGATTGCATCGTGGGGAAGCAGGTTGCCGGCCTGCTCAGCGACCCCGCGCAGGACCAGGTCACCGACATGGTGACCGAGCGTGTCGTTTATCGTCTTGAATCTGTCGAGGTCGAAGCAGACGACCGCACTGGAGCGGAGCCTGGTGTCGTTGGCCGTGAACACCTCTTCGAGGCGCTCGATCAACTGGTGGCGATTGGGCAACTCGGTGAGCGAATCGAAGCGGGCCATGTGCGCGATCTTCGCTTCGGCCGCCTTCTGCTCGGTGATGTCGGTGAAGGTCAGGCAAACGACGCGGTGCTCGGCTTCTGCGCCCTGGTCGCTGGCCGACTCGCTTTCGACCTCCGAGAGTGTGGCGACGTATTCGATCACGCGGGTCTCGCCGTCGTCGCGATGGAGCGAAACGACGCTTGGGCGCCGGACACAGCGATCGAAGCCGGTGGCGAGGACCGTGTCGACGGCGGTCATGAGCTGCGGCGGCAGGGCGGCGCGCGCCTTCGAGCCGACGAGATCGTCGCGACGACCGAGCAGTTGCGAAGCGCTGCGGCTCGCCGCGCGGATCTTGCCCGCCTCATCGACAACCACGATGCCCGCGAAGTTGTCGGCGACGACCTTGGTGAGCAGGGTTTCGGCGTTGCTGGCGCGCACCCGCCACATGGTCTGAAGAAGCTGCCGGATGTCGATTTCGCTCACCAATGCGATGATGGTGAAGGTCGCAAGAGCCAGCAGCCAGGGCGCGGTATCGACGACCAGCGCGTAGTGGATCTGGAGAAACGCTGCCGACGCTTCGACGAGAGCGGCGGTGACGAAGAGCCCTGCAACCAGATATTGCCACTTGGTGCGGCCGATGAAGAAAGCCGCGATGGCGATGAGGATCAGCCCGGCGAACACGACGGCCATGCTTGTCGTGTGCAGCACGCGTCCCTGCATCAGGGTCTCGGTCGCGACCGCCTGGAGCAGGGCGCCGGAGATCGTTCCGGCAACCGGTACCTGGAAGAAATCGCGAAGTTCGACCGCTTGCGCGCCGACGATCACCTTCTTGCCGGCGATGCGGCCCGGATCGATCGTGCCGCGCAGGACATCGATCAGGGAGATTCTGTCGATGGCACTCGGATCGATGCTGAAGTCGATCGCGAACGCCTTTCCCGCCTCACCCAGGCCGCCGGCAAGAACTGCGGGCATGGACGGAACGACCTGACCGTCGACGATCAGGCCGTAGCTGAAGGAGCGGACCTGACCATCCCGGTCCGGGCGCACATTGACGCTGGCGACCCAGGCGTTCTCGCCCAATTGCTGCAGCGGTTGATTATAGGTCGGTGCGGCATCGGCCGCGCCGCTCAGCTTCTGTGCGAACGCCGCAAGGATGACGCCGCCGCCGCTGCGCTTCAGCGCCGAAGCGAGTGCCGCGTCGTCGGCGGGATCCGACGGTGCGCTGAAGTCCACATCGACCGCAATCGTGCCGGCATGCAGCGCGGTGAGCTTGTCGATCAACTGCGCGAAGACCGTGCGCCGCCAGGGCCAGCTGCCCATCGCGGCAATGCTCTTGGCATCGATATCGACGACGACGACATCGCCGGTCGGCGCCCGGTGATGCAGCGCCATGCGGGCGGCGACCTGCTGATCTTCGATCGGGCGCAGCACGCCGCTCCACTCGGCCGCCAACGGGACGAGGACGACAAGAGCAGCGGCGATTGTGCGGCGAAGCATGAGCGTCTGCTCGCTTGGACGAGGTGAGGCCAACGGCTGCGGCGCGAACCTTGTCGGTCTAGCCGAGCTTTCCCCTGAAATAGGCGAGGCCCAACGCCAACGCGATCGACAGCCCGAAGATCATCGCCAGGGCGTTGGCGCTGAGGCCCTCCCCGTCTTGACCGGCAAACCACCGATTGAAGGCGCTGCGCGCGGACTGGGGCGGAAGCGGGCGTGGCGGCGCCAGGGCGCTGCCCCCGCCGGTGCCGCCGCTGCCGCCGTTTGCGCTGCCGCCGGAATCGCCGCCACCGGAACCGCCCGAGCCGGCGGCTGCCACCACCGCGGCGGAACCGTCTTTTGGCGCTTCCTTGACCGGCGTGAGGCCAGGTGTCGGGTTGTCCGACCTATCCAGAGCGGCAACCTGAAGGGTGTGGATCGCCTGGCGGGAATAGCCCTTGACGAGCGGAGCACGCGGACTGCCCGGCCTGACGGCGGGAGGCGGCCCCGAGCCCGAGACCGTCAGCTGTCCGCTCTGCCCGCTGACCCGGGCCATTTGCCCGACAGGGGTGTCGACGGTGTCGCCGGTGGCGAGGTCATGGACCTCGACCAGACCACGGTTGACCGCAACCGCGCCACCCGCTTCGTCAACGCGGATGGTGAAATTGGTGCCCTTGACGACCGCGGCCAGGTACGGCGTCTCCACCGCGAAATGCTTCACCTTCTGCCGGTCCACATCAAATGTGATTTCGCCGGCATGCTCGAGAACCGTCGTGATGCCCTGGCTGTCGCTGTCCGGAAGGGTGACGATCGTATTGGGGCCGATCAGCATCGTCTGCGTTCCGCGAACCAGAAAGACGCGGGCGCCCTCGCCGGTCATGACCGTCGCGCCGGCAGGAATGTCGGTGGTCGGTCCGAGGGAAGCGAGTTGCGCCGTGTCGGATCCGACCCAGACGGAACCGCTCGAACGCGAGATATGCCACTGGTCAGCGGCGGCGGCGCCAACCTGAACCAGGGTCACGATGGCGGCGGCAAAAACCACGCGAGTTAACGAGCTGAACACCTGTCCCTCCTGGAACGTCCTGAAATTCGTAATTAATTGCTACCAAGAGAACTCTGAAAACCTGCAAACGCGTCAGCCGAAATTTGTCTAAAAGCTTAATGAAACGTGTCGCCTGGCCTTTATCCAAGCGATCGTCGGCGACGTTTGTTGCGGCGAAGCAAAGACGTCGCTTCAGCCGGGGAAAACGGCGGGAATCAACTGGCGGAGGCGGTGTGTGAGGAGGGACCGTATCTGCGAATTCGCGAGCTAGACCGGCTCGTACTGCTTCGATCCTTCGCGGATGGCCCTGCGCACGGCGCGCTGCAGGTCAATGAATTCGCGGCTCTCAATGGCCTCTTCGTGGCGCGGGCGTTCAAGGGGAACGTCGAAGGTCTGGATGATGCGTCCCGGGCCGATGCTCATGACCGCGATGCGGTCGGCGAGATAGACGGCCTCTTCGACATCGTGGGTGACGAACAGCACGGTCAGCCGGTGCTCCTCCCAGATCTGGGTCAGGAGTTCCTGCATGCGATGGCGCGTCAGCGCATCGAGCGCGCCGAACGGTTCGTCCATGAGGAGCATCTTGGGCCGATAGGACAGGGCCCGTGCGATCGCCACGCGCTGCTTCATGCCCCCCGACAGCTCGGCGGGGTAGTGGTCCGCCCAATCGGAGAGCCTGACGAGGTCGAGATGTTCGCGCGCGATCCGGCGGCACGCCTCGGCGTCCTTGCCCGCCGCCCTGAGCGCGAACTCGATGTTCTGCTGTGCGGTGAGCCAGGGCAGAAGCGTGTAGGACTGGAAGACCACACCACGATCAAGCCCCGGCTTGACGATCGGCGTGCCGTCGATGCTGAGCTCGCCCTCGTCGAAATCCTGCAGCCCGGCGACCACGTTGAGCAGGGTGCTCTTGCCGCATCCCGATGCCCCCACCAGGCAGACGAATTCGTTGTCCGCCAGCTCCAGATCGATGTCGCGGAGCGCTTCGACGCGTCGCTCCGCCGTCCCGAAGGTCTTCGACAGCCCGCGAATCTGCAATTTGGGTTCGGTCACGTCGGTGTCTCGCTAGGCTTGGCGGTGCTGCCGGAAGAGGACCTTCTCCAGGCCCTTCATCACCTGGTCGGTGACCAGCCCGAGGACGCCCAAGAGCAGGATGTATCCGATGATGGTGTTGGTCTGGAAATAGCGCTGGGACACGGTGATCCGGTACCCGAGACCGGTGGTCGCAGCGACCAGCTCGGCAAGCACCAGCCAGGTCCACGCCCAGCCGAGGGTGATGCGCAACGTATCCCATATGCCGGGCAAGGCGCTCGGCACGACGATTCGCGTCAGGATCTTCCCGTCGGAAAGGCCAAGCGTGCGGCCGAGGCCGATGAAGTCCCGGGGCACGCGCTTGACATTGTCCTTGATCATCAGGACCTGCTGAAAGAACGTGCCGATGAAGATGATCAGGAACTTCTGGATGTCGCCGGTGCCCGTCCACAGGATCGAAAGCGGCACGAAGGCGACAACCGGCATGTAGCGAATGAAGTCGACGAGCGGCTCTATGCCCGCTTCCCACGAGGCGAAGTTGCCGATGAGCACGCCAATCGGAATCGCCAGCACCGAAGCGATCAGAAAGCCGACGCCGATACGATAGGTGGAGGCGGCCAGATCCGCCCACAACGTTCCGTCGAGGGCGAGGATCCAGAGCTTGGTGACCACACTGCCCGGCGAGGGCAGGAAGATCGGCCTGACAAAGCCGAAGCCGGTCGATGCCCACCACATCACCCCGAGACCGACAAAAACGCTGATCGCGATAAACAGGAATCGCGATCTGGCAATCGGCGTTCCAATCCGAGATGCCTGGAATCGTCTCGCGTTTCTGCCGTCTTTCCCGGGCAGGGTGCTTCCCTGCCCGGGGGTGACCGTGTCGATGGCGGCGCTTCGACTGCCGGTCTGTGCTGCCATGCCCTGGAACCCCTGTCGCTCTTATTTGGCCGCGTTGACGAAGGCCGGATCGATCATCTGCTCCGGCGTGACGTCGCCCTGCAGCAGCCCGGCGTTCTTCGCCGCCGCCTCGACGTCGACGAAGATCTTGGTCGTGAAGTCGCCGGTCAGCGCGGTCTTGTTGTCGGCAAGCGAATAGTAGCGCACACCGTCAAACGCGGTGTTGAGCTCGTCGACGCTCGAACCGACGGCCTTCGAGATGATCGCGCGCGCGCCGGCCGTGTCGGCATTGTAGCTATCGACGGCGGCTGCCCAGCTCTTGACCATGGCGAGGATCTGGCCGGGACGGGACTTGATGACGTCGTCGCGCACAACCAGCACGTCGCTGATGAGACCGGGGTCCTCGCTGGCCGGGAAGATTTCCTTGACGTCCTTGTCCTGAGCCATGGCGGCGGTGAGATAGGGCTCATAGGTGACTGCGACAGGAACCCGGCCGGCGATCAGCGCGCTGCCGGCGTCGGAGGCGGGCATGGGCACGGGCTTAACGTCGTCGATCGACATGCCGTTCTTGGCGAGGGCGTATTTGAGCAGAATGTCGCTGGTGGTCCCCTCCTCAAAGGCGACCTGCTTGCCTTTGAGGTCGGTGATCTTGTCGATCCCCTTGCCGGCGATGATGGCGTCGGCCTTCATGCTGACGTCGAGCAGCAGCACGATCTTGACCGGAAGTCCGGCAGCAACCATGCCCATCGCCGTGTGGGTGGCGACGTTGGCGGCGTCGAGCTGCCCGCTTGCCAGGGCGGCGTTGATGTCCTTGTCCTCGGAGAAGTTGACGATCTGCACATCCTTCAGACCGTTCTCAGCGAACAGGCCCTTTTCCTGGGCGACGTACCACTGGCCGTAGCCGAGCCACGGCTCGATGCCCATCTTGAAGCTGCCCGCCTCCGGCGTGGCAGGGATGGCGCTATCGGCGGCTTGTGCCGCCGATACGGCGCTCAGGCCAACCACGACCCCAAGAAGCGGGCCGAAAAACCTCGTCGCTAGATTCTTCATCTGTGTGATCCCTCTGGTTTTGATCGAGAGCCCTGACGGCGATCGCAGTAAAAGAAGTGATTATCCGGCCTTCTTTGCCGCAGTCTCAGGGCGCGGTTCGACAGCGACCGCATTCTTGGCACGAAACAGTCTCCGCGCCAGCGTGACATGCTGTCAAGAGAAAATATATACATGGCTATACAAGTTCAGATGGTGGCGTTGCGCACCTGGTCACCGCCAGGCGCAAGTCCGATGGCCCCTGATAAGCTCCTGATTCCGCTGCCATAAAGGCGGACGCGCCAGCTTCGGCCGGACGGCGATGCACGCATGCCGCAGGGCCGCTGCACAGAATCGCGTCACGCGCGCCGAGATAATGGGCGCCGGACCCGCGCACCGGCTCACAGGCCCTTCGCCGGGGAGTAGCGGCTCGCCAGCGAATAGCGGCTGCCGACATAGGTGAGATAGCTGACGGTGGCGATCACCGCGCCGGTCCAGGTCCGTCGGCGCAGGAGCAGGCAGCACGCACCCGGCTCGATCCCGAGTTGCCCGGCGGCGACCGCGTCGGCGGGAATGGCCGAGATGGTGTGCTCGACCTCGGTGACCGGGGTCTTCTGCATGAGGTAGTCGTAGGTCGTGGTCGTCGAGAAGTCCTGCCGATCGTAATCGGCGACGAGATCGGGATTGACGAAGCGCTCCTCGATCTGCACCGCGATATCGTTTTCGAAGTGGACGATGACCGAGTGATAGAGAGGGTGTCGCCCGGCCATTTCGAAGGAGGCGAGAAGGTCGCGGGTCGCGGGAATCTTCTCAAGGACGAGAACTTCTGACCGGTGGACGTGTCCGCGCGCGACGATCTCGGCGGCGATGTTGTTGATCTCGATGAGAGCCGACTGCGGGCGCGCTTGGGCGACGAACGTGCCGACGCCCTGAATCCTGGTGAGAAAGCCGGCGGTGGTCAGTTCCCGCAAGGCGCGGTTCACGGTCATGCGCGAAACGCCGAGCGAGGCAACCATGTCGTTTTCGGACGGCAGTTTCTCGTCAGTCTTCCACCGGCCCTTGCTGATGTTGGTCAGGACGTAGTCCTTGACCTTCTCGTACAAAGGTCCCGCAGTTCCCGACAATTCGCTCATCGTTTCGCTGTTCCCTTGTGACGCCGGTGTCGATCGTTTCCGCCGTACCGCTATCCAGGCAGCACGAGAACCTTCTGGACGTTCAATTCGCCCGCCGACAGCCTTTCGTAGGTGCGCGGGATTTCGTCCAGCGTGATGTGGGCAACGGGCAGCCTGCCGCAGCAAAGGCGCCATGGCCGGCAACAGCCGCGTTGCGTCTTCGAGCTCGGTGTTGAATGCGGCGCAGCCGGCCAAGGTGAGACCACCCTCGACAATGGCGTTGATGTCGATCGCGATCTCGCCCCGGTAGAGGCCGACGACGGCCATGTGCCCGCCGCGGCGGATGGCCCCAAGTCCGACGGCCAGAGCCGCCGGGGCGCCGGTGGTGTCGACATAGCCGTCGACCTTGTCGGTGCCGGCCGGATCGAAGGGTTCGGCGCCGAAGGCGGCCGAGATCGCATCGCGGCGGGCGATATTGACGTCGTTGAGGCGAATTCGGGCATAGCCCTTGTGGGCCAAAACCGCGGTCACCAGTGCGCCGATGGTGCCGGCGCCACCGACCAGCACGCTGGCATCCGGGGCCAGGCCCAGGCGGTTGACGGCATGCAGTGCCACGGCCAGGGGTTCGGCCAGGGCGGCGATGTCGCGCGCCAGCGCCTGGTCCGGCAATCTGACGAGTTGATGTTCGGGCTGGACCGAGAAGGCGGCAAAGCCGCCGTCATTGACCTCACCGACAAAGCCCATTTGCCGGCAGAGATAGCCCTCGCCACGCATGCAGGCCGGGCAATGGCCGCAGGGCACGCGGCTGTCGGCCACCACCCGGTCGCCGGGCCTGAGCGTTTTCACGCCATCGCCGACCGCTTCCACGCTGGCGACGAATTCGTGGCCGGGTATGGAGGGGCTCCGCGAAATCCACATGCCGGTGTGGAAATTGTGCAGGTCGGACCCGCAAATGCCGGCCGCCTCGACCCTGAGCAGGACCTCGTCACCCTGCGGTGCGGCAGGGGCGGACACCTCCTCCACCCGTATGTCGTTGACGCCGTAGAGCCGCGCGGCGCGCATCACTCCGCAAACGCCTTGTCGCGCATGGCGGAGACGGCGTTGGCGTGCGCGTCGAAGCCTTCATAGACGGCAAAATCGTGGACGTAGGGCGCGAGCAGGTCGTGGCCCTTCCTGGTGACATGGCCGATCGAGGTCGCCTTGAGATAGTCGTGGACGCTCAAGGGGGAATGGGTCATCGCCGTCGCATTGGTGGGCAGCACGGCATTGGGCCCCAGCGTGTAGTTGCCGATCGAGATCGCCATGTGCTCGCCGAGCAGGATCTCGCCGGCATTGCGCAGCCGGCCGAGATAGTCATAGGGGCTCTTGGCATGCACCTGCAGGTGCTCGGGGGCATAGTCGTTGGTGAAGGCGATGGCCGCGTCGATCGTGTCGGCGAGGATCACGCCGCCGCGCGGACCGCACAGCACCGCGGAGGAAAAGCCGACGCGCTGCTCACCCATCTGCTTCCAGTAGCCGGGAATGGCGGCGATGGCATCTTCGGCGACCGTCCTGGAGTTGGTGACCAGATAGGCGGAGCTGTCGGCGCCGTGTTCGGATTCGATGAGGAGATCGAGTGCGGCGACACGGCCGTTGGCCGTCTCGTCGGCGAGAACGATCGATTCGCTCGGCCCCGCCGGCGTGCCGACGGCAAGGCGATCCGACAGAAGGCGCTTGGCGGCAACCACCCACGGGCTGCCCGGGCCGACGAGCTTGAGGCAGCGCGGCACGGTCTCGGTGCCATAGGCAACCGCCGCGACACCCTGGGCGCCGCCGCATTTGTAGACCTTCTTCACCCCGGCGATGGAGGCGGCGACGAGCGTGGCATCGTCGATGCGGCCGTCCGGGCCGGGCGGCGTGATGATCACCGGATTGGGAACACCGGCGACAACGGCCGGGATCGCGGTCATCATGACGACGCTGGGGAACGAGCCCTTGCCGCGCGGCACGTAGCAGGCGACGGATTCGATCGGCTCATATTTCTCGCCGGCAAAGACGCCGGGATGCATCTCCTTCATCCACATCTGTTGCGGCATCTGCGCCTGATGGAAGCGACGGACATTGTCCGAGCAGAACTCGAGAACCTCGATCATCCGCTTGTCGACGGCCTTGAAGGCAGCATCGAAATCGTCTTCCGTGGCGGCGATGCTGTCGGCGGAGACCGGCGACTTGTCGAATTCCCGGGCAAAGCGGGCAAGGGCGGCGTCGCCCTCGCGGCGCACGGCTTCGATGATCGGCTTTACCTTCTCCAGGAAGGGCGTCAGATCGCTCTCGGTTCGCTTGAGCAGTTCGGCCCGCGCATCAGCAGAGAGTTCGGAGAGGATGTGGAAGGAAATCTTGTCGGTCACGGCGCGCTCCGATCGGTTGTCCGGATTCGACAGAAGGCCACGCCCCCGCCCGGCCAGTCGAGCCGTCGGATCGCGATCGGCCCTGGCGAAATGCAGTCCAGACGCATGCATTCACAGGACGGTTCGGACTCCGGTCGCGATCCTTGTCGTTCCAGCGATCCGGCGAGAGTGCCAGCGGGCAAAAAGCTTGTCAACTCGTGTATATACAAGCTTCGTTGCATCGACTCCCGCCGACCCACACCGCTATCGCCTGCCCATGACGGGGCGCGGTCGGTGGCCGCCTAGCTGTCGTTGCCAAGGACTTTGTTCAGCCTGAAGGCGGGTGGCTTTGCCTTGAGGGCTGAGTGCGGCCTGTGGTGATTGTACCAGTGCAGCCAACTTGGCATGTCGGCAGCGCGCTCGGCGGATTGAGCATAGGGCCTGGCGTAGAGCCATTCGCGCAGGGCGGTCTGGATGAAGCGCTCGGCCTTGCCGTTGGTTCGCGGCCGGTAGGGTCTGGTGGTGATGTGGCGCGCGCCGATCTGCGCCAATGTGGCCTTGTAGGCGCGGCTGTTGGTGTAGGCGAAGGCGTTGTCGGTCATGACCCGGCGGACGGTCACGCCGTTGGCGGCGAACCATTGGCTGGCGCGGGCGAGGAAGCCGGCGCAGGCTTCACCGGTCTCGGCCGGCAGCAGCTCGGTGTAGGCCAGCCGCGAGCAGTCGTCGATGGCGACGTGGAGGTGCTCCCAGCCAAGCCCGCGCTTGCGTCTGGTTCGGTCGCCGGTGATGCGGTGGCCGAGGCCGTCGATGCGGCCGAGCTTCTTGGTGTCGATGTGGATCAACTCGCCTGGCTTGGCGCGCTCGTAGCGCACGACCTCGGGACGCTCATCGAGCTGCTTGAGGCGGCCGAGGCCGCGGCGGCGCAGGACAGCTCCGACGGTCGAGACCGGCAAACCGAGACGCCGAGCGATGCGCGGGCCACTCAGGCGCTGGCGCCGCAGTCCCTCGATCTGGGTGGTGACCGCAAGCGGGGTGCGGTGCGGTGATCGCAACGGCGTCGAGTGCCGATCATGCAGGGCCAGTTCGCCGCCCGACCGGTAGCGCGCCAGCCACTTGTAGGCCGTGCGCTCCGAAACGCCGGCAGCCAAGGCAGCCTGCGCTACCGGCCAGCCATCGCTGTTTATCCGCTCGACAAGAAGGGCTCGACCACGAACCGTCATGCGGGCATTCTTGTGGACGTTCATCCGGGGCTCCACGAGAAGACTGTTTGGCTTCGCAACCACAGCCTTACTCCCAAGTCCCGGGTGAACAACCTCCATAGCAACGACAGCTAGATCGCGGCGAGATAGCCGCCGTCGATGTAGATGATCTGTCCGGTGACATAGGCGGAGGCAGCGCTTGCCAGGAAGACCGAGACGCCGACCAGGTCCTCCAGATTGCCGAAGCGGGCCATGGGAATCTTGTCGAGCATTTTGGCCTGCCAATCGGCGCTCTGGTAGAAGACGTCGGTCAGCTCGGTGCGGAAATAGCCAGGCCCGATGGCGTTGACGCGGATGCCGCGCGGTGACCATTCGGTGGAAAGGGCGCGCGTCATGCCCAGCATGCCGCTCTTCGACGCTGTGTAGGGCGTCGCGGTCGGCACGCCGACGGCCGAGGTGAGCGAGCCGAGATTGATGATGCTGCCCTGGCGGCCGGCGGCAAGCAGCGGCCTGGCGAAGCCCTGGGCGACAAAGAAGGCGCTCCTCAGGTTGAGGCCGACGATTTTGTCCCAGAGTTCCTCGCTGACGTCGACCGAGGGACAGACGTCTTCCGTGCCGGCATTGTTGACGAGCACGTCGGGCGCGATCCCTGACCCGGCAATTTGCGCGAACAGATCGGCGATCGTGCCGCCATCCGACAGATCGGCATCGATGACATGACAGTCGCGCCCGAGCGCCTCGACCTGCTCGCGGGTCTCGGCGAGACCGGCGCTGGTTCGGGCAACGGCGACGATATCGGCGCCCGCCCCGGCGAGACCGACGGCAATCGCCTGGCCGATGCCGCGGCTGGCGCCGGTGACCAGGGCACACCTGCCCTCCAATGAAAATTGTGCGATGCCGTCCGTCATCCTGCGTCCCTTGCGTGCCATGCCGCGCGTGCGGTGCGCGGCTCCTGACCATATCGCCAAGCCACGCGACCCGTCACGAATCCGATTGGAGGGCCGGCAGGTTCAATCCGTTTTCGCGTGCGCAGGCGATGGCGTCCTCGTAGCCGGCATCGGCATGGCGCATGACGCCGGTCGCCGGATCGTTCCACAAGACGCGTTCGAGCCGCCGCGCGGCCGCGTCCGTCCCGTCGGCGCAGATGACCATGCCGGCATGCTGCGAGAAGCCCATGCCGACGCCGCCACCGTGATGCAGCGAGACCCAGGTCGCGCCGGAGGCGGTGTTGAGCAGTGCGTTGAGCAGCGGCCAGTCGGAGACGGCGTCGGAGCCGTCCTTCATGGCCTCGGTTTCGCGGTTGGGCGAGGCGACCGAGCCGGAATCCAGGTGGTCGCGTCCGATGACCACCGGTGCCGACAATTCGCCGCTGCGCACCATCTCGTTGAAGGCGAGGCCGAGCCGGTGGCGTTTGCCCAGCCCGACCCAGCAGATACGCGCCGGCAGGCCCTGAAAGGCGATGCGTTCGCGCGCCATGTCGAGCCATTGATGCAGGTGCTGGTCGTCGGGAATGACCTCTTTGACCTTCCGATCGGTCTTGTAGATGTCTTCAGGATCGCCGGAGAGCGCCGCCCAGCGGAACGGGCCGACGCCGCGGCAGAAGAGCGGGCGGATATAGGCCGGGACGAAGCCGGGAAAGGCGAAGGCGTCGGCGAAGCCCTCGTCGCGCGCGACCTGGCGGATATTGTTGCCGTAATCGAGCGTCGGGATGCCGCGGTTCCAGAAGGCGACCATCGCCTCGACATGCACCCGCATGGAGGCACGCGCCGCCCGCTCCACCGCCCCGGGATCGGTTTCGCGCCTGGCGCGCCATTCGGCCAGGGTCCAGCCCTGCGGCAGATAGCCGTTGAGCGGATCATGGGCGGACGTCTGGTCGGTGACGATGTCGGGCCGGACATTGCGACGGACGAGTTCGGGATAGACGTCGGCCGCATTGCCGAGAAGGCCGACCGACTTGGCCGCGCCCGCCCTGGTCCATGTCTCGATCATGGCCAGCGCCTCGTCGAGGCTGTCGGTCTTCTCGTCGACATATCTGGTGCGCAGACGGAAATCGATCCGGTCGGGATCGCACTCGACCGCCAGACAGCAGGCGCCGGCGAAAGCCGCCGCCAGCGGCTGGGCGCCGCCCATGCCGCCGAGACCGGCGGTGAGGATCCATTTGCCCTTGAGATCGCCGCCATAGTGCTGGCGGCCGGCTTCGGCGAAGGTCTCGTAGGTTCCCTGCACGATGCCTTGCGAGCCGATATAGATCCACGAGCCGGCGGTCATCTGGCCATACATGGCCAGTCCCTTGCGATCGAGCTCGTTGAAATGATCCCAGGTCGCCCAGTGGGGAACGAGGTTGGAATTGGCGATCAGCACGCGCGGCGCATCGGCGTGGGTCCGGAACACGCCGACCGGCTTGCCCGACTGCACGAGAAGCGTCTCGTCGTCCTCGAGCGTCTTCAGCGTCGCGACGATCAGGTCGAAATCCTTCCAGGTGCGGGCGGCGCGGCCGATGCCGCCATAGACCACCAGCTCGTGCGGGTTCTCGGCGACGTCGGGGTGCAGATTGTTCATCAGCATGCGCATGGGCGCTTCGGTCAGCCAGCTCTTGGCGGTGATCTCCGGGCCGGTCGGCGGGAAGACATCGCGGCTGTTTCTCCTCGGATCGCTCATTCCGGTCTCCATTGCGCGATGAATGCGAGAATTTCAGAGAGGATGCGGCGGAGGCCCGCGGCCCTGTCGGCTTCATAGGTCCACGGCGCCGCTTCCAGCATGTAGGTCGATTGGGCCAGTTCCATCTGGATGGCGTGGACGTTGTCGTGCGCGCGGCCGTAGTGGCGCGTGGTCCAGCCGCCCTTGAAGCGGCCGTTGACGACATGGGTGTGGCCCGGCGCGGCGGCGCAGATATCGCGCACGCCCCGGGTCAGGCTGGCGGCGCAGGACCTGCCGTTGTTGTCGCCGATATTGAAGTCGGGCAGCCGGCCTTCGAAAAGGAAGGGAATGGTGCCGCGGATCGAATGGCAGTCATAGAGCACGGCAAACCCATGCAGTGCCTTGACCCGCGCGATCTCCTGGGCGAGGGCGGCGTGATAGGGCGCATGATAGAGGGCGATGCGGCGGGCGATCTCTTCGGCATCCGGCTGGCCGCCCTGCTCGGTAGATCGGACGGCCGTCGAAATCGGTCAGCGGGCAGAGCGACGTGGTGTTGTGGCCGGGATAGAGGCTTTCGTCCCCGGGGCTGCGATTGGCGTCGATCACATAGCGGTGGATCGGCGTGCGCACCGTGGTGACCTGGTCGAGCAGGCCGTCATAGAGGCGGTGGATGTTCCAGTCGGTATCGGCGAGCGCCGTACCGGTGGCGTTGAGGCGCGCGGCGCAATCGTCGGGCACGATCGTTCCGGTGTGCGGCAGGCCGAGGATGACCGGCGCGGCGCCTTGCGTCACTTCGATCATAGGACGACATCCACACCGGCAAGCCTGCCGAGTTCGCCCGACAGCACGATTGCGGCGGCTCGCGCAATGTCCGGAGCGAGCGGCCGATCCGCCGTCACGCCCGGCACGATCGCGCGCACATGCTGCACGATCTTGCGCAACGGCCGAGAGGTGTTGAGCGGCGCGCGATAGTCGATGCCCTGGGCGCTGCACAGAAGCTCGATCGCGAGGATGTTGGCGAGATTGGCCACCATCCTGCCCAGACGCACGGCGCCATGGGCGGCCATGGAGACGTGATCTTCCTGGTTGGCGCTGGTCGGGGTCGAGTTGGTGACGCAAGGATTGGCGAGGTGCTTGTTCTCGCTCATCAGGGCGGCGCTCGTCACCTCGGCGATCATGAAGCCGGAATTGAGGCCGGGATCGGGGGTGAGAAACGGCGGCAGATTGTGGTTGAGCGTCGGGTCGACCATGAGCGCGATGCGGCGCTGGGAGATGGAACCGATCTCGGCAATCGCGATCGCCAGCAGGTCGGCGGCAAAGCCGACCGGTTCGGCGTGGAAATTGCCCCCCGAGGCGATGACCTTCCTGCCGGTAAGGATGAGCGGATTGTCGGTGACCGCGTTGGCTTCCGTGATCAAGGTCTTCGCCGCCCAGCGGATGGCGTCGAGCGCCGCGCCGAGAACCTGCGGCTGGCAGCGGATGCAATAGGGGTCCTGAACGCGCGTATCGCCGATGCGGTGGCTTTCGCGGATTTCGGAGCCCTGCATCAGGGCACGCATGGTGTCGGCGACATCGATCTGGCCCTGATGTCCGCGGAGCAGATGGATCTCCGGTTCGAGGGGCGCGGTGGACCCCATGACGGCGTCGGTCGACAGGCAGGAGACGACGAGCGCGGTCTCGACCAGACGCTTGACGCTGAACAGCGCGGCAAGCGCATTGGCCGTGGAGAACTGGGTGCCGTTGATCAGCGCCAGCCCTTCCTTGGGGCCGAGGATGACCGGGGCGATGCCGGCGCGTTCGAGCGCCTGCGCCCCGGCCATGACCACGCCCTCATAGAGCGCTTCGCCGCCGCCGATCATCACCGCGGCCATGTGGGCCAGCGGCGCCAGGTCGCCGGAGGCACCGACCGAACCCTGCAGCGGGATGACGGGCAGCAGGTTTCTGGCGAGCATGGCCTGCAACTGCTCGATGATCTGCCAGCGCACGCCGGAGGCGCCGCGCCCGAGCGAGAGCAGCTTGAGGACCAGCATCAGCCGCGTCGTCTCGGGCGAGAGCGGCGCGCCGACGCCACAGCAGTGGCTGAGGATCAGATTGCGTTGCAGCGTTTCGGTATCGGCGGACGGGATCTTCTTGCTGGCCAGCTTGCCGAAGCCGGTGTTGACGCCATAGACGGCCTCTTCGCCTTTTGCCGCCGCTTCGACCATGCCGGCGGCAAGCTCGACATCCGCCCTGGCGCCCGGCTCGAGAACCGCCGGCGCCTGCTTGAAATAGATCTCTTCGAGGACCGACAGCGCGGTCGATCCGGGCATGAGCGTGATCATCATTCGCCCCGAAAGATGCGTCGATGCAGAAGGTCGAGGCCCATGTAATAGGAGAGCTCGGCTGGGCTGGCGACATTCCAGACGGCGAAGTCCGCGCGCTTGCCAGGCGCGATCCTGCCCCGGTCGGTCAGCCCGAGAGCGCGGGCGGCATTGCGCGTCACGCCGGCAAGGGCTTCGGCCGGCGTCAGGGAGAACAGGACGCAGGCCATGTTCATGGCCTGGACGAGCGAAAAGAGCGGCGAGGTGCCGGGGTTGCCGTCGGTGGCGACGGCCATGGTGACGCCATGGCGGCGGAAGGCGTCGACGGGCGGTCGCCGCGTCTCCTTGAGCGCATAGAAGGCGCCGGGCAGCAGAACCGCGACCGTGCCGGATTGGGCAAGTGCTGCGGCATCCTCTTCGCTCGCATATTCAAGGTGATCGGCCGACAGCGCAGCGTAGCGGGCGGCAAGCCGCGCACCGCCGCGATTCGAGAGCTGCTCGGCGTGCAGCTTCACCGGCAGATCGAGGGCTCTTGCCGCCCGGAACACCCGCTCGATCTGCTCGGGCGAGAAGGCGATGCCCTCGCAGAAGCCGTCCACCGCATCGACCAGGCTTTCGGCGTGGGCGCCATGCAAGGCGGGCAGGCAGACCTTGTCGATATAGGCATCGGCGCCGCCAACGAACCCGGCGGGAACGGCATGGGCGCCGAGGAAGGTCGTCTTCACGTCGATGGGGAAGGCCTCCCCCAGCCTTCGGGCGGCGCGCAGCATGTTGAGTTCGGCTTCAAGCGCGAGGCCGTAGCCCGACTTGATTTCAACGGTGGTGACGCCGCCGGCGATCAGATTCTCAAGACGAGGGGCAGCGCTTTGCACCAGTTCATCGACGCTCGCCGCGCGGGTGGCGTTGACGCTCGCCATGATGCCGCCGCCGGCGCGGGCAATGTCCTCATAGCGTTCACCATTGAGGCGACGCTCGAATTCCCCGGCGCGATCGCCGCCGAACACCAGATGGGTGTGGCAATCGATGAGGCCCGGCGTGATCAGGCGGTTGCCGAAATCGATGGGCGCGCGATCCTTGTCGGCGTCCGGCAGGTCCGCCGCAGCGCCGACCCAGGCGATCCGCGCGCCTTCGGTGACGATGGCCGCCTGCTCGATGAGGCCATAGCCGTCGCCGGCTTCACCCATCGTTGCAAGACGGTCGCTGCGGTAGACTTTGCGGGTCACGGTAGCGCCGGAATTTGACATGCCGGTGATTAGCATGTCATGTATATACAACTTGTGTCAAGCGACGGGATCGCGCCTGTGAAGGCTGGCCAAAGTCTGTTTGCGGAACGCGCATTGTTGCCGGAAGGGTGGGCGAGAAACGTGCGCGTCGCGATCGACGGCGCCGGCACGATCGCTTCCGTCGAGGCCGATGTTGCGGCGGCTGCGGGCGACACGAGGCTCGGCTCGAAGGTGCTGATGCCAGCGCCCGCGAATGTCCACAGCCACACCTTCCAGCGTGCCATGGCGGGCATGAGCGAGACGCGCGGCGCCGATGCCACCGACAGCTTCTGGACGTGGCGCGCCGTCATGTACCGATTTCTCGACCAACTGGCGCCGGAGCAGGTGGAAGCGATCGCGGCCCTGGCCTTCATGGAGATGGCCGAGGCGGGCTATGCCGCGGTGGGCGAATTCCATTATCTCCATCACCAGCCCGACGGCGTCCCCTATGCCAATCCGGGAGAGCTGTCGGATCGGATCATGGCGGCTGCCGAAGAAGCCGGCATCGGTCTGACACTGCTGCCGGTATTCTATGAGCATGGCGGCTGCGCCGGGCAACCCTTGCAGGGCGGCCAGAAGCGCTTCGGCAACACGATCGATCGGTTTGCCGACCTGGTCGGCCATTGCGAAGGACTTGTCGGCCGCTCCGCCCGTCGCGATACCCGGCTCGGGATCGCGCCCCATTCTCTGCGCGCGGTGAGCCCGGAAGGGCTCGATGCCTGCGTGACGCTGGCGGACGGCCGTCCTGATCCACATGCATATCGCCGAGCAAACCGCGGAGATCGACGAGGTGCTGGCGGCCTATCGGATGCGACCGGTCGAATGGCTGTTCGAACGCCACGCGGTGGACCGGCATTGGTGCCTCATCCATTGCACGCATGTGACGGACGCGGAAATCGCGCGGCTGGCGACAAGCGGCGCGACGGCCGGGCTGTGCCCGATCACCGAATCGAGCCTCGGTGACGGCATATTCAACGGCCGGCAATATGTTGCCGGCGGCGGCGGCCTCGGGATCGGGACAGACTCGAACATCGCGATTTCGTTCTTCGCCGAGTTGCAGACGCTGGAATATTCCCAGCGCCTGCGCGATCGGCAGCGGGCAATATTCGCGACGCCGGAGCGCTCGGCCGGCCGGACGCTCTTCGATCTGGCATTGGCGGGCGGGGCGAAAGCCCTGGGGCGGGCGAGCGGCGCCATTGCGGTCGGCAAGCTTGCCGATCTGGTTGCGATCGAAACCGACAACTACTGGTTCGATCACGTCACCGGCGACGAGATCCTCGATCGGCTGGTCTTCACGGGACCACCGAAACAGGTGGTGAGCGACGTGTGGTCGGCGGGTCGGCTCGTCGTCAGCGACGGATCGCACCGCCGCCGCGATGAAATCGTGCGCAGCTACAGGGTCGCACTTCGCGGCCTGGTCCCGGCCGCGCAGGTCACACGGCTTCGAGTGCCTGGCGCATTTCCCTGATTGCGTCGCCGATGCGGTCGCCATAACGCAGCAGGCTGCCGCCGATGAGATAGGCCACGTCGTCGCCGTACATGGCCTTCATCTCCCTGGCGCGGCCGACCGACATGCCGCCGCCGGGGCTCGGGAAGATCGGCTTGCCGATCCCATCGGGGGCGCGGCAGGCCTGGGCGATCGAAACGCATTCCCCGGCGGAAAAGCCGAACCGCCCGCCGACATTGGGAAAGATCGAGATGTCGGCACCCGCGAGGCGCTGCAGCACGCCGAACATCATGGCATGGGTGAAGCCGAGCGTATCGGAGAGCACGTGGCTGCCGAGAAAACTCGGATGGGCCATGATGGGCAGGCCAAAGCTCTCGTCGGCGGCAAGCCGGCGCATCAGGTCGAAGCCGAAGAGGCCGGGGATGACAAGGACACCGCCCGCTCCGCACTGTCTGGCGAAGCGGGCGAAGTCTGTCAGATCCTCGCTCTTGCCGGCAAGGTTGGGCATGTAGAGGCAGGCGCCGCCGGTCTCGCGATTGGCGCGTGCGACCGCGGCCGCCACCTTTTCGCAGCGCTCTTTGAACGGCGCCATGTGCTGATCGGTGAGGCCGTGATCGTCCTTGATGATGTCGGCTCCGGCAACCGCGCAGCGATAGGCGGTCTCGGCCAGGGTGTCGGCGTCGGAGCCCTGCGGCTTGATCACCGGGCAGATCAGCCCGCCCTGCGGCCGGCGTGCCAGCTTGCGCACGCCGTCGATGCCGAAGCGGGCGCCCGGGAAGCGCTCCTTCAGGGTCGCTCCGAGGTCGAGGCCGACGACCTTGATGCCCTTCTGGATCGAGGAATTGCCGAAGACGACGTTGAGGAGCTGGGGAAGCTCGTCGCCAACGCTGTCGGGGCTGTAGGAGATGCGCGCCAGATAGCGGCCCTCCGCCTCGTCGCCGATGCTCTCGACCTTGCCGAGGATCTCGTCCTCGACATAGCCGGCCGGGACCACGTCGCGCGGAATTTCGACGGTCTGTTCGAGCGCGATGCCGGCCGCCCGTTCCGCCGCCTCGTCGCGGCTGGCGGCAAATATCCGATAGTCGACGGCGAAGCGGGACATCAGAGCGCTTCTGCCTTGGCGGCCGAATGGACGGCATCGATGCGCACCGCATCGAGATCGGCTTCGTCGATGCCGAATTCGCTGGCCGAGCAGCGTCTCGATGCCCTTGACCAGCGCGGCGGCATCAAGGCCGTAATAGTGCATCAGGTAAGGCCGCGAGCCGCCATGGGCATAGGTGTCCTTGAGGCCGAGGCGGATCAGCTTCTTGCCGACCGCGTTGTCCGCCATGATCTCGGCGATGAGCGAGCCGATGCCGCCCTCGGTGACGTGGTTTTCCAGCGTCACCACGCCGTGCTTCACCGAGGCGATGTGATCAAGCATGGCCTGATCGTCGAACGGCTTGATGGTGTTGAGATGCAGATGGCGGATCGAGACGCCGGCCGCCTGCAGCGCGCCGCGGGCACGCATCGCTTCCTCGGTCGTGATGCCGGCGGTGACCACCAGCACGTCGGAACCGAGCCCGAGTTCGCGCATCTCGCCGACCTTGATCGGCGTGTCGAACAGGCGCGGCACGGAACCGCGCAACACCCGGCAATAGACCGGACCGTCGATCGAATCGGCGGCCGCGCAGATCGATTCCACTTCCGTCGCGTCGCCGGTCTCGAGGATGGTCATGTTGGGGATGGAGCGCATGACGGATATATCCTCGATCGCCTGGTGGGTCATGCCACCGGGCGTCGTGACACCGGGCAGGAAGCCCATCAGGCGGACCTTGCGGCGCGGATAGGCCACCGAGGCCATCAACTGGTCGTAGGGGCGCCGATAGAGGAAGACACCGAAGGTGTGCAGGAAGGGCCGGTAGCCGGCGAGCCCGAGACCGCCGGCGAAGCTCATCATGTTCTGTTCGGCCATGCCGAGCGAGACGAACTGGTCGGGATGGCGGTCGCGGAAGCCGTCGATCTCGCAGGACGAGGTGAGGTCCGCCGACAGGCAAAGCACTTCCGGATGGGCGACGGCGTATTTCTCGAACGCGGTCGCGTAGGGGCGTGTGACCATTTCAACCATGACGCAACCTCAATGCAGATATTCGATCGGGTCGACGCCGAGTTCCTCGGCGATGGCACGGTTCATTTCCGCCCGTTCTTCCTCGGACTTGAAGCGAACGTAGTGCAGGCGCGGGAAACGACGCTCGAGAAAGCTCATGCCCTGATAGGGCACGGTATGGGCGAGGATGATCAGCGGCTTGCCGGGATGCGGTTCGGCGACGGCCTGGCGCATCGCCGACACATCGTGGCCGTCGATCTCGACACAGCGCGCACCGAAGACCTCGAATTTGGCCCGGATGTCGCCGACCTCCATGACGCTCGCCATGGCGCCGTCGCATTGCTGGGCGTTGACGTCCATGATGGCGTAGAGATTGTCGATGCCGTGAAAGGCTGCCGCCTGCACCGCCTCCCAGGTCTGGCCCTCCTCGACTTCGCCATCGGACATGAAGACCCAGACCCGGCCGGCTTCGCCCTTGCGCCGGCGCCCGAAGGCAAGGCCGGCGCCGGTGGACAGCCCGATGCCCAGGGTCCCGTTGTGGACTTCCATGCCGGGAGAGTGCTCGGCGCCGATCATCTCGACCGAAGAGCCGTCCTTGTTGAACATGCTCAGCCCTTCCGGGGCCATGCGGCCGACCTCGATCAGGGTTGCATAGGCGACCAGCGCGTAGTGGGCCGGGGCGATGAACAGCCGATCGTATTCCGGTCCGGCGGGGCCGTTGTAGCCGGCGCCAGTGTGGTAATCTGTGTTGGCGGCTGAAGGAACGCCGCCAAACGGTTTGGGAATCATGGGCAGCGTCGGTTCGCCGAGACGAAGTTCTTCGTTGTAGAGCCATGCCAGTTGTTCGGCGGATGAGCACGCCTGGCTCATGTAGCCGCCGTTGTTGCGGATCGAGTGCTCGAAGACCCGGCGCCGAATACCGAGGGCGACCTCCTCGGTGGGCTTCGCGTTTCTCATTCCGTCCTCACTTTCTCATCGGCCGACCGCTTGTTCCAAGGGATGACATATGTCAAATTTCGTAGCATATGTAAATAATCGAATGGCCCTCGGGGGCGGGACACGATGACCTATGAACGCCATGCCTCTGCCCATTGGGGCAGCTACCGGGCGAAGGGAGACGGGGCAGATCTGCAGCTCGTGCCACTGGCAGACGATCCGCAACCGTCGCTGATCGGCAGCGGATGGCTGGCCGCGGTCCGCGACCAGGCGACGCGCATCAAGACGCCGATGGTGCGCAAGGGATGGCTGCAGCGCCGCGACCGGTCGACGCGCTGCCGGGACAGCTTCGTGCCCGTCGGCTGGGACGAGGCGCTCGATCTGGCGGCGGAGGAATTGCGGCGGGTTCGCGACGAGCACGGCAACGGCGCGATCTTCGCCGGCTCCTACGGCTGGGCGAGTGCCGGCCGCTTCCATCATGCGCAATCGCAGCTCAGGCGCTTCATGAACACCATCGGCGGCTATGTCGCCGCCCGCGACACCTATTCGCACGCCTGCGGAGAGGTGCTGCTGCCGCACGTCACCGGCATGTCCAACGCGCTGTTCCAGGACGAGATGACGAGCTGGCCGCTGATCGCCGAAAACTGCGAGCTGCTGGTGTGCTTCGGCGGCATCTCCGGACGGACGGCGCAGATCATGTCCGGCGGCAGCTCGTTTCATGAGGTCGAGAGCTGGCTCGCACGCGCCCGCGCGAACGGCACGCGCATCGTCAACATTTCCGCCAACCGCTCCGACATGGCCGCGGCGCTCGATGCCGAGTGGATCGCGCCGCGGCCGAACACCGACACCGCCCTGATGATGGGGCTTGCCGCCTGTCTGATCGAAGCGGGGCAATGCGACCGCGACTTCCTCGACCGCTACACGGTCGGCTGGCCGGCCCTGGAACGCTACCTGACGGGCGCAAGCGACGGGATCGCGAAAACGGCCGACTGGGCCGGCGCGATCTGCGGCCTTCCCGCCAGCCTGATCCGGGAACTGGCGCGCGACATGGCGGCGCGGCGGACGATGATCTCGCTCGCCTGGGGCATGCAGCGCGCCGATCACGGCGAACAGCCGCTGTGGATGGGCCTCGCTTTGGCGGCGATGCTCGGCGAGATCGGCAAGCCGGGAACCGGATTCGGATTCGGCTACGGCTCGACCACGCCGGTCGGGCGGGCGACACGCTATGTGCCGTGGCCGGCTTTGCCGCAGGGGCGCAACCCGGTCAGCGACTTCATTCCGGTCGCGCGGATCGCCGACATGCTGCTCGATCCCGGCGGGGCCTATACTTATGACGGCGAGACACGCGCCTATCCGGATGCCCGGCTGGTCTACTGGGCAGGCGGCAATCCGTTCCACCATCACCAGGACCTGAACCGGCTTGAGGCGGCCTGGACGCGGCCCGAGACGGTGATCGTCAACGACATATGGTGGACGGCGACGGCGCGGCGGGCCGATATCGTCTTTCCGGTCACCTCGTCGGTCGAGCGCGCCGACATCATGATGAACCGCCGCGACCCGACGCTCATCTTCATGGAGAAGCTGATCGAGCCGATCGGCGACAGCCGCAACGACCATGGCGTATTCCGCGGCCTTGCCGACAGGCTCGGCACGCTGGACGCCTTCACCGAGGGACTGAGCGAAGACGACTGGCTGCGCCGGCTGTGGCAACAGGCGCGCGAGCGCGCCGCGCTTGCCGGTCTCGAATTGCCCGGATTCGACGCGTTTCGCGCCTCCGGCAGGTTCGCCTTGCCGAAGACGGAACAGCGCCGCGTGCAGTTCGGCGCCTTCATCGCCGACCCTGAGGCCCATCCGCTGAAGACGCCGAGCGGCAAGATCGAGCTTTTCAGCGAGACCATTGCGGGCTTTGGCCTTGCCGACTGTCCCGGCCATCCGGCCTGGCTGGAGCCGGCCGAATGGCTCGGCCGGGCCGATGCGGGCGGCCGGCTGCATCTGGTCTCGGGTCAGCCGCTGACGCGGCTGCACGGCCAGCTCGACAACGGACCGGTGTCGCGCGCGACCAAGATCGACGGCAGAGAGCCGGTCTATCTCAATCCGGCGACGGCGGAGCGGCACGGCATTGCCGAGGGCGACGTCGTGCTCCTCACCAATGCCCGCGGCCGCTGCCTCGCCGGTGTCGTGCTCAGCGACGATGTCCGCGAGGAGGTGGCGTGGATGGCGACCGGCGCCTGGCTGGACCTGCAGACGGTCGACGGTGAGGTCATGGACGTCCACGGCAATCCCAACGTGTTGACCCTGGACAAGGGCTGTTCGGGCCTGACGCAGGGCAACATCGCCCACACGAGCCTGGTCGACATCGCGCCCTGGACCGGTCCCCTGCCCGCCATCTCCGTGTTCGACCCGCCGAAGATCGAACCACGGCCCTAGCGGCACCTTCTTCGATCGGCGCAGCGGCGGAGCCTCATTGTCGCAGCCGTTTCTGGGCCACGGCGAGCGCAAGCGCGAGGACGAGGATGATGCCCGACAGCGCGTCCTTGGTATTGAAGTCGAGGCGCATGAGATTGAGGCCGTTGGCGATCATGCCGAGGAACAGAACGCCGACCAGCGTGCCCAGCACATTGGGACGGCCGTGCGGATGGATCGACGCGCCGATGAAGGTCGCCGCGATCGCGTTCATCAGATAGGCGTTGCCGTCGAGCGGCGTGAACATCCTGAGGTTGGCGGAGGCGATGAGGCCGCCGATGGCGCAGGTCGCCGAGGCGGCCACGAAGCCGATGGCAAGATAGACCGGCACGCGAATGCCGGAGACCCGGGCGGCACTGCGCTGCATGCCGATGGCATGGATACGCTTGCCGAACAGCGAGCGCTCCAGAACGATGTAGTAGACGGCGAGGACCACGATACCGATGACGATCTTCATCGGTATGCCGAACAGGTTGCCGACGGCGATGTGATGAAATTCCAGCGGCATGATGCGATAGGAGATCGGCCCGCCGCCGTGGGTGAAGATGCGCTCGACGCTGCCGCCGATGAAATAGACGCCGAGGGTGGCGAGAAACGGCCCGACCGACAGCCGCACAACGAGAAAGGCGTTGAGCAGGCCGACCAGGGCGCCGCCGGCAAGCCCGGCGACCACCGCCATGTACCAGGTCGCGCCGAAATCCTTCATCGCAACGATGGCAAAGGCAGAGCCGAAATCGAGCGCCACGCCGACCGACAGGTCGATGCCGCCCTGCGCCACCACCAGCGTCATTGCCAGCGACACGACCAGCAGAATGGCCGAGCCTTCGAGCACATTGGTCACGTTGCCGAGGGTGAGGAAGCTCGGATTGTAGAGCGCGAAGAACACGAAACAGGCGGCGATGACGATCAGAAAGCCGTAGCGGACGAGGATTTCCCTGACATCCGGAAGGGACAGTTTTCCGGCCGGGTTGGCGGCATCGCTCTTCATCTGTTGCGGTTCCTCGAAAGGGCGGCAGACGCCACGACCACGAGAATGAGGGCGCCCTTGATGCAGCCCGTCCAGAAGATGTCGACGCCGACCGAACCGAAGCCGACCGAAAGCGCCGAGACCAGCACCGCCCCGAAGACCGCCCCCCACAGCGTGACCACGCGGCGCGGCGAGAAGGCAGCGCCGAGGAAGGTGGCAAGCACCATCTCGAGCAGCAGATTTTCCTCGGTGCCGGGTGTGCTGCCCGAACCGCGCGCCAGCACGAAGGCTGCGGCAAGACCGCCGGCAATGCCGGCGATGATGAAGGACTGGGCGATGAAGCGGCTCGGCCTGAGGCCGGAGATCTCGGCGGCTTCGCGATTGCCGCCGACCGCCTGCAGATGCATTCCCCAGCGGGTGCGATGCAGCGCCAGGTAGAACACCAGCGCCAGCGCCAGCGCCGCCAGGACGCCCACCGGAATCCCCAGGATCTGACCGTCGCGCAGATAGACGATGAAGGCATCGCCGACATTGATGCGGCGGCTCTGGGTGACGACCTTGCTGATGCCGACAAAGGCGGCGCCACTGGCCAGGGTGGCGAGAAGCGGCGTCATGCCGATGGTCACCACCAGGAAGGCATTGACGAAGCCGGCGATCAGCGCCGCGCCCATGCCGAGTGCGAGGGCAAGGGCGATCGGCGTGCCGTGGTTGGTGAGCTGATCGGCAACGATGGCCGCGGCGAGGATCGCGATCGACGGGACGGAAAGGTCGATGCCGCCGGAGACGACGTCGTCGCCGCCGGCCATGACCACGGTCGCCAGACCGAGGCTGACAACCACCGTCGGAATGCTCTGTTTCAGGATCAGCGCGATCGTCGACGGGCTGAGGAAGTTGGGCGCCTCGATGCCGAGATAGAGCAGGAGCGCAATAAAGATCGCCAGCGGCGCAATCGAAGCCGCCGAGGCCAGCAGGTCGGTCCGGGTACCCTTGTGCACGCCAGCCGCTGCGCTCGTCATGCCGCCGCTCCCTGGTCGGTATGTCCGCCGGCAGTCAGTGCGATCAGGCGATCCAGGCTGCAATCGGCCGCCGCGACATTGGCGACGACCTCGCCGCGCAGCAGGACGACGATCCGGTCGCAGAGCCCGAGCAGTTCGACGGAATCGGAAGACGAGACGAGTACCGCGGCGCCCTGGGCGGCGAGATTCTCGATCAGCCGGTAGATCTCCACCTTGGCCCCGATATCGACGCCGACCGTCGGCTCGTCGAGGATGAAGAGCTTGGAATTGGTGGCGAGCCAGCGGGCGAGAACCACCTTCTGCTGGTTGCCGCCGCTCATGAGGCGCGCCGGCGTCTCCACCCGCCGGGGCCGGATGTCGAGCCTTTCGGCCAGTTCCTCGGCCCGCGCGAGCCCGGCCCGGCGCTTCACCATGTGCGCCACCGAGACCTCTTCCAGCGAGGCGAGGTTGATGTTGTCGGAAACGGTCATGTTCAGAACGAGACCGTCCTGGCGACGGTCGCGCGGCACCAGGACAACGCCGTTGGCGACGGCCGTCGACGGCGCCGAAATGTGAATGTCGCTGCCGTCGAGCACGATGCGGCCCTCGGTCGGCCGATCGAGCCCGTAGATCGTATCGACGAGTTCCTCGCGGCCCGAGCCGACAAGCCCCGCGAGCCCGACGATCTCGCCGCGCCTGACCTCCAGGTCGACATTGCGGAAATGACGCGCATCGCCGAGCTTGTCGAGCCTCAGCATGGGCTCCGCCGGTTTGTGCGCCTTCTGCGGGTAGAGATCGGAGATGTCGCGGCCGACCATCATGTTGATCATACGCGGCGTATCGGCGGGGCCGACGTCCTCGATCACGCCGACGTCCTTGCCGTTGCGGAATACCGTGACCCGGTCGCAGATCGCGGTGATCTCGCCCAGGTAGTGCGAGACGTAGATCATCGCGATCCCGCGTGCCTTCAGCCGCGCGATCGCATCGAACAGCTGGTCGGTCTCGGCGCTGGAGAGCGGTGCGGTGGGCTCGTCGAACACGACGATCTTGGCCTGCTCGTCGACAAGCGCGCGGGCGATCTGGACAAGCTTGCGTTCGGCGATGCCGAGGTCGCGGATCAGCGTGCGGCCGCCGATCTCGGCGTTCAGCGTCTCCTTGAGGAAGCGCTCGGCCGCCTCGCGCATGGCGCGCGATCGCAGGCCGAAGCGGCCCTGGAGCTCCTGGCCCATGAACACCGTCTCGGCCACGGTGAAATGGGGAACGAGGTTGAGTTCCTGATGGATGAAGCGGATGCCGGCGGCATGGACCCTGTCGGGCGTGGCATCGTGCAGCGGCGCGTCGTCGAGCACGATCTCGCCGCCGTCGCGGCCATAGACGCCGGCCAGCACCTTGATGATGGTGGACTTGCCGGCGCCGTTTTCACCGACCAGTCCGTGAATCTCACCGACGCGGACCGACAGGCTGGCGCTGTCGAGCGCGCGCACGCCGGGAAAGCTCTTCGAGATGTCCTTCATCGCGAGGATGGTGGCGCGGTCGCTGGTCACGGCTGTGGTGCTCCGGCGTAGGGAAAGGGCCACGGGCACGATTGTCCGATACCGGCTGGGAGGCAAGACGCCGAGTGACAAGCGCCAGCGGCCGGACAGGTCCGCCGCCCACCGGTCCGGCGGGCGGCGGCTCAGTGCAGGCGGAAGGATTACGGCAGCTTGCCGAAGCCCTTCTCGTAGCCAAGTTCCTTGTAGACCGCGCGCGCCTGTTCCGGACCCTTGACCGGGATGACGTCAACGAAGGTCTGGGGCAGGAGCTTCTCGCCGGCGAAATAGCGCGCCACGTTCATCGCGGACGTGGAGCCGATCTTGTACGGCTGCTGGGCGACGTCGGCGACCAGCGGGCTGTTGGGCTCGGCCATGATCTGCAGCGTGTCAGGCCCGGCATCGAGCGCGGTCACCTTGATATCGTCCCGTCCGGATTCCTCCAGTGCCTGGACGATGCCGATGGCGGGCTGGTCCCAGCAGGCCACGTGGATCGCGTCGATGGTGCCCTTCGGATACTGCGTCAGCAGGTCGAGGGTCTTCTTGCGCGCGTCTTCCGGCGCGTTGGCAAAGGCTTCGGCCAGCTCGGGCTGCAGGATCTGAATGCCCGGATAGTCCTGGAGCACGTACTTCCACATATCGTAGCGGATGCCGCAGATGCGCAGCTGCCCGGAGAAGGCGTTGAACACGGCGACCTTGCCCTTGCCGCCGAGCGCGTCGGACATGTAGCGACCGATCGCCTCGCCCATGTAGTAGTTGTCAGAGGTCGTGTTGTTGATCGAATTGGGAGACAGGTGATCGACAGTGAAAACTGGGATTCCCGCTTCCCGCAAGGCCTTGAACTTCGGCTCGACCGCGGCGTCGCCGAGGATCGAGATGACGGCATCGACCTTGTTTGCCAGGAAGATGTCGTGGTTGTCGGCGTGCTTCTGGTTGTCACGACCACCATCGGTCGGCAGGACGTCGCCGCCGAGCTTCTTGACGGTGTCGACGGCGCCCTGGAACGCTTCGCGGTCCCAGAAATGCTGGGTTCCCACCACAGCCACGCCGATCCGCTTACCCTTTAGCGTCAGTGCCGCATCGTCAGCGGAAGCCGACGATGCCACCATGGTGACGGCAACGATGCCGAGCGCAGCCGCACAGACGGCGGACAACGCTCCACTCTTCAGCGATCTCCAGTTCATGATTTCCTGCTCCTCCACCCTCGCAAGCCGGCATTGTCTCCCAGGTCCTCGTGCCACGCGCCAGGCGGCGCGCTGCGGGCGGCACGGATCCGCGTCTACCCTCCCAGACTGGAAAACCGGCACTTAACTTATGTCAAGAAATGCGTCATATGTCAAACAAGCTGACGCCCGGGGAAAGCCAATGACCGAGGTGGCATATTTGGGAATCGATGTCGGTTCGACCGCCATCAAGGCCGCCGTCTACGCCGAGGACGGGCGCCTCATCAGCCTTGAGACGCGAGCCAATCCGGTGATCCGGCTGCAGCCCGGCTGGTCCGAACAGAACATGGATGAGATCTGGCGAATCGCGCAGGAATGCCTGCGCGGCGCGGTCGGCAGGGCGGCCGGCGCGCGGATCGCCGCGCTCGGGGTATGCGCGCAAGGCGATGGGCTGTGGGCGCTCGACAAGGATCTGCGCCCGGTGCGCAATGCGATCCTGTGGAACGACGGTCGCAGCGACGACCTCGTGCTCGGCTGGATCGCCGACGGCACGTCGGAGAAGCTGTCGCGGTTTTCACGTACGGCGAACTGGGCGGGGACGGCCGGCACCGCGCTGCGCTGGCTCAAAGAGAACGAGCCGGAGGCCGCCCGGCGCGTCGCCCATGTCGTCTTCTGCAAGGATTGGATCAACCTGCAGCTCACCGGCGTTCTGGCCGCCGATTTCAGCGACGGCACGATTCCGTTCATGGATCTGGAAAGCCGGACATATGCGGCCGAGGCTTTCGATCTGCTCGGCATCGGCGAGTTCGCCGGGACGTTGACGGCACCCCAGCCGGCAAACCGGCTGCACGGCAGATTGCTGCCCGATGTCGCCGCGGCACTCGGCCTGCCCGCCGGCCTGCCGGTGGCGACCGGAACGATCGACCTCGGCGCGATGATGGTGGGCATGAAGCTGAACGAGGCCGGCGATGTCAGCCTCGTCCTCGGCACGACGGCCGTGGTCAACGCCGTCGTCGAGCCGGAACCGTTCCACGGCGAACCGGTGGGCGCGACGCTTGCCCATCCGCTCAACCGCAACTGGATCCGCGTGGTGGCGCCGCAATCCGGGGCGTCTGCCTATGACTGGTTCGTTTCACTGCATCCGCTGAGCCTCGGCGGCGGCGACAGCGCGCAAGTCGCCGCGCGGATAAACGAGATGGTGCGCGACGTTCCCGCCGGCGCCAACGGCGTGACGTTTCTGCCGTTCCTGTCCGGCGAGCGGGCGCCCTTCGTGGCGCCGCACGCGACCGCGGCCTTTCTCGGCCTGACGGCGCAGTCGACGCGTGCCGACATGGCGCGTGCCGTCATGGAAGGCACGTCGTTCAGCCTGAAGCACTGCTTCCACGCCGCCGGCATCGCCAATCCCGACCACACCTTCCTGACCGGCGGCGGGGCGCGCAACCTGCTGTGGTGCGATATCCTGGCCAGCGTGCTGGGCACGACGATCACCGCCAGCAACATCAGCGATCACGGGCTGTGGGGAGCGGCGCTGATCGGCGCCTCGGCGGCCGGACTGTGCGACCTCGACAGCCGGCCGGCGCGCGCCGAGGATATCCGCATCCACCGTCCCGATCCGCGGCTTGCCGAAGAGTATGAGCGCCTGTTCGCGCTCTATCAGAGAATCGTCGCCGCATCCCGCGAGATCTGGGAAGCGCGGCGCGCCTACGCATCGCGCGGGCGCCAGGAATGAAGGAGGAAATCCGATGCCAGAGATGATGAGGGCGGCCGTCTACCACGCGATCGACGACATACGCCTGGAAGAGCGGCCGGTGCCCGAGATCGGACCCGACGACATCCTGCTGAGGACGCTGGCCTGCGGCCTGTGCGGCGGCGAGGCGATGCCCTGGTACAAGAAGGCCGAGCCCAAGGTGCTCGGCCATGAGCCGGTCGGCGAAGTGGTCGAAGTCGGCCGCAACGTCAGGGACTTCAAGGCCGGCGACCGGCTCTTCGTCAATCACCACGTCGGCCGGGTGCGGTCGCACTGGTCGCTGCGCGGGCATTTCACGCGCGATCCCTTCTATTCGACGACCAGGCTCGATCCCGGCGGGGTGTGCGAGTACTACCGGGTCACCGGCGATCACCTGCGCATGGACGTCCACCGCATCCCCGATTCCATGTCGAACGAGGTGGCGACCACGATCGAGCCGTGGTCCTGCGTCATGGGCGGCCTCAAGGTCTGCAACATCCAGCCGGGCGACACGGTGGCGGTGGTCGGCGCCGGCTTCATGGGCCAGGGCTTCATCCACATGGCGCCGCTGTTCGGGGCGGGCAAGGTTGTCGCATTGGATTTCTCCGACTGGCGACTGGAAAAGGCGCGCGAACTCGGCGCCACGCACACGATCAATCCCGCCAATACCGATCCGGTCCAGGCGATGCGCGATCTCAACAATGGCCTGCTGGCCGATACGGTGGTCGCCATCGCGCCGAGCCCGCAGGCGTGGGACCAGGCGCTGGCACTCACCGAGGTCGGCGGCACGCTGCACCTCGGCGCACCGCTGGCGCCGGAGGTGCCGTGGGCCCGCGACGGCAACCGCGCCTATTTCGACGAGATCACGGTGACGTCGAAATATTCGAGCGACCATCACGACACCTACAGCTATTTCCGCCTGCTCGACGCCGGCCGCGTCCGGGCGGAGAAGGCGATCACCCATTTCTTCGACATCGCGGATGCGGCGGAAGCGTTCAGGATGCTCGTCGAAGCCCGGGAATCGCTGAAGATCATCGTCTATCCGCATGGGCTGCCAGCCCATGTCACATCATCGAAGAAGGCGGCCTGACATGCTTGAAGCCCTGAAAGAAGAAGTCTGCGAACAGAACCACGAACTGCCGCGCAACGGCCTGGTCGTCGGTAGCGGCGGCAACGTCTCCGGCCGCGACCCGGAAAGCGGCCTCGTGGTCATCAAGCCGAGCGGCGTGAAGTTTGCCAAGCTGAGCCCCGACACGATGGTTGTGGTCGATCTCGAAGGCAATATCGTCGAAGGCACGATGAAGCCGTCGGTGGATACCGGCATCCACCTCTACATCTACCGGAACCGGCCGGACGTGTTCGGCATCACCCACACCCATTCGCCCTATGCCACGAGCTTTGCCGCCCGCGGCGAGCGCATTCCGGCCGTGCTGTCGCCGATCACCCATATCCTCGGCCGCGACGTGCCGTGCTCGGAGTACGCCACGCCCGGCGAGGTCGATACCGGGCGCGCGATCATCGAAGCCGCGCAAGGCGGCATGGCGGTCCTGGTCAAGGCGCACGGTGTCTTCACCATGGGCAAGTCGGCGACGGAGGCGACGTCTGTCGCGATGTATCTGGAGGAAGCCGCCAAGACCACGCACCTTGCCATGCTGCGCGGGCCGGTGGAGGAAATGCCGGCCGAGGAAATCGAGCGCTGCTACAACTGGTTCCGTCGCCATTACGGCCAGAGCGGCAGCAAGAAGGTCAATGCGTAAGGTCGCGAAAGTCGCGATCAATTGCGGGAGGTAAACGTGCCCAAGTTCGATGCAGTCTTTGTCGGCCTGACGATCCTCGACATCGCCGGCCGGCCGGTAACCGCGATCCCCAAGGGCGGCGCCGTCGAATTCATTGAGGAAATCCGGCTGAACCCGGCCGGCACCGCGTCCGGCGCGGTCATGAACGCAGCCAAGCTCGGTATCTCATGCGCCACCGTCGCCTGCCTCGGCAACGACGAGAAGGGGGATTTCATCCTGGCGGCCTATGAGCGACTGGGCATCGACTGCTCGATGGTCCAGCAGACCAGCGAGGCGCCGACATCGGCGACCATTCTGACCATCCGCCCGAACGGCGAACGACCGGCCCTGCACTGCCGGGGCGCATCGGACCACCTGTTCGTCGAGGAGGCCGATTTCGACGCCGTCTGCGACACGCGCTTCCTGCATCACGGCGGCACCGGTCTGCTCGCCGCCATGGACAAGGGGCAGAGCGCCCGCCTGCTGGAGCACGCCAAGAAGCGCGGGCTGACGACGACGTTCGACCTGATTGCGCCCAACGACAAGACCGTCAACCTGCTGCGCGACGTCCTCCCGCATGTCGACTACTTCATGCCCTCCTTCGAGGAGGCGACCTTCATGTCGGGGCTGCGCCAGCCGGACGACGTGGCGCGGTTCTACATGGACATGGGCGCCAAGGCCTGCGTCTTCAAAATGGGCGCCGAAGGCTCCTATACGCGCACGGCCGACGGGGCGTTCCGGACGCCCGCCTTCAAGGTCGAGGTCTCCGACACCACCGGCTGCGGCGACAGCTATTGCGGCGGCTTCATCGCCGGGCTAGCCAGGGGGTTCGATCTGGAACAGGCGTGCCGCCTCGGCTCGGCGGTCTCCGGACTGGTGGCAACCGCGCTCGGCTCGGACGCCGGCGTGCGCGACTTCGACCAGGTCATGGCATTCATGGAAAGCACGGACATGCTTCAATGAAGTCGACGCCGGGGCGGGACAAGGGCGAGCGCAGGTCGCTCAACCGGAACGACACGCTGTTGGCGAACATCGCCATCCTCTACTACAAGGACGGCCTGACCCAGAACGAGATCGCCAAGCGTCTCGGCGTGTCCCGGCCGACGGTGGTGAACTATCTGCGCCAGGCGCGTGAGCAGAACATCGTCGACATCCGGATCAACGGCACGTCGTTTTCCAGCTCGAAACTGTCCAAGGACCTGCGCGACGCATACGGACTCAAGGACGTCTTCATCGCGTCGGTCCTGCCCGGCCCCGGTTCCAATGCCGACAAGCGTGCCAGGGATGTCCGTCGCCAGGTGGCCCGCGTCGGCGCCATGGCGGTCTACGATCTGCTGCAGCCGGGCGACGTGCTCGGCATCGCCTGGGGAGAGACGATCCAGTGGGTCGCCGAGGAGATGCCGCGCGGCATCATCCGCAATCTCACCATCTGCCAGACGATCGGTTCCATGAAGTCTCCGCTGCTGCCGGCAGCGGAGACCAGTTCAATCCGCATCGCCGCCAGCCTCAACGCCGACTGCTACACGCTGCACGCCCCGGCGATCCTGTCCAGCAAGAAGATCGCCGATGCGCTGAAGAAGGAACCGATCATCCGCACCCAGCTGGAGAAGTTCAGGGAGCTGACCAAGGTGCTGTTCTCGGTCGGCAACTGTTCGGAGACGACCCACATCGTGCAATCCGGCATTGCCAGCGTCGAGGAACTGCACTGGTATCAGGCGCATGGCGCCGTCGGGGTCATCTGCGGCCGCTTCATCAATGCCAAAGGCGAGCACGTCAAAGGCGAGATGGACGAACGCATGATCGGGATCACGCCGGAGGATCTCAAACATGTGCGCTGCGGGATTCTGGTGGCCGCCGGCACGGACAAGATCGAAGCGATCCGGGCGGCCTTTGTCGGCGGATACGTGCAGTATCTGGTGACAGACGAGATGACCGGCAGACTCCTGGTGTCCAGGGACGGATGACGGCGGCGTCCGCCGCGAAGCATGGAACGCCGCTCCAGCGAAGCGATCTGCGGCGAGCGTCGACCGGCGATGTGCGCCGCGACGGCCACAGACCGAATTCAGGGCGCGCGAGGGGCGCCGCGATTTCGCGGTTCGGCGACAAGCGTTGCCCGTTGACAAAACCCGCGTTGCTTCTTATCAGTCGGCGGAAATCAGGCGATGGAGTTCGCCTTATAACCGCCCTTGGGGCTGATGACTCCTCTTTGACGCTTGGCGCAAGAGGAGTCTTGATGAGACCACTCCCCTCCCCGATCCGTGTGCTCGAACCGCGGCGATTCGCGTCCGCCGGCGCGATGGGTTGCGCGCGATGAGCGGCCGCGACGTTCTCCTGCAGATCGCACAGGTCGTCGCCGTTGTGGCGCTTTCGCCTTTGATCCAGGGGATCATCCTCCAGTTCGAGGAGCGCGCCCAGCGCGGCCAGGGGCCGGGGATATTCCAGCCCTATCGCGATCTGTGGAAGCTGTTCCACAAGCAGATCGTCGTGCCCGAGACGGCATCCTGGCTGTTCTGGGTGACGCCGGTGGTGGCATTCACCTGCATGCTGACGGTGCCGATCCTGATTCCGGTGCTGACCAACTTTCCCCTGCCACTTTCCGACATGGGCGACATCCTCGGCGGCGGCCTCATCCTGACGCTGGGCTCGTTCATGATCGTGCTCGCCGGGCTCGACACCGGCAGCGCCTATGGCGGCGTCGGGTCGAGCCGCGCGGTGATGCTCGCCATCCTTGCCGAACCGACGCTGATCCTGGTCTTCGTCGGCATCACGCTGCTCGCCAAGGCGATGCTGCCCTTCGTCGTCAATCATCTGCTGGTGTCGAGCTGGCCGGTCTATCTCAGCCCGGCCCACCTCTTCCTGGTCGCCGCCTTCTTCATCCTGCTCCTGATCGAGACCGACCGCATGCCGATCCATTCGAGCACGCATATCGAGGTCTACATGATCGAGGAGGCGCGCATCCTCGAATATTCCGGACCGCTGCTGGCGCTCATCAAGTGGGCGTCGATGATGAAGCAGTTCATCCTCTACACGATCTTCTGCAACGTGCTGCTGTTGCCCTGGGGGCTTTCGATCGCGGGCAGCGCGGTCGGCGCCGGCGGCGCGGCGCTTGGCCTGATCGTCAAGTTCACCCTCGTCGGCACGGCGGTCGTGCTGGTCGAGACCACGATGTCGCGCCTGCGCTTCTACCGCTATCAGGAGCCGCTCGCCGCATCGTTCCTCTTCGCCATCCTTGCGATCGTCGGCACGCAGCTGAGCTAGAGCCCCGAACCATGCTGATCGAGCACCTCACGCCGTTGACCGCATCACTGTTCAGCCTGCTGGCCATCGTCAGCCTGCTGCTCTCCTTCGTGATGCTGGGCTCGCGCTGGCTGAAGAACTACCTCTACGCCTTTGCCGCCGAATCCTGGGTGATCGCCGCCCTGTCGGTGCTGGTCGGCATCAGCGGCAATTATCCCGAGCTGTTCCTGATCGCGCTCCTGACCGCGCTCTTCCGCGGCATGCTGCTGCCCTACCTCTTGTGGCGGATCATCCACCGCCTCAAGGTCGAACGCGAGATCCACGAAATTCTGCAACCGAGCACCGGACTGGTGATCGGTGCCCTGTTCGTCATGTTCGCATTGGCGGTATCGACCCGGGCGGCCGGGTCGGTCCATCTCGAGCTGACGGTCGCGGTGCTGGCGCTCACCGTCATGCTGTCGATGAAGCTCATCGGCTTCCTGATGCTGGCGGTTCGCCATGAAGCGGTCAGCCAGATCCTGGGACTGCTGGTGCTGGAGAACGGCATCTTCCTCGGCTCGCAGATCCTCGTGCCGGGCATGCCGCTCTTGATCGAAATGGTGATCCTGTTCGACCTTCTGGTCATCGTCGCCTGCTTCGGCGTGCTCATCGGCTATCTCGTCACCCATGCCGGCACGACCAGCTCGCTCGAACTGAGGAGGCTGGTCGGGTGATCTTCGGCGCGCTCATCGCGGTTCTTGCCGGGGCGCCGCTGGTCGCGGTCGCAGGCGCGCTTGCGGTGCGCCGGCCGCGCTTCGCCGAGCGGCTCAACCTCGCCGCCAGCATCGCCTCCTTCGTCGCGGCGCTGGCGCTGGTCGTGCTGATCGACGGCGAGCCCCGCTATTTCTGGGACGACTACATCGTCATCGATCGGCTGGCGGCCTGGGTCGTCCTGTGCACGGGCGTAGTCTATCTGCTCGCCTCGATCTATTCGATCGGCTACATGCGCCTGCTCAAGGACGATACGCGGCTCTACGCCTTCTATGCGCTGTTCGCCGGCTTCGGCTTCACCACGCTGGTCGGCCCGCTGATGAACAGCATCGGCCTCTACTGGATCGCGATCGAACTGACGACGCTGGTCTCGACCTTCCTGGTCGCCTTCGAGCGCGTCGCCGAGAGCATGGAAGCGGCGTGGAAATACATCATGGTGGTGTCGGCCGGGATCAGCCTCGCCCTGCTCGGCACGGTGCTGTTCTACTGGGCCGGAAGCTTCGTCTACGGACCGACCTACAACATGACCTGGGCGGCGCTCACCGCCGCCGCGCCGAAGCTCAACCCGGTGCTGGTCGTCCTCAGCTACCTGCTGGTGCTGGTCGGCTACGGCACCAAGGTGGGACTGGCGCCGATGCATACCTGGCTGCCCGACGCGCACAGCGAAGCGCCGGCGCCGGTGTCGGCGATGCTGTCGGGCGCGCTGCTCAATACGGCGATGATCGGCATCGTCCGCTTCCTCGACATTGCGCGCGCCGCCGATCGCGGGATCCTGCCGCAGATGGCGCTGGTCGTGCTCGGCGCGCTGTCGCTGCTGGTCGGCGCCCTGTTCATCGTCCGCCAGACCGGCATCAAGCGGCTGATGGCCTATTCCAGCGTCGAGCATATGGGCGTGATCGCGCTCGGCTTCGGTTTCGGCGGTCAACTGGGCGTGGCCGGTGCGCTCTACCACATGCTCAACCACTCGCTCTCCAAGTCGCTGATGTTCTTCGGCGCCGGCAATGTGATGCGCGCCTACGGCACCAAGGAGATCGGATCGATCAAGCGGGTCGGCCGCTTCTTCCCGACCTCGGGTGCGCTGTGGCTGGCCGGTGCGGTGGCGATCACCGGCGCCCCGCCCTTCGGCCTGTTCCTCAGCGAGTTCACCATCATGCGGGCGGGAATGACGGCCGCGTTCAGTTGGGCGGTCTATCTGATGGCCATCCTGCTGATCGTTATCTTCGCCGGATTCCTCAATCATTTCCGCGGCATGTATTACGGCGTCGTGGTCAAGGGCGATCCCTCGCCGACGCCGTTCAGCCGCTGGTGCGTCAGTCCCATGTGGCTGGCGCTGATCCCGCTGCTCGTGCTCGGGCTGTGGTGGCCGGCCGCCATCTGGAACTACCTCACGCCCGTGGCTCACGCCTTGACGCCGGGGGGGCCATGAGCACCGTCGACATCATGCAGGTAGCGCCGGCGGACCTGCCCGATTCGGTCGATCGCCTGATCAAGGCCGCCGGCCGCGTGCATTTCGCCTATGCGTGGCACCCGGAGCCGGGCGAGACCGAACTGCGCTACGTGGTCGAACGCCCCGGCGGGCAAGGCCTGCAGATCTGGCGCATGCGCCCGACCGGTGCGATGCCGAGCGGCGCGAATGTCAGCCCGCAACTCGGCTGGTACGAGCGCGAGATCACCGATCTCTTCGGCATCACGTTCGCGGGGCATCCCGAGCCGAACCGCCTCGTCCTGCACGAGGGAGCGGAACCCGCCTTGCCGCCATTCGACCCCGCCTATCCGGCCGGCAGCGAGATGCCGTTCGCCGCCCGCGACACGACGAGACCGGAGGTCGTCGGCCTGGACGTACAGGTCCTGCCCTTCGGGCCGATCCGGGCCGATGTGGTCGAGTCGGCCGGACTCACCTTCCTCTATGCCGGCGAGCACATCCTCCACTTCCACCCGCAGCTCTTCTTCAAGCATCGCGGCATGGAGAAGCGCTTCGCCGGGCTGCCGCTTGCCAAAGCCGCGGTGCTCGCCGAGCGGGTCTCGGGTATCGGCAGCTTCGCGCATGCGCTTGCCTTCAGCCAGGCGGTGGAACAGGCGGCCGGCTGTGCGGTGCCCGAACGGGCGCGCCTGCTGCGCTCGGCCCTGGCCGAACTGGAGCGCATCTACAACCACCTGCACTATTTCGGCCATCTCGCCGATACCACGACGCTCAAGGTCGGCCAGGCCGAAGGCAAGCTTCTCGAGGAGCGCGCCAAGCAGATCAACGGCCGCTTGACCGGCAGCCGCTTCCTGCGCGGCCTGGCGGTGCCCGGCGGCCTGAGGCGCGACCTCGACCCGGGTTCCTGGCTCGGCGAGGAACTCGAGAAGCTGCGCGTCGACGCGGGTGCCTACCTGGCGCGGCTCGACAACTCGAACAGCTATCTCGACCGGCTCATCACCACCGGGCCGCTCAGCCGGCAGGTTGCGCTCGACCAGGGCGCCACCGGACCGATCGGGCGCGGCTGCGGGCTCGACCGCGATTTGCGCCGCGATCATCCCTATGCCGCCTATGGCGATCTCGACTTCGAGGTTCCGGTGGAGAGCGCCGGCGACGCCCATGCCCGCGCCCGGGTGCGGGCGGCGGAGTTCGTTCAGAGCATCGCGCTGGTGCAGGGCATCCTGCTGATCATGAAGGACGGCCCGGTGCGCACCGAATGCGCGCCGCCGGCCGGCTCGGAAGGCCTGGGCTGGGCCGAGAGCCCGCGCGGCGCGTTGTTCTACGCGGTTCATTTCGGAGCAGACGGCAAGATCGTTCGCGTGAAGATCAAGTCGCCGTCCTTCTCCAACTGGCGCGTCTTTCCGTTCACCGTCCACGACAGCAACATGATGGATTACGCCATCAACGAGGCCAGCTTCGGCCTCAGCGTTGCCGGTTGCGATCGATAGGAGCCAAGGGAATGGCGAACTGGACGCTTCTCGGGCTTCGTGAAGGCAAGGCGACGACGCCGTGGCCGCGCCGCGACGGCAGCGATGGCCAGGACGGCGTCTTCGGCATGCCGCGCTTCGCCCCCGACAAATGCGAAACGGGCTGCACGGCATGCGCCGACTCCTGCCCGACCGATGCGATCACGGTGAGCGCCGGGGCCGGCGGAAACGACCGCCTCACCGTCGACTACGGACGCTGCATCGCCTGTCAGCTTTGCGTCGAAGCCTGTCCGGCCGGTGCGGCAACCTCATCGTTCGATTGGGCCTTCGGCGTGCGCGAGCGCAGCGACCTGGTTCTCGGCGCTCCGGCGCAGACGACCGGCGCCGGCACCTCGGCATCACGCGCCGGCTTCCGCCGCAGCCTGCATGTCCGCCATGTCGATGCCGGCTCGTGCAACGGCTGCGAGTCGGAGCTGCAGGCCCTCAACAATCCCTTCTACAATCTGCATCGGCTGGGCATCTTCTTCACGGCATCGCCGCGCTTCGCCGATCTCCTGCTGGTGACCGGCCCGGTGACCTACGCCATGCGCGAGCCGCTGCGCCGTGCCTATGAGGCGATGGCGGAACCGCGCTGGGTGATGGCGGTCGGTACATGCGCGGTCTCGGGGGCGTTTCTGGGCGGCGGCTATAGCGGCGGCAACGGCCTCGACGCGATCCTCCCGGTCGATGTCTATCTGCCCGGCTCGCCACCCAATCCGGCGGCGATCATCGAGGCCCTGCTGATGTTCCTCGACCGCATGCCACAACGGGTCAAGGGAGGGCGCGTTGGCACCTAGTCTGCTGGCCATCGGACTGGCTGCGTGGCTGGTCGCGGCGATCCTGGCGCTTGCCGGCCGCGGCCTTGTGGTGGCACGCGCGCTTCTCGCCGGCGGCGCGGCCGTCCTGATCGGAGCCGCGCTCGTGGCGCTGCCGAACGGCATTGCGCCGATCGCGACCGGCCTCGGCATGCCGCCGGCAGGATCGACCTTTGCGCTGACGCCGGAAGCGCTGTGGCTGATGGGATTCGGCCTGGCGAGCGCGCTGCTCGCCGTCTGGCTGGGAACGACGTCGATCGACAGCCGCGCCTGGATCTTCGGCGTTGCTGCCAGCCTGATCGGCGCGCTCGGCGTGTTCGGCATGCAGGATGCGGTCACCTTCCTGATTGCCTGGGAGATCATGAGCCTTGGCGGCGCCGTCATGATCCTGGGCGAGCGGCTGGTGGAAGATCGCGGCCGGCCGGTGCTGTTCATGCTGGCGCTCCTGGAAGCCGGGTCGGTCGCCCTGATCCTTGCCTTCATCCTGCTGATCAAGGCTTCGGGCAGCATTGCCTTCGCCGATTTCGCCGCCGGCATGCGCGTCATGCCCCAGGCGGAACAGCTTTTCGTCGCCTTCCTTCTCACCGTCGGCTTCGGCGCCAAGCTCGGCCTGTTGCCGTTCTACGAGTGGTTTCCCGGGACCTACGGCGCCGGCAGCGGCGCCAGCGGCGCGATCCTCTCCGGCTTCATCCTGAACGCGGCCTTCTTTGCCCTGTCGCGCGGCATGATGGAGTGGTTGCCGCCGATCCCGAGCGCCTCGCTGTCGCCGGCCGGCATCGCAATCGTCGCGGTGGCCGTGGTCAGCGCCATCCTGACGGCGCTCTATGCCTTCCAGCAGGAATCCTGGCGCGAGCTGCTCAGCCTGTCGTCAGCCGAGAACGGTTCGATCGCGGTGGCGCTACTCGGCATCGCCCTCATGTTCCGCCAGGACGGCATGGGCGATTTTGCCGGGCTGGCATGGACCGTCGCACTGCTTCACCTGGCCGGCCATGCGCTCGCCAAGGGCACGCTGTTCCTCTCCGCCGACGGCGTCTACCGGGCAACCGGCAGCTATCAGCTGCGCCAGGGTGGCATCCTGTCGGCGAGTCCGTGGGTGTTCGGCGTCGGCGCCCTGTTCGCCGTGATGAGCCTTGCGGCCATGCCGCCGCAGGCGGGCTTCGTCAGCGAATGGTATCTGTTCCAGACTTTCTTCCAGGGCTTCCATCTGGCCAGCCTGACCAGCCGGCTGACGGCCGCGATCGCCGGCGCCGGCCTGGCACTGACCGCGGCCATCGCCTTCGCCACCTCGGTCAAGGTCTTCGGTATCGGCCTGCTCGGCCGCGGCGCCGCCGATCGCCGGGGCGTGCCGACCGGCGCAAGCCTCGCCGTCGGTGCGCTCGGCCTGGCCGTGCTGGTGTTGGCGGTCGGCATGCCGATCTGGCTGCACGGGCTGGCGGCCGCGTCGGCGCGCGTCGCTGGTGGCGACGCCCCCTCGCTGATGAGCGATGGCTGGCTGCTGGTGCCGCTGACCGCCAGTTTCGCCTTCATCTCGCCGAGCAAGCTGATCATCGTCATGCCGCTGCTGGCGCTTCTGCCGATCGCCCTGCTGCTTGTCTCGCTACGGCGCAAACCGCGCCGCGGCGCCGTCTGGTACGGCGGCCAGAGCGCCAATCCGGCCGGCGCAGCGACGACGGCGCTGACCTTCTCCAATGCGCTGAGAACCTTCTACAGCTTCGTCTACCGGCCAACCGTGGAGACCGAGCGGCTGACCGCCGGAACCAACGGGCACCCCTATTTCATCCGCAGGCTGACCTTCACCCACGACGTGGCGCCGATCTTCGGGCCGGCGCTGTTCCGCCCGCTGGAGAAGGCGGTGATCGGCCTTGCCGGCTGGATGCGTGGCCTGCAGTCGGGATATCTCAACGCCTATCTCGCCACGATCGGCGTCCTGCTGTTGCTCATCCTGGCCGTTTCGCTGCTCTGAGGGGCCGCTTATTGGGGGGCGGCCGCCTGCGCCTTGAACCACGCCAGGATCGCCGTCCGGCTGCCGCGCAGCGGTTTGGCCCAGTGGGCCGAGCGGATGGTCTCGCCCTGCCGTCCGCCCCACCAATGCTCCCTGGCGACAAGGAGAGACCATCCCGGACGGCCCGGGCTGACGACTTCGTAGGTCTCGACCGCAAAGCCGTGGCTGTCGGTCTCGAATGTGTGGCGTGAACGGTGCCAGGTGACGCCGGCCACCGTCCATGTGTCGGGCCCGTGATTCGGCCTGTCGCGGCGCAGGAGTTCGTCAAACACCGCGAAGAACGATCTGTCGGCGAAGCTCTTCATGGCAATGCTTCCCGCTTTGCCCGGATTTCGCGATTGCGAAAGCCGACGCGACGAGATCGGCGCCGCCGGGGCGTCGCCGGAGCGTCAGGCCCCTCCCCTGTCCGGGCAAAAGCGCCGCCCTCGGCGACGCATCCTCAGCGATCGTCGTACAACCGGTCGATGCGCGCGATATCCCGAACGGCGCCGCGTGCCGCGCTGGTGGCAAGCGCCGCATAGGCGCGCAGTGCCGCCGAGACGTGGCGCTTGCGGTCGACGGGCCGCCATGCCGCCTTGCCGCGTGCTTCCATCGCCGTGCGCCGGCGTTCGAGTTCCTCGTCGCTTACCGCGAGGTTGAGCTTGCGGTTCGGAATATCGATCTCGATCCGGTCGCCTTCCTCGACGAGGCCGATGGCGCCGCCTTCGGCGGCCTCCGGCGAGACGTGGCAGATCGACAGGCCGGCCGTGCCGCCCGAGAACCGCCCGTCCGTCAGCAAGGCGCACACCTTGCCGAGGCCCTTCGATTTCAGATAGCTGGTCGGATAGAGCATCTCCTGCATGCCCGGCCCGCCGCGCGGCCCTTCATAGCGGATGATGACCACGTCGCCCGGCTCGATGGCGCCGCCGAGAATGGCCTCGACCGCCGCCTCCTGGCTTTCGAAGATGCGCGCACGGCCGGAAAACACCAGGATCGCGGCATCGACACCGGCGGTCTTCACGATCGCACCATCGACGGCGATGTTGCCGTAAAGCACGGCAAGGCCGCCGTCCTTGGAGAAGGCATGCTCGACATCGCGGATGACGCCGCTCTCCCGGTCGGTGTCGAGCGTGTCGTAGTGGCGGTCCTGGCTGAAGGCGACCTGGGTCGGCACGCCGCCGGGCGCCGCCCGATAGAAGTCGTGCACGGTCTGGCTGTTCGCCCTCAGCACGTCCCAGCGGTCGAGGGCGTCGCCGAGCGTGGTCGAATGCACCGTCGCCGTGTCGCGATGGACAAGACCGGCGCGCTCGAGCTCGCCGAGAATGGCCATGATGCCGCCGGCCCGATGGACATCCTCCATGTGCACGTCGGACTTCGACGGCGCCACCTTGCACACGCAGGGCACGCGCCGCGACAGCCGGTCGATGTCCGCCATGGTGAACGGCACATCGCCTTCCTGCGCCGCGGCAAGCAGGTGCAGCACGGTATTGGTCGAGCCGCCCATGGCGATGTCGAGCGACATGGCGTTCTCGAAGGCGGCGAAGTTCGCGATCGAGCGCGGCAGCGCGCTCTCGTCGTCCTGCTCGTAATAGCGGCGGGCGAGGTCGACGATGAGGTGTCCGGCCTCGACGAAGAGGCGCTTGCGATCCGCGTGCGTGGCAAGCATCGACCCGTTGCCCGGCAATGACAGGCCAAGGGCCTCGGTCAGGCAGTTCATCGAGTTCGCCGTGAACATGCCGGAGCACGAGCCACAGGTCGGGCAGGCGGAGCGCTCGATGATCTTGACTTCCTCGTCGGTGACCGCGTCGTCGGCAGCCGCCACCATGGCGTCGATGAGATCGACCGCCTTGGTCTTGTCCTTGAGCAGGACCTTGCCGGCCTCCATCGGCCCGCCGGAGACGAACACCGCGGGGATGTTGAGCCGCATGACCGCCATCAGCATGCCGGGCGTGATCTTGTCGCAGTTGGAGATGCACACGATCGCGTCGGCGCAGTGCGCATTGACCATGTATTCGACGGAGTCGGCGATGATTTCGCGCGACGGCAGCGAATAGAGCATGCCGTCATGGCCCATCGCGATGCCATCGTCGACGGCGATGGTGTTGAACTCCTTGGCGACGCCGCCGGCCGCCTCGATCTCGCGCGCGACCAGCTGACCGAGATCCTTGAGGTGGACGTGGCCGGGAACGAACTGGGTGAAGGAGTTGGCGACGGCGATGATCGGCTTGCCGAAATCGCTGTCCTTCATGCCGGTTGCGCGCCACAGCCCGCGCGCTCCCGCCATGTTCCGGCCGTGCGTGGTGGTTCGTGATCGGTATTGCGGCAAGGCGGCGTCTCCTGATGACATGACCGCGCCGGCGACAGGCCGGCGCGGCGTCAACTTAGCCTCATTTGGCAGGGACGAGAAACCGCCGGGGCGGCAGGGCCCGTTGCGGCCGGCCAGCGTCGCGCGCCTGACCGCCGGAAGCGCGGCAGAAACGGTCAATTCCGGCCGCCGGCGAAAGCCCCGCTTGCCCGGCCGAAGATCATTGCAAACGCGCCGTTTAGGCGATCGATCAAGGTGTTAGCGAATTCTGAACGGGGCAGTAAGCCTTGCGCCGTAAGGTACTGAAGTCCGCGCTCCTTGGGCGGACCGTACAGGGTGCACCATCAGTGAGTGACCAGTTGTCCACCCAGCCGGAAGCGGCAACTTCCGACGGAATCGAACGCCGCAGGCATCCCCGCATACGGGTCGACGCAGCGGGGCCCGACGCACTGGCGAGCGGATTTCGCGAAGCCGAGCGCAGACAGGGCGAGCGCCGGCAGGGTGAACGCAGAGGGTCGGGCAACCTGCGCGACAATGTCGGATGGACCGTTGCCGCGCACGACAGACGCTCCAGCGACCGGCTGCAGCGCCGCTTCAAGAGGTCGCGCATCCTCATCCTGGGCATCGCCGTAATCGCCGGCGGCATCGCCGCCTATATTGCCAGCCAGGTCGGACGCGCCGAGGTGCCCACCGCCGCGGCGGCGACGCCAGTGGCGACCACCAGGATCCTGGTTGCCAGCCAGGAAATCCCGGCCGGCAAGCGCCTTTCGCCGGCATCTCTCGCCTGGCAGGCATGGCCCGAACAGGCGCTGCGATCCGATTTCATAACGGCGGCGGCGACCCCTGACGCGATGACCGGCATGTCCGGTCTGGTGGCGCGCATCGGGTTCTTGCCCGGCGACCCGATCCGCAAGGACAAGCTGGTCAAGGGCCGCGGCGGCTTTCTGTCCAACACGCTCGATGGCGGCATGCGCGGCGTTTCGGTCGTCATCAGCGCCGAATCCGCTTCCGGCGGCTTCATCAGCCCGAACGATCGCGTCGACGTGGTGCTGACCCGGACGTCGGCATCGAACGGGGTTGGAAGCGCCGTCCCGCATTCCCAGACGATCCTTCACAACGTGCTCGTGCTGGCGATCAATTCCGAGGCGGGCAAGCCCGGCGCGGCAAGCGAATCACAGGACGGCCCGTTTGCCGGACATGCCATCGCGACCCTCGCACTCAGTCCGGCCGATGCCGATCTCGTGGTCAGCGCATCGACGGTCGGCAAGCTCTCCTTGCTGCTGCGCTCAGGCGTCGATTCCGCCAATGGCGACGGGGCGGCAAAGACGCGCGACAGCGCCAATCAGGTCATCCGCATGTCGAGTCCCTTCTGGTCGAAATGATGCACCTCCCTTACGCCAGTTACCCGTTGAAGGCGGCCATGGCCGCGCTGTTGCTGTCAATGGCGCTACTGATCGGCGGACCGGTCGGGGCCCAGGACCTCAACTACGATCTCGCGACGACCTCGGTGCTGCGCATCAAGCTACCGGTATCGCAGGCGCTGACCGTCACCGTGTCCGGCACCATCGGCAAGGTCGTCGCCGCCGACCCCAATATCGCCGACGCACAGCTGATCACCGACAGGTCGCTCTACCTGGCGGGCAAGGGCCTCGGCATCACGACCGTCAATCTCTATTCGGCCGACGGAAGGCCGGTCGGCCTTCTGGCCGTCGAGGTGGGGGCGGACACAACCGATATCGCACGTTCCATCCGCGCCGCCGTCCCCGATTCGAAGGTGAAGGTGAGCACCGTCAACGGCCGTGTCCGGCTGTCGGGGACGGTCCCCGACAATCATTCGATGCAACAGGTGCTCGACATCGTCCAGCAATACGGCACCGCCCCGGTGATCAACACCATCACGCTTACCGGCGGCCAGCAGGTCAATCTCGAAGTCCGCATTCTCGAGGCCCAGCGCGATGCCGCCCGCAAGCTCGGCATCGAATGGGGCGGAAGCAGCGGCAGCATGCGGGCCACGGTCGCCGGCGGCCAGGCCAACCCGGCTTCGGGTGCCGCCTCCTTTGCATCATTCGCCGCTACCGTGCTCTCCGGCCTGAGTGGGCTCAGCCTGACCGCGACCATCAATGCGCTCGAGGAAAAGGGCCTTGTGCGCACGCTCGCCGAACCGAACCTGACGACGCTCTCCGGCGTCAAGGCGAGTTTCCTGGCCGGCGGGCAGATTCCGGTCCGCATCAATGACCAGAACGGCAACGCAACCGTCACCTACAAGGATTTCGGCGTCAGGCTGATCTTCACACCGGCGGTTCTCGACGCCGGCCGCATCCAGATCCATCTGACGCCGGAAGTCAGCGGGCTCAACGGCTACAGCCAGGCCGGCGATCCGATCTTCACGACGCGCAATCTCGACGCGACCGTCGAGCTGAGAGACGGGCAGAGCTTCTCGGTCGCCGGCCTGCTGCAAAACGACACCAAGCTCAACCAGAACCAGCTGCCCTGGGTCGGCAATGTTCCGGTTCTGGGGGCGCTTTTCAGGTCGTCCGGCTACCAGAAGAACGAAACGGAACTGGTGGTCATCGTGACGCCGCGGCTGGTCCAGCCGGACACGCCCGGCCAGCTCGTGGCTTCGCCCCTGGACAGCACCATGCCTGCCAACGATCTCGACTTCTTCGGCCACGGCAAGCTGGAGGTGACGCCGAAGATGATTCAGGACTTCCAGTCGGGCGCCGGGGTCACAGGTCCGTTCGGTTACATCATCAATCTCGGCCAGGGAAGCGGCGGATGACCATGCGACAGTCTCTGGTCAGTTCGGCCGCATTGATCCTGTTGGCGTCTTCGCTCGGCGCCTGCGCCAAATACGACTATCTCCAGCATACCGACCGGGTCAGCTACCACGCCGGAGACGCGGTGAGAGCGAATCTCGAACGCGAAACGATCAACCCGTCGAGCGGATCGATGTACGATACGAGCGGTCTGGGAAAGAACGGCTCGGTGATACCGCCGGAAACTTCGAAGTCGACGACCACCAGCGCCGCGCCGCCGGCAGCGGCGCCGACCAGCCCGACGACTTCGACCAGTCCTCTCTAGAGAAAGACGTCAGGCCCGCGGCGGAGATGCGCCGGTGCGTTTCATCGCATTGGCCAGCATCTTCAGATTGTTGGCCACGACCGGATTGTGCGGATCGAGCTGGTTGGCCTTGCGCAGATTGGTCAGCGCCGTCGCGGTGTCGCCGCGCAGCAGGTAGGAATAGCCGAGATTGTTGTAATACTGGGCCGTCCCGCCGGTGAGCCTGTAGAGGGCCATGTAGACGCGGTCCGAGAGGTCGAAGCGGCGCAGGCGATCATAGGAGGCGGCAAGCCCGACATAGCCTTCCGGATCGTTCGGCGTCAGTTCGGCATAGCGCTTGTAGAGCGCGGCGGAGTAACCGAAATCGCTGAGCCGGAAATGCGCCCGCGCCTCGCTCAAGGCGCGCGCGGCGTCGTAGCTCTGGACGTTGGGCAGATCGACGGCCTGCAGCGACCCGTTGCCGAACGCGCCGAAAGCGTCGCCGCCGGTGGCGCTGCAGCCGACCAGCGGCAGAACGATCACGGATATGGCGAGCAGGCTGCGATTGACCGACTTCATTCTCTGACGCTGCATGCTCGCTTTGCCCGACGGCGACGGCACGAGATTGGCCGTCCCTCTTTCCAGTCAAGAGCATAGTCCGATCGCCGTAAGCGACTGTAAAACCGTTGCCTCTTGTTCGATTACATCTGGAGGCAAATCGATCGCTTCGGCATAAGCCAATCTTTACCGTACGTTGCCGCAGCAGCGGTGCGGGCAGCCGACATGGGACAAGGCCGGCGGATCGTGTAGCATCGCGGCGAGGCGACGGGTGTGACGGAGGTGTCTCGCGTGACACGCCGGTCAAATGGCTGAACCACTTGCTGTCGTTACCGGCGCCTCGTCCGGCATCGGCGAAGCGGCGGCGCGCCTTCTCGCCGCGGACGGCTACGACGTCGCGCTGGTCGCGCGGCGCGAGGAGCGTCTGACGGCGCTGGCCCGCGAGCTTGGCGAACGTCACGGCCGCAGGGCACTGCCCATAGTCGCCGACCTGTCCCTGCCCGACGCGCACCGGCCGGTGATGGCGGCCCTCGATGGGCGGCCGGTCGACATGCTCGTCAACAATGCCGGCCTGTCGATCCCGGGACCTTTCTGGGAGGTGCCGTGGGAGCGCCAGCGCGACTGCCTGATGACGCTCATCATGGCGGTGGCGGGCCTGACCCATGCGGTGCTGCCCGACATGATCGCCCGCAAATCCGGCCGCATCATCACCATCTCCTCGATCGTCGCCGTGTCGCAGGGCGGTCCCGGCCACACCGTCTATCCGGCCGCCAAGTCGTTCGTGCACAAGTTCATGCTGTCGCTCGACGCCGAAGCGCGCCCGCACGGCATCATCTGCACGAGCGTGCTTCCCGGCACCACGGCGAGCGAATTCCGCCAGGCGAACAACATCGCGGCAAAGGCCGGCGGCATGTCCGACCTGTTCAGCCAGTCGTCCGACGCGGTGGCGCGCGCGGCCATCGAGGGAAACCGCCATGGCCGCCTGGTGGTCATTCCGGGCTGGCACAACCGGCTGGCGGCGCTGGCGATGAAGCTGGCGCCGGACAGCCTCATCCGCTGGGCCGGCAAGCGCGTGGCGTAGGGAGCACAAGTCGGTGGCGCGAACCTATGACGTGATCATCATCGGCTCCGGCGCCGGCGGCGGAACGCTCGCCCATGCGCTGGCCGATACGGGCAAGTCGATCCTCATCCTCGAGCGCGGTGAGGTGCTGCCGATCGAGCCGGACAACTGGTCGCCCAAGGCAGTCTTCATCGACGGCAAGTATCAGGCGCGCGACACCTGGATCGACAAGAACGGCCGCGCCTTCAACCCGCACACCCATTACTGGGCGGGCGGCAACACGACCTTCTACGGCGCCGCGCTGATGCGCATGAAGAAGCGCGATTTCGATGGCATGCAATATCATGGCGGACCTTCGCCGGCGTGGCCGGTGAGCTATGTCGACATGGCGCCGTGGTACGCCGAGGCCGAGGCTCTGTGGGAAGTGCATGGGCGACGTCATGTCGACCCGTGCGACCAGCCCGACGACCCGCCCTTCCCCTTTCCGGCGCTTGCCGACGATCCGAGCGTCGCGGCGCTTGCCGAGCATTTCCGCGGGCTCGGCTGGCATCCCTCGCCGCTGCCGCTCGGCATACGGCGCAACGACGCCGATCCCGCCGCCGCACCCTGCATCCGCTGCCGGACCTGCGGCGGCTTTCCGTGCAAGGTGCTGGCCAAGGTGGATGCGCGCACCGCCGTCCTTTCCAAGGCACTCGCCCACGACAACGTCACGTTGATGACCGGGCGCCGCGCCATCCGCATCGAGACCGACGCTTCGGGCAAGCGCGCGACCGCCGTCGTGGTCGATGGCATCGCCGGCGAGGAACGGATCGAAGGCGACATCATCGTGACGTCTGCCGGCGCCGCCAATTCGGCGGCGCTGTGGCTGCGCTCGGCCAATGCCGCTCACCCCGCGGGGCTCGCCAACGGCTCGGGCATGGTCGGCCGGCACTACATGTTCCATGCCTCTTCGGCGGTCATCGCCCTGTCGCTGTCGCACTTCGGCTCCAACTTCCCCAAGACGCTCACCGTCAACGATTTCTATTACGGCGAGGACGGCTTCCCCTATCCCATGGGCCAGATCCAGATGCTCGAATATATGAGCGGCTCGACGATCGAGGGACAGGTCGCGGACTGGCTGCCGCCGTCGCTGGTGCCGGACTTTCTCTCCAACGCCGTCGCCAGCCGGATGGTCGCCTTCCTTGTCCTGTCGGAGGATCTGCCCAATCCCGACAACCGCATCACCGTCGGCGCCGACGGCCGCATCCACCTGAACTACACCTTCGGCGACATGACCGCGCACAACCGGCTGGTCCACAAGCTGACGCCAGGGCCTCGACGGCTTCGTCTCGCACCACCATGTGCTCTCCGGCCATCATTTCGCCGTCGACGAACTCATCCCGATCGTCGGCACGGCGCACCAGTGCGGCACCCTGCGCTTCGGCAGCGATCCGGCGACCTCGGTGCTCGACCCGTGGTGCAAGGCGCACGAGCTGGACAATCTCTATGCCGTGGACGCCAGCTTCTTCGTCTCGTCCTCGGCAGTGAACCCGACGCTCACCATCGTCGCCAATGCGCTGAGAGTCGGCGCGCACCTGCGCGAGCGGCTGAGCTAGCGCCTGAGCGCAACCAGATCGACCAGCGACGACATGCCGGAATGGGCCGGCCCTTCCTCGATCACCGCATCGTAGGAACGCAGCGTCTCGATCTGCATGTCGGCGAAGGCGGCGCGCAGCAGCTCTTCCGTATAGAGCTGCTGCTCGTAGCGCGGGCCGCCGGTGCCGTAGGCGATCTGGCCCGGCCCGTAGCCTTCCATGATCAGCACGCCGCCGGGCTTCAGCGCCGCCTTCATGTTGGCGAAGAAGGCCGGGCGGTCCTCCGGATTGACGAACTGGACGAAGATCGCCACCACCGCGTCATAGGCGGCCACCGGCCAGTCCCACTGGAGGAGGTCGGCGTGCTCGATCTCGAGCGTGACGCCGCGGCTGGCCGCCAGCCGCCGCGCCTTGGCGACGGCGACCACCGAGCCATCGACCGAATGGACGCTGGCGCCCTGGCCGGCGAGCCAGACGCCGTTGCGCCCCTCGCCATCGGCGACGGCAAGCACGCGGGCGCCGGGCGCGATGCGATGGCTTTCGCTGACGAGAAAGGCGTTCGGCTCGGTGCCGTAGTGATACTCGTCCGAGGCGTAGCGCTGGTCCCAGTGTCCCTGCGGCGTCATGTGAAGTCCTCAACCGATCTGGCCAGTCGCGCCCGCTTCCGGGTCCGCCAGCCCGTGCAGCCTCAGGGCCGCGGCTTGGGCGAAGCGGACGAGCATGGCCTTGCGCGTCGCTCCGGCAAGGCGATGCTCCGGCGCATCGCGGATCATTTCGGCACCGAATTGATCGGCCAGAATCAAGCCGGCGTCCTGCGGAAACAGGTCAAGCGGCACGCCGGCATGGCTGGCGAAGAACAGCCGGTCGCAGGAGAGCCGATAATCCGGCCATTTATGGTCGGCGCGAAAGTCCTCGACCGAGGACTTGATCTCGACGATCCACAGCGCGCCATCGGCCCCCAGGGCGACGATATCGGCGCGGCGGCCGGTCGCCAGCGGCAACTCGGTCACATGCGCGAAACCGCGCTGGCGCAGCAGGCGGCCGACGCCGCGGCAGACGGCGGCGGCATGGGCGGATTGCCGCCCGTCGGCGGGCGGCGCGATGCCGGAAAGGTCGGTCAGCATGAGAACAAAAGTGGCACGCGAATCGCCCCGTGGGAAGGGCCGGCATCCTATTTCGGCCGTGGCAACATCCAGCGGTCGTGCAGCCACAGCCATTGCTCCGGGTGTTCGCGCACCCAGCCTTCCACCACGCCGGTGATCTTCGCCGTCGCGGCCTCGACGTCGATCAGGCCGTCGGCGTCGCGCGGCATCTCCACCGGCGGCGTCAGCTCCAGGTGCAGGCGGCCGCCGGGCAGGCGGATGGCGCGGGCGCCGTGCACCGGGCAGTCGAACTGGCGGGCGAAGCGGGCGGCGAGCGGATTGGTCGGCGCCGGATGGCCGAAGAAGGGCACGCGCAGGCCGCCGAAGAGCTTCTGGTCGACCAGCATGCCGAGATGGGCGCCGGCCTCCATGGCGGTGGCGATCTCGAAGGCGGCGCCGCGGCTGTTGGGCACCAGCGTGCCCATCAGCGCTTCGCGCTCGGCGAGCATGTCCTCGGCGAAGTGGGCGTTGGACGGGGCGCGATAGGGCAGGACGGTCTTCAGGCCGAACTTGGTGGCGATGACGCCGAGCACCTCCCAGTTGGCGAGGTGGGCGGTGAAGATGACCGCGGTCTTGCCGTCGTCGCGCAGCGCCACGAACTGGTCGATGCCGGTGACCGTCAGCGCCCCCTCGTCGGGCCTGGCCGGATCGAAGGGCGCGGTCATCTCCTCCAGAAAGAGGAATTCGACGGCAACCGAGGCGAAATTCGCCCAGCAGCCCTTGAGGATCGCGGCGCGCTCGGCCTCCGACTTCTCCGGAAACGCCATGGCGATGTTGTTCGCCGCGACCTTGTGTTCGGGGAGCAGCGGGCCGATGAGGCGGGTCAGAAAGAACGCCACCTTTTCCGCCCGGCGGCGGCCGATCCAGCGCACGAAGCGGATGAGATGGCGAACGATGAAGGCGACGGAGCGTTCGACGCCCTCGGAGCGCAGAAAACGCCTGAACCAGCTGCCGCCGCGAAAACGCCGCGCCCGCTTGAGCCGCGGGCTCTTCTTTTCCGTCTCGGTCTGGGGAGCGGTCAAAGCGTTACGATGATCTTGCCGAACACGTTGCGCGATTCGAGGCGGGCGAGCGCCGCGTCGATATCGTCGAGGCCGATCACCGTGTCGATGACCGGTCTGGCGATGCCGGCCGCCATCTTGTCGAGCACCGTGGCGAGGTTGCGCAGGTTGCAGCCGAAGCTGCCGATGAGGCGCAACTGCCGCTGATAGAGCTGGAAGAGGTTGATCTCGGTGGAGACCCCGGTGGTCGAGCCGCAGGTGACCAGCACGCCGCCGCGCTTCATGGAGAACATGGAGCGCGCGAAGGTGTCGGGCCCGACATGCTCGAAGACGACGTCGACGCCCTCCTTCCTGGTGAGCTTGCGCACGACGCTCTCGAAGCGCTCTTCGCGATAGTTGATGACGTGGTCGGCGCCGAGCGCCCTGGCCTTCTCCGCCTTGTCGTCGCTGCCCACCGTGGTGATGACGATGGCGCCGACCGCCTTGGCAAGCTGGATGGCGGCGGTGCCGATGCCGCTGCCGCCGGCCTGGACGAGAACGGTCTGGCCGGCTTCGAGACGGGCGTTGTCGAACAGCATGTGCTCGACGGTGCCGTAGGTGATCGGCGCACAGGCGGCCTTGACGACATCGACGCCGGCGGGCGCCGGCACCACCAGCCGGGCGGCGACGTTGAGCCTCTCGCGCGCCAGGCCGTCGACATGGAAGCCGCGGATGCCGGCGACATTGACGCAGAAATTGTCGCGTCCCGCGCGGCAGGCGGGGCAGGTGCCGCAGGTCTCGGCGCCGAACAAGGCGACGATCTGGCCGGGCTTCAGATGATCGACGCCCGCACCGACGCTGACGATCTCGCCGGCCGCCTCGGCGCCGACGACGATGGGCAGCTTGCGCTTGGCAAAGGCCATGCCGCGCCAGCCCCACACGTCGATATGGTTGAGCGCCACCGCGCCGATCCTGACCTGCACCTCGCCGGGCGCGGGCGCCGACGGCTCGTCCATGTCGACGATCGCAAGCTGGCGGCTGTCGAGAACCTGGAGAGACCGCATCAGGCGGGTCCCGTAAGCTCGGGTAACGCCGTCGCGATAGGCCCCCTCTCCCCCCTTGCGGGGGAGACAGCGAAGCTTACGTCTCGCACCAGCGAGACGTAAGCGGAGCTAGAGAGGGGTGCTGGCAAGGCCGTACCGTGCCCCCCCTCCCTGTCCCTCCCCCGCAAGGGGGGAGGGAACCCGATAGCCAGTCCTTCGCCGAGTTGCAGCCTCCGACGCGCGGACACGGGTGATGCGGTCATCGAACGACTAGCGCCGGCTCGGCGCCGATCACCAGGCAGGCGTTCTGGCCGCCGAAGCCGAAGGAGTTCGACAGCACCGTGGTGACGCTTGCATTGCGCGCCACGTTGGGCACCACGTCGAAGGCGATCTCCGGGTCCGGATTGTTGTAGTTGATGGTCGGCGGCAGAACGCCCTCCTCGATGGTCTTGATCGAGAAGATCGCCTCGATGGCGCCGGCGGCGGTGAGGGTGTGGCCGATCATCGACTTGTTGGAGCTGATCGGCACGCCCTTCATGCGCTCGCCGATGACGGCCTCCAGCGACATCGCCTCCATCTTGTCGTTTTCGGGCGTCGAGGTGCCGTGCGCGTTGACGTAGTCGATGGCGTCGGGCGAGAGGCCGGCATCGTCGATGGTGGTGCGAATGGCGCCGATGATCGCCGAACCGTCCGGCCGCGAGCGGGTGCGATGGAAATCGTCGGCCTTCTCGCCGATGCCGCGGACGATAGCGTGGATCCTGGCACCGCGCGCTTTGGCGACATCGTAATTCTCCAGCACCAGCGCGGCGGCGCCTTCGGCGATGACGAAGCCGTCGCGATCCTTGGAGAAGGGCCGCGACACGCCTTCCGGCGGCTCGTTGGTGCCCGACAGCGCCGACAGCAGGCCGAAACGGATCATCATCTCGGGGTTCACCGAACAGTCGGCACCGAGCGAGATGGCGGCATCGGTGTCGCCGCGGCGGATCGCTTCGACGCCGAGCTGGATGGCGGTGGCGCCGGAGGCGCAGGCGGTGGTCAGCGAGATCGGCGCGCCCTTCGAGCCGATCTCATCGGCAATGCCCTCGGCGATGAAGCCGAGCAGGGTGTGGTGGAAGCCGTCGTCGTCGTTGTGCTGGCGCGCCGCGCCGATCATGCGGTCATAGGCGTCGCCGGCGGCCGGCGGTGCGGCATGGAAGATGCGGCGACGATAGGGCCACTCCATCTCGGCCGGCGGCAGGGCGGCAAACAGCGGCCCGGGAAAATCGCCCTTGGTGCCGATGGCGGCATCGGCGATCGCTTCCTCGGCCGCCAGGATGCCGGCGCGCATGGTGATGTCCATGGCGGTATCGCCGTCCTGCCAGAGATAGTCGATGGCGCCGGCGATGGTGGTGCGCATGTTCTCGGTGGGAAAGCGCGAGATGCTCCTGATGCCCGAGCGGCCGGCGCTGAGCCCCGCCCAGGAATCGGCGACGCCCTGGCCGAGCGACGAAATCATGCCGTAGCCGGTCACGGCGACGACGGGGCGTCCACGATGATCCCGGGTCTCACCCATTTCACCCCTCCGTCAGTTGATGGCCTCGATCAGGCCCATGCCCTCGCCGCGCCAGATGCCCATCGTGGTGATGGCGATGCGATCCGGCTGGCGCGCGGCCGGACGCTCGAACCCGCTCTCGTCGGCGGGCTGGAAGAAACGCCCGCGCTTGAGGGCCAGCGCGGCGAGCCCGGCCATGGCCGGGAAGGTCGCGCCGGCAACCGTGCCGATGAGCGTGCTCGTCGCCCGCACGGTATCGACCCGGCCGGCGGCGATCAATCGGTCGAGAACCGCCTTCTCCTCCTGCGTCTGCATGGCAACGCCGGTGGCGCCGGAAAGAACCGCGGCCGGCGGGCTGCCTTCCGGCAACATGGCGTCGAACTGGCGGGTGGCCGCGGCGGTGACATCGCCAGGGCGGCGGCGGGTCTGGTCGGTGCGCACGTCGGCCAGGCGGGCATAGGGCCTGGCGCCCCGCGCCTCGGCATGTTCGCGCGCTTCAAGCACAATGAAACCGCCGGCCGAGCCGAAGATCGAGCCGCCGCCGGTGGCCTGCCGCGCCCACACCGAGACCGGATCGCCGGCCCACAATATGCCGCCGAGCGCGCAGTTGAGCACGGTGTCCTTGCGGTCGGCCTGGCTGGTGCCGCCGACCAGGAAGATGTCGCCCTGGCCGGCGCGGATGCGGCGCCAGGCGACCTCGGCCGCGCTGACGCCGGCGATCTCTTCGCCCATGAAGGTGCGCGAGGAGCCGGTGAGCTTGTGGACGATGGAAATGTTGCCGGCGAGCAGATTGGGAAGCTGGGCCAGGAACAGGGTCGGGCGGAGATCGTTGGACAGGCGCTGGTTGAGATAGGCGGCCGCGTCCGGCGCTTCTTCGAGGCCGGTGAGGATGCTGTCGTCGACCTCTTCGTCGCGGGCGCCGCCATCGGCGGCAACCACCGCATGGGTGTGGCCGAGGATATCGAGATTACCGGCGATGCCGGCATCTTCCAGCGCCAGGCCGGCGGTGTAGACGCCGAGGCGCTGCCAGGCTTCCATCTGGCGCTGGTCGGCACGCTTGGGGATCTGCTTGTTGAGATCGAGCTCGACCATCGGGTGGATGGAGTAGGGCGGCGCGAAATTGCGGTCGACAACCGGCCGCGGGGTCTCCGCCTCGACCATCGCCTGCCAATGGGCGTCGAGGCCTTCGCCAAGGCTCGAGGCCAGGCCGATGCCGGTGATCCAGACCTCGCGCGCCATTCAACCCGCCAATTGTGCGTTCGCCGCGTCGCTCACCGGAATGAGCGGGATGCGGCGATGAAATTCCTGGCGGAGCTCTTCGGCCGGCCATTCGGTCGCGATCATCACCACCTCGGCATCGGCGGCGACTTCGTCGCGCACGCGCACCGCCGTCTCGGCGATCGAATAGCCGGAGCCTTCATGGCTGATCTTGGCGGTGACCGACATCACGTCGCCGGGCAGGACGAAGCGGCGGAACTTGGCCCGCTTGACGCCGCCGAGAAAGATGAACTTCTCCATGCTCTGCCGGCGCAGCAGCAGGTAGCCGGCGGCGTGGTTCATGAATTCCAGCATCATGACGCCGGGCAGGACGGGGAAAAGCGGGAAATGCCCGTCGAACACCGGGCTCGTCCTCAGGCAGGGTGCCGACCACGCGAATGGTCAGACCCGCCACGTCCATCTCCTCGACGCGATCGATCAGATCGAAATATTCGAGACGCATCGGCCGGCGGGCCGTTCAGGCCGATTTCTGGGCGACGAGCTCGTCGATGCGCGCCGCCAGATTCTTGAGGATGAAATAGTCCTCGACAGAGGCGTTGCCGGCATTGACCTCCTTGGTCCACGCCTCCAGCGGAATCTTGATGCCGAACTTCTTGTCGAGCGCAAAGACGATGTCGAGAAAGTCGAGGCTGTCGATCCCCAGATCGTCGATGGCGTGCGACTCCGGCGTGATCTCCGACAGCGGTATTTCGCTGGTCTCGTGGATGACCTGGGCGACAGTGTCGAAGGTCGAAGACATGGTTGTGGCATTCCCCTAATGGACCGCGCGTCGCCACCACCCGGCTCGGTGCGGCACCCTGAACCGGAGCTTCTAGCTCGTTGACTGGAGGCAGCAGCGCCCCGGATATTGCCGCCGCGCCGGTACTTTTGCAACGCGGCCGTAGCGCCCCGACGGTCATACGGGAAGGCTCCCGCCACGGCGCCACGCGGGGGTCCAATACAGGCCTTGCCGCAGCCTGTCCACCATCCTGAAACCACCGCTGTTGCCTGACCGAGCCACAGGCGGCAGGATGGCGCCGCCATCCTGCTTCGCAAAGGACACCAGCCGACCGTGGCCATCGCGCCCTCGCCCAAGGACCGCGGCCGCCGCATCGCAGCAATCGATGCCGTGCGCGGCGTCGCCATCGTGGCGATGGTCATCTACCACAGCGCCTTCGACCTCAGCGCCCGCAACCTGATCCCGGTCGACGTCACCCGCGACATCGTGTGGATCGTCTTCGCCCGCGCGATCGCCAGTACCTTTCTGCTGCTGGTCGGCGTCGGCCTGGTGCTGGCGACGCGCAACGGCCTCCGAATCCGGCCCTATCTGCGCCGCCTCGGGCTGATCGCCGGCGGTGCCTGCCTGGTCAGCCTGGTGACCTGGTGGGTCGAGCCGGACATCTTCGTCTTCTTCGGCATCCTGCACCAGATCGCCGTGGCCAGCGTGCTCGCCTTGCCGTTCCTGCTGTGGCTGCCGAGCTGGGTGGTGGCGCCGGTGGCCGCCGCCGTGATCGCACTCCCCTACCTCTATGCCAGTCCGCTCTTCGACTGGCCGCCGCTGTGGTGGGTCGGCCTGTCGGCGACCACGCCGGTGACGGTCGATTACGTACCGATCTTCCCGTGGTTCGGGGTGGTGCTCGCCGGCATCGTCATCGGCCGGCTGTTCCTCGCCGATTTCACCGATTCACGTTTCACGCTCTGGCGTCCGGCGAACCGTGTCGGCGAGGCGGCGGTGTGGGCCGGGCGCTGGAGCCTGTTGATCTACCTGATCCATCAGCCGATCCTCTACGGGCTGCTATGGGCGGCAAGCCCGTTCGTGGCGCCGAACGAAACGGCGCTTCGCCGCAATTTCATGGATCAGTGCAGCCAGGCCTGCCACCTGCAGGGCCGCGACGACACGACCTGCAACACCTTCTGCGGCTGCATGTTCACCAATCTCGCCGGCACCGACCTGATGACGGTGCGCTCGCTCAAGGACATGAGCGAGGAGCAGCGCAGCCGCTGGGATGGCATTCTCGCCGCCTGCCGGCCGCCGGACCCGGCCAACTAGATTCGCCAGTCCCGGCGTCACCGGTCGCGGTAGCGGCCGGGAGCGACCTCGTCCCAGGTGCCGGCCACCGCATCATGGACCGCCGCCGGGTCGAAGCCGGTGTCCCGGATAAGCCGCGGCGAGAGCCGCGACAGGCGGGCGAACATCTGCCGCTCGCGCCGATGACGGACAAGGGCCCAGACGAAAGCCGGCATGGTGATGACCAGCCGGACGCTCGGCCGCGTGCAGCAAACCTCTGTGATCTCGATCGTCGCCATCGTCATTTTCCAGTCCTCGTCTCGCAAAAACGATATTGAATCGATTCATTGAATCGGTTCAATAATCCTTGACGACAATCCGAGTCAAGCGAAAATTGAATCGGTTCAAGCGGCTTGCTATATAGGCTCTGGAACAGGGAAGCCCGGCCGATGGTCACCGCCAGATTGGGAAAAACCGCCAAGCTCGCCGACGTCGCCAAGGCGGCAGGCGTCTCGGCCGGCACCGTCTCCAATGTCTTCAACCGCCCGCAGGTGGTCAGCGCCGAGGTGCAGGCGCGCGTGCGCAAGGTCGCCGAGGAGCTCGGCTATCGCGCCGATCCGGCGGGGCGCCTGTTGCGCGCCGGCAAGGTCAACGCCATCGGCGTCACCACCGTCGATTCGCTGTCCTATTTCTTCGCCGATCCCTATGCGCGCCTCGTCATGCGTGGGATCACGGAAGCGGCCCAGGCGGCCGGCGCCGGAATTTCGCTGGTGTCGGCAGCGAACCGTGAGGATTTCGTCTGGAACGTCGGCAACGCGCTGGTCGACGGCTTCATCCTGTTCTGCCTGGAAGGGGCGCATGAGCTGATCCGCTCCGCCACCGAACGCAATTTGCCCTTCGTGGCGCTGTCGCTCGCCGAGGCGGACGAGGGCATCTCGGTCATCGGCATCGACGATGTCGCCGGCGCGCGCGTTGCGGCGGAGCATCTGATCGGGCTCGGCCATCGCCGTTTCGCCGTCCTCACCCTGAAATTGCGTGAGGGCAGCCACGGCCGCGCGTCGCCGGGCGAGGTGGAGCGCTCCGTCTACTCGACGCCGCGCGAGCGCGTGCACGGCACGTTCGAGGCGCTGCGCGCGCATGCCATCGACACCGCTGCCGTGCCGATCTTCGCGACAGGCGAGGAGGTGCGGACAGTGCATGCGGCGCTGGCGGAGATCTTCGCCGGACCGGACCGGCCGACGGCGCTTCTTGCCCAGTCGGACGTCATCGCGCTCGCCGCGCTCGACTGGCTCAAGGCCCACGGCATCGCGGTGCCGGGCGACGTGTCGATCGTCGGCTTCGACGGCATAGCGGAAAGCGCGACCGCATCGCCGCCGCTGACCACCGTCGTCCAGCCGCTTGCCGAGATCGGCCGGCGCGCGGTCGCGGCGATCCTTGACTATGACGGCACGGTCAGCCGCCAGGTCGTAGACTTCGCGCTGGTGGTGCGCGGCTCGACGGCGCCGCCACCGGCCGAATAGACCCTACGGCCGCTGCACGCCCGTCGCCGCGACGTAGACCGAATAGAGCGCGAAGGTGCAGCAGACGAAGAGCCGGTTCCGCTTCGGCCCGCCGAAGACGACATTGGCGACCGTCTGCGGAAAATTGAGCCGGCCGAGCATGTCGCCGGCAGGCGCATAGACCTCCACCGAGGAGCCGGCGCTGGTCCACACATTGCCGTCGGTATCGAGGCGAAAGCCGTCGGGAAAGCCGTTGCCGGTCTCGCAGAAGACCTCGCCGTCGGAGAGAGAGCCGTCCGTGCCGACCTTGAAGGCGCGGATGTGGGCGGGGAAATCCGGGTCGTGGCTGCGGCCCGAATCGGCGATGTAGAGAATCTCCTCGTCGGGCGAGAAGGCGAGGCCGTTCGGCATCCTGAAATCGTCGGCGACGACCTTGATCTCGCCGGTCCCGGGATCGACGCGATAGACGTAGCAGCCGTCCTGCTCCATCTCGGCCTTGTGGCCCTCATAGTCGCTCATGATCCCGTAACTGGGATCGGTGAACCAGATGGTGCCGTCCGACTTGACCACCACGTCGTTGGGCGAGTTGAGCCGCTTGCCCTTGTGGCTGTCGGCAATGACGGTGATCGAGCCGTCATGTTCGGTGCGGGTGACACGGCGGCCGCCATGCTCGCAGGTCACCAGCCGGCCCTCGCGGTCGCGGGTGTTGCCGTTGGAATAGTTGGAATCGCGGCGGAAGACATCGACCGTGCCGTCCCAGGTCCAGCGCAGCATGCGGCTGTTGGGGATGTCGCTCCACACAAGCATGTTGGCGTCCTGGAACCACACCGGCCCCTCGGCCCAGCGGCACTTGTCGAACAGCAGCTCCTTCTCGGCAGACCCCTGGGTCATGGAGCGGAAGCGGCGATCGAAATATTCCGTATCCTCGCTGACCAGCGTCACAGGCTTTCTCCCCGCAAATGTCTGCAGCCGCCGGCTGCCTAGCCGGCGTCCGGGCGGATGATGCCCTTCTTCAGGATGATGTTGCCGTAGAGCCGGCGCTCGCCGGTAGCGATGGTAACGAAGGTCTTCTCGGCCCGCTCGTAGAAGGCGAAGCGCTCGATGGTGCCGGACGTGAAGCCGGGCGCACGCTTCCCGACCACCTCGCGGAACAGGCGGACGACCTCGGGCACTGATTTGGGGTCTTCGACCGGCTCCATGGTGAAGGCGGCGCAATCGACGAAATCGTCGAGCGGCATCAGCGACAGCACGGCATCGGCAACCCGCACGGCATCGACCCCGTCGAGGCGGACGAGCCGCTTGGCCTTGCTCAGCGCCGGATAGTTGGCGTCGACGATGACCAGTTCGTCGCCATGGCCCATGGCGCGCAGGGCGTGCAGCAGATCCGGTCCGAGGATCGGGTCGATTCCGTAAAGCATTGATCGCCTCCCTTTTCCCGTGATGATCCCGCTTTCGGGCCGGCCCCGTCAATCGCCGCAATGCCACGCCTTGCGGGCACGCCCGCCGGCAGGCAGTCTGTCGCGCGGGTCACGACCTTGCCCCGTGCCCTTCCCGTCGCTCGCACATGCATCACAGGGAATCAGCCCCATGGAAACCCGCAAGCTCGGGCCGTCCGATGTCGAGGTGTCGCTGGTCGGCCTCGGCACCAATCAGTTCGGCGGCCGTCTCGACCTGGAGGCATCGCGCCAGGTCATCCACAAGGCACTGGATCTCGGCGTCACCCATTTCGACACCGCCGACATCTACGGCAATAGCGGCGGCTCGGAGACGATCATCGGCCAGGTGCTGGGCACGCGGCGCGGGCAAGTGACGCTTGCCACCAAGTTCGGCAAGCCGATGGCCGGCGTCGACGAAGAGCATCGCGGCAGCCGCGCCTATGTCCTTGCAGCGGTCGAAGCCAGCCTGAGGCGGCTCAAGACCGACGCGATCGACCTGTTGTGGATGCACGAGCCGGACCCGTCGACGCCGATGGAGGAGACGTTTCGGGCGCTGGAGGAGCTCACCAAGGCCGGCAAGGTGCGCGCCGTCGGCGCCTCCAATTTCGGCGCCGCCCAGCTCCTCGCCGCTGCGGCCTCGGCCAAGGCAGTGGGCGTGCCGGGCTTCATCGCCGCCCAGGACGAATACAGCCTGCTCCACCGCGCCCATGAGACGACGCTTTTCCCGGCGATGGAGACGCTGGGGCTCGAGCCTGGTGCCCTATTTCCCGCTGTCGGGCGGGGCGCTGTCGGGCAAGTACCGCAAGGACAAGGCCTTTCCGGCAGGCACGCGGCTCACGGAAGAAAGCCGCTTCGTCAAGCCGCACTGGGACACGATCGAGCGGCTTGCCGCCTTCGCCGAGGCGCGTGGCCACACCCTGCTCGAACTGGCCATGAGCTGGCTGGCCTGCAAGCCGCTCACCGCCTCGATCATCACCGGCGCAACAAGGCCGGAGCAGGTCGCGGCCAATGCCGGCGCAGTCGGCTGGAAACTGAGCGAAGACGAGATGGCGGCGGTGGACAAGCTGGCGGCGGTTTGACGCCGGTCAAGGGCACCTCTGGCAGGAATCGGGTACGCACCCCACATATCGCAAAATTACGATGTGTGCGCCGGTGCGTCACCCCGGCGCGCTTTTGAGGAGCCCACCCGACCATGCAAGCAGAGATCCGCCATATCGTCTGTCCCCATTGCGCCGCGGTAAACCGCCTGCCCGCCGCAAAGCCCGCGGCCGAGGCCAAAGAGGCCAAATGCGGCGTGTGCCACGAGCCGCTGTTTTCCGGCCATCCTTCAGCGGCGACCACGGCCGATTTCGCCAAGCACATCGCCCGCAACGACGTGCCGGTGGTGGTCGATTTCTGGGCCGAGTGGTGCGCGCCGTGCAGGATGATGGCGCCGGTCTTCGAGCGGGTGGCGGCCGAGATGGAGCCGAATGTCCGCTTCCTCAAGGTGGACACCGAGAGCGAGCCGGACATTGCCAACCGCTACCGCATCCAGGGCATCCCGACGGTGATGGTGTTCCGCAAGGGCAGGCCGATCGCCCACCGCGCCGGTGCGGTCGATGCCGGAACCCTGCGCGCCTGGCTGACCGAGGTGACCGGCCAGGCGGTGGCGTGAGGGACGGCATCGGCCGCCGCGCCCGAAAAATAAATCTGTCCCCGCCCCCTCAAACCCCATGAGACGATGCGTGTATCCGCTCCCGAAAAGGGGTCCCGTGTCGACCGGAACGTCGTGGGGGGAGCGGAGCGGTGCCCCCGCCCGGGAGAGGCTTCCGACCTTTCCCCTGCGGGGCGTTCCCGGCGGGATCGTCGGTCTTGCGACCGGCTGGCCTTAAGGGCCTGAGCCCCGTCTACCTTCGGGGTAAAGAGCCTGCCGGGAGACGGGATAAAATCGCCGCGGCGGGCGCTCGGGCGAGCGCCCCAAGTCTCGCGGAATAACCGCACGGCATTCGCCGGGCGCCCGCCACCCCCTTGGCTTTCGGGCAGAGGGAACGTTCTTTGAAAGGTTCATAGCTCGGAGCAAATCGCTCGCGAGAACGAGGTTCGTGTCCCGGCGAGGCGGTGATGCGATGGGGAGCATGACCGGTGCGACCGGTGCCCGGCTCAATCCTTGGCGCGCTCGACGTAGGAACCGTCGGCGGTCATGACGACGATGCGCGCGCCGACCGTGATGTGTGGCGGCACGTTGGTCTTGACGCCGTTCGACAGAAGCGCCGGCTTGTAGGACGAGGCGGCGGTCTGGCCCTTCATCGCCGGGTCGGTCTCGACCACTTCCAGCGTCACCCGCTGGGGCAGCTCGATGGCGATCGGATTGCCTTCATAGAGGCTGAGGCGGACCGTCATGTTCTCCTGGAGATAGGGCGCCAGATCGCCGACGATGTCCTTCGAGACGTGAATCTGCTCGTAGTTCTCGCCGTTCATGAAGGTGAAGCCGTCGCCGTCCTCGAACAGATACTGGTAGTCGTGGTCCTCGACGAAGGCGCGCTCGACCTGCTCGGTGGTCTTGTAGCGCTGCGACACCTTTACGCCGTCGGAAATGCGGCGCATGTCGATCTGGGTGGTGGGCGTGCCCTTGCCGGGATGGAAGTTCTCGGCGGTGAGCACGACATAGAGCTGGCCGTCGACCTCGACGACATTGCCCTTGCGGACCTGGCTGGCGATGACTTTCAAGTTACCCTCGATTATGGCTCCGGCGGCGCTTGCCCCCAATTCGGCGCGCACCTTAGCGATTTTGCCGGGGACTGCCAGAGGATTATACGCGCTCATGACCAGCCTTACCTGCCTGAAATGACGGGATTGCCGCCCTTCTGGGACCGCGGGCGCCACCGTGACCGGCGCCCGTTCCTGCTCGCCCGCAACCGCATCGTGGCGGCCCTCAAGGCCTGGTTCGCCGGCGAGGGCTTCGTCGAGACCGAGGCCGCGATCCTGCAGGTGTCGCCCGGGAACGAGACCCATCTCCACGGATTCGCCACCGAAATGATCGGCCCGGACGGCTCACATGCGTCGCGCTATCTGCACACCTCGCCGGAATTCGCGCTGAAGAAGCTGCTGGCGGCGGGCGAGGAGAAAATCGTCGATTTCGCCCGTGTCTTCCGCAACCGCGAGCTTGGTGCCCTGCATGCGCCGGAGTTCACCATGGTCGAATGGTACCGGGCAGGCGCGCCTTATGAGACGGTCATGGCCGACTGCGCCGCCATCCTGGCGCAGGCGGCCGAGGCCGCCGGCACGACCGAACTCACCTGGCGCGGGCGCACGGCCGATCCCTTCGCCGAACCGGAGCGGCTGACCGTGGCGGACGCCTTCCTCCTCCATGCCGGCATCGAGCTTGTCGGCTGCCTCGATGATCGTCCCGCCTTCGCCGCGGCGGCTGCCAGCCGCGGCATCCGCATCGCCGCCGACGACACGTGGTCGGACATGTTCAGCCGTGTACTGGTGGAGAAGGTCGAGCCGCAGCTCGGCATCGGCCGGGCAACGCTGCTTTGCGAATATCCGCTCTGCGAGGCGGCACTGGCGCGGGCCAGGCCCGAGGACCCGCGCTTTGCCGAACGCTTCGAGCTCTATGCCTGCGGCGTGGAACTCGCCAACGGCTTTGCCGAACTCACCGACGGGCAAGAGCAGCGCCGGCGCTTTTCGGCCGACATGGACGAGAAGGAGCGCATCCACGGCGAACGCTACCCGCTCGACGAGGACTTTCTCGCCGCGCTCGCCCACATGCCGGAGGCCAGCGGCGTGGCGCTCGGGCTCGATCGCCTGGTCATGCTGGCGACCGGCGCCACTGCAATCGATCAGGTGCAATGGACGCCGGTGGCAGGCGTGGAGGAGCGGCGATGAACGACATGCCGTTCCGCACGCGGCGCGCGCTGCGCTCCGCCGACGAGCTGATCGAGGCCGGCCTCGCGCCCGAGGCGAAGCGAGAGGAACTCGCGGCGGTGGCGGCGCGCTATGCGGTGGCGATCACCCCGGCCATGGCGGCGCTGATCGACCCGGAGGATTCGGCCGACCCGATCGCCCGCCAGTTCGTGCCCGACATCGCCGAGCTGGAGGCCGACGCCCGGGAGCGCGCCGACCCGATCGGCGACGATCTGCATGAAGTGCGCGAAGGCCTGATCCATCGCTATCCCGACCGGGTGCTGTTCAAGCTGGTCTCGGTGTGCCCGGTCTATTGCCGCTTCTGCTTCCGCCGCGAGACGGTGGGTCAGGCCGGCTCCGGCATGCTGTCAGCGGCCGCGATCGACGCGGCGCTCGGCTATATCCGCGACCATGAGGAGATCTGGGAGGTGATCCTGTCGGGCGGCGACCCGCTGATCGCGGCACCGCGGCGGCTGAAGGCGGTGATGCAGGCGCTCGGGAGCATCGGTCACGTCAAGGTGGTGCGCTTCCACAGCCGCGTGCCGGTGGTGGCACCCGAGCGTGTCAGCGACGAGCTGGTTGCGGCACTCACCGCCTCCGGCAAGACGGCATGGCTCGCCGTCCATGCCAACCATCCGCGCGAACTCGGCGGCCAGGCATGCGCGGCGCTGAAGCGGCTTGCCGCCGGCGGCCTGTCGCTGGTCAGCCAGACGGTGCTGCTCAAGGGCGTCAACGACGATGTCGACACGCTGGCCGCGCTGATGCGCGGTTTCGTCGCGGCGGGGGTCAAGCCCTATTACCTTCACCACGGCGACCTGGCGCCGGGCACCGGCCACTTTCGCACGACGCTCGCCCGCGGCCAGGCGCTGATGAAGGCACTGCGCGGCCGCGTCTCCGGCCTCTGCCAGCCGACCTATGTGCTCGACATCCCCGGCGGCCACGGCAAGGTGCCGGTCGGTCCCGGCTATGTCACCACGCAAGACGGCGCCTGCCTGATCGAGGATTTCACCGGCACGCGCCACGCCTATGACGATGCCGGTCGTCAGTCGTCGCCGTAATTGCCGTTCCTGTGGCAGGCGAGGCAGTTCGACTTCGACTTGACGTCGGCTTGCAAGAAGCGCGCGGGCGAGACTTCGCGATGGCTGCGGATCCACCACGGCGTCTCGGTGATGCGCAGCGGCGTCGCGCTCGCCGAAATGCCTCGAAGAATGCGGGGATTGCCGTTCGACGAGTCGGCGGCATTGGCGACGAGATAGTCGGCGATGATCTTGGTCGTGGCGGGATCGAGCGAGGCATCCTCGCCGAAATGGTTGGCGAGATCGCTGGTGATCGCCTGCCATGACCGGGCGGGAAGGAATTGCGCCGGGTAGGCCATGTGGCAGGCGCTGCATTCGGTGTTGAAGACCTCCTCGGGCGTCTGAGGCGTCGGGGCCGGGCGGCTGGGCGGCCTGGGCGGCGGCCGGCGCGGCGTCGCCGGTTCCCGAAAACATGCCGAAGCCCAAAGCCGCGGCCGCGACAGCGACGGCGAACCCGGTGATCGCATCTATCTTCATGGTGACCTCCCTATTGGCTGGTCATGAAAGCGATGAAGTCGCCTTTCTCGAGCGGCGTGCAGTCGCGCCCGAGAACGGTGTGGCAGTTGCGGCGGAACCACTTTTCGGTCTTGGCCATGTCGGTGAAACGGCCAGGGTTCACCGACACCGCCATCGGCTGGATCGCCTTGCCGGCCGTGGTCTGGCCGGCATTGCGCGGGTCGGCGGTGTGGCAGCTGGTGCATGACGGCGTATCGGCGCTGGCGCTGTTCTGCGCCAGGAAGAAGGCCTTGCCGCGATCCGCCGAGAAACCGGCAAAGGATGGATCAGCGGCCTTGGCAAGCGCCGCATATTGATCGAGCACCGCCTGCTGGCCGGCACCGGCAAAGGCAAATCCGGCAAAGCCGACGGCGGCGGCTGCAAGGAGGGCAAGGCTCAGGCGATGATTTCGACGGGTCATGGCTGGGCGTCCTTCGGTATTGCGACATTGGCGGGGTTGAACAGGCCAGTGGCTGCGTCCTGGTGGCAGGCGCCGCAATTGGCGCGCGAGCCGACGGCCCTGGCGGCGAAGACACGGTCGGGAATGGCGGAATGGATCCGCCGCCACCACGGCGTTGCGGTGATCCTCAGCGGATCGGCGGGATCGCGGCGGCTGAACAGGTGGGCCGGCTTGGTATCGACCGTCTCGGCGGCATTGGCGACGAGATAGGCGCGGATGCCGGCGACCTTGTCCGGTTCCAGCGATGCATCCTCGCCGAAGTGCTGATCGAGCCGATCCATGATCGCGACCCATACCGCCGCCGGCGCGAGGCTCGGGTGATAGGGCGTGTGGCAGTCGCCGCATTCGCTGACATAGACCGGGTCGAGTGGTGCCGTCGGAACGCCGAGGGCCGGACGTTGCGCGAGGGAGACGACGCCGGCGCCCGACGCCAGGAAGACAAGCACGACGATGCCGGCGGCAAGGAACGGCCGGGCGACGCGCGGCGGTTCGCTGAGCGCATCGGCGTGCTGCTGCTTGCGGCCGTGAACCATGGCGGCGGCGAGGTTCTCCTTGCCGCGCCAGCTTTCGAAGGCGACGCCGGCGAGATGGAGGCCAACGAGGCCGATCAGTCCGAATGCGACAAGCTGATGAAGCGCACGCGCGATGTTGCCCACCGCGAAGCTGGTGAAGAATGCGGCCGGGCCTGATTTGAAGACACCGCCGAGGGCAATCGCCCCCGTCAGGCCGAGGACGAGGACGACGACGAACAGCACCACGATCATCGCGCCGCCGAGCGGATTGTGGCCGATATGATGTCCGGCCCTGCCGGCGCGCAGCTGCTGAACGTGCGCGATCAATGTTGCGGGCCCATGCACGAAGCTGGTGAAGCGGGCATAGGCGGGACCGAAGATACCCCAGACGATGCGCGCCGCGACCAGGGCCACGGCCGCCGTCCCGGAGATGATGTGGAGCGTCACCCAGGTCGGTGGCAGCACCAGGCTGGTGGCCAGCGCCACGGCGATCGCCGCAACCAGCGACCAGTGGAACAGGCGGACGAACGGGTCCCACACCGGGACCGTCGCGGTCTCACCAACCGGCACCTCATTTGCCGGCAGAACCTCAAGGTTCCGTACATCGCCCATGGTCGCGGATTTGGCACGCGCAAGCTGTCAGACGACTGACGGGCGCACTTGGTCTGCCGACAGGGCGTCTCCTCTAGACAGGGGCTCATCGGGGCGATCTCCCCGGTACCAACCAAGGAGAGACCAACCATGCGCAAGACCCTCATCGCCATCATCGCCGTCACCTCGCTCGTCGCGGTCGGCGCCTCCGCCTTCGCCGCCCAGCCGACCAAGGCCACCGGCGACGAGCTGTTCGCCAAGGCGAGCAGCCAGCCGACCGTGGCCGAAAAGGCCGAGCCGCTGAAGGGCGTCGACATCAAGAAGATCCGCCTCGGCGACGACGACCACGGCGTCAACGGCGAGCACCGCGAGATGGGCGAAGGGATGGACGACTGATCGCGTCCCTGACCTTCTGAAGCGAAAAGGGCGGTGCTCCGCAGGCGCCGCCCTTTTTCATGCGGGCCCCACTTCATACGGGCCCCACATCCTTGTGATCGCGGGTTGCCCGATCGTGAATGCCGTTTGACCGCAATGGCCCCTAGATTGAGGGCCGCTAAAACAGCTCACGGGACTTGCCTGATGATCAACCGCCGCACCGCGCTCGGCCTGATGGCCGGAGCGCTTGCCTTCGTCGCCATACCCGGGCTGCTACGCCCGGCTTTCGCTGTCGAGCGCGTGCCTTTCGACCGCGCCGCCTTCGACGCGGCGCTCAAGACCGGCAAGCCGGTTCTCATCGACGTCTCGGCCACCTGGTGCATTACCTGCAAGCAGCAGCACATCGTGCTCGACAAGCTGTTCGCCGAGCCGAAATTCGCCGGCTACACCGTGTTCGGCATCGATTACGACACGCAGAAGGACCTGATGCGCTCCTTCGGCGTGCAGCAGCGCGCGACACTGATTGTCTTCAAGGACGGCAAGGAAGCCGGTCGCTCCTCGTGGCAGACCAGCGAGGCGGCGATCACGGCGCTGCTCGCCAAGGCCGTCTGAGGACGGCGGCGGGCCCGCAGCGCATGTTCGCCACCATCGGCCTTGCCTTTGTCGCGGGCGTGCTCTCGATCCTGTCGCCCTGCGTGCTGCCGCTTCTGCCGCTGGTCTTCGCCGGTGCTGCGGCCGAACATCGCTTCGGGCCGCTGGCACTCTCCGCCGGGCTGGCGCTTTCCTTCACGGTCATCGGTCTGTTCGTCGCGACGATCGGATTCTCGATCGGCCTCGATTCGGATTTCTTCCGCCTGGTTGCGGCGATGCTTTTCGTCGCCGTCGGCGCGGTGCTGGTCATCCCCGGCTTCCAGGCGCGGCTGGCAACCGCCGCCGGCCCGGTGAGCAACTGGACCGAGCAGCGCTTCGGCGGCCTGTCGACCGCCGGTGTCGGCGGCCAGTTCGCCCTCGGCCTGCTGCTCGGCGCGGTGTGGATCCCCTGCGTCGGCCCGACGCTCGGCGCCGCCTCCCTGCTCGCCGCGCAGGGACGCGACCTCGGCGGCGTCGCCTTGACCATGCTTGCCTTCGGCGTCGGCGCGGCGCTGCCGATGGCGCTCCTCGGCATGCTGTCGCGCACCGCGATCCTTTCCTGGCGCGACCGCCTTGCCGGTGCCGGCAAGGGCATCAAGATCGTGCTCGGCGCCGTCCTCATCATCGTCGGCGCGGCGATTCTGGCCGGCCTCGACCACCGCATCGAGACGGCGCTGGTGCAGGCATCGCCCGCCTGGCTGACCGAACTGACGACGCGCTACTGAGACGACCAATCAGATCCCGGCGTACCAGTTGTAATTGCCGACATCCTCCCAGAAACCGCCGCGGCCGCGCCCGATGGCCTCCAGGCTGTCGACGGCTTCGATGCGCATGACGAACTTGGCCTGCTTGTAGCCGAGTTGGCGCTCGACCCTGAGGCGCAGCGGCGCCCCGTGACCGATCGGCAGGACCTGATCGTTCATGCCGTAGGCGAGGATGGTCTGGGGATGGAAGGCATCGTTCAAGTCGATGCTCTCGTAGTAGGCGGTGCCCTGGAAATCGTCGGCGCAGTGGAAGACGATATAGCGCGCCTTGTCGGTGAGCTTCGCCTTGTCGAGCACGGCGGACAGCGGCACGCCGGTCCATTTGCCGATGGCGCTCCAGCCCTCGACACAGTCGTGCCGGGTGATCTGGGTGCGCGACGGCATCGCCCGCAGATCGGCCAGCGACAGCGCCTGCGGCGTCTCCACCAGCCCGTCGACGGTGAGCCGGTAGTCGGCAAAATCGTTCGCGGCCAGGCGCCGCCATTCGGGACTGCGCGCACTGGTGTTGCCGTTGGTGCGGAAATCGGGAGACATCTCGGCTTCCGTAAATTCGGGGGCGAGCGCCGAGCCGGCGAGGAAACGCTGGATGCGATAGCTCAGCCACTCGCCGGTGCCAAGGAACCTGCGGAAGGTCGGATTGTAGCTGAGCGCGTCGCAGCCGCTGAGCAGCGCCGCCGATCCGCCGACGGCGAGCGACGTCAGGAAGCGCCTGCGGCTGAGCTGTGTCTTCTGCGTCATGTCTTTTCTTTCGGCAGGCGGTAGCGGCCGGTGATCATCGAGCGCACCTCGTTGATCGGCCCGGCGAGAAGGACCATGAGGATGTGAACCAGGAAGAAGAGGACGAGCAGGAAGGCGACGATGAAGTGGATCGAGCGGGCCGACTGGCGACCACCGAACAGATCGAGTAGCCACGGCCAGGCCGTGTCCATCGTCGGCGACATGGTGAGCCCGGTCAGCACCATCAGCGGGATCAGGACGACCAGCACGGCGACATAGGAGAGCTTCTGCAGGGTGTTGTAGTTCTTCGCCGCCTCGCCCCTGGGAAAGTTCAACGTCGCATGATGCTTGATCTCGTCGAGCAGATGCCGCGGCCTGAGCTCCGCCGGGCGGGGGGCGATGTCGCGCCGCAAATGGCCGTTGACCACGCTCCACACCAGATAGAGCAGGATGGCGCCGGCGAAGAACCACGCGAATGTCAGGTGCCAGAGGCGCGACAGGGCGAGATTGTAGTTGGAGGGGATCGTCGCCCAGGAGGGGAAGGCGCGCTGCTGCGTGCGACCGTACTGGTCCTGCCAGCGGCCGAGGACGCCGGTGGTATTGAGCGTCAGCCCGCCGACCCTGAGATAGCCGTGCCCGCCTTCGCTGCCGATCTGCAGCCACGGCGTATCCGGATTGGCGCCGTACTGCCCCCAATAAAGACGGGGATGCGCGTTGAAGATCATCAGCCCGCTCATCAGCATGACGAGCAGCACCAGCGCATTCGTCCAGTGCCAGAGGCGGGTCGAGACCCGGTGCCGGTAAACCACGCTGCCGCCCGCAGGCGGCGCGGCGGCGCGGGTGTCTTCCGATTGCGCATCGGACATGGCGATCATCCGTCAGCTGGTTGGGGGAGGGAGGCGCGGGAGCGCCTCCCTTCGCCTCATTGCGTGCCGCGCCCTCAGTGGGACTCGGCGGCCATCATGGCGTCGTGCAGCATCATGTCGGGATGGCCCTTGCAGGCTGCGGCGACCGCCTCGACGGTGGGAGCCATCGCGTCCGACTTCATGTCGCCGGACCCCATGTTGTCCTTGGACATGTCGTCCCCGGCCATTTTGTCACCGGCGGCCATGTCGTCCTTGGCCATGGCGTCGCCGGACATGTTGTCGCCGGCAGCCATCTTGTCGCCGGCAGCCATGTCGTCGGCCATCATGCCTCCGTCGGACATGCCGCCGAGCGCCTTCATCTGGGCGGCCGAATCCATGGCCATGAAGTCGGCGCAGCTCGTGTCCTGCGCCGCCTGCGCCAGGGCCGGAAAAGCCATCAAGCCGGCGAAGACGGATGCCATAAGGATCTTCTTCAAAATACACCTCCATAGTGTGCGTGTTTTCGCTTATTTCGCGCTACCGTTATCTTGTGTCTGTTTGCTGAATGTCAATTCAATACCAGTTGATCCACGTAATATTTCCCTCAAATATCTGTTTGTCAGAGTAAAACACCACTCACGCCCGCGTTAGGTGGCCGTGTAGTCCTGCGGTCGAAACCGGGAGTGATCCGGCGAAGCGGCAGGGCGCCTGCTGTCACATCATTGTCATGGCAGGCAGCGAAAAACCCGCCGATCAAACCCAGCCGGAGGGGGCGCAGTGGGCGACGAAATCTACAACGTGCTGTTCATCTGCACCGGGAATTCGGCCCGGTCGATCATGGCCGAGGCGATCCTCAACCGTGAGGGCAAGGGCCGCTTCAAGGCCTATTCGGCCGGCAGCCATCCGGCGGGCACGGTCAATCCGCACGCCATGGCCCTGCTCAAGAACCTCGACTACGACGTCAGCCAGTTCCGCTCTAAGAGCTGGGACGAGTTTGCCGGGCCGGACATGCCGGAGATGGATTTCATCTTCACCGTCTGCGACGACGCGGCGGGCGAGGCCTGCCCGATCTGGCCCGGCCGCCCGGTCTCCGCCCATTGGGGCGTTCCCGACCCGGCCGCCGCGACCGGCACGCCGGCCGAGGTCCAGCTCGCCTTCGACGACGCCTACCGGATGCTGGCGACGCGCATCGGCATCTTCGTCAATCTGCCCCATCTCGAAGACGTCAGCCTGCACCACCGGCTGCACGCGATCGGCAAGATCGCGGACGACGGGGCGTCGGCGGCCTAGGTCGACGGCGGCGGCTCCATCCGGGTCCAGGCATCGGCAATCTCGCCGGCGGTGGTCAGCCACACCGACGGGCGCGGGGTGGCGATGTGCTGCAGCGCCCGCCGCAGGTGCTTCAGGCGGAACGGCTGGCCGACGACATAGGCATGGAGCGCAATGCCCATGACCAGTGCCTGGCCGCTCGCCTGGTCACACATCTCGTCGAACTGGTCGACGATCATGTCGGCGAAATCCGCGGCCGAGGTGCGCCGCACGACGATCGCCGGGATGTCGTTGATCTCCTGCGGATAGGGGACGGCGAGCAGCGGACCGGCGCGGGTTTCCATCCAGGTCGGGCGGTCGTCGTGACACCAGTCGAGCACGTAGCGATAGCCCCATTCCTTCAGGAGGTCCGGGGTCGCGTGCGATTCGGCGATCCACGGCCCCAGCCAGCCGGCCGGCGCTTCACCGAAATGCCTGGAGAGCCGTTTGGTCGCCGCGCCGATCAGGTCGTTCTCCTCGGCCTCGCTCAGGGCGCTCTGGCACTCCGAATTGGTGCGGCCGTGGCCGGCGATTTCATCGCCGCGATGCTGGTGGGCGTCGGCAAGCTCGGGGCAATAGTCGAGAATGGAGGAATTGAGGAGCACCGTCGCCGGCAGCGACAACGCGTCGAGCAGGTCGATGAGCCGCCAGGCGCCGACCCGGTTGCCGTAGTCACGCCAGGCATAGTTGAGCACGTCCGGCTGGCGGGCGGGCGCAAGCTCGGCACCCAGCCCTTCGCCAAAGGCGAAATGCTCGAGGTTGATGCCGAGATAGACGGCAAGGCCCTTGCCGTTCGGCCAGGCTCCGGCGACCGGCTCGCGGATCGCGCGGTAAGGGAACCGCTCGTGGTGGGGAAGGCTCATGCGGGCTCCGGCGGGTGGATCGGACCCGCCGGACGATGCAATCGCCGCGCCAGCGCCTGTCTCAACCCGACTTGAAGCCGATGCGCTGAGTGGGTGTTGTCGCAGAACGGCTTGTTGCGCGAGCCGCCGCAGCGGCACAGCCGCGCCCGCGTCACCCGGTCGATGGTGCGCCCGGTGCCGCTGACGATCTCCAGATTGCCGCTGACCTGCAGCGGTCCGTCGGTCTGAGGGGCGATCGCGACCGGACCGTCGCGGACGGCAAGCGGCTCCGATTCGCGCGTGTCCGGCTCGCCGGTCGCGGTGAAGGGCAGCTCCTTGTGCGAGCCGTCGCAGAACGGCTTGTTCTTCGAGGCGCCACAGCGGCAGAGCGTGGCGCGATAGCCGACATTGACGCCGTCGATGGTAAGCGGCCCATGGAAGGCATAGGGGCCGTTCTCGCGCAGACGGATCAGGTTGACCGGCGGCGGCGTTTCCGCCGGGCCGCCGTCCTTGCGGGCATAGGTGATGGCGCCGGACGGACAATTCTGCGCCACCCGCACCAGCGCCTCGGTGTCCATCGTATCGGGGAAGATCCATTCCCCCGGCGTGTTGGCCTTGAACACGGTGGGCGCGCCGAGCACGCAGAAGCGCGCGTGGATGCAACGCACGCCGTCGAAGCTGACGTCCATGTCGCGGCCGCTGGCGATCTCGCATTCGCCGCCGCCGGCCGGCTGGTCGTCGGCCTTCACCGGGGCGGGCAGAGGGTGCTCGGCGCCGACCGTCTTGAGATTCTGCACGGCGAAGCGTGCAACCAGCTTGTCGAGGCTGTCGGCCGTGCCGGCCAACTCGTGACCGGCCGGAAAGACATGGCGCGCATGCTTGGCGATCTCGGCCACGCGCTCGGCCATCATGCGCTTCTCGCTGCCCCCGTGCGGCAGCCGCATCGTGTCGCGCAGCGTGGTGAAGGTGACGCCGGCATTGATGCCGGGATGGGCGTGGTTGGCCGGCAGGCTCGCCAGATAGGAGCCGATCGGCGGCAGGTGCTCCATCAGGTCGATGGCCATGTTGACGAAGAAGCGCTTGCCTTCGGCGTCGTCGGCACCGCGCCCGTAGGCCTGCACCAGACAGCGGACCATGTGGCCGTAAAGCGAATTGGCGAGGTCGAGGACCGGCGCCGCCTCGCGGCTGTTGACGTGGACGCGGTTCTGCGCATCGAGCGGCGGCCGCATGGTCGGGTTGTGCGCCACCGGGAAGGACGGGGCGAAATCCGGATCGGCAGCGAGGAAGGCCTGGTATTCCTCACGTACCTTGACGAAGCGGTTGTAGTGGCTGTCCTCGCTGTGATCGGGGGCGCCCTCGCCCTGCTCGATGATGGTCTCGATGGCGTCTTCGGCGCTCTTCAGGTCGCTGACGACGCTCAAACCCGGCAGTCCGGCATCGCCGGGGCCGATCTGCGAGGCGGGGTCGCCGCAGAACAATGCCGTCTCGCCGATGTGATGGGCGAGCACGTCCATGCCATGGCGAATGCCGCGATAGAGGTGGCCGACGGTGCCATAGTCCTGGGCGCTCGGCATCAGCCGGCCCTTGGGCATGGTGCGGTGATAATCGGCGGGGTGGACGAATTCGGAGCTGTCGCTGAGCTCCTTGCCCTCGGGCCGCTCGAGAAAGATGAAGTGATCGAGCACGGCACGCGAGAAGCCGGCCAGTTCGACGACGACGCCGGAGGGGTGGTAACCAGGCGGCACCGGGAAATTCGGGCGCGACAGATGCGGCCCGGCGCCGATCGCCACCATCAGGTTCGAGGCAAGCGTCAGGTGGGTCATCTCCTCGACGGCGACCGAGGTGATGGCGCGGCGCCAGCGCTTGACCGCTTGCGCCTGTTCCGCCGTCAGGCCGTCGCCTTCGCCGCGCTTGAGGCTCCAGGCGGCGTAGAGGTAGCAGCACATGAGGTTGTGCTCGATCGCCGAAGCCTCGGCGAGCAGGTAGATCAGCTCCTCGCGCGTTTCGATGCGGATCTTCGGTTCTTCAAGCGCCATGGCCTTCCCCTCCTCGCGCCCCTGCAATCTTTACATAGGCCATCGGAGGACGCGACTCCGCCTGAATTGTGAGGCTCTTGCCCGGATTGTGGCCGCGGTCACAGCGCAGCGGCGGCTTATGGCGTAGTGGAAAGGCAGTTTGCCGGCTCATTTGCTGCCCGGCTCGCGCCCTTGTTGAATCCCCCGGCCATTGGCTGCAAGACTGCCGCACCAGATGCTCTACACCATCGACGTTTCTCCATCCGGACCGAACCGTTCTCCCTGCGATGACCGCCGCATGAGCCAACCGACCACCGAGGCAATCGCGCTCGAGCGCGTGAAGAAACTCGATTTCTGGCAGGGGCCGATCGCGCCCGAGCGCGTCTATGGCGGCATCACCAACATCAATTACAAGGTCGTGGACGGCGGCCGCAGCTACTTCGTGCGCGTCGGCGACGATATCGCCGTGCACCATATCCTGCGCTTCAACGAACGCGCGGCGACCGAAGCGGCCGACGCCGCCGGCATATCGCCGGAACTGGTGCATGCCGAGCCGGGCGTGATGATCATGCGCTTCATCGAAGGCAAGACCTGTACGGCCGATGACATCCGCGATCCCGCCCGGCTGGCGCGGGCAGTCGCCCTGGTGAAGCGCGTCCACCGCGAAATGCCGCGTCACATCCGCGGACCGATCCTGGCCTTCTGGGTGTTCCACGCGATCCGCAATTACGTGCGCACGCTGACGGAGGCCGGCAGCCGGCACGCGTCGCGCCTGGCCGAGCTTGCCGATATCGCCGACGGCCTGGAGCTGGCGGTCGGGCCGGTGGACTTCGTCTTCGCCCATAACGACCTCCTGCCCGGCAACTTCATCGATGACGGCCAGCGCCTGTGGCTGATCGACTGGGACTATGGCGGAATCAACGCACCGCTCTTCGACCTCGCCAACCTCGCCTCGAACAACAATTTCGACCGCGAGCAGGAGATGTGGCTGCTGCATACCTATTTCGGCCGGCATGCGGACGAGCGGCTCACCGCCAGCTTCGACGCCATGAAATGTGCCTCGCTGATGCGCGAGGTGATGTGGAGCATGGTCTCGGAGATCTACTCCACCATCGATTTCGATTACGCCGCCTATACCGCCGACTACATGGACCGCTTCGCCCGCGCCCATGCGAGCTACCGCGTGGCGTACGGCTGAGGCCGGCGATCCCTCAGAGCTTGCCCAGCAATTCGGCGAAGACCTTCTTCGCCCGCCCGGCCTGCTTCACCGCCTTCGCCGCATCGAGATTGGCCGGATCGCCGACGACGACCGCGCCGACCATGCCCATGGCGTAGTGCGGCTTGCACTTGAAGCCGTAGACGCCGGGGACCGTGAAGGTGACGGTGAGGTCCTGGCTGAGCTTGCCCTCGAAGGGCTGGGCGCCGTCCGGAATCATGCCGCCGATCGACATGACGTCGTGGCCCTTGTCGGTGGCGATGAAATGAACCGTGTCGCCGGGGGCGATCGTGACCATGGCCGGCTCGAAGACCATGGGCCCGGCGGCGCCCCGGTTGAGCATCCTGACGTCGACCTCCGCCGCGCCCGCGGCGCCGGCAAGCAGAACCATGCCGGCAGCAAGGGCGGCGGCGGCGCGGAATTTTCCGTTCATGTCATGCACTCCAGTTGGGTGTGTTTGGTTGCGGGCGGACGCTAGCCGGAGCCGGGGCGCGGCTCTTTGTCGGCAAACAAGCTCGCAGGAGGATGTCAGCCGACGAGCGCGCGCAGCATGCCGGCGAGGCGGACGAAGACACCGTCGCCGTCGTCGCGGACCAGGCGGATGCCGAGATTGCTCGGCGGCGTGCCGACCGAGCAGGCGCCGCCCTTCGGGTCGCGCACGAAATCGGTCAGGTAGGTGCGGTGGGCACCCTCGACAACACGCACGCCGCAGCTCTCCATGGCGGAGAACGGGCCGCCTGTCGCGGCGGAATGGCGGGCGAAGCAGCTCGACGTCCAGTCCCAGACATTGCCGGCAACATCGGCAAGGCCGTTCCGGTTGAGCCCGAAAGTGCCGAAGGGCTGCGGCCGGCTGTCGACCTTGCGCTCGGAGGCTGCGGTCAGCTCATAAGTGGCGATCCAGCGCCTGGCCGGATTGGCGGCGTCGCTTTCGTCAACGACCGTGTTGTCGTGAAAGAGCGCGGCGGCGGCATAGGCCCATTCGACGTCGGTCGGCAGGCGATAGCGATGCCCGGTCTGGCGGCTGAGCCAGGCGGCATAGGAGACCGCATCGTGCCAGCTGACGCCGACCGCGGGGATTCTGTCGGCATTGGCCGGCAGGGCAGCGTCGATCGGCATGCACGCGCCGGCCGTGACGCAGCGTTCATAGTCGCCGCGGCTGACATGGTTCTTCATGATCGCGACCGGCCGCGTGAAGGTCACCGTCTCAAGCGGCGGGTTCACCGGCTGACCGTCGCGCAGGAACTCGCCGGCTACGCGGTAGGCGAACGATGCTGCCGGCAGGGTCACCAGTTGCGTCGGGTCTTGGGCGGAGCGTGGCAGCAGAGCCAGGCCGGCGGCGAGGCCGATGGCGGCGAGGCCGGCAACGGCGAATGTTCTGATTGGCTCGGACATGAGAGCACCAAAGGGATTCGACCGCAGGGCGGCGGTCTGCTCCGCTGCCGGAGCAGACCGCGATCGCGTCGCCTCAGTTGGCGACGATGGGAGCGGGGGCGCTGACCTGGGTCATCAGGTCATCGTTCCACTTGCCTTCCACCTTGAAGTGGGCGGTGGCGCCGAGTTCGGCCGCCTCGATCAGGTTGTGGTTGACATAGGCGTAGATGCCCGGCTGGCGGAAGGTGTAGAGCGCTGCGGTGGCGGAACCACCGGGGACGAACCAGGTCTCCAGCCCTTCCATCGGAGCGTTCGTGAACTTGCCAAGGTCCCAGACATAGTCGCCGTGACCGCCGATCAGGTGGGGCCGGGTATCGCGGTTGGCCTGGGAGTGGATGATGAGCACGGTCTCGCCGACATTGGCCTTCATGGCATTGTCGCCGGTGAGCGCGCCGACCTTACCCTCGAAGACGACATGCGACGGGATCAGCCTGCGCATCGTGTCGGTGGTGTCGGCATAGGAATCGCCGAGGCTGTCGTAAGTCTTGTAGTTGCCGTCGGCGTCGCGCGGGACGTAGAAATCGCTCTCGCCGACATAGAAGACCTTGTCGTAGTGCAGCGGCTTGCCCTTGCCGTCCTTGAGGCCGTCGCGCGGCAGCACCATCACCGCCCCGTTCATGCCGGAGACCACGTGCCACGGGATCATGCCGGGAGGCGCGCAGTGATAGACGAAGACGCCGGGGCGGAAGGCCTTGAAGCGCAGCGTCACCTGCTCGCCGGGATAGATCAGCGTCAACCCGCCGCCGCCGAGCGCGCCGGTAGAGGCGTGGAAGTCGATATTGTGCGGCATTTCGTTGGTGGCCGGATTGACCAGGGTGAGCTGGAGATAGTCGCCTTCGTGAACGACCATCAGCGGGCCGGGCAGCCAGCCGTTGTAGGCCATGGACCACATCTTGGTGCCCTGGTCGTCGACGACGATCTCCTTCTCGACGACATGCATGGTGAACTCGACGACCCTGGGTGCGGCCGTGGTCGCCTGCTCGTGGGCATGGACCAGCGGCGGCTTCACCAGGTCGACCTTGACGTGTTCGAGGCCGGCGACATCTTGGCTGCTTGCGGCGGCGAGGACCGGTGTCCGGCTGGCCGTGGCGGCAAGCGCCGTGAGAGTTGTGCCGATCAGCGCCTGACGACGGGTAATCATGGTTCCAATCCTCTTGCTGGTGTGTTCTATGAGCGGACCATGCTCCGGCCGGTTCCCTTCTTCTTTGTGCGCCAACAAACAAGGATGCGATTACCTGCCAGCCACCGCGAGCGGAGGGGGGGGTTGACCCATGGCGCCGCCGATCGATCGCTCTTTAGTTAGCGATTTCGCGATATTCAAAGGCGTTCCGGCCGAAGACATCGAAGCTGTACTGGCGCTCGCCCGCCCGCGGCGCCTGCCGGAGGAGACTACCGTCTTTCGCCAGGGCGCCACGGCCAACGAGTTCTTCCTGCTGCTCAATGGGCGCCTGAGAGGTCCAGCAGGCGTCGCCCGACGGACAGCAGATCGTCGTTCGCCACATCAATCCCGGCGATCTCTTCGGCATCGCCCGGGCCGTGCGCAGGCCGGACTATCCGGGGACGGCGATCGCCGTGGTGGAGAGCCTGGCGCTGGTCTGGCCGGCGAGCCAATGGGACGCCTTCATCGGGCGCAATCCGGCTTTCGCCGTGGGCGCGATGCAAACGGTCGGCGCGCGTCTGCAGGACGCGAACACGCGCATTCGCGAATTATCCACCGAGGCGGTCGAGCGGCGCATCGCGCACGCCATTCTGCGGCTGGTGAATCAGGCCGGGCGCAAGACGGCCAAGGGCATCGAGATCGATTTTCCGGTGACCCGTGAGGACATCGCCGAGATGGCCGGCACCACGCTGCATACGGTGAGCCGCGTGATGAGCGGCTGGCAGCAGCAGGGGCTGGTGGCGCTCGGCCGCAAGCGCGTCACGGTCACGGACGCGCACCGGCTGTTCATCCTGGCAGAGGGAAGCCAGGCTCGGGGTAGCGGGCCGGAATCGTCGTAGCGACCTGCCGGATCTCGCCGAGCAGCGGATCGAGGTCGACCTTGTGCTCGGCGCAGGCTTCCTCGAGCGTGTGCAGCCCGCCCACCGGACAGCCGACGCAGGCCATGTGGCGGGCCAGGAACAGCCGGATTGTCTCCGGCCACAGTTTCATGATCGTGCAGACCGGCGTCTGGCGATGCGGGTCTGCCGCTTCGGTTCGGCTCGTCATGGAGAGGAGCGTAGCTGCGGCCGAGCCGGCCTTCTTTGACGCGCAACAAGGAGCGAAACGTTTTTCCGGCACTCCGGCCGCCAGACATGCGAAGGGCCGCCCGGGGGCGGCCCTTCCATTGTCGATCCGCATGAGGAGCGGACTCGAAGACCTTCAAACGCCTAGGAGGCGCAAACCTCGCCAAAGGCGGGTTTCCAGGTCCGGTCCGCCGCACGCGGCGTATGACAATGAGACACTGGATCACCTCCTTTCGTTTGTTGATGGGAGCATGACTATGGGGTGCGCCGTGATTCCCCGCAAGCCCCCGTCTGCTGGTCAGTCTCCCGTCGCCAGGCCGAGCTCCGCGATGCGCGTCGGCGAGAGTTGCGCGCCGGCGAGGAAATCGAAAGCGACGACGGCGCCATGTTCGGGCGACAGGCGGCAGCGATAGCGGAGGGCGTACCAGTCGTCTCCACTGCGCACGGCCGCGCCATCGGCAACCACCGTGTTCGCGCCGATCGCGATCTCGCCGGCGGCATGGGCGTTGACCGTTTCTGGATAGAAATCGCTGCGCACGCGCGCCACCTGCTCCAGCGCTTCGATGTTGCAGAGCTGGATCATGCGCTCGACGGCATTGAGCTTGGGCAGGTCTGCGCGCGCCTGCCGGTTGCGCGGATCGGCGAGCGCGCGGCCGGAAAGGATGGTCGCTGCGTGCATCAGCGGTTCGGCCGTATCGGGCGGTATCGCCGCGGGGGGTTCGAGGCGGGCCGTCTCGGCGGGCGGCGACGGCGCGAGCGCTTCAGGCTCCACCCCGATCAGCAGATCGACCGGAATGACGGTCTCGAACGGCACGGGAGGCGGAGCGGCGCTCCATATCTTCACGATCGCAGCCGCCAGAAGGGCGTGCAGCAGGAAGGACGCGGCAAGGCTCCGCGCCGTCTCCGCCGGCCATTTCGGAGGAACCGCCTCCTCGAACATGGGTCACGCGCCGCCCCGGCACTCCCCGACACATTGGCGCGATGCCCTCGGCACTTGCCCATCATCGGCCACTGCTGCAAATGTCGCGCTCAAATCGCCAAAATTGCGGCCGCGGCGAAGAGCGGTTGCCGCAGCCCGGTGCCGGCGGCGCGGGAAGTCCTGCGGGCTCCCGAACGCGGTTCGCCGGCAGAGTGAGGCGCCTTGGACGCATCGAACGACGTCAAGCCGGATTCTGCCGATCGGGCCCGCCCGGGCCGCGCGGCGCTGACCGCGCTGAAGCTGGCGAGCTTCCGCAACTATGCCGGCCTGTCGCTCGGCCTCGACCGCCGGCCGGTGGTGCTCACCGGGCCGAACGGCGCCGGCAAGACCAACCTGCTCGAGGCGGTGTCCTTCCTGTCGCCGGGACGGGGCCTGCGCCGGGCGAAGCTCGACGCGGTGGCGCGGCAGCCGGGAGACGGCAGCTGGGCGGTGGCGGCGACGGTGGAAAACGGTGCCGGCACCGTCGAACTCGGCACCGGCATCGCGCTCACCGCCGAGGGGCCGGAGGGCCGCCGCTCGGTTCGGGTCAACCGGGCACCGGCGCGTTCGCCCGATGCGCTGCTCGACCACCTGCGCGTCGTCTGGCTGACGCCGGCCATGGACGGCCTGTTCACCGGACCGGCCGCCGACCGGCGGCGCTTCCTCGACCGGGCGGTGCTGGCCATCGACCGCGGCCACGGCACCCGGGTCAACGCTTTCGAGAGGGCGATGCGCGGGCGCAACCGCCTGCTCGGCGAACCGGCGCCGGACAGGCAGTGGCTCGATGCGATCGAGCGCGAGATGGCGGAGCTTGGCGTGGCCATCGCCGCGGCACGGCGCGAATGGGCCGGCCTGGCAGTGGCGCTGATCGCCGAAGGCGACGTGGCGGCGCCCTTCCCGGCCGCGGGAATCGCGCTTGAAGGCCGGCTTGAGCACCTGCTCGATGGCCACACGGCAGGTGCGGCGGAGGAGATCTATGCCGCCGATCTTGCCGGAGCGCGGCCGCGCGATGCCGCCGCCGGTCGCACGCTGTCGGGCCCGCACCTCTCCGACCTTCGTGTCCGCCACGGGCCCAAGCAGGCGGCCGCCGAGATCTGCTCGACCGGCGAGCAGAAGGCGCTGCTGATCGGCCTGGTGCTGGCCCAGGCGCGGCTGGCGGCACGGCTTTCCGGCGAAACGCCGCTGGTGCTGCTCGACGAGATCGCCGCCCATCTTGACGCCGAGCGGCGCGCCGCGCTGTTCGCCGTCCTCGACGAGCTCGGCTGCCAGGCCTTCATGACCGGCACCGACGCCGCCGTCTTCGCCCCGTTCGGCGAGAAGGTGCAGCATCTCGGCGTTGCCGACGGGCGGGTTACCCCTTCCCCGGCCTGAGATTCGGCGCTAAGCCGGAGCCATGAACACCGCCCATCTGGTGACCTTTGCCGTGGCGCTGACGATTGCCGTGGCCAGCCCCGGCCCGGGCGTGGCCGCCGTGTTGGCGCGCGCGCTCTCGACCGGCTTCCGCCGCACATTGCCGATCATCGGCGGCCTGATCCTTGGCGACATCATCTACATCTCCGCCGCCATCGGTGGCCTGGCAGCACTGGCCACCACCTTCGGCGAGGTCTTTCTCGTCGTGCGCTGGCTGGGTGCGGCCTATCTCATCACTCTCGCCATCCGCCTGTGGCGCAGCCGGCCCGACCACACAGCAGCGCGCGGACCGCAGCCGCGCGGATCGGCGCTGCAGACCTTCCTCGCCGGACTGTCGATCACGCTCGGCAATCCCAAGGTGATGGTCTTCTACCTGGCCCTGCTGCCGGCGCTGATCGACCTCAGAACGGTGGGTGCCGGCGAATATCTCGCCATGATCGGCATCGTCGCCGTCGTCCTGACGCTGGTCATCGGCGCCTATGCGGCTCTTGCCGGCCGCGCCCGCGCGTTTCTCGCCACGCCCGGGCGGCGCAAGCTGCTCGATCGCATTGCCGGTTCGTTCATGGCCGGCGCGGCGGCCGCCATCATCGCACGCTGAACGCTAGCCTTCCTCGCTCTGCCGCCGGATGAAGCGGCGGTGGAGGAGCGTGAGCCCGGCATAGGAGACGATGCCGACGGCGATCATGGCGATGAGGATGTGCTCGACGTGGTGGAAGTTGCCAAGCGTCGCCTCGATGGTGCGCCCGAAGGCGAAGCCGAGGCCGACCATGGCGGCCGCCCAGATGAAGGCGGCGATGGCGTTGAGAATGGCGAATTTGCGCAGGGAGACGTTTGACACGCCGATGGCCAGCGGGCTGACCGTTCTCAAGCCGTAGAGGAAACGGAAGATCAGGATGTAGAGCGTGGCGCTGGCCTCCACCTTGGCCAGCGCCTTGGCGAAAAGCGGCCGTTTGCGCTGGCGCATGACCATGGGATGGTCGGCGAAGCGGCGGCCGACGAGGAAGAGCGCCTGGTCGCTGGCAAGCGCGCCGAGAAAGGCCGCGAGCAGCGCCAGCCGGCCGTCGACCGCCCCCTGATGGGCCAGGAATCCGGCCATGATGGCGATGGTTTCGCCCTCGAGCAGGGTGCCGAGGAACACGACCAGCAGCCCGTAGGTGGCAATGAAGTGTTCGACGAGCGGCAACAAACGAGGCTCCGATCGGGGTCAGCCAGGGCAATCCATGCGGGTGCGCCGGAAACAAACCTTTTGGGGACCGGCACGGCGCCCAAATCCGGTGCCCCGCAATAGCATATCGGCCGCGGGCGCGACACCGCCCCGAAAGACCGCAGAATCGGGGCGTTTGTGCGGCGCACAAAATACCCCTAAATTGCTGGCGAAAGGTCGAAATCCGGCCCAGGCTTTGCTATATATGACGATATGATTCTGGGGCCTTTCCGGTGCCTGCCGGAAGGGCCTTTTCAGGCCCTGTGACGGGCCCGTCAACGGCTCCTGTCGAGCCCCCGCTCTTAAACGGAAACGTGCATGAACGAAGCGAAGCCGGTGGCTGAATACGGCGCCGAATCGATCAAGGTCCTGAAAGGCCTCGACGCCGTGCGCAAGCGTCCGGGCATGTATATCGGCGATACCGACGACGGCTCCGGCCTGCACCACATGATCTACGAGGTCGTCGACAACGGCATCGACGAGGTGCTCGCCGGCCATGCCGACGAGGTGCGGGTCACGCTGAACCCGGACGGCTCGGTGACGGTCTGGGACAACGGCCGCGGCATTCCCACCGACATCCACAAGGGCGAGGGCGTGTCTGCGGCGGAAGTCATCATGACCCAGCTCCATGCCGGCGGAAAATTCGACCAGAACTCCTACAAGGTCTCCGGCGGCCTGCACGGCGTCGGCGTCTCGGTGGTCAATGCGCTCTCGTCAAAGCTGACGATGCGGATCTGGCGCCAGGGCAAGATCCACGAGATGAGCTTCACCGACGGCGTGCCCGATGCCCCGCTCAAGGTCGTCGGCGACTGGGACGGGCGCAACGGCACCGAGATCACCTTCTGGCCGAGCCCGAAGACCTTCACCATGGTCGAGTTCGACTATCAGACGCTGGAGCACCGGCTGCGCGAACTCGCCTTCCTCAATTCCGGCGTCAAGATCGCGCTCAACGACAAGCGCGGGGTCGAGCCGAAGGGCGAGGTCATGATGTATGAGGGCGGGCTGGAAGCCTTTGTCCGCTTCCTCGACCGCGCCAAGCATCCTCTGGTGCCGCAGCCGATCTACGTGAAGGCGGAGCGCGACGGCATCACCGTCGAGGTCGCCATGTGGTGGAACGATTCCTACCACGAGGACGTTCTCTGCTTCACCAACAACATCCCGCAGCGCGACGGCGGCACGCATCTGGCCGGCTTCCGCGGGGCACTGACCCGTCAGGTGACCGGCTATGCCGAGCGGCAGGGCCTGTCGAAGAAGGAGAAGGTGTCGCTCACCGGCGACGACTGCCGCGAGGGGCTGACGGCGGTGCTCTCGGTCAAGGTGCCAGACCCCAAGTTCTCCTCGCAGACCAAGGACAAGCTGGTCTCCTCCGAGGTGCGCCCGGTGGTCGAGGGCCTGACCAATGAGGGCCTGTCGACCTGGTTCGAGGAGCACCCGGCCGAGGCCAAGGCGATCGTCGGCAAGGTGGTCGAGGCGGCGGCGGCGCGCGAGGCGGCACGCAAGGCGCGCGAGCTGACGCGGCGCAAGGGCGCGCTCGACATGGCCTCGCTTCCCGGCAAGCTCGCCGACTGTCAGGAGCGCGATCCCGCCAAGTCGGAGATCTTCCTGGTCGAGGGCGATTCGGCCGGCGGCTCGGCCAAGCAGGGCCGCAACCGCGAAAACCAGGCGGTGCTGCCGCTCAGGGGCAAGATCCTCAATGTCGAGCGGGCGCGCTTCGACAAGATGATCTCGTCGGAGCAGGTCGGCACGCTGATCACGGCGCTCGGCACCTCGATCGGTCCGGACGAGTTCGACCCCGACAAGCTGCGCTACCACAAGATCATCATCATGACGGACGCCGACGTCGACGGCGCCCATATCCGCACGCTGCTGCTGACCTTCCTCTACCGGCAGATGCGCGTGCTCATCGAGCGCGGCCACGTCTATATCGCCCAGCCGCCGCTCTACAAGGTGAAGCGCGGCTCGTCCGAGACCTACATCAAGGACGAGCGCGAGATGGCCGACTATCTGATCCGCACCGGGCTGGAAGAGGCGGTGCTCAAGCTCGCCCGCGGCGACGACCGGGCGGGGCGCGACCTCGCCGAAATCGTCAGCGACGCGCGCCACTTCGTCAATGTGCTGAACTCCATCCACTCGCGCTACAATCGCATGGTCGTCGAACAGGTGGCGATTGCCGGCGCGCTCAACCAGTCGATCCTGGCCGAGCCGGACCAGGCCGGGGCGGCAGCCGACTACATCGCCAGGCGGCTCGATGCGCTCTCGGAGGAGACCGAGCGCGGCTGGAGCGGCACCTTCGACCCGGGCACCGGCTTCCGCTTCGAGCGCGAGGTGCGCGGCGTCAAGGACGTGGCGACCATCGACCCGGCGCTGCTCGATTCCTCCGACGCCCGCAAGCTCAATTCCTTCGCGCCCCGGCTGCAGCCGATCTACGGCACCTTCGCCACCTTCGTGCGCAAGAGCGACGAGACGATCATCCACGGGCCGCGCGACCTGTTCGAAGCGGTCACCGCCGCCGGCCGCAAGGGCCTGTCCATGCAGCGCTACAAGGGGCTGGGCGAGATGAACGCCGAGCAGCTGTGGCAGACGACGCTCGACCCGAACGCGCGCACGCTGCTGCAGGTGAAGATCCGCGAGGCGGACGAGGCCAACGACCTCTTCGTCCGGCTGATGGGCGACGAGGTGGAGCCGCGCCGCGACTTCATCCAGACCAACGCGCTGAACGTGGCGAATCTGGACGTTTAGCGGCCAATTCCGCTCACCCTCGCCTTGCCTGCGGCCGGTGGTGCTGTTCGCGAAGCGTGTCGTAGGTGGGAGGTTCCTGCCAGCAGGCTGTCAGCATCTGGTGCTCAGGGCCGGCATCCGCGGTCTTCTTGCGATGGAGTCGACACGGCGGGCTGGTACACTCGGCCGCACTGCACCAACTCATCCCAATTCCCTGTCCGCCCGTGACCCGCACACCGAAACCCAAGCCGCGCCGCCGCGTCTCACCCGCCCCGGTCGAAATCCCGGTGAACCGGGCCCGCGCGCTGTGGATCGATGCGCAACGGCTGAATGCGGCGGAACCCTTCGGCGCCGGGCCCGAGGCAGTGGCGCGCGCCGTGGCGCATCTCGGCTACGTGCAGATCGACACGATCAACGTCATCGAGCGCTGCCACCACCACATCCTCTACAACCGCATTCCCGCCTACGCCCGCGCCGATCTCGAGACCGCGCAGGCGCAAGCGAAGACGGTGTTCGAATACTGGACGCATGCGCTCAGCCTTATCGCGACCGACGATTTTCGCTTCTTCGCCGGTGAGATGAAGCGGCAACGCAACGACCCGGACCATTGGTACGCCGACGTGCCCTTGAAGGAGGTGCGCAAGGTCGTCCGCCGGGTGCGCGACGAGGGGGCGCTGACCATCGCCGACATCAAGGACGACGTGCTGGTCGACAAGGACCACCCGTGGGCCTCGCGCAAGCCGTCGAAGCGGGCGCTGCAGGCGGCGTTCTTCCGGGGCGAACTGGTGATCGCGCGGCGCGAGGGCATGCTCAAGACCTATGAGCTGACGCAGCGCCATTTCGGCTGGCAGCACCTGCCCAGGCCGGCGAGCGCGGCCGAGATCACGCGCTACCGGCTGGAGCGGGCGCTGCGCACGCAGGGCATCGTGAGCCTCGGCCCCATCGGACTGGGGGCGATGGGGGTCAAGGCGGCAGTCAAGGCGCTGATCGATCGCGAAGTCAGGGCCAAGCGGCTGGTGCCGGTGACCTTTGCCGGCGCCGGCGGCGACCATTGGGCGCGGCCGGAGGTGCTGGAGGCGGAGATCGCGCCACCCCTCCTCACCCACATCCTGTCGCCCTTCGATCCACTTGTCATCCAGCGCCGGCGCACGGCGGCCTTCTTCGGCTACGAGCATCTGTTCGAAGCCTATGTGCCGAGGGCCAAGCGCAAGTTCGGCTATTTCACCCTGCCGGTGCTGGTCGGCGACGAGATCGTGGCGGCGCTCGACCTCAAGGCCGACCGGCAGGCGGGCGAACTCAAGATCCAGGCCTGGCATTGGGTCGGCCCCGGCAATGCCCGCCGCCACAAGAAACACATCGAGGCGGCGCTCGACCGCTTTGCCCGCTTTCAGTTGCCGGACAATGCGGCGGCCGACCGCGATGACGCAGAGGCCGCGCGCCTGTAACCTGCCCTTGCCCGCAAGGCGAGGAGCAGCGAGCGGTGGTCCACAAGCTCATCCTGGTGACCGGCGCGTCGAGCGGCATCGGCCGCGCGGCGGCCGAAGAATTTGCGCGCCGCGGGGCACGTGTGCTGCTGCTGGCGCGCAACGCGGACCGGCTGGACGCGGTCGCGGCGGGCATCCGCAACGCCGGCGGCCAGGCGGCGACCTTCATCATCGATCTCGCCGAGACGGAGCGCCTGCCGCCGCTCGCCGAAACCATCATCGGCGAACATGGTGTCCCCGACGTTGTGGTCAACAATGCCGGCGGCGGACAATGGAAGCCCTTCGTCGAAACCTCGGCGAACGAGGCGCGCGCCATGATGGCGCTGCCCACTCTGGCGGCCTTTGCCGTCACCCGGGCGTTCCTGCCGGCGATGCTGGAGCGCGGCAACGGCCAGGTCGCCTTCGTCACGTCGCCGGCATCGTTCATGGTGTGGCCGAATGCCTCGGCCTATATCGCTGCCCGCTTTGCGCTGCGCGGGCTGGCAGAGGCGCTGCGGGCCGATCTCCGCCAAACGCCGATCGGCGTGACGCTGGTGACGCTCGGCCTGGTCGCCAGCCCCTATTGGCAGCACAACCCGGGCAGCCGCCGGTTCCTGCCGCCCCGGCTACCGCTGGCGATGCGCGAGCTGAGCGTGGAACAGGCCGCCGAGACGATCGTCGCGGCGGTCGAAAAACGGCGGCGCCACGTGGTTCGCCCGGCCGTCTTCCGCCTGTTGTTCGCCCTCGGCCTGTCCGCATGACACGGATTTAACCTTGCGCCGGCGGGTGACGGCGGCCACATAACGGGCGATGGCCTATTTTCGCTTCTCTCAGTTCCCACGGCTCGGCTGGCGCGGCCAGATCGGGCTGGTGCTCGCCGTCGCGCTGGGGCTCGCTGCCGCCGTCGCGCTTGTCATCGTTTCGGTCGGCCTGGCGCTGGTGCTCCTGCCGATCGTCGCCATTGCCATCCTCGTCGGCCGCTGGCGGCTGAACAAGCTGATGGGCGAGGCCCGCAAGACATGGGAAGAGCAACAGCAGCAACAGGGCCGATCGAGCTATATCGAGACGGACTACATCGTCGTCGACGACAAGCACGACCGGCGCCGCTGAACACTATCGATCGCGGAGAAAAGGCGGGCCCGAGGCCCGCCTTTTGCGTGGGCCTCAGGCCGCGGCGCGGCACGGGTCGAAGGCCGGCTCCATGCCGCCGATGGCGACCGGCGAAGCCACCATGCCCAGCGCCTTCTCCATGGTGAGGCCGCGGAAGGTGATCCCGTCCGGCAGGCCGAGCGCCATGGGACGGACCGCCTGGTAACCAAGGGCACGGTAGAAGGGCACGCCGGAGAGCAGCGCGTTCAGCTCGATACGGCTGAAGCCGGCGACGAAGGCTTCCTGTTCGGCGCGCTCCATCAGCAGCCGCCCGAAGCCGTGGCGCGCCCAGTCGTGATGCACGAAGACACTGCGGATCTTGGCGGCGGACAGGTCCACCGGGGCGCCGTTGACATAATTGGCGCGGATGCGGCTCCAGCCGCCGGAAGCGACCGGCCGGCCAGCGACCTCGACCAGGTAATAGGTGCCCTCGTCGATGAGCTGGTCATCCATGGTGCCGACGAAGGCGATGAAGGCTTCGATCTCCTCGCGCGAATAGCAGTGCGCAGCCAATGTGCGCATGGAATTGGTCTGCATGGCGCGCAGATGGTTGCGGTCGCTCATTCGCGCCCGGCGGATGATGAAATTGCTGGAATCGGTATGCATCGTCGTCTCGCCGGCGGGCAGCCGGTCCTCGTGTCGCCCAAATGAAAATCCCGTGCGCCGCATGGCTGGTGGCAGCCAACGGCGGTACGGGAATGGCGTGTGAAATAGGCTGGAACGTGGCGCTCGGCAGTGACGCGCTTCACATATGCGCGAGTCAGGCGAGCGCCTTGCGCGGGCTGACCGAGCGGGCGCCGAACAGGACGAGAAGCGCTATCGTTGCGCTGACCGCGGCGAAGCTGAGCGAGCCGCCGGCGGCAAGGCCGGTCGCCGCCGCCCACGAAAACGACGTCAACGCCTCGGCGAAGGTGGCGATGCGCGAGGAGGTGTGGCGGCGACGGAAGTTCGAACGCTTCGCCTGGGCGCGGAACCAGAGCTGGATGCGGATGGTCGAAGCGGCGGCAATGACGATGCCGCCGATGGCGACGACGGCATGATGCGGCGACAGCCAGGCAAGAACGAGAAGGAACGGGGCGAGTATCATGATGACGGCGCCCATCACCGCCTCCACCTTGGCGCGGGTGACCGCCAGCGGCCGTATTGGTGCCGTCATCACCAGGTCGGGCGCGTCCTCGCCGGAAATGGCCAGCCAGGCGAGCGCACCGCCGAGCTGACCGCCGACGGTGGTGAGAACCATCACCACGACAACCAGCGCGCCGGTGGCATCGCCGAAATTGCGCATGAGCAGCAGCGCCGGCGGCACCAGGTAGAAGAGCTGGGTGAGCGTCTGCGACGCCAGCCAGGGATCGCGGCGGAGCAGCAGCCATTCCTTGTGGCGCAGCGCCGCCGCCGGCGAGCGCAGCACAAAGGCGCGGCCGCGGGCGCGGCGGCGCCCGCGCGGTGCCGCCAGGTCGGTAGCGGCGAGGGAATGCTCGCCAAGCCGCGGGGCGAACGCCGCCATGACGGCGGCAAGGATGGCGAAGCAGATCACCAGCACACCGGCAAGCGCCGCCCAGTCGCCCATGATGGCGCGCGCCGGCCACCACAACGGGCTGTCGACGCCCGGTAGGCCGGCGATCAGGGTCTGGGCGATGGCCATCGCCGGCCTGACCATGGTGCCGTAATAGATGATGGCGAAGACCTGGATGCCGATGGCGAAGCCGGCGCCGATGACGGCGGCGAGGACCTGGGCGACCAGCCGGGTGCGGCGGGCACCGAGCACGCGGAAGAGGGCGATGGTGATCGCCACGGCGATCGCTGCGGCAGCGACGCCGAGGCCGACGGCGAGGCCGAAGCCGGCGAGCCAGCGCGGGCCGCCGGCAAGCGTCAGTACATCGATGAAGGGCGTCGAGATGACCACCGCGATCATCGCGATCAGGCCGGCCGTCACCGCGATGCGCACCGAGAACAGGCGGCGCGGACTGACCGGCGACGACAGCACGAGGTCGAGATCGCCGCGGGCATAGAGGGTGCGGGTGACCGATTCCATCGCCTGGCTGAGCAGCAGCGAGATGTAGAGCACCACGATCAGCGACACCGAGACCAGCGACGCCTTGTCCGGATTGACCCCGTCATCGGCGAAGCGGGCGACGATCGCCCAGGCTGGCAGATGCAGCGACAGGGCGACGAGGATGAGGATGGTCACCGCGGTCGACAGACGGCGGCGATTGCCGGCGGTCACCATGGAGAGCCAGTCGCGCCAGGCCAGCCGTGCCTCGTGGCCGACAAGCCAGGCAATCGAGCCCGGACGGATCATGCCGCGGCGCTTTCGGCGACCAGCGACAGGAACACGTCCTCGAGGCTGCCGCCGCGACCGGCGCGCAGGCTGAGCTCGGCCAGCGTGCCTTCGGCGATCAATCGACCATTGGCGAGCACGCCGATGCGCTCGGCCATGCGCTCGGCCACTTCGAGGATATGCGTGGTCATGATCACCGTACCGCCGGCGCGCACGCGCGCCTGCAGCACGTCCTTCACCTGGCGGGCGGTGCCGGCATCGAGCCCGGTCAGCGGTTCGTCGAGAATGATCAGGCGTGGATCGTGGACCAGCGCGCCGGCCAGCGCCACCTTCTGGCGCATGCCGCGCGAGAAGCCCTCGCAGCGCTCGTCGGCGTGCGGCCCGAGACCGAGCCAGTCGATCAGCTCGCGGGTATTGGCTTCGGCCTGCGGTGCCTCGATGCCCCACAGACCGGCGACGAATTCGAGATATTCGCGCGGCGTCAGCTTGTCGTAGATCATCGGCTCGTCCGAGACCCAGGCCATCATCCGCTTGGCGGAGACCGGGTCGGCGAGGGCATCGGTGCCGAAGACGGAGATCGATCCGGCGTCTGGCGTCAGCAGCCCGACCACCATGCGCAGCGTCGTCGTCTTGCCGGCACCGTTGGGGCCGAGCAGGGCGTAGAACTCGCCGGCGCGCACGGTGAGATCGAGATCATCGACCGCGGGGCGCTCGAAGGTCTTGGCAAGGCCGGCCAGGCTCAGGGCCGCCGGCTGAACGGGTTGATCCATCCGGGCCTCGGAGGAAGCTTGTACAGCGCCCCCTCCTATATGGTCGGGATTGAGACCCGGTAAACTTGACCGTCGGAAATCGCCGGAATTAGCCGCCTACCACGGCTTCATGAAACCGCCGAAAACCCAGCCGTGGACCGGCCCGGCGAGCTCGCACCAGCGCGTCGTCACGATCAGGCGCTGACGAAAGCGCGACATGTAGGCAATGTTCTTGAGGTCGAGGTCGCGGGTGCACTGGCCGGTGAGGTCGAGGCGGTCGCCGCCCCGGACGGTTCCGACGAGTGGCGCGGCAGCGGACGCGTAAGCCCGCACCGGCACCCTCACCCAGCCACCGCTCGCCACCCAGTTGCGCGCCGCGGCCGGGCCCGTCGCGGCGGCAAGCCCGAGGATTGCCAGCAGCGCCGCTATGGTTTTCGTCTTTCTGCGCAACATCAATATCTCTCCCCCGCAATCACCGCATTGCGATGATAGACGGCCGCCCCGGTGTGGCAAGGCCCGCCAGCGCGATAAATCGGCGCCGACGGTGCGCAATCAGCCGCGACGGTCGAGCCGGCGGGCCTGGCGCAGCATGGGGAAGGCCCAGGCCCAGATGCCGGCGACGGCCATGGTTCCGATGGCACCGACGACCACGGCGGGAACCACGCCGATCAGGGCGGCGACGGTGCCGGCACGGAATTCGCCGAGTTCGTTGGAGGCGCCGATGAAGACGGCGTTGACGGCGCTGACGCGGCCGCGCACGGCATCGGGCGTCCACAACTGGATGAGGGTCTCGCGGATATAGACGCTGATCATATCTGCGGCGCCGGCAAGCGCCAGGGCTGCGACCGACAGCCAGACGGCGGTCGAGACGCCGAAGACCAGGGTGAAGGCGCCGAACAGGGCGACGGTGACGAACATGATCGCGCCGGCACGATCGCGCACCGGGCGGACGGCGAGATAGAGCGCGACGGCAATGGCGCCGATGCCGGGCGCGGCACGCAGCAGGCCGAGACCCCACGGCCCGGTATGGAGGATATCGCGGGCGTAGGCGGGCAGCAGCGCCGTGGCGCCGCCGAGGAGCACCGCGAACAGATCGAGCGAAATCGCGCCGAGCACGATCTTCTCGTGCCAGACATAGCGGAAGCCGGCGATCACGGTGGACCAGTTCGCCGGCTCCGGAGTGGTCTTCTGCGGCGGACGGGGGACGAGAGACACCAGCACGCCGGCCGCCACCAGGAGAGCCACCGTTGCGGCATAGGGCGCCGCTGCGGCGACGCCATAGAGCAGGCCACCGACCACCGGCCCGACGATGATGGCGATCTGCCACGAGGAGGACGACAGGGCGATCGCGCTCGAAAGGTCGCGCTCGGGAACGAGATTGGGGACCAGCGACGAAGCGGCCGGGTTCATGAAGGCGCGGGCGATGCCGAAGACGGCGAGGATCGAAAAGATCCGGGCGGGCGAAATGGTGCCGGTGACGGTGAGCATGAGGAAGGCCAGGCCGCAGGCCGCCTCGATGAACTGACAGACGGCGACGATGCGACGGCGATTGTAACGGTCCGACACCGTGCCGGTGACCAGCACCAGCAGCAGGGCGGGCGCGAACTGAACGAGGCCGACGAGGCCGAGATCGAACGGGTCGCGGGTGAGATCGTAGATCTGCCAGCCGATCGCCACGCTGAGCACCTGGGCGGCGAAAGTGGCGGCGAGGCGCGACAGCCAGAACAGCAGGAAGCTGCGGTGGCGGAATGCGCCCCAATGGCCGGCAGGCGGTTCGGCGTCTGCCGCTGACATGGTTCCCCCGGAGGCTCGATGCGGAAGGAGGCGCTTGGTTTACGCGATCGAAGCGGCGGGCGGAAGCAGAACGGTCCCGTGTGCGGCGTCCGGGCGTCCGCTCAACGTTCGATGCGGTCGATGAACCAGCGGGTCAGTTCGATCCACACCTGGTCCTTCTCGGCCTTGTCCTCGATGCCGTGGTCGATGTTGGGATTGTCGTTGATCTCGACGACGAAGACGCCGTCGGGCGTCTCCTTGAGGTCGACGCCATAGAGGCCGTCGCCGATGAGCTGGGCGGCGCGCAGGCCCATGTCGATGACGTTCGGCGGTGCCTCGTTCAGCGAGGGCGTGTGGAAGCGGCCTTCATCGCCCTTGCCGTCGGCGCCGTAGCGGACGATCTGCCAGTGGTTCTTGGCCATCATGTACTGGCTGACGAACAGCGGCTTGCCGCCGAGCACGCCGACACGCCAGTCGAAGGCGGTCGGCATGAAGGCCTGGGCGAGCAGCATGTCGGTATCCTCGAACCATTCCTTGGCAAGCGCCGCCAGCTCCTGCTGGTTGGCGACCTTCTTGACGCCGCGCGAGAACGAGGAATCGGGGATCTTCAGCACCATGGGGAAGCCGAGCGTATCGGCAGCGCGGGCGAGATCGTGCATGCCGCCGACGATCACGGTCGGCGGCACGGCGAGGCCGTTCCCGGTCAACAGCTCGTGCAGGTAGATCTTGTTGGTGCAGCGGATCATCGAGATCGGGTCGTCGATGACCGGCATGCCCTCCTGCATGGCGCGGCGGGCGAAGCGGTAGGTGTGATTATCGATCGACGTCGTCTCGCGAATGAACAGCGCGTCGAATTCGGCCAGCCGCGACAGATCGCGACGGGTGATCGGCTCCACCTCGACGCCGAGCTTCTCGGCCACCCGCGCCCAGTGCTTGATGGTGGCGTGATCCGACGGCGGCATGGCCTCCTTGGGATCATAGAGAACGGCAAAGGAATAGCGCGGCGTGGCGCGATCCTTCTTCGAACGCCACTGGCGGGTGGTGTGGGTGTGCAGCGCGCTGTGGAAAAAGGCCAGTTCGCTCGGCGAGAGCTTGGTCACCGCCACCGGGGCAAGGCGGCGGATCTGCGGGCGGCCGTGGCCGTTGCTGCCGTTCTCGATGGTGACCTCGAGCACCGGGCAGCGGAACCAGTCGAAGAGCAGGCGGCCGAAGCGGTCGAAACGGTGATCCTCGACCTCGCCGAAATAAGACAGGATGCGCGTCGGCACGGTCTTGTCGTTGGCGCTGGATAGCGCCTTGGCAAGCGAATCGTCGAGCTCAGGCAGCGCCTCGGCGTAGAGCTGGCGGGCACCGAGATCGATGATGGTCTCGACCGAGGGAATGACGCGGTGGCCGCGGGCCGCGGCCAGCAGTGAGCAGTAATAGCCGCGCGTCTGGTAGCTGAAGGAGCGCGACAGGTTGATGATCTTCGGCCGGGCGCCGGAGAAGAGGTTGGCGCGGGCCAGATAGTCCCGGGTGGTGATGACCTTGTGGGGCGTATCGGCGTTCGGAAAATCCTTCGGCGAGTTGACCAGGATCACCCAATCAGCCATTGGCTAGGTCTCGTATTTGAGGGCCGACGACAGCCGGCCGATGGGAACCGAACAGGCGGGAGCAGCGGATAATGACAATTTCGTGGCGCGTGGCGACGGATCGGAGCCTCGCCGGCTCGGTTCCCCGTCCGCGTCGCCGGGACCTTTCCCGGCCGCAGGACTGCGTCGCGCCGTCCGGCGCAGGGCTTTCTGGAAGCGGAGCGCATCCGCCCCGTCGGCATAGTAGTCGCGGTAGGTGCCGATGCGCGCATAGCCGCGCCGGACGTACAGGCGGATGGCGCCGGCATTATCGGGGCGGACCTCGAGGCGCAGGACGGCCGCGCCCGCATGCCGGGCCTGGCGTTCGGCATCGGCAAGCAGCCGGTCGCCGAAACCCTGGCCACGCGCCGCGGCGGCAAGTGCGATCGAATAGAGCCGGGCGACGGTGCTGCCGGCCCGCGTCAGCAGGAGGTGATAGCCGACGATCTGGCCACCGGCGACGCCGACGCGCAGGCGCGCGCTGGGGCGGCCCATCAGGCGGCGAAGGCTCTGCCGCGACAGGCGATCGGCGGCGAACGAACGGGTCTCGATCTCGCAGAGGGCGGCGAGATCGGCAGGCCTGCCATCGCGAATCCTGAGGCCCGGCATGGAGATGGGTATCGGGAGTGGCCGTTTATCGATCGAACGCTGTGCGCCGATTCCTCGGAAAACTCAAGGCATTCCAACGTGCGTTGCCCAACCGGGCCGGCTGGCGCATAAATCCCCCTTCCCCGCCCACTCCAAGTCAGGACCCCGCAAGACCATGTCCGCAGACGCTCGCCCCACCATCCCCGACCTCGCCGGCAAGGCCGTGCTCATCACCGGCGCCTCGACCGGCATCGGTGCGGCGCTGGCGCGCGCCTTCGCCAGCCAGGGGGCGAAAGTGGCGCTGCACTACAATTCCAGCGTCGATGCGGCGGAGGCGGTGGCCAAGGACATTGCCGATGCCGGCGGCGCCGTCTTCCTGGTCCGCGGCGACGTCACCGTCACGGCCAATACGGTGCGCATCGTCGACGAGGCGGCAAACCATTTCGGCGGCCTCGACGGGCTCATCAACAATGCCGGCCTGATGGTCGACCGGGTGCTCTATGCCGACATGACCGATGCGCATTACGACCGGGTGATGGACCTCAACGGCCGCTCGGTGGTGATGGCCACCCGCGCCGCCATTCCGTGGATGAAGAAGGCCGGCGGCGGATTCGTCATCAACACCACCTCGATCTCGGCGCGCACCGGCGGCAGCGCCGGTTCCGGCCTCTACGGGTCGGCCAAGGCTTTCGTCTCCAACGCGACGCGCGGCATGGCCAAGGAGCTGATCCGCGACAATATCCGCGTCAATGCGGTGTCGCCGGGGGTCATCCTGACGCCTTTCCACGAGCGCTACTCCTCGCCGGAGCAGATGGCGGCAGCGCTCGCCGCCATCCCGCAGGGCCGCCACGGCGTGGCGGAGGATTGCGTCGGCGCCTATCTGTTCCTCGCTTCCGCGTCGCTGTCCGGCTACATCATCGGCCAGGTGATCGAGGTCAATGGCGGCCAGCTGATGCCGTGATCCGGCGCGGCCCGGCTTCGCCGGGCTCCTCAGGATGAGGTCCCACGCCCGTCGCCCGCCTCAGCGCAATACCTCCTGGCGGGCGGAAGGCTTGCCGTCTTCCGCCTCGCGGCCGGTGCGATAGGGCGCCAGATTGCCGTTCAGCGCCTCGCCGACGGCCCTGCCGAGTTCGCGGGCGGTATCGAGGCGGGCGAGGAAGACATAGTTGGCGCCGGCCTCGTAGATCGCCTGGCAATCGGGAAAGGAGACCGCATTGGCGATGATGAGCGCCTGCGGATTGATGCGCCGCACGTTCTCGACCAGCTTGCGGTTGTCGATGCCGCGCAAGAGGTCGTCCGGCACGGTCAGCACCACCACCTCGGCCTTGTCGACGCCGGCATGATGCAGCGTCTCGGGATTGGCGAGATCGCCGTATTTCACATGCGCGCCGACCTCGCGGATGCGGTCGTGCAGGGCGACGTTGAAATCGACCACCAGCGTCTTGTGGGCGAGGTCGGGATCGTCGCGGGCGATGTCGTAGAGCAGCGACGAGGCAACGCGGTGGAAGCCGAGGATGGCGAGGCGGATCTCCTCGTCTTCATCGGCAGCCGCGTCCGGCGGGTCCTTGAAGCCGATGGCGCGCAGCGCCGGGGCGAGCAGCTCATGGATCTTGTAGGCGGAGCGGTAGAGCGGCGTGGTGGCGATCGCGGTCAGCACGAAGGCGAAGATGATGGCGCTCGACAGGTCCTTCGACAGATGGCCGAGATCGGTGCCGAGAAAGGCGATGACCAGGCTGAATTCGGAAATCTGGGCGATGCGCACGGCGGTGACCTCGGCGTTGCGCTGGTCGAGGCCGTTGAAATAGAGCAGCGGAAACAGGATGAGCTGACGGGCGAGAATGGCGACGACGGCGATGGCGACCGCCAGCAGCAGGACGCCCGGCCCGCTCGGCTGCGGGATGCCGAGACCGAGACCGACGAAGAACAGGGTGACGAAGAAGTCCTTCACCACGCCGACCTTGGTGACGATCTCGGTGGAATAGGGATGGCTGGCGATGGTGGCGCCGGCGATGAGCGCGCCCATGCCGGAACCGACGCTGAGATGAAACTGGACGCCGAACAGTTTCTCGGTGAGCGGGTCGAAGCTGGCGCCGAGGAAGACGATGGCGAAGCACCAGCAGATGGCGCCGACCAGGATGATCTCCGGGACCTTGGCGATCCAGCGAAAGCCGATCGGGATGACGGTGCGGGCAACGACGATGGCGATGGCGGCGAGCAGGCCGATGCCGAGGAAGGAGGCAAGGATCGACAGGATGTGCGGCTCGTGCAGGCTGGGCTGCAGGATGATGACGACGATCGACCACAGATCCTCGATCACCAGCAGGCCGAGGGCGACGCGACCGGGCACGGTGTCGAGTTCGAAGGCTTCCTGGAACAGCTTGACCACGAGCAGGGTGGACGAGGCGGCAATGACGACGCCGATATAGAGAGCGCCGAGGCCTTGGCCGATGATGCTGCCGAAGCCGACCAGCAACAACAACTGGGCGACGAGAACGCCGAAGGCGGCAATGAGCGGATAGGACAACAGTCCGGTGAGCAGGATGGCGCGACCGCTGCCGATGATCTTGCCGATGTCCATCTCCAGGCCGATGACGAAGAGGAGAAGGACGAAACCGAGCTGGGCGATGGTGTTGATGTTGTCAGGGTCGGTGACCAGACCAAGAGCCAGCGGACCGGCGACGACACCGGCGAGGATGTAGCCGGCAATCGCCGGCAGGTGCAGGCGGGCAAAGAGGATGGCAAGGACGCCGGACAGAAGCAGGCCGATGCCGATATCGTGAACCAGGGCCGGCATGGCGCCTTCCGAGGCGAAGGCCGGCGAACTCAAGGCAACGGCAAGAATGAGCCCGACCAGGCCCGACAATACGCGCCGCGCAAGCGGCCCCGAACGGCTCATCGGCAAGGGCGCCCCCTCGTTTGCGTCCTGAGAATTGACAGTCTGCGGTCGTCGCTTGCATGTATGCACCGCGCAGGCAGCGCAACGTCTTACCTTGCTTCGGGAAAATCGCCACAGTCAAGCCGGCCTTTGCCGTATTGCCTAGGATAGCGGCAGTGCCGGCCGAATTGCCGGCCGCGCCGCCGCGGGGCCGTCTTGTTGTTATGGGAGCGTTGTTGGGCTATCAAGCCCCGGTGCGGCCCAGCACCGCACCGTGGCACCCGTAGCTCAGCTGGATAGAGCGCTGCCCTCCGAAGGCAGAGGTCGTGAGTTCGAATCTCGCCGGGTGCGCCAATTTCTTCAACACGCTGAATAAGTTATTCGTATCGCGTCTGTCTGTGGTGCGAGGCACTGCCTCGCGGTCACCACCCGGTCACCACGCAAGCGTGATTTCGGGCTGTTGGCGGGGCGTCAAGGTCGGCAGCTTGGTGACGTACTGCACCGGGCGAGCGATCCTGTAAGGGCTATGCCGAGCTGCATGAACTCGCGGATGCTTTCGCAAACATCGCTGTAATTCCACCCCAGGCGGTCTACCCAGCGCACAACTAGCGTGTCACCGGAGCGCAATATGTCGAAGAGCCGCCAGCGAGGCTCCCAGACCTCGCTAGCAAACGGCAATTGATGCGGACTACTTTTGCCCGCCGATCTTGTAGCTCAATCCGGCCATGAGCCATTGGGCCGTAAGCCCAATTGACGATGGTCCGCCCGGCTCATCGAAGCCCACCGACTGATATGAAACCGTTCCAAGGTTGGCATAATCGTATTCGGTCCACAGCGACCAGTTGTTCTGTAGGGCCAATTGGAGACCTGCACCCAATAGCCAGCCAGCGTGAATGGCGGACCCGTGCGACGCAAATCCATCGGAAGAGCTAACGTTCAATTCGTTCTCGGTTGTGACCAAACCTGCGGTCGCGTATGGTAGCCACGACACCATCGCCAACCCCAACCGACCGGTGACAGCTTGGAAATTCTTGAGGGTATTGGTGTAACTGGTTGTCTCGGACCCGCTGTCCTCTGCGAGCGTCCCGCCTCCCGAAATCGACCAGACGCGCCGCGACTTTTTTCAGAACCTTATCGCCGTCAACCCGTCCAATTGTCTCGTTGATCTCCGAGAAGTTCGTCAACAGGAATTTGGAAAGCGCTACGGTTTGCTCAACCTCCCGCGTTTCCTTGATAACCCCGACAAGGTGCGCAACCAACGCGGTTCGGTTTGCAAGTTGCGTGACGGGATCGTGGTGGGCCAAATAGGTCAGGCGCAGCTCGGTGCTTTTTTCCCTGGTCACATCGACGCCGACACCATCCCACGACACGTCGCCATTTGGCAGGCGTCGGGGCTGTGAGTAACTGCGAAACCAGCGTTCCTCGCCCTGTTCAGACTTCAAACGGAATTCCAGAGTGAGCCGCGAAAGATCCCGGGCAGAACGCTCCACACCCCGTCGGAACGCCTCGATGTCGTCAGGGTGCATGTGCTTCCATAGGTCATCCGAGGTGGTAACGGCTCCTTCGGGATGCCCAATCAGGCGCGAAAATGACGCGCTCAGGTAGGGATACTCGATCTCCCCATCAGGCTTGCGGAGGCGCCGAAACACGTAGCCTGGCATAGTGTCAACGATGACTGATAGGCGAGAAGCGGCTTCCAGCCTCTCCGCTTCAGCCCGTTTTCGGGCGCTGACGTCAACGAGGGCAGCCACGTGCCCAACGACAACTCCGTCGTCATTCAGGATCGGATTGATGGAGAGATCGTTCCAGAACTGCGTGCCGTCCTTCCGGTAATTCAATATCTCGCAGCGGATCGGGCGCGCCGCCGCAACGGCTTCTCGAATTGCGGTCACCACGCGAACGTCGGTCTCAGGCCCCTGCAGAAAACGGCAATTACGTCCTATGACTTCGTCTGGGCCATAGCCGGTAAGCTCTGAAAAAGCGGGGTTCACAAGCGCGATCGGATGATCTGGCTCGGACATGTCCGTGATGACGATGGCTGATGGAAATGAAAGAAAGGCCGCCTGAGCCTTTATACGGCCACGGCGCCAGTTGGCCGGAAAGCGAAAACGACCACTCCGAATTTCATCTTCCAGTACAACGATTGAGCCCTGTTTCGAGCCCTCGGTGCCCATGAGCGTTCCAGGCAAACGCCGTTGCTGTCGATCGCACGAGCGTCAAGAGTCTCTGCGCCGCCGTCTACAACTAAGAGCAATCTACACCCAATTCTGCAACGATGGGCTTATTTCTCGTTTGCTGCGGGCAACGCCTCCCCATTGAACAACTTGACCGCAAGATTGCGCTGCGCCGCACGCCATTCCGGCAGAGCCGCCGCTGCCATTGCAATCCCAAATAGGCCGCAGGGGCGCGTTCGTGATGGTGGAGAAGCGCAAGCCCGGCTATTGGATCGTCAAGTGTGGCGGGCGCGGCGAGACGACGTTCACGCTGACGCCGTAGATGGAGGAGTAGGACTGTCACCCGGGGTGCCGGCCAACCATTCCCGGCAGCACAAGTTCCCCGCCGGAGTCAGCTAGATCACCCCTGAAAGTCGACATAACTTGCAATCCGATCATGCCTGAGATTTGCCATCACCGCGTCTGACGAGGTCTCTTTTGGGTCATGAGCATCGACTAGACGACATAAAGAGCAGGTCTCCTCGCCTCCCGAAAGCCGACATACACGACATCAAGACGAACTTCGTTTGAGCGCCATAAGCGGACTCCCCGTAATTAATCGCACCGATCTTGCAGTTCTGCGGTTCGACACAGTCCAGGCGGGGTTGGCTGAAATCTGCCGCAGAGCCAAATGCACGGAGATGGCGAACCGGGTTTTGGACGCGCCGATGAAATCGCGTGACGGCAAGTTGGAGGCAATGTCTACCCGAGTGCGTACGTGTCGATGTCTCGAATGCCTGACATGCGCGCCCAGATCACGCGCGGCGCTCGTCCAGGATCTCCTTTACGAACCGTCGCTGCAACGGTCGCATAGGTTTCCGCCGTGCAGTGTATAGCGCCTACCGGCCACCAGCCGGCGGCTTTGAGGCGAACCACTGGCAAGAACAAGCCCAAATATGAGGGTAACCAGCAGGTAGGCGATCCCAAGCACGAGCACTAGCGCGCGCCAAATGACTGGATTGGTCAGGAGCGGCACATCAGCGATCAGGTCAGCGCTGCGCGCGAGGGCATCACAGGGCTCTCTTGGGCGGCAGGCGGGCTCATCATGGCGTTTTACGCAGGATGGGTCGCGTCGTGACGCGCACCGCAAAAGGCAGGAGCGAACGCGTCATCGACACGACGGCCGCAGGGTCAGTTGCTGCCGGCCAGAAGGCGACTACGCCGATCGGGCCATTCGACCACCCGTTCGGCAAAAGACTTGTCGCCGGCTGGACCGGTGGCGAGGCACTCTCGCGCCTTGGCCGCGTCCACGGGCACGGCGAAAGCGCCGCCTAGCGGGCCGATAAAGTGGCACATGCCACCCGCGTACCATTGTCCACCCGAGCATAGGCAGCTCCTGACGCCGTCCGGCATTTCCATACCCATCTGGTGGGCCAAGGATTCCGATCTTCTCGGGCGCGGTGAGCATCAGACTTGAGAGGTAGCGCGCGGCATTGTCGATTTGCTTCTGGTCGGGCTTCTTGACCCACCCGATGATCTGCATCTGGTCGTAGAACCAGTCCTCATATTTGGCAGGGTCATCGGCATAATTGTCGAGCTTTCGCTTCAGCAGGTCGAAGGCGAGCTGTTCGACATAGGCCTTGCCCTGCGCCGGCCAGGGATGATCTCCCTTCATGGCCATCAGCGATCGATAGATCTTCATGTATTCGTCCATGAAGCGCGAGGCGAACGCCGCCTCGTCCAGATCTTCACCCTCCTCCTCGAGCATCTTCTCCTTCTCGAATTGCTCGAGAGCGTCGTAGTATGCCTGCGCGCGCTGCAGAAGCGGGGCCTCCGCCGCGCGGCGCTGCTTTTCCTCGTCCCACGCGTTGTATTGCTGCAAGATGAAGATCTTCACTTCTCGGTCGGTCGGCGGTGGCTTGCCGGTGGCGCGGTTGTGGTTCGTCAGGATGCGCCGCGGTTCGGCGAGTTCAGCGGCCTCGAAGGTTCTCTGCTGGAGGATCAACGTGACATCACGGTTGTTGGGATTGGATGCGTCGGGGTCATAACGCTGCAGATCGACGAACATCGCCCTGGTAGTTTCGTTGCCGACCCATCGGGCCATCGCCTTGTATCCCTCCTGGGCGAGCTTGTAGCCGGTGTAGGCGGCGGCAAAAGTCGGGTTGAACTGGATCATCGACTGGGTGAGCACGTCCATGACGAACGAGCTTTGCGGGTCGTCGCCGAGTCCGGTTGCGACACCGGCGAGTTTGTGCTGGAATTCGTGGAGGTCCTCCCCTTTCTTGAAACCGAGCGCCGACAGCTTGCTGGCAATTGCTTCGGCCTGCGGCCCCTTCAGGTTCTTGAACAGAACGGCACCAGCATCGGTGCCGTAGGTAGCTGCCCCCCGCTTGAGCATCAGCTTCAGCAGGTCGTAGGGCTCCGCGCTGCGCGAAGACGCTGCCTTCTTGGCGTAGTCGATATAGTCCCACGGAATCCCGCGGACACCGAAGAACTGCGTGGCATATTTGGTAAACTCGTAACCCGACGAAGCCAGCTTGCCCTCGTACTGCTTGAGAAACGGGGTCTTAACGCTGGTGTACTCGTTGAGGGCTTGCGAATAGGCGTCGTTCGATTGAGCCACTGTCGAAGTGACGGGTATGGGCATCGCGAGCAAGAAGAGTGCGACCAACGCGGGAGTCTTCGTCATCTTCCTTCTCCTCACTCTTTCCCGGCCAGGGCATCGGCGAAAGCATCGGGATCGAATGCGTCGTCATCGACGAGGATCATACGATCGATCTCGGACATGCCGGCCGGCGTGGCTAGGCCCGCCTTGATGCTCTTCAAGGTCAGCGCCGCGGCCTTGCCGTCGCCCGGCGCATGCGCTTCCACCACCGCGTAGAGGAAATAGCCCACGTCAATCGGCGCCGTCGCGCAAAGCCGCGGTCCGCCCGGCATCTCGATCGCCGTCCATCCTTCGCCAACATCGATCCAGACGCGACCGTCCCAGTGCGCGGCCATCCATTTCGGGTCGATCTCGCGCGACCAGTCGTGATAGGGCGAGAAGCGGATCCCCATCACCCAGACGTCGCGCTCGGCGATGTAGCTCAGCGTGTACCAGGCCTGGTGATCGCGCCACATGTCGGCCAGCTTGTGGCCTGACAGCGCCACGTTCAGGTTCTCCGGTGTCGCCGGGTCGAGTTGCAGTTCGATCCGCGATGGCGTGACGTGGACCCGTGCATCGAGCCTGACAATCGGCTCCGCCGACAGCAGTCCCGTCTTGCCCCAGGAATTGCCCTCGGGCACAGCGACGACCAGTGCATCGTTCTCGTAGCGCGCGAAGCTGTCGAAATTGCCGCCGGCAACGCCGATCGGTTCCCAGCGCGGGTCGGCGATGCCGGCGAAGATCGTCTCGAAAGGAAGCGGCGCAACGCCGGGCGCCGGTTCGGCCGCGCCAGCGCCCGAACCCAGGGTTCGATGCATCTGAATGCCGCGCAGGACGAAGCGGGTCGGGGCGTTCTGCTCCGCCACCGCGGAATAGGCATAGATGCGCAGCCCGGCACCGTCCTCGGCAACCGGGAAGGGCCGCGTCACCGGCGCCATGCCCTCGGCCAGCACCGTCACCTTGCCGGGCTGGATGGTGAAGCGCACTTCAGTTGGCGGGCGGGCGGCGACCTCCTGCCGATCGAAATCTCCTGCGTTGTGCGGGTTGAAATCCACCTGCCCGAAGGCGCCCGCGCCATCGCGCGAGCGGACCCAGGAGAAGCTGACATTGGGCGCGCCCGGTGCGTTGCCAGCGATGCCCCCATAGCCCGGATGCGCGAGAGCCAGAACGAAACCGTCGGTTCGCTCGGGGTCGATCTCGAAGACCACGTCCACCTTGGCGTCGTTGCGGAACGAATCCAGCCAGACCAGCGCATCGGCGCTGAGAATGCCGGCGTTGCCCCAGGCATGTCCCTCAGGAACAGCGACCACGAGTTCGTGCCCATCGAGGCGGGCGTCGCGGTTGAAGTCGCCCCCGCCGGCGCTGTGTGGTGTCCATGTCGTGCCGAGCCGGCCATCGAACAGAACGACCTCCTTGCCGCTGGTCGGGATAGGGAACCGCGACGCGCGCGTTCGCCGGCGCCTCTTCGATCTCGATCCGCTTGAGCGCAAACCGCGCCGCCTTGTCGGCTTCTGGCGCGTGCGCGACGGCATGAACGTAGTACCCACCTGCCGCGATGCCGTCGGGGATGCGCGCCTCGAGCCAGGTGCCATCAGGCAGGATCACGGCGATTGCGCCCGACGGGTCGACGCGAAAACTCACCTCCTGAGGTGCTTCGGCGCCGGTCCGGATTTGCCGTACCACCGTCCTGCGCAAATGAAGCGTGGCCGTTCCGGCGGCGCCGTCCGCATTGCGGCTCCACGCAAAGCGCACGTCGTGCGCCGACCATTCGTCCGCCTCATCGCTCGCCGCGATCGACAGTGCGAAACTCATCGTTGCCGCGGGCGCAAGGACGAAGCGTAGGATCTTCGTGGTGCCGGCTTTGTTGAGCACGACAAGCGGCCTCGTCGAGCGAATGCCTGTCTTCCCCCAGGCGTTTCCATCGGGAACGTCGACGATGAGCATGCTGTCGGCGAACTTGGCAAAGGCGTCGAAATTGCCGCCGGCCACCGAAACCGGTTGCCAGCGATCATCCAGCACGCCGCCGAAAAGGAGGTTCTCGGCTCGGCTCGGCGGCGGCCGGCGTGTGCCCGGCGGTTCCTGGGCTGAGCCGCCGGCGGAGCGGATACGGCTGGCGGCGGAGGAGGCGCACTCCGCCTCCTCTGCAGCCGACCTCTCCTCGACCTCCTGGAATTCAATGACGACGAGGCCCTTGTTGCCCGCCGCGTCGTTGGTGGCCCACGTTCTCGGGTTGGAATCGACCAGCTCATAGGTGCCCACAGGCAGGACGATGCCAGGCTCGACGTACCAGTAGGCGTTTCGCACGCCGCCCTGGCCGGGCTTGCCGATGGCCTGCCACGGACCAAAGACTTCCCCGGTCGCACTGCGGATAGAGATCGTTCCCGGCTTTTGGCCACGACCGTTGTTCCAGTGATAAGTCTGGATCGACTGGACGAATATGGGCTCCGGCGGCTTGATGATTACCGGCTTGGTGGGGCCGTTCCTGACCGCCCCCTTGTTGTCGATCGCCGCAATCTGAACGTCCCCGACCGGCACATAGACCGGCTCGTCCCTGCGGTTCGGGCGCTGCAGCCGGCGCCGAGGACGCTGCCGGGCTCTCTCCCGAGGCTTGCGCGAACCGCTTGCTCGCGCCGCCCTGCTTGTCGGCGTAGCGAAGGCGTTCGAGCAATTCGTCGAGCAGGATCGCCGCTTTGGCGAAATCCTTGTCGTCGAATTCGAGGTTCATCACGAATTGGTCGCCGTTTGTGCGCGGATCGAGGAAGGCGAGGCCGTAGACGCCTCTCTGCGGAAAATCCGACGTGATCAGCATCGCCCGCCGACCGGCCAGCGTGAACTCTTCGTGGGCCACGATGTCGGCGTAGCCGAGGAGCGGTTCGTCAGGAAGCCACCAGAAGGCCAGCAGCGCGTAGACGCCGTCCGGGCTGGCGAGGTGCACTTCGTGTCCGGCTTGCCGGTAGGTGATTTCCCATCCGGCAGGCGCCTCGATCGAGACCTCGCCGAACTGATAGGTCTTCCATTCCTCGGCGCGCCCCTGCGACGAAAGCAGGGCCAGAACAAGTGCGAGGAAGGCCGTTTGAACGAGCTTGCAGGCTGCCAGACAATTCCCGTTCGCAGACATGAGCCGTTCCTCTTCTTATCCGGTGCATGCTGACGCGAACTCGACGCTCTTCTTGCGAAGTGACGGAAATCACCCGGCGCATGTGCTTTTCGAAAGCTTCCTGGGGAATGGAGATCTCGGTGCCGTCGTCAAGAACGAGGGCGATGCCGGTCGTGTCGCGCGCCAGCAACAATGCGCCGGCGGCTCCGAACTTGCCCGCGGCGATCAGCAGCGGCGTCAGCCAACGGACCCATTTGGGCAAGCCCCGCCGCATCGGCCGAACCTCGGCGATCGAGGAGAAGGGAACGAAGCGGACGCCGCCAAGACGACTGATCCGCAGGCCCTCATCTTCGATGACAAGCCAGAATGAGGCGTATTGCGCGCTGAACCAGAAGATGGCGGCGGCGATGAGGGCCAGCGGCCAGACGAGCAGCGCCGATGGGTGAACCAGGACCCCGAAATCGTCCCACAGATAGGGTTCGCCCATCCTTGCCCAGAACGGCAGGGCAAAGAACACGCTGGTGAGCAGGAAGCCGACCGCGTCGGGTCCATACACCGCGGGAACCGGGTCGTAGGTCAGCGCCGACGCCGGGCGTGCCGCCCGCGGAATCGCAAGATAGACCGCGAGAGCGGCGATCAGGAATACCGACAACATCCACATACCGGCAACGGGCAAAACTGCCGACCCGAAGCACAGCAAGATGAGCGTCAGCACTCGCCTTGCAATCTCGCGCGAAAGCAGCGGAGTTGTCCCCACAGTCGTCGACGCGGCGATAATCCTCTTGATCCAGAATACACCAAAATCCCAGTGATAGCTTTGATGCGTCAATCGATCGCATGGTTTCTGGCGGCCAATTTTTGAAACGCCGAGCGATCCGATGTTTCGGCTGC
>CAVUOD010000017.1:0-271206 GCA_963743015.1 uncultured Alphaproteobacteria bacterium
TGGCGAGCGTGCAGAAGCAACTGGCGACCAAGGGCGAGGGCGAGGCGAGCCTCGTGCTGCTCCTCGACGAGGGCAGGCAGGAGGTCGAGATGCGGCTGCCCGGCCGCTATGCGCTGAGCCCGCAGATCGCGAGCGCGCTTCGTGCCGTGCGTGGCGTGGTGCAGGTGGAGCTGGTGTGAGGGGGCGGCTCCGGCCCCGGGGGAGATCCTCAGGCCCACCTCCGCGCAATCGCTGGCGCGATTCGAAATCCCGCCCGTCCGCTGGGGACGACGGCGTGGCTAGCCTTCCGGAGGATGACGGAATCGCTGGCTGCCGGCTAACCTCTCGACGTCAGGCTTTCCAGCAACGGTTCAGCTTGGCGATGGTGCCGTCGGCGGCCAGCGGCGTGAAGACGACGAGGCGCAGGCCGCTGCCACCGTCGAGGGTAAGGCTCATGTGCTCGAAGGTCATGCGGCCCATCTCGGGATGATCGATGCGCTTGTTGCCGGCCATCGGCGCCAGAACCTCGTGGCGCGGCCACCAGGCGCGGAACTCGGGGCTCTTCTGGTCGAGCGCGGCGATCAGACGCTCGAGATCGGGGTGGCCCGCATAGCGGGCGGTGTCGGCGCGGAAAGTGGCGAGCGTGACGCGGGCGAGCTGTTCCCAGTCGGTGAGCAGGGCGCGATGGGCGGCATTGGCGAAGACCATGTGCATGATGTTGCGCTCGTCGCCGGTGAGCTGGCCGTAATCGCCGAATACGGCGGCCGAGGCCTCGTTCCACGCCAGCAGGTCCCAACGCCAGCCGCTGACATAGGCGGGCTGGCCGTCCATGCTGGCGAGCATGCGGCGCACGCCTTCGTCCAGTTGGTCCGTGGGCGGACTGTCCGCCTCGGGCGGCGGCCGTCGGCTGAGGATGAAGAGATGGCGCGTCTCGGAGGGATCGAGGCGGAGCGCCCGGGCGAGGCCCGACAGCGCTTCCGCTGACGGCCGCACGTCGCGGCCCTGTTCCAGCCACGTGTACCAGGTGGTGCCGACCCCGGCGAGCAGCGCCACTTCCTCGCGGCGCAAGCCCGGCGTGCGCCGGCGGGTGCCGGGCGGCAGGCCGACATCGGCGGGCGTCAGGCGCGCGCGGCGGGAGCGGAGGAATTCGGCAAGCGCCTGCTGGCGGGCTTCGATGCGCTGTTCAGTGAGGCTCATGGGCGCATCATAGCAGGATCGATACCAGGATAAATCCGGGCCTGAATGGGGTTCGCGAGCCGGACCATCTTGCTGCTTCCGACACGCAAAGGAGCACACGATGTCGTCACAACATGCTGTCATCATTGGCGGAACGTCCGGAATCGGGACTTGCGGCCGCGCGCCGGCTTCTGGCCCTCGGCCTGACCGTCACCATCGCCGGCCGTGACAAGGCGAAGCTCGAGGCCGCGGTGCAGGCCCTTGACGGTGCGGCGGCCATCGCGCTGGACGCGCGCGACCCGGCGGCAATGCGCGAAGCCTTCGCCGCGATGGCGGGGGTCGACCACCTCGTCCTGACGCTCGGCGGCAATCGCGGCATGGGCCCGATCGCCGGGCTGTCGCCGGACGATTTCCGCGCGCCGTTCGAGGACAAGGTGTTTCCGCAGGTGGCCTGCATCCAGGCAGCCCTGCCGGCGCTCAGTCCGCAAGCGAGCATCACGCTCGTTTCGGCGGTCTCGGCGCAGGCTGCCATGCCCGGCACGGCGGCGCTCGGCGCCGCCAATGCCGCGGTCGAGGCGCTGGTACCGATCCTGGCGGTGGAGCTGAAACCGATGCGGGTCAATGCGGTCTCTCCCGGCGTCATCGACACGGCGTGGTGGGATTTTCTGCCCGCCGACCAGAAGGCAGCCGCCTTCGCCGGCTTTGCGGCACGGACGCCGGTCGGGCGGGTCGGCACGCCCGACGATGTCGCCGCGGCGATCGCCTTCCTCGTCCGCGACAGCTTCATGAGCGGTCACGTGCTCACCTGCGACGGCGGCGCGCGTCTCGGGACCGGCTAGAGCAAACCGCTTCAAAAGCTCTTGAGGGAAGTGGTCTCGCCGACCGTTTCACCGCTATGGTGGCGCGCATGATCCGCGCCGCCATCGCCATTGCCGCCGTTGTCGCCACGATCGGTTCCGCCGCCGCGGCGGACTATCGGCTGGCGCCGTTCAAGGACGACCTGTTCAAGTATCCGGCGATCCTCCAGTCGAAGGACGACGGCAACTACATCGTCGTCGACTATTCCAAGCAGCGCGACCTCTACGGCCGCGACACCATCGTCGAAGAGCGGGCGAAGGCGGAGTACGTCACCCCGATCGGCGCCTGGAGCTTCAACTATGTGGGCGCCCGCGATCGCTCGCTGAAGGTCATGGGCACCGGCAAGGTGAACGGCGGCGCCAAGGCGGTCGTCATCTTCATTCACGGCAAGGGCGGCGACCGCATGCTGGGCGTCAAGGAGTGGACGTTCGGCGGCAACTTCAACCGCATCATGAACCTGATGGCGCGCAACGACGGGGCCTATCTGTCGCCGGATTTCAGCGATTTCGCGCTGTTCGGCGCCGCCGATATCCGCAACCTCGTCCTCGACCAGGCGGCCAAGTCGCCGGACGCGGCGATCTTCATCGCCTGCGGCTCATGGGGCGGGACGATCTGCTGGCAGCTTGCCGCCGACCCCAAGACGGTCGACCACATTTCGGGCCTGCTGCTGCTCGGCTCCAGCCACGACGACCGCTTCATCACCTCGCCGGCGGTGACCGGCACGGGCCACCGCTTCCCCGTCTATATCGGCCACGGCACGGAAGACACGGTCTACAAATGGGAGAGCGAGGTCGCCTTCTATGAGAAGGTGCGCGCGGCGGATCCGAGCTATCCGATCAAGCTGACGATCTTCAAGACCGGCGTCCACGGCACGCCGATCCGCATGACGGATTGGCGGCTGGTGCTCAACTGGATGCTGGCGGTCGACGGGAGATGATCCGTGCATGAGCGTTGCGGCAGAGGGGAGAGCTGTTGCCGCGGGCGGCTTCGCCGTTATGGTAGCGGCATGAACCGTATCGCCGCCGCCATCGCCATTGCCGCCGCCCTGACCACCGGCATTGCCGGGGCCGCCTGCGCCCAGGGCTTCAGCCTGGGGCCGTTCAAGGACGACCTGTTCAAATATCCGGGCATCCTCGAGAGCCAGGACAACGGCAACTATGTCGTCGTCGACTACTCCAAGCAGCGCGACCTCTACGACCGCGACACGATCGTCGAGAAGAAGGCGAAGCCGGAATATGTGACGCTGGTGGGCAGCAGGACCGGCACCTACACGAGCGGCGGCAGCACGCTGAAATTCATGGGGGCCGGCAAGATCGACGGCGGCGCCAAGGCGATCGTCATCTACATCCACGGCATGGGCGGCAGCCGCTTCCAGGGCGTCAACGAGTGGATGTTCGGCGGCAACTTCAACCGCATCATGAACCTCATGGTGCGCAATGGCGGCGCCTACATCTCGCCGGACTATGGCGGCTTCTTCGGCGACGGCGGGGTGCAGATCAGGGACCTGATCCTCGAACAGGCGGCCAAGTCGCCGGGCGCGCCGATCTTCGTGGCCTGCGGTTCATGGGGCGGCACCATCTGCTGGCAGCTCGCCGCCGATCCCAAGGCGGTGCCGCACATCTCGGGCCTGCTTCTGCTCGGCTCGAACCACGACGACGGCTTCCTGAAGTCGCCGGTGATCAAGGGCAACGGGCACCGCTTCCCGATCTATCTCGGTCACGGCACGCTCGACCCGATCTACGGCTGGAAGGACGAGGTGGGCTTCTACAAGCGGGTGCGGGCGGTGGACCCCGGCTATCCGATCAAGATGGCGATCTTCCGCACCGGCGTCCACGGCACGCCCATCCGCATGACCGACTGGCGCCTGATCCTCAACTGGATGCTGCAGGTTGACGGGCGTTGACGGTAGCGACCGATGCGCGTGGACGGTGTTCACGTACAATCGTCTTGCCGCCCTATGTGGGCCCATGCAATATGTTCTTAAGTCGATACAAAAAGACGTTCGTGCACGCAGGTAGCGGGGATGATCGCGGCCTCGAGCCGGCGGTCCAAGTTGCGGGGATTGCGTCATGATTCGCTTTCGCTGGTTCGCCCTGGCCCTGGCGCTGGTGGTGATGGTTGGTGTTGCGCCGGCGTCGGCCGCGTCCAAGGTCATCGTCATTCCCCCGACCTATCACGCCAAGACCCAACCGCCGGTTGCCGTCCAGTCCTTCCTGCTGACGCTGATGCAGCGCGGCGGCAACTGGGACGACAAGTACCGTCACGTCGTCGAGGTGCTCGCCACCGACAAGCACCTGATGGGCAACATCAAGCGGGCGGCAAAGCTCTACGGCGTCGATCCGGTCGATGTGGTCGGTGCCATCGTCGGCGAGCATACCTTCAACATGAACGTCTTCGATACATTGCAGAGTTACTATGTGAAGGCCCTGCAATACATGAACAACAAGACGCTGACCTTCGCCTATCAGGGGGAGCTGGCCAGGGATTTCTTCAAGCGCCCGCAATTCGCGCGCTGCGAGGCGATGAAGGCGAACTACGACAAGTGGGACTGCCGGGAGACCGTATGGAACCGCCAGTTCTCGGGGCGGGCCGTAGGCGGCAAGTCGTGGCCGATCACCCGGCTTAACCGCGTGTTCTTTGCACCGGCCTATGCCGGCCAGACCTTCGGCGTCGGCCAGATCGGCCCGGTCGTCGCCCTCAGCGTCACCGATCTCGTCCACCGCAAGAGCGGGCTGCCGCTGCTGTCGATCGACGACGCCTCGCAGGTGTTCGCCCAGATCATGAATCCCGACGTGGCGATGGACTACATCGCCGCCTCGATCCGCATTTCAATCGACAAATACAAGCGGATTGCCGGCTTCGACATCTCGCAGAACGCCGGGATCGTCGCCACGCTCTATAATCTCGGCGATGCCGCGACCCGCGCCTACGACCTCAAGCTGATCAACGACGGACGCGCCAAGAGGGGCCAGCCGCCGCAATGGCCGCAGGAGAATTTCTACGGCTGGTTCATCAACGAGAAGGTCGGGGATCTGCGCAAGCTGGTCGCCGGCACCCTCGACACGGCGGCCATGCGCTGAGCGGTCCGCGTCTGCCGGGGCGGGTGCCGTCCGCGAGCAGGACAGACCGGTTCCCATTTGCGCACGATGAACGGGCCTCATCCGAGGCGTCCGCGGGGCGTCATCACGCATCGCGCGCACTAGTTTGAATTGCCTTGCCGCGCTCCCGCCGCCGATAAGCTTGGGCCCATCCCGTCGCACCAAGGAGGCCGTCATGGCGGTTCTGTCGCAGAAGCAGGAAGCGCTTTGCGCCAACAATCCGTTCGATTTTTCGGGGCTCAAGGCAGCCTTCGTCAACTGCACGCTGAAGCCTTCGCCGGAGGTTTCCAACACCGAAGGGCTGATGGCGATGTCCGCCGCCATCATGCGCAAGGCCGGCGTCGCAGTGACCGATATCCGCCTGGTCGATCATGCTGTCGCCTTCGGCGTCTATCCCGACATGACCGAGCACGGCTTCAAGACGGACGACTGGCCGAAGACGATCTGGCCGATCATCCACGAGGCGGACATCCTGGTCGTCGGCACGCCGATCTGGCTCGGCCAGATGTCGGCGGTCGCCAAGCTCCTGATCGAGCGGCTCTACGCCATGTCGGCCATGCTCAACGACCGGGGCCAGTGGATCTATTACGGCAAGGCCGGCGGCTGCGTGGTCACCGGCAACGAGGACGGCGTCAAGCACTGCGCCATGGAGATCCTCTATGCGCTGCAGCATGTCGGCTATGTCATCCCGCCACAGGCCGACTGCGGCTGGATCGGCGACATCGGGCCGGGGCCGTCCTATCTCGACGAAGGCTCGGGCGGGCCCGAAAACGAGTTCACCCAGCGCAACACCACCTTCATGACCTGGAACCTGATGCACGTCGCGCGGCTGCTCAGCGATGCCGGCGGTTTCCCGGTCCACGGCAACCAGCGGGAGCTGTGGGACGCCGGCTGCCGCTTCGACTATCCCAACCCGGAATACCGGTAGGGGGCGGGAGGCCGGCCGGGCTCAGCGGGCAGGGGCCAGGCCCCCGGCCATCCCTTGCTTTCCGCGAATCCTCCCCATATAAGGCGCTCCATCTCACACGCGGGGTTCGGGTCAATCGGCCGTCCTGAGTAGCGGGCGAACGACCCTTCCGGTGTCCTCATTCGAGGGCTCAGCACCCGCGGCGGCAGAACCGGTAAAGGAGCAAGGTAGTCATGGCACTGCCCGATTATTCCATGCGTCAGCTGCTCGAGGCTGGCGTTCACTTCGGCCACCAGAAGCATCGCTGGAACCCCAAGATGGCTCAGTACATCTTCGGGGTGCGCAACAATATCCACATCATCGACCTCGCCCAGACGGTGCCGATGCTGCACCAGGCGCTGGTCACGGTGAGCGACGTGGTGGCCGGCGGCGGACGCGTGCTGTTCGTCGGCACCAAGCGCCAGGCGGCGGAGCCGCTGACGGCGGCGGCCAAGCGCTGCGCCCAGTATTACGTCAATGCCCGCTGGCTCGGCGGCATGCTGACCAACTGGAAGACGATCTCGCGCTCCATCCAGCGCCTGCGCGAACTGGAGACGATGTTCGCCGGTGAGGCCCAGGGCCTGACCAAGAAAGAGCGGCTGATGCTGACGCGCGAGAAGGACAAGCTGGAGAAGGCGCTCGGCGGCATCAAGGACATGGGCGGCGTTCCCAACCTGCTGTTCGTCATCGACACGAACAAGGAGAAGATCGCCATCGACGAGGCCAAGCGCCTCGGCATCCCGGTGGTCGCCATGGTCGATTCCAACTGCGATCCGGACGATATCGCCTTCCCGATTCCGGGCAATGACGACGCCGGCCGCGCGATCACGCTCTACTGCGATCTCATCGCCAGGGCGGCGATCGACGGCATCGGCCGCGCCCAGGGCGAGGCCGGCATCGACATCGGTGCGCAGGTGGAGGTGCCGGAGGAACCGGTGGTCCTCGAAGCGGTGGGCGAGGCGCCCGCGGGCGACGTCGACATGACGGCGGCGGAAGCACTGGAGCCGCAGGCGGTCGACAGCGGCAGCCGACGCGCCAAGGCGGAGGCCTCGGCGGCAGCGGCGGCGGCGGTGGAACCGCTGTTCGAGACGCCTGCCGGCGATTCCGACGACCTCAAGAAGATTTCGGGTGTCGGCCCGGTGCTCGAGAAGAAGCTCAAGGCGCTGGGCGTCACCCGTTTCGACCAGATCGCGAACTTCTCCGATGAGGATATCGCCAAGGTCGACGACGCGCTGAACTTCAAGGGCCGCATCATGCGCGACGACTGGATCGGGCAGGCGAAGACCCTGGCCGGCGGCTAGAGATTGCGGCTGCCCGGCCGCGAAACAAGGATTGATGACATGGCTATCACCGCGGGAATGGTGAAGGAACTCCGCGACCAGACGGGCGCGGGCATGATGGACTGCAAGGCGGCGCTGACCGAGACCGGCGGCGAGATGGAAGCCGCCGTCGACTGGCTGCGCACCAAGGGCCTGGCCAAGGCGGCCAAGAAGGCCGGCCGCGTGGCCGCCGAGGGCCTGGTGGCGGTTGCCGCCGAGGGCAAGCGCGCGGTCATGATCGAACTCAACTCGGAGACCGATTTCGTCGCCCGCAACGCCGAATTCCAGGCGCTGGCCAAGGCTATCGCCGAGGCGGGGCTGAGCACCGACGGATCGCTGGCGGCGATCGCAGGCGGCCAAGATGCCCTCCGGCAAGACGGTCGAGGAAGAGATCAAGGCGGCGATCGCCACCATCGGCGAGAACATGACGCTCAGGCGCAGCGCCGAAGTGTCGGTGAAGGACGGCGCGGTGGCGAGCTACGTCCACAGCGCCGTGGCTCCGGGCCTCGGCAAGATCGGCGTGATCGTCGGCCTGCAGTCGTCCGGCGATGCCGGCAAGCTGGGCGAGATCGGCAGGCAGATCGCCATGCATGTCGCTGCGGCTTCGCCGCTGGCGGTGCGCACCGACGAACTCGACCCGGCGGTGATCGCCCGCGAGAAGGCGATCTTCGCCGAGCAGGCACGCGAATCGGGCAAGCCCGAAGCGATCATCGAGAAGATGGTCGAGGGACGTCTGCGCAAGTTCTACGAGGAGGTCGTGCTGCTGTCGCAGACCTTCGTCGTCGATACCGAGAAGACGGTGGAGCAGGCGCTGAAGGCGGCCGAGGCCGACATCGGCGGCGGCGCCACGGTGACCGAGTTCGTCTGCTTCCGCCTCGGCGAGGGCGTCGAGAAGGCGGAAAGCGACTTTGCCGCGGAAGTTGCCGCCGTGGCCGGCACCAAATAGCCGAACCGCTCACAGCGGCTCGTTTGCAGGGCCCGGACGGGATGACCGTCCGGGCCCTTGGCTATTCTGACAGGTCGGTTTGACCGCTCTGCCCGAACGGGCTTAGATGCTGGCATCAGTGGCCTGAGGGGGCGACAGAACCCCCGGTCGGCCACGCGCGGGGGCGTGCCGATCGGGGCTTCACTTGCGATTGGCGCTTCCGGCAGGCTTGTGGGGTGAGACCATGCCGGAGCTTAAGCGGGCCGCATTGGCGGCCGGTATTGTTGCGTTTCGTGTCGGCCGCGGCGGCCGTCTGTTCGCTTTCGCTGGCGGCCCATGCCGGCGGCTACGATACCGGCGAGCGCGACTGGGATTTCCTCTTCCAGCAGGACAAGTTCGCGGCCGAAGCGCAGACGCGCTATATCGATCCGCAGCGCACGCTGAAGAACGTGGCCGGCGTCGGCAGCGCCTATCGGCGGCTGACGGCAGCAAGTCAGCGCCGAAACCGAGGCGTTTTCGGTCGAGCGCTTCAGCGTCATGGGGCGGCTGACCGAAAACCTGCGCTGCATGGGCAGCTATCGGCAGCCCTTCGAGGGCCACGCCAATTACGGCTCGACGTGGTTCGCCGCCGCCTCGGCGACCGAGCAGCATTTCACCTCCGAGGACTATGGGCTGACCTGCGCGGTCTCCACGCCGGTCGGCATGGGCAACCTGCTGTTCATCGGCGGCGCCTCCTACCAGACGATCAGCTACGAGCTGCTGCAGAATTTCGGCATGTTTCCGGGCGGCGGCGCGGCCTCGACCAATGTCAGCGACGACGGGGTCGGCTGGCGCGCCGGCATCGGCTACGAGATCCCGCAATACGCGCTGCGCGCCACGCTGATCTACAATTCGGCCATCGGCTACGACATGACCGGAACGGGCACGGATCTTGGCCGGTCTGGCAGCTTCTATACGGGCCCGCTGGCCGGCTCGATGACCATGCCGCAATCGGTCGAATTCAAGGCGCAGTCGGGCATCGCGCCGGGCTGGCTGGCCTTCGGTTCGATCAAATGGACCAACTGGAGCGTCGACCAGGACATGGGGCTGTGCGTGCCGGGGACCGCCTCGTGCGTCACCGGCATCGACGCGCTCAGTGCCCTGACGCTGCTATTCAGGGATAGCTGGACGGTCACGCTGGGGGCCGCGCACCAGTTCAACGAGCAGTTCTCGCTGGCCGGCAGCGTCACCTGGGACCAGGGGGCATCCAGGGCTTCACCTCGCAGACCGACACCTGGACGGCCGACCTGACGGCGGTGTGGACCCGCAGGAAGAATCTCGAGTTCCGCTTCGGCGGCACGGTCGGCGTGCTGACCGGCGGCTCGCTGAGCACCGCGATGCTGGCCAGCGGTCTTCCCAACCCGGTCGGCTACACGGCGTCCTTTGGCGACGATCTGGTCTATGCGGTGAGCGCCAGGGCCGCCGTCCACTACTGAGCGGCGGACGCGCCGAAACTGCGCCGGCGGGCGGCCTGCGGCCGTGACAGGCCACCGGCCATCGTGTATCCCGATGGCGGTTTTCCAACGTTTTCCGAGTCGCGACCATGACAGCGCCGCTCCGCTACAAGCGGGTTCTCCTCAAGGTCTCGGGCGAGGCGCTCCTCGGCGACCAGGCTTTCGGCATCGATGACGCGGTGACCGGGCGGATCGCCGACGACGTGGCGGCTGCCGTCAAGCTCGGCGTCAAGGTCGGCCTGGTCATCGGCGGCGGCAACATCTTCCGCGGCGTCGCAATAGCCAAGGCCGGCGGCAACCGCGTCGCCGGCGACCAGATGGGCATGCTGGCGACCGTCATGAACGCCATCGCCTTCCAGCAGAAGCTCGACGAACGCAAGGTGGCAAGCCGGCTGTTCTCGGCCGTGGCGATGCCCTCGATCTGCGAAATCTTCAACCAGCGCGCCGGCATGGCGGCCTTCGAGCGGGGCGAAGTGCTGCTTTTCTCCGGCGGCATCGGCCATCCCTTCGTGACCACGGATACCGGCGCGGCGCTGCGCGCGGCCGAGATGGGCTGCGACGCGCTGTTCAAGGGCACTCAGGTCGACGGCGTCTATTCGGCCGATCCGAAGACGGACACGGCGGCGACGCGCTACGACCGGCTGAGCTATGACGACGTGCTGCGCCAGGGGCTCGGCGTCATGGACCTGGCGGCGATCGCCCTTGCCCGCGACAACCGGATTCCGGTAATCGTCTTTTCCATCAAGCAGCCCGGTGCTTTCGTTGATATCCTCAAGGGAAAGGGCCGGGCGACGGTGGTCGCCGAAAGCTGAGTCCGCGGGCGGTCGCGCCGCGGTAACGCCTGACACAAGGCGGCCGCGTTTGGCCGATAGTAATCGGGGGAAGAAATGGACAGCGAAGATATCAACCGCAGGATGCAGGGTGCCGTGAGTGCGTTGCGGGGGGAACTGGCAGGTTTGCGCACCGGGCGGGCCTCTTCGAACCTGCTCGAGCCGATCCATGTGGAAGCCTATGGCGCATCGATGCCGCTCAACCAGATGGCCTCGGTCAGCGTGCCGGAGCCGCGCATGCTGTCGGTGCAGGTGTGGGACAAGTCGAACGTGCATGCAGTCGACAAGGCGATCCGCGAGGCCAATCTCGGCCTGAATCCGATCGTCGAGGGGACGCTCCTGCGCATTCCGATCCCCGAGCTCAACGCCGAACGCCGGCAGGAGCTGGTCAAGGTCGCCCACAAATATGCGGAAGCCGCGCGCGTCGCCGTGCGCCATGTGCGCCGCGATGCCCTCGACGCCATCAAGAAGCAGGAAAAGGACGGCGAGATCGGCCAGGACCAGGCCCATGTCGACTCCGACAAGGTGCAAGCCATGACCGACAGCACCATATCCGAGATCGACGAGGTTCTCGCCGGCAAAGAGGCCGAGATCACGCAGGTCTGAAGGGGCGCGAAGGAGCGAGAGCGGCATGAGCCTGCTCGCCGACCAGAAACGGGCCGCATCTGCCGAACCGGCAAGGGCGGCGGTTCCGCGTCACGTGGCCATCATCATGGACGGCAACGGCCGCTGGGCAACGGCGCGCGGCCTGCCGCGCGGCGAGGGTCATCGGCGCGGTGTCGAAGCCGTCCGCCAGACGGTGCGGGCAGCCATCGCCCTGCGCGTCCGCTATCTGACGCTCTACAGCTTCTCGTCGGAGAACTGGTCGCGGCCGCGCGACGAGATCGACTTCCTGTTCGGCCTCTTCCGGCTCTACATCCGCCGCGACGTCGCCGATCTTCACGCCCGGGGCGTGCGGGTCAGCGTGATCGGCAGCCGCGACGGCGTGCCGGCCGACATCCTCGCAATGATCGAGGAGGCAGAGACGCTGACCGCCGGCAACCGGACGCTCCACCTGATCTTTGCCTTCAACTACGGCGCCCGCAACGAGCTTGCCCGCGCCATGCGCCGGATCGCCGGCGAGGTGAAGGCGGGCACGCTCGATGTGGACGCCATCGACGAGGGGACGATCGCCAGCCACCTCGACACGGCCAGCTTTCCGGACCCCGATCTGGTCATCCGCACGGGGCGGGAAGTCCGGCTAAGTAATTTCCTGCTGTGGCAATCGGCCTATGCCGAACTGGTATTCCTCGAGGTGAACTGGCCGGACTTCAGCCGCGACGCTCTGGTCGCGGCTCTGGAGACGTTCGCGACCCGCAGCCGGCGCTACGGCGGTCGCGGCGCGCGGGAGAACGCGTGAGCGTGGCGCGCGTCACCGGCGGTACCGGCGGCGGCGGACTGGCGCCGCTGTTACGCAACGAGATGCTGGTCCGCTTCGCCTCGGCCACGATCCTTGCCGCATTGACGCTGGCGGCCGCCTGGTTCGGCGGCTGGGCCGCGGCCGCTGCGGTGTCGGCGGTGGTGATCGTGGTGCATCTCGAATGGATCGGGCTGACCGGCGACCGGCTGCTACCGGCGCTGGCGTTGACCGCCATGCTGGTGGCGAGCTTCGCGCTGCTCGCCGCCGGACATCCGGCGCTGGCGGCCGGCCTCACCGGGCTCGCCGTGGTCGTCGCGGCGCTTGCCTCGCGCGAACTGTGGCGGCCGGCAGGCGTCGCCTACAGCGCCATGCTCGGCCTCGGCCTGCTGCTGCTGCGGGCGGCGCCGGAACACGGGCTGGCCGCGGTGGTGGTCGTCTTCGCCGTGGTCTGGGGGACCGACAGCGGCGCCTTCTTCGGCGGCCGGGCGATCGGCGGGCCGAAGCTGTGGCCGGCGGTCTCGCCGAAAAAGACATGGGCCGGTGCGATCACCGGGCTTGCCGCCGGGGTGATTGCCGGCCTCATCGTGGCAGTGCTGGCGCGGGTTTCGGTGGCGCCGGGCCTGGCCCTGGTGTGCGCCGTGCTGTCGCTCGCCGGCCAGGCCGGAGACCTGTTCGAATCCGCCATCAAGCGCCGTTTCGGCGCCAAGGATTCCGGCAATATCGTTCCCGGCCACGGCGGCCTGATGGACCGCGTCGACGGTCTCGTCTTCGCCGTTGCCGCGGCGGTGATCATCGGGCTCGCGCATGGCGGGCCGGTGCATCTGGCCGTCGGACTGCTGCGATGGTGACGGTCGGCGCGACGGCCGTCCACGCCCCGCGGCTGCTCACGGCGCCGCGCCGGGTGACCATTCTGGGCGCGACCGGCTCGATCGGCACCTCGACGCTTTCGGTGATCGCCGAGCGGGCCGAGTCCTTTGCCGTCGAAGCAGTCACCGCCAATGCCAATGCCGACAAGCTCGCCCATGTCGCGCGGAGCAGCGGGGCGCGGCTGGCCGTGGTTGCCGATCCGGCCGCCTATGGCGACCTCAAGGCGGCGCTTGCCGGCACCGGCATCGCGGTTGCCGCCGGGCCGGACGCGGTCTGCGAGGCCGCCCAGCGGCCGGTCGACGTGGTGGTCGCGGCCATCGTCGGCGCCGCCGGTCTGGCCCCGACCTACGCCGCCATCCGTGCCGGCCGGCGCGTCGCCATCGCCAACAAGGAATGCCTGGTCTCGGCCGGCCATGTCTTCATGCGCGCGGCGGCGGAGGCGGGGGTGGCGATCCTGCCGGTGGATTCGGAGCACAACGCCGTCTACCAGGCGCTCGGCCAGCGCTCGATCGACGAGGTCGAGCGCATCGTCATCACCGCCTCAGGCGGGCCGTTCCGCACCTGGAGCGCCGAGCGTATGGCCGCCGCCACGCCGGCCGAAGCGCTCAGGCATCCGAACTGGTCGATGGGCCCCAAGATCACCATCAATTCGGCGACGATGATGAACAAGGGCCTGGAGGTGATCGAGGCCCACCATCTGTTCGGTGCACCGGCGGACAAGCTCGACGTGCTGGTCCACCCGCAATCGGTGGTGCACGGGCTGGTCGCCTTCCATGACGGGACGGTGATCGCCGGGATGGGCGCCCCCGACATGCGCATGCCGATTGCCCATTGCCTGTCGTGGCCGGAAACCGGACCGCTCAACGGCAAGCGGCTCGACCTTGCCGAACTCGGCAGCCTGACCTTCGAGCGGCCGGACAACGGCCGCTTCCCGGCGCTGACGCTGGCGCGCCGGGCCCTTGATGTCGGGGAGTGGGCGACCAACATTCTCAACGCCGCCAACGAAGTGGCGGTGGCCGCGTTTCTGGCGGGGCGGATCGGCTTTCTTGAAATTGCCGGATTGGTCGAACAAACGATCGACCGGGTTGCGGCGCGCGGCGTGCCGGCCGCAGCGGACACGGTCGAGGAGGCCATCGCGCTCGACCGCGAAGGACGTGAGATCGCCAGCGAACTGGTGCATGCGCGCCGGGGACGCTGAATAGCGGAAGGACGGCAGGCATGGGACTGGTTGAATGGGTCGGCAATCTCGGATCGAGCGCGATCGGCTATATCGTGCCGTTCCTGTTCGTCCTCACCCTCGTCGTGTTCTTCCATGAACTCGGCCACTTCCTGGTGGCGCGCTGGACCGGCGTCATGGTCAAGACCTTCTCCGTCGGCTTCGGCCCGGAGCTGTTCGGCTTCAATGATCGCAAGGGCACGCGCTGGAAGCTCTCGGCGATCCCGCTCGGTGGCTATGTCCGCTTCTTCGGCGACGACAACGAGGCCAGCGTGCCGGACCACGAGGCGCTGGCGGCGATGGACCCGGCCGACCGGGAGCGCTCCTTCGCCGGCAAGGGCGTTGCCGCCCGGGCCGCCATCGTGGCCGCCGGACCGATTGCCAACTTCATCCTGGCGATCGTCATTTTCACAATGATTTTCAGCATTTACGGCCGCGAGGTGATGACACCGCGGGTCAATTCGGTGATCCCGAACTCACCTGCGGCGGAGGCCGGCTTCAAGCCCGGCGACGTGGTCGAATCGATCGACGGCACCAAGATTTCGAGCTTCACGGACCTGCAGCGGATCATCAGCCTGAGCAGCGGCACGCTGCTCTCGGTCGTGGTCAGCCGCGACGGCCATGACGTGACCCTGTCGGTCCGTCCAAAACTGACCGAAACCGAGGTTTTCGGCCGCAAACAGCAGATGACCATGCTCGGCGTCAGCCGCAGTTCGTCGGGCGTCGGGGTGGTCACCAAGCACTATTCGGTGCCCCAGGCGGCGTGGGAAGCCACGCAGGAGACCGCGTCGATCACCGGACACACCCTGTCCTACCTGTTTTCGGTCATCGTCGGCCGCGAATCGGCCGACCAGATCGGCGGACCGATTCAGGTCGCCACGGTTTCGGCCGACGTCGCCAAGCTGGGCATGGCCGCGCTGATCAATCTGGCGGCGATTCTGTCGATCAGCATCGGCCTGATCAACCTCTTCCCGATCCCCATGCTCGACGGCGGCCATCTGATGTTCTTCGCGGTCGAGGCAATCCGCGGAAAACCGCTCAGCGAGCGGGTCCAGGAGATCGGCTTTCGCGTCGGATTCGCGGCAGTGTTGATGTTAATGATTTTTGCAACTTGGAACGACATTATTCATTTGAGTTCCTTGTGAAATAAGGCTTCCATGCGTGGCGGCCGGGCAACGCGGGATCAGATTCGCAAAAACAGGTGGAGAGGTGCCTTGCGGGGAGGCCAAAAGGCTGCAATTCTGCCGCTGCTGGGTCATCACGGGGGCGCGTCTGTTCGCTTGGCGATGCGGACTAGACAGACAGACGAGCAAGGCATTCGAACCAGATGAATTCATTTATGTTTTTCGCCCGTAAACTGGCGTTGGGCTTGATGCTGGCGCTGGCATTGCCTGCGTTCGGCGGTGCAGCATCGCTGATGAGCGCGGGAATCGCCCATGCTGCGGTTGCGCACAGCATCCAGGTTACGGGCAACCAGCGCATCGACGCTTCGACGATCAAAACCTACCTGACCATCAAGGCCGGCAAGAGCTACAACGCCGCCGACATCAATTCGTCGGTCAAGGCGCTTTATGCCACAGGCCTGTTCTCCGACGTCGGCATCACCCAGCGCGGTAGCGTGCTGGTCGTCAGGGTGGTCGAGAACCCGGTCATCAATTCGGTGATCTTCGAGGGCAACAAGGCGGTCAAGGCGGACATCCTGTCGTCCATCGTCGAACTGAAGCCGCGCGGCGTGCTGACCGACGCCAAGCTCAAGGCGGACATCTTCCACATCAAGGAATTCTACCGGACCAAGGGCCGCAGCAGCGCCGAGGTCGAGGGGCGGATCACCGAGCTTCCGAAGAACCGCGTCAACATCGTCTTCGCCATCAAGGAAGGTGAGCGCACGGGCGTGGCCGCGATTCGTTTCGTCGGCAACCGCGCATTTTCGGGGCAGCGCCTGTCGGGCATCATTTCGACCAAAAAGAGCAACTGGCTGAGCTGGCTGACGAAGAACGACATCTACAGCGAAGCGAAGCTGAATGCCGATGCCGATCTCCTGCGCGCCTTCTATCTGAAGCACGGCTATGCCGACTTCCAGGTGCTGTCGCAGGATGCCGCCTTCAACTCCGCCACGGGCAAGTACACGATCACCTTCACGCTCGACGAGGGGCCCAAATACAAGTTCGGCGAGGTCAAGATCAATTCGTCGATCCAGGGCGTCGACGCGCAGGCGCTGAGGAAGTTCCTCAAGACCCGGAGCGGCCACACGTTCGATTCGACCGCGGTCGAGAAATCGACCGAGGATCTGACCATCGAGCTGTCGCGGCTGGGCTATGTCTTCGCCGAGGTGCGTCCGCGCGGCGATCGCGACTACAGCACCAACACCATCAATCTGACCTACGTCATCGACGAAGGGCAGCGCGTCTACATCGAGCGCATCGACATCCGCGGCAATACCAAGACCCGCGACTACGTGATCCGGCGCGAATTCGACGTGTCGGAAGGCGACGCCTACAACCGCGTGATGATCAACAAGGCGGAGCGGAAGCTGCGCGATCTCGACTATTTCAAGAGCGTTTCGATCACCACCGAACCCGGCTCGGCGCCCGACAAGGTCGTCGTGGTTGTCGATGTCGAGGACAAGTCGACGGGGTCGTTCAGCGTCGCCGGCGGTGTGGAGACGACGGGCTCGTCGACCGGACTGGTCGCCGAAGTCGCGATGGATGAGACGAACTTCCTTGGTCGCGGCCAAAGGGTGCATCTGTCCGTCGGCGGCAGTTTTGATCAGCAGTCGATCAAGGGGTCGTTCACCGATCCGTACTTCCTCGGCAACCACATGTCGTTCACCGTGAGCGGCTTCCAGACATATGCGTCGGCGAGTTCGGCGCGGCCGTTCGATACCACCAACACCGGTGGCAGCGTCAACATCGGCCTGCCGATCACCGACGAGCTGACATTCGACTTCGGCTACAAGGCCGCCAATGTCAACTCGCACAACTATTCGGTCAGTTCGACCTGCAGCACCTCCAATGTCACGCCATGCTTCTTCCCGCCGGGGTCGCGGTTGAGTTCGGCTGCCGGCTGGGGCGTGACCTATTCGACCGTCGACAACAAACTCAATCCGCATGAAGGCTTCTATCTTCGCTTCGTCCAGGACATCGCCGGCCTCGGTGGTGATGCCCGGTTCGTCCGCAGCAGTGCCGATGCCCGGCTCTATACGCCGCTGTTTGACGGCAGCGACATGGTCGGCGTGTTGAAGGCGACCGCCGGCAATATCACCGGCATCGGCCAGAAGGTCTCCACCATCGACAACTTCTTCCAGGGCGGTGAGACGATCCGCGGCTTCGCTCCGCTCGGCTATGGCCCGCGCTACTACGACCAGGGGACCGGCACCAACATCGCTCTCGGCGGCAAGAACTACGTCAACGGCACGGCCGAGGTGGACTTCCCGTTGCCGGTCCTGCCGCAGGATTGGGGGTTCCGTGGGGCTTTGTTCGCCGATGCCGGGCTGCTGTGGGGGACGGATATCCCGGCGTCCTGCGCGGGCAAATGCAATCCCTCGAAGATCATGAACGATACAGCGCTGCGTTCCTCGGTCGGTGCCTCGATCCTGTGGACGTCGCCCTTCGGTCCGCTGCGCGCCGATTTCGCCGTGGCACTCACGAAGAAGAAGTACGACAGCACGCAGTTCTTCCGTATCGGCACCAGCGCGCGCTTCTGATCGGGATTGGCTTGCGATACGCGGGCGCGGGGATCCACCCCCGCGCCCGTTCGCTTTGGCAGGCGCCGAGAAGCGGCAACAGCCTGCGGCCGGACGCCCCTATCGCGGCCAGGCCATCGACAATTTACCGAGGATAGGCCAAAACGTCGTCGCCGGGCGCTACAGGATGCGCTCGGTGCTGCGGGAGACGGATCGATGGATGGTGAGCCGACGGTGCTGCAAGCATTCGACATCCAACGTATCCTGGAGCTCCTGCCGCACCGCTACCCCTTCCTGATGGTCGACCGGATCGTCGATATCGACGGTGACAACGCCGCCGTCGGCATCAAGAACGTCACCTTCAACGAGCCCCATTTCGCCGGCCATTTCCCCGGCCGGCCGGTGATGCCCGGCGTGTTGATCATCGAGGGGATCGCCCAGACGGCCGGCGCCATTTGTGTGGCGTCGATGAAGAGCGCGCAGCCGCAGCTGGTCTATTTCATGACCATCGACGAGGCCAAGTTCCGCAAGCCGGTCGTGCCCGGCGACGTACTCGAATACCACGTCAAGAAACTCAAGCAGCGGCGAAACATCTGGCGCTTCGCCGGCGAAGCTAAGGTCGGCGATACCCTGGTCGCCGAGGCAATCGTCAGCGCCATGATGGGCGAACCGCAGACCTTCAAATGAGCGACATCCACCCGACTGCAATCATCGAGGACGGCGCCCGCATCGGCGCCAATGTCACCGTTGGCCCGTATTCGCTGATCGGCAGCGAGGTGACACTCGCCGACGGCGTCGATGTCGACGTCCGCGCCATCATCCGCGGCCGCACGAGCATCGGCGAGCGCACGCGCGTCTCGGCGCAAGCCTATATCGGCGGCGCGCCGCAGGACCTCAGCTATCGCGGCGAGGACACCACCATCGAGATCGGCGCCGACTGCATCATCCGCGAGAACACGACCGTCCATCGCGGCACCGCGCGCGGGCGCGGCATGACCACCATCGGCAATCACTGCTTCCTGATGGCCGGCTCGCACGTCGCCCATGACTGCATGGTCGGCGACCACGTCATCCTGACCAACAACGCGCTGCTCGGCGGACATACCGAGGTCGGCGACTACGCCATTCTCGGCGGTGGCGCGGCCGTGCAGCAATTCACCCGCATCGGCGCCCATTGCTTCATCGGCGGGGTGACCGGCGTCGAGCGCGACGTGGTGCCCTATGCCATGGCCATCGGCGAGCGGGCCGCGATCATCGGCATCAACGTGCGCGGGCTGAAGCGGCGCGGCTTCGACCATGCCGAGATCATGAAGCTGCGCTCGGCGTTTCGCCTGTTCTTCGGCACCCACGGGCCGCGGGGCGAGCGCATCGCCGCGGTGGAGCGGGCTTACGGCACGGTCGCGGCCGTCGGACCGTTCATCGATTTCCTGCGTGCCGCCGGCGATCGGCCGCTGACCCTTCCGTCGAGGGCGGGCTGGGGCCACGATGACGACCCCGACGCCTGAGGCCGAGGGCGAGCCGCTGGCGATCCTGGCGGCGGGCGGCAACGTGCCGTTCCAGGTGGCCAGCGCCGCCACCGCGGCCGGGCGCAAGGTTCTGGTCATCGGTCTGGAGGGCGAGGCCGACGACCGGCTGAAGGCCTTTCGCTACGAGACCATCAAATGGGGCCAGTTCGGCCGCGTCGAGGGCCTGGTATCGGCGCATGGGGCGCGCGATATCGTGCTGATCGGTTCGATCAGCCGGCGGCCCGATTTCCGCAATATGGGCGTCGATCTCGGCACGCTGCGCCTGCTGCCGCGCATCCTGAAGGGGATCGTCGGCGGCGACGATCAGGTGCTCGGCAATCTCATCGCCTATCTCGAGGAACGCGGCTTCCGCGTGATCGGCGCCCACGAGGTCGCGCCCGAACTGGTCGCCGGTGCAGGGCAATTGGCCGGCCCGAAGGCGGCGCAGGCGGTGCTCGATGACGCCCGCGTGGCGATGGATGCGGCGCGGGCAATCGGCGAACGCGACATCGGCCAGGCCGCGGTGGCGGTCAACGGGCTGGTGGTGGCGGTGGAAGCGGCCGAAGGCACCGACGCCATGCTGGAGCGGGTCGGCGAACTGCATGCCATGGGGCGGGTGAAATGGTCGGGCCGCGCCGGCGTGCTGGCCAAATGCTCCAAGCCGCAGCAGGACCTGCGCGTCGACATGCCGACCATCGGCCCGCGCACGGTCACCGGCGTCGTCAAGGCGGGGCTTGCCGGCATCGTGATCGAGGCCGGCCGGGTGATGATCGCCGAGCGCGCCGAGACGCTGAAGGCGGCCGAGGAAAGCGGCACCTTCATCCTTGCCGCCGCCGACGGCGACGTGCGGCGGACGCGATGACCGCGCGACCTTGCGGCGCGGCGCGCCGCTCAAGGTCTTCCTCATCGCCGGCGAGGAGTTGGGCGATGCGCTCGGCGGCCGGCTGATGCAGGCGCTGGCGCAGGCGACCGGCGGCACGGTGCGCTTTTCCGGGGTCGGCGGCCGCGCGGATGGCCGAGCAGGGCCTGACCTCGCTGTTTCCGATGGAAGAGATCGCGCTGCACGGGATGACCGCGGTGCTCGCGCGCCTGCCGCAGCTCATGCGGCGGATCGAGGAGACGGCGGCGGCGGTGCTGGCCGCCGAGCCCGACGTGCTGATCGCCATCGACTGCCCGGCCTTCAGCCTGCGCGTCGCCAAGCGAGTGCGCCGGCAGAACCGGCGGATCGCGATCGTCGACTACGTCTCGCCGCAGGTCTGGGCCTATTGGCAGTTCCGGGCGCGCAGGATGGCGCGCTTCGTCGACCGGGTGCTCGCCATCCTGCCCTTCGAGCCGGAGTTCCACCGCCGGCTCGGCGGGCCGCCCTGCACCTATGTCGGCCACCCGCTGATCACGCGGCTGGGCGAATTGCGCCCGGCGGCGGGCGAGCGGGCGCCGCTCGACGGCGGCAGGCCGCCGGTGCTGCTGGTGCTGCCGGGAAGCCGGCGGAGCGAGATCGCGCGCCTGACGGCGCCGTTCGGCGAGACGGTCGGCCGGGTCGTACAGCAATGCGGGCCGCTCGAGGTGGTGCTGCCGGCGGTGCCGCGGCTCATCGACGAGATCCGGGCGCGGGTCGCCGACTGGCCGGTGAAGCCGACGATCGTCGAAGGCGAGGCGGAGAAGCTCGCAGCCTTCCGGCGGGCGCATGCGGCGCTCGCCGCCTCCGGCACGGTATCGCTGGAACTGGCGCTGTCGGCCGTGCCGACGGTGGTCGCCTATCGCACCGACCCGCTGGTGCGGCCGTTCAAGTGGATGCTGAAGGCGAAGTCGATCGTGCTGCCCAACCTGATCCTCGACGAGCTGGCGATCCCCGAATTCATCGATGCGCGACAGCGACCCGACGCGGCTGGCGGCGGCGCTGGTGCCGCTGCTCAGCGACAGCCCGGAGCGGGCGGCGCAGCTTGCCGCCTTCCAGCGGCTGGAGCGGCTGATGGACCCCGACGGCCCGGCGCCCAGCGCGCGGGCGGCGCGAGGCGGTGCTGGAGACGCTGAAAACGCGGCAGGTGCCGGCGTAGGACATCCTTCCCTGTTCATGCCCGCGCAGGCGGGGACGAACGGAAATCGGCAAGGTCCGAGACACAAAAGCCCTCTCCCCGGTGGGAGAGGGCCTTCGGATTCCGTGCGACCGCCGCGATCAGCGCCGCTTGGAGATCGGCACGTATTCGCGCTCGGCGGCGCCGGTGTAGAGCTGGCGCGGGCGGCCGATGCGCTGCGACGGGTCCTCGATCATCTCCTTCCACTGGGCGATCCAGCCGACCGTGCGCGCCACCGCGAAGAGCACGGTGAACATGGTGGTCGGGAAGCCCAGCGCCTTCAGCGTGATGCCCGAATAGAAGTCGATGTTCGGATAGAGCTTCTTCTCGATGAAATACTCGTCGGTGAGCGCGATGCGCTCCAGCTCCATGGCGACTTCGAGCAGCGGATCGTCCTGGATGCCGAGCTCCTGCAGCACCTCGTGGGTGGTCTTCTGCATGATCTTGGCGCGCGGGTCGTAGTTCTTGTAGACCCGGTGGCCGAAGCCCATCAGGCGGAAGGGATCGTTCTTGTCCTTGGCCTTGGCGATGTATTCGGGGATGCGGTCGACCGTGCCGATCTCCTGCAGCATGTTGAGCGCCGCCTCGTTGGCGCCGCCATGCGCCGGCCCCCACAGGCAGGCGATGCCGGCGGCGATGCAGGCGAAGGGATTGGCGCCCGACGAGCCGGCGAGCCGCACCGTCGAGGTCGAGGCGTTCTGCTCGTGATCGGCGTGCAGGATGAAGATGCGGTCCATGGCGCGGGCCAGCACCGGATTGACCTTGTATTCCTCGCAGGGCACCGAGAAGCACATGCGCAGGAAGTTCGACGAGAAGTCGAGCGCGTTCAGCGGATAAACGAAGGGCTGGCCGGTGTGGTACTTGTAGGCCATCGCCGCGATCGTCGGCATCTTGGCGATCATGCGCAGCGAGGCGATCATGCGCTGGTGCGGATCGGTGATGTCGGTGGAGTCGTGGTAGAAGGCCGACATGGCGCCGACGACGCCGCACATCACCGCCATCGGATGCGCGTCGCGGCGGAAGCCGCTGAAGAAGCTGGTCATCTGCTCGTGGACCATCGTGTGGTAGGTCACGCGATGGTCGAAGTCGGCCTTCTGCGCCGGCGTCGGCAGTTCGCCGTAGAGCAGCAGGTAGCAGGTCTCGAGGAAATCGCCGTGCTCGGCGAGCTGCTCGATCGGGTAGCCGCGGTAGAGGAGCACGCCCTGGTCGCCGTCGATATAGGTGATGGCGGATTCGCAGGACGCCGTCGAGGTGAAGCCGGGGTCGTAGGTGAAGCGGCCGGTGTCGCGATAAAGCGTGCCGATGTCGATGACGTCGGGGCCGATGGTGCCCTGGCGCACCTTCAGGTCCCAGCTGTCGCTCACCAATGCAAAGCCGTGCCGTCTCGCCCGGCGTTTCCGAATTATTCGCAGTGGCCATAAACCAAGCGCCTTGTCGTTGGGATTGTGAAAGCGGGGTGTCGCGCAAGTGTATTTGTTGCGACGCAACAAGTCCATCACGCGGGCGTGGGCAGAGCCGGCATAAATAGCGCATCGCGGCGCGCCGTCCAGCGGCAATGGGCGCGTCAGCTTGCCGCCTGATCGGCGATGCGCGCAAGGCTTTCCGTCGCGGCCGAGGATGACCAGAACCTCGAAGATGCCGGGCGAGGCGGTGCGGCCGGTGAGCGCAGCGCGCAGCGGTTGCGCGATCTTGCCGAGTTTCAGCTCCCGGGCGCCGGCAAACGCCTTGACCGCGGCTTCGGTGGCGGCGACCGACCAGTCGTCGAGCGCCTCCAGTGCGGGCAGCAGGGCGGCGAGCAGTCTGCGGGCGTCGGCATCGAGCAGGACCTCGGCCGCCTTGTCGAGGACGAGCGGCCGTTCGGCGGTGATGAAGCCGGCGCCGGCGATGAGGTCGTTGAGGGTCTTCGCGCGCTCCTTGAGCAGCGGCAGGGCGGCCTTCACGGCGCTGCCGTGCTCGCTTCAGGCTGGCCTGCGAAGGCCTCGCCCTCGGGCAGATGGGGCAGGGCGGCAACGAGCGTATCGTAGAGCGCGTCGTCCGATTGCTTGCGCAGGTAATGGGCGTTGACGCTCTCCAGCTTGGCGAAATCGAAGCGCGCCGCGCCGCGGCCGATGCCGTCGATGTCGAACCAGGCGATCATGTCGTCGAGCGCCATGATCTCGTCGTCGCCGTGGCTCCAGCCGAGGCGGACGAGATAGTTGATGCAGCGCCTCGGGCAGGTAGCCCATGGCGCGATAGGCATCGACGCCGAGCGCCCCGTGGCGCTTGGACAGCTTGGCGCCGTCCGGCCCGTGGATGAGCGGGATGTGGGCCATGACCGGCAGCGGCCAGCCGAGCGCGTCGTAGAGGATCTTCTGGCGGGCGCCATTGGTCAGGTGGTCGTCGCCGCGGATGATGTGGGTGACGCCCATGTCGTGGTCGTCGACGACGACGGCGAGCATGTAGGTGGGCGTGCCGTCCGAGCGCAGGACGATGAAATCGTCGAGGTCGCTGTTGGGGAAGGCGACTCGGCCCTGGACCTGGTCCTCGATCGTCGTCTCGCCGCCCTCGCGGCGCCTTGATGCGGATGACCGGGGCGACGCCCGCCGGCGCCTCGGCGGGGTCGCGGTCGCGCCAGCGCCCGTCATAGCGGGCGAAGCGGCCCTCGGCGCGGGCCTGGGCGCGCATCTCGTTCAGCTCCTCGGCCGTGTCATAGGCGTAATAGGCCTTGCCGGAGGCGACCAGCGCCTCGGCCGCCTCGCGGTGGCGGTCGGCGCGGGCGAACTGGTGGATCGCCTCGCCGTCCCAGGTGAGGCCGAGCCAGGTGAGCCCGTCGAGGATGGCGGCGATCGCCGCGTCGGTGGAGCGCTCGCGGTCGGTGTCCTCGATCCTGAGCAGCATCTTGCCGCCGGTGTGGCGGGCATAGAGCCAGTTGAACAGCGCCGTGCGCGCCCCGCCGATATGGAGGAAGCCGGTGGGCGAGGGGGCGAAGCGGGTGACGACGGGTGCGGACATGGAAGGGCTGACGATTGCGGAAGGCGGGCGTCCTGTACCATAGGTGCGGCGGGCGATGTCAGCCCTCAGGACAGCAGAGTTCCTCGATGGAATTTCCCGGATTTCGTCATTCGCCGGCTGGAGCCGGGGCCGGACACCGAGACTTTTCGCGACGATCCGCCTGGAATTGCTGAAGAAGAGCCCGGACTCCTTCGGCAGCGATTTCGCCAGCGAGAACGGCAGGCCGCCGGAATGGTTCGCCGAGCGGCTGACGACAAGCGACGTGTTCGGCGCCTTCCACGGCGAGGAATTGCTGGGAATCGCCGGGATTCCAGGCGGAGCAGAGGGCGAAGCGGGCGCATAAGGGGATGCTGTGGGCGGTCTATGTGCGGCCGGCCAAGGGCGCAGCGCCGGGGTGGCGCGGCGCCTGGTGGAGGCCGTGCTGGAACACGCCAGGGCCCGCGTCGAGCAGGTCAATCTCGCCGTCGACCGGCGCAACATGCATGCCCGCCGGCTCTACACCAGCCTCGGTTTTGTCGAATACGGGCTGGAGAAGAACGCCCTCAAGATCGGCGACCGCTATCTCGACGACGTGCTGATGGTGCGCTCGTTCGTCTGAAACCGGCTCTTGGCGTACGCCAATGGATTTGGCAGATAGACGGCGCAAGGCCGGCGAAACAGCGCCGGCCACAGGAATTCCATGATGACCACTGAAACAACGACGCGCGAGCCGGGCAGGACTTCATCCGCGACATCGTGCGCGGCGATCTCGCCGCCGGCCGGCATACCGGCATCGTCACCCGCTTTCCGCCCGAGCCGAACGGCTACCTGCATATCGGCCACGCCAAGTCGATCTGCCTGAACTTCGGCGTCGCCCAGGAATTCGGCGGGCGCTGCAACCTGCGCTTCGACGACACCAATCCGGTGAAGGAGGAGCAGGAATATATCGACTCCATCAAGCGCGACGTGCACTGGCTGGGCTTCGACTGGGGCGAGCACCTCTATCACGCCTCCGACTATTTCGAGCAGCTCTACGAATGGGCCGAGGACCTGATCCGCGCCGGCAAGGCCTATGTCGACGACCAGAGCGCGGAGGAGACGCGCGCCGCCCGCGGCACGCTGACCGAAGCGGGCACGAACAGCCCGTTCCGCGACCGCTCGATCGAGGAGAACCTCGATCTCTTCCGCCGCATGCGCGCCGGCGAGTTTCCCAACGGTGCGCGGGTGCTGCGCGCCAAGATCGACATGGCGGCGGGCAACATCAACCTGCGCGATCCGGTGCTCTACCGCATCCTGCATGCGGCCCATCCGCGCACCGGCGATCAATGGTGCATCTATCCGAGCTACGACTTCGCCCACGGCCAGTCGGACGCGATCGAGGGCGTGACGCATTCGCTGTGCACGCTGGAATTTGCCGATCACCGGCCGCTCTACGACTGGCTGCTCGACAACCTGCCGGTGCCGTCGCGGCCGCACCAGACCGAGTTCGCCCGGCTCAACCTCGACTACACGGTGCTCTCCAAGCGCGTGCTGACGACGCTGGTGCGCGACGGCCATGTGTCGGGCTGGGACGATCCGCGCATGCCGACCCTCGCCGGCCTGCGCCGGCGCGGCGTGCCGCCGGAGGCGATCCGCGCCTTCGCAACGGCAATCGGCGTGGCGCGGGCCGACAGCCGCGTCGACGTCGCCATGTTCGACAATGCGGTGCGCGAGGCGCTGAACAGGACGGCCGTGCGGCGCATGGCGGTGCTGCGCCCGCTGAAGGTGACGATCGAGAACTATCCGGAAGGGCAGAGCGAGCAGCTCGAGGCGGTGAACAATCCGGAGGACCCGGGCGCCGGCACGCGGCAGGTGACCTTCGGCCGCGAGATCTACGTCGAGCGCGACGACTTCATGGAGGACCCGCCGAAGAAGTTCTTCCGCCTGGCGCCCGGCGCCGAGGTGCGCCTGCGCTACGCCTATTTCGTCCGCTGCAAGGACGTGGTGAAGGACGCCGGCGGCGAGGTGGTGGAGCTCATCTGCACCTACGACCCGGAGACACGCGGCGGCAACTCGCCGCCCGACGGGCGCAAGGTGAAGGGCACGCTGCACTGGGTATCGGCGGCGGACTTGGTCGCGGCCGAGGTGCGGCTCATCGGTCCGCTGTTCACGCGGCCCGATCCGGACGTCGGCAACTTCGCCGAGGAGCTCAATCCGGACTTGCTGGTGGTGCTCTCCGACGCACGGCTGGAGCCGGCGATCGTCGAGGGCAATGACGACGCGCCGATGCAGTTCGAGCGGCAGGGCTATTTCAAGCGCGACCAGGACTTCGACGCCGGGCAAGCCGGTCTTCGTGCGCACCATCGGACTGCGCGATACCTACGCCAAGGTGGTGGCGGGGCGCTGAGGGTTTCCGTTCCCCGGGCGCGGCGCAGCATGGAAGTGGTGCGCTGCAGAGCCGGCAACTGTGTTTTTGGGATCATGCTCGGAAGGGCTGTTGGTCCCTGATGACGGCGTTGAGGATGGTGAGGAGCTTTCGAGCGACGGCGATGGTGGCGAGCTTGACGGGTTTGCCGGCGTTGATGAGGCGTTTGTAGAAGGCGATGAAGCGCGGGGCGTGGCGGGCTGCACTGGAGGCGGCGACATAGAGGGCATCGCGGACGCGCTTGCGGCCGCCGCGGATGGAGCGCTGGCCACGGCGGATGCCGCTGTCGTTGTTGAAGGGCGCCAGCCCGGCGAGCGCCGACAACTGGCGCGGCGGCCGACGGCCGAGTTCGGGCAGCAAAGCGAGAAGGACGGTGGCGGTGACCGGTCCGACGCCAGGCACCGAGGCCAACAGGTGGCGGTCGCGGTCGAGATCGGGAGTGGCGGCGATGGCCGCGGCGATCTTCGCATCGAAGGCTTCGATCGCCGCGTCGAGCCAGGCGATGTGGTCGGCGATGCTGGCCAGCGAGACCGGATCGAAGCATTCGCTGCGGCGGGTACGTTCCTGCTGGCGGATGGCGACGAGCTGGTCACGGCGCTTGCTGAGCAAGGCAAGGTGCTGGCGTTCCTCGCTCCTGTCGTCCTGGGGTGGCGGCCGCAGGGATTGGGCCATGACCGCCAGCATGCGGGCGTCGACGGCATCGGTCTTGGCGAGGAAGCCGGCGGCACGGGCGAAGTCGCGGGCGCGGGCGGGGTTGACCCGGGCGAAGCGGACGCCGGCGGCGGCGAGAGCCTGTCTGAGGACGAGGTCGTAGCGGCCGGTTGCCTCGAACAGCACGAAGGCGTCGCGCTGTGCCCAGTCCTGGACCAGGTCGGCGAGCTCCGAGGCGGTGTTGTCGATGCGCCGCGGCATGGCGGAGGGGTCGAAGATGTCGAGATGGTTCTTGGAGACGTCGATTCCGATGAAGCCAGGGGCTATGATCATGGCGCCTATCCCTGTGCTGCGAGGTCCGTTGCAATCGGCCTCGGTCAAAAGTTCAGGTTGGGTGTTCAAGGGCGGGCGGGGATCAAAAGAGCCGGATCACGGTCTACAAGGACCAGGGACCTAACGATCTCCCGCCCGCACCTGCATCCTGGCATATCTCCAACACACAGGGGCCCAAGCGCGATGGGTCCCGGTTCAGCAGCGCGGCACTGCGCACCGCGCTGCGCCCGGGACACGCGACACAACAAGCTCTTCCCCATCTGACAGCCGCCGCAAGCCGCGCTAGCATGGCGCAACGGGCAGGGCGGCAATGGCAGGCGACGGCCGCGAGCAAATAGCAGCAAGGGACGGCGCGAAGGCGGCCGGCCGGGGACGTGCGGCTCTGCCTTTCGGGCCGCCCGGACCGTTGCGAACACTGGCCGGCCGGCTTGGCGCGCCAGGGCTTGCGCTCACCGCCACCTTCGAGCGCGAGATCGATGCCGGCCGCGGCTTCCTGTGGCTGCCGGTCGCCTTCGGTTGCGGAATCCTCGATCTATTTCGCCTTGCCGGCGGAGCCGTGGGCACCGGCGCTTGCGGCGGCAGCCGCCGCCCTTGTCGCTGCGGCGTGGCGGGCGCGCTTGCGCACACCGGCATTCCGGCTGCTGGTGGCGGCGAGCTGCGTCGCCTGCGGCGTGCTCACCGCCAAGCTTCGAACCGACTGGGTGGCAGCGCCGGTCATGGGGCACGAGGCGACGGTGACGGTGCGTGGCTGGATCGCAGCGCGCGAGGAAGCCCCGGGGCACGGCGGCGCGCCTCTATCTGCGCGTCCACGACATGTCGGACACGCGCGGCGGCACGGTGCCGCGGCTGGTGCGCGTCACGGTGCGCAGCAAGGCCGACGCCCTGTCGGTCGGCGATGCAGTGACGCTTCTGACGCGGCTCGAGCCGCCGGGCGGCGCGGTCATGCCGGGCGGCTACGACTTTGCCCGCGTCGCCTATTACCAGGGGATCGGCGCCGTCGGCTTCGCCTATGGCGCCGCCAAGCCGGCCGATATCGGACCGGCACCGCTGGCGATCCGGCTGGCCGAACCGCTGGCCCATTTGCGCGACTTGATCCGCCGGCGGATCGAGGCGGCGTTGCCCGGCGACCGGGGCCATCTCGCCGCGGCGCTCATCAACCGGCGACCGGCGCGGCATCTCCGAACGCACGCAGGACGCCATGCGCGCCTCGGGCCTGGCGCATATGCTGGCGATCTCGGGCCTGCACATGGCGCTGGTGGCGGGTGCCGCCTTCTGGCTGATCCGCGCGCTTCTGGCGCTGTCGAGCGGACTGGCCCTGAACCGGCCGATCAAGAAATGGGCGGCCGCCGGGGCGCTCGCCATCGCCGCCGGCTATCTCGGCATTTCCGGCGCGGGCATCGCCACCCAGCGCGCCTTCGTCATGCTCGCCATCATGCTCCTGGCGGTGATGCTCGACCGGCCGGCGATCTCGCTGCGCAACGTCGCGCTGGCCGCCTTCGTCATCTTGGGCCTGGCACCGGAGAGCCTGACGACGGCGAGCTTCCAGATGTCGTTCGCCGCGACGCTGGCGCTGGTCGCCGGCTATGAGGCGATCACCATCTGGCGCGACCGGCGGCTCAATCTCGACAACCGCGCTGCCGCCGGCGTGATCGGGCGGATCAGGCGTTCGGTGACGAGCCTGGCGCTGACCTCGCTGATCGCCGGACTGGCGACGGCACCGCTCGCCGCCTTCCACTTCCAGCGGGTCGCGCCGCTGACGCTGATCGCCAACCTCGCGGCCATGCCGGTGGTCGGAACGATCGTCATGCCGATGGCGCTGCTGGCGCTGGTGGTCATGCCCTTCGGACTGGAAGCGCTGCCGCTGACGGTGATGGGCTGGGGCCTCGGCTGGGTGACGGCGGTGGCGGCAAAGGTGGCGGAGTGGTCGGCCGGCCACGGTGTCGTGGCGGCGATGCCGCTCGCCTCGCTGGCGCTGACGGCCGGCGGTTTCCTGTGGCTGGCGCTGTGGCGCGAACGCTGGCGGCTCATCGGGCTGGTGCCGATGGTTCTGGCCTTGCCGGTGGCGCTGACGGCGGCGCACCCCGATGTGCTGATCGACGACCGCGGCATCACGGTGGCGGTGCGCGGGGCCGATGGTCGCTACGCCGTGGTCAATGGCAAGGGCGAGAGCTTCGTCGTCGACAACTGGCTGAGGGCCGACGGCGACGGGCGCGAGGCGGGAGCGGCGGAGCTGACGGCGGGGGTGGCCTGCGATCCGCTCGGCTGCGTGGCGCCGCTCGGGCAGGATGGCGCCAAGGTGGCCGTGGCGCAGAGCGTCCGCGCGCTGGCCGATGACTGCACCATGGCGGCGGTGGTGGTGTCGCGCTTCGCGGTGCCGCCAACCTGCCGCGACGCGGCCCTGGTCATCGGTCGCCGGGACGTGGCGCAGCACGGCGCCCACGCGCTCTATGTCGTCGGCACAGACGCCTCGGGCAGGCCGGTCTTGCGGGTGACGACCGCCTACGGCGTGGTCCGGCGGCCCTTCATGCCGCCGGTGCGGGAGTAAAACGCAGGATCATACCCTCTCCCTGGAAGGGGAAGGGTTGCCAAGCGAAGCCACGACGGTGATGGTGCGAGCCGCGAGTGCGGAAACTCGGCCTTGCCGGCGCCGGCGCAGCCGGCTCCTTGACCGGCTTGCCTTCCCGCCCTGGTTCACCCCTCTCCCGGTTTTCCAAGGCCGATCTGCTGGCGCAAGTCGGGGAAATCCGACCTCCCCCACAAGGGGGGAGGCGGGGATCCCTGAGACGCCGAAGAATGGGCGAACCTGCGCGCCTAGTACCGCCGGATAAGGCCGACCAGACGGCCCTGGATGCGTACGCGGTCGGGGCCGAAGATGCGCGTCTCATAGGCCGGATTGGCGGCCTCCAGCGCGATCGAGGCGCCCTTGCGGCGCAGCCGCTTGAGGGTCGCTTCTTCCTCGTCGACCAGCGCCACGACGATGTCGCCGGTATCGGCGCTGTCGCTGCGGCGGATGAGCACCGTGTCGCCGTCGAGGATGCCGGCCTCGATCATCGAATCGCCGCGCACCTCCAGCGCGAAGTGCTCGCCCGGCGACAGCATGTCGGGTGGGATGCCGATGGTGTGGCTCTGATGCTGGATCGCCTCGATCGGCACACCGGCGGCGATGCGGCCCATGACCGGGACCAGTACCGGCTCGTTGCTGTTGGCGCTCTCCGGCATTTCGCGCACACGGCCGAGAGTGCCTTCGATGACGCTCGGCGAGAAGCCGCGCGCACGCCCTGCAGCGAAGCTCGGCTGCTGCATCGCTTCGGGCAGGCGGATCACCTCCAGCGCGCGCGCCCGGTTGGGCAGCCGCTTGATGAAGCCGCGCTCCTCCAGAGCCTTGATCAGGCGGTGGATGCCCGACTTGGAGCGCAGGTCGAGGGCGTCCTTCATCTCGTCGAAGGAGGGCGGCACGCCCGTTTCCTTCAGGCGCTCATGGACAAACATGAGCAGTTCGAGTTGTTTGCGTGTCAGCATGAGGGTGTCCCGCGCGCTCGGCAGAATCGGTACAAATCAGGAACAAAATACATGTTCCTTATGTGTTCCACAACCCCCTTGAGATTCGGTAAAGGCGGACGGGACCGGAGCGCCGATAAAGCGTGTCAGATGGGCGAGTTGTACTTGCGGCGGAGCGCGCGGTTTTCCTTCTTCAGGGCGCGCTGCCGGCGGGCGCCGTCGAGCGAGGCTGCGGCGTCGTTGGCCTTCAGCGGCTGCAGCGCCAGCCCCGCGCGGTCGAGGCGCCGCCAGACGACCGTGCCGTGGAAGGAGCGTCCGCGCTGCGGAATGTTCAGTTCAAGCTCTTCCGGAAGGGGCGTCCTGTCGGCGAAGACGATCAATGCGCCGGACGGCGCGATGTTGCGCACCAGGCAGTCGACGCCCGAACGCCGCTGATTATAGGCGACCTCGCCGCCCAGATAGGCGATCTGACGTCTTTCGCGCCGGCGCTCGGTGGTCTGCATGGCCTTTGCCTCCTGCCATTTGCCTGAATTTGGTGACGAAAACCGTCACGGTCCACGACAAAGCAACTTTAACCTTAAGCCGTGAGGCGTCCGCAGGCAGGGATCAGGGCAGCGGGATGATCCGGCAGGGCTCGCCGGCCTTGGCCGCCGGGGCATGCGGCGGGCGCACGATCAGGCAGTCGGCGGTGGCGAGCGCGCTGAGCATGGAGGAGTCCTGCAAGGGCAGGGGGATCGCCGCCGGAAGCTCGCCGCGCCGGGTCGCCAGACGGGCGCGGATGTGATCCTGACGGGCGTCGTTTTCCGGCAGGTCGCCGCCGAGCGTGGCGGATTCGGTCGGGTCGTGCTGCTTCTCACCGAGCAGCGCGGCGATCAGCGGCCTGAGGAAGAGGATGGCGCAGACCAGGCTCGACACCGGGTTGCCGGGAAGCCCGAGCACGCGCGTCTCGCCGATGCGGCCATACATCAGCGGCTTGCCGGGGCGCATGGCGATGCGCCAGAAGTCGAGGGTCAGCCCGGCCTGCTTCAGCGCCTCCTGGACCAGATCGTGATCGCCGACCGAGGCGCCGCCGATGGTCAGCACGACATCGGCAGGCAGCGCCAGAGCCTGTTCGATGGTCCTGGTGATGGCGCCACGGTCGTCGCGCACGATGCCGAGGTCGTGCGGCCGGCCGCCGAGGGCATCGACATAGGCGGCAAGCCCGGACGAACTGGAGGCGAAGATCTGGTCGGGCGTCGGCACCGCGCCGGGGGCGACCAGTTCGTCGCCGGTGGCGATGATGGCGACGACAGGCTTGCGGCGCACGGTGAGGTGGGCGTGTCCGGCGGCGGCGGCGAGCGACAGTTCGCGCATGCCAAGCCGACGCCCGGCTTCGAGCAGCAGGGCGTTCTCCCGGAAATCGAGGCCGGCGCGGCGAATGTGGCGGCCAGTGGCGGCCGCCCTGGCGGTCACCGTATCGTCTTCGTGAGCCTCGGCGTTCTCCTGAATGAGGATGGCATCGGCGCCGGGCGGCACCGGCGCGCCGGTGAAGATGCGCACCGCCTCGCCCTCGCCGACGGTGCCGTCATAGCGGTGGCCGGCGGCGGACATGCCGACGAGCTTCAGCGTGGCCGGGACCTTTGCGGTGTCCTCGGCGCGCACGGCATAGCCGTCCATGGAGGAGGCATCGAAAGGCGGCTGGGTGCGCCGCGCCTTCAGCGGCTCGGCGAGGGTACGGCCGGCGGCTTCGGCCAGCGCGACATAGTCGGACGGCGTCGCGGCGGCGCCGACGATGATGCGGGCGACGGCTTCGTCGACGGGCAGGAGCGGGGTCACTTGCGTTTCTCCCTGGGGCGTTTCTCTCCGGCGACCCAGGTGCCGGACTTGCCGCCGCGCTTCTCGATCAGGCGGATGCCGCCGATGACCATGCCGCGATCGACCGCCTTGGCCATGTCGTAGATGGTCAGGCAGGCGACCGAGACGGCGGTGAGCGCCTCCATCTCGACGCCGGTCTTGCCGCCCACCTTGGCGGTGGCGCGGAGGCGCAGGCCGGGAAGGTCCTTATCCGGCTCAATATCGACGACAACCGAGGTGAGCCCCAGCGGGTGGGCGAGGGGGATCAGCTCGTGGGTGCGCTTGGCCGCCATGATGCCGGCGATGCGGGCGGCGCCGATGACATCGCCCTTCTTGGCATTGCCGGAGACGATGAGGTCAAGGGTGGCAGGCTGCATGGTGACGGCGCCTTCGGCGATGGCCAGACGCTCGGTGACCGCCTTGGCGCCGACATCGACCATGCGAGGCGGCACCGGTCTTGTCGAGATGGGTGAGGCGGCGGGCAGCCATGGCTCAGGCGGCGACCGTCGTACCGAGCAGGCGGGCGGTAGCCGCCGCAACATCGGGTTCGCGCATCAGGCTTTCGCCGACCAGGAAGGTATTGATACCGACAGCCCGTAGGCGGGCGATATCGGCGGGCGTGAAGATGCCGCTTTCGCCGACCAGCACACGGTCCTCGGGCACAAGCGGGGCCAGCGCCTCGCTGATCGAGAGCTTGGTCTCGAAGGTGTGCAGGTCGCGATTGTTGATGCCGACGAGGCGCGACTTCATCTGAAGGGCGCGGTCGAGCTCTTCGGCGTTGTGGACCTCGATGAGGACGTCCATGCCGAGAGCCTGGGCGGTGTCCTCGATGGCATGGGCGTCGGCGTCGCTGAGCGCGGCCATGATGATGAGGATGCAGTCGGCGCCGAGCGCGCGGGCCTCGTAGACCTGATAGGGCTCGAACATGAAGTCCTTGCGGATCGCCGGCAGGTCGACCGCGCGGCGGGCGGAGACCAGATCGCTGGCACCGCCCTGGAAGAAGCGGCTGTCAGTCAGCACCGAGAGGCAGGTGGCGCCGCCGGCCTTGTAGGCCTGCGCGAGGCTCGGCGGGTCGAAGTCCTCGCGGATCAAGCCTTTGGACGGACTGGCTTTCTTGATCTCGGCGATGAGCGCCGGACGGCCGGATGCGATGGTGCGCTCGAGGGCGGCGAGGAAGCCGCGCGGCGGCGGCTGGTCCTTTGCGTGCGCCTCGATCGCGGCCTGCGGCGTCGCCTGCTTCGCCGCGGCGATTTCGGCGCGCTTGGCTTCCTCGATGGTCTTCAGGATGTCGCTCATGGCCTACCCTTGGCATGTTCCGTCGCCGGCAGACAAGTGCGTCCTTGGGGCCACCCCGGGGGCCGTTACCTCTCTTTTGCAGGGGAGAGGCGACCGATACGGCACTGCCGGGGCGTGGTCAGGCGTTGGAGACCTTGACCAGCAGGTCGAGCCGTTCGGCGGCCTTGCCGGTGTCGATGCTCTCGGCCGCCATCGCGGCGCCCGCCTTGAGGTCGTCGGCAACACCGGCGACGACCAGTGCGGCACCGGCATTCAAGAGCACCGTGTCGCGATAGGCGCCGGGCTCGCCGGCGAGCACGCCTTTCAGCGCCTCGGCGTTGTGGGCGGCATCGCCCCCCTTGATCGCCGCGAAGGGCCAGCTCTTGAGGCCGGCATCGGCGGGGATGACGTCGAAGGTGGTGACCTTGCCGTCCTTGAGGCGGGCGACCTTGGTCTCGCCGGCCGGCGACATCTCGTCGAGGCCGCCGGCGCCATGCACCACCCAGGCGCTCTCGGCGCCGAGGCCGAGAAGCACATTGGCCAGCGGCTCGACCCATTCGGGCGAGAAGACGCCGAGCAGATAGCGCCTGACGCTGGCTGGATTGGAGAGCGGGCCGATGAGGTTGAAGACGGTCCGGAAACCGAGCTCGGCGCGGGCCGGGCCGACATGGCGCATGGCCGAGTGATGGGCGGGGGCGAACATGAAGCCGATGCCGGCCTCGCGGATGCAGGTGCTGATCTGGTCGGGGGTCAGCTCGATGTTGACGCCGAGCGCGGCGAGCGTATCGGCGGCGCCGGACTTCGAGGACAAAGCGCGGTTGCCGTGCTTGGCGACCGGTACGCCGGTGCCGGCAACGACGAAGGCGGAAGCCGTGGAGATGTTGTAGCTGCCAGAGGCGTCGCCGCCGGTGCCGACCACGTCGATGGCGTCGGCAGGCGCCGCGACCGGCGTCATCTTGGCGCGCATGGTGGCCACTGCCCCGGCGATCTCGTCGACGGTCTCGCCGCGCAGGCGCAATCCGGTCAGGAAGGCGCCGATCTGCACCGGCGTTGCGGCGCCCGACATGATGATGTCGAAGGCGGCCTCGGCTTCCGCGCGGGAAAGCCGCTCGCCGGCGGCAACCTTGCCGATGGTGGCCTTGAGATCAGGCATGTAAACGTCCCCCGGGTTCAATGCGACGGCCTCATGGTGAGGTGCGCGCGAAACGCGCCTCGAACCATGGGGCCGCCCCGTCCTTCGAGGCCCGCCCCACGGGCGGGCACCTCAGGATGAGGGCGGAATGGTGCCACATTATTGCAGCATCGCGCGCACTAGGCGACCGACTTCACCGTGCGGTGTTTTGCGTTCCAGGCGGCGGCGATGTCGAGAAAGTTCTTGAGGATCAGGTGGCCGTGCTCGGAGGCGATCGACTCGGGATGGAACTGCACGCCGTGGACGGGATAGTGCTTGTGCATGGCGCCCATGATGACGCCGTCCTCGGCGGTGGCGGTCACCTCGAGCACATCGGGCACCGTCTCCGGTGCGATGGTCAGCGAGTGATAGCGGGTCGCCTGGAAGGTGTGATTGATGCCGTGGAAGACGCCGCGGCCGTTGTGGCTGATGGTCGAGACCTTGCCGTGCATCAGGGAGGGCGCGCGCACGATGGTGCCGCCGAAGGCCTGGCCGATCGCCTGATGGCCGAGGCAGACGCCGAAGATCGGGATTTCAGGCCCGGCGCGTTCGATCAGCGACAGGCAGATGCCGGCGTCGTTGGGTGTGCACGGGCCGGGCGACAGAACGATGGCCTCGGGGTCCATCGCCATCACCTCGTCGACGGTGATCTTGTCGTTGCGGCGCACGGCAAGCTTCGCCCCCAGCTCGCCGATGTAATGGACGAGGTTGTAGGTGAAGCTGTCGTAGTTATCGATGACGAGAACGGTCATGGGCGCTGTCCTATCTCACTGAGGGATAGGCCAGATCGGCCCCGCCGCGCAAGCCGCGTGCATCTGCCGAGCCTCACAGGCTGGCGCGGAAGCCGGTGCCGATCTCGAAATGGCTGCCGAGGCCTTCGGCGCTCGACGCCGAATGCGAAGACGTCGATGGTGTCGCGGGCGTTGAGCTTGTAGCCGAGGCGGGCGCCGTATTCCTCGAAGGTGTACTCGGCCGGCGTGACCGAAGCCGCGCCGACGCCGGTGACCGAGGCGGCGAGCGGGCCGCTGGAGCCGAAGGTGCGGCCGATGGCGCCGGAGAGCGTCATGTCCCATTTGGGCGTCAGCGCCTCGGTCCATTGCACCTGGACCTTGACGAAGCTCGCCCCGGCCGAGCGGTCGGAGAAGGTGGCGGGGAAGGGGTTGGAGGCGCTGCCCGCCTCGGCGTAACCGGCAACGTTCAGCCAGGTGTGGCCGACGGTGGCGGAGAGCGCGATCTCACGGGTCGGCTTCGGCGTCCACACCACCCCGGCGCGGGCATAGACGTCGCCCATGAAGCCGTTGGTGGAGCCGGTGCCGGTCGCGGTGCCGGCGCCGTTGGCATAGGTGCGTGAGAACGTCAGGTCCATGGCCGGCGCCAGCCAGCCGCCGCCCTCGATGAAGGCGGCGAGGTCGTGGCCGCGGGGCGTGGTGTAGCGCAGGCCGGCGGCGGCCAGTCCGGCGCTGGTGACGTCGACGCCGGAATAGGATTGCTGGGTGAAGGCGATGCCGCCGATGAGCGTGGTGTTGCTCGTCAGGTCCCAGCGGCCGGAGGTGCCGAGCGTGAAGGAGCCGGCGGCGCCGAAGCCGCCGAGCTCGCTGCCGCCGCCGACCGGTTGGTTGAAGCCGAGCAGGCCATCGGCGGTGCCGCCGACATTGTTGGCGACCGAGCTTTGCTGCTGGGCGACATCGGCGAACGAGGTCGCGACGCTGGAGGGCGTGGTGAAGCCGTCGACGCAGGGGCCGTCCGTTGCATCGTCGCAATAGCGGGCGAGATAGCCGGTCGTGTCGCCGCCGGCCGTATCGGGGAAGATGGCCGCGCCGCCGATGTATTGCCCACTTTGGGACACGGTCGTGGCCGTGAGCAGAGTGATGTCAGTCATGTCGACTCCGGCCTTGGTCAGCACGTTATTGAGGTCCTTCATGCCGCTCGTCGGCGTCCAGCGGAAGGCGCGGTATTGGCTGCAACCGAACACCCGGCAATCGAGGTTGCCGCGGACGACGTCGTGCGGTACTGGAGATGCCAACAACGACCTTGCCGTTGTCGCTGACGGCGGTGCGGCCGAGATCGGTGTCGCCGGACCATCCAGATCGACGCATGCTGGTGCCGCTGCGTCCAGCGAAAGGCGTGGCTATGCGCCTGCTGCTGGCCGCGACTGGCCGACAATCACGGTTCCGTCCGGCGTGATCGCGATTGGCCACCGATCCATCAGTGTCGATCCGACCGGTCAGCGTTCCGCCAAGATCCTCAAAGCCAAGTTGCTCGGTCTCCCAGCGGAAGGCGTGCCCGTAATACGGGTAGGACCGCCGGAGGTCGTCGAGAAATTGGCGCCGCCGACAATGACGCTGCCGTCCTGATTGACCCCAAAGGCAACCGAATTACCGGCACTCACCCCTGCGGCAGAGCCGAGGTCGTGCATCATGCCGTCGTCTGGGTCCAGCGGAAGGCGTGCAGCTCAGCGTCCTGAAGGACCGAGACTGCTGGTGCCGACGATGGTCGAGCCATCACGACTAATGCCGTAGGCCCAGGAGGAGGTGTGCGCGCTGTCCGTCGTCGACGAGCGTCCCGAGGTCGACGGTGCCGCCGGACGGCGTCCACATGAAGGCGTGGTACGTGGCCGAAGTTGCCGGTCTCAGCTGCCGCCAACGACAACGAACTCGCTGTAGCCGAAGCGTAAGGTCCGGTGCACAAAGACTGTTGATTGCCGGTGGTGCCAAGCGGCGGGATGGACGCGAACAGCTGGGTCGCGCCTGAAGCCGGCATAGAAAAACGCCTCGATAGCCTGACAAACTCGAATCCTGCCGATTCTATATGTCCGGAAAGCTGTCCCTCCTCCGGATGGATTAGTTCCACCACGAAAACCGGACTCCGCGCGTAAAAAGGTAGAGGCCAACTATGCCTAACCGTGATGGCCGACGATTGATCCTCGCGACGCATCGGTACGTACCGCCTGAAACGAGCCAGCGCAGACCTCGCACGCCGAACAGCGTCGCCGACGCCCACAGGCCGGACGGAAGCCGCAGCGGGGGGCGACGCCGGCGGATTCCACGGCGTGCATCGCTGTCGGCCTACGATGTGCTCTGCGTCCCGCCTTGACGGCACCGGCCTAACTGCATGTTTCCCGTGTTCAGCCATGCCCCCCCGCTGCGGGCGCTCAGCGGCCCGGTTGCCAGTCCGTGGTCGATCCGCCCGCCGCCGCGCGGGTAAGACTCCAGATTGCAGGGATTCCTTGTGCCCGTCGACCCCTTCGCCCCACACCAATTAACGCATGCGTTGTTGCCTGATGCAACTGCTGGCTGCCGGGTGGCAAGCGAGTTTTCAACCGGAGATCGGCTCTACGCCGGGCGCGGCCAGAACTCTGGAGGACGGCGAAAAAGCGTGCGCCTACTGCCCCCGCCCGACGCTTGAGGCGAAGCGGACGGCCTCTTCCGCGGCGCGGAAGAGGGCGCGGGCCTTGGCCTGGCATTCCGCGTGCTCGTTCTCGGGTACCGAATCGGCGACGATGCCGGCGCCGGCCTGGACGTACATCTTGCCGTCCTTGACCACCGAGGTCCTCAGGATGATGCAGGAATCCATGGCGCCGTCGGCGGAGAAATAGCCGACGCAGCCGGCATAGATGCCGCGCTTCTCCAATTCCAATTCGTCGATGATCTCCATGGCGCGCACCTTGGGGGCGCCGGAGACGGTGCCGGCCGGGAAGCCGCCGGCGAGCGCATCGAGCATGTCGTGCTCGGGCGACAGCAGGCCGACGACGTTCGACACGATGTGCATGACCTGGCTGTAGTATTCCAGGAAGAACTGGTCGGTGACCTTGACCGAGCCGATCTCGGCGACGCGGCCGACATCGTTGCGGCCGAGGTCGAGGAGCATCAGGTGCTCGGCGCGCTCCTTGGGATCGGCGAGCAGCTCGGCGGCGAGTGCCTTGTCCTCCTCCGGCGTCTTGCCACGCGGCCGCGTGCCGGCGATCGGCCGGATCGTCACCTCGCCGTCGCGCACCCGCACCAGGATCTCGGGGCTGGAGCCGGCAATCGCGAAGCCGCCGAAGTCGAGATAATAGAGGAAGGGCGAGGGGTTGGTGCGCCGCAGCGCCCGGTAGAGGGCGAAGGGCGGCAGGTCGAAGGGCGCCTCGAAGCGCTGCGACAGGACCACCTGGAAGATGTCGCCGGCGGCGATGTACTCCTTGGCGCGCCTGACCATGTCGAGATAGGTCTGGCGCGGCGTATTGGAGACGACCGGGATGTCGGGGTCGAACTCGGCGCCGTCGGCGGACTTGTCGAGCGGCCGGTCGAGATCGTCGACCACCGCGGTCAGGCGGTCGACGGCGCGGGCGTGGGCCTGGCTGGCGGTCATGCCGGCCTCGGCGCGCACCGGGGTGACGATGGTGATCTCGTCCCTGACGGCGTCGAAGACGACGATGACGGTCGGCCGGATCATGATCGCGTCGGGGAAGCCGAGCGGGTCGGGATTGGGCTCGGGCAGCACCTCCATCTGGCGGACCATGTCGTAGCCGAGATAGCCGAAGATGCCGGCCGACATCGGCGGCAGCTCATGGGGCAGATGGATGTGCGATTCCGCGATGATGCCACGCAGCGCCTCCAGCGCCGGCTCTGCCATCGCCTCGAAGCGCTCGCGGTCGGCGGCGGGATCGCGGTTGATCTCGGCCTTGCCGCCGGTGGCGCGGAAGATCAGGTCGGGCTCGATGCCGATGATCGAATAGCGGCCGCGCACGGCGCCGCCTTCGACCGATTCCAGCAGCAGGCAGTTGGCGCGGCCGGCCGACAGCTTGAGCATGGCCGAGACCGGCGTCTCCAGGTCGGCGACGAGCCGCGTCCACACCACCTGCGGCTCGCCCGTGTCATAGGCGCGCGCGAAGTCGTCGAGGGCGGGTTCGACCAGCATGGCAGGGACCCCCGTGCGCCGCTACTGGGTCGGTTGATTGAGGCCAAGCGCGGCGCTGAGGGCGGCCTGGTTGATCTGCACGTCGATCTTCGACTGGCGCTCGGTGACGTAGGCGGCGAGCAGGTCGTTGACGAACTGGTTGTCGAGCTGGCTCTTGATCTGCGCCAGCTGCGGATCGTCGGGCTTGAACGGCGGCACGGTCGCTGAATCGACGACGAGCAGGACCTTGTTCATGGCGGTCGCCCCGTCGGCGACGGCGGAATAGCCCTTGGGGCCGCCGAAGGCTGCCGCGACCGCTGCCGCCGACAGGTCGCCGGTCGGCGTCGATGCGCGCGTCAGCTTGTCCGCCGTCTGCACCGTCAGGCCGGCATCGGTCGCCACCTGGGCGAGCGGTGTGCCGGTGTCGAGCTTGGCCTTGAGGGCATCGGCCTGCTCGGCGACCTTCTTCTGGCGCTCGACATCCTTCCAGGCGGCAACCACCTTGTCGCGCACCTCGGCCAGCGGGCGCTCGTGAGCCGGCATCACCTGGGTGACGTCGTACCAGACGAAGGTGTTGCGGACCGTCTCGATCGGATTGTTCTCCATGCCGACGTCGGATTCGAAGGCCGACTGCACCAGCAGGGGCGGCAGGTCGGCAATCGGCTTGCCGTCGGGGCCTTTGCCCGATGCGTCGACCTCGGGCACCGTCACCATCTTCAATCCGTGCTGCTGGGCGACCTCTTCGAGCTTGGCGCCGCCGGCACGCGCATCCTCGATGGCGTTGCGGATGGTGTCGACCTCGCCGATGGCCTTCTTGGTGGCGATCTCCATCTTGAGCTGGTCCTTGACCTCGGCGAAGGTCTTGACCTGGTCGGGCACGATGTTGCTGACGCGCAGGATCACCGGACCGAACCTGCCGTCGATAATGCCGCTGACGCCGGCATCAGCCATGCCGAAAGCGGCATCGGCGACCGCCGGATCGACGATCTTGTCCTTGGTGACCTGGCCGAGATTGACGTCGGAGGCCTTGAGATTGCGCTCGGCGATCAGGTCGTCGAAGGTCTTGCCGGCGGCGAGCTCCTTGGCGGCGGCCTCGGCATCCGCCTTGTCCTTGAAGACGATCTGCTCGACATGGCGGGTGCCGGGGGTGACGAAGCGGCTCTTCTCCGTGTCGTAGAGCTTCTGTGCCTCGGCGTCGGTGACGTCCTGCGGCTTGGCGATCACCGCCGGGCTGAGAACGAAATAGGCGATCGCCCGGTATTCGGGCGCCTTGTAGTCGGCCTTGTGGGCGTCGAAATAGGCGGTCAGGTCGGCGTCGGAGGGGTCGGGGATGGCGCTCGCCGCCGGCGCGGTCAGCACCAGATAGGAGATGGCGCGCGAGTCGTCGCGATACTCGGAAATGGCCTTGATGACCGTTTCCGGCACGGTGACGTCGCCGGCCAGACCCTGATCGAGCTGGTTGCGGATGTAGTCGGCCTTGAGCAGCAGCACCAGGTCGTCTTCGGTCAGCCCCTGCGACTGTGCGATCTGCGCGAAGGCGGTCCGGTTGAACTCGCCGGTCGGTCCCATCAGGTTGGGGTCGGTGCGGATCAGGCGGCCGACGGTGTCGGGCGAAAGGCTGAGGCCCATCTGCTTGGCGGTGTCGTCGAGCGTCGCCTCGGCGAGCATCTGGCTGAGTACGCGGCTGGGAACGCCGAGCTGCACCGCTTCCTGCGTGGTGAACTGCTTGCCGAACTGCTGGTTGAGCTGGCGCATGGCCAGATCGAAGCGCCGGCGGAACTCGGCGCCGGTCAGCGTGATGCTGCCGACCTTGGCGATGTCACTGCGGCCATAGCCCCGAAAGACGTCGGACACGCCCCAGACGCCGAAGCTGATCACCAGGAGCAGCATCATGATCTGGACGACCCATCCGGAAGTGAACTTGCGTAGTGTGTCGAGCATCGGAGTCCTCGGCGGCGGCCGCTTGCGGCGCGCGGGTTCTTTCGGGCGCGGATAATAGGTTCAGCGCACCCGCCGCCGCAAGGTATAGTCGTGCGCCGGCGGGGAGGCGAAAAACCGCAGGATTACAGGCGGTTGCGGCAGTCGTGCGGTCGCCGTCAAGTGCCTGCCCCGATCCATCTCTCGAGGAACGGGGTCGATCGCGCATATTGCGGCACGACGTGCAAGGGGTGACCGAGCGCAATTGCCGCCCGCCACGGCCAGCGCGGATCGGCCAGCATGGCACGCGCCAGCGCCACCAGATCGGCCTTGCCCTGCGCAATGATCGCCTCGGCCTGGTGCGGGTCGTCGATCAGCCCGACGGCGCGGGTAATGATGCCGGCTTCTTCGCGGATGCGGGTCGCGAACGGCACCTGGTAGCCGGGAGCGAGCGGGATCTTGGCATCGTGGACGCCACCGCCGCTCGACGCGCAGATATAGGCGGCACCGACATCCTTGAGCGCCTTGGAGACTTCGACCGCCTCGTCGATGGTGAAGCCGCCCTCGGTCCAGTCGCTGGCGGAAAGCCGCGCCCCGACCATGACCTGCTCCGGCGCCACGGCGCGGACAGCCTTGGTGACCGCCAGGACGAAGCGCATGCGGTTCTCCAGCGAGCCGCCCCAGTGGTCGGTGCGCTGGTTGGAGAGCGGCGACAGGAACTCGTGCAGCAGATAGCCGTGGGCCCCGTGGATCTCGATGAAGTCGAAGCCGGCGCGTACTGCGCGCTCCGCCGCATTGGCCCAGACGCTGATGAGGCGCTGGATGCCGTTCTCGTCGAGCGCCTGCGGAACGTGCCAGCCGGGCGCGAAGGGAATGGCAGAGGGCGCCAGGGTCTGCCAGGCGTCCTCCTCGGCGGTGAGGGGACCGCCGCCCTGCCACGGACGATGGACGGAGGCCTTGCGGCCGGCATGACCGAGCTGGATGCCGAAGCGGGTGCCGGCGGGCGCCACCCGGCGCGCCGCGGCGAGCGTGCGCTGGGCGGCCGCCTCGTTGTGATCCGAATAGAGGCCGAGGCAGCCGTGGGTGATGCGGCCGTGGCGCTCGACGGCCGTCGCCTCGACGGTGATCATGCCGGCGCCCGACATGGCCAGCGCCATCCAGTGCTGCATGTGCCAGTCGCTCGCCGAACCGTCATCGGCCGAGAACTGGCACATGGGGGCGACGGCGATGCGATTGGGTACGGTCATGCCGCCAATGGTCAGCGGCGAGAAAAGCATGGAAGTCATGGGATTACCGGCTCGGTGTCTGGGGGGAAGTGCCCCCAACATGGCATCGGGCCGGCGATGCGCCAAGCGCGCCGACTGTCACATGACTTCAGCCGGCGCGCTTGTTCAGCGCCCTATTCGCCCCAAACCAGGAAGAGGCCGATATCCCCGGGCATGCCGTCGGGAAAATCAACGACGCGTGCCGCCAGATGGAAGCCGCGCGGACGCAGCTCACGCTCCCAGCGCAGATACATCTCGGCGGCTTCGCCGCGCAGCGTGCGCGGCCATTCCGGATCGGGCGCGTTCACTGCCCGGCCGCCGTCGCTGCACAGCTCACGGGGAAAGCGCAGAAGCAGGTATTCGGTCTGACCGCGCTCGGCCGCATCGCGGGCATTATGGACGAGCTTGTTCCACTCCTTGTCGGAGATGTGGGTGTCGATCAGCCGATGGACGTCGCGCTTGTGTATCTCGGCCGCCAGTTGGCGTTCGCGGGAGCGCTGGGCGTCCATCTCGTCCTTGAAGTGGCCGACGAGATGGCGGAAGTCGCCGACCGACAATTCGCCGTCGGGGCGGGTATCCTGAGCAATGGCATAGGCGTTGGCCCGCGAATCGGCAGGCGGCGGGGCATTTTCCGCCTTGCCGTTGCCCTTGCCGTTCTGCCAGGGCGGCGCGAACTTGCGGCTCGGCTCGGGCGGCAGGGGGACTGGCTCGAATTCGCCGCCGCCGAGCGAGCGCAGCAGGTCGGCGCGGCGCACGATGCCGACGATCCTGCCGTCGCGCATGACCGGCAGCCGCTTGACCCGGTGCTCGGCCATAATGCCGGCGATTTCGTCGGCGCGGGTGTCTTCACTGACGGTCAGCACCGGGCTCGACATCACCTCACGGGCGACGGCAACCGGATCCTGCAGATGCTGGAGGAATTCGCTGTTGAGGTCCTCGCCTTCGGCGAGACGCAGCAGCCACCATTCGCTCTTGGTTTCGCGTTCGGTCCGTTTGCGGCCGACAAGGTCGCCTTCACTGACCATGCCGACCAGCGTGCCGGAATCGTCGACCACCGGCACGGCGCTCATGCGGTGCACGAGAAGGGTTCTGGCGACGTCGCGGATAGGCGTGTTGGGTGACACCGTCACCACGTCGCCGTTCATCAGGTCGCGAGCATTCATGGTTTTTCGATCCTGGGACTTGCGACTTCTAACGCGGCGTTCGGGTACTCCCAGTATGTAGGGGCTACCTTGATCTTGCGCAAAAATGGAACGTGCGAAAGCCAAAGGCACGGTGCTTTTGTCGAGGATTTCGGCTAGGGCTGACATGGTTCTCGAGACTGGAGCTAGGACTAGAATGTCAGTACGTATCAAACTCGCTGCGGGTAACTGGAAGATGAACGGCATGCGAGGCAGCCTGCCTGAATTGCAGGCAATCGCCGCTGGCGCGGCCGGAGCGGCCTGCGAAGTGGCGATCTGTCCGCCGGCGACGCTGATTTCGGCGGCGGCCGAAACGGTCGCCGGAACGGCGGTGGCGATCGGCGGCCAGGACTGCCACGCAGCCGTCAAGGGCGCCCATACCGGTGATATTGCTGCGGAAATGATCGCCGATGCCGGCGGCAAGATGGTCATCGTCGGCCACTCGGAGCGGCGCACCGACCACGGCGAGACCGACACGCAAGTGCGCGCCAAGGCGGAAGCCGCCTGGCGGGCCGGGCTGACGGCGATTCTGTGCATCGGCGAAACTGAGGCAGAACGCCGCGGCGGAAAGACCGAGGCGGTTCTCAGCACGCAGATCGCCGGTTCGGTGCCCGACGGCGCCACGGCCGACCGTCTGGTGATCGCTTATGAGCCGGTGTGGGCGATCGGAACCGGGTTGACGCCATCAAATGACGACATTGTTGCGGCACATGCCCATATAAGGGCCCAACTGGCGGGGCATCTGGGACAGGAGAATGCCGATGCGATGCGCATCCTCTATGGCGGCTCGGTCAAGCCGGACAATGCCGAAACCATCATGGCGCTTCCCGGCGTCGATGGTGCACTGGTCGGTGGCGCCAGCCTCAAAGCCGCGGATTTCCTCACGATTGTCGCTGCCTGCAAGTGAGGTCAGAAGCCCGGGCGGTGGCTCTGGTGCCGCCCGGCCTGATCGTGTAAAAGGCGCCCAACCCCATATTCGGATTGCCTGATGCAAACAGTTATCATCGTCATTCACCTGATGGTGATCGTGGCGCTCGTCGCGGTCGTGCTGCTGCAGCGCTCGGAAGGCGGAGCGCTGGGAATCGGCGGCTCCGACCAGTTCATGACCATGCGCGGCCAGGGCAATGTGCTCACCCGCGCCACCACCATCCTGGCGGCGATCTTCTTCATCACCTCGATGGCGATGACGGTGCTGGCCCGCCTGAGCGCACCGCCGACCTCGGTGCTCGATACCGCGCCGGCCGCCCAGACGGCGCCGGTTCCGGCCGCTCCGGCAACCGGAACCGCCGGCACGCCGGCGACCGGGAGCGGAAATACCGGCGGCAACGGTATCCTGAACCAGCTCGACCGCTACACCAGCGGCCCGCCGTCGACGGTGACGCCGAAGAGCGTGGTGCCCGACACCAGCGCGCCAGCTGCGCCGCCTAGCCCCGTCGCAGCCGGCGACGACCGGCTCGCAGCCGGCTGCCGGCGGTGCGCAGTCGGCGCCGGCGGGCACACCGGCCCCCAGCTCGCAGTAGCGACATGACGACCAGACGGCTGCCCCCGGCGCGATCACGCACCCGCCGGGGCCGGCATCTTTTTGTTCAGCGTGCAGACGATTTCGACTCCGCGAATCAGGCGGGCAGGGAATAGGATCGGGGCCCATGGCGCGGTACGTCTTCATCACCGGCGGCGTGGTTTCCTCCTTGGGAAAAGGCATCGCTTCAGCAGCGCTCGGCGCGCTGCTTCAGGCGCGCGGATACAAGGTCCGCCTGCGCAAGCTCGACCCCTATCTCAACGTCGATCCGGGCACCATGAGCCCGTACCAGCACGGCGAGGTCTACGTCACCGACGACGGCGCCGAGACCGATCTCGATCTCGGCCACTACGAGCGCTTCACCGGACGGCCGGCGACGCGCATGGACAACGTCACCACCGGACGCATCTACCAGGAGATCATCGCCAAGGAGCGGCGCGGCGACTATCTCGGCGGCACGGTGCAGGTGATCCCGCACGTCACCGACGCCATCAAGTCGTTCATCCTGGCCGGCAATGACGATGTCGATTTCGTGCTGTGCGAGATCGGCGGCACGGTGGGCGACATCGAGGGCCTGCCGTTCTTCGAGGCGATCCGCCAGCTCGGCAACGACCTGCCGCGCAATCACGCGGTCTTCATCCACCTCACCCTGATGCCGTGGATCGCTACCGCCGGCGAATTGAAGACCAAGCCGACCCAGCACTCGGTGTCGGCGCTCAGGCAGATCGGCATCCAGCCGCATATCCTGCTGGTGCGCGCCGACCGGCCGATCCCCAAGGAGGAGCGGCGCAAGCTGTCGCTGTTCTGCAATGTGCGCGAGAGCGCCGTCATCCAGGCGCTCGACCTGCCGCATATCTACGACGCGCCGGTGGCCTATCACGCCGAGCATTTCGACGACGAGGTGCTGGCCGCCTTCGGCATCGAGGCGCCGCCGTCGCCCAATCTCGATGCGTGGCACACGCTGGCCGACACCATCCGCAACCCGGAGGGCAGGGTGTCGATCGCCGTGGTCGGCAAGTACACCGGCCTCAAGGATGCCTACAAGTCGCTGACCGAGGCGCTGCAGCACGGCGGCATCGCCAACAAGGTCAAGGTCGACATCCAGTGGATCGAGTCGGAGGTCTTCGAGAAGCAGGATCCGGCGCCGTGGCTGGAGGGGGTGAACGGCATCCTGGTGCCCGGCGGCTTCGGCGAGCGCGGCTCGGAAGGCAAGATCTCCGCCGCCAATTTCGCCCGCCTGCGCGGCGTGCCCTATTTCGGCATCTGCTTTGGCATGCAGATGGCCGTGGTCGAGGCGGCGCGCAACCTGGTCGGCATCGAGAGAGCCTCGTCGACCGAATTCGGCCCGACGCCGGAGCCGGTGGTCGGCCTGATGACCGAATGGCTCAAGGGTAACCAGCTCGAGAAGCGCGCCGCCGACGGCGACCTCGGCGGCACCATGCGGCTCGGCGCCTATCCGGCTTTCCTCGAGAAGGGCAGCCTGATCAGCCAGATTTATGGCGGCGCCAGCGAGATTTCCGAGCGCCACCGCCACCGCTACGAGATCAACATCACCTATCGTGACCGGCTGGAAGCCAAGGGGCTGCATTTCGCCGGCCTGTCGCCCGACGGGCTCTTGCCCGAGACGGTGGAACTGAAAGACCATCCCTGGTTCGTCGGCGTGCAATATCACCCGGAGCTGAAGTCGCAGCCGCTGAAACCCCACCCGCTCTTCGCCTCCTTCATCGCGGCGGCGGTGGAGCAGAGCCGGCTGGTCTGACGCGATATCGCCGCGACGGAAACCGCTTGCGCGAGGCGAAACGGACCGCCTTCATCGGCGATCCCGATGGTCGGTCGCGGCGGACCGATCGTCGACACCGTTGCCAGCCGGTTGCTGAAGCCGACGGCCTTCTCCAGCGTGAAGTGACGCCGGGGTTTCTTGTCGCGTGGCAGGTTTTCGCGTCGGATTGCGCAGTTCGGCGCAGTTGAAGCGATGGTCCGGCAAAGAAAATACCGCGTTTCGGCCATCATACGGCCGCAGGGCGATGGTTCTAGATGGTCGAGCGATAGCAGCACTTGCGGAGCGACGATGCGCACGATCATGGTAATTCTGGCGGGGTTCGCGGGACTGGCGATGGCTGCGGCGCCGGCATTGGCGAGCAGCGATTGCGCCGGCATGCGCGCAAACCTCAGCAAGGCCGTCGATGCCGTTCTGGTGGCGGCGCGTGCCGACCCGATCGACCTGGCGAACCTGTCCGCCAAGGTCGACGGCGCCGATGCGGCCCTGAAGGTGCTGGCCGACGCCTGCGGCGATCAGGTGGTGACGGCGAGCATGCCGGCGGCGACGGCCGTCAGTGGGGCGGGCAGCGTGGCGGTCGGCAGCGGCTCCGACCGCGAGCAGACGCCGAAGCCATCGCCGAGCGAAATGATGGAGCGCACCGGGCGCACCCACGTCACCGTGCAGGCGATGCCGGTCACCAACGCGGCAAGCGCCGGGGCCACCCCCGAGAGGGCGGCGGCGCTGGTCACGGATTTGCGGGCGGCGATCGCCGCCAACGATCTGGCGGAAATCCGCAAGATCGCCGGCGACTCCGCCAACTAGGTCCCGTCTACTTCGCGGCGAACGTGCCGTAGGTCACCGCGATCTTGGGCGGTGCCTCGACGCTGGAATCGACCTCGGTGTGGGCCGCGACGTACCAGCCGTCGGGATTATCGGGATCGGCGCGCACGCTCATATAATCGCCCCACTTGCCGCAATTGTCGTCGACGCCGCCCCGCTTGACGCAGCGCGGCGTGTTCTTGCCCTCCGCCAGTGCGGTCAGCGCCGTTGTCCAGCTGTCGCCCTTCTGGCTGAGCACGCCGACGGCGGCGCTCGGGTAGTTGTGTGCCCCGCCGTAGAACATGCTGAGGCCGATGTCGCCGTTCTTGTCGGGTGCGGCCGAGGGATAGGCAAAAGCGTAGTCCGAACTCCAGATGTGGGGCTGGGCGATGGGACGCAGCGGGTCGCTGCCGCCGGCTTCCACCTGGGCGCGGTCGAGAATGGCCATGCGGATATGCGGATGGGGATAGGCGTTGCCACCGTCCTGAGCGTCGATCTTGCCCGACGTCCAGGCGAAACCGATGGTCTTGTCGGTGGCCCAGCCAGCGGTCAGGCGTGAATCGACGCGGTCGAGCCAGGGCTTGCCGTTGGGGCCTTCCGAGCCGGCGATCGAATCCTTGTCGGGTATGGTGTAGGGATCGACCGCGGCCAGGCGGACCGGCCCCGGCTGGGCATCGGCGTCCGGCCATTGGCGCACCAGAAGCAGATCGGTGGCCGGCGCGGCGGCCCAGAACATCGTGTCACCGGCGCCTTGCGTGAAGCGGATCGAGAATTCGCCGTTCTCCGGGGCGCTGTTGAAATACTGATAGTCGAAGCCCTCGTAGGTGCTCAGCTTGTCGAGCGGCATGCGGAAGACCGACGAGCCCAGCCACTTCTCATGTTCGCCGAAATCGAAGCGGTTGAAGGCCATGAAGAGGTTGCCGTTGCTGTAGGCGAGATCGGGGAAGTCGAACCATTCCCCGGTCGGGTGGCCGACGTGCTTGGGCGTGAAGTCGTAGAAGTGAAAGTTGCGCTTGGCGATGTCGTCGCCGTGCGCGACCATGATGCGGATGGTGTTGCCCTCGTGCTGCTCCATGTCGGCTTCGCCCTGCATCAGCCAGACCATGAGGTCGTGGCTGGGCACGTAGAGAGCGAGCTGGTCGCAACAGAAGCCGATGCCGCTCTCCGGCCGTCCGAAGAGCGAGAACGGGTCGAGCCGCGTGAAGGTCTCGCCGCCGTCGGTGGAGAAGGCGGCGCCCCAGTTGAAGGTCACCAGGATGTTCTTGCCGGCGGTGGCCGAGGACGCCTCGGCGATCGGCGAGACGTAGTTGTAGTCCATCTCGGCCTTGGCGGTGACGTCGATCTTGCTGGTGACGGTGATACCGCCGTCGGCCTTGACGGCCTGGGGCGGCGGCTGGATGGCGAGCCGGCGCTGGCCGGGCGTGACCGGCGCCTGCCTGACCGGGAAGCCGATGTGATGCTCCTCGGTGTTGCTCATGGCGGCGAGGAAGTTGGCCCTCTGGCGCTCTTCGCTGGCCCGGTCGCGCTGCGCGGTGGGCAGCTGCACCGCCTGGGGCGGGCCCATGGTGAGTTGGCCGGTGGTATCCTGGGCCTGGCCGCTGCCGGCCGTGGCGAGACCGACGAGAAGCGCGGCAGCGGCAATTGCCACAATGTTCGTCGCGTATTTGCGAAGCAGGCCTTTGGCCGACATCTGTCTTCCCCCTTTTGACTGTCGCAGGCGGCAAGTCTTTCTTAAACGGGGCGATGGCGTCAATCGTCATCGTGTGAGCGATAGAAGTTTAGGCGCCCCCTCGATGCGCCTCGGGGCCGCCGGCGCGCGCCGTATGCCGGCTATCGGTTCAGTCGCCGGACAGGCGCCCGAGCCAGTCGAGCATGGGCACCAGCGCCGCGCCCGGCGTGCCCAGATGGTCGGCATTGACCCTGTCAAAGCGGTTGAGGCTGTTCTCCGGCGCCCGCTGGAAAAGCGCTGCGGCGTCGCGCTGGCTGGAATCCCTGGTGCCGGCCACCCATAAAAGCGGCGCCTGGAGGCGGGGCAGCAGGCGGGCGGGCTTGAGGTCGCTGCCCGGTCCGAGGAAGGAAAGGAAGGCGCGCGGCGTGGCGTGAATGGTGAAATAGCGGCCGAGCACGCGGTCGGTGAAGCGGACGGTGTCGTCGCCCTGGCCGGCCTTGAGCATGGCGGCGGCGCGTTTGACGCTCTGCGCGACCTTGGCGTGGCGGGTGAAATCGCTGGGCTCGCCGTCGGGCGCCAGCGCAATGACGCCGGCCAGGCCGTCATGGCTGGCGGCATAGGCGAGCGCCACCAGCCCGCCGAGGCTGTGACCGCCGACGACGATCGCCTCGAAGCCGTCGGCCTTGAGCCGCTTGACCGCTGCGTCGATGTCGCCAAAGCACTTGTCCAGCGGCTCGTCGTAGATGCGCCGCGCCGACCAGCACATCTCAGGCGTTTCGACGCCGTAGCCGGTCTCGACGAGCATGTTCTGCATGCCGGCGAACTGGGCCGGCGATCCGGTCTTGCCGTGAAGGAGCACGATGCCGACGCGCTGAAGGGCGGCTGCCGGACTTGCGGCAAAAGCCAGCACCAGCGCCAGCAGGAGAACCGTTGCCAGCGCAGCACAGGCGGGCCGCCGCCAAGAATTGGACGCGGCCGCGCCACCATGCGGCCAAGAAGCAAGAGCACGGTCCCTGCCGGGTGGGCGCAACAGCGGAGGTGCGGTCATGGCGACGAGCCGGTTCCTGGCGCCTGTCAAACCGATCTGCATTCTATCCCTTCTCCTGGCTTCAAGCGCGCTGACGTCTGCGCCGGTTCTTGCCGCCACCGATGCGGCGGTGCATGACGGCCGGCCGACGCCGGAAGTCTGTGCCAATCTCGGCTTCACCATGCGGCGGGCCGACAACGACGCGTCGCAACAGGGCACCCGCATGCCGGGCCTGGGCAACATCCTGGGGGGCAACTATGGCCTCGCACCGCCCCTGATGCCAATGCCCGGCATGGGCGCCGCCAAGGGCGGTCCGCCGTTCGCCGAAAGGTCAGCCGCGACACCGCCGCCGATGGCCATGTTGAAGGCGCCCACTGTCGACACCGAGAAATATCCGCACGCAACCTCCAATCCGGTGAAGCGCGTCGGCGAGGAGCCGGTCTCGACCTTTTCCATCGACGTCGACACGGCATCCTACGCCAATGTGCGCAGCTTCCTGCGGGACGGAACGCTGCCGCCGCGCGATGCCGTGCGGGTCGAGGAGCTGCTCAACTATTTCGACTACGGCTATGCCGGCCCGGCCTCGGCCGAGGAACCGTTCAAGGCCAACGTCACGGTGACGCCGTCGCCGTGGGCGCCGGGCAGGGAGATCATCCACATCGGCCTGCAGGGCTACGACATTGCGGCGGGCGACGAGCCGCCGGTAAACCTCGTCTTCCTCATCGACGTGTCGGGCTCGATGGACGAGCCCGACAAGCTGCCGCTGGTGCAGAAGGCGCTGAACGTGCTGATCGACCGGCTCAGGCCGCAAGACCGGGTGGCGATGGTGGTCTATGCCGGGGCGGCCGGCGCCGTGCTGCCGCCGACGGCGGGCAACGACAAGCTGATGATGCGCTGCGCCGTCGAGGCGCTCTCTGCCGGCGGCTCGACCGCGGGCGGCGCGGGGCTGGCGCTCGCCTACGATCTTGCCCAGCAGAACTTCGACAGAAAGGCGGTCAACCGCGTCGTGCTGATGACCGACGGCGACTTCAATGTCGGCGTCGCCGATCCGGGCAAACTGGAAGATTTCGTTGCCGAGAAGCGCAAGACCGGCGTCTATCTGTCGGCATTCGGCGTCGGCCACGGCAATTACAACGACCTGATGATGCAGACGCTCTCCCAGGCCGGCAACGGCACGGCCGGCTATATCGATACGCTGGACGAGGCACGCAAGCTGTTCCGCGACGACTTCTCGTCATCGCTGTTTCCGATTGCCGATGACGTCAAGATCCAGGTCGAGTTCAATCCGGCCAAGGTCGCCGAATATCGCCTGATCGGCTACGAGACGCGGCTGCTCGACCGCTCCGACTTCAACAATGACCGGGTCGATGCCGGCGAGGTGGGGTCGGGCGCCTCGGTGACGGCGCTCTACGAGATCACGCCGGTTGGCGGGCCCGTGGCGAGCGATCCGCTGCGCTACCAGAAGACGGACGAGACGGTGGTGCCCGGCAAGGGCGACGAGCTCGCCTATATCAAGGTCCGCTACAAGCTGCCCGGTGCCGCCAGCTCCAAGCTGATGGAACGGCCGATCACCCGGGCCGACGCGGTGGCAAGCGTCGATCAGGCGCCGGAATCCACCCGCTGGGCGCTGGCGGTCGCCGCCTTCGGCCAGGAACTGCGCGGCGACCCGTGGATCGAGACCGGCTATGACTGGGATTCGATCCGCGCGCTTGCCGACGGCGCCCGCGGCAAGGACCCGTTCGGGCTCCGCGCCGAGTTCGTGCGCCTCATCCGCGACGCGGAAGACGCCCGGCCGGTCAACGGGTAGGCCAGACGGCCCTCGGCCATCGATCGGCGGGCGGTCGCGGCAGCGGCCGCCCGCTTTCGTTCGCGCGCCGGGCAATACGAGCGGTCCTCCATAGCAGGTGCTCTTGCATAGCGTAATGAAAGGAAATACATGAGTAGTAAGCTATCGTATTTGTGGAGATTCTCAAATGGGTGGTTATGGCAGCGGCACGCGTACCGCCGAGCGGCTGCTGACTGCGCCGGCGGGCGCGACGATGGACGAGATCATCGCCGCTACAGGCGGACCGCAATACAACCTGCTCAGGGCGCTGGAGGCGCGTGGCTATCGCATCCGCAAGCGCAAGGAGGGGCGGCTGACGCGCTATTTCGCGACGCCGCCGGCGGCGCCGAGCTATGAAGCGACGGTGACCGGCAAGGGCCAGGTGACCATTCCAAAGGAAGTGCGCGACCGCCTGCTCCTTCGCTCGGGCCAGAAGATTCACTTTACGATTGACGAAGGCGGAAGAGCGATGATTGCGCCGGAGCGGTCCAAGCTGGCGGATCTCGCCGGCGCGTTGGGCAAGCCACCGCGCTCCGCCACGTTGGAAGAGATGGAAGAGGCTGTCGAGCAGGGGGCTGTGGCGCGCTTCCGGCGGGCGAGCGGCAAAAGGCCGTGATCGGGCTCGATACCAACGTGCTCGTGCGTCTGCTTGTGGCCGACGATCCGGCGCAGACGCGCAGGGCGAAGCGTTTCGTCGAGCGGCACTGCACGCCGGAAGAGCCGGGTTTCATCAATATCGTCGTGCTGGTCGAACTGGTCTGGGTTCTGGCCAGCGCCTATGCCTATCGTCCGGCACAGATTGCCGACGAACTCGAGCGACTGATCGCCGGAAGCGACCGCGTCACCGAGCACCATGACGAAGTGCGCGCCAGCCTCGCCGATTACCGGTCTGGCCGCGGCGATTTCGTCGACATACTGATCGGGCACATCAACCGTGCCCACGGATGTGAGGCGACCGCGACCTTCGATCGCAAGGCGGCGCGGCTCGATACATTCACGGCTGTTGGCTAGCCCGTCCGGAAACCATGCTCGTCCGGCGGCGCGATTTGCCCGCCTTGCGGGTACGCATGGCGGCGGAGTTTGTGGCAGGATCGGCGCCCCGCCGAGTCACCTGCCACAGGCCCATGCCCCGTCCGATCGACCACCTCGTTCTCGCCGTCCGCGATCTCGATGAAGCGCGGGCGACATTTCAGCGCCTGGGCTTCACCCTGACGCCGCTTGCCCGCCATCCCTTCGGCACGGCCAATATGCTGGCCCAGTTCGGTGGCTCGTTTCTGGAAATCCTGGCCGTGGCCGATGCCGCGGCGGTCCCCCCGGGCGATGGCACGCATTTCTCCTTCGGCGCCTTCAACCGCGATTACCTGAAAAGCGGCGAGGGGCTGTCCATGCTGGTGCTGAAGAGCGGGGATGCGGCCGCCGACCGCGCCGATTTCGCGGCGCGCGATCTGCGCGTCTACGAGCCCTTCGGCTTCGAGCGCATCGCCACCGGGCCGGACGGGACGGAGCGCAAGGTCGCCTTCTCGCTGACCTTCACCAGCGACTCGCGGCTGAAGCGCGCCGGCTTCTTCACCTGCCAGCACCATTATCCGAAAAACTTCTGGAAGGCGGAGTTCCAGCGCCATGCCAACGGCGCGCTCGATATCGCCTCGGCCGTGATGGTGACGCGCGACCCGGCCGACTTCCACGAGTTCTTCACCCATTTCTCGGGCCAGCACGAGCTGACGGCGACCGGCCTCGGGATCACCTTCACGCTCGGTGACGGCAGCCGGGTGGAGGTGCTGTCGCCGCTGGGCTTCAAGGCGTTCTTCGGAGAGGAGGCGGAGCCGGACCCGCGGCGCTTCCTCGGCTGGCGGGTGAAGGTGGCCGACCTCGGCGCGGTGGCGGCGTTGCTCGGCGAAAACCGGGTGCCCTTCAGTGCGCATGCCGGCGCCCTGGTGGTGCCGGCCGAGGCGGCCCATGGCGCGGCGCTGGCCTTCGAGGCGGCAAGTTGACAATCAACACGGCTGCGAACTGTCGCTATAGTCCCGCACCATGAAAGCCAACTCCCACGTCACCGTCGGCGCCGCAACCTTCGGCAACGACCTGCCGCTGACGCTGATTGCCGGCCCCTGCCAGATGGAAAGCCGCGACCATGCCTTCGCCATGGCCGGACGGCTGAAGGAGATGGCGGAGCGGCTGAAGATCGGCCTCGTCTACAAGACAAGCTTCGACAAGGCCAACCGCACCAGCCTTGCGGGCAGGCGCGGCCTCGGGCTCGACAAGGCGCTGGCGGTCTTCGCCGACCTCAGGCAGGAGCTGGGCGTGGCGGTGCTCACCGACGTGCATGAGCGCCAGCAGTGCGCCGAGGTGGCGAGCGTCGTTGACGTGCTGCAGATCCCGGCCTTCCTTTGCCGGCAAACCGACCTGCTGGTGGCGGCGGCGCAGACCGGCAAGGTCGTCAATATCAAGAAGGGCCAGTTCCTGGCGCCGTGGGACATGAAGAACGTCGCCGCCAAGGTCACCGACAGCGGCAACCCGAACGTTCTGCTGACCGAGCGCGGCGCAAGCTTCGGCTACAACACGCTGGTCTCCGACATGCGGGCGCTGCCGATCATGGCCGAGACCGGCGCGCCGGTGATCTTCGACGCCACCCATTCGGTGCAGCAGCCGGGCGGGCAGGGGACGTCGTCGGGCGGCGACCGGCGCTTCGTGCCGGTGCTGGCGCGCGCCGCCGTGGCGGTGGGCGTTGCCGGCGTCTTCATCGAGACCCACGAGGACCCGGACAGGGCGCCCTCCGACGGCCCCAACATGGTGCCGATCGACCGGCTGCCGGCCTTGGTGGAAGAGTTGATGGCGCTCGACGCCATCGCCAAGAAGCGGCGCTAGCCGCCCTTCGGCGCGAAGGCGCCGCGCACCATGTCGCGGTCGAAGTCGATCGGCGGCTCGCCGGTGACCGCGTAGTAGTAGACCGCCGCCGAATAGACCGCAGACAGCGCCGCGCCATAGATCATGAGCGCGATGAAGGCGAGGCCACCGGCGGTCATCAGCGCCAGGGCAAGTGCCTGATGATCCGGCATGAGCTTGACGCCGGCGATGAAGGCAAGGCCGGCGATGGCGCCGGCAAAACCCATGACCAGCGAGATGCCGGCACTGCCGACGATGTTCTCGCCCCAGGTCTTCTTCAGCAGGCCGACGCTGCGCTCGACCGCCTCGATGGGGCCCACGCCCTCGGCCGCCAGAACCGGCACGACGAGGAAGGTGGTGACCGTCCAGGCGACCCCCGCGCCGGCTTCAATGATCCGGCCGATGATGCCGAGCTTCTCGCCGATGAAACGGAGCAGCAGCCCGACCGTCGCCGACAGGATGGCATAGCCGAAGATCGGTCCGATGCGGCGCATCGCGAGGGCAAGCGCGGAGCGGACGGTCGGATCGCGCCCTTCCAGCCGGTCGAGCGCGGCGCCGACCAGCGCGGTGTTGAAGAAGATGATGACGAAATATTGGACCAGGTAGAAGGCGAAGAGCCAGACATAGAGCGAGGCGGGAAGCGTCCCCGGCTGGCCCTGTTTCAAGCTGTCGAAGGTGCCGTCGTTGACCGCTTGCCAGATGAAGGCGCCGCTGACCGCTATCCCGGCCGCGCCGGACAGGACCGGCAGCAGCAATAGTTCGCCGTCGTCCTGAAGCACGGCGGTGCTCGCCTTGATCAGGCGCCAGCTGCGTTCGGCGCGCGAGATGAAATCAGCCATGACGATTGCCTCCGTCACCGCCCGGGAGACCGGGCAGTGGCAGAATCGCTGCCGCCTTGAAGGAAGGGTTAAGTCGAGGCGGGCGATTTTTCGCGGAATCCGGCGATTTCTATTCGCGAACGACGCGCTCGATGCGCCGGTCGGGCACCAGCCAGATGGCCGCCACGACGAAATAGAGCGCCAGCGCGGCCGGCGCGTAAAAGAACGACACGACGACGGCAGTGAGGTAGATCACCGGAGAAATCACCCCCTTCACGTCGCGGCCGAGCGCGATGGCGATGGGCGAGTCCTTGCCGTTCACGGCCACCAGTGCGTGGGCAAGAATGTAATAGGCAATTCCCGAAGCGAGCAGATCGAGCCCGTAAAGCGCCACTGGGATTGGCGCGAAATGGTTCTCGCCCATCCAGGCGGTGACGAACGGCATGAGCGACAGCCAGAACAGCAGATGCAGGTTGGCCCACAGCACCCGGCCGTCGACGTGCCGGGCGGCATGCAGCATGTGGTGATGGTTGTTCCAGTAGATGCCGAGGTGGACGAAGCTCAGCACATAGCTGATGAAGACCGGAACGAGCGGCAGAAGCGCGCTCCACTCCTCGCCGTGCGGGACCTTCATCTCCAGCACCATGACGGTGATGATGATGGCGATGACGCCGTCGCTGAAGGCTTCCAGCCGCCCCTTTTGCATCGGTCCTAACCCCGTCCCCGGTAGAGCGGTACCTCATGGTCGGGCAGCCAGACGCCGGGGAGCGGCTTGCCGGTCTGCCAGAAGACGTCGATGGGCATGCCGCCGCGCGGATTGAAATAGCCGCCGATCCTCAGCCAGTGCGGCTTGAGGAGGTCGGCGAGCTTGCGGCCGATGGTGACGGTGACGTCCTCGTGGAAGGCGCCGTGATTGCGGAACGACTGGAGGTAGAGCTTCAGCGATTTCGATTCGACCAGCCAGCTTCGCGGCACATAGTCGATGACCAGCAGGCCGAAATCCGGCTGGGCGGTGACCGGACAGATCGAGGTGAATTCGGGGAAGGTGAAGCGCGCCAGGAACTTCGTTCCGGGCTGCGGATTCGGCACGCGGTCGAGCACCGCCTTGTCGGGGCTGGCGGGGATCGGCGTCGGGCGGCCGAGTTGCAGGGTCTTCTTTGCCATGGGTCTTTTTCTCGCGATGCCGGGCGGGGAAGCGCTTCCCCGACGTTTCCGCCTCTATGCGACGGAAGCGGCGGGCGACACAAGTTTCGCGGCATCGCGGTCGAAGCGCCACACCGAGCGGCCGGTGAGGCGGGTGCCCGCCCACCAGCGGTCGAGCCCGCTGAGGGCGACATGGTCCTCCTCGCCGGCGAGCACTTCCTCGCCGGCTATGGTCAGTTCCAGTTCGGCGTCGCGGAAGCGTTCGTCGTGGAACGCCGTTTCCGGCGGCGGGGGAAGGCCGGCAATCAGCGGCACGGCGCAGGAGGCGAGATCGTCGAGCAGGCGAAAGAGGCTCCAGTCGCCCATGAAGGCGGCTTCTTCCTCGGCGATCGCCTGATGGAAGAGCCTGGCCGGCTTGCCGGCGCCGTGGGCGATTGCCGTGAGCAGCGTCTGTTCGGTGCGTCCGAGGCCGGAGCCGGGCGCCGGCAGCTCCTCGAGGAAACGCAGGAGTGCGGCGCGCAGGAAGGGCAATGGGCCTTCCGGCCGGTTCAGGCGGGCGGCGACGGGCGCCGGCGTGGGGGCGGCAAGGTCGGCCCAGACTTCGGCGGCGACGTCGAGATCGGCCGCCGTGACCGGGCGGGCATTGGCGGCAAAACGCAGGATCGTGTCGGCGCTCTGGCTGCCGAGGAAATCGTCTGCCTGGACCAGCACCAGTTTCTCGCGCGGGGCTTCGCCGGCAAAGAAAGCCAGAACCTGGACGAGCTGAAGCTGGTCGTAGAGGTCGTGCTCGAACCACAGCTCGACCGTGTCGAAATCGGCATGGGCGCGGATGAGCGTGTCGCGGGCGGCGAATTCGGCGGCGACTTCGGCCGCCGGAACGAGGAAACGGCGGGAAAGGTAGGCGACGCGCTCGGCAGTGACGGCGGCCAGCCCGGTATGAGTGATCGGTCCCTCGTGCAGCACGTCACGCCACGGCAGGAAGGTCGCCTGGCGGCCGGCCAGCTGCAGCAGTTCGGCGGCATTGTCGCCATTGGTGATGATCAGATCGGCCATCGCGCCCGCAGGATGACAACGGAGCACGGCGCTGTCACCTGGGATTGCGCACGGTCCCTGATGAAAGCTAAAGGAATTCAAAGCCGAAGAGATACGGCGGGGGAGGGGATGGCTTGACCGACAATCGCGTGCTCATCGCCGGTGGCGGCATCGGCGGGCTGACGACCGCGCTGACGCTCAACCAGATCGGCGTGCCCTGCACCGTCTTCGAGGCGGTGCGCGAGATGCGTCCGCTCGGCGTCGGCATCAACCTGCAGCCCAATGCGGTGCGTGAGCTCTATGATCTCGGCATCGGCGAGGCCGATCTCGGCCGCGTCGGCCTGCCGGCCGAGGAGTGGGCGCTGGTCGGCCTCAACGGCAACGACATCTACTCAGAGCCGCGCGGGCTCAAGGCGGGCTACCGCTGGCCGCAATATGCGGTGCATCGCGGCCGCTTCCACATGCTGCTCTACAACGCGGTGGTGGACCGGATTGGCGCCGGGGCGGTCAGGCTGGCCAGCCGGGTGACCGGCTATCGCAAGCAGCCGCAAGGCGGCGTCACCGCCTTCATCGAACACGCCGACGGCACGAAATCGGAAGAACACGGCGCCCTGCTCATCGGCGCCGACGGCATCCATTCGGCGGTGCGTGCCCAGATGCATCCCGATCAGCCGCCGATCCACTGGGGCGGGGCGGTGATGTGGCGTGGAACGACGCTGGCCAAGCCCATCCGCACCGGCGCCTCCTTCGTCGGGCTCGGCACCGATCGCCATCGCATCGTCTTCTATCCCATCTCCCGGCCTGATCCGCGCAGCGGCCTTGCGATGATCAACTGGATCGCCGAAGTGACCATGGACAATTCGGAGGGCTGGAAGCAGCGGGGCTGGTTCCGGCAGGTCGGGATCGAGGACTTCGTCCATTACTTCGACGGCTGGGTGTGGGACTGGCTGGACGTGCCCACCCTGCTCAAGGGGGCATATGGCGCCTTCGAGAACCCGATGATCGACCGCGACCCCATACCAACCTGGCAGGACGGGCCGGTGGCGCTGCTCGGCGACGCGGCGCACGCCATGTATCCGACCGGCTCCAACGGCGCCAGCCAGGCGATCGTCGATACCCGCATCCTGGGGCTGGCGATGGTCGAGCACGGGGTCACGCCGGCGGCGCTCGCCGCCTATGACGCCAGACTGTGCGGCCCGATCTCCGAGGTCATCCTGCGCAATCGCGGCGCCGGGCCGTTCGGGCTCTTGAAGATCGTCGACGAGCGCTGCGGCGGCACCTTCGACGATATCGACGCGATCATCCCGCCGGCCGAACGGGAGGCGTTCATGACCGGCTACAAGCGGGCGGCCGGCTACGCCATGGAAAGCCTCAACAAGGCGGAGCGGACGATTCCGGAAGGGGCCCGCGTGGCGGCGGCGCTGCCGTCTTAGGGCCATTTCGCCGGCCTGTCCGTCATATTGCCGTCGTCCGCGGGCTTGATCCTGCGCAAAACCGCTTCAGCCAATTGGTTCTATCTAGCCGCGGAACCCTTTCGCGCGGCGGCTGCCGCCAAGCGTTCGTCACGCGACAGACGGGACGAATTCACACCTTCCGCCGTCACGGCGGCTCCTGTAGAAGCTGGCACCAGCCAGCCCACCGGATCATTCTCGGAGAAGAATTATGACCGCGATCATCGATATCATCGGCCGCGAAATCCTCGACAGCCGCGGCAACCCAACCGTCGAGGTCGACGTAATCCTGGAGGACGGTTCGTTCGGCCGCGCCGCGGTGCCTTCGGGCGCGTCGACGGGCGTGCATGAGGCCGTGGAACTGCGCGACGGCGACAAGGCGCGCTACGGCGGCAAGGGCGTGCAGAAGGCGGTCGACGCGGTCAATGGCGAGATTTTCGAGGCGATCGGCGGCCTCGAGGCCGAGAACCAGATCCACATCGACAAGACCATGATCGCCCTCGATGGCACCCCCAACAAGGGCCGGCTGGGCGCCAATGCCATCCTCGGCGTGTCGCTGGCGGTCGCCAAGGCGGCGGCGGAGGCCAACACGCTGCCGCTCTACCGCTATGTCGGCGGCACCAATGCGCGCACACTGCCGGTGCCGATGATGAACGTGCTCAACGGCGGCGTTCATGCCGACAACCCCATCGACTTCCAGGAATTCATGATCGTGCCCTATGGCGCGGCGACGCTGGCCGACTCCGTGCGCATGGGCGCCGAGACCTTCCACGCGCTGAAGAAGGCGCTCTCCGAGGCCGGCCACAACACCAATGTCGGCGACGAGGGCGGCTTCGCCCCGAACCTGCAGACGGCGACCGAGGCGCTCGACTTCATCGTCCGCGCCATCGAGGCAGCCGGCTACAAGCCCGGTGACGACGTCGCCATCGCCCTCGATCCGGCCTCGAGCGAATTCTTCAAGGACGGCAAGTACGTCTATGCCGGCGAAGGCGGCAAGGTGCGCGATCCGGCCGAGCAGGTCGCCTATCTCAAGGAGCTGATCGGCAAATATCCGATCGTCTCGATCGAGGACGGCAATGCCGAGGACGACTGGGAAGGCTGGAAGATCGCCACCGACGAGCTCGGCGGCAAGATCCAGCTGGTCGGCGACGACATCTTCGTGACCAACACCGAGCGGCTGAAGCGGGGCATCGACAGCGGCGTTGCCAACTCGATCCTCATCAAGGTCAATCAGATCGGTTCGCTCTCCGAGACGCTCGACGCCGTCGAGATGGCCCACAAGGCCAGCTATACGGCGGTCATGTCGCACCGCTCGGGCGAGACCGAGGATTCGACCATCGCCGATCTGGCGGTCGCCACCAATTGCGGTCAGATCAAGACCGGCTCGATGTCGCGGTCCGACCGCATCGCCAAGTACAACCAGCTCATCCGCATCGAGGAGGAGCTGGGCACCGAGGCGGTCTTCGCCGGCAAGAGCGTGCTCGGCCGCAGGGGCTGAGCCGGCGCGAGCGAATGCCCCGGCTTCTGCCCGGGCGGGGATAGAGACAAAGGGGCACGGCGCCGCGCCGTGCCCTTTTTCATGCGGCGCTGCGCCGCGGCTTGCGAACGGTGAGCAGCGCGGGCACTTCGGCGGCCGGTACCGGCCCCGAATAGAGGAAACCCTGGCCGCCGACGCAGCCCTGCTGCCTGAGCCAGTCGGCGTCGGCCATTTTCTCGATACCTTCGGCGACCGTCGTCAGCCCCATGGCTTCGCCAAGCCCGATGACTGCCGCGACGATCTTGGCGTTCTGCGGGTTGGAGCGGTGCGTGCTGATGAAGCTCTGGTCGATCTTGACCACGTCGAAGGGCAGTTCGCGCAGGTAGTAGAGGCTGGAATAGCCCTTGCCGAAATCGTCGATGGCGACGCGCACGCCGGCGTTCTTCAACAGAACGATGGCATCCTTGGCCGCATCGAGATCGGTGACCAAGGCCGTCTCGGTCAACTCGACCTCGAGACGCCACGGCGGGAAGTTGCCGGCGGCCGAATGTCGTGAAGATCTTCTGGGTCAGCAGCGGGTCCTGGAACTGATCGGGCGCGAGGTTGATCGACAGGACAAGGTTCGGGTCCCAGTCGGCGGCATCGGCGATCGCCTGGCGCAACAGGCGGAGCGACAGGTCGCCGATGAGGCGCAGATCCTCGGCCAGTGGGATGAACGCGTCGGCTTCCAGCAATCCGCGGGTGGGATGGTTCCAGCGCGCCAGAACCTCGAAGCCGAAGGTCTCGCCGCGGGCGAGGTCGATCAGCGGCTGATAATGGGGAACGATGGCGCCGGCGCCGATGGCGTGGCGCAGGTCGGCCTCCAGCGCGGCGCGGGCACGCAGGGCCTCGTCGATGGTGGCATCGAAAAAGGCGTAGCCGGCCGCCTTGCTCGCCTTGGCCCGGTACATGGCCAGGTCGGCGCGCTGGAGCAGGGCCTCGCCGTTGGCTGCGTCCTCGGGAAAGAGGGCTATGCCGATGCTGGCCCCGATCTCGACAGTGACGTTGTCGAGGTCGAACGGCTCCGTGAGCGCGGCGATCACGCGGTCGGCGAGGCGCATGGCGTGCTCCTTGCCGGCACCGCAGACCGCCAGGCTGAATTCGTCACCGCCGATGCGGGCGAGGATGTCCTCGCGCCGCGTCAGCTGCTTGAGGCGTTCGGCGACGGCGATCAGCAGCCGGTCGCCGGCCTTGTGGCCGTGGAGGTCGTTGACCGGCTTGAAGCGGTTGAGGTCGAGCAGCAGGATGGCAAAGGCCGTGCGGGAGCGCTGCGCCTTGCGCAAGGCAGCGGTCGATTTCCTCATCGAACAGGCGGCGGTTGGCAATGCCGGTCAGTGGGTCGTGACGGGCGAGGGCCGCCGCCTCGATTTCGGCGTGGATGCGGCGCCGGACTTCACGCGAAAGCCGCCGTGCCCGCCCGACAAGGATGATGGTCAGGGCGATCGTGGCGATGAAGAGACCGTTGGCGATTTCATCGAGCGGCCAGTTCTCGTGGGCGTGGGTGAGCCCATAGAACCATTCGACCGTATTGAGGGAATTGCTGAGGAAGAACCAGAGGATGGCGCCGAACGCCACGGCGACCTCAAGAACGCCGATGTTGCGCCGCACGCAAGCCCACACACGCGGGAATGAAAAGATGCGCTCCATCTGCCCGCAATTCGCTCCAACTCATCGTTCGGCCGCCAGACGACGCAGAGCATAGAGGCGAGAGCACCCTGTAAATCTTAACAGGGGTTGGAAGTGCCGGTCACGGTGAACCGGACCTGAAGCTCCTTGCTAAAATCGTCAGTGCCGCAACGGTCCATTAAGCCTCGCCGGAGCATGGTCGGTGAGTCGCCTTGTGGGCCAGATCATGATTACGCGTCAGTACAAGAAGAGCCCCCTCCGGCGTCTGTTGATGCCGCTCATCGCCGCAGGCTTTCTCGCCTATTTCGGCTTCCATGCCTTCTCGGGCTCGTTCGGCATCTGGGCGATGGGCCGCCTCAATGCCGATGCCGTCCGGCTGTCGGCGGATCTCGACTCCCTCACGGCCGAGCACGACCGGCTGGAAAAGCAGGTCGCCACCGTAAGGCCGTCGAGCCTGGATGCCGATGTGGTTGACATGCAGGCGCGCATGGCGCTCAACGTCATGCGGCCGGACGAAGTCGTCATCCGGCTGGATGCAGCGCAGCATTAATCGTCCCTCAGCCCGCGGCTTGGCGCCGCTTCACCGCATTGCAATTGCCGCAGTGCGAAATAAGCATGTCCTGTCAGCATAGTAGCCTTGCGTTACCGGCGGGTCCGCGACCTTGGATTGGCAGTCGCCTTCGGCTAGGTTCGCCCCAAATAAGGAACAAGCTGACCGTAGAGGGAGTCGGGAATGCCCAAGGCCCAACGCAAGACGAGTGAACCGTCGGTAGCGGCAGGCGATGTCAAATCGGCGCCGCCGGCCGGGTTGGGCGCGGACATCACCACCAAACCGGCCAATCTCAGCCGTGAGGAGGAGCTTGCCGCCTTCACCCAGATGCTCACCATCCGCCGCTTCGAGGAACGCGCCGGCCAGATGTATGGCATGGGGCTGATCGGCGGCTTCTGCCACCTCTATATCGGCCAGGAGGCCGTGGTCGTCGGCATGGAGATGGCGCTCAAGGACGGCGACCAGGTGATCACCGGCTATCGCGACCACGGCCATATGCTGGCCAGCGGCATGGACGCGCGCGGCGTCATGGCCGAACTGACCGGCCGCGGCACCGGCTATTCGCGCGGCAAGGGCGGCTCCATGCACATGTTCAGCCGCGAGAAGGAATTCTACGGTGGCCACGGCATCGTCGGTGCAGCCGTGCCGCTCGGCACCGGCATCGCCTTTGCCAACAAGTACCGCGAAAACGGCCATGTCTGCCTGACCTATTTCGGCGACGGCGCCGCCAATCAGGGCCAGGTCTACGAGTCGTTCAACATGGCGGCGCTGTGGAAGCTGCCGGTCGTCTACGTCATCGAGAACAACCGCTACGCCATGGGCACCTCGATCAATCGCTCCTCGGCGCAGACCAACCTGTCCAAACGCGGCGTCTCGTTCAACATTCCCGGCGAGCAGGTCGACGGCATGGATGTGCGCGCCGTCAAGGCCGCCGGCGAGAAGGTCGTCGAATGGGTCCGCGCCGGCAACGGCCCCTACATCCTCGAGATGATGACCTATCGCTATCGCGGCCACTCCATGTCCGACCCGGCCAAGTACCGTTCACGCGAGGAAGTGCAGGACGTGCGCCAGCATTACGACCCGATCGAGATGGCGCGGGCGCGCATCCTGGAGAAGAAGATCGCCAGCGAGGACGAGTTGAAGGCGATCGAGAAGCAGGTGCGCGAGCAGATCGCGCAGGCCGCCGATTTTGCCCAGTCCGCGCCGGAGCCGAGCGCGGCCGAATTGTGGACGGACATCTATCACTAGGGGAAAGGTACCGCTTGCTGTCGGTCCCGGCGTGATGCTCGCGCCCGCCGGGAACAGAAAAGCCAAATACGTCCGGACCGCCACCGAGCGACACCGGCCCCAGATGAGGAAAGCCCATGCCGATTGACATTCTGATGCCGGCGCTTTCGCCCACGATGGAAGAGGGCAAGCTTGCCAAGTGGCTGAAGAAGGAAGGTGACGCGGTCAAGTCGGGCGATGTGATCGCCGAGATCGAGACCGACAAGGCGACCATGGAGTTCGAGGCGGTGGACGAAGGTACTCTGGGCAAGATTCTCGTCCCGGAAGGCACCGAGAACGTCAAGGTCAACACGCCGATCGCGCGCATGCTGGGCGAGGGCGAGAGCGCCGCCGATGCGGCGGCCGCCGCGCCGGCTGCCGCCGCGACGGTGCCGCAGGCTGCCGCACCGGGAAGCATTGCGCCGCCGGCGGCGGCTCCGGCCGCGCCGCGCGAGGCGCTGGCCGCCGATCCCGATATTCCGGCGGGCACCGAGATGGTGACCATGTCGGTGCGCGAGGCGTTGCGCGACGCCATGGCCGAAGAGATGCGGCGCGACCCGGAAGTCTTCGTCATGGGCGAGGAGGTCGCCGAATATCAGGGCGCCTACAAGGTCACCCAGGGGCTGCTGGAGGAATTCGGCGCCCGGCGCGTGGTCGACACCCCGATCACCGAATACGGCTTCGCCGGCCTCGGCGTCGGCGCGGCGCTGGCCGGCCTGAAGCCGATCGTCGAGTTCATGACGTGGAACTTCGCCATGCAGGCGATCGACCACATCGTCAATTCGGCGGCCAAGACCCTCTACATGTCGGGCGGCCAGATGGGCTGCCCGGTGGTCTTCCGCGGACCGAACGGCGCCGCCGCCCGCGTTGCCGCCCAGCACAGCCAGGACTTTGCCGCCTGGTATTCGTCGGTGCCGGGCCTCAAGGTGGTCCAGCCCTATTCGCGCCGCCGACGCCAAGGGCCTGCTCAAGGCGGCGATCCGCGATCCCAACCCGGTCGTCTTCCTGGAGAACGAAATCCTCTACGGCCACACCTTCGAGGTGCCCAAGCTCGACGACTATGTGCTGCCGCTCGGCAAGGCGCGCATCGCGCGGGCCGGCAAGGACGTCACCATCGTGTCGTGGGGAATCGGCATGGGCTATGCGCTCAAGGCCGCCGAGGAACTCGCCGGCATGGGGATCGAGGCGGAAGTGGTCGACCTGCAGGACGCTGCGCCCGATGGACCTCGACACGGTGGTGGAGTCGGTCAAGAAGACCAATCGCTGCGTCACGGTCGAGGAAGCCTGGCCGGTGGCGTCGATGTCGTCCTATGTCGCCTCCGAGATCACGGTGCGGGCCTTCGACTATCTCGATGCGCCGGCGCTCAAGGTGACCGGCAAGGACGTGCCGATGCCCTACGCCGCCAATCTGGAGAAGCTCGCTCTGCCCAACGTCGCCGAGGTCATCTCGGCGGTGAAGGCGGTCACCTACACGGCCTGATCGGGGACAAGCCGATGCCCATCAACATCCTGATGCCTGCGCTCTCTCCCACCATGGAGAAGGGCAATCTCGCCAAGTGGCTGAAGAAGGAAGGCGACGCGGTCAAGGCCGGCGACGTCATCGCCGAGATCGAAACCGACAAGGCGACGATGGAATTCGAGGCGGTGGACGAGGGCATTATCGGCAAGATCCTGGTGCCCGAGGGCACGCAGGACGTCGCCATCAATGCGCCGATCGCGGTGCTCCTGGAAGAGGGCGAGGACAAGAGCGCCATCAAGGACATGGCGGCTGCTTCCCCCTCACCCGGTCCCTCGCCTGCGGCTTCGGGACCACCCTCTCCCGCAAGGGGAGAGGGTTCAGCGCCGGCGCCGGCCGCCAAGGCCGCGGCTGCCTCCACCGCCGCCCCGAGCGTCCCCTCTCCCCTGCGTGGGAGAGGGACAGGGTGAGGGGCAGAGCGTCTGCCGCGCCCAACGGCTCCGCCGGCCGCGTGTTCGCCTCGCCGCTTGCCCGGCGCATGGCCAAGGAAGCCGGCATCGACCTCTCCGCGGTCCAGGGCTCCGGCCCGCACGGCCGCGTGGTCAAATCCGACATCGTTGCCGCGCAATCCGGCGGCACTGTCGCACGTGCGGCTGCGGCCGCACCTGCTGCCGCACCGGCCCAAGAGGCGAGGAGCGCCCCGGCCGTTGCGCCGTCGATGTCGGACGCGCAGATCATGAAGCTGTTCGAGGAGGGCGAATACGACGTCGTCCCCCACGACAATGTGCGCAAGATCATCGCCCGGCGGCTGGTCGAGGCGAAGACCACGATCCCGCATTTCTACCTGACCGCCGACACCGAGATCGATGCGCTGCTCTCGCTCCGCCAGCAGATCAATGCCTCCGCGCCGCGCGACAAGGACGGCAACGCCGCCTACAAGGTCTCGGTCAACGACTTCATCATCAAGGCGCTGGCGATGGCGCTGATGCGCGTGCCGGACGCCAACGTCACCTGGACCGAAGGCGGCATGCTGCACCACAAGCGCGCCGATATCGGCGTCGCGGTAGCGATCCCCGGCGGCCTGATCACGCCGGTGGTGCGCCATGCCGACAGCAAGCGCATCTCGGAAATCTCCAACGAGATGAAGGACCTGGCGGCGCGGGCGAAAACCCGCCGGCTGGCGCCGGAGGAATATCAGGGCGGCACTTCGGCGGTCTCCAATCTCGGCATGTACGGCATCAAGGACTTCGCCGCGGTGATCAATCCGCCGCATGCGACCATCCTGGCGGTCGGCGCCGGGGTCGAGACGCCGGTGGTGCGCGACCACAAGGTCGACATCCGCACGATCATGACGGTGACGCTGTCGACCGACCACCGCGCCGTCGACGGCGCGCTCGGCGCGCAGTTGATGAGCGCCTTCCGCGACTACATCGAGAAGCCGGCGGCGATGCTGGTCTAGGAATTTGGCTTCCATCGTCATCCGCCCTGCGACGCGCGCCGACGTCATGGATCTCGTTGCCTTCGTCGACATGGCGGGCGAGGGGTTCGCCTCGTATTTCTGGAGCACCATGGCCGAGGCCGGCCAGTCGCCGATCGAGATTGGCCGGCAACGGGCGCTGCGCAATACCGGCTCCTTCTCCTGGCTCAATGCCCATGTCGCCGAGGTCGATGGCGCGGCCGCCGGGGCGCTGATCGGCTATGTCATCGACGATCCCGTCGATCCGGCCGATATCGCGCGGACGCCGGAGCTGATGCTGCCGCTTGCCGAACTCGAAGCCGAGGCGCCCGGCCACTGGTATGTCAACGTGCTTGCCGTCCACCCGGAGTTCCGCATGCACGGCGTCGGCGCGGCGCTGCTTGCCCACGCCGATGGGCTGGGCAGAGAGGCCGGTACGAAAGGCATGGCGATCATCGTCGCCTCCGAGAACGACCGCGCCGTGCGGCTTTACAACAAGGTCGGCTATCGCGAAGCGGCGCGCCGGCCGCTGAAACCCTTTCCCGGCGCCGGGCGCGGTGGCGACTGGGTGCTGCTCACCAAGCCGCTTTCCTGAGTTGGGCTCATTGATTATGGCCGAACGCCGTCACGTGATAAAACGCCGGACCGTCAAAGTGGCCATGCGATGGGGGACTCGCAGACGATGAAACCACCGATTTCCACCATTTTCACGGCGCTGGCGGCGACTGCGCTGCTGGTGCCGGCGGGCGCCCACGCGGCGCTGTCGCCCTATTGGCAGAGCACCAAGGAATTCACCGCAATCGTCAACGACGAGCGCGTTCACGACGCGCTGAAACGCGAGGAGCGCATCCTCTCGGTCGCTGTGACGGCGCCGGACACCTATGAGGTGCGAACCGGGAGCTGCACGCTGACGGTGAAGATCGTCGACAAGCCGGGGAAACCCGGCCTGATGGGGCCGCGCCAGTTCGACCTCGACGTCGGCGAAGCGACCTGCGACTAGCTTGTAAACAGGTATGGGAAGACAGACCATGGCAGACCAGTACGATGTGATCGTGATCGGCTCCGGCCCGGGCGGCTATGTCACCGCCATCCGCGCTGCCCAGCTCGGGCTGAAGACGGCCGTGGTCGAGAAGTCCTATCTCGGCGGCATCTGCCTGAACTGGGGCTGCATCCCGACCAAGGCGCTCCTGCGCTCGGCCGAGATCTTCCACTACATGGAGCACGCCAAGGACTACGGCCTGTCGGCGAAGGACGTGAGCTTCGATCCGGCGGCGGTGGTCAAGCGCTCGCGCGCGGTGGCCGCGCAGCTGTCCACCGGCGTCGGCTTCCTGATGAAGAAGAACAAGATCGACGTGATCTGGGGCGCGGCGACCATCACGCAGCCCGGCAAGGTCAGCGTCAAGGCGGCCGAGAACCCGCCCAAGGGCGCGCTCGGTGCCGGCGACTATGCCGCCAAGCACATCATCGTCGCCACCGGCGCACGGCCCCGCGCGCTGCCCGGCCTGGAGCCGGACGGCAAGCAGATCTGGACCTATTTCGAGGCGATGGTGCCCGACAAGATGCCGAAGTCGCTGCTGGTCGTCGGCTCCGGTGCCATCGGCATCGAGTTCGCCTCGTTCTATCGCACGATGGGCGCCGATGTGACCGTGGTGGAGATCCTGCCGCAGATTCTGCCGGTGGAGGACGAGGAGATCGCCGCGCATGCCCGCAAGCGCTTCGAGAAGGCGGGCATCAAGATCCACACCGACGCCAAGGTCGCCAAGCTGGTCAAAGCCAAGGACGGGGTGACGGCGACCATCGAGCACAAGGACGGCAAGAGCGAGACGCTCAAGGTCGACAAGGTCATCTCGGCGGTCGGCGTTACCGGCAATATCGAGAATCTCGGGCTGGAGAAGCTCGGCGTGAAGACCGACCGCGGCTGCATCGTCATCGACGCATACGGCCGAACCAACGTGCCCGGCATCTATGCCATCGGCGACGTTGCCGGCCCGCCGATGCTTGCCCACAAGGCGGAGCATGAGGGCGTCATCTGCGTCGAGGCGATTGCCGGGCAGAAACCGCACGCCATGGACAAGCTGAAGATCCCCGGCTGCACCTATTGCAATCCGCAGATCGCCTCGGTCGGCCTCACCGAAGCCAAGGCTCGAGCCGCGGGCCACGATATCCGCGTCGGCAAGTTCCCCTTCATCGGCAACGGCAAGGCGATCGCGCTCGGCGAGCCCGACGGCATGGTCAAGACGATCTTCGACAAGAAGACGGGTCAGCTTCTCGGCGCCCATATGGTCGGCGCGGAAGTGACCGAGCTGATCCAGGGCTTCGTCGTCGCCATGAACCTGGAGACGACCGAGCAGGAGCTGATCGAGACGGTATTCCCGCATCCGACGCTCTCCGAGATGATGCACGAGAGCGTGCTGGCCGCCTACGGCCGCGTCCTCAACATCTGACGCCGCTGCATCCGAGGACCTGTCTTCATGGCCAAAATCGTCCAGGTCGGCCTCGGCCGCTGGGGTGCGAACTGGGCGACCAAGATCGTGCCGGCGGTGAGGACCGCGCAAGCGGTTGCCTATGTCGACAGCGCGCCGGCGGCGCTGGCGCGGGTGCAGGCGGAGGCGAAAGCCAAGCCCGAGCAATGCTTCGCCAGCCTCGCCGAGGCGCTGGCGGAAGTCGAATGCGATGTCGTCCTGGCGACGCTGAGGACCGAGGCGCATCACGCCGTGGTGCGCCAGGCGCTGGAAGCAGGCCGCCACGTTGTGGTGGAGAAGCCGTTCGCCAGCACGATTGCTCAGGCCAGGGAGCTGGTGGCGCTGGCGGCGGCGAAAGAGCGCCTGCTCATGGTCAGCCAGAACTACCGCTACTATCCGGCGCCGATCCTCGCCGCCGAGCTGCTCGCCGCCGAAGCGCTCGGGCCGCTGAGCACGGTCGGCATCGACTTCCGCTATCACGCGCCGACCCACGGCCACAATTATCCGGAGATGCCGGACCCGTTGCTGGCCGACATGGCGATCCACCATTTCGACCTGATGCGGCTGGTGCTCGGCGACGAGCCCAAACGGGTGAGCGCCGTGACGTGGAACCCGGCCGGCAGCCCGTTCACCCATGACGCGGCGGCAATCGTCACCGTCGAATTCGCCAAGGGGACGCTGGTCAGCTATCGCGGCTCGTGGATGAGCGGGGCGCCGCGCACGCCGTGGTCCGGCGAATGGAGCATGGACTGCGCCCACGGCGAGATCCGCTGGTCGTCACGCGACGATCTGGCGCCGCCCGGCAAGTCGGATGTGCTGACCATGCGCCAATACGGCCAGGAGGCCGTGGCGCCGAAGCTGCCGCGGCTGCCCTATCTCGATCGCGCCGGGGCGCTGGCCGCGGCCATCGAGGCGATCGAGACCGGCCAGCTCTCGCCGCGCTTCCCGACCGGTGCCGACAACATCAACAGCCTGGCTCTGGTGGCGGCATCGATCCTGTCGGCAGCCCGCAAAGGCGATTGGGTCGCGGTCGACGAGGTTCTCGCCTAGGATGCGGCGGTGCTAGTGTCCCGCGGATTCGGAGCCGGGGCGCCCGCGCATTCTGTTTCTGTGGCCCGTTCGGTTTCCGGCAGGAGGGGCGAATGACGATGGTTTGGGCGGCGCGGATGCGTCCGGCACGGCTGGCACTGGCGGGATTCGCGCTCGCTGCCGCGGTTGCGGTTCCCATGGGCGCGGCGCTGGCGCAGAACGGCACCGAAGCGGCCGGCGCGGTGGTCACGATCAACGCAACCGGCGGCGACATTCGTGCCGCCGGCGGCTCGGTGACCATCACCGGCACCGCGGCGAACATTCGGGCGGCGGGAGCGGCAGTGGCGCTCTCGGCCGACGCGGCGGGCAGCGTCTGGGCGTTCGGTGCAAAGGTTGCGATCGACGGCACCATCGGTGCCGACATCACGGCGGCAGGGCCTTACGTCAATCTCACCGGCAAGGTGACCGGGGATGCCAGGCTGTGCGGCGCGGTGGTCGACATCAATGCGCCGATCGGCGGCAGCCTGCGCGCGGGCGGCGCCAATGTGACCATCGGGCCGCTGACCGAGATCGGCGGCACGCTCGACGCGGGCGGCGCCAATGTGTCGATGATCGGCCATGTGCACGGCGCCGCGCGGCTTGCCGGCGCCTCGGTCATCTTCAACGGGCGCACCGACGGCCCGCTGACGCTTGTCGGCGAGCATGTCGTGGTCGGCTCGCTCGCCAAGATCGGCGGCGACCTCACCATCTATTCGCGGCAGGCACCGGAGATCGACCCGGCAGCGGTGATTGGCGGTACCAAGCATCTTCTGGAGCCGCCGGCCGAGTGGCGGAATATCCCCGGCTGGGCGTTCGGCTTCGGCCTCGCCGGCGCCATGGTGCTCGGCACCATCCTGGCCGGCATCGTGCTGATGCTGTTCGGCGGGCGGCTGTTCATCACCGCGCTCGACCATGCGCGGCTGCGGCCGGTCTCGACCATCCTCATCGGCATCATCACGCTGATCCTGGTGCCGGCGATCGCCGCGATCCTGTCGGCGACGATTGTCGGGCTGCCGATCGGCGTGGCGCTGATACTCGCCTTGCCGCTGCTCTTCGTCTTCGGCCACCCGGTCGCTGCGGCCGGCATCGCGGCGGGCATATTCGTGCGCACGCCGGGTCCGGTGGGGATCGCGCGCGGGCTGCTCTTCGTCATCGTCGGCGCCATCGTCATCGCGCTCATCAGCCTGATTCCGTGGGTCGGGGCGCTGGCCGTCGCCATCGTGATGGTGCTGGGCGTCGGCGCATTGGTGCGCACGGGCGGTGGCCGCCTGCGTACGCCGGGGGCGCGGAGTGCCGTGCCTGCTGCCGCGCCGCCGGTGGCCGCACCACCGCGTCCGGCCGCGGCGCCGCCGCCACCACCCCCGCCGCCACCGCCTCTGGAGCCGGAAGCCGGGCCAGCGTCGCCGGGGCCGGACGGACAGGCGGAACAAAAACCGGAACAGCCGGCTTCGTGAGCGCAGTCGGCGGCGGGACGTCTTTGGGTCCGGCGCCAAATGGCGCTACACTGAAGGCGCGAAAATGATGAATCGGGCGGTGGGCCCGAGGAGAGAAATGTGGGGGGTGGGTTCATGAACGCCCAAACGAAGTCGATCGTCTCCTGGATCGTCATCGGCCTCATAGCCGGAGCCGTTGCCAGCCTGATTCTCAATGCGGGCGGCAGCCTCATCGCCTGGCTGATTGCCGGCCTGATCGGCTCGCTGGTCGGCGGTTTTCTCGCCAGGCAGCTCGGCATCAAGCTCAATTTCGGCAACCCGTTCCTCGAGCAGGTGGTGATCTCGATCGTCGGCGCGGTGATCGTGATCATCATCGCCAGGATCATCATCTGAACCGACCCCGGAAAGCCGGGGATTTCGGCTGAAACCCTGCACAAGGCGCATGGCCGCGATGCGGTGCCGCGCTTGACGGCGCGGGTGTCGCGGTCCAGCTATAGGCGCAAGACAAGAACAACCGGCGGAGCTTCTCCCATGAGGCCGTGGATCGCCTTCGGCATGGGCGTCAACTGGCTGGTCGCCATCATCATCGGCGGGCTGGCGGGCTGGGTTGCCGAGCGCGTGATGGCGGCCAAGATGGGCCTGTTTTCCAACATCATCGTTGGCATCATCGGGGCGCTCATCGGCGGCTGGCTGGCGCGCTGGCTCCACATCCCCTATGCGGGGTTCCTGCAGACTTTGGTGGTCGCCACCATCGGTGCCATCATCCTGATCTGGCTGTACCGCCTGGTGCGCGGTCGCGCCTGAGGGAAACTGAAATCATCATGGTCGTCGTCCTCGATACGGTTCAAAACCCGCGCCCGCGCCATCCGGAGAAGGCGCACCGGCCCGACGCGCCGATTGCGCGCAAGCCGGAATGGATCCGGGTGCGCTCGCCCAATTCGCCGGTCTTTCGCGAGACCAACGAGATCGTGCGCGAGCACAGCCTGGTCACCGTCTGCGAGGAGGCCGGCTGCCCCAATATCGGCGAGTGCTGGTCGAAGAAGCACGCCAGCTTCATGATCATGGGCGACACCTGCACGCGCGCCTGTGCCTTCTGCAATGTGCGCACCGGCATGCCGGGGCCGCTCGACGGCGACGAGCCCGGGCACATCGGCGATGCGGTGGCGAAGCTTGGCCTGAGCCACGTGGTCATCACCTCGGTCGACCGCGACGATCTCGCCGACGGCGGCGCCGAACATTTCGCCCGCACCATCCGCGCCATTCGCGCGCAGAGCCCCGGCACCACCGTCGAGGTGCTCACGCCGGACTTCCTGCGCAAGGACGGCGCGGTGGAGACGGTGGTTGCGGCCAGGCCCGACGTGTTCAACCACAATCTCGAGACGGTCCCCTCGAACTATCTGAAGGTCAGGCCGGGCGCGCGCTACTTCGCCTCGCTGCGCTTGCTGCAGAAGGTCAAGGAACTCGACCCGGCGATGTTCACCAAGTCCGGCATCATGGTCGGCCTCGGCGAGGAGCGGAACGAGATCCTGCAACTGATGGACGATCTCAGGAGCGCCAATGTCGACTTCCTGACCATCGGCCAGTATCTGCAGCCGACCCGCAAGCACCATCCGGTCATGCGCTTCGTGCCGCCCGACGAGTTCAAGGCGCTGGAGACGGTCGCCTATGCCAAGGGGTTCCTGATGGTTTCGGCGAGCCCGCTGACCCGCTCCTCGCATCACGCCGGCGAGGATTTCGCCAAGCTCAGGGCCGCGCGCGAGGCTCGGCACGGCCGCGCATAAGTCCCGTGCCCAAGTTTTCCACCAATCACCGCGTTGCCCATTCGGCGGACAACATGTTCGCCCTGGTCGCCGATATCGAGGCCTATCCGCAATTCGTGCCGCTGTGCGAGAAGATCGAGATCCGCGGTCACAGCAAGGACGGCGACCGGGAGGTGCTGGTTTCCGACATGACGGTGGGCTACAAGGCGATCCGCGAGACCTTCACCACCAGGGTGACGCTCGACCGGGCGGCCGGCACGATCCAGGCCGACTATATCGACGGCCCGTTTCGTCATCTCCACAACATCTGGACCTTCCGCCCGGACGGCGAGCACGCCTGCACCGTCGGATTCGCCATCGACTACGAGTTCAAGTCGCGGGTTCTTTCGGCGCTCATGGGCGGTGTCTTCGACCGCGCCTTCCGCAAGTTCTCGACCGCCTTCGAGGAGCGGGCGGACCGGGTCTACGGCGCCACGGCTGCCTGAACCGAGCGGTTGAGCATGGCCAGCGCCTCGCCGGCAGCGGCGAGACGGACGGCCGAACGGCCGAGATCGCCGAACTGGCAAAATTGGTGACGGGTGTCGCCATCGCGCACGGCAACGGCGAGATGCACCAGACCTACCGGCTTCTCGGGCGTGCCGCCGGACGGCCCGGCGACGCCGGTGATGCCGACGGCGACATCAGCCTGCGAGCGCTCGATGGCGCCCTCCGCCATGGCACGCGCCACCGCCTCGCTGACCGCGCCCGGGCCACCCGGCGCCAGCAGGTCGGGCGAAATGCCGAGCAGGTCGATCTTGGCCGGGTTGGAATAGGTGACGAAGCCGCGGTCGAACACGTCGGACGAGCCCGGGATCTCGGTCAGCAGGCCGGCGACAAGCCCGCCGGTGCAGGATTCGGCGGTGGCGATGCGATAGCCCCGCTTGCGGCATAGCGTGATCAGCGCTTCCGCGGCGGGGGTGAGCGGTGACAGGTCGGTCATGTCTGGCCTCGCAATGGCAGGCGCACGGTGGCAACGGCGTGTGCGGAGATGCCCTCGCTGCGGCCGATGAAGCCAAGGCCCTCGCTGGTCGTCGCCTTGACGCCGACGCGGTCGACGGCGATGCCGCAGATTTCGGCGATGCGGGCGCGCATGGCCTCGCGGTGGGGCGCGAGCTTGGGTCGCTCGGCCACGATCGAAACGTCGAGATGGGCGATCATGCCGCCGCGGGCGGCGATACGGGCGACGGCGTCGGCCAGGAAGCGGTCGGAGGAGACGCCTGCCCATTGCGGGTCCGTTGGCGGAAAGTGCTCTCCGATGTCGCCGTCGCCGAGGGCGCCGAGGACGGCGTCGGTCAAGGCGTGGAGAACCACATCGGCGTCGGAATGGCCGACGAGGCCGCGCCGGTAGGGCACGCGGACGCCGCCGAGCACGATCTCGAAGCCGGAGCCGAAGCCATGAATGTCGTAGCCGATGCCGACGCGGACATCGCCGAGGGCGAGCGCGGTCTCGGCCATGAGGCGGCGGTTCGCCTCCTCGATATCGTGCGAGGTGGTGAGCTTGATATTGCCCGGATCGCCGGCAACGGCGAGCACCGGCAGGCCGGCCCATTCCGCCACGGCGGCATCGTCGGTGAACTGCTCGCGCGCTTCGCGCGCCCGGTTGTGGGCGGCGAGGATGGCATCGAAGGTGAAGCCCTGCGGGGTCTCCGCCCCCTGCAGGCCGTCGCGCGGCACCGTGGCGACGACGCGGCCGGCATCGTCGACCTGCTTCAGCGTGTTGGCGACCGGCACGGTGGGCACGACCGCATCGGCGTTCGCCAGCGCCGCGACCACGCGGTCGATCAGGGCGGGAGAGGCGAAGGGGCGGGCGGCATCGTGGATCAACACCCGCGCGGGGGCGGCGGCGGCAAGTGCCGCAAGGCCGTTCCTGACCGAATCCTGGCGCGTTTCGCCGCCGGTGACCGGCGCCATCAGATGATCGTGTTGCGGCGCGACCGACCGGTAGATTTCCTCGTCGCCGTTTCCGATGACGACAAGGACGCGGTCGACGGCCGGGTGGGCGAGGAAGGCGGCCAGGGTGCGCGCCAGAATAGGGGTGCCGGCAAGTGGCTGATATTGCTTGGGCACATTGCCGGAACCGGCGCGGACACCGCGCCCGGCGGCAACAATGAGGGCAGCGGTGTGCGGTGCATGATCCATATTGAAAACCCCGTGAAAAACTGCGCCCGAATGTAGCATATCGGCGAGCGAAACCGGCTATTTGGTACTTGCTCGCGGGCGAGAACTGACTAATATGTGGGCAAATGAATTCGCTGCCCAATCAATAGGCGACATCATGCGGAATCTCGCAAGGCCGCTGGTTTTGGGGCCAGTCACGATCCCCAACCGGGTCTTTCTGGCGCCCATGTCGGGCGTGTCCGATCGGCCGTTCCGCGCGCTGGCGGCCGAGTTCGGCGCTGGTCTGGTTGTATCGGAGATGGTGGCCGGTGAACAGCTTGCCGCCGGCGACGCGCGGGCAGAGATGAAGGCCGAGCGCGCCGGCAATGGTCCGCATGTGATCCAGCTTGCCGGCCGCGAGGCGCACTGGATGGCGGAAGGCGCCAGGGCCGCAACCGATGCCGGCGCCGATATCATCGACATCAACATGGGCTGCCCGGCGCGCAAGGTTACCACCGGCTATTCCGGTTCGGCGCTGATGCGCGATCTCGATCATGCGCTGAGCCTGATCGAGGCGACGGTGGCGGCGACCGCGCTGCCGGTGACGCTGAAGATGCGCCTCGGCTGGGATCACCACTCGATCAACGCGCCGGAGCTGGCCCGCCGGGCGGAAAGCGCCGGCGTGCAGATGATCACCGTCCATGGGCGCACGCGCTGCCAGTTCTATCGGGGCAGGGCGGACTGGGCCGCCATCCGCGCGGTCAAGCAGGCGGTGACGATCCCGGTGATCGCCAATGGCGATGCGACCGGTCTCGACGACATCGCGCCGATGCTGCGCCTGTCCGGCGCCGACGGGATCATGATCGGACGCGGCGCCTATGGCCGGCCGTGGCTGCCGGGGCAGATCGCCCATCATGCGGCAACCGGCAGGCTGGCGGAGAGCCCGCCGCTGGCCGAGGTGGCCGTGCGCCACTACGCGGCGCTGCTCGAGCACTACGGTGCGTTTCTGGGCGCGCGCGTCGCCCGCAAGCATCTCGGCTGGTACATGGATCAGGCGCCGGCCGGTGATCCGGCGCTGCGCCGCGCGGTGCTGACCGGCGGCCGGCCGGCCGAGGTCCTGCGCCATCTCGCGGCGTGGTTTGCGATCGCCACGGAACGGAGGGCGGCATGAACGTGGAAGCCCTTGCTGCCCGCGGGCGCTCGGCCTCGGCCCTGCTTGACGCGCTGCCGCACCCCGTCGTGCTGATCAACATCGAAAACCACATCGCTGAGGCCAATGCCGCGGCGGAGAATTTCTTCCAGGCCTCGATCAATTCGCTGCGCCGGCACGAGCTCGCCTATTTCGTGCCCTTCGGCAGCCCGCTGCTGGCGCTGGTCGATCAGGTGCGCGAGCGCATGGCGCCGGTCAACGAATACCGCGTCGATATCGGCACGCCGCGCAACGGCGGCGAGCGCGTCGTCGACATCTATGCCGCACCCAGCCAGGACCATCAGAACGGCGTCGTCATCGTGCTGCAGGAGCGCTCGATGGCGGACAAGATGGATCGCCAGCTCACCCATCGCAGCGCCGCGCGCACCGTCACCGGCCTGGCCTCGATGCTCGCCCATGAAATCAAGAACCCGCTTTCCGGCATCCGCGGTGCGGCGCAACTGCTGGAATCAAGCGTCAACGACGAAGATCGCGCGCTTACCCGGCTGATCTGCGACGAGGCCGACCGCATCGTCAAACTGGTCGACCGCATGGAAGTGTTCTCCGACGAGCGGCCGCTCGAGGTCGAGCCGGTCAATATCCACGCGGTACTCGATCACGTCCGCCGGCTGGCGCGCTCCGGCTTCGCCCGCTCGGTCAAGATCAGCGACGAATACGATCCGTCGCTGCCGCCCGTGCCGGCCAACCGCGACCAGCTCATCCAGGTGTTCCTCAACCTGCTCAAGAACGCCGCCGAGTCGGTCGGCGATGCGCCCGACGGCGAGATCGTGCTGACCACGGCCTTCAAGCCCGGCTACCGCCTGTCGGTGCCCGGCAATCCGAGCAAGGTGACGCTGCCGCTGGAATTCTGCGTGCGCGACAACGGCCCCGGCGTGCCGGAGGAGATGATCCCGCACCTCTTCGATCCGTTCGTCACCACCAAGGCCAACGGCTCGGGGCTGGGACTGGCGCTGGTCGCCAAGATCATCCGCGACCACGGTGGCGTCATCGAATGCGAATCGCAGCCGCGACGGACGGTGTTTCGCGTGCTGATGCCGGCCTGGCCCGGCCCGGTCGACAGTATCAGGGACGATTGACCATGCCCCTCGGCAATATCCTCGTGGCCGACGATGACTCGGCGATCCGCACGGTGCTCAACCAGGCACTGTCGCGGGCCGGCTATTCGGTGCGGCTGACCTCGAACGCGGCGACGCTGTGGCGCTGGGTGAGCGAGGGCGACGGCGACCTGGTCATCACCGACGTGGTGATGCCCGACGAGAACATCTTCGACCTGTTGCCGCGCATCAAGCGGACGCGCCCCGAACTGCCGATCATCGTCATGAGCGCACAGAACACGTTCATGACGGCAATTCGCGCCTCGGAGCGGGGCGCCTACGAATACCTGCCCAAGCCGTTCGACCTGAAGGAGCTGATCGGCATCGTCGGCCGGGCGCTGTCCGAGCCGCGCAACCGAGCGCCCCGAGGCGGCGAGCGAGGAGCCGGGCGACAACATTCCGCTGGTCGGCCGCTCGCCGGCGATGCAGGACATCTACCGGGTGCTTGCCCGGCTGATGCAGACCGATTTGACGGTGATGATCGCCGGCGAGTCGGGCACCGGCAAGGAACTGGTCGCCCGCGCCCTGCACGATTACGGCAAGCGGCACAACGGCCCGTTCGTGCCGATCAACATGGCGGCGATCCCGCGCGACCTGATCGAAGCCGAGCTTTTCGGCCATGAGAAGGGCGCCTTCACCGGCGCCCAGGCACGCAGCGCCGGCCGCTTCGAACAGGCCGACGGCGGCACCCTGTTCCTCGACGAGATCGGCGACATGCCGATGGAAGCGCAGACCCGCCTGTTACGCGTCCTGCAGCAGGGCGAATACACCACGGTTGGCGGACGCACGCCGATCAAGACCGACGTGCGCATCATCGCGGCCACCAACAAGGACCTGCGCCAGCTGATCAACCAGGGCCTGTTCCGCGAAGATCTGTTCTTCCGCCTCAATGTGGTGCCGATCCGCCTGCCGCCCTTGCGCGAACGCAGCGAGGACATTCCCGATCTGGTGCGCCACTTCTTCGCCATCGTCGAGAAGGAGGGCCTGCCGGCCAAGCGTATCGAACCGGCCGCCGTCGAGCGCATGAAGCGCTACCGCTGGCCGGGCAATGTGCGCGAACTGGAGAATCTGATCCGGCGTCTGGCCGCCCTCTACCCGCAGGAGACGATCACCGAGAACATCGTCGACACGGAGCTGAACCAGCCGGCAATCGCTGCGGTGTCCGGCGACGATAGCGCCGAGGAGACGCTCTCCGGCTCGGTGGAACGTCACCTCAACGCCTATTTCCAGAGCTTCGGCGATGGCCTGCCGCCGCCCGGCCTCTACCACCGCATCCTGCGCGAGGTGGAGAACCCGCTGATCGCCGCGGCACTGGCCGCGACGCGCGGGAATCAGATCAAGGCGGCCGAGCTTCTCGGCGTCAATCGCAATACGCTCAGGAAGAAGATTCGCGAGCTGGACATCCAGATCATCCGCAGCGCCCGCTAAGGCCCTATCCGGACAGGCAAAACGGCCGCGCTGGCGCTCCGCTGCCTTGAACGGCTGTGGTTTTTTGATCACAATGTTGTTGCAATTCAGCCCCAGTCTGCCCTAGGTCCATCGCTAGAAATTGGGCTTTCGGCGGAGGGAGGCACGGCACCGGAATGGCGGTGGAATCTCCATCTTTGACAGGGCCTGTCACAGACGAGACCCGGGGCGAACGCGGCTTTCAGTTTTCCCGCCTGGTGCGGGCGTCGGGCTACGTCGCCGTGCTGCTCGCCCTCGGCTCCGCCGCCGGCTCCTTCCTCATCCTCATCGGCCTGACGCCGATCGCGCCGACGCCGGACGTCGTCTTCAAGGCGATGCTGGTGAACGGCGCGCTGGTCGCCTTTCTGGTGCTGGTCATCGCCTGGGTGGTCGGCAGCCTGATGGTGGCGCGCACGCGCGGCCAGGCCGGCGCGTCGCTGCACATCCGCATCGTTGGCCTGTTCTCCCTGGTCGCCGTGCTGCCGGCCGCGCTGCTGGCGGTGACCGCTTCGATCACGCTCGACCGCGGCCTCGACAACTGGTTTTCGACGCGCACGCGCTCCATCGTCGACAACTCCCTGTCGCTCGCCCAGGCCTTCGCCGAGCAGCAGGCGGTGCTGTTGCGCGCCGACATCCTCGCCGCCAAGCTCGAACTGGAGCGCGCCGCCTCGCTGCACAAGGAAGACAGCGCGCGCTTCGCCGTGTTCCTCAATGCGATCGCCACCGACCACAACCTGCCCGGCGTGTTCCTGATCGACAGCAAAGGGACGCTGATCACCAGGGCGCAGAGTTCCCTGCGCGAACAGTTCCCGGCACCGGTGGTGCAGGCCGTCCAGCAGGCCGAGAAGAACCCCGATCAGGTGGTGATCGTCGCCCCCGGGCCGACCAACATCATCGGCGGGATCACCATCCTGCGCGGCTATACCGATACGTTCCTCTACGCCGCGCGGCCGCTCGACCCCAAGGTCATGCGCTATCTGGCGATGACCAACGACAACGTCGCCGAATACCGCACGCTGGAGGCGACGCGCTTCGGCACGCAGATCGCCTTCGCCATTCTCTTCCTCGGCGTCACGGTGGTGGTGCTGTTGTCGGCGATCTGGCTCGGCATCGGCTTTGCCAACCGGCTGGTGGCGCCGATCCAGCGGCTGATCGACGCCGCCAAGGAGGTGTCGCGCGGCAATCTCCACGTTTCGGTCAATCCGCGTAGTTCGGACGGCGACGTCGGTGCGCTCGGCTCGACCTTCAACACCATGACGACGCAGCTCAGGAGCCAACGCGAGGAGCTGGTCGCCGCCTCGAACCAGATCGACGCCCGCCGCCGCTTCACCGAAGCCGTGCTCGCCGGCATATCGGCCGGCGTGGTCGGCATCGACGCGGAGGGCCGGGTCACGATCGTCAACCGCACGGCGCTGCAGCTTCTCGGCGTCAACGAAGAGGCGGCGATCGGTGCGCCGGTGGCGGAACTGATGCCGCGCCTGGAGGCGGTCGTCTCGGCGGCGCTGCGCGACGCGCGCCCCGAGCATCGCGACCAGATCACGATCACCCGCGGCAGCCGCGAGCGCACCATCAACGTGCGCGTGACCACCGAGCGCGGCGACGACGAGCAGCATGGCTACGTCATCACGCTCGACGACATCAGCGATCTGGTGGCCGCCCAACGTTCCACGGCGTGGGCCGACGTGGCCCGCCGCATCGCCCACGAGATCAAGAATCCGCTGACCCCGATCCAGCTGTCGGCCGAGCGGCTGAAGCGCAAGTTCGGTCGCACCATCGAGGACGACCGCGACGTCTTCGACCAGTGCACCGACACCATCATCCGCCAGGTCGGCGATATCGGCCGCATGGTCGACGAGTTCTCGTCCTTTGCGCGCATGCCGAAGCCGGCGTTCATCACCGGCAACCTGGCCGAGACGATCCGCGAGTCGGTGTTCCTGATCAGCGTTTCCCAACCGGAGATCCACTTCGCGGTCGATCTGCCGGAGACGCCGCTCATCGGCCGCTTCGATGCGCGCCTGATGGGCCAGGCGCTGACCAACGTGGTCAAGAACGCCACCGAGGCAGTGCTTGCCGTGCCGCCTGACGTGCGCGGGCAGGGGACGATCGCGGTCTCCGCCCGGGTCGACGAGACGCATATCACGCTCGACATCGTCGACAATGGCATCGGCTTGCCGGGCGAGAACCGCCAGCGACTGCTGGAACCCTACATGACCACTCGCGAAAAGGGCACGGGCCTGGGTCTGGCCATTGTCGCGAAGATCATCGAGGAGCATGAAGGCAGAATCGAACTGCTCGACGCGCCGGCGGAGGCCAACGGCCGCCGCGGCGCCAACATCCGCATTATCCTGCCACGTATGGACGGACCGACCGGGGACGCCGTCATCGCTGCCGATGCTGAGCCGGCGGCCACCCCTCAGCCCGTGGCGTGACGAGCGAAAGACGGCTGACATGGCGTCCGACATTCTCATCGTTGACGATGAAACCGACATCCGGGAACTGGTTTCCGGCATCCTCTCCGACGAAGGGCACGGAACGCGCACCGCTGCCGATGCCGATACCGCACTGGCCGAGGTCGGGAAGCGGCGGCCGTCGCTGGTCTTCCTCGACATCTGGCTGCAGGGCAGCCGTCTCGACGGGCTGGCGCTGCTCGACGAGATCAAGCGCGACCATACCGACCTGCCGGTGGTGATGATCTCCGGCCACGGCAACATCGAGACGGCGGTGTCGGCCATCAAGCGCGGGGCCTACGACTACATCGAGAAGCCGTTCAAGTCCGACCGGCTGGTGCTGGTCGCCGAGCGCGCCCTGGAGGCGTCGAAGCTGCGCCGCGAGGTCAAGGTGCTGCGCGAGCGGAGCGGCGAAGCCAGCCAGCTTCTCGGCACGTCCTCGGCGATGAACCACCTGCGCATCACGATCGAGAAGGTGGCGCCGACCAACAGCCGCATCATGATCTCGGGCGCCTCGGGCTCGGGCAAGGAACTGGTTGCCCGCACCATCCACGAGCTTTCGGGGCGCGCGGGCGGCCCGTTCGTCGTGCTCAACGCGGCGACCATCGTTCCCGACCGGATGGAGGCGGAGCTGTTCGGCACCGAGCCGTCGAACGGCAGTGCGCGGCGGGTCGGGGCGCTGGAAGAAGCGCATGGCGGGACGCTCTACCTCGACGAGGTCGGCGACATGCCGCGCGAGACGCAGAGCAAGATCCTGCGGGTGCTGGTCGACCAGACCTTCACCCGCGTCGGCGGCACGACACGGGTGAATGTCGATGTGCGCGTCATTTCGTCCACCGGCCGCGATCTGGAAGGGGAGGTCGCCGAGGGCACCTTCCGCGAGGATCTGTTCCACCGGCTGGCGGTGGTGCCGCTGCGCGTGCCGGCGCTGGCCGAGCGGCGCGAGGACATCCCGGTGCTGGTGCGCCACTTCGCCGAGCAGATTTCGCGCACCACCGGCCTGCCGCCGCGCATCATCGGCGACGACGCCATGGCGGTTCTCCAGGCCCATGACTGGCCGGGCAACATCCGCCAGCTGCGCAACAACGTCGAGCGGCTGATGATCCTGACCCGCGGCGACAGCAGCGAGGTCATCACCGCCGACATGCTGCCGGCGGAGATCGGCGAGATGCTGCCGACGACGCCGGGCCGGGCGGGCGGCGAGCACCTGATGTCGCTGCCGCTGCGCGACGCACGCGAGATATTCGAGCGCGAATATCTGACCGCACAGGTCAACCGGTTCGGCGGCAATATCTCGCGGACCGCGGAATTCGTCGGCATGGAGCGCTCGGCGCTGCATCGCAAGTTGAAATCGCTCGGCGTAGGCTAGGGCGGGGCAGGGATTCGGGGGTTTTATGCGCGTCGTCATCTGCGGAGCCGGCCAGGTCGGCTACGGCATCGCCGAACGCCTCGCTGTCGAGGACAACGACGTTTCGGTGATCGATACCTCACCGCAACTCGTCCAGGCGATCCGCGACACGCTCGACGTGCGCGGCTTCATCGGCCACGGTGCCCACCCGGAGGTGCTCGCCCAGGCCGGCGCCGAGCAGGCGGACATGATCATTGCCGTGACCCTGCACGACGAGGTCAACATGGTCGCCTGCCAGGTGGCCCACTCGCTGTTCAACGTTCCCACCAAGATCGCCCGCATCCGCGCGCAGAGCTATCTCGAGTCGCATTGGGCCGACCTGTTCTCCTCCGAGCACCTGCCGATCGACGTGATCATCTCGCCGGAGATCGAGGTCGGCCGGATGGTGCTGCGCCGCCTGCAACTGCCCGGCGCCTTCGATACGGTCGAATTCGCCAATGGCGAGGTGGTCGTGGTCGGCATCAGCTGCGGCGAAAACTGCCCGGTGGTCGATACGCCGCTGGCGCAGCTCACCGAGCTGTTTCCCGATCTGCAGGCGATCGTCGTCGGCATCGTGCGCGGCGGCAATCTGTTCGTGCCGCGCTCGACCGATTCCATGCTGGTCGGCGACCAGGTCTATGTCGTGTGCCAGCGCGAGCAGGTGGTGCGCACGCTCGGCATCTTCGGCCACGAGGAGCCGGTGGCCAAGCGCGTCGTCATCGCCGGCGGCGGCAATATCGGCCGCTTCGTCGCCCATACTCTGGAGACGCGGGGCGCCGCCGCCAGGGTCAAGATCATCGAATCGACGCGCGAGCGCGCCGTCGCCATCGCCGATGCGCTGAAGCGCACCGTCGTCCTGCACGGCAATGCGCTCGATCAGGAGATCCAGCGCGAGGCCGACGTCCAGGACGCCGACACGCTGATCGCGCTGACCAATGACGACGAGGTCAACATCATCGCCTGCGTGATGGCCAAGCGGCTGGGCTGTCGCAGCACCATGGCGCTGATCAACAACCGCTCCTACCACTCCTTCACCGACACGCTGGGCATCGACGCGACGGTGAACCCGCGCTCGCTGACCGTCTCGCGCATCCTCCAGCACGTGCGGCGCGGCCGCATCCGCGGCGTCCACACGATCGAATACGGCGCGGCCGAAGTGATCGAGGCGGAGGCGCTGGAGACCTCGCCGCTGGTCGGCAAGCCGCTGCAGCGAACTCGACCTGCCCGATGGCATCCGCATCGGCGCGATCTATCGCGACGGCAAGGTGGTGGTGCCCAACGGCGCCACCCAGATCATCGCCAAGGACCGCGTGGTGATGTTCGCCACCGCCGAGCGCGTGCGCCAGCTCGAGCAGATGTTCCGCGTCAGCCTCGAGTTCTTCTAGAGGCACGTGGGACACGGACCGGCGAGCCGATGATCGGCGTTCTTCACATCCTGTCGCGCGCATTCGGCGGCCTGGCGCTGGCGATGCTCTTCCCGGCGGCCATTTCCGTGGCGTCGCAGGACGGCGCGGCGGCGGACTTCCTGCTGGTCTCCGGCCTGACCGGCTTCCTCTCCGGGGCCATCTTCTTCGCCCTGCAGGGACGCCATCCGCGCTTCGACCGCACGGCCGGGTTCGCGCTGGCGGCGGCGCTGTGGGTGGTGATACCGCTGATCGCGGCGATCCCGTTCGCCCTGCACGCGCGTTTCGGCTACGTCGCGGCGCTGTTCGAGGCGGTTTCCGGCTTCACCACCACCGGCGCCACGGTCTTCCGTTCGCTCGCCGGGGCCGGGCCGCTCGATCATCTTCTGGCGGGCCGAACTGCAATGGCTCGGCGGCCTGGCGACGCTGGTCACCTTCGTCACCATCCTGGCGCCGGCGGGCGTCGGCGGCCTCTCCAGCCGCGGGCTGGCGGCGGTCGGCGGCTTCAGCGACGCCGGCCCGGAACGCGTCGCCCAGGGGCTGCGCCGGCTGGTCAGCCTCTATGCGCTGTTCACCGGCCTGTGCATCATCCTGCTGTTCTCTGTCCGGCGTGCCGACCTTCGATGCGATCTGTCTGGCGCTGTCGACGGTTTCGACCGGCGGCTTCATGCCGGTCGACGGCAACCTGTCGGTCTATGGCAGCCCCTATGCGGAAGCCGTCGTCGCCCTGTTCATGGTCGTGGGCGCGACCAGCATCGTCTTCCACCGCGCCGTGCTGGAAGGCCGCTGGTCGGCGCTTCTCGACCATCGCGAAACCTGGTGGGTGGTCGGCGTCATGGCGGCCGTGGGCTGGTCTATGCCTGGGCCTTCCACACCGGCGAGAGCCTTCTGGCGGCGCTGGGGGAGGGGCTGTTCAACAGCATCTCGCTGATCAGCACCACCGGCTTCGAGACGCGCGCCGGCGGCCTGTCGGCGATCCCCGACACGCTGGTGCTGTTCCTGGCGATCGGCGGCGGCCGGGGCGCTGTCGACCGCCGGCGGCCTCAAATATCTACCGCATCGGCGCGATGACCGTTCAGTCGATGCACGAGCTGAAGCGGCTGCTCTTTCCGCACAGCGTGCGCTCGACGCGCTTCGGCAGCCAGCCCTACGACCTCAACCTGATGAAGGCGATCTGGGCCAATCTGGTGGTCGCGGTCGGTCATCATCATGGTCGCCGCCCTGGCGCTGTCGGTCAGCCTGCCGGCCTTCGACGCGGCCATGGTGGCGGCGGTCTCGGCCTTCTCCAACATCGGCCCGCTCTATTCGCAGGAATGGCTGATCGGGCCGAACTGGCCGGCCTATGCCGATTTCGGCGTCGTTCGCCCAGCTCGCCATGATCGTCACCATGATCCTCGGCCGCATCGAGGTGATCGTGCTGTTCGCCTCGCTTTACGCCGCCTATTGGCGCTCCTAGGAGGCTCGCATGTCGCGCATCGCCTATGTCAACGGCCGCTACCTTCCCCAGTCCGGGGCCGCCGTGCATATCGAGGACCGGGGCTATCAGTTCGCCGACGGCGTCTATGAGGTGTGCGAGGTGCGCGGCGGCCGGCTGGTCGACGAGCGGCGCCATATGGCGCGGCTGAAGCGTTCGCTCGGCGAACTCCGCATCGGCTGGCCGATGAGGCCGGCGGCGCTCGGCCGTGGTGATGCGCGAGGTCGTGCGCCGGAACCGGGTGCGCGACGGCATCGTCTACCTGCAGGTGACCCGCGGCGTCGCCCGCCGCAACCATGCCTTTCCCGGCCGCGACGTGGCACCGGCGCTGGTCGTGACGGCCCATCGCGATCGATACGGCGGCGCTCGACAGGCGGGCGGAGGAGGGGGTTTCGGTCATCACCGTGCCGGAGAACCGCTGGGAGCGGGTCGACATCAAGTCGACCGGCCTGCTGCCCAATGTGCTCGCCAAGCAGAAAGCCAGGGAATCCGGGGCCTTCGAGGCGTGGTTCGTCGACGCGCAGGGCTTCGTCACGGAAGGCTCGTCGACCAATGCCTGGATCGTGACGGCCGGCCGGCACGATCGTGACGCGCTCGGCCGAGGCCGGGATCCTGCGCGGCGTCACCCGCACCGGCGTCCTCGACGTTGCGCGGGCGAGGCTCTGTCGGTCGAGGAACGGCCGTTTTCGGTCGCCGAGGCGCTGGCGGCCGAGCGAGGCCTTCATGACCTCGGCCTCGTCGAAAGTGACAGCGGTCGTTCGGATCGATGGCGTGGTAATCGGTAGTGGCCGGCCGGGGCCGGTGGCGAGTCGCCTGAGGCGCCTATTTCATGAGCGCGCCGAAATTTCGCCGCTGTGGGCGCGTGGGAGCATGACGCCAAGAACCGGCTGCACGACTGGGGCAATTTCGCACGTGACGCCGGGCGCAACACCCGGCAAACTGTAAACGGTGACAACCGGTCAAGGACCCAACAAAACGCGACTGATGCCCGAAAGCCGCAAGAACGCGAGAGCAAACGACATGGCTGAACGCGCACAAAATCTGCAAGACACGTTTCTCAACTACGTTCGCAAGAACAAGACGCCACTGACGATCTTCCTGGTCAACGGGGTGAAACTCCAGGGGATCGTCACCTGGTTCGACAATTTCTGCGTTTTGCTACGCCGCGACGGGCATTCCCAGCTTGTCTACAAGCACGCCATCTCGACGGTGATGCCGGGCGCGCCGCTGCAGCTCTTCGAGCCGGGTGAGGACGGTGCCCCGGCCGGGAGACGGATTGAGCCATTCTCCGCACGACCCGACGCGCGGCCGAGGGCGCTGAGGGCGCGGTCGCGCCGGCGACGCAGGCGCGCGTGCCTGGTGCTGGTGCCGATCCTCAAGGCGCGGCCCGAGGCGGCCGAGCGCGACCGCGAGGCCCGCGTCGAGGAAGCGGTCGGCCTTGCCAGGGCCATCGACCTCGACGTGGTCGACGGGCGTCGCGGTGCCGCTCGCCAAGCCGCGGCCGGCGACGCTGTTCGGCTCCGGCAAGGTCGAGGAGATCGCCGAGCGGGTGGCCGCCGAGCGCATCGACCTGGTCGTCGTCGACGGCGTGCTGTCGCCGGTGCAGCAGCGCAATCTCGAACGCGCCTGGAAGGCCAAGGTCATCGACCGCACCGGGCTGATCCTGGAGATCTTCGGGGAGAGGGCGCAGACGAGCGAGGGCGCGCTGCAGGTCGAACTGGCCCATCTCAACTACCAGAAGAGCCGGCTGGTGCGCTCGTGGACCCACCTGGAGCGCCAGCGCGGCGGCTTCGGCTTCCTCGGCGGGCCCGGCGAAACCCAGATCGAGGCCGACCGGCGCATGATCGAGGAACGCATCGCGCGCATCGAGCGCGACCTCGAGGACGTGGCGACGCGCCGCCGCCAGCAGCGCAAGACGCGCCGGAAGGGGAGCCAGGCGACGGTTGCCCTGGTCGGCTACACCAATGCCGGCAAGTCGACGCTGTTCAATGCGCTGACCGCCGACCACGTCTTCGCCGACGCGCGGCTGTTCGCCACGCTCGACCCGACGCTGCGCCGGGTGACGCTGCCGCACGGCGCGGTGGCGATCCTCTCCGACACGGTCGGCTTCGTCGCCGACCTGCCGACGACGCTGGTCGCCGCCTTCCGCGGCACGCTGGAGGAGGTGGCCGAGGCCGACGTCATCCTGCACGTCCGCGACATCGCCGGCCGCGGACAGCGAGGCGCAGGCGCGCGACGTCGCCGCGGTGCTCGCCGAACTCGACGTCGACGCGCGGGCGCCGGAGCGGGTGATCGAGGTGTGGAACAAGATCGACCTGATGCCGCCGGCGCAGCGGCCGCCGCGGCTGATCCCGGCGGCGCCCGGCGGCGGCCCGGCGGTGGTGACCGTCTCGGCGCTGACCGGCGAGGGGCTGCCGGATCTGCTCGCCCTCATCGAGGAGAGGGTCGCCGCCGCCCGCCGCACCTATGAGGTCAGGCTGGAGGGCGCCGCGCTCGGCCAGCTCCACCGGCTCTACGAGGTGGGCGAGGTGCTCGACCGCACCGACAACCCGGACGGCTCGACCACCGCCCATGTCCGCGTGGCGCCGGAGAAGCAGGCGGCCTTCCACAGGCCTTTCCGGAGGCGAGGGCGGTGCGTAACCCCGCCGGCTCGGCGGCTACGGCCTTTGTCCGTGGTAGCGATCCCGGTCGCTCGCGCCGGGGGATGCTGGAACGGCGGAAGTGGCCGGCTATTCCGCTTCTTGGCGTGCTGCCAGAGCGCCTCCATCTCGTCGAGGCTGGCCTCGGCCGGCGCGCGGCCTGCGGCCGCCAGCGCTTCCTCGATGGCCGCGAAGCGGCGCTGGAACTTGACGTTGGTCGAGCGCAGGGCCTGGTCGGCATCGACCTTGCAGGTGGCGGGCGAGGTTAACGACGGCGAAGAGCAGGTCGCCGACCTCGCCGGCACATGGCTTCCCGGTCGGCTCGCGGCCGGTCCAGCTCGGCCTCGATCTCGCCGATCTCCTCCTTGAGCTTGGCGAGCACCAGGCGGGCGTCGTTCCAGTCGAACCCGACGGTCGAGGCCTTGGCCTGAAGCTTGTGGGCACGCATCAGCGCCGGCAGGCCGGCGGCATGCCGTCGAGCAGGCCCTCGGGCACGTCGCGGCCGTCGGCGGCGCGCGCCCGCTTCTCCTTGGCCTTGTCCTTCTCCCAGAAGCCCTTGGCGGCGCCGGCGGCGCGCGCATCCGCGTCGCCGAAGACGTGCGGGTGACGGCGGATCAGCTTGGTGGTGATCGCCTCGACCACGTCGGCGAAGGCGAAGGCGCCGGCCTCGGCGGCCATCTGGGCGTGATAGACGGGCTGCAGGAGGAGGTCGCCGAGCTCGTCGCTGAGGTCGTCCATGTCGCCGCGCGCGATGGCGTCGGCCACCTCGTAGGCTTCCTCGATCGTGTAGGGCGCGATGGTCGAGAAGTCCTGCTCGATGTCCCAGGGGCAGCCGGTCTCCTTGTCGCGCAGCGCCGCCATGATCTCGATCAGCCGCGAGATGTCGCGTGAGGGTGTCATGGCAGGGCTCCAGCCGAACGAGTCGCTTGAAGGACGAAATCTACCAGCATCGTCGCCGGCTCACTGCATGTTGGCGTGCCGCCGCCACATGGCGGCATGGGCGTCCGGCAGGTCCGCCGAGAGGCTCGAGCGCGATGCTGTCGAGCAGGATCAGGGTACATTGCTCGAACAGGCTGCCGCCGAACTGGCGGCTGCCTGCCATCGGCACCGGCAGGACGACATCGGCGATGCCGGCCAGCCGGCTGTCCGGCTTGTGGGTGACCAGAACGAGCAGCGCGCCTTCGGCCTTGGCGATCGTGGCGAAGCCCAGGCTGACCGGTGTCTGGCCGGACCCGCAGACCAGGAGGAATCCATCGCCGGCGCGCACCGCAGGGGCAGTGGCCTCGCCGATCACGTGGGTGGCGTAACCGAAGTGCATGAAACGCATCGCGGCCATCTGGGCGACCAGCCCGGAGCGACCCTGGCCGGAGAAGAACCAGCGCCGGTTCTTTCCCTGAACGCGCCGAGGACGGCGTCGAAGGCCTGCGGGTCCGTCTCGGCAAGCAGGCCGGCGATCTCGTCCTGCACGACATGCCAGGGCTGGTGGCGGGCGATCTGCGACTGCGTCATGGGTGAGCCTCCGGTGGAACATGCGTTGGCGCGCGGCGGCGAGCTTATCAGCACCGCCATGGCGGGCCATCGGGCAGCGACAACGACGGCTGGGAGAAGGGATCGCCGGCGCGTCCGAGGGGACAGATCACAGGCCACGGGCCCGTATCGCTTGGCCGGATCGCCGCGATCCCTTGCTGCATATCGAAGTCGCATAAGATATATTATGGAATATTTTTGTATGGGCGGAATGGGCGTTTCCTGTGCAGACGCCTGGGGCTTTCGATCGGCAGTCGACCTGGCAGCGATCGGCCCGTCGGCCAGTGCTCGGCTGGGCGTCAGCGCGCCTGCCCTGTGGCCCGGTTTTCCGAATGGCCGTCGCGACGGCCGTGCCGGCGGTCAGTACATGGACGTGCGGTAGTGCTCTTCGAGATCGTCGTCGATCTTGCGCAACGCGTCCTCATCGCTCGGCGCGCCGGTGGTCTGATCGAGGATGATCTTCGAGAGCGACGGCATCTGCGGCGCGATGCTGAAACCGCTCCGGGTTCACACAGCTGTGAGCGCCGAAAAGCCTTGGCGCAATGCAGGAAGACCTCGCGTACCCGGACCACGATGGCGAGCCTCGGCGTGCGCTCGGCGACGCGCATGGTGGCAAGGATTTCCAGGGTCGGCCGTAGGCTGGCCTGGCCGTTGACGCGCAACGTGTCGTAGAAGCCCGGAAATGATGAACAGCAGGCCGACGCTTGGGGTTGGCCAGGATATTGACGAGCGTGTCGAGACGGTTGTTGCCAGGCCGGTCCGGGATCGCCAGATGGTGCCGGTCGAGGACCTGGACAAAGCCACCGGGCTCGCCGCGCGGGCTGACAGCGTGCCTTCCCGTCCCGGTTCTGCGTGCCGATGCACAGGAACGGTGAGCATCGGATGAAGGCCTGTGCATGCCCGTCGAGGGCGTCCTGGCACTTCTGAACGGCCAGAGACGTGATCGTCGGGAACAGACCGCGAAGAGATTGTTCATCGGCGATGGCGAATTCCGCTTTGACTTTGAATTACTCTGGTGATGGTCCCCCCGCAAAATGGTCTATACGGCGCCAACGCTGCGTCGCCGGCCGGTTCGAGCTGTCGATCTATTGTAGGGTGCGTAATATGGTCCGGCCATCGGACGGCACGAATCGCGGTGACGCCGGCTGCCTCAGTCCAGCGGCAGCTCGATCACCATGCCGTCATAGGCCGGCTCGACGCCCTCGGGCAGCTCGCGCTTGAGCGTGGCGTAATCGAGGTCGATGTGCATGTGGGTCAGCACGGCGCGGCGCACGGCGAAGCGCTTGCTCCACTGGATCGCCTCGTTGACGTTGAAGTGGCTCGGATGGGTGCTGTAGCGCAGCGCATCGACGATCCACACGTCGAGATTCTCGAGATGCGGCAGCGAGGCGTCCGGCACGTCGCTGACGTCGCAGGAATACGCCAGAGCGCCGATGCGCAGTCCCATCGAGTCGGTCTCGCCGTGGATCTGCCGGAACGGCGTCAGCGTCAGCGGACCGCCGGCGCCGTCGATGGTCAGCGGCATATCGGCGGCGATCGGATGGTGCTTGAGGATCGGCGGATAGAAGCTGTCGGGCGGCGTCTTGAAGCAATAGGAAAAGGCGCCCTCGAGATGCGCCTGGGTCTTTTCGTCGGCGTAGATGGGCACCAGCTGCCGCTTGCTGAGCCAGAAGGCGCGCAGATCGTCGATGCCGTGGGTGTGGTCGGCATGGGAATGCGTGTAGATGACCGCGTCGATGAAATCGACCTGCGCCGCCAGCAACTGGGTGCGCATGTCCGGTCCGGTATCGACCAGCACGCGCGTCGGCGTGTCGCCGGTTTCATAACGCTCGAGCAGCAGTGAACAGCGCGTGCGCCGATTGCGCGGCTCGTTGGGATCGCAGGCACCCCAGTCATTGCCGATGCGCGGCACCCCCGGCGACGAGCCGCAGCCGAGGATCGTGGCCTTCAGGCGCGCGCTCACGGACGCGGTACCTTATTGAAAAGACGGAAGAAATTGTCACTGGTCGCGGTCGCCAGCGCTGCGTAGCTAATGCCTTTGGCTTCGGCCAAAACCTTTGCGGTTTCAACGACATAGGACGGCTCGTTGCGCCTGCCGCGATGCGGCGGCGGGGCGAGATAGGGCGCGTCGGTCTCGACCAGCAGGCGGTCAAGCGGGATTTCGGCGGCGATCGCGCGCAATTCCTCCGACCGCTTGAAGGTGAGGATGCCGGAGAAGGAAACGTGCAAGCCCAGCGCGACGCCGGTCAGCGCCAGGTCGCGGCCCGACGAGAAGCAATGGAGAATGGCGGGGAAGGCCCCCTTCCCCATTTCGTCGGTCAGGATCTGCGCCACGTCGGCGTCGGCCTCGCGGGCGTGGATGACCAGCGGCAGCTGGGTCATGCGCGCCGCCGCGATATGGCGGAGGAAGCCCTCGCGCTGCGCCTCGCGGGGCGAATTGTCGTAGTGGTAGTCGAGCCCGACCTCGCCGATGGCGACCACCGCCGGATCGTCGGCGATGCGCGCCAGATCGTCGGCGGTCACGTCCGGCTCGTCGGCCGCGTTGTGCGGATGGGTGCCGATCGAGCAATAGATGCGCTCGTAGCGCTCGGTGAGCGCCTTCAGGGCGGAAAACTTCGCCACCCGCGTCGAGATGGTGACCATGGTATCGACGCCGGCCGCATGGGCGCGGGCGACGACATCGTCACGGTCAGCGTCGAAATCGGGAAAATCGAGGTGGCAGTGGCTGTCGACGAGCATGCGGACTAGTGACTATGGGCGTGGGCGTGACGCTGGGTCTCGGGCATGGGCGCGACGTGATGGTCGGCGCAGTCGCCGCGCTCGATCTCAACCGTTGCATGATCGATGCCGAAACGGGCGCGCAGGCGGGCCTTGATGGCGACCACCGTGCGGTCGATGTCCGCCGTCTCGCAGACACGGGCGTGCAGCGTTACCATCGGCCGCTCCTGGGTGATCGACCAGGCATGGACGTGGTGGACGTCCTCGACATCCGGGATCGCCGCCTCGAGGTCGCCGGCGATCTCGCCGACCGCTACGCCGGCCGGCGCGGCTTCCAGCAGGATGTGGGCGGAATCGCGCACCACGTGCCAGGCGCTCCTGAGGATGATGACGGCGACCAGCACCGAGATGAGCGGGTCGGCAGGCGTCCAGCCGGTGGTCAGGATGATCGGCGCCGGCGACGATCGCGCCGGCCGAGCCGAGCAGGTCGCCCATCACGTGGACCAGCGCGCCACGCATGTTGAGGTTGTCGCGGTCGCCGCCGTGGAGCAGCAGGAACATGCCGATATTGACCAGGAGGCCGAGGATGGCGATGCCCAGCATGGTGCCGCCCATCACCGGCTCCGGCGCCATCAGGCGGCGCGCTGCCTCGACGACGATGCCGCCGGCGATAATGAAAAGCACCAGGCCGTTGCCGAAGGCGACCAGCACCTGCAGTCGTTCGAAGCCGTAGGTGCGCTTGTGGTCCGCGGGCCAGCGCGAAAAGCGGAAGGCGAGCCAGGCGAGGAACAGGCCGGCGAAATCGGTCAGCATGTGGCCGGCGTCGGCGAGCAGCGTCAGCGAGCCGGCGATCAGGCCGCCGGCCGCCTCTACCACCATGAAACCGCCGGTGATGAGCGCCGCCCAGAACAGGCGGCGTTCGTTGTCGCCGTGGCTGTGGCCGTGCCCGCCGGCATGGCTATGGCTGTGGTCGTGGCTCATCGCTTGCGTGCCCGCCTGCTTCAGCCGGCTTGTCTCTCCTCGCCCTCAACATAGCGCGGAAAGACGCCTTGTGGCGGCGGCAAAGGTGTCCCCGCAACAAGCCGCCCGCCGGGGCCGAGCGTGGCAAACGTCCGGGCGTCGGGGCCCACCGCCAGCAGGTCGAGCAGCTTGCCCGATGCGGTCGGCATGGCCGGCTGGGCGAGAATGGCGACTTGCCGGACGACCTCAGCGGTGACGTAGAGCACGGTTTCCATGCGCGCCGGATCGGTCTTGCGCAGCGCCCAGGGCGCGGCCGCGGCGAAATAGCGGTTGGCCTCGGCGACCACCGCCCACACCGCGTTGAGCACCTGATGGATCTGCTGCGTCTTCATCGCCTCGCGGCAAAGCCCGAGCAGCGCGTCGGTCTGTGCCAGGATTGCCTCGTCGTCCGGGCTGAGCGATGTCGCCTCCGGCAGCACGCCGGCGCAGTTCTTGGCGATCATCGACAGCGAGCGCTGCGCCAGATTGCCGAGGTCGTTGGCGAGATCGGCATTGATGCGGTTGACGATCGCCTCGTGGCTGTAATTGCCGTCCTGGCCGAAGGGCACCTCGCGCAGGAAGAAATAGCGCATCTGATCGCGGCCATAGGCGGCGATCAGCGCGAATGGGTCGACGACATTGCCGACCGACTTCGACATCTTCTCACCGCGGTTGAACAGAAAACCGTGGGCGAAGACGCGCTTGGGCAGCGTCGATTCCGGCCGACATCAGGAAGGCCGGCCAGTAGACGGCGTGGAAGCGGACGATGTCCTTGCCGATGACGTGCAGGTCAGCCGGCCAGTAGCGCCACAGCGGGGCGCTCTCGTCGGGGAAGCCGACGCCGGTGATGTAGTTGGTGAGCGCGTCGACCCAGACATACATCACGTGCTTTTCGTCGCCGGGAACGCGGATGCCCCAGTCGAAGGTGGTGCGCGACACCGACAGGTCCCTGAGGCCGCTCCTGACGAAGCTCGCCACCTCGTTGCGGCGCTCGTCCGGGCCGATGAACTCCGGGATGCGCCGCATAATGGGCGAGCAGGCGGTCCTGATAGGCGGAGAGGCGGAAGAAATAGCTCTCCTCCTCCACCCACTCGACCGGCGTGCCCTGCGGGCCGACGCGGACGCCGTCCTTCATCTCGGTCTCGGATTCGGCGTAATAGGCCTCGTCGCGCACCGAGTACCAGCCGGCATAGCTGTCCTTGTAGATGTCGCCGTTTGCCTCCATGCGCCGCCAGATCTCCTCCGACGAGCGATGGTGGCGTTCCTCGCTGGTGCGGATGAAATCGTCGTTGGAGCAGCCGAGCGCGGCGACCATCTGCTTGAACAGCGCGGAATTGCGGTCGGCGAGCTCGCGCGGCTCCAGCCCCTCGCGGGCCGCCGTCTGCTTCATCTTGATGCCGTGCTCGTCGGTGCCGGTCAGGAAATAGACGTCGTAGCCGTCGAGCCGCATGAAGCGGGCGATCGCGTCGGTCGCCAGCGCCTCATAGGCATGGCCGATATGGGGGGCGCCGTTGGGGTAGGAAATCGCGGTCGTGATGTAGAACTTTGGCGCTTGCATCGCCGTCTCGCCTTGTTGGAATTCGCGCGGGAAAATAGGAAATGCCCTCGGCGCCGCAATGGCTTGCGGGCCGTTTGGAAGCGTCACATTCGGGTCGCGCGGGCGAGGCTCATCAGGATCGTCAGGACGGTTCGCTTGCGGTCGAGGTTGTATTCGTCGGTCAACGCCGCCGAAGTGCGCAGGTTTTCCCACACCTCGGCCCACCTTTCAAGCGGCGCGGCGGCCGCCGCGGGGCTGAGCGGAATGCCGGTTTCCGGCTCGCTCTCGCCCCGTACCCGGCGGTTCAGCCAGGCGGCGACAAGGTCGCGGAAGCCGTCCCAGCCGTCGTCGTTGCCGCGCCCGGTGACGCTGTCGGCATAGGCGTGCATGGCGGCGATATCGATTTCGGGCAGGCGCGAGAGCAGCGTGGCGAGCGCCCGATAGCTGGCGATGCCGCCATGCTCGGCGAGCAGGATCGCCCGGCGCAGGCTGCCTTCGGCGAGCCGCGCGGCGAGTTCCAGGTCGGCGGCTTCGGCCTTGGCGCCGCCGGCCTGCAATGCGGCCAGGATCCTGTCCGGCGGCAGTTCGGCGCCACGTCCAGCCGGCGGCAGCGCGAGCGGATGGTGGGCAGCGCCCTGCCCGGCGCATGGCTGACGATCAGGAACAAAGCGCGGGCCGGCGGCTCCTCGAGGATCTTGAGCAGCGCATTGGCGGCGCTGGCGTTCATGTCGTCGGCGGGATCGACGACGGCGATGCGCCAGCCGGCCTCGCCGCCGGTATTGCCGTAGAAGGCGACGGTGCGGCGGATTTCGTCGACCGTGAGCGCGCTCTTGTGGCGGTGGGTGCGCTCGTCGAGCGGCCGTTCCAGCACCAGCAGGTTCGGATGCGACCGCCCCATCACCTTGCGGAAGGCGGGATGATCGGCCGGCAGCGACAGGTCGGTGGCCGTCGCGACGTCGGCCGCGGCCGGATCGGGATGCGCCAGCAGGAAGCGGGCGAAGCGATAGGCGAGCGTCGCCTTGCCGATGCCCTTGGGGCCGCCGATCAGCCAGGCGTGGTGCATGCGCTGGCTGCGATAGGCGTCGAGCAGCGTGCGTTCGACCGCCGGGTCGCCGAACCACTCGCTGCGCTGCTCCGGCGCCGGCCAGCCATCGACGGCGTCGAAGCGCAGCACCTCCTGCGTATCGGCGGCAGCCATCAGACTTGTCCGCGCGCCGTGGTCCGGCGGATGAGGCGCGTGTCCACGGCTCGCCAGACGGCCTGGGCGACCTCCTCCTGCGGCCGGGTGGCATCGATGACGACGCAGCGTTCCGGCTCTCGCGCCGCGATCTCCAGGAAGGCCTGCCGCCGCTCTTCGTGGAGCGCGATGTCGTCGCGCTCGAAGCGGTCGGGCTTGGTGCCGGTGGCGGCCATGCGTTCGGCGGCGCGGGCGATGCCGATCTCGGCGGAAATGTCGAGAATGATGGTCAGGTTCGGTCGTGTGGCGCCGACGGCGACGCGGTCGAGCGCATCGAGAAAGGCCGGGTCGGCGTTCGCCTGGTAGACGTGCGTCGAATCGAAGAAGCGGTCGGAGAGCACCCATTGGCCGGCCTTCAGGGCCGGGCCGGATGATGTTCTCGACATGGTCGGCGCGGGCGGCGGCGAAGAGCACCGCTTCGCCGTCGGTGCCGAGCTGCTCGGCGAGGCCGGAGAGCAGCATGCGGCGGATCGCCTCGGCGGTCTCGGTGCCGCCCGGCTCGCGGGTCAGCACGCAGGTGACACCAGTAGCGCTTCAGCCGCTCGGCGAGCAGCCGGATCTGGGTGGATTTGCCGGCCCCCTCGCCGCCTTCGAACGTGATGAACCTGCCGGCCATACTGGTCTTGATACAGGAGCAGCCCGCCTACAGCCAGCCGAGCAGCAGCTCCTTCAGCCCGTCCATCGCGCGCTGGGGGATGGAGCCGCGGCCGACATCCTCGTTGGCGTAGACCGGCGCCTCGCGCAGCACGTCGGTGCCGAGCGTGATCTGCAGCTTGCCGATCTCCTGGCCGGCTTCGATCGGCGCCGGCACCGGCCCCTGATAGACGATGCGGCCCTTGATGAGGTCGCGCGAGCCGCGCGGCAGGAAGGCGGCGATGCCGCCCTTGCCGACCAGGCCGACGCTGCTCTGAGCGCCGCCGAAGACGCTCGCGCGGCCGACCTCCTCGCCCTGGCGGAACAGATCGACCTTCTCGAAGCCGCGCAGGCCCCAGTCCATGAGCTTGCGCGCCTCCTCGGCGCGCTCCTTCTCGCTCTTGGTGCCGTTGATGACCATGATCAGCCGCTGGCCGTCGCGCACCGCCGAGGCGACGAGGCCGTAGCCGCGACGCGTCCGTGTAGCCGGTCTTCAGCCCGTCGGCGCCGATGTTCATGTCGAGCAGCGGATTGCGGTTGTGCTGGCGGATCTTGTTCCAGGTGAACTCCTTCTCGGCGAAGATCGGATAGAACTCGGGGTCGTCGTAGATGATGTGGCGGGCCAGCCTGGCGAGATCGTGCGCGGTCACATACTCGTCCGGGTCGGGCAGGCCCGTGGCATTGGTGAAATGCGAATCCGTGAGGCCGAGCTTGCGTGCCTCGGCATTCATCAGATTGGCGAAGGTCTTTTCGGTGCCGGCCATGCCTTCGGCGATGGCGATGCACCCGTCATTGGCCGACTGGATGATGATGCCGCGCAGGAGATCGGCGACCTTGATGGACGAGCCGAGCTTGGCGAACATGGTCGAGCCGCCGGAATTGGCGCCGCCGTTGCGCCAGGCGTTCTCGGAGATCTGAAACTCGGTATCGAGGCTGAGCTTGCCGGACTTGATGGCGTCGAAGACGACCGCCACGGTCATCAGCTTGGCCATGCTGGCCGGCGGCATGCGCACGTCGGCCGCCTTCTGGAACAGGATGGTCTCGGTCTCGGCGTCCATCAGCAAGAGCGTGCTGGGCGCGCGTCTCGAAGCTCTGGGCGGAGGCGTGGCCGAGCCCGAACAGCAGAACGCCGGCGACGGCCATCGCCAGGCTTCGCCACCGCGTGGAATGCTGGGATGCTGAAGGGCTCACAAGCCCGCCGTTCGCCTGCCGCATGATCGGCGCTCCGCTTTCTGCCCCCGTCGTGAATAGCAAGGGACAGCCAAGCAGATCAATTGCGCCGGGGCAACCGAGCGCAAGGAGATGCGGTGGAAAGCCGGCTTCAGCGGTCGACGACGAAGGCGCCGTGCAGCCCGTTGGCTTCGGCGGCGCCGATCACCGTGTCGGGCGCGACGGAGCCGTCGGTGGTGATGAAAACGACCTGCAAGGTGCGCCCGCCGGAATCGCGCGCCTGCATCTCGGTCTGGCCGAAGCGGCCGAACTGGGAGGCGACGCGCTCGGCATTCTCCGCTGTGGAGAACGAGCCGAGCTGGATGGTGACCGGCTGGTGCGTGGTCCGTGCCGCAGCCATCTGCCGCGCCTTGCGCGCCGCGGCGGCGGTGAGCGCCGTGGTCAGGTCGTGGCTGGAGAGTTCGGCTGCCGCCGCCTGGGCCGGCGTCGGACGCGGCGTCTCCGCATAGGAGCGCGTCAGTCCGCTGCGCAGGATCAACGCCCCAAGATTGTCGGTCGGATCGGCATAGGCGGTGGTGGTGGAGACGGCCGGCGTCAGCAGCAGCGGATCGCTTTCGGCGAAGGCCGGTCGCAGCTCCGGCGCGGGCGCGGCGGAAGCAACCCTCATATTGGCCGTCGCCGCCCGATTGTCGGCGAAACTCGGGCCCTGCCACGACGGCGCGACACTCGGTCCGCGATAGGAGGCGAGCAGCCGGTTCTCGTCGCGCCCGTCCATCTGGGCCGGGCCGACATAGTCGACGCGCACCTTGGCGGTGCCCTTGTGCTTGAAGCCGAGCATATCGGCAACGCGGGCGGACACGTCGATCAGCCGGTTATGCGCAAACGGCCCGCGATCGTTGACGCGCACGACCAGCGAGCGGTGATTCTCGAGATTGGTCACGCGGACATAGCTGGGCAGCGGCAGCGTCGGATGGGCGGCGGTGAGGCCGTTGACGTCATAGACCTCGCCATTGGCGGTCAGCCGGCCATGGAAGGCGGAGCCGTACCAGGAGGCAAGGCCGACCTTGCTGTAGCGGGGATTGTCGCGCGGGATATAGGTCCTGCCGGCGACGCGATAAGGCTTGCCGACGGTGTAGCGGCCGCCGCCCTTGGGAACGTTGCTGTTGGCGACGATCCTGGGGCTGGCTGGGCCATATTTGGCTTGGCTGAAGAATTCCTTGGTGGCGGTGGTGATCGGGCCCGGGGCGAAGCTGCTGCACGACGCCAGAAGGCCGGCGACGCCGGCGAGCGCGAGAGCGCGCAGGACGCCCGCGCCCCTCATGCTCTCACACAAGCAGCGCGGCTTGCGACCACGCCATCCTGCACTGATAAATTGCCCGGGAAATGCACCCGCGCCCCTCTTACCGCCAATCCCCTCTGCCACTCCCATGAGGGGGCAGCAAGTCTTAACGAGGCGTTAAGACCAGTCACGACAGATGACCAAATCGTGAGGCATTTTGCAAGCGCAGGTGGCCGCCGCGCGGCATTTTTCCGCGGATTTTGGCTTTTCCTTGGTAAAGCGGCAGCCTAATAGTCGCACTATCGACGGACGGGTGGCCGAGCGGTTGAAGGCACCGGTCTTGAAAACCGGCGTACCTGCGAGGGTACCGTGGGTTCGAATCCCACCCCGTCCGCCATGATTCCGCTCACGGCCGATTCGCTGCGCTCAACGCCTCCGCGGGAAGCGTCGGGCTGCCGGATTCTTCCGGCTGGCGCCTGTCTGGTCGTGGAAGCCGGCTCTCGCGTGGATAGCGGCGCGGCGGCGCTTGCCGTTGGCCGGCCGCCGCGGCCGCTCAGAGGTGCTTTTCGAAGAAGAGGTCGGGATAGGGATCGTCGTTGAAACGGTCGATCTCGGCCCAGCCGGTGGCGCGGTAGAGGCGCTGTGCCTCGGGCAGCGTGCTGTTGGTATCGAGGCGAAGGAGCGCGATGGACATCTCCCGAGCGATGGCCTCGATTGCCGTCATGAGGCGCCGCGCAAGCCCAAGGCCGCGGGCTGCCGGAGCGACCCAGAGCCGCTTGATCTCAGCGACCTCGCTTGCGTTGCCCTTCAGTCCGACGCAGCCGATCGGCAGTCCGTCCGACATGGCAACGAGGAATGCGCCGCGCGGCCGGATCATGTCGGTGGCTTCCGGATCGCGCGACAGCGACACGTCGAAGCCGTTTGCGAAGCGGCGGGCGAGTTCGGCGTAATATTCCGCCAGGCAGTAGCGGGCGTCTGCGTGGCGCGGGTCCATCTCGTCCAGCACAACGCGATCGCGGCCGAGCGCGGAGGCGACGAGATCCATCGCGCGCAGCAGGTCTTCGGGGCGTGGATGATGCGCCAGGACCGCCTCTGCCTGTGCATCGGACAAGGCCTCGTAAGCGTGGAATTCGGACAGGCCGGCCTCGGTCAGCCGGGCTATGCGCCGGCGCGCGTCTTCAGCGTGTGGCACGGTCTCGATCAGCCCTTCCACTTCGAGGCCGCGCAAAAGGCGGCTCATCAGGCCGGAATCGAGGCCGAGATAGTCCCGGATCGCGGCGACATCGGTGACGCCCTGGCCGATCGCATTGAGCACGCGGGCGCTGCCAAGCGGGCGGCCGCGCCCCAGAAACGACGTGTCGAGGGCGCCCACCTCGGTGGTGACGGCCCGGTTGAAGCGGCGAACGCGGGAGATGGGGTCGATCGGCATAATATCTGATCTAGGTCAGATATTTTTCGACGTCAATCGGCACTGCCGTCGGCGCCGGTTGCAGCCGCATTCTTCTTGATCCAGCGCCTTGACGCTTTATCCCGTTTATGCGCATATGCGCATTAAGGAGAAAGCAATGGTCCTATCCGTTCTTGCCGCCCTTGCCGAGCCGACCCGTCTGGAGACGATGCGGCTGCTTGGCGATGGTGCGGAGCATTGCGTCTGCGAGCTGATGCCGGCGCTGGGCGCCACGCAAAGCCGCATGTCGCGCCACATGCAGGTGCTGAAGCAGGCCGGGCTGGTCACCGACCGTCGCGACGCGCAGTGGGTGCGCTACCGGCGCAATCCCGATCTGACGCCTGCCATCGCGACGCTGCTCGATGCGGCCCTCGAGGCCAGCGCGGCGCTCGAGCGGAGCGCGGCATGACGACGATCCACAGCGACACGCTGGCGCGGCGCGGTGGAACTGCGCCCTGGCCATGGATCGGCGGGCTCTTTCTCGCCGCCCTCCTCTGGTGGACGATCTATCAGGGCCTGGCCCCGCTTTCCGAATGGCTCACATCGCTGCTTCCGGTCGCGCGGCAGAGCCATACCGGCGATGCCCTCGCCTTCTTCTTCTACGACGTGCCCAAGGTCTTGATGCTGCTCCTGGCGATCGTTTTCGCCATGGGCGTGGTGCGCAGCTTCTTCAGCCCGGAAAAGACACGCGCCCTGCTCTCGGGCAAGGGCGAAGGCGTCGGCCATGTCATGGCTGCCGGTTTGGGCGTGCTGACGCCCTTCTGCTCGTGCTCGGCGGTGCCGCTGTTCATCGGCTTCGTCTCGGCCGGGGTGCCGCTCGGCGTCACCTTCTCCTTCCTGATCGCCGCGCCGATGGTCAACGAGGTGGCGCTGGTGCTGCTCTTCGGGCTGGTCGGCTGGCAGGTGGCTGCGACCTATCTGGCCTTTGGTCTCGGGCTGGCCATCGTCGCCGGCTTCGTCATCGGCAAGCTGCGTGTCGAAGGCTGGCTGCAGGACTGGGTGCGCGACATCCAGGTCGGCGATGCCGCGGTCATCGATCTGGAGCGGCCGACCATGGCCGATCGTTTCCAACTCGGCTGGGCGGCCGTGCGCGAGATCGTCGGCAAGGTCTGGATCTGGGTCATCCTCGGCATCGGCATGGGCGCGCTGATTCACGGTTATGTGCCGGAGGCGCTCATGGCGCGGATCATGGGCGCCGATGCCTGGTGGTCGGTTCCGGCCGCAGTGGTGATCGGCATTCCGATGTACGCCAATGCGGCGGGCATCATCCCTGTGGTCGAGGCGCTCCTCGGCAAGGGCGCGGCGCTCGGCACCGTTCTCGCCTTCATGATGAGCGTCATCGCGCTCTCGCTGCCGGAAATGATCATCCTCCGGCAGGTGCTGAAGCTGCGCCTCATCGCCGTCTTCATCGGCGTGGTGGGCGCCGGCATCCTCGCCGTCGGTTTCCTGTTCAACGCAATTTTCTGAGAGAGACTGCCATGAAACATGTCAAGGTCTATGGGCCCGGCTGCAAGCGCTGCGAAGCGACTGCCGAGATGGTGGAGCGCGCCGCGGCCAAGCTCGGGCTTGATGTCGAGGTCGAGAAGGTTACCGATCCGAAGGCGATCGTGCAGGCCGGCGTCCTGTCGACGCCGGGCGTGGCGATCGACGGCAAGCTGGTCCATGCCGGCGGCCTGCCGGATGCGGCCAAGCTGGAAGGTTGGCTAGCCGGCTAGGCGGTCGAGATGACCGCCCTGCCCCCGCGTCACGCGTCGCTTTGCTCGCCGGGCTGGTCGTTGCCGCCCGGGCTTGGCGGCGCCGGCGACGTTGCCGGCGGCTCCAGCGGCGAACGGTAGGCCGGTCCGCTCTTGGCGATGGCGGCGCGCAGGCGCTCGGCGCCGGGAATCGCTGCGTCGGCCGGCGGGGACGCCTTCGCCGGACGCGCGGCCCGCTTTGCCTTCGATGCCTTGCGCGCAGTCCTGGCCGGTGTCTGCGGCTTGGCCGCCGGTGCCGTTTCGGCGGCGCGTTCCTGCCTGGCCGTGGTGCCGACCGGTTCGACACGGAAGCTCAACCCCATCTCGACCAGCACCCTCGCGACCGCCTCGAAAGCCTCGGATGCGAATGTCAGGCGTATCTCGTTCATTGGTGTCCCTCCTCCTCCTGCCGACGCGAGGCTAGGCGCCAAACGTGATCATAGATTGACGGAGGCGGCGGCCCCTGCCCTTGCGCAGCGACGCATGTTGGAATGCCTCCGAATTTCTGCCAAGGGATTAACCCTTGCGAAAGCAATCGCTTGGGTTGTGGCGGGCGAACTGGCAGGATGTGTCACGTGGCCACGTGGCGGAAGGGCGACGCGACGGACTGCATATCCGGGGATCTCCGGTTCAACTCCGGGGCGTGGCCTCCACCCAGTTTGCTCATCGGCGCCTGACAGACCGCAACGGTCAAGCGGCACGACGTTGTGCGGCGGCCTCGCCTGCGCCAATTATGCTGCGTTACCATATAAGTCATCTGACAGGATGGTGGGGCTACGCTGTCGCGACGGCGCCGAGCGGAGCAACGATGGCAGAAGACAGTGTGGCGGAGGACGGCGCCGCCGGAGCGCAAGCGCCGGCGCAAGTGCGCCTTGACAACTCCGTCGCAGTTCCAGAGGCGGCACCGTCCGCCGATGCCCCCATTCCCGTCATCGAGGCGGCCCCCGTCGCCGATGCGCCGCCTGTTCCTGCCCCGGAGCCGCTGGTTTCCGTCGAGGGGCCGGCGGCGAGCGCCGCAGCCAGAAAAGCCGATGCCTTCAGCGTTGGCGCATCGGCGATCGGTCATCTGCTCGTCGGCCTTCTGATCATCGGATCGCTGGCCTCGGCGCAGAAGCCGCCGGATGCCATCCCGGTCAAGCTGATCCCCGCCGATCAGGCGCCGCCGCCGAAAAAACCGCCACAGCACAGCGCAGATAAGAAAGCGCCAGCGCCGCAGGCAAAGGCGACGCAACAGCAGCAAAAACAGGCTGCCGCGCAGCAGCAGAAACCGCCAGCGCCGCCTCAGAAGCAACAGGCGTCACCGCCCCAGCAACAACAGACGTCGCCGCCGCCAAAGACTGCGGCAGCGGACCCTGCCAAGAATGCGGTGGGCGGTGAAAAGGCGCCAGCGCCTGACAAGACGGAGACCAGCGGAGAGAAGAAGAACCCGTCATGGAAGGACATTGCGGCGTCTCTCGGCATGGCGGATTTCGGCCGCAAGACGACCATTCCCGCGACGCTGCTGGCAGAGTTGCAGGCCCAGGCCAAGCGCTGCTGGACGGTTCCGTCGGGCTGGAGCGATCCGCGCCAGGTCACCATCACGCTGCGCTTCCAGCTCGACAAGGGCGGCGCCCTCAATGGCGATCCGGCCGTCGTCGAGTTTCCGGCCACGCCCATCGGCGCGGCAGCGGCAAAGGCGGCGATAGACGCGGTGAAGCGTTGCGGGCCGTATCACCTGCCGGCGGCGCAATACGATCAGTGGAAGGACATCCAGCTCAAGCTGGCGCCGTGATCCTTCGAGGGCGGCCCGCGGCAGCCTCCTCAGGATGAGGAGGATCCAGGCGAATCCCGATGGTGAGGTGCCCGGCGCGGCCGGGCCCCGAACCACGATGGATTGCCTCCGGCGGTTGCTTCAGGATGCGGCGTCGCGGAAGCGGCTCACCGGCACGCCGGCGACCGGGCTGCGGCCGACCAGCGTGATCCCCGTCAGCGGATATTTCTCCAGCGCCGCGGGGCTGCGGCCGGTCCTCAGGCTGGTGACGAACAGCGTCTTCATGTCCGCTCCGCCGAAGCACGGCATGGTCGGCGCGGCCACCGGCACGGGATAGTGCGCGACGAGGCGGCCATCTGCGTCGTAGCGGTTCAACCGCGATGCCGAGATGCCGGCGCTCCAGTAGCCGCCTTCGGCGTCGGTGGCGCCGCCGTCCGGCCGCCCATCCGCATCGGCGATGTCCGCCACGATGCGGACGCGGTTGCCGATTTCGCCGGTCGCCGGGTCGAAGTCCCAGCGATCGATCCAGGGCCCGCGCGTGTCGGTGTGGAACATGACGCGGCCATCGCCGCTCCATGCGAGGCCGTTGCTGGTGAACAGCCCTGCGACCTTCTTGTCGACGTGGCCGCTGCCGTCGATCCGGTAGAGCGAGCCGAGCGGTTGGCGCTCGCTCGATGGCTTGCCGCGATCGTCCATCGATCCCACCCAGAAGGCGCCGTCGGGGCCGACCTTGCCGTCATTGAGGCGGGTGTCGGGATCGCCGTCCTCGATGGTGCAGAGGCGCTGGAAAGCGCCGCTTGCGCGGTCGAACAGGCCGACCTCGTGGCGCAGCGCCACCACCAGCCGGCCGGTCTCGGCCAGGCCGAAGGAGCAGACCTCGCTGGCGAAGGTCCAGTGCCGGGTGGCGCCGCCTGCCAGGTCGACGCTGTGGATCGTGCGGTTGACGATGTCCTCGAAGAGCAGCGCGTTCTCGCGGTCGTCAAAGACCGGATTCTCACCGAGGTCGCAGCGAATGGATTCGTCGAGCGGCTTGAGATCGAGCATGGGAGGGCCTCTCCAATCGACAACCGGGAGGCATGCCTATCAGGCACGGGTGGCGATGGGTAGGCCGCTGCCCGGAGGCGGCGGCCCGTGATCTAGGGCTTGGGAATCTGCGGAATGATGATCTTCGGCTTGCAGACCAAAGGTCATCATTCCGCCGGGCAAGCTGTGCCTGCCCAATCAGGACAAGTGGAACGGCCAGTGCGTGCCCAAGTGCAAGCCGGGCTGGATCCACACTGGGCAGAACGGCGTTATACACTTGGTTGTCGTCGCCGCACTTCTAGACCTCAGCTTCGCCAGCGATATTGGCAATTGTGCGGACAAGGGCTTCCACCGCCAAACCGACATCGGCTTGCGTGACGAATTCCAGCGGGTTGTGGCTGATCCCGGCGCGGCAGCGCACGAAGATCATGCCGATATCAGTGAGATGGACCATCGCCTGGCCGTCGTGGCCGGCTCCCGACATCAGCTCGCGCGGCCTAGCCCCGGTGACGCCTTCTATCGCCGCGGCGATCGCTTTCCGTAAACGTGGCGCGCAGGTCGCGACCGGCTTCTCGTGGACTGTCTCGATGCCGACGACGACGCCACGCTTGATCCCGATCTGGCGGGCTGCGGCACGGATTTCGTTGGCAGCGGCCACCCGCGCCTCGTCGTTGGCGGCGCGCAGGTCGAGGCTGAATTCGACGCTGCCCGGGATGACGTTGCTGGCGCCGGGCGATACGCGCATCTCGCCAACCGTGCCGACCAGAGACGATTTGGTGCCTTTCCTGGCTACCTGTTCGATCATCAGCGTCATCTCGGCGGCCGCGGCCAGGGCATCGTGGCGCACCGCCATGGGCACGGTGCCGGCATGCCCGGCCTCGCCGCGTATGGCGAAGCGGTAGCGGCCCTGGCTGGCGATGGCCGAGACCACGCCGAGTGGCTCGTTGGCCTGTTCCAGCACCGGTCCCTGCTCGATATGCACCTCGAGGTAGCCGAGCACGTCGGCGCGGTGATAGGCCTCGGCGGTGATGTGCTCGGCGTCGGCGCCGAACTCGGCAAGCGCGTTGCGCATGGTCATGCCGTCGGCGTCGACAAGCTCGAGGACACCGGCATCGACGGTGCCGGCGATGGCCGAGGACGAGATCAGTGTCTTCGGGTAGCGCACGCCCTCCTCGTCGCCGAAGGCCAGAATTTCGAGTGCGAAAGGCAGCTTGATGCCGCGGCTGGCGATTTCCTCGGCCGCGACGATGCCGGCGACGATGCCAAGATTGCCGTCGAAGCGGCCGCCGTCGACCACCGTGTCGAGATGCGAGCCGACGAGCAGGCGCTTATGCGCCTGCGGCCCGTCGCTGCCCGCCGGCAACAGGCCGTGCATGGTGCCGACCGCGTCCATGCGCACGGTCAGCCCTGCCCGGCGCATCCATTCGCCGGTGAGCGCCGCAGCGCGCTTGTGCTCGGGCGACAGGAACAGGCGGGTCAGCTTGTCGGGCTCGGCGCTGATCTTTGCCAGCGCGTCGATCATGGCCTGTGCCTGCTCGCCGAGCGCCGGCTTGTCGGTGCTACTCACGATGCGACCCGGTCCTCGATGCGAAAGCCGATGATGCGAGTAACTTCGGAGACGGCCATGGCCAGTTCGGCATCGGGGTCGCGCTCGATGCGCTCGGCAAAGGCGGCAAGGATCGTCTGCTTGTCGGCACCGCGCACGGCCAGGATGAAGGGAAAACCGAACTTGGCGGTGTAGGCGTCGTTGAGCTCGGTGAAGCGGGCGAACTCCTCGCGGGTCAACGTGTCGAGGCCGGCGCTCGCCTGCTCGCGGCGCGAATCCTCGGCAACCTCGCCGGCAACGGCCGCCCGACCGGCAAGGTCGGGATGGGCACGCAGAAGCGCCAGCTTCTCCGCCGGTCCCGCCTCGCGCACCTCGTCGCCAAAAGCTTCGATCATGCCGCGCTTGCTGGCGAACGGGCGCCCGCCGGCGGCGCGCTCGGCCACCCACGGCGAATGCTCGGCGACGTCGCCGAAAGCGGCGACGAAATCGGCCAGATCCATGGCGTTGATCGCCTCAAGCGTGATCGGGAAATCGACCATGATCCCGCCCCCCGGTTTCGGTGGGCCTGTTCTAGCGGCTCATGAGGAAGGCGCCAAGTTTCTGGCGTTCTTCCTCGGTGATGTGGGTCTCGTTGCCGAGGGGCATGGTGTCGCTGTTCACCGCCTGCGCCAGGATCTGGTCCTTGTGCAGCACGATGTCGGGGATCGAGGTGAGGATGACGCCCTTGGGTGGCGCATCGAAGCCCTCGTGGCTGGGGTGGGCCGAGTGGCACATGATGCAGTGCTTGCCGACGATGGCCAGCACCTCGCTCTCGGAAACGGTCATGCCGGCGGGAACGGTGTTCACCTGCGGCACCGTCAGCCAGACGGCGAAGCCCAGCGCAACGACGGCGATCGGCAGGGCCCAGCCGTATTTCTCCAGCGGGTCGTGGGCGTCGTGGCGGTTGAGGAAATGGCGCACCGAGGCGCCGCCGACGACGATCAGCGCCACCACCAGCCAGGTGTCCGGGTGGCCGGCGAGCATCGGATAATGGTTGGACACCATCATCACGAGCACGGGCAGCGTCAGGTAGTTGTTGTGGACCGAGCGCTGCTTGCCGATGGCGCCGAGCGCCGGGTCGGGCTCTTCGCCCGCGATCAGCGAGGCAACGATCTTCTTCTGGTTGGGGATGATGATGCCGAAGACGTTGACTGCCATGATGGTACCGATGAAGGCGCCGACATGGATGAGGGCGCCGCGTCCGGAGAAGACGTGGCTGTAGAACCAGGCGGCGCCGACGATGAGCGCGAAGACGATGACGGCGAGCAGCGGCGTGTTCCTGCCGATCGGCGACTTGCAGATGCGGTCGTAGATCAGCCAGCCGCCGGCAAGGCTGATGATGGAGATCCAGATCGCCTGGACGGGCAGCAGCGGCAGGACGTCCGGGTTGATGAGGAAGACGTCGGCACGCCAGTAATATTGCAGGATCATCAGGCCGAAGCCGGTGACCCAGGTGAGGTAGGCCTCCCACTGGTACCAGATGAGGTCAGGCGGCAGCTCCCTGGGCGCCACCAGGAACTTCTCGACGTGGTAGAAGCCGCCGCCATGCACCTCCCAGGCGGTGCCGTAGACGCCTTCCCTCATCTTCTCGCGTTGGCGCAGGCTGAGGTCGAGCGCGATGAAATAGAACGAGGTGCCGATCCAGCCGATACCCACAATAAGGTGGGCCCAGCGCACGAGAAGGTTCAGCCAGTCGACGACGAAGGGTGACATTGGCGTTCGCTTAGGTGGCGTTGCTTATGGAACGGGCGCGCCCTGGTGAGGCGCGCCCGTCAGGTTAGCCGGGGTACGACAGCATCCGCTACTGCTGCGGAAGCTGGGCGTCGATGCCCTTCACGTAGTAGTTCAGGCTGTTGATATCGGCATCGGGCATCACCTCGCCCGCTTTCACCACTTCCGTTCCGTCCTGCTTGTAGACGGGGCCGGAGAAGACGACCAGCTTGCCGGACTTGATGTCTTCGATGGACTTCTCGGCCATCGCCTTGACGTCATCGGGCATGTTGGCGAGCGGCCCGAGCACGACGTCGCCGTCGGCCATGCCGGCCCAGGTCTCGTGGGTCTTCCAGGTTCCGTCGAGAGCCGCCTTGACTTCCTTGATGTAGTACGGGCCCCACTCGTCGATCAGCGAGGCGAGTTGGGCATGCGGGCCGAACTTGCTCATGTCGGCCGACTGGCCGAAGGCGTGGATGCCGGCCTTCTCGGCGACCTGCATGGCGGCCGGCGAGTCGGTGTGCTGGACGAGAATGTCGGCGCCCTGGTCAACCAGAAGTCTTGGCGGCGTCGGCTTCCTTGCCGGGATCGAACCAGGTGTTGACCCAGATGATCTTCACCTTGAAGTCGGGGTTGACCGACTGGGCGCCGAGCATGAAGGCATCGATGCCCATGATCACTTCCGGAATCGGGAAGGACACGATGTAGCCGGCCAGGCCCGCCTTGGACATCTTGGCAGCGATCTGGCCCTGGACGTAGCGGCCCTGGTACCAGCGCAGGTTATAGGTCGCCATGTTGGGGGCGGTCTTGTAGCCCGACATGTGCTCGAACTTCACCTTCGGGAACATGCCGGCGACCTTCAGGGTCGGGTCCATGAAGCCGAAGGAGGTGGTGAAGATCAGCCCGCATCCGGCGCGCGCCAGGCGCTCGATCACGCGCTCGGAATCGGGGCCCTCCTGCACGCTCTCGACATAGGTGCTGGCATCGACCTTGTCGCCGAACTCCTTCTGCACGGCCTGACGGCCGAGATCGTGCTGCTCGCTGAATCCGCCGTCATTGTGCGGGCCGGTATAGACCCAGCACGCCTTCAGATCGGCGGCCTGAGCGCCGCCCAGCGCCGCGGCCAGCAAAGTCGCCGCGCCGGCGGCCACCAAAAACCTTCGCATGCTCTCACTCCTCTCGTTGACGCCCACTGTCAGCGGCACGTTCATCCGTGCCTGCCATACAGAATTCATGCCATTTTCGGCCCATCTGCTCAATTGTCGGGCACGAAGGTGCGGGCCAGCGACGCGGGTGTATTGATCTTGAGCAGGGCCTGATTGCGCGAAATGATCACCAGAACGATGACCGTGATGAGATAAGGCAGCATGGACAGGAACTGGGACGGGACGCCCAGTCCGAATGCCTGCGCATTCAATTGCAGGATGTTGACCGCACCGAAAAGCAGCGCGCCGATGGCGATGCGCCCCGGCAGCCAGGTGCCGAAGACGACCAGTGCGATGGCGATCCAGCCGCGGCCGGAGGTCATCGCCTGCGTCCATTGCGGCGTATAGACCAGCGAGAGGTAGGCCCCGCCGACGCCGGCGCAGGCGCCGCCGAAGAGAACCGCCAGGAAACGCACGCGCAGCACCGGATAGCCGAGGGAATGGGCTGAGGCGTGGTTGTCTCCGACGGCGCGCACAATCAATCCGGCATTGGTGCGGAAGAGAAACAGCCACACCGCGATGGTGAGCGCGGCAACCAGGTAGACCAGCGGGTCCTCGCCGAAGATCACCGGGCCGATGATCGGAATGTCGGAGAGGACCGGAATGTGGATGCGGTCCATGCCGAGGCCGGGCATGCCGGTATAGGCGTTGCCGATCAGCCCCGACAGGCCCAGCCCGAACAAAGTGAGGGCGATGCCGGAGGCGTTCTGGTTGGCGGCAAAGACTAGCGTGACGAGGCCGAAGAGGCCGCCCATCAGTGCGCCGCCGACCATGCCGCTCACCACGCCGACGGCCGGAATGCCGGAGATGTGGCCGCCGGCAAAGCCCATGACGGCGCCGACCGCCATCATGCCCTCGACGCCAAGGTTGAGCACGCCAGAGCGCTCCGCGATCAGCTCGCCCAGCGCCGCAAACAAGAGCGGCGTGGCGGCGGTGACGATGGTCAGCAGGATTCCTTCGATCATCGTCATGGCGTCAGCTCGCAACCGGGAGGGCTTCGGAGGGGCGCCGACGTACGATGCGCAGGCGGTAGTAGATCAGCGTGTCGCAGGCGAGCACGTAGAAGAGCAGCATGCCCTGGAACACCGCCGTCGTCTGATCGGAAATGCCGAGCGCGATCTGCGCCCCCTCCCCGCCCATGTAGGACAGCGCCAGCAGTAGGCCGGCAAAGAGGATGCCGATCGGGTGCAGCCGGCCGAGGAAGGCGACAATGATGGCGGTGAAGCCGTAGCCCGGCGACACGGTGGTGCGGAATTGGCCGATGGGTCCGGCGACCTCGCAGATGCCGGCGAGGCCGGCCAGACCACCGGAAATCAGCATGGTCAGCATGACCATGCGATTGCGGTCAAAGCCGCCGAAGGCGCCGGCGCGCGGCGACTGGCCGAGCACGCGGATCTGGAAGCCGGTCAGCGTGCGCTCGGTCAGGAACCAGCCGACGGCCACGGCAACCAGCACGAAGACCACGTTGAGGCGAATGGCGTCGCCGAAGATCACCGGCAGCATCTGGCCGTCGGTGAAGGGGTGGCTGTTGGGGAAGTTGTGCCCGGCCGGATCGCGCCACGGGGTGCGCGCCAGATAGTCGACCATCAGGTTGGCGATGTAGACCATCATCAGCGTGGTCAGCGTCTCGTTGGCGTTGAAGCGGTTCTTGAGCAAGGCGGGAATGGCCGCGTAGAGCATGCCGCCGAGGATGCCCATCAGCATCATCAAGGTGAGTGGCAGCGGCCCGCCCCAGTTGGGGAAATAGACCGGGATGATCGAGCCGAAGATGGCACCGACGGCGAGTTGCCCTTCGGCGCCGATGTTCCACACGTTTGACTGGTAGCAGAACGACAGGCCGACGGCGATCAGGATGATCGGCGCCGCTTTGACGATGAGGTCCTCGATCGACCAGACGGCAGTCAGCGGATCGACGAAGTAGAGATAGAGCGCCTTCAGCGGGTCGATCTTCATGACCCAGAAGATGATGAAGAAGGTGACCACCGACAGGACGATGGCAAGCACCGGCGACAGAACGGTCATGGCGCGGCTCTGTTGTGCGCGCCGTTCGAGCCTAAGCTGCATGGGTCGTCTCCGCCTCGCCGGCTTCCGCCTTCTTGCCCTCGCCGATGCCGCCCATGAGCAGGCCGATCGATTCGCGTGTCGCCGTCGCCGCGGGCTCGGCCGGCGACAGGTGGCCGCGCGAGATCACAGCGATGCGGTCGGCGATCTCGAAGATCTCGTCGAGGTCCTGGCTGATGACCAGCACCGCCGATCCGGCCCGCGCCAGGTCGATCAACGCCTGGCGGATGAGGGCCGCAGCGCCGGCATCGACACCCCAGGTCGGCTGGGAGACCACCAGCACGCCGGGGCGGCGGTCGATCTCGCGCCCGACCACGAATTTCTGCAGGTTGCCACCGGACAGCGAGCGCGCTTCGGGGTCCGAGGTGCCCTTGCGCACATCGTAGTCGGTGGTCACCGTATCGAGGATCTTGAGCGCCCGCAGTGGCCGCACCACGCCGGTAACCACCAGCTCGTCGCCGGTGCGGTGGCGGGTGAGTATGACGTTGTCGGTGAGCTTGAGGCCGGGCACGGCGGAATGGCCGAGGCGCTCCTCCGGAACGAATGCGGCGCCGAGATTGCGCCGGCCTGTGATGCCCAACATGCCGCAGGCGATGCCGTCGATGACGATCTCATCGGAACTTTCGAGCCGGACCTCGCCGGACAGCGCTCCGAACAGCTCGCTTTGCCCGTTGCCGGCGATGCCGGCGATGGCGACCACTTCGCCGCCACGCACATCAAGGCTGACATCCTTGAGCGACACGCCGAAGGGATCGATCGACGGCAGGTCGAGCGCATTGACCGACAGACGGACGTTGCCGATCTCGCCGGGCGCCCGCGCAATCTCGAGAACCTCGCTGCCGACCATGAGGCGGGCGAGCGTGCCGGCGGTCTCCTGCGCCGGATCGGTCTCGGCGACCACCTTGCCGCGCCGCATGATGGTGGCGTGGTGGCAGATGCGCTGCACCTCTTCCAGGCGATGCGAGATGTAGAGCACGGCGCAGCCCTCGCCGGCCAGCCGCTGGAGGGTGACGAAGAGATGGTCGGCCTCCTGCGGGGTGAGCACCGAGGTCGGCTCGTCCATGATGAGCAGTTGCGGCTTCTGCAGCAGGCAGCGGACGATCTCGATGCGCTGGCGCTCGCCCACCGAAAGGTCGGCGACAATGGCGTGCGGCCTGAGCGGCAGGCCGTAGTCGGAAGAGACCTGCTCGACCGTGTCGGCCAGCCCGCGGCGCATGGTCTTGGGCAGGGCCAGAGCGATGTTCTCGGTAACGCTCAGCGCCTCGAACAGCGAGAAGTGCTGGAACACCATGCCGATGCCGAGGTGGCGGGCGGCGGCCGGATTGGAGATGGTGACCGGCTTGCCCTTCCAGCGGATCTCGCCTTCGGTGGGTTGCAGGGCGCCGTAGATGATCTTGACCAGGGTCGACTTGCCGGCGCCGTTTTCGCCGAGCAGCGCGTGGATTTCCCCCTCCATGATGGAGAAATTGACGCTGTCGTTTGCCCTGAGCGTACCAAAGTCCTTGGTGATGCCGACGGCTTCCAGCGTCGGCGTGCCGGTCGGCCTGCGGAAATTCTTGCCCTTGTCCAAGCCTGCCCCCGTCTCCATCAAGCGTGCCGCTGCCTCTGCGTTTCGAGGTCTGTCGGCGCCGATGCCGCCCGCAATGCTTCGTCGCGCATGAGCAACTCGGCGACCGTCGCCGCCGCAATCACCGCCGGCGCCTTGGAATGGATGCCGCCGACACCGATCGGACAGACGAGTTCGGCGATGCGCGCCGGCGCAATGCCCGCCGCGGCCAGCCGCTTCTCGAAACGGGCGCGCTTGGTCTTCGATCCGATCAGGCCGACATAGGCGAAACGGTCGTCGGCGAGCGCTGCATGGGTGAGGGCCAGGTCGAGCTGGTGGCTGTGGCTCATCACCATGGCGAAGCTCTGCGCCGGCATGTCGGCGAGCGCTGCCGTCGGTTCGTCGGGCTGGCGCAGGGTGACATTGGCCGGGACATTGGCCGGAAAGGCATCGGGACGGGGGTCGACCCAGGTGAGCGCGAAAGGCAGCGGGGCCAGCGCCAGCACCAATGCGCGGCCGACATGGCCGGCACCGAAGAGGATGAGCGGCCGACGGTCGTCGCCGAAGGCTTCGGTGACGAGGCCTGCGACAAGCGTGGCGGTGCCCGGCGTCATCCCCTCCCCGGTAACGATGTGGCGGTCGATGCCCTCGGTGCGGATCGCGCCGCGGGTGACGAGGTGCCCCTGCGCTTCACGCGCGGCAAGTTCGGCGACCGCGTCGCGCCGGTCGGCGGCGATTACCTCGATGATCAGATCGACATTGCCGCCGCAACACTGGCCGAGTTCAGGCCCCAGCGCATATTTACGCACCTCTGCTTTGGGAGCAGATGGGCTGGAGAGCGCGGCCTGCGCGACTGCAATGGCTTTCCATTCCAGCGTGCCGCCGCCGATGGTGCCGGTGAAGCTGCCGTCGGGATGGACGATCAGGCGGGCGCCGGCCTCGCGCGGCGCCGAGCCGCGGGTGGCGGCAACCGTCACCATGGCGACGCGGCCGTGGGCGTCGAGCCCGGCCAGCACGCGCGGCCAGACCGGCCTCATGCGTCGGCTCCGTTGGGATTGGTGGCGCGGATGGCGCGCATGATCGCTTCCGGCGTCGTCGGTGCGTCGAGATGCGGGAAGACCGCCGGCTTGAGGCTGAGAATGGCGTCGGTGACCGCCGAGAACACAGAGATCGCCAGCATCAGCGGCGGCTCGCCGACCGCCTTGGAGCGGAAAATGGAATCCTCGCGATTTCCCCCGGATTCGAACAGGGCGACGCGGAAATCGGCGGGCACGTCCGAGGCGGTCGGGATCTTGTAGGTCGAGGGCGCGAAGGTCCGCAGCCGTCCGGCCGAATCCCAGACCAGCTCTTCGGTCGTCAGCCAGCCCATGCCCTGCACGAAACCACCCTCGATCTGGCCGATGTCGATGGCCGGATTGAGCGACTTGCCGACATCGTGGAGGATGTCGACGCGGTTCACCCGCATCTCTCCGGTCATGGTGTCGACGGTCACCTCCGAGCAGGAGGCGCCATAGGCGAAATAGTAGAACGGCCGACCGGAGGCCTTCTCGCGGTCCCAGTGGATCAGCGGCGTCTTGTAGAAGGCGGCCGAGGACAGGTGGACGCGCGCGACATAGGCAGCGGCGGCCAGCTCGGCGAGGGTCATGGTGCGGTTGCCGACCAGGACCTCGCCGTTGCGGAACTCGACGCGGGCGCGCTCGACGTTCCATTTCTCCTCGATGAAGGCGTAGAGCCGGCCCTTGATCTCGCGGGCTGCGGCAAGCGCCGCCTGGGCGTTGAGGTCGGTACCGGCGGACGCCGCGGTCGGCGAGGTATTGGGCACCTTGGCGGTCGAGGTGGCGGTGATCTTCACCTTGTCGACGCCGACGCCGAATTCCTCGGCGACCACCTGCGCCACCTTGATGAACAGGCCCTGCCCCATCTCGGTGCCGCCGTGATTGAGGCTGATCGAGCCGTCGCGATAGAGATGGACCAGGGCGCCGGCCTGATTGAGGTGGATGAGGGTGAAGGAGATGCCGAACTTCACCGGGGTGAGCGCGATGCCCTTCTTGAGCACCGGGCTGGTGGCGTTGAACGCGGTGACCGCCTCACGGCGGGCGCGGTAGTCGCTGGTGCGTTCGATCTCGGCGATCAGCTCGGGCAGGATGTTGTCCTCGACATGCATGCCGTAGGGCGTGCGGTCGCGGCCAACGCCTTCATAGAAATTGATCTTGCGCACATCGAGCGGGTCGCGCCCGGTGGCATAGGCGATGTGGTCCATCATGCGCTCGGCGAAGAGCATGCCCTGCGGGCCGCCGAATCCGCGGAAGGCGGTGTTGGACACCGTGTTGGTGCGCAGGCGCCGGGTGACGATGCGGCACGAGGGATAGTAATAGGCGTTGTCGGCGTGGAACATGGTGCGGTCGACGACGCCGAGCGACAGGTCCTCAGAATAGCCGCAGCGTGCCGACAACGTCACGTCGACCGAACGCAGGCCGCCCTCGCGCGAGAAGCCGGCAGAATAGTCCACGCGGAAATCGTGACGCTTGCCGGTCATGGTCATGTCGTCGTCGCGGTCGAGCCGCATCTTGCACGGCTTGCCGGTCTTCCATGCCGCCAGCGCGGCCAGCGCCGCCCATTGCGTCGCCTGGCTCTCCTTGCCGCCGAAGCCGCCGCCCATGCGCCGCACCTCGACGGTGACGGCGTTGTCGTGGAGGCCGAGGACATGGGCGATGACGTGCTGCACCTCGCTCGGATGCTGGGTCGAGGCGTGCACGAACATGTCGCCGTCCTCGCCCGGAATCGCCAGCGCCACCTGGCCCTCCAGGTAGAAGTGCTCCTGGCCGCCGAGGCGGAACTCGCCGGTCACCCGCTTGGGCGAGCGTTCCAGTTCGTCGCCGGGCTCGCCGCGCTCGAACTTGTAGTCGTCGAGCACCGTGGTGCCGGCGACGATGGCATCGTCGACGTCGATCGCCGGCATGGTCGGTGCCGTCGAAATGCGTGCCAGGCGGGCCGCCCGCCGGGCCTGGTCGCGGGTCTCGGCGACAACCACGAACAGCACCTGGCCGTAGAACATGATCTGGCTTTCGGCGATCAGCGCGTCGTCGCCGATCTCCTTCGGGCTGACGTCGTTGCGGCCGGGGATGTCTTCGGCGGTGAGCACGGCGACGACGCCGGGCGCGGCGCGCACCGGCTCGAGGTCGAGGTTGGTGACGCGGCCGGCGGCGATGGGCGCATAGCCCGGCGCCAGATGCAGCGTGCCGGCCGGCGTGCGCAGGTCGTCGGTATAGAGCGCGGCGCCGGTGACATGCTTGATGGCGCTGTCGTGGGCGATCGGCTGGCGGACGACGGCGAGCGAGTCCGCGCGCGGCGATGCCGTGCGCTTGGCCGCGGGCCCGGTCTCGGTACCGCCCACAATGTCGTCAAGCGGCTCCATGGATTTCCTTCTCGCGATGCCCGACGACGCGGGTGCGACTGCTCAGCGTACCCGACGCCTCGATCAGCGCCTTGCCGAGAAGCGCGTGGGCCGTCTCGATGCGATAGCGGGCGGTGGCGCGGTGGTCGTCGATCGGCGTGAAATCCTCGCGTAGCGCCGCCAGGGCGCGGCTCCATGCGCCGGCGTCGCGGATATCATAGCCGATGAGCTCGGCTTCGGCGCCGGCGGCCCGCTTCGGCGTCTCCGCCATGCCGCCATAGGCCAGCCGCGCTTCGGCGATCGTCCCCTGCTCGTCGAGGGTGAAGCGGAACGCCGCCATCACCGAGGATATGTCCTGGTCGAAACGCTTGGTCACCTTGAAGCAGCGGAAGATATGCTCGTCGGTGAGGTGGGGTATGGAGATCGCCGTGACCAGCTCGCCCGGCGCCCGCGCCTGCTTGCCATAGGAGATGAAGAACTTCTCCACGGGCATGGATCGGGCCTGCCTGCCCTTGCGCAGCGACAGCGAGGCGTCGAGTGCGATAAGCAGCGGCGGCGTGTCGCCGATGGGCGAGCCGTTGGCGACGTTGCCGCCGACGGTGCCGCTGGCGCGCACCTGCTTGGAGCCCAGCCGGCGCAGCAATTCGCCGATGTCCGGGTCGATCGCGGCGAGATAGGGCTCGACCTGGGCATAGGTGGCGCCGGCGCCGATGACCAGCTCGTGGCCGGTGTCCTCGATGCGGTCGAAATCCTGCACCTTGCCGACGTGAATGATGCGCGGCAGATCGCGGAGCTGCTTGGTGATCCACAGGCCGACATCGGTGCCGCCGGCAACGATGGTGGCGTCCGGGTGAAGCTCATAGAGCTCGGCAAGGCTGTCGATGTTGGCCGGTGCGGCAAAGAAGCGTTTCTCGTTGCCGACGAAGACGTCCTCGCTGTCGGCAAGGAAGGTGAGCACGCCGGCCATGTCTTCGCGGCCGGTGCGGAAGCGGTCGTGACGGCCGCGCTCGCAGACGGCAATCGCCGCCTCGACGATCGGGCGATAGCCGGTGCAGCGGCAGAGGTTGCCGGCAATCCAGTCGTTGACCTCGTCGCGCGTCACCTCGCCGTCGGTCGACTGGTACATGGCGAACAGCGCCATGACGAAGCCGGGCGTGCAGAAGCCGCATTGTGAGGCGTGGCGCGACACCATTTCCTGCTGGATCGGATGCAGCGTGCCGTCGGGCGCGGCGAGATCCTCGACCGTCACCACCTCGGTCCCGTCCACCTGGCCGAGAAGCTGGATACAGGCGTTGACCGGCTCGTAGACCAGCCGGCCGTCGCGCATGCGGCCAAGCGCGACCGTGCAGGCGCCGCAATCGCCCTCGCCGCAGCCTTCCTTGGTGCCGGTGGCGCCTTCGGTCTCGCGCAGATAGTCGAGAAGCAGGGTGGTCGGGTCGACGTCGACCAACTCGACCAAACGACTCTTGCGGATGAAGCGGATCGTCGGGCGCATCAGCTTCCCCGATAGGTGGAATAGCCGTAGGGCGAGATGAGCAGCGGCACGTGGTAGTGCGCTTGCGGCGCGGCGATGCCGAAGCGGATCGGCACCACGTCGAGAAAGGGCGGATCGGGCAGGTCGTGACGCTCGCGCAGATAGTCGCCGGCGTGGAAGCGCAATTCGTAGACGCCAACGGTCAGCGCATCGCCTTCGAGTAGCGGGGAGTCGACGCGGCCGTCGTCATTGGTGCGCGCCACCGCGAGGCACGTCTCGCCGCCGTCGAGCCGGAAGAGCTCGATCGTCAGGCCCGCGGCGGGTGCGCCCGCCGTCGTATCCAGCACATGAGTCGTGAGGCGTCCCATCGCGACACCTGATCCTACGCAAAAAACACCACGGCCGACCGGGCCGCATCGCCACCCTGCCCCGACTCTGCCGGTTTTTCGGGAGAGTCCAAGACTCGACAATGGATTATGCCCAAATCTCGATCAAACCCCTAATTTCATCAGGGCTGCCCGGTTTTGCGGCATTTTGTCGATCAGGGGATAAGCACGGTGGCCCCGACCGTCCGCCGGGCTTCCAGGGCACGATGCGCCTCGGCGGCGTCCTTCAGGGGGAAGGTCTGGCCGATTTCCACCTTCACCGAGCCGTCGAGAAGCACCTTGAACAGGTTGGCGGCGCCGCTCTCGAAGTCCTCGCGCCTGGCGAAATAATGCGCAGTCGTCGGTCGCGTCGCGAACAGCGATCCCTTCTGCTGGAGGAGACCCACCGTGAATGGCGGCACCAGCCCCGAGGACTGGCCGAAGGAGACCCACATGCCCATCGGCTTGAGGCAGTCGAGGGAGCCCGGAAAGGTGTCGTTGCCGACCGAATCGTAGACCACATCGCATTTGCGGCCGCCGGTGATCTCCATGACCCGGTCGACGAAGTTCTCCTGTGAGTAGTCGATGACGTGATCGTAGCCGTTGGCGCGGGCGCGCTCGGCCTTTTCCGGCCGAGCCGACGGTGCCGATGGTGGTGGCGCCGAGCGCCTTCAGCCACTGGCCGGCAAGGGTGCCGACGCCGCCGGCGGCGGCATGGAACAGCGCGGTTTGCCCAGGGCCGACCTTGAACGTGCGCAGCAGCAGATATTCGACGGTGACGCCCTTGAGAAAGCCGGCCGCCGCCGTCCTGTCGTCGATGCCGTCGGGGAGCCCGATCACGCGGTCGGCCGGGATCAGGCAATATTCGGCATAGGAGCCGGAGGAAGCGTTCTGATAGACGACGCGGTCGCCGACCTTGAGCGTGGTCACCCCCTCGCCCAGCTTGTCGACCACGCCGGCGGCTTCCGCCCCCGGCGTGAAGGGCAGCTTGGCGCCCTTGTAGATGCCGGAGCGGTTGTAGACGTCGACGAAATTGACGCCGATGGCGGTGTGGCGCAGGCGCACCTGGCCGGCGGCGGGCTCCGGCATGGGCACCTCGACCCATTGCATCACTTCCGGTCCGCCGAGCTTTTCGATCCTGATTGCGTGGGGCATGACTAGCCTCCCTTTCCTGCCGTGATTGTCCGAGTGGAGGGCCTGAGCGCGCCGGCGAACAGTGCGCTGAGGACCATCAGCGGCAACAGCGCGCCCAGCCCGATGCGCAGGCCGGCGCCGTCGGCAACGAAGCCGACCAGCGGCGGCCCGACCAGCGATCCGCTATAGGCGACCAGGACCACGGAGGCGACGTTGAGCGCCGGTGGGCGGTCGCCCACGGCCGCCGCCGCGCTGACCGACAGCGGGAAGCCGACGGAAACGCCGAATCCGATTGCCGCGAAGCCGGCGAAGGCGAGCGGAAGATTGTTGGCGAAGACCAGGGCCGCCATGCCGACGATGGCGGTGAAGGCACAGAAGCGGCCGAGCGCCACAGGGCCGAAGCGGTCGGTCAGCCAGTCGCCGGCCAGCCGCCCTGCCGCCATCGTCAGCGAGAAGATGCCAAGCGCCCAGCCGGTCGCCGCGGCCGAGGTGCCGATGGTCTCGCGCAGGAATGCCGCGCCCCCAGTTGCGCGCGCTGAGTTCGGCGAGCACGGCGCCGAAGGCGTAGATGCACACGCCGGCAAGCGCCAGGGTCGGGAAAGCGATGAGCGGCCGCTTGCCGGTCGACGCGGCTTCGGTGGCACCCAGCACCGGCAATGCCCGAACCGCTGTGAGGCCGAAGGGCAGGACGATGATGCCGGTGATGAGAAGATGCAGCCAGGTGGGAACGGCGGCTTCGGCGAACTGTCCGCCCATGACCGAGCCGACGACGGCGCCGACGCTCCAAAAACCGTGGCAGGTGCTCATGATGCGCCGGCCGACGGCGTCCTGGATGCGGGCGGCTTCGACGTTCATGGCGACATCGACGATGACATAGAAGGCGCCCAGCACAAACAGGAGGACGAAGAGCGAGGGGCCGTTCCACGCCAGACCGGGCAGCATCAGCAACACATAGTAGGTGCACATGCCGACGGTCATCATGGTACGCGCCGAGAAGCGGGCGACCAGCGGGCCGTTGAAGATGGTCATGAGGAAGGTGCCGAGCGACATGCCGATCAGGCAGATCGACAATTCGCCGGGGGTGAGCCCGAGATGCTGCTGTACGTCGGGAATGCGCGGAAACCAGTTGGTGATCGTGATCGCCTGGATGAAGAACACCGCCATGATCAGCCGCGGCGGCGTGAACCATGCAGCGCGCGGTGCCAGTGGCAGACTGCCGGGCGGGCTCATTGGCCGGTCTTTCGGCGGTTGCGCCGCGCGATCACGTTGAGCGCCTCGACCGCGGCCGAGAAGGCCATGGCGGTGTAGAGATAGGCGCGCGGGATGTGGAAGCCGATGCCGTCGGCGACCAGCGCGAAGCCGATCATCAGCAGGAAGGCCAGCGCCAGCATGCGTGTGGTCGGATGGCGCTGGATGAAGCCCGAAACCGCGCCCGAGGCCGCGTACATGATGGCGACGGCGACGACGACCGCGGCGATCATCACGCCGACATGTTCGGCCATGCCGATCGCGGTGACGATCGAATCGACCGAGAAGACGATGTCGATGACGATGATCTGCGAGACGATCATGGCGAAGCTGGCGCCGGCCTTGGCTCCGGCACCGTGGTCTTCCCCCGCTGCCTCGACATCCTTGTGGATCTCACTGGTCGCCTTGACCAGCAGGAAGAAGCCGCCGGCGAGCAGAACGAGGTCACGCATGGAGAAGGCGTGGCCGGCGATCTCGAAGAGCGGCCGGCTGAGATGGATCAGCCAGAACAACAGGCTGAGCAGCGCGATGCGGAAGACCAGCGCCAGCGCCAGGCCGAGCTGGCGGGCGCGCTTCGACTGCTCGGGCGGTAGCCGCCCGACGATCACCGAAATGAAGATGATGTTGTCGATGCCGAGGACGATCTCCATGACCGTCAGCGTCACGAAGCTGGCGAGGATCGCAGGATCGGCGATCCATTCGAGGAGGGACATCGCGGGCTCCTAGCCGGCCGCCTCTTTGGGGCGCGTCACCTGGAGGAAGACGCCGATGACGGCGAAGTACAGGTTGACGACGGAGAAGAGGATCAGCACCAGCGGATCGGGATTGAGGTTTTCAACGAGGGCGGCGAAGGCGGTGAGGCCCCAGGCGACCGCCATGACGAAGGTCACCGGGCGCAGACGCTTCACCCGCATGGGATGCACGAACTCCACCGGCAGGAATGTAAGCACGGCGAAGGCGGCAATGATGAGGAGCGTCACCGTCTCGGGGAACTTGTAGACCATCGAGCTGATAGACCACCGCGTTCCACACCGCCGGGAAGCCGCGGAACGACTGCTCGGTCGTCTTCATGCGGGTGTCGGCAAAATAGAGGGCGCCGACCACCGCAACCACGATGCCGGCGCCGGTGGCCAGGGGTTGGGTCAGGAGATCGCTGAGCGCGAGCACCAGTGCCGGCACCAGCACATAGGTGGTGAAATCGACCACCAGATCGAGGGTTGCCCCGTCGAACCACGGCAGCCGCTCCTTGACGTCGAGCCTGCGGGCGATGGGGCCGTCGACGCCGTCGACGATCATGGCCAGCCCCAGGAAGAGAAAAACCATCTGCCACGTACCGCTGGCGGCGGCGACCGCCGCCACCAGGGCGAAGCCAGCTCCGCTTGCCGTGAGCAGATGCACCGCCCAGACGCCGATATATTTCCTCATTCGCCGCGAATCTCGCACCCCACGCCGTCCGGCCGGGCCGGACGCTTTCCATGCTTCGCCGATCCATCGCCCCGTGGCAAGGCTTGCCTCATAGCGGGCAAAACTTGGGTTTGGATTTCTTGTTGACGCCCCGAGCGCTTCCTATTTTGGCGGGAAATCCTCCGAGGTTTCAGTGCGATGGATCATTTCGCTCCCCTTACGGCCACGCTCGGCGGCGCGCTCATCGGGCTCGCCGCGACCATCCTGTGGGTGTTCAACGGCCGGCTGGCGGGCATTTCCACCATTGCCGGCAACGCGTTTTCGGCGAGCCGCGGCGACGGCCTGTGGCGGCTGATCTTCCTCGCCGGGCTGCCGCTCGGCGCGTGGCTCGGCTTCATCTACGGACCGCAGCTGTTTGCCGACATCCCGGCGCGCCTGCCGGCGGTCGGCCTCGGCCCGCTCGGCCTGGTCAGCGCCGGCCTCCTGGTCGGCATCGGCACGCGGCTGGCCAATGGCTGCACCTCCGGCCACGGCATCTGCGGCCTGCCGCGCCTGTCGGTGCGCTCCTTCGTCGCTGTCGGCACCTTCATGGCAAGTGCCGTCGTCACCGTCTTCATTGTGAGGCACGTGCTCTAGATGAACCGGACACCGCTCGCTCTCGCGGCCGCTCTCGCAAGCGGCGTCGTCTTCGGTGCCGGCCTGGCGCTGGCGCGCATGATCGACCCCGAAAAGGTCAAGGACTTTCTCGATGTCGCCGCCATTCCCGCCGGCGGCTGGGACCCGAGCCTCGCCTTCGTCATGGGCGGCGGCGCGCTGGTCTTCTTCTTCGGTTTCCGGCTGCACCGGCTGATCCGCCGGCCGCTGGCGGCGCCTGCCTTCTCCTATCCCGACAGGACCAGGCTCGACCTGCCGCTCATCGCCGGTTCGGCGCTGTTCGGAATCGGCTGGGGCGCCGCGGGATTCTGCCCCGGCCCGGCCATCGCCAATCTGGCGCTGACACCGGCCAGCGCCGTCCTTTTCGTTGCCGCCATGCTGGCCGGCTCGTGGCTGACCGGCGCGCTGCGCAACGCATCCCTGTCTCGACCTCAGGTGCCGTCGGCTGATACACCGGCTGCATGAGCGCAGCGGACAGCCGGACCACAATTGCCGTCGTCGGTGCGGGCCCCGTCGGGCTCGCCGCCGCCCTGATCTTGAGCGATGCCGGCTACAGGACGGCGCTGGTCGCCCCTGCCCGGCCGCCGGCCGACGAGCGCACCTCGGCGCTGCTGGCCGGCTCGGTGGCGCTGCTCGAAAGGATCGGCATCTGGCAGTACGATCGCGACGCAAGCCGCGCCGCTCAGGACCATGCGCATCGTCGATGGCACGCGCCGTCTCATCCGTGCGCCCGAGGTCGCCTTCCACGCCAGCGAGATCGACCTCGACGCCTTCGGCTACAACATTCCCAACGCCATCCTCGTCGCCGCTCTGGAGGCCGCCGTTGCCACGCGCCCGATCGAACGGCGCGAAGCGGTCGTCGAGGCGGTTGCACCGGGCGAGGCATCGATCAGCCTGACGCTTTCCACCGGCGAGGCGCTTGCGGCGCGGCTGGCGATTGCCGCCGACGGCCGCCGTTCGAAGGTGCGCGAGGCGGTGGGCATCGCGACAAGCGCCTGGCGCTACGATCAAGCGGCGCTGGTGTGCAATCTCAGCCACGCCATCGCGCACGACGACACGTCGACCGAGTTCCACACCGAGGCGGGACCGTTCACCCTCGTTCCCCTGCCCGGCGACAAGCGCTCGAGCCTGGTCTGGGTGGACCGTCCGGCGGAGACCGAACGGCGGCTGGCGCTTTCCGAAGACGACCTTGCCGCCGAGATCGAAGCCCAGTCGCAGTCGGTGCTCGGCGCCGTGACCATCGACGGCAAACGCCAGATGTTTCCGCTGTCGGGCATGACTGCGCGGCGCTTCGCGACGAGCCGCGTGGCGCTTGCCGGTGAGGCCGCCCATCTGTTTCCGCCGATCGGCGCGCAGGGCCTCAACCTCGGCTATCGCGACGTGACGGCGCTGGCCGAACGTCTCGCCGGTCAGCACGACGACCCCGGTGCGCGCGAGGTGCTTGCCGCCTATGACCGCGCCCGGCGCGGCGACGTGCTCAGCCGCACTGCCGCGGTCGATGTGCTGAACCGGACGCTGCTCTCGGACTTCCTGCCGGTGCAGGCGGTCCGCGGCGCCGGCCTCTTCCTGCTCGACCGCCTGCCGTCTTTGCGGCGCCTGGCGATGAAGCAGGGCGTGGCGCTCAGTGGAAGGGATCGACCGGCAGGATATCCCTGACCAGCAGGATCAACACCACGGTTATCGTGGCGATGGAGATGATCGTGCCGAGCAGCACGCCGACGGAGGCCCACTCGGCGTAGGACTTGTATTCGCGGGCAAAGCCGATCACGCCGGTTGCCGGCGGCAGCGCTGCCATGAGCACGGCGGCGTGCACCCAGACCGGGTTGAAATCGCCGACCCAGCTCAGGAGCAGATAGACGATCAGCGGGTGGGCGACGAGCTTGATGCCGATGAGCACCGGCAGCTCCGGCGGAACCTTGTCGATGGTGCGTCCGGTGAGGCTGACGCCGACGGCGAACAGCGCGGCCGGGGCGGCCGCACCGCCGAGCATCGAGAATACCGAATCGATGGCGGTGGGCAGGCGCAGGCCGGCAAGCGCGAAGACCAGGCCGAGGATGGTGGCCAGCACCAGCGGGTTGAGAAGGGCCTGGCGTACGATCTTCTGCGCCAGCACCGCCGGATCGACGGGCATGGTGCCGCCCAGGGTCATCATCAGCGGGACGCTGGCGACCATGAGGGCGTTGTCGAAGCTGAAGATCAGGGCCATCGGCAGCGCCGCCGCCGCCCCGAAGGCCGCCAGCACCAGCGCCGGCGCCAGCATGGCGATATTGGAATAGGAGCCGACCAGCCCCTGGATCGTGGCCTGGGTGATCTGCCCGCCATTGGTCAGCGCCCCCACCGAAAAGGCTATGGCGAAGGCGCAATAGGTCGAAAACGTCGTCGTCAGAACGAACGTCCAGCCGCCGGCATTGGTGAGCGGCGCTTCCGCCACCAGGCGGAAGAACAGGGCCGGCATCGCCAGATAGGTGATGAAAAAGGTCAGTCCGGCGAGGCCGTCCTCCGTCACCTGACGCAGCCGACCGGCGCCGTAGCCGAGGAACAGCACGCCGAAGAACGGGATAATGAGCCGGAGAATGTCGCTCATGATCGCACCAGCGAAGGCGTGCTCCCTGTGGCAATACGCTTCCGGTGCATTCCTGTCCCCACCAGCGCCACCTCCCGCTGCCTATCGGTTTCGGCGAATCCGGTCAATTGTGGCAGGTCGGCGGGCATGGCGTGAATTGACAAGGCGACCGATGCCGTGTGTCTTGCGGTGGGAGGGTCCAGTCGCCTGGAGCAGAGATCATGAACAGGATGCGCAGCGCCAAATTCGCCATCGGACAGGTTGTGAGGCACCGCATCTTCGCGTTTCGCGGAGTCGTCTTCGATGTCGACCCGGTCTTCGACAATACCGAAGAGTGGTGGCTATCGATTCCCGAGGACGTGCGCCCCTCCAAGGATCAGCCCTATTACCATCTGTTCGCGGAGAACACGGACAGCGAATACATCGCCTATGTTTCCGAACAGAACCTGCTGGCCGACGATTCCGACGAACCGCTGCGCCATCCGCAGGTCAGCGAATTCTTCAGCGAGCGCGACGGCAACTTCTATATCGCCCGCGAGCGCGGCGACCTGAACTGAGCCGCGGCCTCTCCGCCGGCGGCGCCTCTCGACAACAAAAAGCGCGGGCCCACGAGCCCGCGCTTGCGATTCGGGATATCGACGATTGCTGGCGTATCAGCCGCCGCTGGCTTTGGCGGCCTTGCGCTGCTCCTCGATGAGCTGCTGGCCGCGCTGCTGGGCCTTCTCCTGGAAAATCTTGGCCGTCTCTTCGCGCTGCTTGAGCAGTGCCGCCTCGCCCATGTCGGGACCGTCGAACGCCTTGGAGAAGCCGCTCAGCGAGAAGTCGATCGGCACCGTCTTGGCGTCGCCGGTGGTCAACTGGATTTCCAGCGTGCCGCCCTTCTTCAGGGCGGTGACGAAATCCGCTGCGACCTGCGCCTGGGCGATGCACACCACGCGCTGGCTCTTCGGCGCCGCTGGCAGGCAGACCACGTAGTGTGCCGTCGCTTTCTTGGTGCCGTCGACGGAGACGGGAATGCCGGGCGGGAAGATGAATCCGGTCGGCACGGTGACGCCGAGGCCGAATTTCGTCTTGTCGGGCGTCGCCTGCAGCGAGAAGGTGGCAAGGGCGTTGGGACCGGACTCCACGACATAATCCTTGGTCACCATGCAGGTGTCCGGATGCTTCGGATCGCAGATCTTGAGCCACTGCGATACATCGCCGCCCGCCGGCGCACTCTGGGCCATCGCCGCAACCGATGCGCCCAGCAGGAAGGCTGCGGCAGCCAGGGCGGGTCGAGCGTGCTTGAGAAATTCAGTCGTCCGATTGGGCATCAGGGTTTCCCCGTTTCGAATTTCGTGTCTTTGGGCGCAGGCACGCGGACCCTGCGCCGGACCGTTGGGCTGGATGGCCGTCAAATGAGGCAAGACGGTGTCCCGGTGGCACGCATCATTAGCTTGCCCGCGCGGGGATTTCCAGCCGAATGCCGGCGCATTGCCGCCCGACCGCGGACGGACCGCGGCGCTCGGCCTGTGCACCGGGCGCAATATGTTACTGTCGTGTGTCAGCAAAGAGTCCGAAGCCGCCCTGCCGCGCTCCAATGCGAGTCCGTAGCCGATGACTGCAACCATTCTCTCGCTTTCCCTCAGGCACCCGATCGCCGCGGCGATCGCCTTGACGCTGGGCATCGGACTGGTGCCGCAGCTTGCCGCCGCCCAGCCCATGCACGGCATCGCCATGATCGGCGATCCGGCGCTGCCGGCGAATTTCGACCATCTGCCCTATGCCAATCCGGACGCGCCCAAGGGCGGCAAGATCACCTATGGCGTCGTCGGCACATTCGACAGCCTCAACCCGTTCATCGTCCAGGGCGGCTTCACCTCGGCGCGCGGGCTGTACGATCCGGCGTTCGGCAAGCTCGTCTTCGAATCCCTGCTCGATCGCAGCGCCGACGAGCCCTTCACCCTCTACGGCAACATCGCCGAGACGGTGGAGACGCCGCCCGACCGCTCCTGGGTCGAATTCACCCTCAACCCGAAGGCAAAATTCTCCGACGGCACGCCGGTGACCGTCGACGACGTGATCTTCTCGATGGAGATCCTGCGCGACAAGGGACGGCCCGAACTTCAAGGCCTACTACTCGAAGATTTCGGGGGTCGAGCGCGTCGGCGAGCGCGGCGTGCGCTTCGATCTCAAGGGCGCCGACGACCGCGAGCTGCCACTGATCATCGGCCTGATGCCGATCTTCCCCAAGCACGCGATCGACCCGGCGACCTTCGACAAGTCGACGCTCAAGCCGCCCATCGGCAGCGGCCCCTACGTGATCAGCGAGGTGAGCGCGCCCAACTTCATCGTCTACAAGCGCAACCCTGACTACTGGGGCAAGGACCTGCCCATCCATCGCGGCCTGTTCAACTACGACGAGATCAGGGTGGAGTATTACCGCGACTCCAACACCATGTTCGAGGCCTTCAAGAAGGGCCTCTACGACGTCAATCCGGAAGGTGATCCGGCCCAGTGGAACACCGCCTACGACTTCCCGGCGGTCAAGGAGGGCAAGGTCGTCAAGGAGACGTTCAAGACCGGCACGCCGAAGGGCATGTCCGGCTTCGTCTTCAATACCCGCCGGCCGGTGTTCGCCGACAAGCGCGTGCGCCGGGCACTGGCGACGCTGTTCGATTTCGACTGGGTCAACAAGAACCTCTTCTACGGCGCCTTCGTGCGCGCCGCCGGCTATTTCAACGATTCCGAGCTGTCTGCGGTCGGGCGACCGGCGAGCGCCAAGGAGAAGGCGCTGCTCGAACCCTTCCCCGGGGTCGTCGACGAAGACGTGATGAACGGCACCTACCAGCCGGTCTCGGCCGGCGGAGCCGACGGCGGGCGCGCCGTCATGCGCGCGGCACTTCAGCAGTTGCAGGCGGCCGGCTACGCCCTCAAGGGCAACCAGCTGGTCAACAGCAAGACCGGCAAGCCGCTCGCCTTCGAGATCATGGTCGTCAACAACGAGGACGAGAAGCTGGCGCTCGCCTACCAGCGCACGCTCCAGCGCATCGGCGTCAAGGTGAGCGTGCGCAATGTCGAGGATGCGCAGTTCCAGCCGCGCCTGCAGCAGTTCGACTTCGACATGGTGCGCCGCTCGTGGGGCGCGTCGCTGTCGCCGGGCAACGAACAGCTCGGCCGCTGGAGCAGCGAGGCCGCCGACCGCCCGAGCTCGTTCAACTATGCCGGGGCCAAGCAGCCGGCGATCGACGCCATGATCGCCGCCATGCTCGCCGCACGCAGCCATGAGGACTTCGTCGCCGCGGTGCGGGCGCTCGATCGGGTGCTGATCTCGGGCTACTACGTCGTGCCGCTGTTCTACCTGCCCGACCAGTGGGTGGCGCGCTGGAACACGATCGAGCACCCGCGCACGACGGCGCTCACCGGCTATGTCCTGCCGGCCTGGTGGCGGAAGCCCGGAAGCTGAAACCGGCCTGCGCAGGCTGTCAACGACGCGAAGCGTCTCCATTTTGCATTCCCGGCGACGCGCCCTATGGTGGGTGCATGTCTGGCGAACCCGTTACCGTCGACGTCATCTCCGATGTCGTCTGCCCGTGGTGCTATCTCGGCAAGCGACGGCTGGCGCTCGCCATCGACCTTGTGCCGGAAATCCAGGTCGTGGTGCGCTGGCGGCCGTTCCGGCTCGATCCGACGATCCCGCCGGAAGGCGTGGCGCGGGACGACTACCTGACCGCCAAGTTCGGCAGCGTGGAAGCCATCGGCGAGAGCCACCGGCAGCTCAGCGAGCGCGGGCGGGCGGAAGGCATCATCTACAATTTCGACCGCATCACGCGTTCGCCGAACACGGTGGATGCCCACCGGCTGGTGCGCTGGTCGGCCGCCGAGGGCGTCCAGGACGACATGGTCGAGCGCCTGTTCGCCGCCTATTTCAGCGAGGGCCTGGATGTCGGCGATGCCGGTGTGCTCGCCGATCTGGCGGCGGATGTCGGGTTGGACGGCGCAACCATCGCCGCACGCCTTGCCGGCGACGAGGACCGCGAACTGGTCGTTGCCGAGATCGAGAACGCCTACCGCATCGGCGTGTCGGGCGTCCCCTGCTTCATCATCGACCGACGGGTGGCGGTGACCGGAGCGCACCCGGCCGAGGTGCTGGTGCAGGCGTTCGAAAAGGCACTTGCCGAGCGCCAGGCGCTGGAAGCCGAGGACAGCTGAAGGCCTCAGGCACCGGGGAGAGCTTGCCTCAGGCGCTTGCCTGCAACTGTTCGAGCCCCAGCCGTTCGCCGTCATAGACGGCGACGCAGTTGCGGCCGCGTGCCTTGGCGACATAGCAGGCGGCGTCTGCCTGGCGCATCAGTTCGGCGGCGTCGACGGCGTGGCCGGTGATGGCGGTGATGCCAATGCTGGCGCCGACGTCGCTGGAGCTCTGGCGGCCTTGCCGCCAGGAGAAGCGCTGGCCGGCGATCGCGTCGATGATCTTCTGCGCAACGCGCGTGGCGCTGGCGACCGAGCAGTCCGGCAGCAGCAGGGCGAATTCGTCGCCGCCGATACGGGCAGCGAAATCGTTCGTCCGGCAGGCGCCGCGGATAGCTTGGCTGATGTCGCGCAGCACCGCGTCGCCGACAGCGTGGCCGGCGTTGTCGTTGACCGTCTTGAAGTGATCGAGGTCGATGAAACAGAGCGCGTGCTCGCGCGCCTCGCGCCGGGCCTGGTGGACGGCGTCTTCCAGGCCACGCTGGAAGGTCGCCCGGTTGGGCAGCCCGGTAAGGCTGTCGTGCATCGCCGAATGGGCGAGCTGGCGGTGCAGCGCGCGGCTGTCGGCGACGTCCTGGAAGACCAGCACCGCGCCGATGACCGTGTCCGGCGGTGCGCGCACCGGAGCGGCCGCAGCGCGCACCTCGTGGCGCTCGCCATTGCGGCCGAGGAGCACCGTGTCGCCGTCGAGGTAGTGCAGGCGGCCCTGCGACAGGCATTCGGCGACCGGATTGATCGTCAGCTTCTTGGACTTTTCATCGAGAATGGCGAAGATTTCGCCGACCTTGCGGCCGGCGGCTTGCGCCGAGCGCCAGCCGGTCATCTCTTCGGCGACCGAATTCATGAACACCACGAGCCCGGCGGCGTCGGTGGAGATGACCCCGTCGGCAATCGACTCAAGCGTAACCCTGAGACGTTCCTTCTCCAGGGCGAGCTGCGACTCGACCTGCTTGATCTTGGTGATGTCAGTATCGGTGCCGATGATCCGCGAGGGACTGCCGTCGGGGTTCCAGGCAACCGGCTTGCCGCGGCTGAGGATCCAGATCCAGTGGCCGTCACGGTGGCGCTCGCGATATTCGAACTCGTTGACGGGCAGCGCGCCCGATATCCTGCTGCTTGGCGAGTTCGCGAATGCGCTCGCGATCGTCGGGATGCAGGCGCGCCAGCCACAATTCGATGGCCGGGTCCACTTCCTCGTCCGGGTCGATGCCGCGCATGATGCGCCACATGCGCGAGTAGAACGCGGTTCTGGCGTTGAGATCGTGGTCCCAGACCCCCTGCCCGGCGCTCTCCAGGGCGAAGTTCCAGCGGTTTTCGCTTTCGGCAAGTGCGGCCTCGGCACGCTTCTGCTTGTCGATGTTGATCGCCTGGACGATCAGGTAATGGAATTCGCCGGTTGTCGCGTCGCGGATCGCGGAGGACGACACCAGCACCCAGATCGCTTCGCCGGTCTTGGTCAGGTAGCGACGTTCGGCGTGATAGCTGTCGGCCGACCTGTCGGCCAGCGTCTGCATCTGGGCGTGGGCGCGGGGCGCGTCGTCGGGATGAATCAGGTCGTCGATGGCGGCCGAAACCTGATCCTGCTCGGCGTAGCCGAGCAGATCGTAGAAGGCGCGATTGGCGTAAAGCAGGTGGCCGTCCGGCGAGACCAGGAAGGTGGCGACGGCAGCGTTTTCCAGGACACTGCGAAGCAGGGCCTCGCTGTGTCGAAAGCGGAAGGTAGTACCTTCAGGTTGCACCTGCGTCGCTGTCATCAGGCGGCACCATCGCGCAACTTCCTTAAAGCGACTTTGCCGCGACCCCCCGGAATTTATGCTTAATGGCAAAAAGCATGACGGCGTGCGCAGAATTGCTCGTGAGCGTCGAAGGGTGTGCGTCCGACGCCCCTTCAGATACGACTATTTGAGCCGGCTCCGACCAATGCGGTTCCACCCTCGCTGATTGTGGCCCATTTGCCGCAGAGCCGAGATATTTCCGAATAAATACAATTCTCAGGTTGTGGTCGGTTGGCGTGTGCCCTAGCTGTTTTGAACGTATCGCTGGCATATCGGGGGAAATCATGAACAAGGTGGAGATTATTGCCGCCGCCGCCGCGGTGTCATGCGCTGTGGTGGTGCCGTCAGCGGCTCAGGCGCAGAGCGGCTGGTATTTCAGCGGGTTCGGCGGGGCAAATGTGCGCAGCGATTTCACCACGACTGCGCCCGTCGCAGGGAGTCCCTACAGCATCACCCTTAGCAGCAAGACGGGCTATTCGCTGGGCTTGGCCGTGGGCAAGGAGTTCCTGCCGGGCTGGCGTGGCGAACTGGAGTTGTCCTATGGCTCGGCAGACATTTCGAAAGCGACGGCCAGCTACAAAGGGGCAAGCGCACCCATAGCCTTGTCGGGCAATGTGGGCATCACCTATCTAATGGGCAACATCTGGTACGATTGCCCGATCGGCGGGCGCTGGCGGCCCTATGTGGGCGGCGGTCTCGGCGCGGCCTTCAGCAACAGCTCTGGTTCGTCGTTCTCTATCGGCAGCGACACGGTTTTCGCGGGCCAGCTCGGCGCCGGCATGGGCTTCGATGTCACCCCCAATATGACGATCGATTTCGGCTACCGGCTGAAGGATGCGTTCAACATCAGCGTTCCCAATAAGATCCCGGGCCTTACCTTCAGCAACTTCGACGTCGTCGACAACGTCTTCCAGGTGGGATTGCGCGTCGGTTTCTGACCGCCCACGGCTCTTCTGGTGAAAGCGCCGGGGCCCGCGCCCCGGCGTTTTCCTTTGGGCCACCGTTTCGAACGTGGCAGTTTGCGGCACGATGGCGAAACAGAAAGCGATCTCCGTTCGGCCGGAGCATGTCCGCCTACTCAGTGAGGGCATGACCCTGCAGGAGCAGAAGCGCTTCGCGGAGGCCGAACAGCGCTACCGCGCGGTGTTGAGCGAAGCGCCCAGGAACCCGGACGCGCTCAATCTGCTCGGCACGCTGGCGCTGGAGGCGAGGCTGCGGACGATGCCGCGACCCTGTTTCGCAAAGCGCTGGCGATCCTGCCGCGCCAGCCGCTGTATCTCAGCAATCTCGCCAGCGCCCTCATCGATCAGGGCCAGTACGCCGCGGCACTCGGCCTGCTGCAACGCGCGCTTGCAGCCGATCCCGGATTCATCGACGCGCTGTGCAATCTCGGACGGGCCCATCGGCTGATGAACCAGGCCGACAAAGCACGCGCCGCCTATGAGCGGGCGCTCGCCATCGCCCCGGATTCGGTCAAGGCCATGCTGGGCCTTGCCGAGGTCAGCAGCGCACTCGGCGCCATGGACAAGGCGACCGCGCTCTATCGCCGCGTCATCGCCGGTGGCGGCGAGACCCAGGCCGCGCTGGTCGGCCTGGCCCGGGTCCATCGCTTCGTTCCCGGCGATCCGGAGCCGGCCCTCATGGCAGAAGCGCTCGACGCTTCCTCCATTGACGCCGACGCCCGCATCGGCCTCCATCACGCCGCCGGCAAGGCCGCGGCCGATCTTGGCGACAACGACGCGGCGTTTGCCCATTTCGCCGCCGCCAAGGCGGCGAGCGCGCGGACGTATAATCTCGACGCCCTCTATCGCGTCCACGATGCCCTGATCGCAACCATGACGCCGGAGTTCTTCGCTGCACGCCCCGACTACGGCGTCAGTTCCGAGGTCCCGGTCTTCATCGTCGGCATGCCGCGCTCGGGCACGACGCTCGCCGAACAGATCCTGGTTAGCCACAGCGCGGTCTCCGGCGCCGGCGAGATCGATGCGCTCAACCGCATCGCCGCCACGCTCGGCGCGAGGGACCCGGACCCGGCCGCCTACGCCGCCGGTCTCGCCGCCATGACGCGCGGGCAGTCACGCGAGCTCGCCCGGCGCTACCTCGAAACGCTTGCCCAGTTCGGCGGGACTGCTCTGCGCATCACCGACAAGCTCCCCCACAATTTCGACCATGTCGGGCTGATCGCGCTCCTCTTTCCCCAGGCGCATATCGTCCATTGCCGGCGCGATCCGGTGGCAACCTGCGTCTCCTGCTACACGCAGCCGTTCCACGCCGACCATGCCTACAACACCGATCTTGCGACTCTCGGCGGCTACTATCGCGAATATGAGCGGATCATGGCGCACTGGCGTGCCGCGGCTCCGGTGGCGATACTGGACTTCCCGTACGAGGCGCTGATCGCGGCTCAGGAGGAACAGAGCCGCGCGCTGATCGGCTTCCTCGGCCTTGGCTGGGAGGATGCCTGCCTGCGCTTCCAGGAGACCGAGCGGCTCGTCCAGAGCCCCAGCCAGTGGCAGGTCCGTCAGCCGGTCTACGCCACGGCGCTGACCGACTGGAAGCGCTACGAGCGCCATCTCGCTCCCTTGATCGCGGCGCTCGGGCCGCGGTGAGTGATGGCGATCCGTCTACGCTGCCGCCTTCTCGCCCTCTGCCGCGAGCCGCGCGAGCTCGGCCATCACCGACATGGTGCCCTTGAGCCGGCCGCCCATGTCGGCCCAGTCGCGCATGAGCACGATCCTCTGGTCGGGGCGCACCTTGGCGATGGAGCCCTGCTGCCCGATCCACTGGATGAGACCGGCCGGATTGACGAAGGTGTTGTCGCGGAAGCCGATGACCGCGCCCTTGGGTCCGACATCGACCTTGTCGACATTGGCGCGGCGGCAGAGCGCCTTGATGGCGACGATCTCGAGCAGGTGCTCCACTTCCTTCGGCAGCGGACCGAAGCGGTCGATCAACTCGGCGGCGAAGGCATCGATGGCGGGCTGGTCCTCAAGGTCGGAGAGGCGCTTGTACAAGCTCAGACGGAGCTGTAAGTCCGTGACGTAAGTCTCTGGAATCATGACGGCCATGCCGATCGTGATCTGCGGCGCCCAGCGCCCGTCTTCGACCGGCTCGCCGCCCGCCTTGAGCGAGGCCACCGCCTCCTCCAGCATCTGCTGGTAGAGCTCGTAGCCGACCTCGCGGATGTGGCCGGACTGCTCCTCGCCGAGCAGGTTGCCGGCGCCGCGGATATCGAGGTCGTGGCTGGCGAGCTGGAAGCCGGCGCCGAGCGTGTCGAGCGACTGCAGCACCTTGAGCCGCCGGTCGGCCTGGGCGGTCAGCGTGCGGTCGGGCGGCACCGTGAAGAGCGCATAGGCGCGCTGCTTGGAGCGCCCTACCCGGCCGCGCAACTGATAGAGCTGGGCGAGACCGAACATGTCGGCGCGGTGGACGATGAGCGTGTTGGCGGTGGGGATATCGAGGCCGGATTCGACGATCGAGGTGGAGAGCAGAACGTCATAGGCGCCGTCATAGAAGGCGGTCATGACGTCTTCCAGCTCGCCTGCCCCCATCTGGCCGTTGGCGACCGCCACCTTCACCTCAGGCACTGCCTCGCTGAGGAAGGCGTGGCGTTCGGCAAGGTCGGAGATGCGCGGACAGACGTAGAAGCTCTGGCCGCCGCGATAGCGTTCGCGCAGCAGCGCCTCGCGCACCACCAGCGGGTCGAAGGGCGAGATGAAGGTCCTCACCGCCAGCCGGTCGATCGGCGGCGTGGTGATCAGCGTCAGCTCGCGCACGCCGGTAAGCGCCAGTTGCAGGGTACGCGGGATGGGTGTGGCCGAGAGCGTCAGCACATGCACATCGGCCTTCAGCTCCTTGAGCCGTTCCTTGTGCTTGACGCCGAAATGCTGCTCCTCGTCGACGATGAGCAGGCCGAGGTCGCGGAACTTGATGCCCTTGCCGAGCAGGGCATGGGTGCCGACGACGATATCGACGCCGCCGTCGGCGATGCCTGCCTTGGCTGCCGCCAGCTCCTTGGCGCCTACCAGGCGCGAGGCCTGGGCGACGCGCACCGGCAGGCCGGCGAAGCGGGCACTGAAAGTGCGGAAATGCTGGCGGGCGAGCAGCGTGGTGGGCACCACGATGGCGACCTGACGGCCGGCGAGCGCGGTGATGAAGGCGGCGCGCAACGCAACTTCGGTCTTGCCGAAGCCGACATCGCCGCAGATCAGCCGGTCCATCGGCGTACCGACGGCAAGATCGCCGATCACCGCGTCGATGGCAGACTGCTGGTCCTCGGTCTCCTCATAGGGGAAACGGGCGGCGAATTCGTCGTAGAGCCCTTCCGGCGGCGTCAGCGCCGGCGCCTGTCTGGTGGCACGGGCCGCCGCCACCTTGATCAGCGCCTCGGCCATGTCGCGGATGCGCTTCTTCATCCGCGCCTTGCGCGCCTGCCAGGCGACGCCGCCGAGCTTGTCGAGCTGCACGTCGGCTTCCTCGGAGCCGTAGCGCGACAGAAGCTCGATGTTCTCGACCGGCAGATAGACGCGGTCGTTGCCGGCATAGAGGATTTCCAGGCAATCATGCGGGGCGCCGGCCGCCTCGATGGTCTTCAGGCCGACGAAGCGGCCGATGCCGTGGTCGATGTGGACGACGAGATCGCCCTCGGAGAGCGCGGTGACGTCGGACAGGAAATCGGCGGCGCGACGCTTGGCGTGCGGGCGCACAAGACGGTCGCCGAGGATGTCCTGCTCGCCGATCAGGGTCAGCGTCTCGGTGTCGAATCCGGCTTCCAGGCCGAGCACGGCGAGCGCCGTCGTGTCGGGCGCCAGCGCCTGCGCCTCTGGCCAGTCGGCCACCGATTTGAGCGTCGTCAGACCGTGATCGACCAGAACCTGGCCCATGCGGTCGCGGGCGCCTTCGCTCCAGCAGGCGATGACGACCCGCCTGCGGGCCTTGATGGCGGCCTCGACGTGTTTGATGACGGCGTCGAAGATGTTGACGTCGCCGGCGGCGCGTTCGGCGGCGAAGCCGCGCGCGGCGCGTCCGCCCATGTCGATGATGGCAGAGGCTTCGGGGCGGGCGAATGGCGACAGGTGGGTGGCCGCCCGCTCCTTCAGGTGCTCGGCCCATGTCTGGCGATTGAGATAGAGCCGGTGGGGCGGCAGCGGCTTGTAGGGGGCGCCGCCACCGAGATCGCCGGCCTCCATCGCCTGGTGCCGCGCCTGATAATGATCGGCGATCTGGTCGAGGCGCTCGCCGATGGCTTCATCGACGAGATGATCCAAGGCGATCGGCACATCGGGCAGATGGTCGAACAGAGTCTCCAGACGCTCGGCGAAAAGAGGCAGCCAATGCTCCATGCCGACATAGCGGCGGCCCTCGCTGACCGCGTGATAGAGCAGATCGTCGGGCCCGGCGGCGCCGAATTCGGCGACATAGCCCTGGCGGAAGCGGGCGATGCTTTCCGCCGTCAGGCCCATCTCGCTGACCGGAACGAGATCGATGCGCGCGTGGCGTTCGGTGGTGCGCTGGGTCTCGGCGTCGAAGGCGCGGATCGTCTCCAGCGTGTCGCCGAAGAAATCGAGGCGCAGCGGCGCGGCGGCACCGGCGGCGTAGAGGTCGAGGATGCCGCCGCGCACGGCATATTCGCCGGGCTCGCGCACGGTTGATGTGCGCAGGAAGCCATTGTCCTCCAGCCAGTGGATGAGGTCGGCCATGGGCATGCGGTTGCCGGAGGCGGCGGACAGCGAACCACGGCTGACGAGATCGCGCATCGGCACGCGCTGGAGCACGGCATTGACCGTGGTGAGCACGATCTGCGGCTTGTCCGCCGTCTGGCCGAGGCGGGCGAGCGTCGCCATGCGGCGGGCGACGATGGCCGCATGGGGCGAGACGCGGTCGTAAGGCAGGCAGTCCCAGGCCGGGAACTCGATCAGCTCGATCGCGGGCGCGAAGAAGCGCAAGGCCCGTTCGATTTCGGCGAGGCGCTGGCCGTCGCGCGCCACGAAGAGGAGCCGCGTTGTGCCGGTCGCGACGACGAGGTCGGCAAGCGCCTTGCCCGCCATGCCATCCGGCACGGCGGCAAGCGTCGTCTCGCCCGGCCGCGCCAGCAGGCTCGTGAGCCGGCGGTTGATATCGATGAGAGCGGAGGTCTTCTGGTCCATCGGAGTTTTCGAAAATCAGGCGGCGTAGAAGGCGAGCAGGCGGTCGAGCAGCGGCGAGCGGGCGGAATCGGGAACCGGCTCGCCGCCGACGATCCAGGCGAATATGTCCTGGTCGGGGGTCTCGAGCAGCGCTTCGAATTCGGCGATGGCGGCCGCGTCGAGCCCGTCGACATGGGTGTCGGCGAAGCGGCCGAGGAGCAGGTCGGTCTCTTTCGTGCCCCTGTGCCAGCAGCGAAATTTTAGCCGGCGGCGGCGCATGGCAAGGTTTTCGCTGGTTTCTTCGTCGCCCATTTCACCGGTCTTCCCATAGCCAATTGGCGCCGGGCCGGAATCGGGCTCGTCGCTTGCCGGCGGAGATATAGCGGCTGGGGCCGGGTTTGTCAGGACTTGGGGGCCGCTGCGTTTGGAATTGCCTCGGAGCGCAAGAAGCGGAGCGCCAGATTGAGATTGCGGCCGGCGGACATGCCGATGAACAGGCACCAGACGGCGGCAGCCACAGGCGGCAGCGTAGAGCTTGACGCCCAAGCGGCGCCGGAATCGAAGCCGTAGTGGAGCGCGAATTCGAAGCCAAAGGTCGCCAGGATGATGACGAGCATCATCACGTCGCCCGGCAGCGCGATGGTTTTGGCCGCCCGGTCGACGCTGACGATCCATTGCTGGACATGGCGGTAGCCGAGGGCGAGTCCCATTGCGCTTCCGAAGACTGCAGTCAGAAGATCGAGATAGTCGGGGGAGTGGAACAGGCCGAAGAAGCCACGGATGCCGAGCACCGCCATCAAGGCGGGCATGATCAGCAGGCGTTCGATGCGGATCGTGCGCGGAAAGGAGCGCGTGATCCCCATCCACAAGAGCACGAAAAACAGGACGTAGACGTATGTCGGAATGTGAGACATTGCCTGATCTGCCGTGAAGCACTAGTATCCGAACGATGTTCGGATGTAGGTTAAGGACCTTGAGATGTCAAGCAGAGCCGCACCGAAGGGCGATGGCTATCACCACGGCAATCTGCGCGCCGCGCTGTTGGCCGAAGCGCGCGTGCTGCTGGAAGAGGAAGGGCCGGCCGCGCTTTCCCTGCGCGATTTGGCGCGCCGCATCGGCGTGGCTGCACCGTCGGTCTATCACCATTTCGCCAGTCTCGACGCCATCGCCGTTGCCCTTGCTGAGGTCGGCTTCGCCGAATTGGCCATGTGCTTGGAAGAGGCGCCTACCAATGCGAAGGGGCGCCTGACGGACGCCGGCTACGCCTATGTCCGCTTCGCCATCGAAAATCCTGGCCTCTATCGCCTGATGTTCGGCGAGGGTCTTGGCAAATCGACCGGCGAAAGCGCCACACTGCAGGCGCTCAGGCGGCGTGCCTATGAGAGGGTGAAGGAGGGGTTGCGGAAGCGCCTGCCGGAGAAGGAGGTTGCCACGGGCGCGTTGTTCTTGTGGTCTGTGGTGCACGGATTGGCGCTGCTGGTGATCGACGGCCAGATCGAGCCCGGTGCTGACCCGGATGCAGTGGTTGCCTCGGTCCTGCGGCTGACCGGGACGGGATTGCCGACCTCTGGCTGACAGGTGCCGGATGTCCGTTGCGGGCGGGCCGGAATGTGAGGCGGCAACGGCTTTGTGCTAAACGCAATCCCATGCGCCCGGACATCCTCAACCCCCTCTTCCGCCCGGTCACCAGCCTTGCCGGCATCGGGCCGAAGCTGGCGCAAGCGCTCGCCCGGCTGGTCGGCGGGCCGGACGAGGAGGATGCGCCGCGGGTCGTCGACCTGCTTTTCCACTTCCCCGTCGGCGTCATCGACCGAAGCAAGCAGCCGGGCATCGCGCTGGCGCCGGAAGGCTCGATCGTGACGCTCAAGGTGCGCATCGACCGCCACCAGAAGCCGCCGCGCGGCAACCGGCGGGTTCCGTGGCGCGTGTTCGGGCATGACGAAACCGGCGAGATTGCCCTCACCTTCTTTCATGCCCACGGCGACTATCTGGAAAAGACGCTGCCGGTCGGCGCCACGCTCTATGTCAGCGGCAAGGTCGAGTGGTTCAACGGCCGCCCGGCCATGGTCCATCCCGACTACATGGTGGACGAAGCCGACTTCGCCAGCCTGCCGCTGATCGAGCCGGTCTATCCGATGACGGCCGGCATCGCCCGCAAGACGCTGGTGCGGGCGGTGAGCGAGGCCGTCGGCAGCCTGCCGGACCTGCCCGAATGGCTGGAGCCGTCGCTGGTCGCAAGACGTGGCTGGGAGAGCTTCGCGGCAGCGCTGACCAAGGTCCATCACCCGGAGACGGAAGCCGACCTCGATCCGGCCGCACCACATGTCGCACGGCTTGCCTATGACGAACTGCTCGCCAGCCAGCTGGCGCTGGCGCTCATGCGCGAGCATCAGCGCAAGAGCACCGGCAGGGCGCGCAAGGGCGATGGACGCTTGCGCAACCAATTGCTGGCCGCCCTGCCCTTCACGCTCACCGCGAGCCAGCAGGCGGCACTGGCCGATATCGAGATGGACCTCGCAGCGCCCGAGCGCATGTTGCGCCTGCTGCAAGGCGATGTCGGTTCGGGCAAGACGGTGGTGGCGCTGATCGCGGCCGCCAATGTCATCGAGGCCGGCGGCCAGGCGGCGCTGATGGCGCCGACCGAACTCCTGGTGCGCCAGCACGCGCGCACGATTGCGCCGCTGGCCGAGGCCGCCGGCATTCGTTTCGCCGTCTTGACCGGCCGCGAGAAGGGCCGCGAGCGCGAGGCGATCCTCGCCGGCCTGGCCGACGGCTCCGTTCATCTGCTCATCGGCACCCACGCTCTATTCCAGGCGGGCGTCGCCTTCCACGACCTGGCTCTGGTGGTGGTCGACGAGCAGCACCGCTTCGGCGTCCACCAGCGCCTGGCGTTGACGGCAAAGGGCGGCGCCACCGACGTTCTGGTGATGACGGCGACGCCCATCCCACGAACGCTGGTGCTCACCTATTACGGCGACATGGATGTGTCGCGGCTGACCGAGAAGCCGGCCGGCCGCAAGCCGATCGACACGCGCGTCGTGCCGCTCGACCGGCTCGACGAGGTGGTGACGCGCATCCGCAAGGCCATTGCCGAGGGGGCCAAGGCGTACTGGGTGTGCCCGCTGGTGGAGGAATCCGAGATGCTCGACGACGTCGCCGCGGCCGAGCAGCGCCATGCGGCGCTGCAGGAAGCCCTCGGCCCGGTGGTCGGCCTCGTCCACGGTCGCATGAAGGCGGCCGAGCGCGATCCGGTGATGGCCCGCTTCCTCTCCGGCGACATCAAGGTGCTGGTCGCCACCACCGTGGTCGAGGTCGGCGTCGACGTGCCCGACGCCACGATCATGGTCATCGAGCATGCGGAACGCTTCGGCCTTGCCCAGCTTCACCAGCTGCGCGGCCGGGTCGGGCGCGGCGACAAGCCGTCCACATGTCTGCTGCTCTATCGCGCCCCGCTCGGCGCCGTCGCCCGCGAGCGGCTGACCATCATGCGCGAGACCGAGGACGGTTTCCGCATCGCCGAGGAGGATCTGCGCCTGCGCGGCGGCGGCGAGATCCTTGGCACGCGCCAGTCCGGCATGCCGGGCTTCCGCATCGCCAGTGCCGAGCATCACGGCGACCTGATGCAGATGGCCAATGACGATGCGCGCCTGGTGGTTGCCAGCGACGCCAACCTGGAAACGGCGCGCGGCCAAGCGCTGCGCGTGGCGCTCTACCTGTTCGGGCGCGACGATGCGATCAGGCTGCTGAGGGCGGGTTGAAGCGCCGCTCGATCTCCTCACGCGTCATTTCGCGCGAGTTATCCGGCGTGAATTCCGGCGTCACCAGCCCGGCCGAGATGACCATCTTGGCAGCGTCCTCGACTGTCATGTCGAGGACAATCATCTCGGCGCGTGGCACGAAGAGCAGGAAGCCAGAGGTCGGGTTGGGCGTCGTCGGCAGGAAGACGGCCACCGTCTCGTTGATGCGATGGTTGATCTCGCCGCGCGCGTCGGCGGCGACGAAGACCATCGACCAGATGCCCCTGCGCGGATATTCGATCAGCGCCACCGTCTTGAAGGCGCCCGCCCGGTGCGACAGCACCGTCTCGAAGATCTGCTTCAGCCCGCGATAGAGGTTGCGCACGATCGGCATGCGGCCGACCAGGGATTCGCCGAGCAGGATCGTCTGGCGACCGATGATGTTGGCGGTGAGGAAGCCAAGCAGGGTCAGGAAAATGAGCGCCACGACCAGCCCGAAGCCGGGCACCGAGAACGGCAGGTAGCTGTCCGGCCGGTAGATCGGCGGGATGAAGGGTGTCACCCAGCTGTCGACCCATTGCACGAATGTCCAGGTGATGTAGATCGTCAGGAACAGCGGGGCGGCGATGATCAGGCCGGTCAGGAAGTAGTTTCGCAACCGGTGCATCACCGTCACATGACGCAATGCGTCAGGATGTTGAGGCCCGCTGCTTTCGTCTGTCGGATCCATGCCTGCATGCCTGCCGAAGCCAATTCCGCCCCGGCGGCATCATGGCAGAGATCGCGTACGGGCGCGATAGCTACTCGACCGTGACCGACTTGGCGAGATTCCTTGGTTGGTCAACATCCGTGCCCAGTATGACAGCCGTGTGATAGGCGAGAAGCTGCACGGGAAGCGCGTAGACCAGGGGAGTCACGCTTGCCGGCATTTCCGGCAATATCAGCGTCTCGACGGCGTCGATCGCCGCCGCTTCGCGCCCTTTTCTGTCGGTTACCAGGATGATGCGACCGCCGCGGGCGGCGACCTCCTGCATGTTGGACACGGTCTTTTCGAAGATGCGGTCGTGGGGCGCGATGACCACGACCGGCATGGTCTCGTCGATGAGCGCGATGGGGCCGTGCTTGAGCTCGCCGGCAGCATAGCCTTCGGCGTGAATGTAGGAGATTTCCTTGAGCTTCAGCGCACCTTCGAGCGCGATCGGGAAGCTGGTGCCGCGGCCGAGATAGAGCACGTGGTGGACGTGGGAGATCTCGCGGGCAAGCGCCTCGATCGCCGGCTCCAGTCGCAGCGCCTCGTTCATCAGGCGCGGCACCTCGCTCAGGCCAGCAACCAGCTTCTCCTCGTCCTCGGCCGACAGGACCCCGCGCGCGCGGCCGGCGGCGATGGCCAGCACCGCCAGCACCGAAAGCTGGCAGGTGAACGCCTTGGTCGAGGCGACGCCAATCTCCGGTCCGGCGAGCGTCGGCAGGATGTAGTCCGCCTCGCGGGCGATGGTCAATTCGACGACATTGACGACGGCTGCGACCTTCTGCCCCTCGTCCTTGGCGTAGCGCAGCGAGGCGAGCGTGTCGGCGGTCTCGCCCGATTGCGAGATGACGATCGACAGCCCCTTCGGCGTCAGCGGCTGCTCGCGATAGCGGAACTCCGAGGCGATATCGATATCGGTGGGCAGGCGGGCGAAGCGCTCGAACCAGTATTTGGCGACGATGCCGGCATAGGAGGCGGTGCCGCAGGCGGTGATCGACAGGCGGTCGAGCGCCCCGAAACTGACGTCGAAGTCGGTCGGCAGGGCACAACGGCCGGAGGCGAGATCGAGATAGTGGGCCAGCGTATGGCCGACGACCTCGGGCTGCTCATGGATCTCCTTGGCCATGAAATGCCGGTGATTGCCGCGGTCGACCAGGAGGCTGGAGGCGGCGGTGCGCACAATCGTCCGTTCGACCTTGTTTCCGGCCTCGTCATAAACGGTGGCGCCCGCACGTGTGAGCACAGCCCAGTCGCCGTCGTCGAGATAGGCGACGCGGTCGGTGAAGGGCGCCAGGGCGATGGCGTCGGAGCCGAAGAACATCCGGTTGTGGCCGTAGCCGATGGCAAGCGGGCTGCCGCGGCGCGCACCGATCATGAGATCGTCCTCGCCCTCGAAGATGATGGCGAAGGCAAAGGCGCCGCGCAGGCGCTTCAGCGCCTCGCGGACCGCTTCAACGGGCGCCCGCCCGTCGGCCAGCTTGCCGCTGATGAGATGGGCGACGACCTCGGTGTCGGTCTCGGTCTCGAATTTTGCGCCGGCGGCCTCAAGCTCCTCGCGCAGCTCGCGGAAGTTCTCGATGATGCCGTTGTGGACCAGCGCCACGCGCTCAGTGGCGTGCGGATGGGCATTGCCCTCGGTGGGCGCACCGTGGGTCGCCCAGCGGGTGTGGCCGATGCCGGTATGGCCGGTGAGCGGCTTGCCGGAAAGCTTGGCTTCCAGGTTGTGCAGCTTGCCTTCGGCGCGACGACGGGTCAGGTGGCCGTTTTCCAGCGTCGCCACGCCGGCCGAATCGTAGCCGCGATATTCCAGGCGCTTCAGCGCATCGACCAGAAGCGGCGCCACCGGTTCCTGCCCGAGGATGCCGACAATCCCGCACATATCCCAACTCCCCGAAATCCTGCTTGCTCGCCCCCATCTAGCGGCGGAGCCCCAAGGGCAGGAAATCAAAAGCTGTTTCGCAGATTGATATACGCCAGCGCGGCGCCGCGATGGGGCGCGGCCTGTTTTCGTCGTTAATCGGCGGGCGGGAGAAGCATCCCTCCCGTTCGTCCCCGCGGAGGTAGTCTGGTCCTGTGCACATTGGCGAGGGCCTCGATCGGGGGCGGGCATGAACGAGTATGTTGTGAGGCCGCTCCAAACTGACCGTCGTCATTCCGGCGGAGGCCGGAATCCAGACGCCCTCTCCGCGCGTGCTTCAGGTGTTGCTTGGACCCCGGTTGGAGCCTGTCTTGGGGCGCGCCATTGGCGCGACCCCGGGGGGCCGGAGTGACGAACGGAAGTGCGCGTTGGTGTACCGCCCCTATTTCTTCTTGCGCGCGGCGCGCTGCTCCAGCTTCTTTTCGCGGAACTTGCGGGCCCAGTCGGGTTTCTCCACCTGCTGGCCGCGCGCAATGGCGAGCGCATCGGCCGCTACGTCGCGGGTGATGACGCTTCCTGCCGCCACGCTGGCGCCGTCACCGATGGTCACCGGCGCGACCAGAACGGCGTTGGAGCCGATCGACACACCGGCGCCGATCTCGGTCCGGTGCTTGTCGAAGCCATCGTAATTGGCGGTGATGGTGCCGGCGCCGATATTGGTCTTCGCGCCGACATGGGCATCGCCGATATAGGCGAGGTGGTTGGCCTTGGCGCCGGCATCGAGGCGGGCGGCTCTTGACCTCGACGAAATCGCCGATATGGACGTTCTCGCCGATATCGGCGCCGGGCCGGAGCCGGGCGAAGGGGCCGATAATGGCGCCGCTGGCGATCGTCGCCCCCTCGATGTGGCAGTTGGCGCGGATGGTGACATTGTCCGCCACCGTGACGCCGGGGCCGAAGAAGATGTTGGGCTCGAGCGTCACGTCGCGGCCGAGCTGCGTGTCGTGGCTGAACCACACCGTGCTCGGCGCGATCATGGTGACGCCCGCGGCCATAGCCGCTTCGCGCGCTCGCCGTTGCCAGAGCCCTTCGACATGGGCGAGTTGCCCGCGCGTATTGATGCCGGCCACTTCGTCCGAATCGGCCTCGACCACGACCACCTTCCTGCCAGCCGCGGCAGCGATCTCCACCGCGTCGGTCATGTAGTATTCGCCCTTGGCGTTGTCGGTGCCGATCTTGCCGAGCAGGCGGATGAGCCCGTGGCCCTGGAAGGCCATGACGCCGGCATTGCACAGGCCGATCAGTCTCTCCTCAGGGCTGGTGTCCCTCTCCTCGCGGATGGCGACGAGCTGCCGGCCCTGCACGACCAGCCGTCCATAGCCGGCTGGGATCGGGCGGGCGGAAGCCGAGGACGGCGATGTCGGCGCCGCGGGCGAGCGCAGCACGCAGGCGCTTGAGCGTCTTGCCGGTGACCAGGGGCGTGTCGCCGAAAAGAACGAGCACATCGTCGGCGCCACGGTTGATGGCCTTCTTCGCGGTGAGAACCGCATGGCCGGTGCCGAGCCTCTGTTCCTGCACGAAGGCTTCTGCGTCCGGTGCCGCCTTGGCGAGGAAGGCGGTCGCCGCCTCCATGCCCGGCCCGACGACCACGGCAATGTCGTCGGCGCCGCTCGCCTTCGCTGCAGCCAGCACATGGCCGAGCATGGGCAGGCCCGCGATCCTGTGGAGCACCTTGGGCGTCAAGGACTTCATCCGTGTGCCCTCGCCGGCGGCGAGGACGATGGCAAGACAGGAGCGTTTCGGCATGGCTTCCCCGCGTGGCCGTTTCCAGCAACCTTTCTGGCCGCCTGTGGCGAGAGGAAGGCGCGGACGGCGGCCGGCATTATCGCCGATTCGGTTTAGCCGATGTTGGCGAGGCCGGGAAAGGTCTCAAGCAGCCAATAGGAGACCGTGGCCATGCCGCCGGTGATGAACAGCACCCCGGTGATGACCAGCAGCCCGCCCATCACCTTCTCGACGGTGCCGAGATGGGAACGGAAGCGGCGCATGAAGCCGAGGAACGGGCCGGAGAACAGGCCGGCGACGATGAAGGGAATGCCGAGGCCGAGTGAATAGGCGGCAAGCAGCAGCGCGCCGCGGGTCACCGTCTGCTCGCTGCCGGCGACCGCCAGGATCGCCGCCAGAACCGGCCCGATGCACGGCGTCCAGCCGAAGGCGAAGGCCAGCCCCATGACATAGGCGCCGACCGGCCCGGCGGCCTGATTGGTGACCTGCAGGCGCGCCTCGCGGCTGAGAAAGGCGATGCGGAAGACGCCGAGGAAATGCAGCCCCATGACGATGATGACCACGCCGCCGACCACTGACAGAACGTCGATATGGCTGCGCACCAGCTGGCCGACGGCCGTGGCGGCGGCGCCGAGCGCAATGAACACGGTCGAGAAGCCCAGAACGAAGCTGAGCGAGGCGCCAAGGACCGTCCGCCTGGCCACTTGTACGTCGCCCTTGCCGGTGAGCTGGTCGAGGCTGACGCCCGCCATGTAGCAGAGATAGGGCGGCACCAGCGGCAGGACGCAGGGCGAGAGAAACGAGACGAGCCCGGCGACGGCTGCACCGGAAACGGAGACATCGATGGCCATGCCGGGAGTTCGCGTCCTGCTGTTCACGTCGCCGGCCGGGGTTATAGGCGCTGTCGCGGCGTGTCCACATTCACCTTTGCGCGAGGCGGCAGGCTTCGTTGGAAGCACCCCTCCCTCATGCCATCGGCGAAGACCGCTCTCGTCGGGCGAATGACCGCGCCCATGCGGCGATTGCGCGCACTCTCATCGGCCGTGAGCCGGAAAAACTAAGATTTTAGGGTTCTTGACGATGCTCGATGCGCTTAAGGCAATCCCAAAGCCGGACGTTGAGGCCCATGCGTGAGCGATCGTCGTTGCTGAATGCCCGTCACGTTGAGAGTCTACTTGAGCGTATCGATCAGCTTCAAGTCATCGCGGAGTTTTTCCCGGCAGGCATTTGCATGTTCGACAAGCATCTCAATACGGTCGTGTGCAACACGCGCCTGAAAGAGATGCTCGAATATCCCGAGGAACTCTTCTCGAGGGGAAATCCGACGATCGAGGATCTTTTCCGCTTCAACGCGCTGCGTGGCGAATATGGTCCCGGCGATATCGACGGGCACGTCCGCAGACGCATCGAGTTGGTCAAACAACGCGTCGAGCACGTCTACGAGCGCGTGCGCCCAAACGGCATGATCCTCGAGGTGCGCGGCGTTCCCCTGGAGGGGGGCGGGTTTCTAACCACTTATGTCGATGTTACCGAACAACGGCAGAAGGCACACGAAATCAGTGTGTTGATCGATAATTTCCCGGGCGGAATCGCCATGTTCGACGAGCATCTGAAGATGGTTGTTTCCAACCATCTTCTGCGGAAGATGCTGGATTACCCGGACGAGCTGTTCGCCAAGGGCAATCCCTGTCTGGAAGAGCTGTTCCGCTTCAACGCCCGGCGCGGTGAATATGGTCCGGGGGATATCGAAGAACATGTGCGCCAGCGGCTGGCGCGGGTGAAGGAACAGCGGGCGCATCAGTACGAACGTCGTCGGCCCGACGGCACCATACTCGAGGTGCGCGGAATCCCGATCACCGGCGGCGGCTTTGTCACGACCTATCTCGATGTGACGGAGAACCGGACGGCCCAGGCCCGCACGGCCCATATGGCTCATCACGATACCCTCACCGGCCTCCCAAACCGGCTTCTTCTTCAGGATCGACTGAGCCAGGTCCTGGCTGCATTGCCGCGCGGTGGCGCGCCGGTCGCAGTTCACTATCTCGACCTCGATCGCTTCAAGCCGGTGAACGATCGCTATGGCCACGCGACCGGCGACGATCTGCTGAAGGCGGTGGCCGATCGGCTTCGCCACGAAACGCGGCCGACCGACACGGCCGCTCGCGTCGGCGGTGACGAATTCATCGTGGTGCAGACGGGCATCCGGACGCCGGCCGATGCCGAGGTGCTGGCACGGCGACTCGTCGAGGCAATGGCACGTGATTTCGTGATCGGCGAGCAAACACTGCACATCGGCGCCAGCATCGGCGTTGCGCTGGCACCCAACCACGGTGTTGAGCCCGAAGAGCTTATCAGGCTGTCCGATGCGGCACTTTACGAGGCAAAGTCCGCCGGCCGCGGCGATTTCCGGATAGCGCATCCGTAACGCCTATCGGCCCACCCAGGACCTCACCCTCCTGTCATGCTCATGTGGCGGGAGACGGCGGGGCGCAGGTGGGTGCGGTCGATGACGAAGTCGTGGCCCTTGGGCTTGCGCCCGATGGCTTCGTCGATTGCCGCGTGGAGAAGGTCGTCGCTCTCGGAAGCGCGCAGCGGCGCGCGCAGGTCGGCGGCATCCTCCTGGCCGAGGCACATGTAGAGCGTGCCCGTGCAGGTCACCCGCACCCGGTTGCAGCTTTCGCAGAAATTGTGGGTGAGCGGCGTGATGAAGCCGAGCCGCCCGCCGGTCTCGCCAACCCGTACATAGCGCGCCGGCCCGCCGGTCGAATCGGGCAGGTCCTCCAGCGTCCAGTGGTGCGCGAGCCGCGCCCTCACCTGGCTCAGCGGCAGATACTGGTCGGTGCGGTCGGCGCCGACCTCGCCCAGCGGCATGGTCTCGATCAGGGTCAGCTCCATGCCCGAACCGTGGGTCCAGCGGATGAGGTCGTCGATCTCGTCCTCATTGACGTCCTTGAGCGCCACGGCATTGACCTTGACGTGAAGCCCGGCGGCCTGGGCGGCGGCGATGCCGGCCTTCACCCGGTCGAGGTCGCCCCAGCGGGTGATGGCGCGAAACTTCGCCGGATCAAGGGTATCGACCGAGACGTTGATGCGCCTGATGCCGGCCGCGGCGAGTTCGCCGGCAAAGCGGGCGAGCTGCGAGCCGTTGGTGGTCAGCGTCAGCTCGTCAAGGGCGCCGCTGGCCAGATGCCGCGACAGGGCGCGGACCAGCGACATGACGTTGCGGCGGACCAGCGGCTCGCCGCCGGTCAGGCGCAGCTTGCGCACGCCGCGGGCGACGAAGGCCGAGCACAGGCGGTCAAGCTCCTCCAGGCTGAGAACGTCCTTCTTGGGCAGGAAGGTCATGTCCTCGGCCATGCAGTAGACGCAGCGGAAATCGCAGCGGTCGGTCACCGAAACACGAAGATAGCTGATCGACCGGCCATACCGGTCAACGAGCGGCGCATGTCCGATGGCTGTGCTGGGCTGCATCCCGTCTCCCTGGCGGCCGATCCCCGCTGGAGCGCCAGTATGTAGTGTTTCCACCCTATCGATCAATCCCGCCGAACATATCGCTCGGCTCGCATAATTCAAAAGAGAATTGGGTTTCTGTATCGCTTTGAAAAGGCTGCAACTATCGGCTATGGCAAGCCGTGTTTTCCGGCGGCAATGCGGGCGAGCGCGCGGCCATAGTCGGTCTTACCGAGGTCGTCGGCGAGCCGGGTGAGTTCGTCGGCGGTGATCCAGCCGGCGGTGAAGGCGATCTCCTCCGGCGAGGCGATGAGCTGGTGTTGGCGGCCCTGGACCAGTTGCACGAACGACGCCGCTTCGAGCAGCGAAGCATGGGTGCCGGCATCGAACCAGGCGAAGCCGCGGCCGAGCGATTCCACCGTCAGGTTGCCGTCGGTCAGGTAGCTGATGTTGAGATCGGTGATCTCGTATTCGCCGCGCTTGGAGGGTTTCAGGCTGCGGGCCCGCTCGACCACCGTGTCGTCGTAGAAATAGAGGCCGATCACCGCCCATTCGGATTTCGGCGCGAGCGGCTTTTCCTCGATCGAGGTCGCCTTGCCGGTCGAATCGAAGGCGACCACACCGTAACGCTGGGGGTCTTCGACGTGATAGGCGAAGATGGTGGCGCCCGCGCGCCGGCTTCCCGCCGCCTGCAGCCGATCGGTAAGGCCGTGGCCGTAGATCAGATTGTCGCCGAGCACGAGGCAGGACGGCTGGCCGGCGATGAAATCGGCGCCGATGGTGAAGGCCTGGGCCAGTCCTTCCGGCTTGGGTTGCACGGCGTAGCTTACCGCGATGCCCCAGCGCGAACCGTCGCCGAGAAGCTGGTGAAAGGCCGGCGCCTGCTCCGGCGTGGTGATGATCAGGATGTCGCGAATGCCCGCCAGCATGAGGCTGGTCAGCGGGTAGTAGATCATCGGCTTGTCGTAAACCGGCAGAAGCTGCTTGGAGGTCACCAGCGTCAGCGGGTGCAGTCGCGTGCCGGCGCCGCCTGCCAGAATGATGCCCTTGCGGCTCATGGGCTTCTCCCTTTCGCCAACAGTTCCGTGACGGTGTCCTTCACCGCTTCGCGCCACGGCCTAGCGCGGAAGCCGAAGGTCGCCGCGAATTTCGACGAATCGAGTGCAGTGTAACGCGGGCGCCGCGCCGCCGCCGGGAAGGTGCTGGCCGGGACGGCATGGACCGGCGGGCTCTTGCCGGTGAACGGCGCCTGGGCGGCGACGATGGCACTCACCCATTGGTGGCGGGTCGCTGCACCGGTGCCGGCGACGTGCCAGGTGCCAAAGCGCCCCTCGCCGCGTTTCGCCAGAAGGAGAATCGCGTCGGCGAGGTCGCGCGCTGCCGTCGGCGAGCCGGTCTGGTCGCTGGCTGCCTTCAGTTCGGGGCGCTCGCCGGCCAGCCGCACCATGGTCTTGACGAAGTTGGCGCCATGCACGCTGAACACCCAGGCGGTACGCAGGATGTAGTGCTCCGCCGTGCCTTCCCTAACGGCCGTCTCGCCGGCCGCCTTGCTGCGCCCATAGGCACTCAGTGGCGCGATCGGGTCGTCCTCGACATAGGGGCTGTCCTTCTCGCCGTCGAAGACGTAGTCGCTGGAGACATGCACCAGCGGCACGCCATGACGGGCCGCGGCCTTGGCCAGAACGCCCGGCCCGCAGGCATTGACCCGCATCGCTGACGCCATGTCGGTCTCGGCGGCGTCGACGGCATTGTAGGCCGCGGCATTGACGATGAAGGTCGGCGCGGCTGCGGCAATCGCCCGTTCAACCGCCTCGGCATCGGCGATATCGGCTTGCCCGTGGCCGAGCGCTGTCAGCGCCAAGCCCGTTGCCTGCGCCTGGCCGGCCAGCTCGCGGCCAAGCTGTCCGCCTGCGCCGAACACGAGGATCAAAGCGCCAGCCCCAGCCGTTCGCCGCGATAGCCGCCCTCGCGCACGCGCTGCCACCAGTCCCGATTGTCGAGATACCAGTGCACGGTCTTTTTCAGCCCGGTGTCGAAGTCCTCCTGCGGCGTCCAGCCGAGTTCGGCCTGGATCTTGCCGGCGTCGATGGCGTAGCGCAGGTCGTGGCCCGGCCGATCCTTGACGAAGCTGATGAGCTTCTCGCGCGGGCCGATGGCAGCATCAGGCGCGAGTTCGTCCATCAGGCGGCAGATGGTCCTGACGACGTCGATATTGGTGCGCTCGCAGTTGCCGCCGACATTGTAGCTCTCGCCGATGCGTCCCCTTTGCGCGATCAGGAGCAAAGCGCGGACATGGTCCTCGACGAACAGCCAGTCGCGCACGTTGAGGCCCTCCCCGTAGACCGGCAGCGGCTTGCCCTCGAGGGAGTTGAGGACCATCAGCGGGATCAGCTTCTCGGGGAACTGATAGGGACCGTAATTGTTGGAGCAGTTGGAGAGCACCACCGGCAGGCCGTAGGTGTGGTGCCAGGCGCGCACGAGATGGTCGGACCCGGCCTTCGACGCCGAATAGGGCGAGTTCGGCCGGTAGGGCGAAGCCTCGGTGAAGACGCCGGCGCCGGTGTCGAGCGAGCCGAACACCTCGTCGGTCGAGACGTGATGGAAGCGGAAGCGTCTGGCGCCGCTCGGCCGGCAGGCTGCGCCACCAGGCGAGCGCCACGTCGAGCAGCACCGAGGTGCCGACGAGGTTGGTCTGGATGAAGGCCCCTGCCCCGTCGATCGAACGGTCGACATGGGTCTCGGCGGCAAGATGGATGATCGCGTCGGGCTCGGTCTCCGCGAGGATGTCGCGCATGCGCGCGCCGTCGGCGATGTCGGCGCGGATGAAGCGGTAGCGCCTATCGTCGGCGACCGTGGCAAGGGAATCGAGATTGCCGGCATAGGTCAGCTTGTCGACCACCACCGCCTCGTGCGCAGTCGCGCCGATGATGTGGCGCACCAGCGCGGAGCCGATGAAGCCCGCCCCTCCGGTGACCAGGAAACGCATTGCAAAAGCTCCTCAGCGGCCTTTCCGGGATGCGGCCGGTCCGGCATTGCTTCCACCACGAAGCCGGCCGCCAGATCAAGGCGCTATGCGGATTGTGGATAACAGCCTTTGGCGGTCGCGAGGCTGCGGGTGAGCGCCAGCACGGTGTCGATGGCCGGCGTCGCGATCCCGGTGAGCTGTCCGGCCTCCTGCACCGCCGTCACCAGGGCGTCGATCTCCAGCATCCGGCCGCGCTCCAGGTCCTGCAACATCGAGGTTTTGTGGGCACCGACCTGGCGCGCGCCCTCGATCCGCCGGTCGACATCGATGGGGAAGCGCACGCCGAGCTTCTCCGCGATCGCCTGGGCCTCGACCATCATGGCGCGCACCACGCTGCGTGTGTCCGGGTCGGCGACCATCTGCTCCAGCGTGTGTCCGGTGATCGCCGAAACCGGGTTGAAGGAGAGGTTGCCCCACAACTTGACCCAGATTTCGGTGCGGATGTCGGGGCGCACCGGCGCCTGCAGGCCGGCGGCCACCAGTTCGGCGGCAAGCGCCGTCACCCGTTGCGTCTTGTCGCCCGATGGCTCGCCGAGGGAGAGGCGTGAATGGCTGACATGGCGGATGACGCCCGGCGCCGTCACCTCGGTGGCAGCATAGACGACGCCGCCGATGGCCCGTTCGGGGCCGATGCGCTCCCAGATGGTGCCGTCAGGATCGACCGCGGCGAGCCGTGTGCCTTCCAGCGGCCCGCGATGGCGGTAGAAATACCACCAGGGCAGGCCGTTCTGCAGGGTGACGACGGCGGTTTCCGGGCCGAGCAGCGGCGCGATGGCGTCGAGCGCCGGGGCCACCGAATGGGCCTTGAGCGCCAGCAGAACATAGTCCTGCTCGCCGAAATCGGCGCCGTCGGCGCTGGCATTGACCGGCACCGTGGTCTCGTCGCCGCCCTCGATCAGGGTCAGGCCCCTGGTGATCAGCGCGTCGAGATGGGCGCCGCGGGCGATCACCGCCGGCTTCACCCGGCCGGCCATGGCCAGCCGGGCGGCGACATAGCCGCCGATCGCCCCGGCACCGAAGACGCAGATGCGCATCAGGAGAGTCCCAGTTTGGCGGCCAGCCCGATGCGCTGCAGCTTGCCGGTCGCGCCCTTCGGAATTTCCTCCAGAATCAAGACCTTGCGCGGAACTTTGAAGTCCGCCAGGCGGGTCGCGGCGAAACCGCGGATATCGGCTTCACTGGCCGGGTGACCCTCGCGCAGCACGACCGCCGCCGCCACCTCCTCGCCGAGCTTGGCGTGTGGCATGGCAAAGGTCACCACCTGAGCGATGGCAGGATGGTCCATGAGCACCTCATCCACCTCGAGCGGCGATATCTTCTCGCCGCCGCGATTGATGATCTCCTTCAGTCGCCCCGTGACGCGCACATAGCCGTCACCGTCCATGATGCCCTGATCGCCGGTGTGGAACCAGCCGTAAGCGAAGGCGCTGTCGTTGGCCTCAGGATTCTTCTCGTAGCCGGCGGTGACATTGGGTCCGCGGATGACGATCTCGCCCTGGCTGCCGGCCGGCAGCCTGGTGCCGTCCGCCGCCATGACGGCGACCTCCGGCCCGGCGGCAAGGCCGACGCTGCCGGGCTTGCGCGCCGCCGGCGGCAGCGGATTGGAGGTCATCTGGTGGGTGGCCTCGGTCATGCCGTAGGCCTCGATCACCGGGCAGTGGAAGGTCTCTTCCAGTTCGGCCATGACCTGGGCGGGGAGCGAAGACGAGGAGGAGCGGATGAAGCGCAGCCTGCTCGCCGCGATCGCTTCCGGATTGCGGGGCGCGCGCGCCAGGATCGCCTGATGCATGGTCGGCACCGCGGTGTACCAGGTCGGCTCCACCTCGCCGAGCCAGGCGAAGAATTTCAGCGCGTTGAAGCCGGGCGTGCAGAAGACGCTGGCACCGGCGTGAAGCGAGCCCAGCACCGCCGCGATCAGGCCGTGAATGTGGAAGAGCGGCATGATGTTGAGGCAACGGTCGGCGGGCGTCAGCGCCAAGGCGGTGGCGACATTGCGCGCCGATGCGGCGAGGTTGGCATGGGAGAGCGGCACCAGCTTGGGCCGCGACGTGGTGCCGGAAGTGTGGAGCAACAGCGCGATGTCATCGTCTTGCGCGACGCCGGTCGCCACTGCCGGACCGACGGCGGGGCCGTCGATGGTGAAGGTGCCGGCCGGTTCACCCGCATCGAAGGAGAGGCGCAGCACGGCGATGCCGAGCTTCTCGGCGACGGTCACGGCCGCTCCCTGCTCGTCCCTGCCGACGAGGATCGCCTTGGCACCGATGTCGGTGAGATAGAAATCCAGCTCTTCGGCCCGGTAGGCCGGATTGAGCGGCGCCGTCGTGGCGCAGGCAGCGACCGAAACGAAGGCGGAGGCCATTTCCGGTCCGTTCGGCAGGATGATGGCGATGCGGTCGTTGCGGCCGAGGCCGAGGCCGTTCAGCGTGGTGGCGGTGGCGCGCATTTGCGTGCGCAGGCCGGCATGGGTGAGCACCGGGCGCTCGGGCGCGCCGATGGCCGGCGCATCCTCGCTGCCGGCCGCAATCCGTTCGATGATGGTTTCAGACAACGCGCACCTCAATGTCGCCGATCGTGTCGATGGAGCCGCGCATGATATCGCCGCGCTCGACCGCGCCTACCCCCGACGGCGTGCCGGTGAAGATCAGATCGCCGGGCTTCAGCGTGAACAGGCCGGAAAGCTGGCTGACGATCTCCGGCACCTTCCAGATCATCTGGTTGAGGTCGCCGACCTGGCGCAATCTGCCGTTGACCTCCAGCGTGATGGCGCCCTTGTGCAGGTGACCGATGAGGCTCGCCGGATGCAAGGGGCCGCAGGGCGCCGAGCTTTCGAAGGCCTTGGCTGCGTCCCACGGCCGGCGCAGCTCCTTGGCGACGTCCTGGAGGTCGCGCCGGGTCATGTCGATGCCGACCGCGTAGCCGAAGACGCAGCGTAGCGCGGCATCGACGGCAATGCCGGTGCCGCCCTTGCCCAGCGCCACCACCAGCTCGATCTCGTGATGCACGCTCTCGGAGGCCGGCGGATAAGGAAAACGCCCGTCAACAACGAGGTTGTCCGGGTTCTTCTGGAAGAAGAAGGGCGGCTCGCGGTCGGGATCGCCACCCATCTCGACCGCGTGGGCGGCGTAGTTGCGGCCGACGCAATAGATGCGGTGGACAGGAAAGAGCAGCGCACTGCCGGCAACCGGCAGGACGGCCTGCGGCGCCGGCTCGACGGCGTAACCCCGACCGCCGGTCTCACTCACCATGGCGATGTTTCCCCGAGAGGCGGGCCGTGAACGGCCGCCCCTGCCCCAAGTCAAATCAGCAGATGCGCGGCAACTGTTCACCGCTCAGCATATCAATCACGCGCATGGCGCCAAGCGCGCCCTTCGCCGTGACCCGGCCGGCGGGCCCGTCCCTGACGCTGCCGATGATGACGGCGCCCTCGCTCACCGGATGGGCGCGCAGCACGGCAAGCGCCTTGTCGGCGTCGGCCGCCGCCACGAAGGCGACGAAACGACCCTCATTGGCGACATGAAACGGGTCGAGGCCGAGGATCTCGCAGGCCGAGGCGACATCGTCGCGCACCGGCACTGCCTGCTCGTCCGTCTGGATGGCGAGCTTGGCGGTTTCGGCGATCTCGACCAGGCCGCTGGCCAGCCCGCCGCGGGTCAGGTCGCGCAGGCAATGGACGGTGACGCCGGCCTCGAACAGCGCCAGCACCGGCGCGGCGAGAGGCGCGCAGTCGCTGGCGATCTCGGATTCGAAGCCAAGCTGCTCGCGGGCCGCCATGATCGCCATGCCGTGGCGGGCGATATCGCCGGAGAGGATGACCACGTCGCCGGACTTCACCGATTCCGGGCCGATCAGGCCCGGTGCGACGATGCGGCCGACGCCGGCGGTGTTGATGAAGATGCCGTCGGCCTTGCCGCGGTCGACCACCTTGGTGTCGCCGGTGACCAGCCGCACGCCGGCCTCCCTGGCCGCCTTGCCCATCGAGGTGACGATGCGGGCAAGCGTCTCGGTCGCCAGCCCCTCCTCGAGGATGAAGCCGGCGGAGATGTATTCCGGCCTGCGCGCCGCACATGGCCAGGTCGTTGACGGTGCCGTTGACCGCCAGCGTGCCGATGTCGCCGCCGGGGAATTCCAGCGGCTTGACCACATAGCTGTCGGTGGTGAAGGCGACCGGGCCGGAGAGCTCCAGCCGGGCGCCGTCATGGCGGCGATCCAGTTCGGGATCGTCGAAGGCCGGGCGGAAGATCGCCTCCATGAGGCGCTCCGACTTGCGTCCGCCGCCGCCATGGGCAACCTGGATGGTCTCGTCGCCAGGAAACGGCACCGGACAGGCCAGCGCGAAATCTTGTTCTGCCATAAGGGCTTACTCGGCCGCGTCGGCGGTGACGCCGCGATAGCGGTAATAGGCGGCGCAGGCACCCTCGGACGATACCATGGTGACGCCGAGCGGATGTTCGGGCGTGCAGCGGGTGCCGAAGGCCGGGCAGTCCGGCGGCTTCTTCTCGCCTTGCAGGACCAGCCCGGCGATGCACTCGGTCGATTCCTCGGTGCGCGTACCGACCAGGCCGAAGCGCAGTTCGGCGTCGTAATCCTTGTAGGCGTCGGCGAGCCCCAGCCCGCTCTCGGCGATCTCGCCGATGCCGCGCCAGCGCCGGCGCACGACCTGGAAGACCTCGGTCATGATGTTCTGCGCCGGCACGTTGCCGGCGCGGCTGACGGCGCGGGCATAGGGGTTCTCGACTTCGTGGCGGCCTTCTTCGAGCTGCTTCACGGTCAGGTAGATGCCTTCGAGAATGTCGAGCGGCTCGAAGCCGGTGACCACGATCGGCACCTTGTACTCTTCGGCGATCGGGAAATATTCCTCATAGCCCATGACGGCGCAGACATGGCCGGCGGCGAGGAAGCCCTGCACCCGGTTGGTCGGGCCGGAGAGGATGGCGCGCATGGCCGGCGGCACGAGGACGTGGCTGACCAGCAGGGAGAAGTTCTTCAGCCCCTCCTTCTTCGCCATATAGGCTGCCATGGCATTGGCCGGCGCCGTGGTCTCGAAGCCGACGGCGAAGAAGACGACCTCACGGTCGGGATTGGCGCGGGCGATCTGGACGGCGTCGAGCGGCGAATAGACCGGACGCACGTCGCCGCCCTTGGCCTTGGCCGTGAGCAGGTCGGTTTCGCTGCCGGGCACGCGCAGCATGTCGCCGAAGGAGGTGAAGATCGTGCCGGGCCGGCCGGCGATCTCGATCGCCTTGTCGATATAGTCGACCGGGGTCACGCAGACTGGGCAGCCGGGCCCGTGAATCAGCGTCACCTCGTTGGGGAGAAGCTGGTCGATGCCGTAGCGCACGATGGCGTGGGTCTGGCCGCCGCACACCTCCATGATCTTCCACGGCCGGGTGACCATCCGCCGGATCGCCTCGGCCAGGCGCTGCGCCTTGACCGGATCGCGGTATTCCTCGCGGTGCTTCATTGGACCGGCGTCCCGGCGGCGTGCATCTCGTCAAGCTCGGCCTGGAGTTCGCCGAGACTTTCGAAATGGGCGAGCACCTTCTGTGCTTCCTCCTCGTCGATGACGCTGATGGCGAAGCCGACATGGACCAGCGCATACTGGCCGACCTCGGCCTCGGGCGCGTAGGCCAGGTTGACCTCCTTGATCACCCCGCCGAAATCGACGCGGCCGACGCGCATGATGTCATCGCCCTCGATCGAGACGATCTTTCCAGGTATCGCCAGACACATCACGTTTCTCCTGCAAATCGTCCCGCCCACCAGGCCTGGCCGAGAGCCAGTCCGCCATCGTTGGGGGGCACGCGCTCTTGTCGCACCGGGACAAGGCCGGCCGCCTTGAGCGCTGTCAAAGTCTTCTCCGTCAGCCGTTCGTTCTGGAAGCAGCCGCCGGAGAGCACCACAGTCTTCTGCCCGATTCTGCCGGCAATGTCGGCAATAGCAAGGGCGAGGCTGTCATGAAATTGCGCCGCCATCGGGCCCGGCGCCGCGCCGGCGCGGATATCGGCGATCAGTGCCGCCAGCAGCGGCTGCCAGTCGAGGATCAGAACGCCGCTTTCATCTTTTATTTCAATTGAATATTGCTGGTTCTTTCGAGTTCCGACGCCATGTGCCGCCCATTCCAGCTCCATGGCCGCCTGGCCCTCATGGCTGGTCGTCTGGCGAAGGCCGAGAAGTGCCGCCACCGCATCGAACAGCCGGCCGGCGCTGGTGGTCACCGGCGCGTTGAGGCCGCGCTCCAGCATGGTCGCCAGCGTCCGGCGCTCCGCTCGGCGTGAAGGCGGCAACAGGCGCCAGATCGGTCATGGCGAGGGCATCGGCGCCGAAAGCGGCATGAAGCAGGCCGACGGCCGACCGGCGCGGCTCACGCACCGCCGCCTCGCCGCCGGGCAGCCGGAAGGGCCTCAGATGCCCCACTCGTTTCCAGCCCTCGGCCGTGACAGCCAGGAACTCGCCGCCCCACACGGTTCCGTCGGTGCCATAGCCGGTGCCGTCCCAGGAGACGCCGAGCACCGGCGGCTCCAGCCCATGCTCGGCCATGCAGGAAGCGACATGGGCGAGGTGATGCTGGATGGCGAATTTCGGCGCGGCCAGGCCTTCGGCGACGCGGGTCGAGTGGTAGTCGGGGTGGAGATCGCGGGCGATAAGGCGCGGCGTCAAATCGTGCAGGCGCTGGATGTCGGCAATGCCGCGCTCATAGGCGTCGCGCGCCTCTGCGGTGTCGAGGTCGCCGAGATGCTGGCCGAGGACGACACCGGCCTCGGTCGAGAGCGCCACGGTCGTCTTGAGATGTCCGCCGACGGCGAGAATGCCGGGCTTCACGCCGCGCGCCGCGACCGCCGGGGCGAGCCCGCGCGCGCGGCGGAAGACGGTCGGCTTGCCGGCGATGACGCGCACGACGGAATCGTCCACCGGCCGCTCGATCGGCCGGTCGTGGACGAGGAACAGGTCGGCGATGCCCTTGAGACGCGCCAGCGCCTCATGCTCGTCGATGCAGATCGGCTCGTCGGAACGGTTGCCGCTGGTCGCCACCACCGGGAAGCCCAGTCCGGCGAGCAACAGGTGGTGCAGCGGCGTATAGGGCAGCATGGCGCCGACCAGCGGATTGCGCGGCGCCACCGAGGGCGCCAGGACATCGGCGCGCTGGCGGATGAGAACGATCGGCCGCTCGCGCGCGGTCAGCGTCGCGATCTCGATATCGCTCGGCGCTGCTGCCTGGTTGAGCGCATCGAGCGAGGCGAACATCACGGCGAAGGGCTTCTCCTCGCGGTGTTTGCGCTGACGCAGCGCCCGCACCGCATCCTCGTTCAGCGCATCGGCCATCAGGTGGAAGCCGCCGAGGCCCTTCACCGCAACGATCTTTCCGTCCGCCAGCGCTTTCGCCGCGGCCTTGAGGGCATCGTCGCGCACCGCCAGTTCCGTCCCCTGCCCGTCCCACAGCGCCAGCTGAGGTCCGCAGACCGGACAGGCATTGGGCTCGGCATGGAAGCGCCGGTCGGCCGGATTCTCATATTCCGCCTGGCAGTCGGGACACATGACGAAGCGGCGCATGGTGGTGCGCTGCCGGTCGTAAGGCAGGTCGGTGATGATCGAATAGCGTGGACCGCAACGGGTGCAGTTGGTGAAGGGATAGCGGTAGCGCCGGTTGGCCGGATCGGAGACCTCGGCGAAGCATTCCTCGCATGTGGCGAGATCGGGCAGGACGGCGGCGCTGCGTGTTCCGCCGAGCGCGCTGTCGCGGATGGTGAAACCGGCTTCGCCGATGGGCGACAAGGCTTCTCGGGCCAGGGTGACGGTGGCGGCCGGCGGCGGCGGGGCGCGCAATGCGTCTACCAGACCGTCGATATCGGCCTGCGTGCCCTCCGCTTCGAGGGTGACGCCCTCAGGCGTGTTGACGACATAGCCGGCCAGGCCACGGGCGCTCGCCTGGCGCCAGACGAAGGGCCGGAAGCCTACGCCCTGAACGTTGCCGGTGACCGCAATCCGTTCGCGGACGCGCGGCTGATCGCCATGCACGTAACGGACTCTGTCTCCTACTCGGCAGCCGTGCCGAGTGGATGACCGGCGAGCACCATGGTGCGGGCGCCCATCAGCCAGGCGATCCAGTTGTCGAGCCCCTCGCCGGTGCGCGCCGAAACCGGCAGGACCTTGATGCCGGGCCTGATCCGCCGGGCATTGGCGGTGGCCTTGTCCATGTCGAAATCGACATAGGGCAAGAGGTCCGTCTTGTTGATCAGGACGAGATCGGACGCGGCGAAGATATCGGGATATTTCAGAGGCTTGTCGTCGCCTTCGGTGACCGAGAGGATGACGACCTTGTGCGCCTCGCCGAGGTCGAAGCCGGCCGGGCAGACGAGATTGCCGACGTTCTCGATGAAGACCACCGAGCCCTCGGCGGGGTCGAGATGCTCGACCGCATGGCCGACCATATGGGCGTCGAGGTGACAGCCCTTGCCGGTGTTGATCTGGATGGCGGCGGCGCCGGTGGCGCGGATGCGGGTGGCGTCGTTGGTGGTCTGCTGATCGCCTTCGACGACGAAGGGAATGAGTTTGCCGGCGAGCTTTTCGATGGTCCTGACGAGAAGTTCGGTCTTGCCGGAACCGGGACTGGAAACCAGGTTCAGCGCCAGGATGCCGCGCTGCCCGAAATAGTCGCGGTTTTCGGCGGCCAGAGAATTGTTCTTCTCCAGGAGATCGCGCTCGACGGCGACGACCCGGCTTTCCGGATCGTGATCGTGGTGGTGACCGTGATCGTGGTGATGGTCATGGTCGTGACCATGCTCGTGATCGTGATGATGATGGTGGTGATCGTGGCCTTCGATGGTCACCTCACCCTTGCCGCAGCCGCACGTCGCACACATCACGCAACCTCCAATTCCTTGATGCGCAAGGCATCGCCGCCGCTGATCTGCAGTTCCGTGCCCCCGCATCTGGGACAGGGGGAAAGCCGGTCGCTGACGGTGACCAGCTCGAAGCAATTCAGACAGCGCGCCTCGGCCGGCTCGGTGACGATATCGAGTTTCGCACCGTCGGCCAAACTGCCGCGCATCACCACATCGAAACTGAAACGGAGCGCCTCGGGCTCGACCGTCGACAGCGGCCCGACTTCGAGCGTGATCCGCTTGACCGTTTCAAACTTGGCCGTCTCGGCTTCGGACTTGAGGATGTCGAGCAGGCCTTCGCATAGCGAGAGCTCATGCATCGGCTAACCGTTGTACTGCCGGCCCTTGCCGGCTCGCCGGGGCGTTTTCGGCCAGAACCTTTGCGTACCAGTCCATGAAGAACGCCTCGGCCTCGTCGAGATGGGCCTCGGCCTCGGCGCTCAAGCCCTCCTTGACCTCGCCATAGTCCCAGCCGGCGATGCCGAGCAGGAACGCCGGCGGTTCCCGTCCATATAGGGTCTTGGCGAGGGTCAGCACAGCCTGCGGGCTGAGCTCGTGGCTGCCCATACCGGCGGCCCCCGTCGCCGTGACCGGCGCGAAGGAAAACGAACCTTGCGCGCCGATCTCGGCGTCGGCGAAGACAACCAGATCGGCTTCGGACACGGTGAGCGCGTGATCGACGGTCAACTGATAGTCGATGTCGATCTCGAGGCCCGCCGGCGCCCGCCTTTCGATCCGCTCGGCGAAGAGCGGACCAAGGCCGTCGTCGCCGCGGCCCTGGTTGCCGAAGCCGATGAGGAGCGCGGCCATGAACTCAGGCGTCTCCAGTCACGCGCTTGTCGATCACATTGCCGGCGGCATCGTGGATCTCGACCGAAAGCGGCATCTGCCCAAGAGCGTGCGTGGCGCAGCTCAGGCACGGGTCATAGGCCCGGATCGCCACCTCGATGTGGTTGAGCATGCCTTCGGTGATCTCATCGTGGCCGGAGAGGTGCTTCACCGCGACGTCCTTGACGGCGCGGTTCATGCCCTCGTTGTTATGCGTCGTCGAGACGATCAGGTTGCAGTAGGTGACCTGGTCGTGCTCATCGACCTTGTAGTGGTGGATGAGGTTGCCGCGCGGCGCCTCGATCACGCCGACGCCTTCCTCGCGCCGGTCGCCCTTGGCGACCAGGTCGGTGCCCTGCAGGTCGGGATCGTGGAGCAGTTCCTTGATCTTCTCGACGCAGTGCAGGACCTCGATCATGCGGGCCCAGTGGTTGCCGAGCGAGGCAAAAAGCGGTGCACCGTTGGTCACCGCGCGCAATTCGTCGAGTGCCGCATTGGCCTGCGGCGTGTCGATGAAATCGACATTGTTGAGGCGCGCCAGCGGGCCGACCCGATACCAGCCGGTCTCCGGGGTCATCTCCTTGTAGTAGGGGAACTTCATGTAGGACCAGGATCGGACGTCCTCGATCACGTAGTTGTAGTAGTCCTTGTTCTGAACCTTGTCGACGAGGATGGTCCCGTCCGGATCCTTCATACGGAACAAGCCGTTATAGAGATCGAGCGCACCGTCCTCGCGGACGATCGACATGAAGTTCGAGGGGAACGAGGCGAAGCTGTTGACCAGTTCCAGATGGCCGAGCGTGTAGTCCTTGGCCAGCGCCACCGCGTCCTGCACCCACTCGGTCATCGTGTCGATGTCCTTGAGGAAGGCATCGCGCTTGGCGATCGACAGGTTGTGGTTGATGCCGCCGGGAATGGCGCCGGTGCCGTGCACCTTCTTGCCAGCGGTGGCCTCGATGATTTCCTGGCCGTATTTGCGCATCATCACGGCACGGCGACCGAGCTCGGGATTCTCCTTGAGGATCTCGAAGACGTTGCGCTTGGCCGCCGGGGCATCGAAGCCGAACAGGAGGTCGGGCGCGGCCAGATGGAAGAAGTGCAGGACATGGCTCTGCATCACTTGGCCGTAGTGCATCAGGCGACGCATCTTCTCGGCGGTCGGCGGCAGCTTGTCGACGCCGACGATCATGTCCATCGCCTTGGCCGCCGCGAGATGATGGCTCACCGGGCAGATGCCGCACAGGCGCTGCACGATGACCGGGACTTCCCACAAGAGCCGGCCGCGGATGAAGCGTTCGAAGCCGCGGAATTCGACGATGTGCAGCCGGGCTTCCTCGACCTCGTTGTTTTCGTTCATGTGAATGGTGACCTTGCCGTGTCCTTCGACGCGGGTCACCGGAGCAATTTCGATCAGTCTGGGTTCGGCCATTGTTCTTGTCCTAGTCGAACTTGATCAGTTCGCGCTCGAAGCCGCGGAACTTGCCGGTCAGAAGGCCCGCGAGCGTGTTGAAGATGATGTCACCGCTCGGGGCGCAGCCGGGGATGTTGTAGTCGATCTCGACCACCTCCGAGCAGGGATAGACCTGGTCAAGCAACAGCGGCAGGGCCGGATCGTTGGGGATGTGGTGGGTCTCGTTGCGGATGTATTTGCCGGTGATGTAGGCCTCTTCGAGACACTCGCGCAGCGGATTGTCCGAATGCATGACGGCGTTCCGCAGGGCCGGAAGCCCGCCCATGATGGCGCATTGCCCGAGGGCAATGAGCACGTCACAGTTCTTGCGGAACTCCTGCAGCGTGTGCACGTTCTCTTCGTTGCAGCAGCCGCCCTCGATGATGCCGATATCGCAGCGCTGGGTGAACTTCTTGATGTCGTTGATCGGCGAGCGGTCGAACTCGACCAGCTTCATCAGTTCGATGAGCCGTTCGTCGATGTCGAGAATAGCCATGTGACAGCCGAAGCACCCGGCCAGCGAAGCGGTCGCGATCCGCGCTTTTCTCAGTTCAGGCATGGCGCTTTTCCTCGATCTCGTGACCGATCAGACCCTTGTCGAATTCACGTTCGCCGATCGGTATGGCGAAGCCTTCGCGCTTGCGGATGATGCAGCCGACAGGGCAGACCTCGGCCGAAATGGCGTGGTCCGTCACCTCGGCGTCGGTGTGGGCCAGGTCCGGCCCGTTGACGGCGACCCGGCGGTGGATGCCGCGGCCGACATAGCCGAACAGCCCCTTGTGGTCGACGTCCTGGGAGGCGCGGATGCAGCGGCCGCAGGAGATGCAGCGGTTGGTGTCGAGCGCGATGTCCGGATGGGACGCGTCGACGTCGCGGTTCGGCTGCAGGTACGGGAACTTGGTCGGGTCCGTCATGTCGAGCCGATAGGCCATGGCCTGAAGCTCGCAATTGCCGCTGGCTTCGCACATCGGGCAAAGGTGGTTGCCCTCGTGGAAGAGCATTTCGACGAGGTCGCGCCGCAATTTGGTGATGTGCGGCGTCTCGTTCTCGACCACCAGGTCGGGGGCCGCCGGCTGGGTACAGGAGGAGACGCTGCGTCCAGCCGCCTTGACGGTGCATACGCGGCAGCCGCCCTGGTGGCGAAGGCCTTCATGGTCGCACAGACGCGGGATGTAGATGCCGGCCGCGTCAGCCGCCTCCATGATCGTCTGGCCATGCTTGGCGGGGACGGTCACCCCGTCGATGGTGAAAGTGAAATCTTGGCCGCTCACTTTGAGTAATCCTTGTCGAAGATGTAGGATCGGCGCTGCGCGAGTGTGCGCGCGTCGCTGATGGCCGATTGGATGTCGAAGGTCGCCCTGATGCCGTCCTTCGACGGCTTGACGAGGGTTGAGTAGATCAGCGGGAAGTTCTCGAGCGTCGACAGAACCGGACGCGGCGAGGTCTGCCCGAGACCGCAGCGGCTGGTCTCCATGATCGTGCCCGACAGATCCTTGAGGTAGTCGATGTCCTCCGGATTGGCGAGGCCCTTGCGGAACTTGGCGATCGCCCTCTGCAGGAAGACGTTGCCCACCCGGCAGGGCGTGCAGTAGCCGCAGCTCTCGTGCACGAAGAAGGAGAGGTAGTACTCGACGATCTCGAGCACGTTGCGCCTGGCATTGAACACGATGATCGCGCCGCCGGTCGCCAGGTCGTCGAAGGTCAGGCGGCGATGGAAGCTCGCCTTGCCGATCATGGTGCCGCTCGGCCCGCCGATCTGGACGGCTTCGGCATCGTCGCCGCCGACCATTTCGAGAAGCTCCCTGACGGTCAGCCCGTAGGGCAGCTCGTAGACGCCCGGATTGAGGCAATCGCCCGAAACCGAGAAGAGCTTGGTGCCGTGGCTGCCCTCCGAGCCGATCTTGAAGAACCACTCGGCGCCCTTGTCCATGATGCGGGCGGCGTGGCACAGGGTCTCGACATTGTTCACGACGGTCGGAAGGCCAAGATAGCCCTTGGTGACCGGGAACGGCGGACGGGTCTTGGGTTCGCCCGGCAGGCCCTCGCAGGAGGAGATGAGCGCACCTTCCTCGCCGCAGATATAGGCGCCTGCACCCATCTGCAGCCGGACGTCGAAGTCGAAGCCGGCGACGCCGAAGATGTCCTTGCCGAGCATGCCGCGGGCGCGGCGGTCGGCCAGCACCTCCTCGATCAAGTCGCGCAGATAGACGTATTCGCCGCGCAGATAGAGGATGCCCTCGCTGGCGCCGATGGCGCGCGCCGCGATGGTCATCCCCTCGATCAGCAGATGCGGACGTTCGGTGAGCAGCACCCTGTCCTTGAACGTGCCCGGTTCGCCTTCGTCGGCGTTGCAGATGATGACGCGCTTGTCGGCCTTGGCATCGGCAGCGAATTTCCACTTCGCCCCGGTTGTGAAGCCGGCGCCGCCGCAGCCCCTGAGGCCGCTCGCCTTGATGGTATCGATGATGCGCTCGGGCGTGATGTCGAGCGCCTTCTTGAGGCCGGCATCCATCGGCACCGGTCCGAGAAGCACGGCCCCGGCGTGGCGGATATTGTTGTCGACCATGCGGGTCGCCCGCTGGTGCGGCGAGGTCGCGGCGAAACCAGGCACGGCGATCTCTTCGGGCGTGTCCCCTGCCTTGAGGGCCATGGCGATTTCGCGCGCACGTTCGGCCGTCAGGTGGGTGACGACGACATCGTTGATCATCGCCGCCGGGGCCTGGTCGCACATGCCGATGCAGGGCGTGTATTCGAGCGAAAAGGCGCCGTCCGGCGAAGTCTCGCCGACATCGATCCCCAGCACCCTCTCGAATTCGGCGCTGACCGCTCCCAGGCCGGCATAACGATCAATGATGTCGTCACACAACCGGATCGTCACCCTGCCCTTCGGGGTCAGCGAGAAGAAGGAATAGAAGCTCGCCACGCCCTCGACCTTGATGCGTGACAGCCCGGTCGCCTCGGCGATGGCTTCCATGGTTTCCGGGGCGATCCAGCGGTAGCGATCCTGAATGGCGTGCAGGATGTCCATCATCCTGTGCGGATCGTTGTCGTAGCTGGCGCAGATTTCGAGCACCTCCGGTCTGGGAGCCGGGGGAACGTCGCTGGGACGGGGGGAGGCTTTGTCAAGCATGTCTCGTTTCCATCTCCGCTTGGAGACAATCGGATCTTGTGGTTTCGATTTACGCGCTCATTCGAAGTCCGAAAGGCGCGCGTTGCAGGGCCAATGCGGCGCTTCCTGAGAAAGCTGGCGAGAGGCGAACTGACGGGCAGTCCGGGGATCCATCGACATCGTCATGAGCCACGCGGCCGGCGCGGTCGCGCCCGGCCCGCCAGAGCGTCTGGCGCGGTGGATGCAGGTACTTCTTCTGCGGCCCTACAAAATGATTGAAGAGTGCGCTGTCGCCCGTTTTTGTCAGACGAAAGTGGCCCCTGTCGTGTCCGACGGTGCAGCCTTCGGGCAGATCCCCCTGTCCCGAAATGTCGTCATAGACGATGGCTTGGTCGCGCTCGACCGGGCCGCAGACCCGATATCCGGTGGAGCCCAAGGCAGGGATCAAGGCGACCAGCCCCTCCCGCGTTAGAACCGCCGAATGCTCGCTGGCCATGACAAACCCTGTAGTCCTTATGTCGCCCACCGTGTGGTGAGCGCGCGAAATATTCCACGCTTTGGCGCCGCAGAAAACCCCTCCGACAAGTTATTGCGCCGCGAAATTCCAACTAAAATTGGACCAATGCTTGACATGGATCAACGCCGTCCGCCGGCAGACTTTCCAGCCCTCTGTCGGCCCAGTATTATATTCATTTATTGCTATGTATGACCGAACCAGACGGGCGGGCACTTTCAAACGCGTCACACATGATTCGCGTCAAAACAGCATCATTCGGATGGGTTTGGCCGCCGGCGGCGCGGACGGCAGAATTTTGATTACAGTCGTTCAAGATTCGTGATCGGCGGCGATTATTTTTCCGTGATGACGGCTATTCGTCATGCGTTTTCGCTTCCCAATCACGCTTCGCCGGCCGGCGGCCGCCAATTCCTCGAAGCGCGACGATGCCTGCATGCCATGCCATGCCTTTGTCCTCGACAGAATCGCCTGCCCGTTCGCTGCGGCACGACGCAGCGAGGTTCCGGGCCGGCCCGCCCGGGAAAGCGATGGAGATGCCGCGCGATGCAGCGCCAATGGGCTGGCGCTGCTGAAGAACCGGTCCAATTGATCCAGCGCATTTGCAGGCGATGTTGCGCTGCCGCATATGCGTCCCTGTTATCGCTCGGACAACGGGAGTTTGGTGGTGGCGATTCCCTCGCCTGTATCCTTCATGAGAAGCATCCAGACGCAGTCACGTTTCCAGCACGTAGCCCGCACCAGCCGGTTGACCGGCCTCCGGGGACGACCGGGGCTTTCAAATTGCGCTAGATCACGGTTCCGTCACGGCGCATTGCGCTATGAATTGAATGTGATCCGGCCCGAAAACCGCAAGGCTCAATAAAATGACAATCCGCAATCTCGAATACGCCTTCCGAGCCCGCTCCGTTGCCATTATCGGAGCCTCACCGCGGGAGGGCTCGGTGGGCCTGTTTGTGACGCGCAACGTGCGCGACGCCGGCTTCAAGGGCCCGATCTGGCCGGTCAACCCGAAGCACGACAGCATCTACGGACTGCAGTGCTTCCCGGACATCGCCTCGCTGCCTGCGGCGCCGGATCTTGCAGTTGTCGCGACCCCGGCCAAGGCAGTGCCCGCCGTCATCGCCGAACTGGGCGAGCGGGGAACCCGCGCTGCCATGGTGCTGACCGCGGGCCTGACGCGCGAGAGCGGCCTGCGCCAGTTGATGCTGGATGCGGCCAAGCCTCATATGCTGCGCATCCTTGGGCCGAACAGCCTCGGCATGTTCGTTCCCGGCATCGGCCTCAACGCCAGCTTCGCCCATATCGCGCCGCAGCCCGGCAAGCTCGCCTTCCTGTCGCAGTCGGGGGCGCTCGCCTCCGCCGTGCTCGATTGGGCGGTCGACCGCAAGATCGGCTTCTCCAATGTGGTCTCGCTCGGCGACATGGCGGATGTCGACGTTGCCGACATGCTCGACATGCTGGCTGGCGACGCCAGTACGCGCGCGATCCTGCTTTACCTCGAGACCGTCTACAACACGCGCAAGTTCATGTCGGCGGCGCGTTCCGCGGCGCGGATGAAACCCATCATCGTGATCAAGGCCGGCCGCCACGCCGCCGGTGCCAAGGCAGCGGCCACCCATACCGGGGCGCTGGCCGGCAGCGACGGCGCGGCCGATGCCGCCTTCCGCCGCGCCGGCCTGCTGCGTGTCACCGATCTCGAAGAGCTGTTCGAGGCGGCCGAGACGCTGGCCCGCTTCTCACCGATCGAGCGCGGGCGGCTGGGCATCGTCACCAATGGCGGCGGCGCCGGCGTTCTCGCCATTGACCGGATGATCGATTACGGCGGCGAGATAGCACCGATCTCGCAGGAGACGCTCGACGCGCTCGACAAGGTGCTTCCCGCCACATGGTCGAAGGCCAATCCGGTCGACATTATCGGCGACGCGGGCCCCGAGCGCTACCGTGCGGCGATCGAGGGCGTCTTCAACGACGACAATGTCGATGCGCTGCTGGTCATGGCCTGCCCGACGGCGCTGGCTTCGCCGACCGGTTCGGCCCAGGCGGTGGCAGACACGGTGCGCGACATCGATGCCAATCATCCAGCGCGCTTCAAGCCGATCCTGACCTGCTGGCTGGGCGAACACGACGCGACGCCGGCCCGCGCCATCCTGCGCGAAGCGGGCGTGGCCACCTACGAGACACCGTCGGAAGCCGTGCGCGCACTGACCTATCTCACCGGCTACAGCGCCGCCCAGCGCGAGCTGATGCAGACGCCGCCGTCGGCACCGGAAATCCCGACTGACATCGCCAAGGCGCGCAAGCTGTTCGCCGACGTGGTGGCCGACGGGCGCACGACGCTGACCGAACCGGAAGCCAAGGCGGCGCTCGCTGCCTTCGGCGTGCCGGTGGTCGAGACCCTGGTCGCCCACGACGCGAAGGAGGCCGAGGCGATCGCGGCGGACCTGCTCACGCGCAATCCGGCCGTCGCGGTCAAGCTTTTGTCGCGCGACATCAGCCACAAGTCGGACGTCGGCGGCGTGGTGCTCGGCATCCGCACGCCGCAGGCGGCGGCAAGCGCCGCCCAGGGTATCCTCGAGCGCGTCGCCGCCAAGGCGCCGGACGCCTCCGTCGAGGGCTTCACGGTGCAGGCCATGATCTCGCGGCCGGGGGCGCATGAGCTGATCGTCGGCATCGGCGAGGACCCGCTGTTCGGCCCGATCATTCTGTTCGGCGCCGGCGGCACCTCGGTCGAGGTGGTTGCCGACACGGCCATCGCGCTGCCACCGCTCGACATGAAGCTGGCGTGCGATCTCATGCACCAGACGCGCATTTCCAAGCTGCTCGCCGGCTATCGCGACCGGCCGGCCGCCGATATCGACGCCATCGCGCGCGCCCTCATCCAGGTGTCGCAGATGGTCATCGATTGTCCGGAGATCGCCTCGCTCGACATCAACCCGCTGCTCGCTGACCAGAACGGTGCCGTCGTCCTCGACGCGCGCATCGTCATCGATCCCGAGCGGCTCGGCGAAGCGGCCCCCAATAGCCGCCTGGCGATCCGGCCCTATCCGAGCGAGTGGGAGAAGCGCCTGACCACCAGCGGCGGCGTCGACGTGATGCTGCGTCCGATCCGCCCCGACGATGCGCGGCTCTATCCGGACTTCCTCGAGAAGCTCGACAACCGCGACATCCGCATGCGCCTGCTCGCCCCGCGCAAGCAGTTCAGCCATGAATTCCTCGCCCGCATGACCCAGATCGACTATGCCCGCGAGATGGCCTTTGTCGCCCTCGATCCGGAAAGCGGCGCGCTCTACGGCGTGTCGCGCATCGTCGCCGATCCGGACTACACCCACGCCGAATACGGGGTGATCGTGCGCACGGATCTGCAGGGCCGCGGCATCGGCTGGTCGCTCATGGAGCAGCTGCTCGCCTATGCCCGCAGCGAGGAGCTGTCGCTGGTCGAGGGCGAGGTGCTGGCCGAGAACAGCGAGATGCTGCTGATGTGCCGCGAGATGGGCTTCGCCGTGCATCCCGATCCGGAGGATCCGGGCTGCTACAAGGTGAACATCAACCTGGCGCAGCCGGCTGCGGCGGCCGCCGCGGCTCCAGAAACCGAGCAAACGCCAGCGCAATGAGGGGCAGCGGCAGGAGCATGGCAAAGGGGACACGCACCCCGTAGCGCGAGGCGACGAAGCCGAACAGCGGCGGCGCGACGAAGTTGACCATGGTCAGCAGGGTCGCGAAGGCAGCAACATTCTCGGATGACGGACGATCGCCGAGGCGCGCCACCGCTGACATCGCCTGCGGCTGAACGGTGCTGATACCGAGCCCGAGGACGGCGAAGCCGGCAAGTGCCAGGGGCACCCGGGCGGTCGCCACGGCCAGCCCCAGGCCGAGCGCCGAGATCACGCTCGTGGCCAGCGCCACGTACACCGGGCCGTGCCGGTCGATCAGCGGATCGGCGAGAAAGCGTCCGATCGTCTGGGTGGCGACGAAGGCGGGCAGCGCCAGGGTCGATACCCAGGCGGCGACGGCGAAATCGTCGCGCAGATAGATTACCGACCAGTTGCGGGCGCTGCCTTCCAGCACGATGCCCGAGAGGGCAAAGCCCATCACCAGGACGACGCCGACGGTCGGCAGTGCCAGACGCCTCGCCGACCGGGGGGCGCCGCCATGGGCGCGCGGCGGGCTTGCCTGCATCGGCTCCGACGAGGGCGAAGGCCAGCACAGAGAGCAAGGCGGCCACGAGAACGAAGTGGACGAGCGGCGGCATGCCGGCCGCGACCGCGCCAGTGCCGGCCAGCGAGGCGATGAGGAAACCGACGCCCCAGCTGCCGTGGCAGCGGTTGATCAGGCGCCGGCCGGTGGCCGCCTCCACCCGGTCGGCCTCGACATTCATGGCGATATTGGCGTTGGTCAGGCCGAAGCCGAAAAGCACAAGCGTCGCAAACAGCGTTGCCGTGCCGACCGCCAGCGCCGACAGCAACAGTCCGACGGCGAAGAGCGGCAACATCGCCAGCAGGATCCTGCGTGTGCCTTGATGCTCGATCGCGCCGCTGATGAACAGCGAGCCGACAAGCACACCGACCGGTATGCCGACAAGCGCGATGCCGAGTGCGGCCTCGCTGAGGCCCATGGCGAGGCGCAGTTCGGCAAGGCGCGAGAAGAAGGTCCCCACCGTCGCCCCGTGGATGACGAAGATCAGGGCGATCGCCAGCCGGCGCGAATCGCTGCCTGAAGATAGAAGACCATGCATGCGGCTGCGCCGACGGCGAATGGCGGGACGCCGACGCTAGATCGCCGCCGGCAGGTCAGCAAGCGCCGCCTTCAGGCGGGCAAGCCGCCGCCAAAAGACGGACGTCGCCAAGGCGGTCTACCGCCTCGGCGACGTCAGAGATGCAGATCAGGCAGGGGCCGCGCCCCGAGACGTACGGCCCTGCTCAGGTCATCGCAGCATCAGAACCGGCAATAGCGGTTGCCGTTCACGCGGATGCAGTCGCCGTTGTGCTTGTAGCTGCAATACCTTTCGCCGTTGACGCGGATGCAGGACCCGCCACCGCCGCCACCACCGCCGCCACGGCAATACTTGACGCCGTTATGCCAGCGGCAATTGCTGCCACCGTTGTCGACGCAGAACTGCACACCGCCGAAGTTGACGCAGCTCTTGCCGCCACCACCACCGCCGCCGCCACGGCCGCACCAGTTGTTCCACGGGCCGCAATTGCCACCGCCGCCGCCGTTGCACCAGTTGTTCCATGGGCCGCAGGACCGCACCTGGATCAGGTTGTTGTCGACCTGAATCTGCGGAGCGGGGCTCACGGTGAGCGGAGCCGCGCTTCCGGGGACTGCGCTCGTCATCAGGATACCCCCTGCGAGCGCCAGCGCGGCAAACGCGCTGAACAGCATTCTCCTGAACATCGTTTGTCTCCTGGGTGTATTGGGGGCACACCACCAAGGCCAGCAGAACGGTTCAGTACAGACTGCACCGTTCCCCTACGATCAACCGGCGCTGATCGGTGTCGTCCCCCTGCTCGCGGGAGTGTTCCCGGGTGGGCTCCTCGCGGCCGACGAAGCATAGCACGAAGGTCTTGGGAAGAAGGCAGCGATTTTGGTATGCTGTGAAGCCGGACACAGGCAACTGCCCCGGCGGCCGGCCGGCTTCGGCCAGATTATCCGCAGAAATGGCTTCCTGGCGAGGCCGCCAGGCAGGAGCCGCGCCAAAAGGAAGCGGCTCCCGCGCAAGTCATGCTCTGTCAGAAGCGGCAGTACCGGACGCGATTAACCCGGACGCAGTCGCCCCTATGCTTGTAGTTGCAATAGCGGTGGCCGTTGAGCCGGATGCAGCTCGCGGCCGGGCCTGGACCAGGGCCGCTTCGGCAGTACCGGACACCATTGTACCAGTGGCACCTGGTGCCGCCGCTGCCCACGCAGAAGCGCACGCCACCGACCATGATGCAGCCGCCGACACGGGGCCGGCACCAGTTGTTCCATGGGCCGCATCGGCGCGCCACGTCCTGCACATTGGTGCTCATGTCGACATGCGGCACCGTGCTCATCAAGGGCGCCGCGGTCGCGGGTACGGAGGTGGTGCCCGCCATAAAGGCACCGGCAAAAAATGTCAGCGCGACGAATGCGCCAAGCAGCAACAATTTTCTGATCATCGTTGTCTCCTGTGGGGGGCTCACGGGCCCCTGACGAGAAGGCTTGCGATGCAACCCCTGCCGGTTGCTCTGTTCAGTCAGTTGTTCTTAGCGTTGGACGGCAAGCCTTGCCGTCAGCCCACGAGAACGTTGAAGGCGCTCGCGGATGCTGACCATAACACGGTAATCCCGCGTGAAGGCCGCCTTATTTCGCTCCTTGTGACGCGGGACACATTTGCAGGAGAACAGGCCGGCGGTCGGTCATCCGCCGCCGTAGACAAGCGCGAAAGCCCAGGCGCCGGCGAACAGGATGGCGGCAACTGCGGCGCTCGCGGCCTGCCGCCAGGGCGTCGGTGCCGGCTGGCCGAGCACCAGGATGGCGGCGCCCAGCACGCAGCCGGAGAAGAAACCCGCGATGTGGGCGCCGATGTCGATGTGCTCGCCCTCGATGCCGAGATAGGCAAGCAGCATGATGCCGGCGGCGACCGGCGCCCAGCGGCGCAGGCCCCGCCGCCAGCGGTGTGGGCGGTAGCGGATTGCCAGCACCGCCAGCAGGCCAACCGCGCCGAAGATCGCCGTCGAGGCGCCGACCGAGGTGTGCGATGCCGGCTGGATCAGGGCATTGATCGCATTGCCGGCCGCGCCGGCAGCCAGGATCATCAGCCAGGCGAAACCGCTGCCGAGGATTTCCGCGAGGAAGAAGCCGAACAGGCTGGCGGCCACCAAATTACTGGCGATGTGGCCGAGATTGGCGTGCAGGCCGAGAGCGGTGACGACCCGCCACCATTGACCGCCGACGATCAGACCCGCCTGCCCTTCGCCGACCGCGAACCAGTCGATGCCGAAGAGGCTATGCTCGGACGCGACATACACGAAGACCAGCACGCACCAGCAGGCGAGCACGCCGGTGAGCGCATCGCCGAGCGGGTGGCGATGCATCGGCGGCCCGGGTTCCGGCCGGTTGTCCTCGGTATAGGCGGCCAGTTCGTGCCGCGCCGCCGCCACACGGCTTGGCTCGACCAGCAGCGCCACCCCCCAGCCGCGCGACGCCATCTGGCAGTCGATGCCGGCGGCGACCAGCACCAGGGCATGTTCGCTGGCGGCCCTGCCATTGGCAAAGCGCGCGACCTCGATCCAGGGGTCGCCGGGCGTGTCGGGCTCGTCGGTTCCGTCCTGCATCGTCCGCGCCTGGTCCCTGGGCGGCAAAGGGGCATCGCTGGCCGGCCGCCCTCCCCCATCTAGCGTCCCGGGCGGCACACTGGAAGCCGCCGGGGCTGGCGATGGCGGCCACCGGGCACGGTACCCGCGTCAGAAGGATCGGATCGTCTGGCCGACGGGAGGCCCGCGCGGGGGCTCTGGCCGCCAGGGCTCGAGAAGATCGGTGATGATATTGGCGTGGAAGACGTGGACGAGCGCGTGGCCACTGACCCAGAACTTGCCGGGCGTGGTGACATAGCCTTGCGTGACGAGCAGGTGCACGAAATCCGGCGCCACATCGGCGTCACGCAGAATGTCGAGGAAACGACCCGTCTGTGCGAGGCTCGGGATATTCGATCCGCTCCGGCAGGCGCCGTGGAACAGCCAGGTGCTTGAACCGCCTGCGTGGCGCTTGGCCCCCTGGACGAAGATGGCGATGCAGCCCGATGCGCATTTGGCGTCGTGACGGACGAGCGTGTTGACGCGTGCTGTCTGGCGAATGGCGGCGATGACCTTGACCAGGGCTTCGGTCTCGTCAAGGTCGCCGCCCGGACTGTCGAGATCGATGAGCAGGCGCGCATGACCGGGCCCGCGCCTCGACCAGATGTCGGCGAAATCGCGCGCCATCGGCGGGGCGATGACGCCTTCGAGGCGGACGACGATCGTGTCGGCGGCGATGGTGTCGTTGGTTGCGTGCGTCAGGACCGTCAGGCCGGATGCGGCATGGGCCGCGGGCAGCAGAGCGGACGCGGTGACCAACAGGAGCCCTCCGGCGCCGGCCCGACAGGCGGCCGACCACATGCTCCCGACGCGGCATACAGAACGCGACATGGCGCTGCCTCTCCTGCGCCCACCACGATCTATGTGCTATAGACTGCAAGTATACACCGATTGGACCGCGGTAGCAACAATGTATTCGTGCGGCGTCGTGATAGCGTCGTCTAAGCAATGTTGTCACGGTGCAATGCATACCGTCTATTTCGTTTTATGTTGCGCCGCGAAAGAGCAGATTGATTGGAGCCGATGAGCCTTCGTCCTCAGATAATCAACGTCCTCTTGTTTGCGTTCCGCGGTAGCAAGACGTTTGATTTGCAGCTTGAGGGCGTTTCGGGCTCCCTCCGGTGACCCAGGCGGGGCCCTCCCCTTTCGCTGTACGAAACCACGCCGTATCCGCAGCGTTGCCTTTGGGCGGTCTCCGGGCGCGCGCCCCGCAAATTTGCCGGGTCGAGGGCGTTTCGTGCGGCCCATATGCGGCTAAGCTCGCGTTTCGGCGGTTGGTGTTGGCATGGTGCAAAGGCGGTTCGCCATCTTCGCTACACGGAGCGTGATCACGACGGGCGCGTTGGCTGCGTCGCTCGTCCTGACGCTGTCATCGGGCCTGGCGCGGTCGCCCGCCGGCGACCTCGCCGCCCTCGACCGGACACTGCTCTGGCGCGTGGTCCACGCGATGTGCGTTCCCGGTGCCAAACGCGGAAACCCGGCGCCATGCAGTCTGGTGGACATCGCCGATGGCGAGGACAAGGGCATCGCCGTTCTCGCCGTCCCCTTCAAACGCGGTGAAATCCTCGTCGTGCCGACGCGCCGCATCGCCGGCATCGAGTCACCCGTCCTGCAGAGTGATGCGGTGAATTACTGGAATGCGGCCTGGGCGCAGCGCACGGTGTTCGAGCACCACCTGGGGCGTTCCGTCAGTCGCGACTGGATCGCCATGGTGGTGAATTCCCGCTCCGGTCGGACCCAGGATCAGCTGCATATTCACATGGATTGCATCCGGCCGGACGTACACCGTGCCCTTTCGGCTGCCGAAAGCCGCCTTGGCGCCAAATGGTCGCCGATCACCTTCTCGTCGGTTGGACGCAGATATTTCGCCCAAAGGATCGTCGGAGAAGACCTGTCCCGATCGAACCCGTTCCGAATGGCGTTGTGGAGCGCCGAATGTGGCCGGCGACCTCAGCCTGGAGACGCTCGTGGTGGTCGGCGCGCGCTTTGCCAGCGGCAGCGCCGGGTTCTATGTCCTGTCCGGCATCAGCGCCTATGAGACAGATTTAGCGGGTTGAGGAAGGGAGGATTTCTGGCTCATCGTAGCCCTGGAAGGGAGCGAAGATGAGACAGAAGTCCGGGCCGGTGAGAATGCCGGCGGAACAGGTCGTGAAGGATATCCGCCGTGCGACCCGGCGGCATTTTTCGGCCGAAGACAAGATCCGCATCGTGCTGGATGGCTTGCGCGGCGAGGACAGCATCGCCGAGCTCTGCCGGCGTGAAGGGATCGTCCAGAACCTCTATTACCGCTGGTCGAAGGAGTTCCTCGAGGCCGGCAAGAAGCGGCTGGCCGGCGACACCGCGCGGGCGGCAACCTCGGACGAGGTCAGGGACCTGCGCCGCGAGGCCAGCGCCCTGAAGGAAGTGGTTGCCGAACTCACCCTCGAGAACCGTCTGCTTAAAAAAAGCGTGACGGGGGATGGGGAGGACGGCGCATGAGGTACCCGGCATCGGAGAAGCTGGAGATCATCCGCCTGGTCGAGCAATCGCATCTGCCGGTCAAGCGCACACTGGCAAAGCTCGGCATCCCGAGGGCGACCTTCTACCGTTGGTACGATCGCTACCAGGCCGGCGGACCCGAGGCTCTCGATGACCGCTCTCCGCGGCCGGATCGGGTGTGGAACCGTATCCCGGACACTGTCCGCGAGAAGATCAAGAATCTGGCGCTGGAGGAGTCGGCACTGTCGCCCCGCGAGCTGGCGGTGCGCTTCACCGACACAGAAAGCTATTTTGTCTCAGAAGCTTCGGTCTACCGGCTGCTGAAGGCGCTCGATCTGATCGCCAGCCCGGCCTTCATCGTCGTGAAGGCGGCGAACGAGTTCAAGGACAAGACCACAAAGCCCAACCAGATGTGGCAGACCGACTTCACCTATCTCAAGGTCATCGGCTGGGGCTGGTACTATCTGTCGACCATCCTCGACGACTTCTCGCGCTTCATCATCGCCTGGAAGCTGTGCACCAGCATGACGGCGGAGGACGTCACCGCTACGCTCGACCTGGCGCTGAAAGCGTCGGGATTGGACCGGGTCACGGTCGTTCACCGACCCCGGCTCCTGTCGGACAACGGTTCGAGCTACGTCTCGGCTGACCTCGCCAAATGGCTCGACCGCGAGGACATGGATCACGTTCGCGGCGCACCCTATCACCCGATGACCCAGGGTAAGATCGAGCGCTGGCACCAGACGCTGAAGAACCGCATCTTGCTCGAGAACTACTACCTGCCCGGCGACCTCGAGGCTGAGATCGGCGCCTTCGTCGCCGACTACAATCACCGGCGCTACCACGAGAGCCTGGGCAACCTGACGCCGGCCGACGTCTACTTCGGGCGCGGCCAGACCATCCTCATCGAACGGGAAAGGATCAAACGACAGACCATCGCAAACCGACGCTTGCTGCATCGTCAGCAAGCCGCATAGCATCATCAACCAGACGAGCCAGAGCCTCCCTTAATTGAAGCCGCTCGCTGTCCCAAAAACTCTGACGACGGACAATGGCGACCTGACCGGCGATCCAGAGCGTGCGTCGAAGCCGAGCATTGCCGAACTTCGACAGCTTGGTCTGCCCTCTGAAGGTGCCGGATTGGCGGGTTGCCAGATCAAGGCCGCAGAACTTGAGGAACTGGCGGTGATGGCCGAAGCGACGCAAGTCGCCCGCCTCAGCCAGGATCGTCAGCGCATTGATCGGCCCGATTCCGGGGATTCGACGCAGGAGCTGGTAATCGTGGTTCTCGCCCAGGAGCTCGTCGGCAAGGACCTCGATCTCGTGGCGCTGGCGGATCAGGCTGCGGGCTTCTGCGATCACCAGCCGGAACATACGGATGGCCGGCGCATCCAATGGAATGGGCAAGCCGATCGAGGTCCGCGCCGTCTCGTAGATATCGCCGAGCAGCCGCTCCTTCGAGACCTTGCGGCCAACCACGTCCCAGGCGGCTGCAATGAACGCCTCCTTGCTGAGTGCCGTGATGCTTCCTGGCGTCGGAAAGCGATCGAGGAAGGCGAAGAACCAGTCGCTGCGGGCGTTCTGCCGGAAGCGGTCGACCTCCGGGAAGTAGAGCGGCAGATAGTGGGTCAGAATGCGATGCAGCACCTCGGTCTTGGCCCTGGAGATCGCCTCATGCGTCTTCGACAGCTCCTGGACGTCGTTGATGCCGGCCACGAGCGGGTCGTGATAGCGCTGCGAGGCGCCGATCGTGAGCATGTGGAGGATGACCTGGGCGTCCTTCGGATCGTTCTTGTCCCAGCCGTTGTGCAGCGCCTCGCGCGTGCGGGCGAGCGCCAGGGAGGAGACGAGCCTGACATCGAACCCTGCCTGATGCAGCCGCCAGGCGATCGGCCGGTGATAGTTGCCGGTCGCCTCGAACCCGCACACGACCGGCCAGCCGAACTCCGACAGCAGGGCGATCAGGCGGTCATGCTCAGGCCTGGTGTTGAGCACCGTCAGGCGCCGGCGGCGGATATGGCCAGGGATTTGGATCAGTACTTCGTTGCGCGCCTTGGCGATATCGATCGCCACCAGAACGGCGTCATCGGGCGTAGATTGATGTTTGGTCATGGTCGGTCTGTCTCCGGAATGTGGCTTCGAACACCATCACTCTAGAGACCCGTCGATCGGCCATGACCGCTGTCCGGCGGCGCGCTACGCGTTGCGGGGCTTCGCGCGCCACCGCCCTAACGGATCGCCACCTTCCTAACGTGCTACGGCGCCTGCTACAAGGCGCACGCTTTCCGCAATGCCTGCCGCGATCTCGGCCTGCGCCACATCAGGACCAGGCCCTACACCCCCAAGACCAACGGCAAGGCCGAGCGCTTCATCCAGACGGCACTGAGGGAATGGGCCTATGCCCAGGCTTACCCGACGTCCGACCACCGCGGCAACGAGCTGCCACGCTGGCTGCACCGATACAACTGGCATCGCCCACACGGCAGCCTCAACTCAAAGCCACCCATCAGCAGGATCGCTCTCACCGAGAACAACCTGTTGAGGCTCCACAGCTAGAGCCAGCCCCCCTGCGGGGGAGAGGAGCCCCGCCCCGCCTGCATAATCGGTCGCAGCCGCATTTTGCGCTCCGTCAATCGCTTCCCAGGCGCGCGCCTGCTACAAGGTCGCCGCGGTCGGAATGGCCGCTCGTTCTTGCGGTGGCGGGACCACCGGCCTCCAGATGCCCGAAACAAGCTTTCTTGCCCAATTGGTCGGCGGCGTCGGATTCGGGCTTCTCGTCTATTCGACTTTCGCCCGCACCCGCTTGCGCTTTCTGCTCACCGACATCACCGGCCTGGTTCCGGTCATCGTCCATTATGTGATGCTGGCCGCACCGGTGGGCGCCGCGCTCTCGGCGTTCTACATGCTGTCAGATGTCGCCGCGGCCTTTTCCGAAAGGCGGGCGGCACGTATCGTCTATTGGCTTTTCTACCCGCTCGCCGTGATCATCGGCTGGTTCTTCTGGGCCGGCCCCGCCGACCTGCTTGCCATTGTCGGTACGGTGCTGGCCGTCGCCGCCCGGCATCAGCGTTCGGTCTGGCGCATCCAGGCACTGATCATGGTCAGCACGATCGGCTGGGGAACCTATGGCCTGCTCGTCGGCTCTCTGGTGCAGCTAATCTTTTCAACGGTTTACGGCGCGGCCGCGCTGGCCAATGCCGCGCGCTTCTTCCGGCAGCAATCGGCGACGAAGGCAGCCAGGGCCGGACAGATCCCCGCAACCCGGTAGTCGCCTCACCCCTTGTCGCGCATGAGCCGCGCCTTTTCCCGGCTCCAGTCGCGCTTCTTCGAAGTCTCGCGCTTGTCGTGCAGCTTCTTGCCGCGCGCTACCGCCAGCTCGACCTTCGCCCGCCCCTTATCGTTGAAGAAGATCCTCAGCGGCACGACGGTCATGCCGTCACGATCGACCGCGCCCATCAGCCTGCCGATCTCGCGCCTGTGCAGCAGCAGCTTCCGCGGCCGCCTTGTCTCGTGGTTGAAGCGGTTGGCCTGCAGGTATTCCGGGATATAGGCGTTGTAGAGCCACATCTCGCCGTTGCGCTCGCCGGCATAGGCATCGGCGATGCTGGAGCGCCCCTCGCGCAGCGACTTCACTTCGGTGCCGGCCAGCGCGATGCCCGCCTCGAAGATCTGGCCGATCTCGTAGTTGAAGCGCGCACGCCGATTGACCGCCGCATTCCGGTTCGGCGCCTTGTCCTTCTTGGCACTCATCGGATCAGTTGGTCAGGCCGGCATGCACCATCGCCGCGCGAATCTCGGTCCGGGCGTTCTCGGTCACCGTCACCAGCGGCAGGCGCAATTCCTCGCTCATCCGCCCGAGCAGCGACAGCGCATACTTGGAGCCGGCGGGGCTGGGCTCCAGGAACAGCGCCTTGTGCAGCGGCAGCATCCGATCCTGGTAGTACAGCGCCTTGACGAAATCGCCCGCCATGCAGGCTTCCTGAAACTCCGACTGGGCCTTGGGCGCCACATTCGAGGTGACCGAGATGCAGCCATGGCCGCCATGCGCCATCACCGCCAGCGCCGTGGCGTCTTCGCCAGAAAGCTGGTTGAACTCCGGCCCCATGGCCTGACGCTGCAGGCTGATACGATCGATCTTGGCGGTGGCGTCCTTGACGCCGGCGATGTTCTTCAACTCGAACAGACGTGCCATCGTCTCGACGCTCATGTCGATCACCGAGCGCGGCGGGATGTTGTAGATGATGATCGGGATGCCAACCGCGTCGTTGATCGCCTTGTAGTGCTGGTAGAGCCCTTCCTGACTGGGCTTGTTGTAGTAGGGCGTCACCACCAGCAGGCCGTCCGCCCCCGCCTTTTCGGCGAAGCGGGCCAGTTCGATCGCCTCGGTCGTGTTGTTGGAGCCGGCGCCGGCGATCACCGGCACACGGCCGCCGGCGACCTCGATGCACACCTGAACCACGCGCTTGTGCTCGTCGTGGCTCAGCGTCGGGCTTTCGCCGGTGGTCCCCACTGGCACCAGCCCGTGCGTGCCCTCGCTGATCTGCCAATCGACGAAGCCACGGAACGCCTCTTCGTCGAAGCGACCGTCGCGCATCGGCGTCACCAGCGCTGTAATCGATCCTCTGAACATGGGAAATCCGTTCTCGGCGGCCGAATTCTCGACAAACTCGGCGGTTCAAATCTTCGCGCGACCATAGTCCCTGCCCGTTTGGCGGGCAAGAATGTAGCGGTCGTCAAGCAATCGTTCACTATGGCACACTAGCGTCTTCTACCAGGGCAATTGGCCTTTTCCGTGATAAACGCGCGGGCACGGCCCGGCACCGAAGGCGACACCGAGGACGACAAGACGATGATCACTACCGAAGCCGGCGCTGCCGGTCAGCGGTTGCGTTCTGCGGCAGCCCGCTGTTTGGCGGTGCTGGTGCTCGTCCTCACCGCCGCCGCGCCCGCGGCGCTGGCCGCTGGCAAGACCGGCGCGGCCGCGGTTCAGGTGCCGCTGCCCGTCCCCCGGCCACAGCCGGTCTCCGACACCCCGGCGGCGGCCGGCCCCGCCCCGGATGCAGCCGCGGCCGTGGCGCCTGGCGACGTCATCGGCAACCTGATCGCTCAGAGCGCCGACGAAAGCCGGGCCGCCGAGGACAGCGATGCGCCGCAAGCCGGCAATTCCGCGGCAGCGGACGCGCCTCCCGTCCCCGCGCCTGCCCCGGCGGCGCCGGCAGCGCTGAACTCGGCCGGGCTCAAGCTCGCCCTCAAGCTGCTCGACAACGACGATCCCGCCGCGGCGACGATCGCGGCCTACGCCCTGCCCGATCCGGTCGACATCAAGATCGTTGACTGGCTGGTTGCCACCAGCGGCAGCAGCAAGGTTCCCTCGTCACGCATCCTGGCGGTGCGCAAGAAGCTGCGTGACTGGCCCGGCCAGAGCCTGTTGCGTCTGCGCTATGAGCAGGCGGTCGCCCGCGAGGATCTGCCGCCGGCCGATGTCATCACGGCGCTGGGTGGCACCACACCGTCATCGGACAGCGCCACGATTGCGCTGGCCGAGGCCTATGTCGCCAGCGGCCGGCAGAAGGACGCCGCCGCGCTGATCCGCAGCTTCTGGCGCAACGAGGCCTTGTCGCGGGCGAACGAGAAGACCGTGCTCTCCGAGTTCGGCGACCTGCTGACCGCCTCCGATCACAAGGCACGCATGGACCGGCTGCTCTATGACGGTCAGACGGACGATGCCTTGCGCGTCGCCGCCCTCATGGGCAAGGACCAGCAGGCGCTCGCCAAGGCGGTCGTCGCAACGATCAAGCGCAGGAAGACCGCCTATCGCGACCTGACCAGCCTGCCTGGAACGGTCAGGAACGATCCGCTGGCCCTCTATTCACGCATCCAGGCGCTACGCCGCGCCGACAAGATCGACCAGGCCGCCGACCTGCTGCTGACCGCTCCCCGCGAGGCCAGCAAGCTGGTCGAGCCCGACGCCTGGTGGATCGAACGCCGTCTGATTTCCCGCGCCCTTATCGAGGAACACAAGGCTAGGCTCGCCTACCGCATTGCGGCCGGCCACACCGCCAAATCGGCCACCTACCGCGCCGAGGCCGAGTTCCACGCCGGTTGGTACGCGCTCGAATTCCTCCACGATCCGAAGACCGCGGCCCGGCATTTCGCCGAAATCGCGGCGATCTCCTCCATGCCGCTCAGCCTGTCGCGTGCCGAATACTGGATGGGCCGCGCTGCCGCCGCCGCCGGCGACAAGGCCGGTGCCACCGCCCATTTCAAGCTCGCCGGCGCCTATCCGACGACCTTCTACGGCCAACTCGCTCTTGCCCGGCTGGGCAACACCCAACTGCACCTGTCGCAACCGCCCACCCCCGATGCCGCCACCCGCACCCGCTTCGCCAATCGCGAGCTGGTCAAGGTCATCCAGCACCTCACTGCCGCCGGGCGCACCCGCTATGTCGGGCTGTTCTTCCGCCACCTCGCCGATACGCTGAAGGACCCGGCCGAAATCGCCCTGCTCGCCGCCATGGCCAACAAGGACGGCGACTACCAGATCGCCCTGCAGATCGGCAAGACCGCCGCTGTCCGCGGCATGCCCGTGGAAACGCTGGCCTTCCCGACGTCGGCGATCCCGGATTCGGCGAAGATGCCCAAGGTCGAGAAATCGGTCGTCTATGCGATCGCCAGGCAGGAAAGCGCCTTCAATCCCGAGGCGATCAGCCGGGCCGGCGCCCGTGGCCTGCTGCAGTTGATGCCGACCACCGCGCGCCATGTCGCCAAGACGCTCGGCCTGCCCTACTCCAAGGCCCGCCTGACGTCCGACCCCGCCTACAACGCCACGCTTGGCGCCGCCCATCTCGGTGACCTCGTCGACAATTTCGGCGGCTCCTATGTCATGACCTTCGCCGCCTACAATGCCGGCGCCAGCCGCGTCGCCCAATGGGTCAAACAGCATGGCGATCCCCGCGACCCCAAGGTCGATGTCGTCGACTGGATCGAGCTGATCCCCTTCACCGAGACGCGCAACTATGTCCAGCGCATCATGGAGAACCTGCAGGTTTACCGCGCCCGTCTCGGCGAACCGGCTCTGGTGATCGAGGCCGACCTCAAGCGGGGCAATTCCGCCGGTTGACGCGGCCCCATTGACGCGGGCAAAGCCGCCGGCTGATATCCACCCATGGCCCGCAAGCCCCGCCCTAATGGCCCCTCCGAGGCCGCAGAAGAAACCGCCGCGCCGGTTGCGCCGGGCTTCCGCGAGGCGATCTACCTGAGCGCCGACGGGCTGAAGCTGTCGGCGCGCGACTATGGCAATCCGCTTTCCCCCTGGTTGCCGGTGGTCTGCCTGGCCGGCTTCACGCGCGACAGCCGCGACTTCCACGAGCTTGCCCTCCATCTGTCGACCCACCGCCACCGGCCGCGCCGGGTCGTCGCCCTGGACTGCCGCGGCCGCGGCCGGTCGCAATGGGCGCGGGGCACGGAGAGCTACAATCCGCTGACCGAGATGAACGACGTCCTCGACGGCATGGCGGCGCTGAACATCCCCCGTGCCGTGGTCGTCGGGACCTCGCGCGGCGGCATCATCGGCATGCTGATGGGCGTTGCCCGGCCGGCCACCGTCGCCGGCCTGGTGTTGAACGACGTCGGTCCGGTCGTCGACGCACAAGGCCTGGCGCGTATCAAGACCTATGTCGGACGCACCCCGTCGCCCAATGACTGGGCCGATGCCGCCCATCTCCTGCGCCGCATACACGGCACCAGCTTCCCCGCCTGGCGCGACGTGGATTGGGATTATTTCGCCCGCCTCACCTTCGACGATGAGGACGGCCAGCCGGTCAGCGCCTACGACCCGAAACTGGCGCAGACCTTCGATGGCCTGGAGCTGGACCGGCCGCTGCCGACGATGTGGGATGAATTCCGTGCCTTGCGGGATATCCCCATCCTGGTCATCCGCGGCGTGAATTCAGACCTGTTGTCCGCCGAAACCATGGCCCGCATGAGCGAGGAACACCCGCGGGTGGATACCGTCACCGTTGCCGGCGAAGGGCACGCGCCGCTGCTGCGCTACGGGCAGCTGCTTGCCCGGGTTTCCGCCTTCATCACAGCCGTCGAGGGAAGCGGCCCGCCGGTCGATGCGATCATCCCGCGCGACGAGGCGAGCTACGACCTCGACGCGGCTGCGGAAGCCGAGGCACCGCAAGCCGAGAAAGCCGACTAAGTCGTCTTTTCGTCGGCCGCGGGGGTATCCTCCGAGGCGTCTTCGTCGTCCGCAGCGCCTTCCTCGTCTGAAGCGACTTCCGCCTCGGGAAGCTCTGCCTTCTCCGCGCTCTCGTCCTCCGCCCCGGCAAGAACCTCTTCCTCCTCGGCAAGTGCCTCGCCGGACGCGTCGTCGACTTCACGCTCGATGGTGTCGTCCTCGTCGGCGCCACGCTCGATTGCCCGCTCGAGCGCCCTTTGCTGCCGTCGCGCCCGCCGCCGGTCGGCCGACTTGACGAAGCCTGTGCTGCCGCCAGCAGCCAGGATGATCGCCTGGCCGATCCAGTCGTCCCGCTCGATGCGCTCGGGGAAGGCGAGCTGCTGCGCGATCCAGCGCATCTCGGCCGGCGTCCACGCGGCGATCTGCCCGAAATGAAAGATGCCGAGCCCGTTGAGTCGTTGCTCGATCCGCCGGCCGATTCCACGGATACGCTGCAGGTCGTCCGGCACACTGTTGCGCGGCGCTGCCAGCGCCACCGGCCGTGCCGTCGCAGGCTCCTCGCTTTCCGCAGTTCTGCGGGCTTCTTCCAGCGCGGCCGTCGCCGGAACGTCAGCCAGCGCAACGCCGCCGGCGTCATCCGCCTCCGGCCGATGGTCGGCAATCAGCAGCGTATCGCTGGCCGGCAAGCGATCCTGCCAGCCGGCCCCCTCCCTGCCGAAACCGCCGTGGTCGCCCATATCATCGGCGTCGTGTGACGCACGCTCGATGACGCGCCGGTATTCCGGGCGCCAGACCGGTCCGATGCCAAGCCGGCTCTTGATGCCGTCCACGATATCGCCGACCATGTCGGCGAAATCGCCTTGCAGTTCGGCCAACGGACTGCCGGCGATCAGCTTGTAGGCCGCCGCCCCGATCGGGCAGCCGAGCGCGAAGGCTGCGAGCATGAGCACCCACACTTCGAAGAAGTGCCAGATCATGGCTCGTCCGGCTCCCGCTCCAGCCACGCTGTGAGATCGTCGACCGCGCGCGGATCCTGGTACCACCATCCGATGGCGACGCCGATCAGCAGCATGATCAGAAGGAACGGCCAATAGGCTGCGATCACGTAGAGCATGGCATCAGCCCGCCGGCTCGGTGAAGGTGAATTCGATGCGCCGGTTGGCGGCCTTGCCGGCGTCGGTTGTGTTATCGGCGATCGGCTTGGTTTCGCCGTATCCCACCGCCGTCAGGCGTTCCCGCTTGACCCCGGCCGTCACCAGATACTCGACGATCGATTCGGCCCGCTTCTGCGTCAGGTCGCGGTTCTTCGCCGCCGAGCCATCGGAATCGCTGTGCGCTCCCACTTCCACCCCGGTGCCGGGACACCGGGCGATGACCGCCGAAGCGCGGTCGAGGATGCCCTCGCTGTCCTCGGTCAGCGCCGACTTGCCGCCTTCGAAGCCGATGCCGCCCACCTTCAGGACCGCCTGCATCAGTTCACTGCACTGGTTCGCGGCGACCGGCTGGTCGTCCTGCCGCGCAGCAATTGCGTCCGTGACGATCTTGAATCCACCCGGCAATCCCGATTTGAGTTCCTCGGCAATCAAGTCCGTCGCTGCCGGATAATAGGTGTAGCCCGACACGCTTACTGCGTCGTCGACGATCGTCGCCTGCCCTCCCGACAGGCGGCTCAGGGCCTGCACGACTGCCTCGCTGGCCGCTGCAAAGCCCTCTGGCGCGCCGCTGGCAAAGGCAAGGCGGTCGTCAACGGCGGCAGCGCCGAACTTGCTGTGGACCGCGGCGAGCAACTGCTCATGTTCAGCCTCGCTGGCGACGTCACCGGTGAGCACGATGCCGGGGCCCTGTCGTTCGGCGGTGAAGCGATAGGGCGCGGCATGCGGCGGCACGACGTCGGCCTGTTTCAGGGTCAGGCTGGCCGGCAGCGTCCGCCCGTTTACACCGGAAATCAGGACGAACGCGTCGGAACTCGCCGCCTCACCGGTGACCGAGTAGGTCTTGTCGCCGAGCTCGACCGAGCCCTGGCTCAGCCTTGCGAGCTGGCCGAGCGCAAACTTGATCCCGCCCAGCCAGTCCATGCGCGGCTCGCCGGCAGCAACGCGCACCTTCTCGTCGAGCACATCGCCGACAAACAGCGACTGCGCCAGCGCCGAGACCTCGGCCCGGTTCTGCGGGCTGGGTACGTAGCCGGTGAGCACCACCCGTCCTTTGGCCCGCTCGGCTTTCCAGAAATAGGGCGATACCGTTGCCGGCGTGATTTCGGTATCGACCACCCGCATTCCGTCGGGCAGCGCGCCGCCAAGCCTGGCCAGTTCGGCCTCGTAATCGTCAACCGACTTGGCCTCGCCGGCCACGTCGAGCTTGAGCCCGTCGAGCGTCACGCCGCCGCGACTGAGCCGGTCGAGCGCCGCAATGGCGAAAGTCGCAGCTTCCGCAAAGCCCGGTGGATCACCCGAGGCGACCGCCATTCGGTCGTCGACCGACACATCGGCCAGGGTCGCCTTCACCGCCGCGACCAGCAACTCGCGAACGACGTCGTTCGGAACGAAGCCGGCCAGCACAACTGATGAGCCGTCGAAATTCGCCGACCAGACGAACGGATCCGCACGCGCCGGCTGGATGTCGACAGGCCCGAGCACAATCGCTGGCGGAACGCCGTCACGCAACGCCTTGCCTGCCGCCGCATATGCCTGGGCGTCGCGCGCCACGCCCTGAACGACGAGCGTCGAATTGGTCAGCGTAACGCTCCCCTCGCTCAAATCCGCCAATCGCGCCAGCGCGAAGGCAACGGCCGGGTTGAACGCATCCGGCGCCCCGCGCGCCGGCACCATCTGGTCGACAATCTCCGCCTGCGGCAGGGCACGTCTGGCAGTCGCCAGCACGGCCCCCGAAATCCTTCGGAGGGCACGGAACCGGTCAGCGCCACCTTGCGGCCCGAGCGGCGGGCATTCCAGACATAGGGCGAGGCAATCGGCAGAAGGCTGGTGCGATCCGTCACGGAATGGACGCCAGGCACCGCCTGCGCCAGACGGATCGCCGCCTGCTCCGCTTCCGGCGTCGGCGCCGTGCCCCGGATGGTGATATCGCGCGCCGAAGCATCCACGGTCGCCCACGCCTGCCCCTTGGCGGCAAGGCTGGCATTGACCGCGACGGACAGATCGCGCCCGATCGATCCGCTTCTGGCGATGACTGCGATCAGGGCAACCAGAACCGTCGTGACCAGCCCCGGGCGAATCCACCTCTGCCAGTTCATGGCCCGCGCGTTTCCTGCGTTCAGCACCTGGCGGCAGACCGCTGCAAACCCGCCCCAGGTTTTACGCATGATCGGCCGCGCATCCGCCTATCCGGATGCCACCATCTTCCATGTGCCGTCAAGCGATGCCGAACGCCCGGGAAAGGTCTGCTCTTGCCACATTTGCGTCGGAAACGGTGATCGCGACTGCATGGAAGCGCGGCGCGCGAGCCCGCTGGGCCGTCTCCCGCGTCTCCGTGCCCGGCAAGAGCGGACGGAAACGCTCCGCCCAAAAAGAAAGAACCCGGCGGATTTCTCCGCCGGGTCCGATATTGACTGAGCTTTAAGCTCGACTACCAGTCGCGCTCCAAGCGGATCTTCACGCCCCAGTTGCCCGAGCTGGCGGTGTTGGCCTTGCTGTAGCCAGCTTCGACACCAGCAATGAAGTTGGTGACCGGCGACCACACCAAGTTGCCGACGATCGAGTAGGCGTTCGAAGCGATGCCGACCACCGCTCTGGTTGTAGTACTGCCAGGTGACAGCCGACGACAGGGTCGGGGCCCAGAAGTGCTGGAACGACGCAGCCGCGCTCCACACGCTGCCCGACGTAGCACCGGCCGCGACCGGTGCCAGCCGCGAAGCTCCACACCTGGTTCTCGGCCCAAGCCGCCTTCAAGAGCAACTGATCGCCAGGCGCGATCTGGTCGAGCTTGATGGTCGTGGCCAACTGAGCGCCGAAGCCGCTGCCGAAGCCCGTCTCGGCGAAGCCGCCAGACAGCTGAGCAGACCAATGGCCCTGCGACATCGTGATGTTGCCCACGATATCCGGCATGCTGTACGAGCCGGACAGGCTGGTGCCCCAACGATCACGCGGATCTTCGATGGCCAGCTGGATGCCGAAGCCGCTCATGGCCCAGGTCAGGCGAACCTGATCGGTGCCCTGGTCGGAGTCGAAATCCATCCAATCCCAGTTGAAGCCGCCGGAGTAGTCGTAGATCGACCCGGTGCGGCCAGCCAGCAGCATGCCGAGCTCGAGATAGGCGCTGTCGAGATAGGCAAAGCGAGTGGTGCTGCTCGCGATGCCACCGGTGCCCGCCGTCACGACGTTGTTGCTGCCGTCGTCGTTGTTCGACTGCGCACGCAGCTCCAAGAAGCCGGTGAGCGGGCCGTACTCGGTCATCGACTTGACGGTCGCGTTCAGGTGCGTCTCGGTCTGGAACTGCCACGACGCCGAATGAGCCGCAGTCGCGTCCCGTGCCATCGTATGCTGTTACGACCAGTCGGTCGCAGCGGTCGAATGGAACGTGATGTCCATACGAACCAAGCCACCGATCTTCAAGCAGGTGTCGGTGCCCGGGATGTACCAGTAGCCAGCGCCGAATGCGTCGCAAACCTTGACGTAGTCGACCGGCTCGGCAACCGAAAGATCGGCCGCCTGAGCAGCACCAACGAACGCAAAAGCGGCCGCCGAGCTGAGAAGTAAGGTCTTAAGTTTCATATCCTGACCTCCAAACCATGTTCCAAGGGGCAGGTTCTTTCTCGCCGTTGCTCCCGGATCTCTTTCGATTTCCGGTATTCTTGAGCGCCCGCTAGTCTGTCCCGTTCCCCGCGAGTTGGTCCGGACTTTTCCACCACCCCAGGGTGATCCGACCACCAACACGTCACGCGGGGTCCCCGCGTTTCGCGAGTCGCACCTTATCGAAACGGGATACCGTCGCAATGCGAAAACGCCGAGAAACGGGGCGTTCGTGTCCATTTTGTCGGCGACGTGGCAAAATAATCACGCCCCGGAAAGCGACCGTCTCGCCTCCTGCGCCGCTGCGCCAATTCGTTGAAATTCTGCGGAAAGGCAGGCGTTCTCCGGCAAACGGCCGGCCATTGCCGGCGCGCAAAGCCACAGCCCGCGCCGATTGCACCGCACAATATCTGCCGCGCAACAGTCGCAGGACGTCCATCCGCAACAGGAATCTGCCCTTGCTCTCGGGGAATCGGATGGCGCCAACTCGTCGAACGAATGGCCCAAGCGGCGCGGGACGGTCGACGCGAATTCGACTATCGGCAGCCGCCACGTGATTCGACGGCCGCAAACAGACTGCCCCGGCACCCGGCCAAACTGCATATGATGGATATTCCCTTGCCCGCACCGCACGGGCTCGGCTATTGCGGGGGTCAAGGAGAGGTGGCCGAGTGGTCGAAGGCGCCCGCCTGCTAAGCGGGTATACGGTCAAAAGCCGTATCGTGGGTTCGAATCCCATCCTCTCCGCCACTTTTGCGCTCACGGCAATCTCACTTCGTTCGATGGCTCCGCGGGGGCGGCCTGACCGGCCGGGCGCCGCTTGGCGCTTTCATCGGGTTCGAAGTTTCTCCCGAACTCTCCGCCATTTTCGCTCACGGCAGGCTCGCTGCGCTCGCCGCCTCCGCGGGGCGGGCGAAAGCCCGGGCCGCAGTCGCGGCCTGTGGCTCTGGGTTTGAAATAGACCCCGAACCCTCCCCGCCATGATTTCACTCACGGCAGGCTCGCTGCGCTCGCCGCCACGACTCACCTGCCGGCATTTCGCTGGCGCCAGTCGTGGCGGTCAGCGCAGGTAAACCAGATCGTCACCGAGGACTTCGGCCAGGCGGTAACCCTTGGCCGTCATCAAGTCGTTGATCTCTTTGGCGTCGCGGCTGTTCTCGATCGTCCAAGCCGTCACCGCGACCCTGTCGAAGGGGAAGCCGGCCAGCACATTCAGCTCGCCCCCCTCCACATCCAGCGAGATGTAGTCGATCTGCGTCAGGCCGTTCTCCTCGACGATTCCACCGAGTGTGCGCGTTGGAACCTTGATCTCGACCGACGTCGTTTTCGGGTTGGAGGTTATCGCCCCCAGGGCGCCGGGGGTCAGTGTTTCGCGGAGCCCGCCCATCTGGGTCAGCCCCTCCCGGACATCGAGGAAGACCGCTTCGCCGTCCTTGTCGGCCACTGCAACGCAAAGGCAGGGACACCGACGCGACTCAGCCGCTTTCGCGTGAAGCGCCGGGGACGGTTCGATCAAGAGCCCGGACCACCCGCGAAAAACCTCGAAATACAGGCAGTTGGAGCCTGTCACTCCGTCGAACCCACCGATCTCCACGAAGGTGCCGCCACGCTTCCCCTTGAAGACATTGGATTCCAGCCATGCGTCCTGGCCCGACTGACCAAAGAAGCCTTGGAATTCTCCCAGCGCCCTTTCACAAACCCACAGCTGTTGGTTGATCTGGCCGCGAAGATGCGCCTCATTCAGTCCGGGGCGCAGCCGGACGAGCGCATTGCGGGCTTCAGCCAAACCGGAGCGGCTCTGTCCAATCTGAGCGCACGCCCGAAGATAGGCATTCTGCCCCCCATCCTGCATCGCGTTCGGTCTCCCCTCTCCATCAATCGATCGGAGAAATCGCAAAATGCTCCGGCCGTCGGCCTTGCGCGTGGCGGGCCATCATTTGCTCATATGCCGCCTCGGCATGGCGAGTCGAGCGTCGGGTGTCGAAGAGAGGACGTGTCCGCCGGTTGGCGGCAACGGCAGACCTTGTGGCAGCCATCAAAGGAGGCGTTCGCGCAAATTGCAGGGCACGCTCTTCATATTCGGCCGCTGAATGCGCAATCAGTTCCGGCAGCCCCAGGGCAGTGAGCAGACTTGCGGCGACACGCCCGGCGAAGGTCTCGCCGATTCGCGTCAGCACGGGCAGCCCCATCCACATGGCGTCGCAAGCAGTCGTGTGCGCGTTGCAGTGGAACGTATCGAGGAAGAGATCGGCGTGGTGATAGCGGGCGAGGTACTGGTCTGGCCGAACGCGCGGTGCGAACACCACACGCTCCGCAGGTATTCCGCGCGCCTCGGTCTCGCGTTTGATGTTTTCGGAAAAGTCGCGATTGCTGCCAAGCAGCCACAGGACGCTGCGGTCCACTCGCCCGAGCAAACGCATCCACAGGTCGAAGAGTTCAGGCGTAATCTTGTAGCTGTTATTGAAGCAACAGAAGACGAAGCCGTCCTCGGGAAGGCCCAGGGCCGCTCGCGTGGTGCCGGACGCCGGCACGGGCCGGGAGTTGTCGTAGACGAAGTAGCTCTCCGGCAGCCAGACAATCTTCTCGCAATAATGGGCTCGCTCCGCTTCCGGAACGACGATCCGATCGGCGATCAGATAATCAATGAAATCCGCACCCATCGTGCCCGGGTACACCAGGTAGCTGACCTGAACAGGCGCCGGCCGATGGGCAAATACCCGGGTCCGCGCCTCGCCGTTATGGCCGTTCAGATCGACGGCGATATCCACTTCCATGCGGCGCAGCAGTTGGGCGATTTCCCAATCGGATTTGTCGTGGGCTTCGATGAAATGATCAAAAGCCTTGGCGAGGCGGGCTCGCAGCCTGCTGCCGTCACCCGGCTGCGTCGCCACCGCAATGGTTTCAAAGCGTGCGCGGTCGTGCTGCTCGAACAGGCCGACCATGAGCTGAGACGTCGGATGCTCGCCGAAGTCGGAGCTCACATAGGCCACGCGGATGCGGTCATGGACGTAGGTTTCGCCACGCGATAGCGGGGCCGACGACGGGATTTCCCGACGACACCAGGCACGGGCGCAGGACAGCTGATCGGCCGGAGTGACTGGCAGCGTGAAAGTCTGAAATGGCCGCGCGACCGGTTGGTCATGGCGGATGCCCCGCACGAGACGCGACCAATCTGACTCCAGATCCGCCCACGCCCCGGCGTTCATGCGCGCATAGACCAGATCCCCCAGGCAGTAGTCGATGTTCGATCGCGCCGAGAGTGCGTTGCGCTGCGCCTCAGCCGCTTCGGCGTGCCGGTTCATCTGACCGAGCGCAAGGCCAAGCGCGGCCCAGGATTCGGCATCCGATGGATACGCCGCAGCAGCTTGCCGCAAGATCGATGCTGCCTCTTCGAAACGATGCTGTCGCGAAAGCACCCTGCCGGCGATTTGCATGGCCTCCAGATCTCCCGGCTTCAATTGCCAGGACCCCGCGGGCGTATTTTATCGCCTCATCGAGTCTGTCCTGCCCCAAGAGACAGCCAGCCAAATTGGTCATGACCGCGGGTGCTTCCGGCGCGGTCGCGAGCGCGGCACGCAGCTGCGCTTCGGCGGTACGATAGGCCTCGCTCGACTCCTCGGGCCTGTCCGACCCCGCCAACGCAATCGCCAGCGATACCCAAGCTTCGGCGTCTCCGGCATTGACGGCGACGATCTGTTTCAGCGGGCGAACGGCCTCGACGAACTTCTTCTGCCGGATCAGGCAGTTACCGACCAGCAGCAGGGCCTGAGCGTTGTCCGCTTCGACGGCGAGCGCCTTGCCGGCGTAGCTCAGCGCCTCATCGGTCTTGTGCTGGCTGAACAGGGCCGCTGCGAGATTGATCAGAACTGACGGGCGCCCGGGGGCAAGCTGCAATGCGGCCCGCAGACGCGTCTCAGCCTCGACGTAATCGCGAGCGTCCAGCCGCTCCAGCGCCTCGAAGAAGAGGCTCTTGGCCCGATTGCCGTCCGCCGCGCCAGCAAGAGGCGTGGTCGCGATTGGGGGCGCAGGTTCGGATTTGTCCGTCATTCCCGCGTTCCCAACCTGTCTACAGCCGGTACCAGGCGATGGCCGTATCGCGATAGAGCTTGCGCATCTCCGCCGCGAACGCACCTGCCCCGAACGACGCCACACCGACCGCGCTCGCCAGGCAGCAAACCGCCGCGGCGGCCAAAGGTGCCGGGCCGCGGACGGTCCCACCCCGCCGGAGCCGGTCAGGAAGACGGCGAGCAATGCGCCCTCCGGCCACTCCTCCACCGGCGGCAAGACGACCTTGTCGCCGGAACGGCTGGCCGCGAAAATCCGCCTCGTTCAGTCCGGGGCGCAGCCGGAGGAGCGCATTGCGGGCTTCAGCCGAGCCAGAGCGGCTCTGTCCACCATCCTGCACCGCGTCTTCCTCCGAATCCTCTAGCCGCCCTCATAGCCAAAAAAATCGACCCATTTCGCTATCGGTCTAGCCTCGGGCCTTTCGAAGAGGAACCGGTAGTTCCGCCATTCGCTCTGCACGCCGATCTGCAGCCCCTGACGGACTTTCTGATAGCTCGGCGTGAGCGCCTGGCGGCTCTGGGCCGCGGCGGAGAACGACAGGACCGCGGGATCCCAGTCCGTCCCCAGGAACGCGAGAATTCGGCGGGCCTCGTTCTCGAAGTCGGTGACGAACGTATCGTAACGCGTGTAGCAGACCCGTTCGTCGTCGCGGGTGAAATACGCGAACCACCGCGACATGACGAAATCATATAGCCGGCACGCACCAGCAAAACTTCTCAGGTTCTCCATTGCCGGATTGACACCGAAATCTTGCTTGAAGCAGCTCACCACCACATCACGTGGGTCGCGGATCACGAAGATATGGCGTTTCTCCGGAAACAGGTTTGCCAGCAGGCCGGCATAAGCCGAATTCAGCGGCCCCTTGTCGATGACAATTCTGGCTGCCGATTTCACACGGTAGCGATCCAGACCCTCGTAATACAACTGACGCGCGGCCAAACCGAGCGAGCGGTCAACCTCTCCCTTGGCTCTCGCCAGCAGGAAGCCCGCCGCCAATGGGAGTGAGGGCTTCTCTTCGATCGTTTCGATATCCGCATGGGCGCCCAGCATGTTTTCCAGGAGCGTCGTGCCGGAACGCGCAAAGCCCAGCATGGTGAACCAGCCCGACCTCGGATCGTGCTCGAGCGATTCAATTCGACAAGCTTCGCTGCTGCTGACCAGGCGGAAAAAGAATTCCGGATCTACCGACGAATTCCGCCGCGCCTCGTTCATCTTCACATAGGAGGCATATGCCTCCCTGTACTTCCCGAGCGCCTCGGCGGCCCTGGCACGCAATTGCTCGATGAACACCTGCACGTTGGCGATCGGTGCCGGCTGACGAAAGTCGTCGAGGATGCGCAGCGCGTTTTGCGCCTTTCCGGCGCGCAGCTGCAAGGTGGCGTCGAAGATCGCGCCGGTGGTGGGAAACAGGTTTGCCTGCCCAAACAGCCGAAATACGGTCTTCAGGAGTTGTAGCTCGTTGGCGTCGTTAAGCAGTTGCAGCAAGACGAAAGCCAGGCCGCCGTCCATCGGCATCAGCATCATTGCGCGGACGGTCCACGGCAGGGCAGCCCGCCAGCCCCCGGCCGTCTCGGCATGAACCATCGCATTGCGCAGGTGCTGGAGGTTCCCGTCCCGCAAGAACTGCCGGCCCTCGAGCACCGCCAGGCCCGCCTCGTCATTGTCGAAGAGCAGGCGCAAGCGGCTCTCGGCAAAGGTGTCGCTTGCTTCGAAAGGGACGGCCAGCACGTCTCGTGCGCGGGAGATATGCCCCTGGTCCATCAGCAGAGCGAAGATGCGGCCGCGCACCGCGCCATGGCCGGAGAAGGCGATGGCCTTGCTCAACAGATCATCCGAAAACGCCTTGCCATCGATCAGGGCGCACATCGCGCCGACGCGCAAGACCTCGTCGTTCTGTCAAGAGCCCGCGATAGTAGCGCCCAATCCGGCATGACCCCGCGGCAGGCCCGACAGCATACCGATGGTCGCATCAGGATTCGCACCATCGAATGCGCCAATCTCCGACACTCGGTCCTCCTTGTGCACGCCCAGTGTGCCGCCCGATCTGCCTCCATGCGGGGCGCCGCGTTTATCGACCGGCGGCCATGCAATGACAACACGCATGGCGATTGTGGCGGGAAGGCGCGTCCGCCACCGAACGCCCCACAAGACGTAAGCGCACGCACCCAATTGACCCGTGCGGCGATCTCCGTCTGGCGGTTGCGGTGGCCGCCACCTCCATGTGTGATTGGCAGTCGGCGGCGATACCGGATGCTACAGCCGGTAATAGCCGATCGCAGTATCGCGATAGAGCTTGCGCAACTCCGCCTCCGATGCCCCGCCATCGGGCAGGAAAAGTGACCGGACAATCGGCAAATGCCCATTTCCCGCCATCGCGCCACCGTCTTGTCACCAAAGATCGGCAGGAGACTATATGCGTGGTGCGGGGCAAGCGAACGGTGCGCCACGACCTTCAGCCTGCAACCGTTCCGCCAAGACAGAAACAAGCGACCGGGAGGGAAACCGGAAGCCATGAAATCGTTGATCGGACCGCTCGCCGGACTGGCCGTCCTGGCGACGGCCGCCGGGGCGGCAATCGCAGCCCCGCCGGAATATTGCGCGCTCTATGCGCGCGAATATGCCAACCAGTTCGCACTGGCTGCGGGCGAGAAGCCCGAACTCGGAACCGAAGATCCAGGACGAGGCCTATTACCGCTGCCTCAACATGGATCAGGAACCGGAGATGCCGACGACGTCGGCCTATTACGGCACATCGGTCGACGCGTCCGCCCAGGGCGGACCGCTGGAACCGGTCGCCGGCGGCACGGCCACCGCCGCGAATAACCCTGCCCCGAACGACGCCACACCGACCGCGCCCGCCGGGCAGCAAGCCGCGGCGGCTGCCATAGGTGCCGGGACCGCGGACGGTCCCGCTCCGCCGGAGCCGGTCAAGAAGACGGCGAGCAATGCGCCCTCGGGCCATTCCTACACCGGCGGCAAGAAGCCCTGGTCGCCGGAATGGTACGCCGCCTGCAAGCAGTATTTCCCCAATTCCTTCAACGAGAAGGACGGGACGATCCTGCCCCACGGCTCCAACAAACGCGTGCTCTGCCGGTAGGTACAGGCGCTGCCGACACACCTGCTGTGCCTGGCCCGAGCGGGCAGGAACCGACGTTCCTCGGATGCAATGCAGCGCGCAGCGCTGCGTTGCTGTTCCGGGGTCCATGCAGCACATTGGTCCCCGGGTCCGCAGCGCATCACTTCGTGCCGCGCTGCGCCCGGGACACAAGCACCTACGGCATCATGTAGGCGGTCTTGACCGTGGTGAAGAACTCCGCCGCGTAGCGCCCCTGCTCGCGCGGGCCGTAGCTCGAGGCTTTGCGACCGCCGAAGGGCACATGATAGTCGACGCCCGCCGTCGGCAGGTTGACCATGACCATGCCGGCCTCGGAATTGCGCTTGAAGTGCGAGGCGTGTTTCAGGCTGGTGGTGCAGATGCCCGAGGTCAGCCCGTAGGGCGTGTCGTTGGCAACGCGAGGGCCTCGTCGTAATCCTTGACCTTGATGACGCTCGCCACCGGCCCGAAGATCTCCTCGCGATTGATGGTCATCTCAGGCGTGGTATCGACGAACAGCGCCGGCTGCAGATAGTAGCCGGGAGTCTCGCGGTTGAGCCGCTCGCCGCCCCAATGCAGCTTGCCGCCCTCCTTGCGGCCGATGGCGATATAGTCTTCATCCTGCTTGAGCTGGCTGGGATCGACCACCGGGCCGATATGGGTGCCCTGCTTGCAGGCATTGTCGATCTTCAGGCCCTTCAGCCGCTCGGTCAGCGCTTCGACGAACTTGTCGTAGATGCCGGCGGTTACCACCAGCCGCGAGGAAGCGGTACAGCGCTGCCCGGTCGAGAAATAGGATCCGTTGGTCGCTGCCTCCACGGCGACGGCGAGATCGGCATCGTCGAGCACGACCAGCGGGTTCTTGCCGCCCATTTCGAGCTGGAACTTGCGCATCAGCTTGACTGATGCGTCGGCGACCTTGCGGCCGGTATTGACCGAGCCGGTGAAGGTCATGGCGTTGACGTCCGGCGAATTGATGATCGCATCGCCGACCACCGAGCCCTTGCCCATGACCAGGTTGAGCACGCCCTTGGGGCACCCGGCGCGCGCCAGGATATCGACGATCGCCCAGGCCGAGCCCGGCACCAGATCGGCCGGCTTGAACACCACCGTATTGCCGTAGCAGAGCGCCGGGGCGATCTTCCATGCCGGAATTGCGATCGGGAAGTTCCACGGCGTGATGATGCCGACCACGCCGACCGGCTCGCGGGTCATCGTCACCTCCAGGCCGGGCCTGACGCTGGGCACCACCTCGCCCGACAGGCGCAGCGCTTCACCAGCAAAGAAGTCGAAGATCTGCCCGGCCCTGACCGTCTCGCCGATGCCCTCGGCAAGCGTCTTGCCCTCCTCGCGGGCGAGCAGACTGCCGAGTTCCTCGCGCCGCTTGAGGATCTCGTCGCCCGCCGCCTTGAGGATGTCGTGGCGCTGCTGGATGCCGCTGCGCGACCACGCCGGAAACGCTTCCCTGGCAGCGGCTATGGCGCGTTTGGCGTCCTCGGCGCTGGCGCGGGCATAGTGGCCAACGATCTCGTCGGTATCGGACGGGTTGATGTCGGCAACGGCCTCGCCGTCCACCCAGTCCCCATCGATGTAATTGCGGTGCAGATCGTCCATGACGGCTGGCATCCTCGGTTCTTCTCTGGCGTGGCGTCTCGCCCGGCGCGGGCTTCTCAGAGGCGGCGAATCCTCACGCGTTCCTCTTTGCCGACAGCGAGCGGATTGGCAAGCGGCAGGCCGAATTGCGGCGCCGATATCTCAAACACGTCTCCTGCCTGCGCACGAATGCCGGCGGCAAACGACAGCGTCGCTGTCCCGAAGCAGTGGACGTGAACGTCGCCCGGCCGGCGGAAATACGGATATTTGAAATGATGGGCTTCGAGATTGGCGATGGAATGCGACATGTTCGCTTCGCCGGTCAGGAACGGCTGCTCGAAGATCACCGTGTCGCCCCGGTGGATGCATGACATGCCCTGAATGTCGTCAGGCAGGTCGCCGAGCAGGAGCTCGGGCCCGAAGGAGCATGGCCGCAATTTGGAATGGGCGAGAAACAGGTAGTTCTGCCGCTCCATGACGTGATCGGAGAATTCGTTGAGGAGCGCGAAGCCGATCCGCCACGGCTGACCGTCGCGGCCGACCAGGTAGATGCCGGCGATCTCGGGCTCCTCGCCGCCATCCTCGGCAAAGGCCGGCGAAATCAGTGGCTTGCCCGGGCGCAGCGACGAAGCTGCCGTCGCCCTTGTAGAACCATTCCGGCTGGACGCCGATTTCGCCCTTGGCCGGCTTGCCGCCCTCCAGGCCCATGCGGAACATCTTCATGGAATCGGTCAGCGACGCCTCGTCGGCAGTGCTCGCCTTGGCATGCATGGAATCGCGGGTGGCGGCCGAGCCGAGATGACTGAGGCCAGTGCCGGTGACCAGCAGATGCGCCGGATCGGGATGATCGACCGGCGGCAGGACGCGGCCTTTTGCCAGATAGACCGCCGGATCGACCGCGCCGCGGCTGCCCAGCCCCTTCACCAGCTTGGCCATGGTGGTCCGCTTGGCGATTGCCGCCTTGGCCAGATCGAGGACCGTGTGGGCGCGCCCCCCGACGATCCATGACTTGCCGCGATCGGTTGCGACCACACGACGGACCCTGCCGTCGCGTACCTGCATCAGGCGCATTATTTATCCTCGAATTCGGCCGTGTCGGCCACGGCAGGCGGCCATCAATGCGGCTCCAGGTGATCGCGCGACGCCCGCAGGGCATCCAGGACATTGCCCTTGGAGTTCCTGAGCAGCCTGCGCATGCCGTAAAAGGCCCCTTCCGCATCCCGAGCCGCGATCATTTCGTAGACGGCCCGGTGCTGCAACACCGAATCCGCGGCCATCACCGTCCGCCATCCGATGGTGAAGCTGAGTTCCAGCGCCGAATTGATCATGGCGCCGACCGAGATGAGGATCGGATTGCGCGACGCCATGAGGATCGCCATGTGGAAATCGACATCGGCCGCGATCTGATCGGAACCGCCGCGTGGATGGTTCTGGATGCCGTCCATTGCCACGCCGAGTGCGACAATGTCATCCGCCGTTGCCCGCTCCGCCGCCAGAGACGCCGCCGAAGGCTCGATGATCTCACGCATCTCGAAGAGGGCGTTGACGAAATCGTCGCTGGGGCCGTGTTCGACCTGCCAGCGCAGCACGTCCGCATCGAACATGTTCCAGTCGCCGGACGGACGCACGCGCGTGCCGATCTTTGGGCGCGAAGCCGTCAGCCCCTTGGCCGACAGCAACCGGATCGCCTCGCGCACAGCCGTGCGGGAGACGCCGAACTCGGCTTGCACCTCGGGTTCGGTGGGCAACGTCTCGCCGGGTTTATAGTGGCCGGTAACGATCCGCTTGCCGATGGTTCCGGCAACCATCTCCGAGAGCCGTTGCTGCGGCTGGACCATTGGCCGATTGGAATGTGGGTGACGCATGGTAGTCCCATCAGGCGCGCGCGTTCCCTTGGATCTGAAAGCGTGTATCATAGTATCTATCCGGCGTTAATCGGGAATGGCGGAACCGGCCACGTGGCAACGGCCTTCCGTCTTTTCCGATCGGCACCGGGGCATTCATCATATAATAGAATAGCGGCGAGGACGCTTCCCGCGCAGGCGACCAAATAACTGGAACGTTTCGACACTCGCACGATAAATGGCGATCGCAGGGCCGAGTCGATCCAAGCCCGATGCGCACATCTATGACGGAAGAAGAACGATGACGAAGAAAGACAAGTCGCAATTGCGCTCGAAGGCCTGGTTCAACAACCCGGAGAACCCCGGCATGACCGCCCTCTATCTGGAGCGGTATCTGAATTTCGGCCTGACGCGCGAGGAACTGCAGTCGGGCAAGCCGATCATCGGCATCGCCCAGACCGGCTCCGACCTGTCTCCCTGCAACCGGCACCACCTGGAGCTGGCCAAGCGCGTACGCGACGGCATCCACGCCGCCGGCGGCCTTGCGCTGGAGTTTCCGGTCCACCCCATCCAGGAGACCGGCAAGCGGCCGACCGCGGCGCTTGACCGCAACCTGGCCTATCTCGGCCTGGTTGAGCTGCTCTACGGTTACCCGCTCGACGGCGTCGTGCTGACCACCGGCTGCGACAAGACCACGCCCGCCTGCATCATGGCCGCCGCCACCGTCGACATTCCGGCGATCGTGCTGTCCGGGGGCCCAATGCTCAACGGCTGGTGGAAGGGCAAACGCACCGGCTCCGGCACAACCGTATGGGAATCCCGCGACCGGCTCGCCGCCGGCGAGATCGACTACGACGAGTTCATCCAGATCGTCGCCTCCTCGGCGCCCTCCATCGGCCACTGCAACACCATGGGCACGGCGACGACCATGAATTCGCTGGCCGAGGCGCTCGGCATGAGCCTGCCCGGCTGCGCCGCCATCCCCGCCCCCTATCGCGAGCGCGGGCAGATCGCCTACGAGACCGGCATGCGCGCCGTCGAGATGGTATGGGAGGACCTCAAGCCGTCCGACATCCTGACGCGAGAGGCCTTCGAGAACACCATCCGGGTCAATTCCGCCATCGGCGGCTCGACCAATGCGCCCATCCACATCAACGCCATCGCCCGCCACATCGGCGTCAAGCTGACCGTCGAGGATTGGGAGACGGTCGGCCACAAGGTTCCGCTGCTGGTCAATCTTCAGCCCGCCGGCAAGTATCTCGGCGAGGAGTTCCATCGTGCCGGCGGCGTTCCCGCCGTCGTCAACGAACTGATGAAGCAGGGCCTCATCCACGAAAATGCGATCACCGCCAACGGCCACACGATGGGCGACAACTGCCGCGGCCGCGAGATCGAGGACACCGACGTGATCCGCCCGTTCACGGATCCGCTGGTCGCCGATGCCGGCTTCATCGTGCTGAAGGGCAACCTGTTCGATTCGGCGATCATGAAGACCAGCGTGATTTCGACGGAGTTCCGCGACCGCTACCTCTCCGATCCGAAAAGCCCCAACGCCTTCGAGGGCCGCGCCGTCGTCTTCGAGGGCCCCGAGGACTACCACCACCGCATCGACGAACCGGAACTGCAGATCGACGAGAACTGCATGCTGTTCATCCGCGGCACCGGCCCGATCGGCTATCCCGGCGGCGCCGAGGTGGTCAACATGCAGCCGCCGGCCGAACTCATCAAACGCGGCATCCACTCGCTGCCCTGTATCGGCGACGGCCGCCAGTCGGGCACTTCCGGTTCGCCCTCCATCCTCAACGCCTCGCCCGAGGCGGCGGCGGGCGGCGGACTGGCGCTGATCCGGAGCGGCGACCGGGTGCGCATCGACCTCAACACCGGCGAGGCCAACATCCTGATTTCAGACGAGGAACTGGCCAAGCGGCGGGCCGAACTGGAAGGCCATGGCGGCTTCCCCTTCCCAAAGAGCCAGACCCCCTGGCAGGAAATCCAGCGCGGCATGGTCGACCAGTTCTCGGAAGGCATGGTGCTCAAGCCGGCGATCAAATACCAGCGCGTCGCCAAGACCATGGGCATCCCGCGCGACAACCATTGAGGTCCTGCGATCGCCGATGGGCAAGATCAACGCCGCGTGGCACCGGGCCAACCCGATGCCCAGGCGCCCGACGCTCGATCAGCGCGTCGCCTGGCATCTGGAGCATGCCCGGAACTGCGGCTGCCGGGCGATAACCGGCAAGCTGAAGGAAGAATTCGAGCGGCGCGGGATTGCAATCCCGCCGCCGCCCGACAAGCCGGGCTGAGGCCCCCCGCCCCTGCGCCCGCCTCCGCCGGCCCCACCAGCCGGCAATGCAATTTCGATCAGTGCGCGCGAATCCACTCGCGGGCGGCGCGCTGCGCCTCGGCGATGGCCGCCTCGGTCATCTCGCGGGCGACTTCCTGGCGGTAATTAGCCGCCTCAGGGATGCCCCTCGCCGCCGCCAGATTGAACCACTTGTGCGCCGCCACCAGGTCCGTCTCGGCCTCGCCGCCGCTCGAATAGAGCATGCCGAGATCGAAGAAATTCTGGGCGTTCGGCTTCGCTTCCGCCATCGACGCGAGTTCCGCGCCACCCATGTCCCAACGTGCCATGACACTTCCCCTTCTGTCCCTGTCGCCGGCGATCATGTCCCCATCGCTCGGCCGATAGGGCGAGTGTCACGGCCGGCGATCAAAAGCCGGTTAAGGAGCGCGCTTAACAAATTTCCACCGGGCGCGAAGCAATTCGCTAAGCATGACCGGCCGCGGCCTTTGAATCGCTTGCCTTTTCGGCGCGGCCGCGGTCGCCGATTTACCCGCTGTTCACAGGCCGGCAACCGACGGTTCACCACATGCGCAATCGCCGTTTCGGCGCATCATCACCGCAACCGGGCCATCTCCTTGGGCAAAGCCGGCAAATGGCGGATAATTGTCCCGAATTCATTCAAGCGGAGCGACGACCATGAAAGCCCGTTTCCCGACCCTTTTCATCGTGTTGCTGGCGGCCCTCGGACTTGCCGGCTGCTTCACCAGCAACCAGCCGCTCTTCGGCGACGATCAGGCCGTGGCGCCCTATGCCAAGATCACCTTCGTCAAGCACGACGCCAGCGATGCCAAGACGGCGACGCTGACGCGCGAGGGCAAGGCCTACGTCACCAAGACCAAGGACGGCACCGTAACCATGCGTTTCATGCCGCTCGGCGACGACCTCTATCTGGCTGAATCGTCTGCCGAGCAGAAGGGCCAGACCATGCGCCTCTATGGCGTGGTCAAGCTGGACAAGGCGAAGCTGCTGGCGGTGACCTACAAGACCTTCGCCCGCGACGGCGACATCGGGCCGGGCCTGCCCGCCTGCAAGGCCGACAACAGCAGCGTCGTCTGCATCGAGGATGTCAATGCCTTCGTGGCGCTGGCCAAGGCGGCGATCGCCGCCGGCGACAAGCCCGACACGGTCTATGACGTGACGCTCCAGTAGGCCGCGGCCGGCACGGCGCCGGCCTGACACCGCCCTCGTGTTGTCGGTGGTGCCAGGCCGGACGGTGAGATGTCGGACCGGGATCATTCCTGCCTGACTATATCCACCGAGATTTCCACTGCCGGAACCGTTCCCCTGTTCTCAAGCCAGTGCAGGGTGTTCCTGTCCTCGGGCCAGCCGACTCCCGGCCCATAGTCCGTGGCGACACCATTGCGATGATCGGTGATCGTTCCCTGCAGGATGTAGACGATGCCTGGCCTGTCCTTATGATCGTGGAGCGGACCGAAGACGCCGCCGGGCTCAATGGTCACCATGCGCATTCGCAGTTGACGTCCTGCCATGCCCTCGATCTCAGGGCCAAGGTCAACCGTCGAAAGCAAATTCACCGTCACACCTCGGGTCTCAGGTGCCGCCTGCTCGTTCGTCATCGGGCTCTCCGCTCTGAGCTGATCGTGCGCCGAAGGAGGTGTCCTGTGTGGGGCCGCCGCCCGGGTACCGCCGCCCGCGCTTTGTCTACCTGTGTCTGCCCCTCTCCTCGCCCCGTCGGCGCAAGGCTCGCCGCGGACGCTTCGCTTTGCAAGCGCATCCTTCACCCGTCAACGACGTTGCAAGCCTCGTCGGCGTCGGCGCTGACCTCGTCGAGATAGTCGTAGAATTCGTCGGAGCTGACCTTGACGGTGGCCAGCAGCAGGACGACCTCCTCGAGGATCTTGCGCTTGAGTTCGCCCCGGCGCTCCGCGACGCACACCATGTCGTCGCCGCTGCAGGCGCGGGCGCGCCGGCAAGCCTGATGCGGGCAATCCGCCCACATGCGGAACCTGTTCGCGACCACCAGGGTGAGCACGACTGCCCCTTCCTCCGGCCCCAGCGCCTTCCGCTCCACGATATGACCGTCGGCTTCGTCTTCCGCGTTGCCGGGCCTCACCGGCGCGGCCGGCCGCCGCCTCCGCCTGCGCTTCCCTGCCGTCCGCGATAGCCTGGTGGACTCGACCTGCATCGCACGCACCTTCCCGTTCCCGCGAGCGATTGGCTCCGGGTCATGATGGTTTCTCCGTCCCGTCCCTGTCTCCTGGCCCCTCATCTCCTGCGAGACATAAGGGGGTGGCGGGCGCCCGGCGAATGCCGTGCGGTATTCCGCGAGACTGGGGCGCTCGCCCGAGCGCCCGCCGCGGCGATTTTATCCCGTCTCCCGGCAGGCTCTTTGCCCCGAAGGTAGATGGGGCTCAGGCCCTTAAGGCCAGCCGGTCGCAAGACCGACGATCCCGCCGGGAACGCCCCGAGGGGGAGAGGTCGGAAGCCTCTCCCGAGCGGGGGCACCGCTCCGCTCCCCCCATGAAGTTCCGGTCGACACGGGACCCCTTTTCGGGAGCGGACGACGCATCGTCTCATGGGTTTGAGGGGGCGGGGATAGATTTATTTTCTGGATTATCCGCAGCCCCGAGATGGCCCGGAACAGGCCCGCGCCATGACGAAGACGCCCGTCAGCCGCCGCGCTTCGGCGCGAGGCTGGCGCGTGCCGCCTTGCGCAACTCGATGACAAGCACACCGGCCACGATGAAGGCGGCGCCGACCGCATGATACCAGGCGATCGTCTCGCCGAGCGATGAGCCAGGCCAGAAATGCCGTGAACACCATCTGCGTATAATTCAGCGCGCCCGCTTTCGAGGCGCCAAGGATGTCGCACGCTCCAGTTGTAGAACAGGTACATCAGGGCGCCGCCGGGCACCGCGGCATAGGCCAGCGCGACATAGCCCTTGAGGGCCAGGTGGCTGTGCTGGCCGTACCAGATTTCGGCGAGCCAGCCCGGAAGCGTCACCAGGGACGCGCCAATCAGCAGGACCAGCAGCAGCGGCAGCCGCTGCACGGTCGAACTTCGCCCGTTCGAGCAGGATCGTGTAGCCGGCAAAGGTGAGCGCGGCGATGACGACCAGCAGGTCGCCGACGCCGAACTTCATGCCGAGCAGCACCGCCAGGCTGCCCTGCACCGCGACCAGCACGATGCCGGCGAAAGCGACGAGCGAGCCGAGGACCTGCCAAGGCCCCATGACCTCGCGCAGGAACACGGCGGCGAGCACCATGGTGATGATCGGCGCCGTCGAGAAGATGATGCCAGCGTTGATCGCCGTGGTGAAGGCGAGCGCGCTGTAGACCAGCCCCTGGGTGATGCCGAGACCGATGGCGCCGATCAGCAATGCCTGCCAGCCACGACCGCGCAGGAAGGCGATCACGGCGCCGCGCTCGCCCCAGGCCAGAGGCAGCAGGATCAACGCGGCAATGGTCAGCCGCCAGAAGCACATGGTCCAGGGCGGCATCTCGTCGACGCCGAACTTGGCGGCGACGAACACGCCGCTCACCAGGAACCACGCCGTCAGGCCGGCGGCATAGCCGGCGCCGAGAGAGCCGGAGCCGATCTTCGGCCCGCTCGCCGGATGATCGGTCGGCCAGACATGGGCTACCATCGGTGCCTCCCCCCGATTGCGCCAAAGACCGATCATAACCTGCGCCTGCCATCGGGCAATGCACCGATGGCCTCGACACATCGTTGGTGCCCGGCCGCAACCGCGCTTCCAGCAATCGCAGGCGCCCGAGATCGCAACGCAGAGGTCGGCGACTACCGGGTCCCTGCCTGCGCGGGAACGACAGATGAAGGACGCAGCCGTCGCCCCATACCCCTGCCTGGGTCAACGCCTGCGCGGGAACGAAAGGGAGAAGATGTTCCGCACCTCCCGAAATCGCTAACGCGATTTCGACCTCCCCTCAAGGGGGAGGTTGGCGTGCCGCGCTGCCTGCCTGGCGCCCGCTCTCAGAGCCCCAGCTTCTGCTTAAGCAGTGCGTTGACCGCCTGCGGGTTGGCCTTGCCGCCGCTGGCCTTCATGACCTGGCCGACGAACCAGCCGATCGCCTGCGGCTTGGCGTGAACGTCGGCGACCTTGCCCGGATTGGCGGCGATGACCTCGTCGACGATCTTCTCGATCGCGCCGGTGTCGGTGACCTGCTTCAAGCCCACGGGCCTCGACGATTGTCGCCGGGTCGCCGCCCTCGCGCCCAGACGATCTCGAACAGCTCCTTGGCGATCTTGCCGGAAATCGTGCCCGCGCCGATGAGGCCGAGGATGGTGCCGAGCTGGTCGGCCGAGACCGGGCTGTCGGAAATCGACAGGCCCTCGCGGTTGAGCCGCCCGGAAAGGTCGTTGATCACCCAGTTGGCCGCCGCCTTGGCGTTCGCGTCCCTTGGCCAGCCGCCTCGAAATAGTCGGCGACCTCGCGCTCGGCGGTGAGCACGCCGGCATCGTAGGGGCTGAGGCCCAGCGCCGAGACGAAGCGCGCCTTGCGCGCGTCCGGCAGTTCGGGAAGGCCGGCGGCGAGTTCGTCCACGAAAGCCTGCTCGAACTCCAGCGGCAGAAGGTCGGGATCGGGGAAATAGCGGTAGTCGTGCGCTTCTTCCTTGGAGCGCATCGACGTGGTCTCGCCGCGGTCCGGATCGAAGCGGCGGGTCTCCTGGTCGATGGTGCCGCCGTCCTCGAGAATGGCGATCTGGCGGCGCGCCTCGTAGTCGATCGCCTCGCCGATGAAGCGGATCGAGTTCATGTTCTTGATCTCGCAGCGGGTGCCGAGCGGCGCGCCGGGCTTGCGCACGGAAACGTTGACGTCGGCCTTGAGCGAGCCCTCGTCCATGTTGCCGTCGCAGGTGCCGAGATAGCGCAGGATCGAGCGCAGCTTGGCGAGATAGGCCTTGGCCTCGTCGGCCGAACGGATGTCGGGCTTCGAGACGATCTCCATCAGCGCCACGCCGGAGCGGTTGAGGTCGACCAGGCTCGATGTCGGGCTCTGGTCGTGGATCGATTTGCCGGCGTCCTGCTCCAGATGCAGCCGCTCGATGCCGATGGTGAAGCTGTCGCCGCCCTCGAGATCGACGGTGACCAGCCCCTCGCCGACGATCGGCTGCTGGTATTGCGAAATCTGGTAGCCCTGCGGCAGGTCCGGGTAGAAATAGTTCTTCCGCTCGAAACGGCTCTTCAGGTTGATCGCGGCCTTGAGGCCGAGGCCGGTGCGCACCGCCTGCGCCACGCATTCGCGATTGAGCACCGGCAGCATGCCGGGCATGGCGGCATCGACCAGGCTGACATGGGAATTGGGCGCGCCGCCGAAGGCAGTGGAGGCGCCCGAGAACAGCTTGGAGTGCGAGATGACCTGGGCATGGACCTCCATGCCGACGATCACCTCCCAGTCGCCGGTGGCGCCCTTGATCAGCTTGCCGGAGCCCGGCGCACGTTCGGGCGTCGTCACAGGCCGCCCTCCGTCAGCAGGGCCGCGGCAATCGTGTCCCACTCTTCGCCGAGCGGTTGCTTCGCATGGGGCTTGCCGGCGCGGGCGTACCAGTAGCCGGCATTGCCCTCGTCGCCCTCGACCCGGTGGAGATGGGCATGCACCCAGGCGGCCGTCGGCGCCCTCGTCGTCCTGGACGGTCTTGTGCGCCGTGTGCCAGTCGCCCTTGGCCAGATGCCACAGCGCCGTCAGCGGGGCGCTCGCCCCGGCCGGCGGCGCCGCGCCGTCGCGAAGCTCGGAGGGGGTCATTCTCTGTCTCCTTCCACCACCGCGTCGAACTCGATCTCGACCAGCCAGTCGGGGTCGAGCAGCGTCTTGACCACGACCATGGTCGCCGCCGGGCGGATCTTTCCGAAGGTCTCGCCATGGGCGCGGCCGGCCGTCTCCCAGTCCGCGGCGTTCACCAGATAGATGCGCGTGCGGATGACATCGGAAAGGCCGGCGCCGGCCTTGGCCAGGACTTCTGCGGCGATGGCGCAGCAGCGGCGGACCTGCGCCGCAACGTCGCCGACGCCCGCCGTCTTGCCGTCCGGACCGATCGGCGCGGTGCCGCTCACGGCGATCACGTTGCCGATGCGCACCGCCCGCGAAAAGCCGATCACCGGCTCATAGGGGCTGGCGGAGGAGATGTTTTGCCGGCTCATGTCGTCGCCCACCAGGGTTCGGGTGCGAAGTGGCCGGCGGCCTCCTCGATGACCTGCGCCGACGCGGAACAGCGTCGCCTCGTCGAAGGGCCGGCCGATGAGCTGCAGGCCGAGCGGCAGGCCGTCCGCCGTCCGCCCGGCGGGCACCGCGATGCCCGGCAGGCCGGCCATGTTGACCGTCACCGTGAAGACGTCGTTGAGATACATCTCGATCGGCGAGGCCAGCGCCATGGCTTCCAGGCCGAAGGCGGCGGTCGGCGTCGCCGGGGTCAGGATGGCGTCGATGCCGTCGGCGAAGACCGTCTCGAAATCGCGCTTGATCAGGCGTGCGCACGCGCTGGGCGCGGAGGTAATAGGCGTCGTAATAGCCGGCGGAGAGCACATAGGTGCCGATCAGCACGCGCCGCTTGACCTCCTTGCCGAAGCCGGCCGAGCGCGTCGCCTCATACATGGAGATGATGTCGTCGCCGGGGACGCGCAGGCCGTAGCGCACGCCGTCATAGCGGGCGAGGTTGGACGAGGCTTCCGCCGGAGCGACGATGTAGTAAGCCGGCAAAGCGTATTTGGTGTGCGGCAGCGAGATGTCGACGAGTTCGGCGCCGGCCGCCTTCAGCCACGCCTTGCCCTGCTCCCACAGCGCCTCGATCTCGGCCGGCATGCCGTCGACGCGGTATTCGCTGGGAATGCCGATCTTGAGGCCCTTGACCCCCTGCCCGAGCGCCGCCTCGTAATCCGGCACCGGCCAAGTCGGCGGAGGTGGCGTCCTTGGCATCGACGCTCGCCATCGACTTCAGCAGGATCGCCGCGTCGCGCACGTCGCGGGCGATCGGCCCGGCCTGGTCGAGCGACGAGGCGAAGGCGACGATGCCCCAGCGCGAACAGCGGCCATAGGTCGGCTTGATGCCGACCGTGCCGGTGAAGGCGGCCGGCTGGCGGATGGAGCCGCCGGTGTCGGTGGCCGTGGCGCCGGCGCAGAGCCGCGCGGAGACCGCGGTCGCCGAGCCGCCGGACGAGCCGCCCGGCACCAGCGGCGCGTTGGAGCCGGTCGAGCGCCACGGGTTCACCACCGGGCCGTAATAGGAGGTCTCGTTGGACGAGCCCATGGCGAACTCGTCCATGTTGAGCTTGCCGAGCATGACGGCGCCATCGGCCCACAGATTGGCGGTGACGGTCGATTCGTAGGTCGGCTTGAAGCCGTCGAGAACGTGGCTCGCCGCCTGGCTGTGGACGCCCTCGGTGCAGAACAGGTCCTTGATGCCGAGCGGCACGCCCTCCAGCGGCCGCGCCTCGCCGCGGGCGATGCGCTGGTCGCTCTCGGCCGCCATGGCGAGCGCCTTTTCCGGCGTCTCGACGATATAGGCGTTGAGCGAGCGCGCCGCTTCCATCGCCTTGAGATAGGCTTGCGTCAGCTCGACGGCGGAGAAGCGGCGGGCGGCAAGGCCGTCGCGGATTTCGGCAATGGTGAACGCGGTGAGATCGGTCATGCGGGCTGCAATCGGTCGGAGGCCAGCCGCATCTCGTAGAAGACGGAATACGGCGTATCGGGATAATCGAGAACGGGGCCGCAGCGGCTGAAGCCGGCGCGCTCGTAGACGCGCCATGCGGCTTGGTGGCGGTCGCCGGTTTCGAGCACCAGCCGGCCGATGCCCTCGGCGCGGGCGGCCGCAACGATGGCGTCGAGGATGCGGCCACCAATGCCCTGCCCCTGCACCTCGGGGCGCGTATACATGCGCTTGACCTCGCCGACGTCACCGAAGCGGCGGAGCGCGCCCATGGCGACGGCGCGCCCGGCAATGCGCGCCACGAAGACGGTGACCTCCGGCACGGCCATCTCTTCCGGCTTCAGGTGGTAGCAGAACTCGGCCGGAGTCAGTTTGAGCAGCGCCGCGTTCAGTTCGGCAATCAGTTCGCGCACGTCGTCCTGCAAAGGCGTCTCGGCGGCGATGACGATGCCGCCGGAGATCCCCGGGTCAGGCCCGGGGATGGTCGAACGAACCGCTTCGCGTGTCATTCGACCACCTTGGGGACGACGTAGAAGTGCGCCTCGCGCACTGGCGCATTGGTGGTGACCGCCTCGGCCTTGGCGCCGTCGGTGACCGCGTCCTCGCGCAACTTCATCGCCATGGGCAGGACGGCGGTCATCGGCTCGACGCCGGTGACATCCACCTCGTTCAATTGCTCGACGAAGCCGAGGATGGTGTTGAGGTCTTCCCGGAGCTTCTCCGCCTCCGCGTCGCTGACCGCGATGCGGGCGAGATGCGCCACGCGCTTGACCGTGTCCTTGTCGACCGACATCTGGGCTGAATCCCTTGGAGTTCCGCCCTCTTAGCAGAGGGGCTTTTCCGCCGGCAAGGCCAATGACCGGGCACCTCCGCTCAGCGATTGATCGGCCGTCGGACGGCGGCTAGCCTCGCCCCAGTCGAGCCGATCGGACAAGACGATGCCGGCCCCCGAAAAAACAGCCGAAACGCCCGGTTTCTGCCGCGATTGCCTGACGCTGGTGCCGGCCGGGGCAAGCCGCTGCCCGGCCTGCGGCTCTCCGCGCCTCTTGCGCCATCCCGAGCTGTTCCGCCTGACCATCGCCCACCTCGACTGCGATGCATTCTACGCGGCCATCGAGAAGCGCGACCACCCGGAACTTGCCGACAGGCCGGTGATCGTCGGCGGGGGCAAGCGCGGCGTGGTGGCGACCGCCTGCTACATCGCCCGCATCAAGGGCGTGCGCTCGGCCATGCCGATGTTCAAGGCGCTGGAAGCCTGCCCCGACGCGGTGGTCCTGCGTCCGGATTTCGAGAAATACAGCCGCGTCGGGCGCGAGGTGCGCGAGCTGATGCAGTCGCTCACCCCGCTGGTCGAGCCGCTGTCGATCGACGAGGCCTTCATGGACATGGCCGGCACCGAGCGGCTGCACCACGGACCGCCGGCGCTGGCGCTCGCCCGGCTGCAGAGCCGCATCGAGAAGGAGGTCGGCATCACCGTGTCGATCGGCCTCTCCTTCAACAAGTTCCTGGCGAAGATCGCCTCCGATTTCGAAAAGCCGCGCGGCTTCTCGGTGATCGGCGAGGCCGAGGCGACGACCTTCCTCGCCTCCAAGCCGGTCGGCCTGATCTGGGGCGTCGGCAAGACCATGCAGGCGCGGCTGGCCGCCGACGGCATCCGCACCATCGGCGCGCTGCAGCGCATGGACGAAGCCGAGCTCGGCCGCCGCTACGGCACCATGGGGCTGCGGCTGGCGCGGCTCTCCCGAGGCGACGACCGGCGCAGCGTCGAGCCCCGCGGCGAGGCCAAGAGCATCAGCGCCGAGACCACCTTCGAGACCGACCTTTGCGACGGCCACGAATTGAAGGCGATCCTCAGGGCGCTGTCGGAAAAGGTGTCGCGACGCCTCAAGAAGGCGGAGCTGGCCGGCGTCGTGGTGACGCTCAAGCTGAAGACCGCCGATTTCCGCCTGCGCACCCGCAGCCGCCACCTCGCCGACCCGACCCAGCTTGCCGACCGCATCTTCCAGGCCGGCAGCGAGCTGCTTGCCCGCGAAGCCGACGGGACGACCAAGTTCCGCCTGATCGGCATCGGCGTGTCGGAATTCGCCGACCCGCAGATCGCCGACCCCAGCGACCTGATCGACCCGGCCGCCGCCAAGCGGGCCAAGGCGGAGGCCGCCATCGACACCATCCGCGACCGTTTCGGCAGCAAGGCGGTGGAACTGGGGCTGGTCTTCGACACGGAACGGAAGCCGCGGCAGGGGTGATTCGCGCGCCCCCTGTTCAGTCCGCTTCACACGGCGCCTGCCCACAAGGCGGGCCGGAAAGGACCGGCCGCCCACGCTTCGCGGATCACGCAATCGTTGATTGCGGGACCGGGCGATGCTGTCCGATCATGGTAGCTTGCTGCCGATGGCTGATCGGAGGGGGACACGATGCACTTCAGACACATCATCCCGGCATTGATGGGCGCCTGCCTGGCGGTGCTGGCCTTTGGCCTGCCGGCCCGGGCCGAGATCCTGATCAGCGTCAACAAGTCCACCCAACGCATGACCGTCGCCGTCAATGGCCGCGTCCGCTACGTCTGGCCGGTGTCGACCGGACGGTCGGGCTACGAGACGCCCAGCGGCACCTTCCGTCCGTTCCGCATGGACAGGCACCATCGCAGCAACGAATACAACAACGCACCGATGCCCTATTCGATCTTCTTCACGGGCAGCGGCGACGCCGTGCACGGCACCTATGAGCGCGGCCTCGGTCGCGCGGTCTCGCACGGCTGCGTACGCATATCGGTGGCGCACGCGGCCACCCTGTGGAAGCTGGTCAACCAGGAATTGCTCTTCGGCACGGTCGTGCAGATCAGCGGTTCGATCCACCATGGCCGCCGATCGCAGGGTGGCCTCCAGATAGTCGCTGCCGCACGGCTGGTCCGCTGCGCATGCGCCGCCGCCCGGCCGGGCGGCGAAAGATCGGCCGGCCCGCTGTGACGTCGTTCATAGAAGATCAAGACGACGCACCCCATGATGATGGCCATGGTTATTCGGCGCTCGCGCCGCAGACGGACGGAGAAGCACCCGTGCATACCAGCCGCATCATCCTGTCGCTGATTGGAGCCTGCCTGGTCGGGTTCGCGCTCAGCCTGCCCGCGCGCGCCGGCATCCTGATCAGCGTCGACAAGACCACCCAGCGCATGACCGTCAGCGTCGACGGCCAGGTGCGCTACACGTGGCCGGTGTCGACCGGACGCCCCGGCTATGACACGCCCAACGGCACGTTCTGGGCGCTGAGCCGCGACAAGGACCATCGCAGCAAGGAATACGACGACGCGCCGATGCCCTACTCGATCTTCTTCACGATGCGCGGCAATGCCGTGCACGGCACGAGCAGCCGCGGGCTCGGCCGGCCGCTCTCGCACGGCTGCGTGCGGCTGTCGGTGAAGAACGCCGCCACCCTCTGGGACCTGGTGAGCAAGCACGCGCTCTACGGCACGGTCGTGCAGGTCAGCGGTTCCATCCGCCATCCCGCCAGCGGCAGGGTCGCCAGCGCCGCATCGGCGCCGTCCGGCTAGGGACGGACGAATTCGGACTGGTGCCCGACGGGGCCACGGCCGGGATACCCCCTTTCCCCGTCATCCTCCGGCGAGGCGCGAGCCAAGGCGGGAGGATCGCTCTCCAAGCGCACAGACGCTCTTGTTGCCGAAGCCGATCCTCCGCCTTCGCGGGCATGACCGGTCGGGGACGCCGCGGCCTGTTGCTCAGCATTTCGGTGCCGGCAGCATCTCCAGATGGGTCAGGTGGCCGACCAGCGCGAACTTGCCGTAGTCGATCTTCAGCTTGCGGCCGATACCGTTGGCATAGACCACGAAGGAGGTGACATAGGTCGGCGCGTCGTCCGTGCCCTGGCCCTTCTTGAAATAGCTCACCGTCACCGGCCAGTGGGGCAGAGCGGCGAAACCGGCGTCGCCGACCAGCGTCTCGTCGCCGTAATCGTCGGCTGCGGACGACAGCTTGCCGATGACCACCGCGGTGGCATAGACCACCTCGCCGGCCTCCGAGCCGTCGTAAACGTCCATGGTGACGAAGTGCTTGCCGGCCGCGGCCTCAGCCAGGACCTTCCGTATCTGCTCGGTGGGAAACACCACCGCGCCGCCGAGCGAGAACGCGCTTCTTGTCGGGTTTGGTCAGCGCCACCACGACGCCGTCGCCACGGCGTGTCGCCACGCCGGCCGACTCCTCGGCAAGTGCATCGTTGACGTAGGTCTGGTTGTTGAACTCGAAGCGCCCCTTGTCGGTCTCCAGCGATTCGGTCCGCGCATCGGTGACCTGGGCGTTGCCGTCCGAATCCTCGCCCTCGGTGACGATGCGCATCTTGCTCTTGTAGCCGCTGCAGCGCGAGCCGGTGAACTCGACCGCCATGCGGCCGTTGACCGACGCCGAGGGCGCCACCTCGCCGGCGCTGTCGTCGATCGCCAGTTCGTAGACCGCCCGATAGGGCGCCAGCTCCGGCGTTTGCGCCCGCGCCGAGGCGGCCAGCAGCGAAAGGCCGGTGAGACCGGCAAGCCAAACCACCGACCTGAATCGCATGTGCGGTTGTTCCAAGGTCCTTGCGTCGCCCCGAAATCTGCGCGACTAGAACGGCCACAACAGGGCAAGCCGAGGGGAAAAGCAATGGCCGAGACTGCCGAGGCACGGCTGGCGGCGCTGGGCGTGAGCCTGCCGGAACCGCCGCTGCCGGCCGCCAGTTACATTCCGACGCTGGCAGTCGGACAACTCGTCTTCGTTTCCGGCCAGGTTTCCATCCTGCCCGGCGGCGACAAGTTTCTCGGCAAGCTCGGCCGCGAGCACGACGTCGAGGCCGGCCAGGCGGCGGCGCGCATCTGCGCCATCAATATCCTCGCCAATCTCAAGGCGGCGCTGGGCGATCTCGAAAAGGTCAGGCGCGTCGTCAAGCTGACCGGCTTCGTCAACTGCACGCCGGACTTCACCGACCCGCACCGCGTCATCAACGGCTGCTCCGACTTCCTCATCGAGGTGCTCGGCGAGCGCGGCAAGCATGCGCGCTCGGCCATCGGCGTGGCCACCCTGCCGCTCGGTGCCGCCGTCGAGATCGAAGCCATCGTCGAGGTCGCCTGACCGGGCCTGTCCCCGGGGGGAGCTTGAAGCCGATGCCAGAGCTTGATTGGCTGACCGCACGGCCGATCGCGCATCGCGGCTATCACGACCGCGCGCAGCGCCGCATCGAGAACACGCTGCCGGCGGCGGAAGCGGCGATCGCCCACAATTTCGCCATCGAATGCGACCTGCAGGCGACCGCCGACGGCCGCGTCGTGGTCTTCCACGACGACGTGCTCGACCGGCTGACCGAGCCGACGGGACCCGGTCGCCGCGCGCACGCTCGCCGAACTGCGCGCCGTCCGCCTGCACGACAGCGACGCCGGCATCCCGACCCTTGAGGAGCTGCTCGATCTGGTCGACGGGCGGGTGCCGCTCATCATCGAGCTGAAGAGCCAATGGGACGGCGACCGCCGGCTGGAACGGGCGGTGGCGCCGATTCTCGGCGACTATTCCGGCCCGGCCGCGGTCATGTCGTTCGATCCCATGGCGATGGTCGCCATGCGCCGGCTCTCCCCCAGCCTGCCGCGCGGCATGATCGGCTACGATTTTCCGAAAGGCCCCGACGAGGGGCGGCTGCCCTGGCCGGCGCGCTTCGCGCTCCGCCACCTGCTCGCCGCAGCGATCGTCTGGCCGCATTTCGTCTCATTCGGCATCAAGGACCTGCCCGCCAACGCGCCGCTGATGCTGCGCCACATCGGGATCCCGCTCATCTGCTGGACGGTCCGCACGCCCGCCGACCGAGAGAAGGCGCGCGACTACACCGACCAGATCACCTTCGAGGGCTTCGACCCGGACGCGGCGGCGGCCTGAGCCCGATCGCCAGTCAATTCCTTCCAAGCACCTGAAGAAGAATCGCCCGCCCCACCAACCACACCGTCATCCTCCGGCTTGACCGGAGGATCGGCTGAGGCGGATGCGGCGAGCATTGTCTTGGCGGAGAGCGGTCCTCCGATCTCGCTTCGCTCGCCGGAGGATGACGAGCGTTTCTTTTTCGCCCCTCGGAAGTTCCTACCCGCCACCCACGTCTTGCACGGAATTGCAGCGGCTCTAAGTTGATGGCAGTCCCCTTTTTCGGAGAGCCCCTGCTCCGTGGCCGCACCCATTCCGCCGCAAGCCACCTTCCGCGTCCTGTCCTCGCTCGGCGACATCGCCCGTGACGACTGGGACGCCTGCGCCAACCCGCCCGGCGAGCCCTACAACCCGTTTCTGGCGCACGATTTCCTGTGGTCGCTGGAGGAATCCGGCTCGGCCACCCGCAAGACCGGCTGGCTCGGCCAGCACCTGATGCTCGACGGCGCCGACGGCCGGCCGGCCGCGGTCATGCCCTGCTACCTGAAAAGCCATTCCATGGGCGAATACGTCTTCGACCACGGCTGGGCCGACGCCTATGAACGCGCCGGCGGGCGCTACTATCCCAAGCTCCAGGCGGCGGTGCCCTTCACGCCGGTGACCGGCCGGCGCCTGCTGGTCAGGCCGGGCGGCGACGCCAGCCAGAACCGCGCGCTGCTCGCCGCCGCCGGCGCCACGCTGACCGCCAAGCTCGGCGCCTCCTCGCTGCACGTCACCTTCACCACTGAAGCCGAGCAGCAGCAGCTTGCCGAATACGGCTATCTGGCGCGCACCGACCGGCAGTTCCACTTCGTCAACGAGGGCTATCGCGACTTCGACGACTTCCTCGACGCGCTCGCCTCGCGCAAGCGCAAGGCGATCCGCCGCGAGCGCCGCGACGCGCTGGCCGGCGGGCTGGAGATCGTCCACCTGACCGGCCAGCGACATCACCGAGGACGCCTGGGACGCCTTCTTCCACTTCTACATGGACACCGGCTCGCGCAAATGGGGCCGGCCCTATCTCAACCGCGCCTTCTTCTCGCTCATCGGCGAGCGCATGGCCGACCATATCCTGCTGATCTTTGCCATGCGCCACGGGGCACCGATCGCCGGCGCGCTCAATTTCATCGGCTCGGACACGCTTTTCGGCCGCTACTGGGGCACCACCGCCGACCAGCCCTTCCTGCATTTCGAGCTCTGCTACTACCAGGCGATCGAATGGGGCATCGACCACGGGCTCAGGCTGGTCGAGGCCGGGGCGCAGGGCGAGCACAAGCTGGCGCGCGGCTACCGGCCGACCACCACCTATTCCGCCCACTGGGTCGCCGATCCCGGTTTCCGCTCCGCCGTTGCCGACTATCTCGCCCGCGAGCGCCATCAGGTCGCCCGGGACCAGGAAGCGCTCGCCGAATACCTGCCGTTCAGGGAGGAGGCGGGCAGTCGGCAGATAGGCAGTCGGCAGTCGATCGCGATTTGTGCTACTGCCGAATGCCGATTGCCGATTGCCGGGGGAACGTCCGATGACCGACGCGCCTACGATCCCGACAACATCTTCGCCAAGATCCTGCGCGGCGAGATCCCCTCGCACCGGGTCTATGAGGACGAGCACACCGTCGCCATGATGGACGTGATGCCGCAAGGCACCGGCCACACGCTGGTGCTGCCCAAGGCGCCCTCGCGCAACCTGCTCGACGCCGATCCGGCCACCCTCGCCCAGATGATGGAGACGGTGCAGAAGATCGCCCGCGCCGTGAAGGAAGCCTTCGCGGCCGACGGCGTCATGATCATCCAGTTCAACGAAGCCGCGTCGGGGCAGACGATCTATCACCTGCACGTCCACGTCATCCCGCGCTTCGCCGGCGTGCCGCTCAAGCCCCACACCGGCACGATGGAGGACCCGCAGGTGCTGGCGACCAACGCCGAGAAGGTCCGCCGCGCACTGGGGTAGCGGCGGCGCCTCCCCAGGAAAAATCCGCAGCGGTCATGTCACAGACGGGCGGGCTGGCTCGTCTTGTCGGCGTAACCCCAAGCGGAGCCCCTCCCATGACCCCACGACTGAAGCTTGCCGACGCCGCACCCGCCGCGATCAACGCCCTGCTGGCCCTTTCGGGCTATGTGAAGACCAGCGGGCTCGAGGACAGCCTGATGCGCCTCGTCGAGATCCGCGCCTCGCAGATCAACGGCTGCGCCAACTGCCTGCACATGCATACCGCCGACGCCCGCAAGGCCGGCGAAAGCGAGGAGCGCATCTATCTGCTCAGCGCCTGGCACGAATCCAACCTCTACACGCCGCGCGAACGCGCCGCGCTGGCCTGGACGGAGGCGCTGACGCTGCTGCCGCAGACCCACGCGCCGGATGCCGCCTATGAGCAAGCGGCGGCGCAGTTCAGCCCGACGGAGCTGGTCAATCTCAGCCTCCTCATCGGCGCCATCAATACGTGGAATCGTCTTGCGGTCGGGTTCCGCGTCGTCCATCCGAACGACGTGCCCCGGAAGGCCGCAAAGGCGGCCTGAGCAAGAGCGAACCCATGGCGGCAGCCACGGCCACATTCGAGCGCCATCGCCAGCATCTGACCCGCCATGCCTATCGCATGCTGGGCTCGCTCGCCGACGCCGAGGACGTGGTGCAGGATGCCTATCTGCGCTGGCACGCCGCCATGAACGACGACATCGTGGAGCCGCGCGCCTACCTCACCCGGGTGGTGACGCGGCTCTGCCTCGATATCCTGAAATCGGCCCGCAGGCGGCGCGAAAGCTATGTCGGCCCGTGGCTGCCCGAACCGATCATCGAACTCCTCGACGCGCCCGAGCCGATCTCCGTCGATGACCGCATCGATGCCCCGGTCGCCCTGATGCTGGCGCTCGAACGGCTGTCGCCGCTGGAGCGTGCCGCCTTCCTGCTCCACGACGTGCTCGACATGGACTTCTCGGAGATCGCGGCGACGCTCGACCGCAGCCAGGCGGCCTGCCGCCAGCTCGCCGCCCGGGCGCGGGTCAACGTCCGCGCCGACGAGCACCGCTACGAGGTGCCGGCACCGGAGGCCGAGCGCATCGCCTCCGCCTTCCTCGCCGCCGTGCGCGACGGCGATGTCGGCACCTTGCGCGACCTGCTCGCCGATGCCGCCGTCTTCCACAGCGACGGCGGCGGACAACGGCCGGCGGCGCTGCGCATCATCGCCGGGCGCGATCGCATCGTCCGTTTCTTCGCCGGGCTCGCCCGCAAGGCGCGCACCGCCGGCGCCACCATCTCGTGGTCGCGGATCGTGCGCATCAACGGCCTGCCCGGCTATGTCAGCATCGGCCCGGACGGGGTCTTGCAGACCACCGCCCTGCAGGTCGAGGACGGCGCCGTCACCGCCGTCTATGTCGTGCGCAATCCCGACAAGCTGACCGCGGCCGCCGCCCTGGCGCCGCCGACGGGGCGCACCTGAAGACGTCGATGGCCGGGACAAGCCCGGCCATGACGAGGTTACGCCTAGAGGTGTGCCCCCTGCCCGCGGCCTCAGCCGGTCTTGAGCGGCACCTTGGGCACCAGGCCGCGCTTGTTGCCGCCTTCGCCGTTGCCACCGGCAGGCGGCGTGTCGGAGGGCGGCGATGCCTTCTTGGCCACGGCCCGCGACGACCGCCGACGGCGCGGCGCGCGCGGCTTGCGCGGCGTCGGCTCGGGCTTCGGCGTCACCGGACCGTCCTCGATGGCTTCGAGGGCGAGACCGCTGCCGTCCTCCTTGACGGCGACCTTGACCGTGCCGCCCTTCTTCAGCTTGCCGAACAGCACTTCCTCGGCCAGCGGCTGCTTGATGTGCTCCTGGATCACGCGGCCGAGCGGACGCGCGCCCATGCGGCTGTCATAGCCCTTGTCGGCGAGCCACTTCACCGCCTCCTGCGTCAGGTCGAAGGTGACGCCGCGGTCGGCGAGCTGCGCCTCGAGCTGCAGGACGAACTTCTGCACCACCTGGTAGACGATCTCCGGCGGCAGATTGCCGAACGGAACGATGGCGTCGAGGCGGTTGCGGAACTCCGGCGCGAACAGCCGGTTGATCGCTTCCATGTCGTCGCCTTCGCGCACCGAATTGGCGAAGCCGATGGCCGACTTGGCCAGCTCGCTGGCGCCGGCATTGGTCGTCATGATCAGGATGACGTTGCGGAAATCGACCTGCTTGCCGTTGTGGTCGGTGAGCTTGCCGTGATCCATGACCTGCAGAAGGATGTTGAACAGGTCGGGATGGGCCTTCTCGATCTCGTCGAGCAGCAGCACGCAGTGCGGATGCTGGTCGACGCCGTCGGTCAACAGGCCGCCCTGGTCGAAGCCGACATAGCCGGGCGGCGCGCCGATCAGGCGGCTCACCGTATGGCGCTCCATGTATTCCGACATGTCGAAGCGGATCAGTTCGACGCCGAGCGCGGCGGCGAGCTGGCGGGCGACCTCGGTCTTGCCGACGCCGGTGGGACCAGAGAACAGGTAGCAGCCGATCGGCTTCTCCGGTTCGCGCAAGCCGGCACGGGCGAGCTTGATCGCCGAGGAGATCTTCTCGATCGCCTTGTCCTGACCGTAGACGACGGTCCTCAGCGTCTCGTCGAGATGCTGGAGCACCTCGGCATCGTCCTTCGACACCGTCTTCGGCGGAATCCGCGCCATGGTAGCGATGGTGTCCTCGATCTCCTTGACGCCGATGGTCTTGCGCCGCTTGGATTCCGGCACCAGCATCTGCGAGGCGCCGGTCTCGTCGATGACGTCGATCGCCTTGTCGGGCAGCTTGCGGTCGTTGATGTAGCGCGACGACAGCTCGACCGCGCTCTTGATGGCGTCACCGGTATAGCGGACGCGGTGATACTCCTCGAAATAGGGCTTGAGGCCCTTGAGGATCTCGATGGCGTCGGGGATCGACGGCTCGGCGATGTCGATCTTCTGGAAGCGGCGGACCAGCGCCCGGTCCTTCTCGAAGAACTGGCGGTATTCCTTGTAGGTGGTCGAGCCGATGCAGCGGATGGTGCCCGAGGCGAGCGCCGGCTTGAGCAGGTTCGACGCATCCATGGCGCCGCCGGAAGTGGCGCCGGCACCGATCACGGTGTGGATCTCGTCGATGAACATGATCGCGCCGGGGAACTCCTCGATCTCCTTGATCACCTGCTTGAGGCGCTCCTCGAAATCGCCGCGATAGCGGGTGCCGGCCAAGAGCGTGCCCATGTCGAGGGCGAAGACCGTCGACTTGGACAGCACGTCCGGGACGTCGCCCTCGACGATGCGCTTGGCCAGGCCTTCCGCGATCGCCGTCTTGCCGACGCCGGGATCGCCGACGAACAGCGGATTGTTCTTCTGCCGGCGGCAGAGGATCTGGATGGTGCGGCTGATCTCCGCCTCGCGGCCGATCAGCGGATCGATGCGGCCCTTCTTCGCCTTGTCGTTGAGATTGATGCAATAGGCGTCGAGCGCATCGGCCTTCTTCTTGGTCTCGTCGCGCCCCTCGACCGTCGCCGCGTCGTCGTCGACGCCGCGCACGGGCCGGGATTCGGACATGCCGGCGCGCTTGGCGATGCCGTGGCTGATATAGTTGACCGCGTCGTAGCGGGTCATCTCCTGCTCCTGCAGGAAATAGGCGGCGTGGCTCTCGCGCTCGGCGAAGATGGCGACCAGCACATTGGCGCCGGTGACTTCCTCGCGGCCCGACGACTGCACATGGATGACGGCGCGCTGGATGACGCGCTGGAAGCCGGCGGTCGGCTTCGAATCCTCGCCCGAGCCGGTGGCCAGGTTGGCCAGCTCCGTGTCGATATATTCGACCAGGCTGCGGCGCAGCACATCGAGATCGACGTTGCACGCACGCATGACCGCCGCGGCGTCCTGATCATCGATCAGGGCGAGCAGCAGGTGCTCCAGCGTGGCGTATTCCTGATGGCGCTCGCCGGCCAGTGCCAGCGCCTGATGCAGGGCCTTCTCAAGATTGCGGGAGAATGACGGCACCGAACGACCTCACTTCTTTTCCATCACGCATTGTAACGGATGCTGATGCTTGCGCGCGAAATCCATCACCTGGGTGACCTTGGTCTCGGCCACCTCGTAGGTGAAGATGCCGCACTCTCCGACCCCATGCTGATGCACGTGCAGCATGATCTGGGTCGCCTCCTCCCGTCCCTTCTGAAAAAACCTCTCCAGTACATGTACGACGAACTCCATCGGCGTGTAGTCGTCATTCAGGATCAGAACCCGATACAGACTCGGCCGCTTGGTCTTTGGCCGGGTCTTGGTGACAATGCTCGTGCTGGCATCGCCACCATCGGAATCGGGGCGACGATTCTCGTTGCTCATATCGCGTCCGACTTTGGGCACTCTTGAGGCGAAATCCTGCCGACAAACCGCGCGCGCCGTCAACGATCAAATTATCGCCAGGTCACGCACTGTCTCGTTTGATCCGGCCGCCGGACGGGTACAGGGGAACGACGGATATGTAGGTCGCAAATGGCCCGTGTGAAGCCGCCGGCGGCAGATCGCAGGCTTGTGCCCGCAAAAAAGGCCCGGTGTCGCCACCGGGCCTCATCTTATGGCACATTTCCGGGGCAGGCCCCGGCGCGACCTATTTGCCGAATTTGCCGAAGAACGCCTCATAGGGCTGGTAGGCGCCCTTGGCCATGTCGGTGGCGATCTCGCTCATGCGCGCCATCTGTCCGACATAATTCTCATAGGCCGAGCGCACGATCTCCGACTGCACCGCGACCGCCGTATCGAGGCTCTTGGCCGCGAGCAGCTTCTCGACCGCGGCACCACCGGCGTCGAAATTGCGCTTGGAATAGTCCACGGCCTCGACCGCCATGGCCTGCATGCCCTTGCTCACCGCGTCGACGCTTTTCAGCGCCACGTCGATGTTTTCCTTGCTGAAACCCTGAATGTCGAAGGTGCTCATTTTCGCGTTTCCCACACTTCGCCGCGCCCTGTGAGGCAGCCGGCGTCTCATCCGATGGAAAGCGTATATGTGCAGTGCAGCATGAAAGTCAAGGAAAAATTGTGCGCTGCACAATGAGGCTTTTACCGCGCTGCGGCAGATTGGGACTTTACCGAACGGTAACGCCCCTTTCATACTGTTCGCAGCGGTGAAGCCTGCATCGGCAGGCGTGGGACGAGGCCACTGGCGGGAATATCGGGCGCAAGCACGCACAAGGCAGCCATGCGGCAAGCGGAAAACGTGCTATCTCCCGGACACAACCCGACGGCACAGGGCGGCTTCAGGGGAAATACTTGCCGGCACGCCTCCCCAGGCCGGCGCGGGACGGGTTAGTCTGTGATGACGCGAATCAGTGCGATTGTGCACGGGGCGATGAAACTGAGACTGGTTGCGGCGGCAGGTCTGGTCGTGATGGCTATTGGCGCCATCCCGCAGACGGCGGCGGCCGCGCCGGATTCGGCCATCGTCGTCGATGCCAAGACCGGCAGGACGCTCTATGCGCAGGCCGCCGACGCCAGGCGCTATCCTGCCTCGCTCACCAAGATGATGACGCTCTACCTGCTCTTCGATTCGATCGAGGCGCGCAAGACCTCGCTCAGCACGCAGATCAGTGTTTCGGCGCATTGCGCCGCCCAGGCGCCCTCCAAGCTCGGCCTCAAGCCCGGCCAGACCATCAGGGCACGCGACGCCATCCTGGCGCTGGTGACCAAATCGGCCAATGACGTCGCCTGCGCCATCGGCGAGTACCTCGGTGGATCCGAGACGGCCTTCGCCAGCAAGATGACCGCCAAGGCGCACGCCCTCGGCATGTCGCGGACCACCTTCCGCAACGCTTCCGGCCTGCCCGCCAGCGGCCAGATGACCACGGCCCGCGACATGGCAACGCTCGGGCGGGCGCTGCAGGAGCATCACCCGGAATATTTCTCCTACTTCTCGACCCCGAGTTTCGTCTGGCACGGCCGCCGCATCCGCAATCACGACCACCTGCTCGGCCGGGTGAAGGGCGTCAATGGCATCAAGACCGGCTACACGCGTGCCTCGGGCTTCAATCTGGTCAGCTCGGTGAGCCGCGGCAACCGCCAGATCGTCGGCGTCGTGCTGGGCGGCGAGACCAGCCGCTGGCGCGACAACCACATGGCGAGCCTGATCTCCACCTATCTGCCCAAGGCCTCCACCGGCGCGCGCACGGCTTTGGTTCCCGGCGCCACGCGCATGGTCGCCAAGATCGACCCCAAGGACCTGCCGATTCCGCAGCCGCGTCCGCCGGTCGACGACACCAGGACCGCCTCGATCGACGAGCCGCCGGCAGCGCCGGCCGCCCCCTCGGCGCCGGTCGTGCTGGCCGATCAGCCGGCGCCGCCTATCGCGGGCAAGGCCCCGGTCGGCATCGCCTCGCTGATCGGCGCCAATTCGGTCTTCGCCCTTGCCGCCGTCGACCAGACCGTCGCGCCGCCGGCCGATCCGGCCGACCAGGGCCAGGGCGACGCCTCGGGCGAGGACGATTCGAGCGACGCCGCCTCGCCGACCACCGTCATCGCCGGCTGGAAGATCCAGCTTGCTGCCACGCCGAGCCAGTCGTCGGCCGAGGATATCCTCGACCAGGCGCTGTCGAAGGGCGCCGCCGTGCTCGCCGACGCCTCGCCCTATACCGAGCCGGTGGTCAGCGGCAGCACCACGCTTTACCGCGCCCGCTTTGCCGGGTTTGCCAACAAAAAAGAGGCGCGCGACGCATGCGCCTACCTGACCAGGCGTGACTTCAAGTGCCTGGCTATCAGTAACTGACAGGGGATTAGCGTTCTCGAAATAGTCCTGTGTTTGTATGGAGTAGTGGGACTTAGCGATGATTGCCGAGAAGCCTGTCCTTAGCCTGATTGATTTTCGCCGCGAGGAACGTCGAGCCTCCCTGGTCGGGATGCATGCGCATCATGAGCCGGCGGTGGGCCGCCCTGATTTCCCGATCACTGGCACCGGGCGCAAGGCCAAGGACCTGATAGGCCTCCTCATCAGTCATGGTGCCCGAATTCGTCGCGCCGCCCGCCCCCGCTGCCGCATCAGCCTCGACGTGGTCACGCCAGCCGGGCATCCGGCGGTCGAGATAAGCTTCGAATAGCGCCACGCTTTCGGGATCGCCGCCGATTTCCGCTGCCAGCGCCAGCAGGGCCTGATCGTCGAGATCGTCCAGCTCCCGTCCCGCCAGACGCCCGGCCACGATCCGCCCGCTTATGGCACCGCTGTCGTGGTCGAGGCTCATCTCGAAGAAGCGCGAGCGCACGGTCGAGGTCGACCCCGGCGACCGGCGGGCATGGCCGCCGAGATCGAGCGGCCCGATCCGGCCGGTGGCGACGATCGACAGGCCGGCCGAGATCAGCACCACGCCGATGCCCCAACGCTCGGCGAAGGCCAGCCCGATGCCGATCACGACGAGCACGCCGCCGAGCAGGTAGCGCACCAGGCGGACCAGCGCACGGACATCCGCCGCCACGAAGGCGCGGGCGAGAACCATCAGTATGGCAAGCAGGATGAGACCCGCGCCGAAATAGGCCATCGTCAGCGCAGTTGTTGCAGGAGAAGTCTGGCGCCGGCACCGCCCTCGGCCAGCGCCTTCATGCCGCCGGCGGCATAGACCGCCGCGGCCCTGAGAAGCTCCGCCAGCTGCCCGGCGGCATTGACGTTGAAGCGCGCATAGGCGCCGCCGGAGAGCCGTGCGATCTCGCGGAAGGCGCGCTCGACCGAGGTGTCCTGTCCCTCCTGAAAGATGAAGACCTTGAGGCCGAGCATGCCGAGCTCGCCGGCGACCGCCGCCAAATCGTCAATCTTCTCCTCCATCGCATCGCCGACGAAGACCAGCACGTTGACCTTCTTCCTGCCGGTCTCCTTGCGGGCATGGGCCAGGATGCGGCGGATCTGGGTGTGGCCGCCGCGGCAGTCGATCGTCGTCATCAGGTCACGAAGCGCGCGCGCATCGCGCACCCAGCGGCTGGCCCGGCACTCGTTGAAACCCCGGTAATAGGCGAGTTGCACCTCCAGGCCGCCGACCTTGGCGGCCTCCTCGAACATCTCCGCCTGCAACCTCAGTGCCGTGTCCCAGGTCGGCTGGCGGCTCATGGTTGCATCGAGCGCAAAGATCAGCCGTCCGTGCCCGCCGGCGGTGTCGGCCGGCGTCATGGACCGCGCCTGGGCGAGGAACGCCTCGATCTCCTGCGGCCGCGACTGCGCCGCCGCAGCCGGGGTCTCCGGGCGGTCGCGGCGAACCGGCGTCTTCTTGTCGTCTGCCGCCATTGGCGAAAGGTTCCCGAGCGTTCCTCAGGTGGACTATCAGGCACCTATCATGTGGCGGTCAGAGGGCGCCGCGCAACCGGCCATCGCCGTCCGACGACTTGCGCCCGCCGCTGCGCCCCGACGGGTCGGACGGCGCCGCCCGCGACGCCCTCCGCAAGGCGGGCAGGTTGAGGGTATCGAGCAGGTTGCGCACCTCGTTGCGCGCCGAGATGTGGGAGAGCGTCGGCTCGGCCTCGTTGGCGCTGGCGCCGAAGGCATCGAGCGCGGTGAGGCCGTAGGGAAACAGTTCGCGGAAGATGACGCGCTCGGAAATGCCGTCGGCGAGCCGGAAGCCGGCCCGCGCCGACAATTGCTTGAGCCCGCGCTCGATGTTGCGCCGGTTGCGGCTGGCCAGGGCCGTCTGGCGGTTGCGCACGACGATCCAGTCGGTCTGGCGGTCATCGACCAGGCGCCGCTGGCGCAGCGATTCGGCCACCAGATCGGCGTAGTGGCTGGGCCCGAGCACCTCCAGCGTGTCGGGATCGACCCGCCCGAGCACGTCGAAATCGACGAAGCTGTCGTTGATCGGGGTGATCAGCGTGTCGGCCATCGCGTGGCTGACGCGCATCAGATAGGTGTTGTGGCCGGGCGTATCGATGACGACGTAGTCGAAGCCGTATTCGGTGCGGCTGACGGCCTCGGCGAAGGCGCGGAACTCGCGGTCCTGGATCTCGGAGACCAGTTCGCCCTCGGACGGCGGCACGGTGAAATGGACCGGCACCTCCAGCGGCAGGCCGGTCTTCCTCACCCAGGCGGCGCGGTTCTCGACATAGCGGGTGAGCGAGCGCTGACGGCCGTCGGTGTCGATGGAAGCCACCCGCGCCCCGCTCTTCAGCAGGGCGACGATGACATGCATAGCCGTGGTCGACTTGCCCGAGCCGCCTTTCTCGTTGCCGAGGACAATGACGTGGGCCGGCTGGAACCTTTGCACATCGCGCATCCCCGAATCCTTACCCGATTCTGGAACGCCCGCGTAATCCGCCTTTTTGAGGGGCTGGCAAACGCGAACGATGGCGAGCCGGAGATATGGAGACGCGGGCAGCGCTTCCTAGAGCGACGCTTGCTCCGCACCGGCGACCACCGGTGGCACGATTGCGCCGGTTTCGCCCTGCGACGGGGCGATGGCCGGTGCGCGCATCGGCAGGTTCAGCCACTCGACCAGTTCGCGGATTTCGGCCCGGGCGGCGACATGCGACATGGTCGGCCGCCGGCCGAGCACGGCGCGCTCGAACGGGTCGAAGGCGGTCAGCCCCATCGGGAAGAACTCGCGGAAGATGACCCGCTCGGAAATGCCATGGGCGACCCGGAAGCCGAGGTGAGAGGCGAGCAGGTCGAGACCTTCGGTGACATTGTGCTGATTGCGGCTGGACAACGCCGACAGGCGATTGCGCACGACGATCCAGTCGGTCTCGCGCGGCACGGTCATAAGCCGCTTGCTGCGGACCTCGTCGACCAGGCTGGCATACTGGCTGACGGCGGTGACCGCGAAGGGCGAGCCCTCGACGCGGCCGAGCACGTCGAGATCGACGAAGCTGTCATTGACCGGCGTGACCAGAGTATCGGCCAAAGCGTGGCTCAGGCGCATGCGGTAGGAATCGTTGGCCGGCGTGTCGATGACGACGAAATCCACGGTCTCGCCCAGCCGCTCGACGATCTCGGTGAAGTCGGCGAACTCGCTCGCCTCGACGTCCCGGATGCGCTCGCCCTCGCCGAGCTTGACCGAGAAATGGCTCGGCAGTTCGAGCGCCATGCCGCTGCGCCGGGCCCAGCGGTCGCGGTTCTCGAGGTAGCGGGTGAGCGAAAGCTGGCGGCTGTCGGTGTCGATCGAGGCGACCCGGTGGCCGGCCTTGAGCAGGGCAACGATGATGTGGATGGCCAGCGTCGATTTGCCCGAGCCACCCTTCTCGTTGCCGAGAACGATGACGTGGGCGGTATTCGCTGCCGGCAGGGCTGAGGCCATTGTCGCGCGCCGTTCCAGATCGAGCCGAATCTGAAGAATAGGCGATAAGGTGCATAAAAAGAGCCAAGATTTCGTCAACGCCGAGCAAAAACCGCGGAATTTCGCCGATTAAGCTTACCGCCGGGCGCCGCGTGCCACCGTCTAGCGCAGGCCGAGGCGGCCAGTTCGGCGAAGAATTCCGGCGGCAGGCCGCCATTGCGGCCCTTGCTCAGGTCCGCCGGGGCGTCCTTGCCGTCGAAATAGCGCCAGCCCTGGAATGGCCGTTTCGGCTGCCATTCGGTCGGCACCAGCTTCGGCTCCAGCACCAGGGCGCAGCGGCCGATGCCCTCGCCGTCGACGAAGGGACGGATGTCGAGCAGGCGCTGGCGCACCTGGACCTTGCCCCTGATCACCCAGTAGAGCGAGCCGCCGTCGAGAAGCTCGGCAATGCGCTTCGGCACCATGCGGGTGACATGGTGGTGTTCCAGCGGTTCGCCGGCCCGGCGCTTCTCCGCCATGCGCATGGCGATCCAATCGGTAAGGTCGTCGATCGAATCGCAGCCGACGCAGAGCTTGATCAGATGGAGGGTCATCGCCCAACACTCGCCGCACGGGCGCGTCCCGTCAAATCGGCAGCCAAGGCTTTCCACAGGCTGGGAAAACGCGCGCGCCCGCGACAAACTGTCCATAGCCCGGCCGGTGCCCGCAGCCTAAAAGCCGGCCCTTCGATCCACCCGACGCGCCGGTAGCCGCCGCATGTTGCCCAAGATCTGGCCCGCCGTCCTCGCCCTCGGGTGGATCCTGCTGGTAACCGCCGGTGGCGAGGCGCTGATGGCCCTGGTCGGCATTGCCGATGCCGACGCCGGGGCGAAGGATTTCGCGATCAGTGCCGCGATCACGGCGGCAGTGGCCGGCGCCTGCATCCTGACCACCAAGGGCCGCCCGTTCGAGCTGCGCTTCCGCGACGCCGCCTTCCTGACCTCGGTGTCGTGGTTCGTGGTGCCGGCCTTCGCGGCGCTGCCGCTGATGTGGCACCCGATCGGGCTGACCTTCGTCGACGCCTATTTCGAGATGGTGTCGGGTTTCACCACCACCGGCTCGACGGTGATGACCGGCCTCGATCACATGCCGGCCTCGATCCTGCTGTGGCGCTCGACCGTGCAGTGGCTGGGCGGGCTCGGCATCATCGGCCTGGCGATCATCGTCCTGCCCTTTCTGCGCATCGGCGGCATGCAGCTCTTCCGCATGGAATCGTCCGACCGCTCAGAGGACGTCATGCCCAAGGCGGGACACGTCGCCGGGCTGGTCGGACGGGTCTATTTTCTGCTGACGGTTGCCTGCACCCTGACCTACTGGGCGCTCGGCATGTCGTCCTTCGACGCACTCAACTATGCGCTGACGACGCTGCCCACCGCCGGCTTTGCCACCCACGACGCTTCCTTCGGCTATTTCCACAGCCCGGCGCTGGAATGGGCCGGCGTGGTGTTCATGATCTCCGGCGCGTTGCCCATGATCGCCTATCTGCGGGTGCTGAGGCCCGGTCGCTGGCGCGAGCGCATCGACCCGCAGATCCCGGTCTTCGTCGGCATGCTCGCGGTCTTCGTTCTGGTGGTCACCCTCTATGTGTGGCTGACCGGGCAGCTTCCCTTCTTCACCGCACTCACCGAGGCCGCCTTCAACATCACCTCGGTGGTCAGCACCACCGGGTTCGCCTCGACCGACTATCTCAAATGGGGGCCGTTCGTTGCGGTCTCGTTCCTGCTGTTCACCTTCCCGGGCGGCTGCACGGGATCGACGGCGGGCGGCCTCAAGACGATGCGGCTGATGGTGCTCTACCGCGTCGCCAAGCAGCACGTGACCCACCTGCTCCACCCGCACCGCACCTCACCCGTCACCTATGGCACCAAGACCCTCACCGACGACGAGATCGGTTCGGTCGGCTCCTTCGCCTTCCTCTATCTGGCGACCTTCGTCGTCCTGTCGCTGGCGGTCGCCCTGACCGGACTGGACATGGAAACCGCCATGTCGGCGGTCTCCGAGTGCATGTCCAATGCCGGCCCCGGCATCGGACCGATCATCGGTCCGGCCGGCAATTTCGCCAGCCTGCCCGACATCTCCAAGATCCTGCTGTCCGCCGCCATGATCCTGGGGCGCCTGGAGATCCAGGGCGTGATCATCCTCTTCCTGCCGAGCTTCTATCTCTGAGGCGTGGCCCCGAGGCTCAGATCGTCACCTGCGTGCCGATCTCGACGACGCGGTCGGTGGGGAGGCCGAAATAGCTGGAGGCGTCGTCGGCGTTGCGCGCCAGCGGAATGAAGATCTTGTCCTGCCACAACGGCATGCCCGACTTCTTCGAGGCCTTCAGCGAACGCCGCGACAGGAAGAAGGTCGTCTTCATCACATCGTAGGTGAAATGGTCGTCCTTGATGCGCGCCAGCGTGCGCGGCAGGTTCGGGCTCTCGGTGAAGCCGTAGCGCACGGTGATGCGCAGGAAGGACGCCGAGATGTGCTCGATGGTCACTCGCTCCTTGGCCGGCACGCGCGGCCTGTCGTCCAGGACCAGCGTCAGGATGGCGTTGTTCTCGTGCAGCACATGGAAGTGCTTGAGGCTGTGGAGCAGCGCCGTCGGCGTGCTGACCGGATCGCTGGTGAGAAAGATGGCGGTGCCGGCGATGCGCGGCGGCGGTTTGGCCTCGAGCTTGTCGACCAGCTCGGCGAGCGGCACTTCGGTTCGCCGTGTCTTCTCGAACAGGATGCGGTTGCCGCGCCGCCAGGTGAGCATTGCGACCATCAGGAAGCCGCCGAGCAGCAGCGGCACCCACCCACCGGACATGATTTTGAGCAGATTGGCGACCAGAAAGGCTACGTCGATCACCAGGAAAGGCAGGACCAGGGCGGCGGCGGCGAGCGGATGCCAATGCCAGTCGCGCCAGATGACGATGAAGGCAAGCAGCGCCGTGACCACCATCGTGCCGGTGACCGCGATGCCATAGGCGCCGGCGAGCGCACCCGACGAGCGGAACAGGCCGACCAGCAGCAGCACGCCGATGAGCAGGAAGGCGTTGACCCGCGGCACGTAGATCTGGCCGGGATGGTCCTCGGAGGTATGACGGATTTCGAGGCGCGGCAGCAGACCGAGCTGCACGGCCTGGCTGCTCAACGAATAGGTACCGGTGATAACCGCCTGGCTGGCGATCACCGTCGCCGCCGTGGCCAGCACCACGATCGGCAGCCGCGCCCAGTCCGGATAGAGCAGGAAGAAGGGGCTGCCAAGCGCGTCCGGTCTGGCCAGCACCAGCGCGCCCTGACCGAAATAGTTGATGACCAGAGCGGGCAGCACCAGCCCGAGCCAGGCGACCCGGATGGGCTTGCGCCCGAAATGGCCGAGATCGGCGTAGAGCGCCTCAGCGCCGGTGACGGCGAGGAAGACGGCGCCCAGCGTCACCAGGCTGATGATGCCGTGACTGAACAGGAATTCCCCGGCGTAGAACGGATTGAGGGCCAGCAGCACGACCGGATCGCGCACGATCGGAACGATGCCGGCAATGGCAAGAGTCACGAACCAGACGGCGCTGACCGGCCCGAAGAAGGCCGCCACGCGGTGGGTGCCGCGCGACTGGACGAGAAACAGGACGATGAGGATGACGAAGGTCAGCGGCAGGATCGAGGATTGCAGTACCGGCTCGACCACCTCGAGGCCCTCGACGGCCGAGAGCACCGACAGCGCCGGCGTGATGATCGCGTTGCCGTAGAACAGCCCGGCCGCCGTCACGCCAAGGATGACGATCAGAGGCGCCGCCTGTTTGAAGGATTCCTGCGCCAGCGCCATGAGCGCGAAGGTGCCGCCCTCCCCGCGGTTGTCGGCCCTGGTCAGGATCAGCACGTATTTGAGCGTGACGATAATGATCAGCGACCAGAAGATCAGCGACAGGACGCCCAGAATGCCGGCCGGGCTGACCCCGGCGCCCTCGGCGGCGGCCTGCATCGCCTCGCGAAAGGCGTAGATCGGGCTGGTGCCGATATCGCCATAGACGATGCCGATGGAACCGACGGTGAGCGCCCAGAAGCCGGGCGCCGACGGTGACGGTTCGCCGTTTTCGGTCTTTGCGGCGCTGGTTGAGGCCGTGCCCAAATCGAGAAGCCGTTATTGCGCTGCAGCAGGCTGCGGAGGGCGCGGTTTAGCACCTCCCGCGGGGGCAAGTCACGCCGCGGGCGCCCGGCACCCGCGCCGCCCCGGCCAAGGAGACCGTGGCCGCTTGCCGGATCAGCCTGCCAGCTTCACCGGGATCTTGATGTAGGAGACGCCGTTGGCGTCCGGCGGCGGCAGCTTGCCGGCGCGGATGTTGGTCTGGATCGAGGGCAGCAGGAGGAGCGGCGCCGCCAGCTTGGCGTCCCTGCCCTCGCGCCACTTGACGAACTCGTCCTCGCTGACGCCGTCGAGCTGAACGTTCTTGCGCTCCTCGCCGATCGTCGTCTCCCACGCATAGTCCGTACGGCCCTCGGGCAGATAATCATGGCAGACGAAGATGCGGGTGTCGTCGGGCAGCGCCAGCAGCTTCTGGATCGAACGATAGAGCGTGCGCGCGTCGCCGCCGGGGAAGTCGGCGCGGGCGGTGCCGTAGTCGGGCATGAACAGCGTGTCGCCGACGAATACGGTATCGCCGACCACATAGGAGATGCAGGCCGGCGTATGGCCCGGCGTGTGCAGGATGGTGGCGTCGAGATTGCCGATCGAAAAGTGCTCGCCCTCGACGAACAGGTGATCGAACTCGCTGCCGTCGCCGGAGACGTCGGTGGCGTTGAACACCGGACGGAAGATCTTCTGCACCTCGCGGATGTGCTCGCCGATTCCGACCTTGGCGCCGGTCTTCAGCTTGACGTAGGGGGCGCCGGACAGATGGTCGGCATGGGCGTGGGTCTCCAGCACCCAGTCGACGGTGACAGCCCGCCTCTTCCGCTGCCTTGAGGATGGTGTCGGCGGAACCGGTGGCGGCCTTGCCGGTGCGCTGGTCGTAGTCGAGCACCGGGTCGACGATCGCCCCATGCCGGGTTTCCGGATCGACGATCAGATAGCTGACCGTATTGGTCGCCGGGTCGAAAAAGGCGCGAACCTGCGGTTTCGCCTGGGAGGTCATGGGAATCTCCATGCTTCGAACTGTTCTAAGTCTTGACTTATATATTAGCGCCCCCTAAATTAGTCAACGCTAATGGATAAGACGCCGATGCAGGCCCCGCTGAAAACCGACTATGGCGCCCTCGCCGACAAGGCGCAGGAAGCCTCACACATGATGAAGCTGCTCTCCAACGAGCGGCGGCTGCTGCTTCTATGCCATCTCGCCGATGCCGGCGAGATGAGCGTCGGGGCACTGGCCGACAGCGTCGGCTTGAGCCAGTCGGCGGCATCCCAGCACCTGGCCCTGATGCGCGAGGACGGCCTCATCGCCTTCCGGCGCGATGGCCAGACGCTGCACTACACGATCGCCCATCCCAATGTGGCGCGCTTCCTGTCCATGCTAAAGGCCATGTTCTGCAACCAGCCGGCCTCTCCCGGTCAAAGGAAACCTGCATGCTGAAAGACATCAACGCCGTCCAGGCACACGAACTGCTTGAGAAAAGCGCCGTCTTTGTCGACGTCCGCGAGCCCTACGAAATCGCCGCCGAGCGCATCCCCGGCGCGATCGAGCTTCCCCTGTCGCAATTGGCCCGCGGCATGCCCGCCAACCTGCCGCAGGACAAGACGATCGTCTTCTATTGCGCCTCGGGCGGCCGTACCAAGTCCAACGGCCGCGCCCTGGCCTCTCTGACCAATGGCGACGCCTACAATATGGTTGGCGGCATCGGCGGCTGGAAGCGCGCCGGCCTGCAGACCATCCGCGGCTGACCCCCTCGCACGGTCACAACACAAGGCGGCGCGCCGGACCTCCGGGTCACGCGGTGCGCCTTATCCCTCATGACGTATCTTCAGGACGTGCTGGCGGTGCTGTCCGGCGGCCTCGTCGGCTTTTCGCTTGGCCTCATCGGCGGCGGCGGTTCGGTGCTTGCGGTGCCGCTGCTGGTCTATGTGGTCGGCGTGAAGAGCCCGCATGTCGCCATCGGCACCAGCGCGCTGGCCGTGGCCGCCAACGCCGCGTTCAACCTCTACAGCCACTGGCGCACGGGCCACGTCAAGGCCGGCTGCGCCGTCACCTATGCCCTGTTCGGCATTGCCGGCGCGGCCATCGGCTCGACCGTCGGCAAGTCGATCGACGGCAACCATCTGCTCGCCCTGTTCGGGGTGATCATGATCGTCATCGCCGTCTCGATGGTGCGCCGGCCGCCGAGCGCCGGACACCCCGAGGTCCAGCTCAATCGCGGCACGGCCGGCTTGCTGCTTCCGCGTCTCGGCGTCGCCGCGCTCGCCACCGGCTTCCTCTCCGGCTTCTTCGGCATCGGCGGCGGCTTCCTGATCGTCCCCGGCCTGATCATGGCCACCGGCATGCCGCTGATCAACGCCATCGCCTCCTCCCTGGTCTCGGTGACCAGCTTCGGCACCACCACGGCGGCCAATTACGCCCTCTCCGGCCTGGTCGACTGGTGGATCGTGCTCCTGCTGCTCGTCGGCGGCGCCGTCGGCGGCTTCGCCGGCACCACCACGGCGCGCCGTCTGGCCGACAAGCGCCGCATGCTGGCCACCGCCTTCGCCGTCATCGTCGGCGCGGTGGGCGTCTATGTGGTCTGGCGCGGGATCGGCGCGATCTTCGGTTGATTGCGCTCACGCGCCTCTTCCCGCAGGGGCCGTTCTGGCCCACACTCACCCGTCGACCAGCAGTCGTTGATCTCAGCCGCGGGGCCAGTCATGCGCCTGATCCAGGGCATCATCATCGGGATTGCCATCACCGTCGGAGCAGCGTTCGTCCACGACAACGTCATGACGCAGAACCCGGCCGCGCCGATCTTGGAGAAGCAGCAGATCGTCAACTGGGATGTGCTCGGCCGGGTGGTGAACAACCAGATCGCCGGTATCAAGCACCTGTGGAACCAGGCCTTCGGACGGTAGGAATTGTCTCGCTGCTGACTGCTGCCGGGGCAATCCGCGCCGGTGTGCTTCATCGCAATTGCAGCGGTCCGTTAAGCGTTGTTTAGGCCCGCCACCCTACGTTGAAGCCGCTCCATGGCACACCGGCACGAGCGATAGCTTGGACATCACCGAAGCCGTCATCACGTTCGGCACTCCGGCATATGTGCTGCTTCAGGTGGTCGCCCTCGGCCGCCTTGCTTCAGGGTGGCGCAAGGCCGCCTTTGTGCCGCTGGTATTCGCCATCCCGATTGCACTGTGGTGTCTGGCGGCATTTGCCGGGCAGTCCGACATATGGCCCCTCCCCTTCATCTTCTTCGCTCCGGTGGGTGCGCTTTACCTTGCCGGGTTGCTTGTCTTGTCGGGCATCGTCAAATTCCTGAGCTGACGCGGCGGGTTCCAGGCATGACCGGCCCTGTACGGGAAGCGTCAAAGTAATCAAATGGTCAATTTCGGACCGCGCGCTTAAGTCTGTATCTCGGAATGCACTGTCGGGATTTGCCGCCTGCGATCAGCAATCAGCCTGTTTACGCGGGCTTAATTGCACCGATGCAGACTGCCGGCCATCCGATTACTGACGAGGACATGTCATGGCCATTTCCGACTCGCCCGCGGCTGGCGCCATCGGTGCCAGCCGAGGCACTTGAAGTTCGCCGCCAGATCTATGGCCACGAGCCCTTGACCCCGGCGGACATGGATCTCGTGTTCCGGACCGCGCAGAAATCCGCCGGTCACGACTCGAGCGAGTGGACGAACCTGTTTTCGGAAGCCGTAACCGACTATGTCGTCCATCAGAACGATCCGGCCGACTACATTCCGCAGGAGAAAGCCGATTGGCTCGTGGCGAAGCTGAAGGAAAATGGAGGCATCACCACCGCGTCGGGATTCGCCATGCTGATCGACATGATGACGAGCGCGCTTGGCGTGCCGCCGTCGCTGTCGGCCTTCGTTCTTCGTGAAATCGAAACGGCGATGGTGAGCCGCCATCGCAACGCCATCGACGGGAACGACCAGGCCGCTGCCGCGGTGACGAAAGCCGATGTCGAAGCCTTGCGCTCGGTTCTTTATGCGGCGACCACGGGCTCGGTGGCCCATGTCACGCGCGAGGAGGCCGAAGCGCTCTTCGATATCGCACACGCCACGGCTGGCGGGACCTGTGATCCGGCCTTCGACGATCTGTTCGCGCGCGCGATCGGCAATTACCTGATGGCAATCAGCTGGCACGATCCCAGCCGCAATCAGGCACTTCATCGTGAGCGCTGGCTCGATGAGCGCGAGACCCTTTTCCAGTTCCTGACGAACAAGCCCGCATCCGGAAAGGAGGAAACCTTCCGCGAGTTGTTGAAGTCTCCGCTCGAACAGGAGGAAGCGGACATGATCGCGCTGGACCGTCAGGATGACGCGGCGCGCGCACAGAGCGAGCAGATCACCGAAGCGGAAGCCGACTGGGTGATCGCCCACCTCACCCGCCAAGGCCCCCTCACCTCGGCGGAAACGCGTCTCCTGAAGTGGCTCGGCGATGAGGCACCGTCTCTGCCGCCGGAGCTGCGTGCACTCGTCAACAAGGCAAACGACGCCCGCGCTCACGCGGCTTGAACGCTGCTTCGACGTATTGGGGCCTGTACGCAGCCCCAGCGCCGCTGTCTGCTGGCGTCAATCGTCCCAGTCCGGCGCGATGGATGCCGGATTGGCCACGCGCAGCCTGTGCGAGCGCGACAGGGCGGTGATCTCCGCCATCTCGGAACCGCTGAGCGTGAAGGTGAAGATGTCGAAGTTCGAGCGGATGCGCTCGGGCGCGACGCTCTTCGGGATGGTGACCACGTTCTCCTGCTGGATATCCCAGCGCAGCACCACCTGTGCCGGCGTCACGCCCTTCGCCTTGGCGATGCGCTGGACCACCGGATCCTTGAGCACGGCGCCCTGGGCCAGAGGCGAATAGGCGGTGTAGATCATGCCGTGGTCGCGGGCCGCCGCCATCAGCGCATCCTGATTGAGATAGGGGTGGTATTCGCACTGATTGGTGACCAGCGGCGCCTCGGTCGCGGCCCATGCCTCGTCGAGCAGGCGGACCGTGAAGTTCGATACGCCGATGTGGCGGGTCCAGCCGGCCCGCTTGCAGTCGTTGAGCGTGGCGACGGTCGTGGCGATCGGCACCGTCTTGCTCGGCCAGTGGATGAGCAGCAGGTCGACGCAATCGACGTCGAGCGATCTCAGGCTGCGCTCGACCGAGGCCTTGAAGGCGCTGTCCTCGGCGTCGGACGGCGACACCTTGGTGGTGATGAAGATGTCCTCGCGTTTCACCCCGGAAGCGCGAATGCCTTCCGCCACCTTGTCCTCGTTATGGTAGCCGGCGGCGGTATCGATATGGCGGTAGCCGACCTTCAGCGCCTCGACGACGCCGCGGGCGCAGTCCTCGCCGGCGGCGCGAAAGGTTCCGAAGCCGATGACGGGCATGTTCGCCCCGTGAGCCGTGACCATTTGCACGGGCCTGTCCTCCCGAAGATGTGGATGTGCGACTGGGTGAGGGCCGCAGCATGAGGCGCCGCGCCACCGCGGTCAACCGGGGATACTGCCACTTGCACAGACCGGCGCGGCCGCTGCCTCACCGCGCCCGCGCCTTCCCGCGCCGGAATCATCGCACGCGCCGCGCGGCAGGTCACGGGGCGACAATTTCAAACGCCCATGACCAGCTCGGCTTCAGCCGACGGCCGTGGCGCACCGCCGCGATCACCCGCTCCACCTCGCCATCGGTGAGGTCGGGGTGGATCGGCAGGCTGACGACCTCCTTGGCGAGCCTCTCCGAGACCGGCAGGCGGCGCCCGTCATAGCCCTTGAAGGCCGGGTGCTGATGCAGCGCCAGGCGGTAGAACAGGCCGGTGCCGATGCCCATGCCGCTGAGCGTCTCGCGCACGGCGTCACGCTTGGGCACGCGGATGGTGTAGAGCGCCAGCGCGCTGTCATAGCCTGCCGGCGTGCGCGGCACGGTGACCGTGTCGGCAAGCGCCTCGGTATAGCGCGCGGCAATCACGCGGCGGCGCGCCAGCTCGTCGCCGAAGACTTCCAGCTTGGCGAGCAGGACCGCCGCCTGCAGCGTGTCGAGGCGGCCGGTGAGACCAAGCACATGGGCCTCGTCGCCGTCGCCGGAGCGGCCGTGCGAGCGGATCATGCGCACGCCCTCGGCCAGATCGGCATCCTCGGCAAGCACCGCGCCGCCGTCGCCGTAGCAGCCGAGCGGCTTGGTCGGGTAGAAGCTGGTCGCGCTGATCGGCGCCATCGCCCCGACGCGCTTGCCCGCGGAAGCGCCGCCGAAGCTCTGCGCCGCGTCGGCCAGCACCGTCATGCCGTGGCGGGCGGCGACCGCGGAAATCGCCGCATAGTCGGCCGGCAGGCCGTAGAGATCGACCGGCATCACGACGCTGGGCTTGAGCTTGCCGGCATCGAGCGTCTCGCCGATGGCGCGCTCGAGATCGGCCGGGTCCATGTTGAAGGTCGCCGCCTCGACATCGACGAAGACCGGCGTGGCGCCGACCGAGACGACCGACCCGGCGGTGGCGGCGAAGGTGAAGGCCGGCACGAAGACGGCGTCGCCCGGCTTCACGCCCATCGCCATCATGGCGATCATCAGGGCGTCGCGACCGCTCGACACGGCGATCGCATGGCCGGCGCCCGAGAAGGCGGCGAGCTTCTGCTCAAGCTGGACCACTTCCGGGCCGAGGATGAACTGCCCGTGGGCGAGCACGGCATCCATGCGCCGGCGAATGTCGCTTTCAAGCCGCGCACGCTGGCGCTGCAGGTCGAACAGATTGATCCTTGTGTCCTCGGCAACGGCAAGCACCGGGCGGGATGGCGTCATGTCTCTACATACTCCGTATGGCCGGCGCCGATCCGTCGGCGATTGCCGCCTGGATGCGCTCGGCAATGGCCAGCGCCGCGGCCCCCGCCCGTCCATCGACCAGCGGCGGCGCACCAGTGGCGACGCTGTCGAGGAAGGCGGCGATCTCGGCACCGAGATTGTCACGAGGGGTGAGCGGAATGGTTTCGGCAGCGGCGTGACCGCCGCGCGGCCTGGCGGTCAGCGTCGGGCCGGCAAGGTCGGCAATATAGACCGTGCCCGGCTCGGTCACCGTCAGCTGGCGCTGGCTCTCCGGCGCCGAACGGCTGGCCGACAAGGTGGCGACGGTGCCGTTGGCAAAGGTCAGCCAGGCTTCCGCCTCGTCGGTCAACCCGCTCACGGTCGCCGCGCCGTCGGCTGCCACCGACGTGACCGGCGAGCCGGCCAGCGTCAGCACCAGGTCGATATCGTGGATCATCAGATCGAGGACGACATCGACGTCGGCCGAGCGCCCGGTCCATCCGGACTTGCGCACCGCGGCGATGCGGCGGGGATCGACGAGGCGCTTTGCCAGCTCAGCAACGGCCGGCGAGAAGCGTTCGATATGCCCGACCTGGAGGACGACAGCGGCGCGCTCGGCCCGTTCGACCAGGTCCTGCGCCGAGGCGCTGTCGACGGTGAGCGGCTTTTCCATGAAGACATGCACGCCGGCATCGAGGAAGTCGGCGGCAACCGCATGGTGATAGGTGGCGGGGACGGCGATCGACACGGCATCGACCTTGCCGATCAGTGCGCTGTGGTCGGTGAACGCCTCTGCCCCGGTATCGGCGGCAACCGCTTGCGCCCGGGCGCCATCGGCATCGGCCACGGCGATGAGCTGCGCCGCCGGATGGCGGGCATAGTGGCGGGCATGGTGCCGGCCAAACCCCCCGAGCCCGACGACGCCGACCCTGATACCCTCACTGCTGGTCACGCTGCATTCAAACTCCGGCGCTGCGTGCGCCCTGTCGATTCCCGGGCGCAAGTTAGACGGGCGCAGCCGGCAGCGCCCATAAAGAATTGCAATGTGCTGAAATATGCCGCGACAGGACCGCAATCGCGGAAATAGGCCGCGAATTGGCCGATCGTGGCCGCCATCCGGCGGACCATCATCCAATTGCGAAAAATCCGGGCCACCTATACGAATTCAGGAGAACCGGCGGCCGCCGCCGCCTTCGCGGAGCGACGCCGATGATCACCGTGCCTGAACTGACCGCCGACGCCCTCGGTCAATTCATCTCGGACTACATGAAACGCCGCTACGGCTCGTCGGAAAGCCGGCTGGTCGAGCTGGTTCCCTCGGTCGCCCGCATCGCGCTGGAGTGCATCGGCAACAGCGACGCCCTCTACCACAATGTCGAGCACACCATGCTGGTGACGCTTGCCGGCCATGACATCCTGCGCGGCCGGGCGCTGCGCTCCGACATGCCGGCCAGCGACTACGCCCACATGATCGTCGCCTGCCTGTTCCACGATATCGGCTATGTGCGCGGCCTGCTGCCCGGCGACGACGCCGACGGCTATGTGATCGACGACGCGGGAAAGAAGGCGAAGATCCCGCGCGGCTCCTCCGATGCCGCATTGACGCCCTACCACGTCGACCGCTCCAAGCTGTTCGTCAAGCACCGCTTCGACGGGATCGCCCAGCTCGACGCCGAGCGCATCTGCCGCGCCATAGAAGGCACGCGCTTCCCCGGCAACATGACCGCCGACCTCGGCGAGGTGGACGAAGAAGTCGCCCTGCTGCGCGCCGCCGACCTGATCGGCCAGCTCGGCGACCCGCACTACATCCGCAAGGCCAACGCGCTCTATTACGAGTTCGAGGAGGCCGGCCTCAACCGCCAGCTCAACTACGGCAACCCGGCCGACCTGGTCGACCGCTACCCGCAGTTCTACTGGAACATGATCTGGCCTTTCGTCCAGCCGGCCATCCGCTATCTGCAGGTGACCTCGAGCGGGCGCCAATGGGTCTCCAACCTCTATTCCAACGTCTTCCGCGCCGAGCGCGACCTGGCCCTCTGCGGCCCGCAGCAATAGGGCCACCAGATGCGAAAAGCCCCGCCACATGGGCGGGGCTCTGCTGGCTGTTCCGAAAAAGAGATGGTGCGGTCGAGAAGACTCGAACTTCCACGGGTTGCCCCACAGCGACCTCAACGCTGCGCGTCTACCAGTTCCGCCACGACCGCCGGAAAAGCGGGCTCCATGTAACAAATCGCCGTTTGCCGCACAAGGCGAACCAGCAGCCGTCCGCGCAGGGGCCGGAAACCCTACCCCGGCGGCCGCCCAATCCCTACATTGCCGCCAGGTAGCGGCCGCGCATACGGTCCAAGCGGAAAGCGCACATGCATGATTCCTCAAGCGAATTGACACCCGCCCCGGCCACGGCGGGCTCCATGCGCCCGCTCGCCGGGGCGCCCCCGGTCGAATGGGCGATCGCCGACCGCCCCGTCGATTATGACGAGGCCGTCGCCGCCATGGAGGCGCGGGTTGCCGCCATCAGGGAGGGAACGGCGGCCGAACGGGTGTGGCTGGTGGAGCACCCGCCGCTCTACACCGCCGGCACCAGCGCCAGAGAAGCCGATCTGCTGGCCCCGGACCGTTTCCCGGTCTACCGGACGGGGCGCGGCGGCCAGTACACCTATCACGGCCCCGGCCAGCGCGTTGCCTATCTGATGCTCGACCTCACCCGCCGCCAGCCCGACCTGCGGCTCTTCGTCCACACGCTGGAGGAATGGGTCATCCGCACGCTCGCCGCCTTCAACGTCACCGCCGGGCGGCGCCAGGGCGCCGTCGGCATCTGGGTGAAGCGCCCGGAGAAGGGCATCGGCCGCGAGGACAAGATCGCCGCCATCGGCATCCGCGTGCGCCGCTGGGTGACCTTCCACGGCATCGCCCTCAACGTCGATCCGGTGCTCGAGCATTTCTCCGGCATCGTGCCCTGCGGCATCAGCAGCCAGGGCGTCACCAGCCTCGCCGATCTCGGCATTCCGGTCAGCATGGAAGAGGTCGACAGCGTCATGCGGCGCGAGTTCGAGGCGCTGTTCGGCGCCACGAGCCGGACAATCTTTCCCGGCTAAGCCCTTCTATTCCGTCGTCGGCAGCTGCGTGAAGCGGGTCAGTTCCGGGCCGGCATAGTCGCTCACCAGCACGTCGCGCACGTCGGCAAGCGCCGGCCCCTGACGGCATTCGGCGATCATCGCCGATATGGCATCGCTTTCGCCGATGAAGACGGCTTCGACGGTTCCGTCGCGCCGATTGCGGACCCAGCCGGCAACGTGGTGGCGGAACGCCTCGTGTTCGACAAAGGCGCGGAAGCCGACGCCCTGGACGCGGCCCTTGATCACCACGCGGATGGCCTGCACCAGCATCAGCCGGCGGTCCCGTGGCTTTGGGCGCGGTCTGGATTGGCTTCGCCATCGCGCGCACGGCGCCGACGCGCCCCATGGAACTCCGCAAGCAGCATCGCGATTCCCCGCTTACCCCGTTCGGCTTGATAACATTACCATAATGCGTTTTGCTGAGGTCAATGCCGCCAGTCATTGCGGGAGGATTTCTTATTGGCCCGCATCTTTCTCAGTCATTCGAGCGCCAATGACGTCGATGCGGTGGCGCTCAGCGATTGGCTGACGACGGAAGGCTGGGATGACCTCGGCATCGCCGCCGGTCCCGGCAAGGTCCAGATCTTCGTCCGCCAGCCGGGTTTCGACGAGCTGGCCAAGGAGACCGAAGGCCGGCTGTCTGACCCCTGCAAGCCGCGCCGGGCCGGCACCTACGACACCGCGCCGTGCTGGCCGGACTGGCTGCGCAGCCATTAGGACGGAGCCCTGCCGATGCGCCTGATCGCCAAGAACGGCATCGTCATCCTGGCGCCCGACAACATGGCGGAGGCCGACAGCCTGGAAATGCTTAGCCGGGAAAGCGAAGGCCGCGTCTTCCGCCTCTCCCATTCCGGGCGCGGCATCCAGTTCATCGATCTCGGGCCGGAGGACGAGGCCCGCAACCGGCCGATCAACATCACCTCACAGGCGCCGCCGCCCTTCGACCTCATTTCCAACTTCGCCCATACGCCATTCGAGCTCGACGGCGCCCGCTACGCCAGCGTCGAAGGCTTCTGGCAGTCGCTGCAGGCAGACGACCCGGCGGAACGGGAGCGCATCGCCGCGCTCCACGGCAGCGAGGCCAAACGCGCAACGACCGGCGCAACGCGACGCGAGACTTTCGTTCATGGCGGCAAGAGCGTCCGCACCGGCACCTTCGCCCACTGGCGGCTGATGCGCCGTGCGGTCATCGCCAAGTTCGAGCAGAACGCGGCGGCCCGCGCCGCATTGCTGGCCACCGGCACGCGGCCGCTGACCCACAGGGTGCGGCCGGACAGCCGCACCATCCCCGGCGCGATCATGGCCGACATCTGGATGGCCGCACGCCGCCGGCTTCAGCGCGGCGGATCGCCGCCTAGCTGAACTCCATGATCACCGCATCGACGGCAAGCGTGTCGCCCGGCCTGGCGATGATGCGCTTGACGGTGCCGTCGCGCTCGGCCCTGAGCACGTTCTCCATCTTCATCGCCTCGACCACCGCCAGGATGTCGCCGACGCGCACCTCCTGACCTTCCGCCGCGTCGATGGCCACGACCAGGCCGGGCATCGGGCAGCGCAACTGGTTGGCCGAGTGCGTGCGCTTCTTCTCCGGCATCAGCCGGTCGAGCTCGGCCACCCGCGGCGTCATCACCCGCGCCGTCGCCGCGATGCCGCGGTTGGTCAGATGGAAGCCGCCATGCGCCGGCCGCACCTGCACATTGGCCGCGTGGCCGCCGATCGTGCCCGACCACAGGACCTCGCCCGGCCGCCAGTTCGAGGCGACCACCACCGGCTCGCCGCCATCATGCACCATGGCGAGCGCATTCGGCTCCGCCGTCGGCTCCGCGGCAAGCGCAAAATGGGTGCCGCCGATGGCCACCGACCAGTCGCTGCGCCAGATACCGCCCTCCCCGTTCAGCCGGCCGTCGAAGGCGCGGAACTTGTGGCGGCGGGTGATCTCGATGGCCAGCGCCACCATCGCCATGCGGGCAAGCGTCTCCGGGTTCAGCTCGGCCGCGGCGAAGCCGTGCGGATATTCCTCGTCGACGAAGGCCGTCGACAGATCGCCCTTGTGCCAGCGCGGGTGGGCCATGATCGCCGACAGGAAGGAGAGATTGTGGGCGATGCCGTCGACCACGAAACAGTCGAGCGCATCGGCCATCGCCTCGACCGCCGCAGTGCGGTCCGGCCCATGGGTGATGAGCTTGGCCATCAGCGGGTCGAAATAGACCGGAATGGTGATGTCCTCGCGCACGCCGTCGTCGACGCGCACGGCCACGCCGTCCACCCGCCGCCCCTCCTGCGGCGGCTGGTAGCGGCTGATCTGGCCGATCGAGGGGATGAAGTTGCGCGTCGGGTCCTCGGCATAGAGGCGGGTCTCCACCGCCCAGCCGTCGAAGCGCACATCGTCCTGCGTGAACCTCAGATGCTCACCCGCCGCGATCCTGATCATCTGCTCGACCAGATCGAGGCCGGTGATGAATTCGGTGACCGGATGCTCGACCTGCAGACGGGTGTTCATCTCGAGGAAATAGAAATGCCCGTCGGCGCCCAGGATGAACTCGACCGTGCCGGCCGAATCGTAGCCGACCGCCCTGGCCAGCGCGACTGCCTGCGCCCCCATCTCGGCGCGCAGCGCCGCATCGACCGCCGTCGACGGCGCCTCCTCGACGATCTTCTGGTTGCGCCGCTGGATGGAACATTCGCGCTCGCCGAGATGGACGATGTTGCCGTGGCGGTCGCCCAGCACCTGGACTTCGACGTGGCGCGGATTTTCGATGAAGCGCTCGATGAAGACGCGATCGTCGCCGAAGGACGAGCGCGCCTCGGAGCGGGCGGCCCGCAGGCCCTCCGCCACCTCGTGCTCGGAGCGGGCGATGCGCATGCCCTTGCCGCCGCCGCCGGCCGACGCCTTGATCATCACCGGCAGGCCGATCTCGCGGACGATGGCGAACGCCTCGGCATCGTCGGTGATGTCGCCGAGATGGCCGGGGACGGTGGAGACACCGGCCTCGCTGGCGAGCTTCTTCGACTCGATCTTGTCGCCGAGCACAGAAATCGCGGCGACGTTCGGCCCGATGAACGCGATATCGGCGGAATCCAGCGCCAGGGCGAAGGCGGCGCGCTCGGCCAGGAAGCCGTAGCCGGGATGGACCGCGTCGGCCCCCGTGCGGTGCGCCGCCTCAATGATCCTGTCGATCATCAGATAGGAGGTTGCAGCCGGCGGCGGCCCGATATTGACCGCCTCGTCGGCCATCGCCACATGCAACGCCTCGTGGTCGGCATCGCAATAGACCGCAACCGTAGCGAGCCCCATGCGCTTCGCGGTGCGGATGATGCGACAGGCGATTTCGCCGCGATTGGCGATGAGGATCTTGTTGAACACAGGAACTCGGGTAGCGCCCTACTGACCCGGCCTTTGTAGGCCGCGGCCGGCGCCTCGGCAATATTTACCGTGCGGTCAAACCACGAGAGCGACCTGGGCGAAGAGCACCGCGGCAGCCGCCAGGACGGCGGCCAGCGTGACCGCACCATAGCCGAAGCCGAAACCCGGCGTCCCGGCATAGAAGGCGATGCCGGTCTTGGTCACCGAATTGGCCAGCGCCGCCGCGAAGATGGCCAGCGCCGCCTCTTGCGCCGTAACCACGGCGCCCTGAACCTGGGTGATCGACAGGGTGATGGCATCGACATCGGCAAGGCCGGCGACCGCCGCCGCCCCGACCGCACCGCGCCCGCCGAACAGCGCCACCAGCCATTTCGACGCCACCAGGATGACCGCCAGCAGGGCCGCGAAGCGCAGCACCGCGGTGAGTTCGAAGGGATTGCGGAACGGCTTGCCGCCGCTCTCGCCGGCCTCGCCCGACCACCGCGCCTCATAGACCAGCGATGCGCCGAGCAGGACCAGAGCGGCCGCCACCAGCGGAGCGGTGAGCAGCGCCAGGTAGCGCGGGCCGAACAGCGCCACGATCACCAGAATGCGCAGGAACATGATCGACGAGGCTGCCAACGCGCCGGCGAGCTGGATGGGCGCCGTGCCCGGCTGCTCCCTGGCCCTGCGCGCGAAGTCGATGGTCGCGGCGGTCGACGACACCAGCCCGCCGGCGACACCGGCGAACAGCGCGCCATAGCGGGCGCCGACGACCCTGACCGCCACATAGCCGATGAAGGACACGCCGGCGATGGCGATGGTCATCAGCCACAGGGCATGCGGATTGATCGCCTCGTATGGCCCGTAGCCGCGATCGGGCAGCACCGGCAGGGCGATGAAGCTCATCGTCAGGAGGATGAGCGTTGCGCGCAGTTCCTCCCAGGTCAGCGTCTCGATCCACCGATGCAGCCAGCGCTTGGCGGCGAGCAGCACCGCCATGGCGACGGCCGCCGCCGCAGCGACGGTCATGTCGCCCAGCACCGCCAGGCTGCCCAGAGCGAAAGTGAGCAGCGCGGCAATCAGCGTCGTCGCCCCGAAATCGCCCTCGCGTTCCGACTCGCGCCACTTGAACAGGGTGAAGCCGGCGGCGAAGGCGAAGAAGACCGCGGCAAAGGGTAGCGGGCCGACCTTGGCAAACAGCGCCGCCGACACCCCGCCGAGCAGGCCGATGAGGGCGAAGGTGCGCAGGCCGGCCGTGCGTTCGCCCTCGGCCTGGGTGCGCTCGCGCCAGCCGCGCTCGACACCGATCAGCAGGCCGATGGCCAGCGCCAGGCCCAGTCGTGTCAGCAGCTCCTGCTCGCTCATGGCCATCCCTCCGGCTCATCTTAACCCCTCAACGGGCGCAAAAGGGCATCCACAGGCCCCGCCAAACCTGTGATTTGGAACGCCCGCAAAAATAGGATGATTGAACGGATTGAATAAATCTGATTAATTGAACGGAACCTCGGAAACACGAGGACGCCCGGGCGAATTCACGGGTTGGGAGGGCGGACTGTGCAGGACTTGCTCGCCACCATACGCGGCGTGCGGCCGCAGATGCGGGCCGCGGAAATCATTGGCCGGCGCATCGTCTCCGGCGGGCTGCTTCCCGGCACCATTCTCCCCAATTTCGATGAGCTTGCCGCCGAGCTGTCGATCTCGCGCCTGTCGGTGCGCGAGGCGATGAAGGTGCTTGCCGGCAAGGGTCTGGTCTCGTCGAAACCGCGCCGCGGCACCGTGGTGCGCCCGCGCAGCGAATGGAGCCAGCTCGACGCCGACGTGCTGGTCTGGCAGATCACCGACGTTCCCGATGCCGATTTCGTCGCCAATCTGTTCGAGGTGCGCAACATCATCGAGCCGGATGCCGCGGCGATCGTCGCCAGGCGCGGCGACGTCGAGACAATCGCCGCGATGGAGCAGGCGCTGGCCGTCATGGCCGCGGCCGATGCGCAGGCGCTGGAATCGATCCGCGCCGATCTGTCGTTTCACAAGGCCCTGCTGAACGGCACCGGCAACGAATTCATCGCCGGCTTCGTGCCGCTGATCGAGACCTTGCTGTTCGTCACCCTGCATATCCAGCGCGACACCCGCCCGGACCCCGGCAGGTTCGTGCCCGATCACAAGGCCATCCTCGAAGCGATCAAGCGCGGCGACGCGGAGGCAGCCCACAGGGCGACGCTGGTCATGCTGGAGGGCGCCGAAAAGGACGCCATGGACGGCATCAGCCTGCTGGCGGAAACCGGCGGCAAGGCAACCGCAAGGAGCACGTCTTAATGAGTGTTGCAGCCAATGAAACCGGCCAGGAGCGGCGAGAGGATTTCGAATCGATCGTACGCCTGCAGAACGTCCAGAAATATTTCGGCGCGGTGCAGGCCCTCAAGGACATCAACCTTTCCGTCGGGCGCAACGAGATCGTCGGCCTGATCGGCGACAACGGCGCCGGCAAATCGACGCTGATCAAGGTGATGACCGGCGTCATCGCGCCGACATCCGGGCGGCTGTTCATCCGCGACAAGGAAATCAATCTTTCCGACTTCTCGGTGCGCGGGGCGCACAACCTGTCGATCGAGACGGTCTACCAGGACAAATCGCTGGCCGACAAACAGCCGCTGTGGCGCAACTTCTTCGTCGGCCGCCAGATCACCAACCGCTTCGGCTTCATCGACATCAAGAAGGAAAAGGAAGTCGCCAATCAGATCCTGATCGACGTGATCGGCTTCCGCGGCGTCGGCATCACGGTCGATTCGACCGTCAGCAACCTGTCGGGCGGCGAACGCCAGGGCATCGCGATCGGCCGCGCCATGCACTACAACGCCGATCTCATCGTGCTCGACGAACCGACCGCCGCGCTCGGCGTCGCCGAGGTGCGCAAGGTCATCGACTTCGTCCAGAAGATCAAGCAGTCGGGACGCGCCTGCCTCTACATCGAGCACAATCTCGCCCATGTCCACGAGGTCGCCGACCGACTGGTCGTTCTCGACCGCGGGTCCGTCGTCGCCGAGATCGAACCCAAAGACATGTCGGTCGTCGAACTGACCGATTACCTGATCCAGATTCAGGCCAAGCACTGAGACGCCCAATGGCCAAGCAAACGCAAAAACCCGCAATTTTCCGCATTGAAGGCCTGCCGATCATCATCGTGTTCGTGCTGCTGCTCGGCCTGTTCATGTACACGGCGCCGGAGGTCTTCCTGCGCCCGTTCATCTACACGACCTTCTTTTCGACGCTGCCGCCCCTGATCCTGCTCGCCATCGGCCTGACCTTCGTCATCGGCGCCGGCGAGATCGACCTGTGTTTTCCGGCGATCATCGGCTTTTCCGGATTCGTCTTCGCCGTCCTCTTCAAGGAGTACAATCTCGGCTGGATCGCGGTAATCGTCGCACTCGCCTCCGGGGTGATGATCGGCTTCATCAACGGCGTCCTCATCGCCAAGGTGGGCATCCCCTCCTTCATGGCGACGCTCGCCGCCCAGTTCTTCTGGTACGGCATGGCGACCGTGCTGTCGGGCGGCAAGTCCTATGCGCTGCGCGGCGCCGAGGAGAGCTCGGTGTGGAAGGTGATCGTCGGCCGTCCCTTTGCCGGCACCAACGCACCCGACTGGGTCCATCAGTTGCCGCTGCAATCGCTGTGGACGGTTGTGATCGTTACCTTCCTGTGGTTCATCCTGAACCGTCACCGCTTTGGCGAGCACGTCCTGTTCATCGGCGACTCCAACGACGTCTCGCGGGTGGTCGGCATCAACGTCGACATGGAGAAGATCAAGATCTTCACCCTGATGGGCCTGCTCGGTGCCATCGCCGCGATCATGCTGACGCTGGAGAACAAGAACTTCTTCGGCAATCAGGGCCAGGGCTACCTGCTCACCGGCATCGCTTCGGTGCTGATCGGCGGCACGTCGATCTTCGGCGGACGGGCGACGATCATCGGCACCATCTTCGGCGCCTTCATCATCGGCATGATCGAGGCGGGCCTGGTCGCGACCGGCCTCACCGGCGCCTGGGTGCGCACGGTTCAGGGCCTCGTCTTCATGATCTCGATCATCTTCTACCTCTACGTCGACGAGCCGCAGCGCCGTCGGTCGTTCTTCGCACGCATGAGTTTTTCGAAGGATTTCGGCCGCACCAGTGCGGCTGAATAGTGGCACGCGCCAAGCGGCGCGGGCGAACAATGGAGGGAGAGAACAATCATGCAGGTAACCAAATTGCTGCTGGCCGGCGTGGCCGCAACGGCGTTGTTGGCCAGCGTCGGCGTGGCATCGGCCGCCGATCCGATCGGCAAAGGCCTGGTCATGTACATGCAGATGGGCGGCAACCCCGGCGACGGCGCGACACTCGCCCGCCAGACCGGCGCCGCGCAGGCCGCTGAGGCTCTCGGCGTCGAGCTGAAGGCGCAGTTTTCGGCCTGGGCGCCGGAGACCATGATCAACCAGTTCAAGGAGGCGGTCGCCGCCAAGCCGGACTGCATCGAGATCATGGGCCATCCGGGCGCGACCGCGTTCCATGACATCGTCAAGAGCGCCGTCGATCAGGGCATCGTGGTCACCGTCGGCAACTCGCCGATGACCTCGCTCCAGGACGAGTTCAAGACCAAGGGCATGGGCTATGCCGGCGTCGACCTTTATGCCGGTGGCGCGCTCACGGCCAAGTACATGCTCGCCCAGGGCCTCAAGGCCGGCGATCAGGCGATGGTCTACGGCGTGTTCTCGCAGGCCGAGCGCGGCCAGTCCGAGAAGGGCCTCGCCGACACGCTCGAGAAGGCCGGCCTCAAGGTCGACCGCCTTGAGATCACCCAGGAGATCAACTCCGACACGTCGCTCGCCGTTCCGGTTCTGGTGTCCTACATCCAGAGCCATCCCGACCTGAAGGCGATCGGCACCCAGCACGGCGGCATCACCGGCGTTCTGGCCGAGATCCTCAAGAAGGCCGGCAAGAAGCCCGGCGACATCATCGTCGGCGGTATCGATCTGGCTCCGGCCACCATCGACGGCCTGAAGTCCGGCTACATCTCGGCCACTCTCGACCAACTGCTCTATCTGCAGGGCTTCATGCCGGTCGTGCAGTGCGTCATGTCGGCCAAGTACAAGATGCCCGGCCTCGACCTCAACACCGGCGCCGGCGCCGTGACGCCGCAGACCATCGGCGGCCTGGTCGACCTGATCGACGCGGGCATCCGCTAGGACTGGACGCTCCTCCCCTTTCGTGGAACCGGCAGCGCCGGCGGGAAACCGCCGGCGCTTTTGCGTCGGCCCCGGCGACACCTATCCCTGCGAGAGCCCGTCCAGCACGTTCTGCATCGTCGTGATCCACGCCTCCGTGCCGGACGAAAGCCGTTTCTCGCCGTCGAGCTTCTGCAAGATGGCAATGCCCTCGCGCAGGGCCGCCTTGCGCTCATCGGTCTTGTCGCTGGCCTTCTGCACCTTCCACAGGCTGACCACGACATCCGTCTGCCACAGGGTGTTACCGGCATCGCGCGCCGCAAGCTTGCGGGCGATCGCCATCCCCTCCTGATAGTCGGCATAGGCGGCAGCCTTGTCGCCGAGTCCGAGCAGCGCGTCGCCGACCTTGTTCAGCGCCACCGACAGGTCGCGCTGCCATCCCGCATTGCCGGGATCGGCGGACACGAGGCGCCGCCGGATGGCAAGGCACTCGTCATAGTTCGCCTTGGCACCGGCAAAGTCGTTCTTGTCCATCTTGATGTCGCCGGTCTTTTCCAGGCCGACGGACAGGTCGCGCTGCCCATCCAGATTGTCGGGACTGCCGGCAGCCAGCGCCCGGCGGATCTTCAGGCTTGCCTCGTAGGAAGCACCGGCGCCGGCCTGGTCGTTGTCCTGCCGCTGGACCTCGCCGAGCTTCTCCCAGGCGATCGCCAGGTCGCGCTGCCACTGCACATTGCCCGGATCGAGGGCCGCAAGCCGGCGGCGTATGTCGAGCGTCTCTGCGAAATCGGCGCGGGCTGTCGCCATGTCGCCTGCGTCGAATTTCATGTTGCCCAGCTTCTCCAGGCTCACCGAGAGGTCGCGCTGCCATTGCGTATTGCCGGGATTGCTGGCCGACAGGCTGCGGCGAATTGAGAGGCTCTCCTCATAGGCCGCGGTGGCGCCGGCGCGATCACCGGCACCGAGCTTGACGTTGCCGATCTTCTCCAGTGCGACGGAAAGCGAACGCCGCAATTGCGCGTTGCCGGCGTCCGCATCCACCAGCCGGCGCCTGATAGTCAGGCTCTCCTCATAGACGGCAAGCGCCCCTTTCATGTCGCCTTCGGCATATTTGAGATTGCCGATCTTCTCCAGGCTGATCGACACGTCGCCCTGCCGACCGGCATTGCCGGGATCGGAATTGGCCAGCCACCGCGCGATGGCGAGGTCCTCCTGATAAGCCGCCTGCGCCCCGGCCATGTCGCCGGCATCGAACTTGATGTCGCCGATCTTCTCGAGGCTGACCGAGATATCGCGCCGCACGTCGCTGTTGCCGGGATCGCTGGCCGCCAGACGCCGCCTGATGACGAGGCTCTGCGCGTAGGCGGCAAGCGCGCGGGCGCTATCGCCCGCCGACAGGTTCACATTGCCGATCTTCTCCAGGCTCACCGACAGGTCGCGCTGCCATATGGCATTGGTGGGATCGGACGCGACCAGCCGGCCCCGGATATCGAAGGACTCCTGATAGGCGGCAAGCGCGCCGGCGCGGTCACCCGCCGACAGCTTCACATTGCCGACTTTTTCGAGGCTGATCGACAGGTCGTGTTGCGCGCCCGTGTCGTTCTTGTGGGCACTGGCCAGCAGTCGGGCGGTGGCGAGATCCTCCTCGAAGGCCGCAAGCGCACCGGCGATGTCTCCCGAAGCCAGCTTGAGATCACCGATCTTCTGCACGCCGACGGCGAGGTCGTACTGCCATTCCGTCTTGTTTTCGTCGGTGCTCGCCAGCTTGACGCGGATCGCCCTGGTCTCTTCATAGGCGGCAAGAGCGCCGGCCGAGTTGCCTTGCGCGCGCATCGTGTCGCCGATGCGCTCCAGACTGGCCAATGTCGACTTGGCGATGTCGAGGTTGCGCGACGCGCGCTCGGCTTCTGCCGTCGCCCGCGCGGCCTCGGCGGTCGCCCGCTCGGCCTCGGCGTTGGCATGCTGCTCGGCCCGCATGGCGAAGACGCCCGTCCCGATCGCGAGCACAGCGACGACGCCAAGCACCGCCGCTGCCAGCCGCGTCCGCCGGGTCAGCCGCTTCGCCGCATCGCGTTCGATCTCGGCCTGGCGCAGCTTGGCCGCCTCCAGCGCCCGCCGCTGCTCCTCCTCCTCCGCCTGCCGCTTCTTCTCGGCGGTATCGGACGAGCGCACGTAATTGGCTTCTGCATCGCTGAACCGGCCGGGATGCTCGATCAGCCACTGCCGCGCCCGGTCGAGCAGGATGCCGGAGATCAGGCCGCGGTCGCAATCCGCCTTTGGCAGGGCCTTCCAGTCGGCCAGCGCGCGCTCCAGCCGGTTGCGACCGATCAGGAACTCCTTTTCCTCATCGAGCCAGCCGACCAGCAAGGGCCACACCCGGAACAGCGCCTCGTGCGCCACCTCGACCTGACGGCTGCCCTCGCGCTCGCGCACGACCAGCAGCCGCGCCTCGGCGCCGGCCAGCGTCGTGATCAGGCGATGGGAGCGCTCGGGCAGCGCATCCCAACTGGCCGCCTGACGGACGAAACCGCCCTCGTCGTTGACCTTGACCAGACCGGGGACGAAGGCCTCGCGCAGCGCCTTCAGCTCATCCTCGCTCGGCCTGGCCTCATCGATCACGCGGGACGCGGTATCGCGCACGATCGTTTCCAGCGGCGACAGGCCGGCGGAGGCATCGCGCAGGCTCTCATATTCGACAAGCTGCAGCTTGCCGTCGTCAGCGAACTGGTCGTAGAGGCGGCGCAGCGCGAACGCCACCAGGGGCAGCGCGTCGGTGGTGCGCGCATCCTGCGTGATGCGCACCACGAGGCTTTCCTCGACCGTGAGATTGGCGATGCGTGCCGGCCCGCGGATGATCTCGCCGATGCGCTCGATCGGCAGCGGGCGCAGCGAGAACTCCTCGAATTCGGTCGCCAGGCCCGTGGCGGTCTGCATGTCGCCGAGATGATCGGAGCGCATCGTCGCCACGGCGACGAAGGGCAGACCCGGCCCCAGCAAACCGGACAGGAAGGCGAGGAACCGCTCGGCATGCCGCGGCTCGGCGCGGGTGAACAGCTCCTCCATCTGGTCGACGGCGACGAGGATGCCGGCACGGTGGGCTGCATGGGCCTCGCCGATCTGCAGCGCCAGCCGGGCCGGATCGGCAGCGGCCAGCGCCTCGCCCGAGATGCCGATGCCGGCGTCGCGCAGGCTGGCCGCCAGGCCGGCAAAGGGATCGCGCTCCGGGCGGAAGACCGGCAGCACGATCCAGTCGCGCTTGGCGCGCTTGAGGCGCGGCACCAGCCCGGCACGGAGCAGCGACGACTTGCCGGTACCCAATTCGCCGAGCACCAACACGAAGCGGCGACCGCCCTCGATGCGGCGTGAATCGAGCCGCTGGACGAGACGGCGCACATCGTCGTCGCGGCCGAAGTAGATCGCCGCGTCGTCCTCGTCGAAGGCCAGAAAGCCGGGATAGGGTGCGCGCCCGGCCGGAAAATCGAAGCCGCTCTGGCTGAGCAGCGCCACCTCGGTCAACCGCTTGCCGAGGCGGTCGAGCCCCCCTGCCCGGTCGTGGGTCAGGTCGAGCTTCTGCAGGTCGTCGCCGATATACTGGTCGCCGTCCGGCGAGACGATGACCGGGAAGATGGCCTTGCCGCGCGACCGCGCCTGGGCGAATTCGGCGAAGCACCACTTGGAATCGAACCAGTTGCGGGTCAGCAGCAGGATGACCGCTTCGGCGCGTTCGAGCTCCTCGTAGAGCGTCTGCTCCCATTTGGCGCCGGGCGGGATGCCTTGGTCGGTGTCGATGTCGAGGAAGCCGCGCTCGAAGCCCTGGGACTTGAGCCAGCCGAACAATTCCTGAGCCGCTTCGGTATCGTGACTCGAATGGCTAATGAAGACGCGCGCCATCGCGGCCGGTTACTCCGCTTCCTCATCACGGGTGCCGGCGATTTTACTTGAAATACTGTCAAACAAAAGGCAGATGCCGGACCGTTTCCCGGTCCGTTTGCGCAATGGAACAGGGCCGCAGCCGTCGCGCGCCGGGGCACGCGCGCAACGCCTGCCGGCCGCTCAGATGACCGGCCGGCACCGCCTGCTACCCGCCGCCAAGACGGGCGGACGGACTAGCGGCAGCCCCTCTGCTGCTCGACCCTGCGAATGCGGGCGATGTTGTCGCGCTCGTAATTGTTGAGCGGCACCATCCCGGCATCCGGATAGGCGCAGTCCTGATTGCCGAAGACGGCCCTGCCCCTGGCGGTGTGGAAGCAATATCCGTTCTCGGCATAGATCGTATTGCGCACCGTCCACAGCGCATCGCACGAAAGCCGGCGGAGCGCCTGATAGGAAATGACGTGGTCGTTGGTGCAGCCGACGCCGGACTCGAAACAGGCTGCCGTCGCCGGCCCTGGCGCCAGCATCACCAGCCCCAGCAGAGCGGCGGCGACACCGGCGGGAATTCGCGTGGATGCCATGGCAAACCTCCGATGAACCCTTCCCCTTTCGAAAGCATACCACCAAGAAAGCGAAACTTTGACCAACCGCAAGGCCGCAAGGCCGGCATCCTCTCAACTGTGTCGCAGCGTCTGCGCCGGCCCCTGAGGGGCCGCCCGCGGCTTCGCCGCCGGCGTCGCCTCGCACGGCATCGGCACCGCCCGCGCCTTTCAGGTCAACGACCTGGCCGGAACCTTTTCCGGGCTCGCCATGGGGCTCAACGGCATTCTCACCGCCGTGCTCGTGCCGCTGCTGGCAGGGCTGTTCGGCGGCTGATCCGCCGGCTCATTCAATGGCTGGCCAGAGCCGTCCATCGACGGCCGGCCCGATTCTGGCGCACAATCGCTCCGTCGCAACGGTTCGATTCCGACCTGGAAAGGCTCTGACATGGCCTCCAACGACACGCTCCTGGCGGCAGCGCGCGACATCGTCGGCCACATGGCGGAGCGGCTCGATGCGCCGTTCGCGATCGAACTGTGGGACGGGTCGGTGGTCCCGCTCGGGCCGAATGCCGACCCGAGCCTGCGGATCAGGCTCGCCGGTCCCGGCGTCATCGGCGCGATCGCCCGCCGGCCGAGGCTCGAAACCGTCATCCGCCAATACGCCACCGGCGGCATCGACTTCGTCGGCGCCGACATGCTGACCTTCATCGAGAAGGCGCGGGCCAAGAAGATCCGCGTCAAGCCGCGCGACTTCCCCGTCGCCCGCCTTGCCTGGCGCGCGCTGCCTTTTCTCTTCGCGCCGTCCCCGGCGGCCACGGCGCAGTCGTTCAAGGGGCGATCTGATGCCGACTTCATCCGCTTCCACTACGATCTCGGCAACGATTTCTATCGCCTCTTCCTCGATCCGGAGATGCAGTATTCCTGCGCCTATTTCACCGATTGGGACAATCCGCTCGAGGTCGCCCAGCGCGACAAGCTCGACATGATCTGCCGCAAGCTGCGCCTGGCGCCCGGCGACCGCTTGCTCGACGTGGGCTGCGGCTGGGGCGGGCTGCTCTGCCATGCCGCAACGCACTACGGCGTCAGCGCGCACGGCGTGACGCTGTCGCAGGAGCAGTACGACTACACGCAGGCCAAGGTGAGGAAGCTCGGCCTCGCGGACCAGGTGACGGTCGCGCTCGACTTCTACGAAAACGTCGCCGGAGAGTTCGACAAGATCGCCTCGATCGGCATGTACGAACATGTCGGCATCGCCAACTATCCGCGCTATTTCGGCACGCTGAACCGGCTGCTGCGCGACCGCGGCCTGCTGCTCAACCACGGCATTACCCGGCGGGCACGCGCCAACCGTCGCCGCTTCAACCGCGTCACGCCGGAGCGGCGGCTGATGCAGACCTATGTGTTTCCGGGCTTCGAGCTCGACAATATCGGCCATTCGGTGGCGGCGATGGAGGCATCAGGCTTCGAGATCCACGACGTCGAGGGCTGGCGCGAGCACTATGCGCGCACCTGCCGGCTGTGGCACCAGCGGCTGACCGCAAACGCCGAGGCGGCGACGGCGCTCGTCGGAGCCGAGAAATACCGCATCTGGGTCGCCTATCTTGCCGGCGTCTCCTACGCCTTCGCCGACGGGTCGCTGCGCATCTACCAGACGGTCGCCAGCAAGCACGCCGCCAAGGGCGCCTCGGGCATGCCGCCGACGCGCGCGCATCTCTATTCGCCGGGCGGCGGATGACGTCCGCCGACAGCGGGCACCACTCCGTGGTGAACTCGGGAGGAAGCCATGAGACGACGCGCATTCATCATGCTTCTTGGCGGGATCGGCCTCTTCGTCATGGGCGTCGCGCCCGGCCATGCCGCGGGTACAAATTCAGGCGGCGCGGTCGATCACCTGTCGGTTCCGGGGCCGATCGCCTTCGGCGGCGAAAGCTACCAGCTGTCGTGGACCTCGCATCCGACCCCCGACTACTACCTCCAGGAATACCTGGCGCCAGGGCAGACGAGCGAACGATTCCAGCGGATGGTGCTGATTAACGCGTTCTACGGCGACATCGATGCCAAAGCCGCGGCGGCCGCCAAGATCAACGACCTCAACAAGCGCAAGGCGACCGACCCGCTGGTCAACTTCGCCGTGATTCAGAACCCGAAGACCGGCGAGATCATTCTCGATTTCATCATCAGCTCGGAAGATGCCGACGGCGGCACCATCGTCGAGTGGAACGCCTACCGCTACGCTTCGTTGAAGGGCCAGGGTGCCAAGGCCGGCGTGCTCCTGTTCGGCATCAGCCGGCGTGCCTATGGCGACGACGCAAGCGGCTTCCTGCGCGGACTGAAGGCGATGCGTCCCGGCGAGATCGACGCCCTTGCGAACCAGCGATTGCCGGTCGTGCAGCCCCTGGATTAGCCGTGGCCGTGGCCGCGCCAGTGCTTCCACGACACCACGATGCCGTCCTCGACATAGACGTGGTCGCGGAAGCGGCCCTTGCCGTCGCCGCGGTAGAGCCAGGTTTCCCGGCGCTTGCTGCGGTGCGGCTGCGTGGCGATCTCTTCCGGCGGGCCCCAGGCCTGATGGAGCTGCCGTGCCGACATGCCCTCGAACAGCTTGCGGTCGATGATCGCCCGTTCGATCTCGTAGGACCCGCTGACCTTGACCAAAGCCCTGCGTCGCTTGGCTTCCAGTACGAAGGGGACGATCAGAAGCAGGCCCAGAAAGGCCAGAAAAGCAAGCAAAACAACCATGCGAGGGAGGCTCTCACATCACAGATGCAGCGGTGGCGTGCGTCGTCCCCGGGATGGGCAGACCGTTCTCTGCAGCAAGAACGGCCTCGCCAATGCATGTCGCATGTGCCGCGCTTTCCCGCAAGGGCCTGGCCTGTCGGCCGGGCCCCGGCGGCACACTACTTGGTGATCGTGAAGCTTTCGCTGGCCAGCTTGCGGTCGCCGGACCAGATCTCCATCGTCCAGGTACCTGGAACAAGTTCCCACGGGTTCTCGAAACCGTAACCCAGATAGTTGACGGCACCGATCTTCTTCTGCCGATCGAACGTGTCCGAGAGGATCGGCTTGGCGCTGGTAGGATCGGCGATGCCTGGCGCGGGATAGGCAAACACGAAGTGAAGCGTGGCCTCGGCACCGTCCGGCATGCCGGTGAGCCGGTATTCGACGCCGAATTCGGTGCCGATAGCCGCCGGAATCGTGTCGGTCGCCGTGATCAGCTTGAAAATATCGGGCGCCTTGATTTCGCCGGTCGGCGCGCTCGGGTCCTTGGTGACCGCGCCGGTCTGGACCTCGTAGATGCCCTTGCCGACGATCTCGATGCCGTCGACACGCGCCTCCTGCGCCAAGGCAGCGCCGGAAACGAAGGGCAGAAAGGCAAGAAGAAGCAGCAGGCGCATGGTGAACCTCCAAGGGATGTTTCGCCGGAGCACCATCGCCGACATGTCATGCATGGCCCAGCGGCCGGTAAACCGCAAGGGCAATTCGCTCGGCCGGCACCAGCCGCCGGAAGCCGCGTCGGCCTCTACAGCGGAATATTGTCGTGCTTCTTCCAGGGGTTATCGAGCTGCTTCAGGCGCAGCATCCTGAGCGCCTTGGCGACGCGCGGACGCGTGGTGTGCGGCGCGATCACGTCGTCGATATAGCCGCGCTCTGCGGCGACGAAGGGCGACATGAAGCGGTCCTCGTATTCCTTGGTGCGCTGGGCGATCTTCTCCGGGTCGCCGGCCTCCCGGCGATAGATGATCTCGACCGCGCCCTTGGCGCCCATCACCGCGATCTCGGCCGCCGGCCAGGCGAAGTTGACGTCGCCGCGCAAATGTTTCGAGGCCATGACGCAATAGGCGCCGCCATAGGCCTTGCGGGTGATGACCGTGACCTTGGGCACCGTCGCCTCGGCATAGGCGAAGAGCAGCTTGGCGCCGTGCTTGATGAGGCCGCCATATTCCTGCGCCGTTCCGGGCAGGAAGCCGGGCACGTCGACGAAGGTGACCAGCGGGATCGAGAAGCAGTCGCAGAAGCGCACGAAGCGCGCCGGCCTTGCGGCTGGCGTCGGAATCGAGGACGCCGGCGAGCACCATCGGCTGGTTGGCGACGAAGCCCACCGTCGCCCCTTCGATGCGGCCGAAGCCGATGACGATGTTCTTGGCGAAGGACTCCTGCAGCTCGAAGAACTCGCCCTCGTCGGCGACCTTCAGGATCAGCTCCTTGATGTCGTAGGGCTTCGTGGCGCTTTCCGGCACCAGGCGGTCGAGCGAGGCTTCCTCGCGTTCGACTGGATCGTCGGTGCTGACATTCGGCACCGGCGAGCGGTTCGACAGCGGCAGGAAATCGATCAGCCGGCGCATCTCGCTGAGCGCCACGATGTCGTTTTCATAGGCGCCATCGGCAATCGAGGTGCGGGTGGTGTGGACCGAGGCGCCGCCGAGCTCCTCCGGCGTCACGGTCTCGTTGGTGACCGTCTTCACCACGTCCGGGCCGGTGACGAACATGTAGGCGGTGTCGCGCACCATGAAGATGAAGTCGGTGATCGCCGGGGAATAGACGTCGCCGCCGGCGCACGGCCCCATGATGACGGAAATCTGCGGGATGACGCCGGAGGCCAGCACGTTGCGCTGGAACACGCCGGCATAGCCGCCGAGCGCCGCCACGCCCTCCTGGATGCGGGCGCCGCCTGCATCGTAGAGGCCGATGATCGGCGCGCCGTTCTTGAGCGCCATTTCCTGCAGCTTCTGGATCTTCTCGGCATGGGTCTCCGACAGCGAGCCGCCGAAGACGGTGAAGTCCTTGGCGAAGACGAAGGTGAGGCGGCCATTGACCGTGCCCCAGCCGGTGACCACGCCGTCGCCGGGGATCTTCTGCTTGGCCATGCCGAAATCGACCGAGCGGTGCTCGACGAAGACGCCGTATTCCTCGAACGAGCCCTCGTCGAGCAGCGCCTCGATGCGCTCGCGGGCGGTGAGCTTGCCGCGCTTGTGCTGGGCCGCGATGCGTTTCTCGCCGCCGCCGATATGGGCCTCGGCGCGCCGCCGCTCCAGTTCCTCGATGATGTGATTCATGGGGGCTATCCTCCGGCCCCCAGAGATAGCACAGGCGGGCCGCCGGTTGATCTACCCTCGGCTCAGCGCCCGACCGGCCTGAGGATCAGCGCCGCCGCCTGCATCTCGCGCCAGCGGGCGGAGCGGCGGGCAAGCGCCATCTCGTCCCGGCCCCACTGCTCCATCTGCCAGTCCTCGTCGACATGGGCGGCCGCCCAGGCCTTTTCGGGGTCGAGCCCGCCGCTGAGCACGCAAAGCGCGATCAGGGCCGAGCCGGTGAGCGTGGTGACGACGTGGACTGCGGCCAGACGCAGCGGGTCGAGGTCGGCGAGCGCCACTGCCACCGCCTTGAGGCTCTCCGCCGGCTGCTCGACGGCGATGATGCCTTCGGCAAGCACGAAGCGGGCGCCGAGCGCCGCCTCGGCCCAGGCGAGCACCGGCGCCCAGGCCGCCTGCTGCGCGTCGACCAGCGACTGCGGCCCCTCGCCGCGATAGCAGACAAGGTCGCTGCCGGCATATTTGACGATCTCGGCCCTGACCGGCTCCATCTCGCGGGCGACGCGGTCGATCGCCGAATTGACGATGCGGGTAAGCGGCATGGCGGCCGGGTCGATGCGCTCGCCCTGTGCCTGCCATTCGGCGGCCAGCGCCTCGGCCACCGCTTCGTCGGCGACCACCAGCGGGTTGCGCCCGGGCGTCTTCGCCTGCCTGCCATCGAGCGTCACGGCAAAGCCGCCGCTGTGTGGCGCGAGGGCAGCCACCTTGTAGAATCGGCGCGGCAATTCCTGCCGCGCCAGCCGCTGCGCGGCGGCCATCGCACCGGACGGCTTGTCGCTCACGAGGCGATCCATTCCCTCAGTTCCAGCCAGGCGCTCGACTTGCTGACCACCTCGTACCAGTCCTGACGGTCGAACGGCGTATTGACCGCCTGGATGGCGCCATCGACCCGCTCGCGCTTGCTGGAACCGACGATCGGCATACCCTTGACCGGATGGCGGGCGACGAAGGCCATCGCCGCCTCGGCCGGGCCGGGCAGGCCCATGCGCCCGGCGATCTCGCCGAGCAGGGTGCGGACGGCCACGATCCTCTCGTCGTCTGAGGTGAGCAGATCGCCGCCGCCGATCGGCGACCAGATCATCGGCGCGTGGCCGAGTTTCAGCGCCAGGTCGAAGGTGCCGTCGCCGGCCGGCCTCAGATAGATCGGCGAGAACTGCACCTGATTGGTGACGATCGGCGCCTTCAGCCGCGACTGCAGGAGCTCGAAGCGGGAGGGCAGGAAGTTGGAAACGCCGATATAGCGCACCTTGCCCGCAGCCACGATGCCGTCGAGGGCGGCAGCGGTGGCATCCGGGTCCATCAGGTGGTCGGCGCGATGGAGGATCAGCACGTCGATGACGTCGATGCCCAGTTCCTTCAGCGAGCGGTCGACCGACCAGCGGATATGTTCGGGGCTGAGGTCGAAGAAGCGCGTGCGGAACTCCGGGATCACCGGGCCCGCCCGGCAGATGCCGACCTTGGTGACGATCTCGAAGCGGTCGCGGCCGCCCTGCTCTTTCAGCGCCTCGCCGAGAAAGCGCTCGACCGTATAAGGCGCGCCATAGACATTGGCGGTGTCGAGCGTGGTGATGCCGCGCTCGAGCAGGAAGTCGAGGAAGCCGGCCAGCTCGCCGGCCGACGAAAACTGGCTCTGCGAGCGCATCGACCCCCAGATAACTTGTGAGAATTCAGGGCCTTGCTCGTGAATTTTGACGCGGGCAACGGGTCCGGGCGCCGCCATCAGTCATCCTCCTCGTCGGTCTGGTTCATGCCCGCTTGCAGATCGAAACCGAGCAGGTTCCAGCTTTGCTGCATGTGGGGGGGAAGCGGCGCGGTGACGTCGAGCGTGCCGCCGGCCGGATGGGGAATGACGATGCGGCGGGCATGGAGATGCAGCTTGTTCTGGATGCCGCCGGGCAACTGCCACTCCGCGTCGTTGAAGTATTTCGGATCGCCGACGATCGGGTGGCCGATATGGGCGGCATGCGCGCGCAGCTGGTGGGTGCGTCCGGTGACCGGCCGCATGGAGAGCCAGGCAAGCTCCCGGCCGGCCTGCTCGACCACCGAATAGAGGCTGACGGCGTGGCTGGCGTCGTCCGAGCCGTGGCGGGCGATCCGCATGCGGTCGCCGTCCGGCGTGCCCTCCTTGGCCAGCCAGGTCGAGATGCGCCCCTGCTTGGGCTTGGGGACGCCCTTGACCAGGGCCCAGTAGATCTTGCGGGTGGCGCGGGCGCGGAAGGATTCCGCCAGCTTCTGGGCGGCAAGACGGGTGCGCGCGACGATCAGAACGCCGGAGGTGTCGCGGTCGAGCCGGTGGACGAGGCGCGGCTTCTGGCCCTTGCGGTCGCGAAAGGCCTCAAGCATGGCGTCGACGTGGCGGGTGAGCCCCGAGCCGCCCTGCACCGCCAGGCCCGGCGGCTTGTTGAAGACGAAGAGCTGGTCGTCCTCGTGCAGGATCATGGCGCTGAGCGCGTCGCCGTCATTGGCCATCCTGGCAGGCGACTTCGCCGGCGCCCGCGAAGGCGCAGCGGGCGCGGCCGGCACACCCTGCCCGCCGGCCGACGCGCCCGGCAGCGGCGGGACGCGCACCGCCTGCCCCGGCTCGAGCCGCGTGCTGGTCTTCACCCGGCCGCCATCGACGCGCACCTGGCCGGAGCGCAGCAGCTTCTGCAGGTGGCCGAAGGCGAGGTCCGGGAAATGCGCCTTGAACCAGCGGTCCAGGCGCATGCCGGCCTCGTCAGGGGCGACGGTTCTGGTTTCGACGCTTGCCATGATCTTGAGGACCGTGAAGGGCCGCCTTCATAGCACCCGACGGCGGGGCTGGCGAGGCAGGCGGCGGGGCCGGCAATCCTAGGGCACAGCCGGAACGGCCTGCCGGACCTTCGCCGCAAGGTCCCTGGCCTCGCTCTCCGTGTTCACGGTCAGGAGGAAACCCTGCGCTCGCACCGGATCGAGGATCTTCGGCGTCATGAGAATCCTGCCATCGACGATGATCGCCAGCGTTCTTCCAACGTTCCCGGCGGTCACCCGCTCGAGCTTGCTCGCACCCGCAGGCGTCAGCGCCACGTTGAAGCCCGGTTTGCCTTCGGTCCACCCCACCGCGCCGACGCTCGCGAAATCGGAGGGCCCGAGCAGCGCCTCGGGCTCAACCGCCAGCGTCCGGTCGCTGCCTTCGACGGCAAGCGGCTGACCGGCTCCGGGCGCCTCTGCGACCAACCTGATTTCGATGGGCGCGAATCCCGCGGCTGCGACCGGGGGCGCAGTTGCCGAAAGAAGCGCGAGAAGCACGAAAACGATGGCGAGGGAATGGACCGGGCGCATTGCGCTCTCCCCGATGTGGCTGGATCGAAGCTGGGGCCGCAGGCGATACCTTTCAAGGCTGCGACATAACCCGAAAATGGCGGTTCTCTTGACCGATTGGCATTCGGCTTGTATCGATTTCGGCGAAATTTCGGGATGGAGTCCCCCCGTAACCGCCTTAATCGGCTAATGACTCCTGCACGCGAGAGATCGCGGCGGGAGATATGCGCGAACCCGCCCAGAGGTGGGTTTTTTGTTGTCCGGCGGGTCGAACCCCGCCTCCCAAGCGACGAGACGGAGCAAGTCAGCGGTGGTCGTTTATCTATGGATTGCAGTCGGCAGCGCGGCGGGCGGCATGGCCCGCTTCTGGGCCTCGGGCGTCACCGCGCGGCTGGTCGGCGAAACCTTTCCCTGGGGCACCATGCTGGTCAACGTGGTCGGCTCCTTCGTCATCGGCTTTGTCGCCACCCTCACCGCCCCCGACGGCCGCGTCTTCATCGGTTCGACCCTGCGGCTGGCGATCCTGGCCGGCTTCTGCGGTGGCTTCACCACCTTCTCCTCGTTCAGCCTGCAGACCCTCAACCTGTTGAACGACGGAGAATATCTCCAGGCCGGCGCCAATATCGGCCTCTCGGTCGTGCTGTGCCTCGCTGCCGTCTGGGCGGGCAGCGCAGTCGCCGCCAGCATCAACGCTCTCAGGTGGACCTGACCCATGATGACCATTCCTCCGGAATCAGTCCTCTTGCGCATCTTCTGCGGCGAGGACGACCGCCACGGCCACACGCCGCTTTACGAGGCGATCATGCTCGCGGCGCGCGAGGCAGGGCTCGCCGGCGCCACCATGCTGCGCGGCATGACCGGCTTCGGCCATTCCAGCCACCTGCACACCGCCAAGATCCTGCGCCTGTCGCAGGACCTGCCGATCGTCATCGAAATCGTCGATGCCCGCGAGAAGATCGAGGCCTTCCTGCCCACCATCGACGGCATGATGGCCAGCGCCAGCGCCCTGGTCACCATGGAGAAGGTGCAGGTGCTGCAATACGGCACCCGCGACAACCGGCACGGCTGAGGCCGCTCGGGCGCGCCCATCGCCACCCAAGGGAACGGTTCAGGCGGCCAGCGGCGCGACCTCGGCGGCAAGCAGCTTGACGATGTAGTCTTCGGGGAATTCCAGCGCCTTCGCCGCACGGGCGAGCACCAGCAGATAGCCCGCCGACGGACGGCCGGGCTCGGCCATCGGCACGGCCACATAGGTCTCGGCCTCGACGGTAAGACCGTCCGGCCGCTCGACGCGCACGGTGACGCGGTTGGCGCCGTTCAACGCCGCATCGCGACCGGTCCTGTAGCTTTCGATCATGTCGAGGCGCTTGAGGTCAGGCGGGCCGATTTCATAGAGGGCGCCCCAGGCGATTTCGCCCTTGGCCGGTTCGATGCCGGCAATGGCGCTGTTGCGCACCTTGGACCAGCGCGGGAAGCACAACCGGTAGTCGTTAAGCCGCGCCGGAACAACAAACTGGGCATCCGGGCAGCCCACCTTCATCTGGGGACGATCGATGTAGGATCCATGCGCGAAATAAAGCATGCGGAACTGAATACCCTGAGTCGCTGCCGGCGCGGAGCCGCATTGTCGTTCAGGCGGTCCGAATTGCCCGCAGGACCACCAGCCAGGTTCGCGGCAGCCTGTGATAGAGCGCACCGTCGATGATGGTGTCGATATAGGCGCGCGACGGCAGTTCACCCGTGTCGTCGGGAACCGCCACATAGGTCATGGCGCGCACCGGTTCCGAGCCGCCGAGCCGCAGCACCGTCATCTCGCGGAAATCGTGGCGGTTGTGTTCCGCCGGGCCGTAGGGGTCGTAGCCCTCGTGATAGTGCAGGACCAAGAGGTCGTCCTCCGGCACCTCGTAGAGGGCGCCCCACAGCACATCGCCGGGACTGGCCTCGAAGCCGGCCGAAGCGCAGCGCCAGCGCCGCGAATAGCGCGGGAAGCACAGACGATGGTCTGGCAGGCGCGCGACGCCGAGGCTGCGATAGCCTGGACAACGCTCAGCCATCTGGGTGGGGTTCAGGTTGGAACCGTAAGCGAAATAGATCATGCGACGCAGATACCCGGCGGCCCCTGAGGGGCCGCAAGCAGACTAGCGGTCACCGCGCGCCGGTTGAAGCACGTCTTCTAGGCAGCCGTGGCCATCGCCCCCGACGGGCTGGCGAGGGTCTCGGCGAATTTGGCGAGTTTCGCCCAGTCCGTATATTCGTGGTCGCGCGAGGTATCGGTCTCGTAGCCCTGCTCCATGGCGACACGGCGCATGAACCACTTGGTTATCGGGTCGTAGTGCTTGAACTTCTGGGCACCGGCGACATGCTCGACCTTGGCCGGCCGCCAGCCGGTCCTCTCGTAGAAGGTCTCGTCCCAGTTCTGCAGCCAGCGCTGTGCGTCGGCACGATTGAGCACATTGGCCGCCGCCATCGACACCGACAGGAAGACCGAAGGCACCGCCGTCAGCACATCGCGATAGCGCCGCACGAAGCGCACCACCGAGCGGCGGTATTCGCCCTGGCGCACGCAGGACGCCACGACGATCCGGTCGAAGCCGTCGGGCTTCACCCAACGCGGCATATGGGCGGTATCGCAAAGCTCGACGGTATGCCCGTGGTGGCGCCAATGGTCGGCGAGGAATTCAACAATCTTCCGGGTCTGGCCAGTCGCCGTCCCATAGACGACAAGAATACGCATCGCTCCCCTCCATCGTTGCTGGCAGCGATCAGGTTTCAACTCCGGCCTATATGGGGACTGTTTCGCGGAAATGCATTGGCCGCGGCCACGAATTCTGCGGAGGTGTTACTATTTTGCGCTCCGCTCGCGCCTGAGCCGCGCCCAGTAGTCCAGCCGCTTGCGGATCTCGCGCTCGAAGCCGCGGTCGGGCGGGTCGTAGAAGGTCTGCCGGCCGAGCGCCTCGGGGAAGTAATCCTGGCCGGAGAAGGCGTCCGGCTGGTCGTGGTCGTAGCGGTAGCCCTCGCCATAGCCTTCCTGCCGCATGAGGCCGGTGGGGGCATTGAGGATGATCTTGGGCGGCGCCAGCGAGCCGCCCTTCTTGGCGGCCTGGGTAGCGGCCGAGAAGGCGGTATAGACGGCGTTGGATTTGGGCGCGGTGGCGAGATAGACCGTCGCCTCGGCCAGCGCCAGTTCGCCTTCCGGCGAGCCCAGATAGTCGTAGGCGTCCTTGGCGGCGAGCGCGACCACGAGCGCCTGCGGGTCGGCCAGGCCGATATCCTCCATCGCCATGCGCACCAGCCGGCGGCCGATATAGAGCGGCAGTTCGCCGGCATCGAGCATGCGCGCCAGATAGTAGAGCGCCGCGTCCGGATCCGAGCCGCGCACCGATTTGTGCAGCGCCGAGATGAGGTTGTAGTGGCCGTCCTGGCCCTTGTCGTAGAGCGGCGCCCGCCGCTGGGTGATCTTCTGCAGCCCGGCAGAATCGAAGATCTCGTTGGCCTTGGCGGCGCGCCACACCTCTTCGGCAAGCGTCAGCGCGGCGCGGCCGTCGGCATCGGCCATGGCGATCAGCATGGCGCGGGCGTCCTCATCGAGCGGCAGGGTGCGGCCCTCGACCGCCTCGGCCCGCTGCAAGAGATGGCTCAGCGCCGCCTCGTCGAGCGGCTTGAACACCAGCACGCGGGCGCGCGACAGCAGCGCCGCATTCAGCTCGAAGGACGGGTTCTCGGTGGTGGCGCCGACCAGCGTGATGGTGCCGTCCTCCATGACCGGCAGGAAGGAATCCTGCTGCGCCCGGTTGAAGCGATGGATCTCGTCGACGAAGAGCAGCGTGCCCTGCCCGGTCTGGCGCCGCCCGCGCGCCTGCTCGAACACCTTCTTGAGTTCGGCAACACCGGAGAAGATGGCGGAAATCTGCTCGAAACGGAGGTCGGTGACGCGCGCCAGCAGGCGCGCCACCGTCGTCTTGCCGGTGCCCGGCGGCCCCCAGAAGACGAGCGAGCCGAGCGAGCCGGCATCAAGCATCCGGGTGAGCGCGCCCTCCGGCCCGAGCAGGTGATCCTGGCCGACGACGTCAGCAAGTTGCTCCGGCCGCAGACGGTCCGCCAGCGGCCGCGGCGCCGCCTTGTCGAGCCCTGCTGCCTCAAACAGCGACGCCATCGCCATTGGTCCCGTCATCGACACATATCGTCCGGGCTATCTAGCGCGTTCCCCTGCGCCTTCGTAGCGCAAACCAGATATAAATGGTTCCGGGCGACTTTGCCCGACGAAACTGCCGAGGCGGAGAATACCCCCATGGTAAACGTCCACATCCACGAATTCCGGCAGGCAGATGCGCCGCTGGACGCTGACGCCCTGGTGCAATTTCGCAAGCATTGGGCCGGCTACCAGACGCTCGTCGACAATGACTACCTTTCCCATCGGGCAGTCGGCGGGTTGCTTCACGACACGCTGGCAGCGGACCTGGACGCGCCCTTCGCCTTCCTCGACATCGCCTGCGGCGACGCCAGCCTGCCGAAGGCAGCGCTCGCCGATACCCTTGTCCGCCACTATCACGGCATCGATCTCGCAGAACCTGCGATCAAGCTTGCCGCCGCCAACCTCGCCGGCGTGCCCTACAGGGTCGACCTCGACCACCGCGATTTCGTCCAGGCCCTCAACGACCGCCCGGAACCGGCGGAATTTTCATGGATCGGCCTTTCGCTGCACCACCTGGCAACCGCCGAAAAGATCAGGCTGATGAAGGCCATCCGGCGCGCGACCGGACGCATGCTGATGATCTACGAGCCAGCCAGACGCAACGACGAGGACCGCGAGACGTTCATCGAGAGCTTCCTCGCTACGGCCAAGTTGCATTGGCGGGCATTGACGGATGAGCAGTGGAACGACATCGCCACCCACGTCGCCACCTACGACCTCCCCGAAACCGCTGCCGGCTGGCTCGACGTCGGCCGGCAGGCCGGGTTTTCGGAGGCGCGAGAAATGTTCGTCGATCCGACCGGGTTCCTCCGCGTATTCCGCTACGACCCCTGACCGGGCCTCCCCTCTCCC